>NZ_BPMK01000009.1 GCF_019656455.1 Noviherbaspirillum aridicola
GTCAATCGGGCATTCTTATGGATGTTCATTCGGTTGGCTTCTTTGAGAACTGGGGGTTTGGCGATTTCCAGTTTCTCAAATCCAATCCGAATGAACCAGAACAACCTATTGAAACATCACAGCTAGGGCTGCGGCCGCCGTTCGCGGCATCTTCAGGGGATTCGGCACGAGAGGCGGGCGAGCCACCGTGCCCCGCCTCGAGGTCCCCGGGACCCGGTGGCTCAAGCTCAATCGCCTGCGGGGAGCCGCTGCCCGACGCGGCCTGCCCGCCCCGACCGCGCCGCCAGGCGTCGAGCACCGTCCGTACGCCACGCGCGGCCATGCCGCTGCTCACGCGCGCGACCCTGTCGCTCGACATGTAGGCGACCGCCATGCCGGCCGCCGCCAGCACGTCGGCCACGGCGCCCGACACAACAGCTTCCACGGCCGCGTGTCCCATATTGATCCGGCCATCTCCGCCGGTGCGCTGCGCGGCGACGCCGGCGGCCAGGTTGATCGCCACACCTCCGGTGGAAGCGACAAACGCCGAAGCGAGGCCGGTCTTCAGCTGCCGGTCCGGCAGGTCCATCCGGTTGTCGCCGCAGGCCCGTTCGACGCGGTGCGCCACGGCCGACATGAGGACCGACGCGGCGGCAAGCGTCGCGACGGTGTAGCCGGTTGCAATGCCCGCATCCCTCAGGGCATGTTGCACGGGCGTGTGCTGGGCCCTTGCCAGGGCGGCGCCGGCGAGCACGTTGCCGGCGGCCATCGGCACGGAACCGACAAGCGTGCCGGCGAGCTGGGTCAGCAGACGACGCCGATAACTGTAGTCGCGCGCCGACGGCGCATGCGCGAGCGGGGCTTCGTTCGCAGCCCGCCCGGCGGGTTCGGGAGGCGGCCCGGATGCGGCGGCCCCGGCATGGGCTGCGTCGCCGGCCGGCGACGGAAGCGACGGAGGCGGTGGCGTTTGCCGTATGCTCAGATCCATTTCACACTCCTTCTTGTTGCATTGGCATACCCCGCATTGCCCGCCGTCGCTGCGTGCGGGAGCCGGGGCGATCGAGGGGCGGCGCGCCGCGCACGCCTGTCAGGCCGACGCAACGCATCAGTACCCCGCGCCGAGTCCGAAATCCATCGGCAGCGCGGCGCCGGTGATCGGTGCCGCCTCCGCCGACAGCAAAAACGCCGTCATGCAGGCGACCTCCTCGGGCCGGACAAATCGCGCGTGCTCGGCCTGTGGATAGCGCGCCAGGAGCCGGCGCAGATAGCCGATCGGGTCATCGCCGCCGTACTCGCGCGCCTGCCCGGTCAGCATCGGCGTCATGATGTCGGCCGGGCACAGCACGTTCACGCGCACGCCGGACGGTGCGAGTTCGCGCGCCAGCGCCTTGGTCAGCAGGGTTACGCCGCCCTTGCTCGCGCAATAGATGGCGGCGCCGGCATTGCCTTGGAGGCCCGCATCAGAGCCGATGTTGACGATGGCGCCGCGACTCGCCCGGAGCGCGGGGATGGCGCGGGCGCACATGAAGAAAAGCCCCTTGAGATTGAGATCGACGCAGCGGTCCCAGTCCTCTTCCGTCGCATGCTCGCTGTCGCCCTCGACCCAGATGCCCGCCGCATTCACCAGGCCGTCCAGGCGGCCGTGGCAGTCGAGGGTTTCGGCCACGGCCCGCTCGCATTCCGGCGCGCGCGACAGGTCGGCGGCGATCGCATGCGCACCGAGTTCCTGCGCCAGCGCGTGCAGCGGCTCCGCACGCCGGGCCACCAGGCACACCTGCGCCCCCGCGCGCCGCAGCAGGCGGGCGGTCGCGGCCCCGACGCCGCCGGTGGCGCCGGTGATGAGGATGGTCTTGTCCCTGAACTGCGCGTCGTCGAACATGGCGCCCCCGGCTCAGGCGGCGCGCCGCAGGCCGCTCTCGCCCGGCAGCGCGACCTTGCGCTCCTGGAGGCAGTTGCCGCCGTCGACCACGAATGACTGCCCGGTGATGTAGCTGGCGCCGGGGCTGGCGAGGAAGGTGGCCATCGCCGCCACCTCGGCCGGGTTGCCGGCGCGCCGCAGCGGCGTATGCCGGGCGGCCTCGCGCTCGTCGGCGGTCTGCGCCGCCGACGCGATCCAGCCCGGCAGCACGTTGTTGATGACGATGCCGTGGCAGGCGACCTCCAGCGCGATCGCCCGGCTCATGCCTATCATCGCCGCCTTGGCCGCGCCGTAGGCCGCTTCGCCGGGAACGCTGACCAGCGGGCCGGTGACGGAAGAGATGTTGACGATGCGGCCATAGCGGCCGGCGATCATGGCCGGCAGCACGGCGCGCGTGACATTGGCGCAGGTGGTGAGGTTGCGGGCGATGGTGGTGTCCCAGTGCTCGTAGCTGCTGGAAGCGAAGGCTTCATACACCTCCGGCTGACCGGGCAGGCTCATGCCCGCATTATTGACGAGGATGTCGATGCGCCCGAAGTCCCTTCGCACGGCGCCGACCATGGCCTCCACGCCGCCGCGCCGCGTCAGGTCGCATTCATAGGCCCGCGCATCCAGTCCCTCGGCGGCGAGGGATGCCGCGCGTGCACGGGCGCGGCCGTCAATGTCGTGAACCGCGATCCGCACGCCGCAGTCCGCCAGCGCGCATGCGATCGCAAAACCGATGCCGTTCTCGCTGCCGGCCCCGGTAATCAGCGCGACCTTGCCGCGCATCGCCGAAAAGCTCTTCATTCACTCATCCTGTGTGTGGCGGCGCCGGATGGGCGCCGGTTTTACAGTTGAGTGACGCTCGCGCGTTTTTTGGTTCGGCGCGTCGTGCAGGGATCAGGCGACGCCGTATTTGCCGCGATAGGCCGCGACCGCGTCCTTGTACTTCGCCAGGTCGCCGCCGGCGCCCGCCTGCGACAGGTATTCCAGCAGGTCGTCGAGGTTACCGATCGAGACCACCGGCATGCTGTAGGCCTTCGTCACTTCCTGCACCGCCGAATGTTCGGACAGCGCGCCGTCCTTGCCGGAGCGCTCCATGCGGTCGAGCGCGATCAGCACCGCGCACGGCGTGGCGCCGGCCGCCCGGATCATGTCCACCGACTCCCGCACCGAGGTACCGGCCGAGATCACGTCATCGATGATCACCACCCTGCCCTGCAGCTTCGCGCCGACGATGGTGCCGCCCTCGCCATGATCCTTGGCTTCCTTGCGGTTGTAGGCGAAGGGCACGTTGCGGCCCTTGTTGGCCAGCGCCACCGCGGTGGCGGCCGCCAGCGTGATGCCCTTGTAGGCCGGGCCGAACAGCATGTCGAACTCGACGCCGGAATCGAGCAGCGTCTGCGCATAGAAATCGGCCAGCTTGCCGAGCGTCGCGCCCTCGTTGAACAGGCCGGCGTTGAAGAAATACGGCGAATTGCGGCCGGCCTTGGTGACGAAGTCGCCGAAGCGCAGCACGCCGGTGTTGACGGAGAATGCGATGAATTCCTGACGGAGCTTGCTCAAGATAGCCTCGAAAGATAGAAGAAGGACAAGTATTCCGGCCCGGCCGGAACAACCCGCGATTGTAAGCTCCCGCCGCCCCGCCCGGCACAAATTCGGCGGGGGATCGGGTATGCTGTGCGCTCGTTTTTTTCAGGCAAGACCCATGCTCAAGATTGTTTCCGCCAACCTCAACGGCGTCCGCTCGGCCGCCAAGAAGGGCTTTTTCGACTGGATGGGCAAGGAAGCCCCGCACTTCGTCTGCGTGCAGGAACTCAAGGCCCAGGCACCGGACATGACGCCCGACTTCCTCAACCCGCACGGCTACCACGGCCATTTCCACTACGCCGAGAAGAAGGGCTATTCCGGCGTGGGCATCTATTCGAAGGCCGAACCGGACGCGGTGCAGGTCGGCTTCGGCTGCGACGAGTTCGACGCCGAAGGCCGCTATGTGCAGTGCGACTTCGGCAAGCTGTCGGTGATCTCGCTCTACTGCCCGTCGGGTTCGTCGGGCGAAGAACGGCAGCAGGCCAAGTTCCGCTTCATGGACGTCTTCCTGCCGCACCTGCAGAAGCTGCGCAACTGCGGCCAGGAAGTCGTGATCTGCGGCGACTGGAACATCGCGCACAAGGAAATCGACCTGAAGAACTGGAAGAGCAACCAGAAGAACAGCGGCTTCCTGCCGGAAGAGCGGGAATGGATGAGCAAGGTGTTCGGCGACACGGGCTGGGTCGATGTGTACCGGACGCTGCATCCGGAGACCACGGGCGAGGCCTATACCTGGTGGAGCAACCGGGGGCAGGCCTGGGCCAATAACGTGGGGTGGCGGATCGATTACCAGGTGTCGACGCCGGGGATGGCGGCGCGGGCGAGGCGGGCTGCGATTTATAAGCAGGAGAGGTTTTCGGATCATGCGCCGTTGTCGGTGGAGTATGAGTTTGTGCCGTAGGGGTGGTGCTTGCGGGCCGGGGCGCGGACGGTCACTTGCTCTCGTTTTCCTGTTTCTCTCCGGTGCTTCAAAGCGGTAGCGGCTTCGTGGATACACGCTCTCTCGTTTTCCTGTTTTTCTTCGCTGCTTCAAAGCGGTAGTCACTACCGTGGACACTAGCCGGGACCGGCCCCGGCAGGCCGCCTACTTCTTTGTCTCGCCAAAGAAGTAGGCAAGAAAGGCGACCCGAAGCGCTTGCCCCCTTCGGGGGTTCCCGTCGAAACGAAGCACTCCGCGGGAAGCGGGCAAACTCGCCTTCGGCTCAGACAAGCCCGCTTCTTTTCCCGCGGAGTACTCCGCTTCGACGGCGGCGCGCAACGGGGACGGCAAAACCGCAAACCATCCCATCCCTAGCCCTTCCCTTGAAGGGAAGGGAATTGTTCTTTCCCTTGCTACCCCAAGAGATCCTTTCCATTACCGCATCGTTCGTTATTGGCGTAAAAAGCTTCATCGCTTTTGCACACATAACAAGCACGTCCACGGGCACGAAGACTAGCGTACGTCCGCCATCTACCACTCCAGATCTGCGCAGCACCGACTCCGTGTGTCAAGCCACTGACAGTTCCCTCCCCTTCAAGGGCGGCCGGCGAGGTGGAGGGGCAGGGTGGGGATGGCGTGCAGGGGTTGCCGCCCCTTATGCGCAGCCGAAAAATCGGCAGGTCTCGCGGATAAAGAAGCGGGGCTTGTCTGAGCCGAAGGCGAGTTTGCCCCGCTTCCCGCGAGGCCCGTCGATTTTTGGGGCACCCCCGAAGGGGGCAAGCATTAGGGTCGGGCTCGGCGCCCCCCTTTCTTGCCTACTTTTTTGGCGAAGCAAAAAAGTAGGTGGCCCGCCGGGGCCAGTCCCGGCAAGCATCCACGGAGTGTCTACCGCTTTGAAGCACCGAAGAGAAGAGCGGAACGAGAGCAAGCGAAAGGCAGTACCTCGTGCTGCCCGTCAACGCCACACTACACCTCCCCATACCCTCCCCCACCCGGCGTCTCCACCACAAACAAATCCCCCTCCCCCACCTCCGTCCGCCCCACGAACCCCAGCTCCTCCACCCGCCCATCCGCCCTGACGACATAATTCCGCCCGACGGCCCCGGCAGAGCCGCCGGCCATCCCGAACGGCGGATACACCCGGTTATTGGACAGAATGGCCGCCGTCATCGGTTCGAGGAAGCGAACCTTCCGCACCCCGCCATTCCCGCCCCGCCAGCGCCCCGCCCCGCCCGATCCGTTACGGATTTCGTAGCATTCCAGCCGCACCGGATAACGGAATTCCAGCACTTCCGGATCGGTCAGCCGTGAGTTGGTCATGTGCGTCTGCACGACGTCGGTGCCGTCGAAACCCGGCCCGGCGCCGCTGCCGCCGGAGATGGTTTCGTAGTACTGGTGGTGCGCGTTGCCGAAGGTGAAGTTGTTCATCGTCCCCGGCGACGCCGCCATCACGCCCAGCGCGCCATAGAGCGCGTTGGTGATGCAGCTCGAGGTCTCGACATTGCCCGACACCACCGAGGCGGGATAGCGGGGATTGAGCATCGAGCCTTCGGGGATGATGACCTTCAAGGGCTTGAGGCAGCCGGCGTTGAGCGGGATGTCGTCGTCGACCAGGGTCCGGAAGACGTAGAGCACGGCCGCCATGCAGACGGCGGAGGGCGCGTTGAAGTTGTTCGGCAGCTGCGGCGAGGTGCCGGTGAAATCGATCTCCGCGCTGCGTCGGGCATGATCGACGCGCACCGCCACGCGTATCGCGGCGCCGTTGTCGAGCCGGTATTCGTATGCTCCGTCGCGCAGACGGCCGATCACCCGGCGCACCGACTCTTCGGCATTGTCCTGCACATGGCACATATAGGCCTGCACCACCTCGAGGCCGAAATGCGCGACCATTTTGCGCAACTCTTCGACGCCGGTCTGGTTGGCGGCGACCTGGGCGCGCAGGTCGGCGAGGTTCTGGTCGGGGTTGCGCGCGGGGTAGCGGGCGCCGGCGAGCAGCGCGCGGGTTTCCGGCTCGCGCAGGCGGCCGCCTTCGACGAGTCTGAAGTTGGTGATCAGCACGCCCTCTTCCTCCACCGTGGTGGAGTCGGGCGGCATCGAACCGGGGCTGGTGCCGCCGATGTCGGCGTGGTGACCGCGCGAGCCGACATAGAACAGCAGGCGCTCGCCCGCCTCGTCGAACACCGGGGTGATGACGGTGATGTCGGGCAGATGGGTGCCGCCGTGATAGGGATCGTTGAGCATGAAGACGTCGCCGGGCTTCATGGTGCCGCGGTTGGCGTCGATCACGCTGCGGATGCTTTCTCCCATCGAGCCGAGATGCACCGGCATGTGCGGCGCGTTGGCGATCAGGCTGCCGTCGCCGTCGAAGATCGCGCAGCTGAAGTCGAGGCGTTCCTTGATGTTGACCGAGCTGGCGGTGTTCTGCAGCCGCAGACCCATCTGCTCGGCGATCGACATGAAGAGGCTGTTGAAGGTCTCCAGCATCACCGGATCGACGCGGGTGCCGGTCGCGGTTTCATCCGCGCGCGGCAGGACGCGGCTCAGGACCAGGTCGTCGCGCGCTGTCACGCGCGCCTGCCAGCCGGGCTCGACCACCAGCGTGGCGTTGGCTTCGGCGATGACGGCCGGGCCGTCGAGCAGGTCGCCCGGGCGCAGGTCGTCGCGCCGGTAGAGCGAGGCATCGCGCCATTCGCCGCCGGTGAAGAGGCGCACGATCTGTGCAGCCTCGAGTTTCGTCGCGCGCGGCGGTCGCGGCGCCGTCGGGACCGCCGCCGTCCCGGACGGCGCTATCACTTCAACCGATACCGCTTCCACGACCAGCGCGCGGTCCGGCATCAGGAAGGCATAGCGCCTGCGGTACTGCTCGTCGAATTGCGCGCGCATGGCATCCCGCGCGCCGAAGTCCACCTGGAGCGCGGTATCCGTTCCCTGGTAACGCAGATGCACGCGGCGGGCTATGCGCAGGTTCTGCGCCGGCTCGCCCTGCGCCGCCAGTTCGCCGCACGCCGCGCGCTCCAGCTCACCGAGGGTTTGCTCGATGGCGCCCGACGCGCTCTCGTCGAACGACAGCTCCAGCGTCGCCTCGCGCATCGCGGTGCGGTCGGCCAGTCCCATGCCATAGGCGGACAGCACGCCGCCGAGCGGATGGGCGAAGACGGTGTTCATGCCGAGCGCATCGGCCACGAGGCAGGCATGCTGGCCGCCGGCGCCGCCGAAGGTGGTCAGCACGTAGTCGCGCAGGTCGTGGCCGCGCTGCACCGAGATCTGCTTGATCGCATTGGCCATGTTGCCGACGGCGATGCGGATGAAGCCCTCGGCCACCTGTTCCGGCGTCTGCGGCGTGCCGGTCGCCTGCCCGATCTCCTGCGCGAGCCGCGCGAAACCTTCACGTGCAGCGTCCAGGTCCAATGGCTGATCGGCGGCCGGACCGAACACTGCCGGAAAATGCGCCGGCTGTATCTTGCCGAGCACGAGATTGGCGTCGGTCACGGTCAGCGGCCCGCCGCGCCGGTAGCAGGCGGGACCGGGATCGGCGCCCGCGCTGTCGGGGCCGACCCGGTAGCGGGCGCCGTCGAAATGCAGGATCGATCCGCCGCCGGCGGCCACCGTGTGGATGCTCATCATCGGCGCACGCATGCGCACGCCCGCGATCTGCGTATCGAATGCGCGCTCGAACTCGCCGGCGTAATGCGAGACGTCGGTCGAGGTGCCGCCCATGTCGAAGCCGATGAGCTTGCGAAAGCCGGCCGCCTCGCTGGTGCGCGCCATGCCGACGATGCCGCCGGCCGGTCCCGACAGCACCGAGTCCTTGCCGTGGAAGGCGCCGGCATCGGTCAGGCCGCCGCTGGATTGCATGAACTCGATCTTCACGCCCGGCATTTCCCGCGACAGGCGATCGACGTAGCGCCTCAGTATGGGCGACAGGTAGGCGTCGGCGACGGTGGTGTCGCCGCGCGCGACGAGCTTCATCAAGGGACTCGTCTCGTGCGAGACGCTGACCTGGGTGAAACCGGTCTCGCGTGCGATACGCGCCGCCGTGGCTTCATGACGGGTATGCCGGTAACCATGCATGAAGACGATGGCGATGGCGCGATAACCGGCGCGGAAGGCGTCCTCCAGTGCCAGCCGGGCGGCGACTTCATCGAGCGGCGCGACGATCTCGCCGTGCGCGCCGACGCGCTCGTCGATCTCGATCACGCGGCTGTAGAGCAGCCCGGGCAGCACGATATGCCGGTCGAACAGGCGCGGCCGGTTCTGGTACGCAATCCGTAGCGCATCGCGGAAGCCCCGGGTGATGGCGAGGACCGTGGGTTCGCCCTTGCGTTCGAGCAGCGCATTGGTGGCGACGGTCGTGCCCATCTTCACGACTTCCACCCTGTCGGAGGTAACCGGTTCGTCCGCGCGCAGCCCCAGCAGATGGCGGATGCCGGCCACCGCGGCGTCGCGGTATTGCCCGGGGTTTTCGGAAAGCAGCTTGTGGGTAACGAGGCCGCCGTCGGGACGGCGGCCCACGATGTCGGTGAAGGTGCCGCCCCTGTCTATCCAGAACTGCCAGCGCTGCATGAAAACGCTCCAGGTGGTGAGGGGCCGACGCCTTCAGCGATGGATCGGCGTAATGCCCTCGACGTTGCTCTTGTAGGGCGGCAGCGAAGACTGCGGCACGCCCTTGGCCTTGGCATACAGCGGCATCACCGTCGGCAGGTGCCTCTGGATTTCCGCGATGCGCGCCTTGCCGGCCGGGTGGGTGGACAGCCACTGCAGGCTCTCGTTCTTCTGCACCATGGCCATCTTGCGCCACAGCGCGATGCCGGCGCGCGGGTCGTAGCCGGCGCGCGCGACGATATCCAGGCCGACGAGGTCGGCCTCGGTCTCGTCGTCGCGGGAAAACTTGAGCATGGTGAGATTGGCGACGCCGCCGGTCGCAGCACCGGCGAGATTGGGGTCGATTCCCAGCAGCGCCGACAGGCCGATGCCGGCGATCTTGGCGCCCGCGCTGGCAAGGCCCGATTTGGCGACCCGCTCGCGGCCGTGCTCCCGCAGGGCGTGGGCGATCTCATGGCCCATCACGATGGCGACCTCGTCATCGGTCAGCTTGAGCTGGTTGAGGATGCCGGAGAAAAACGCGATCTTCCCGCCCGGCATGCAGAAGGCGTTGATTTCCTTCGAGCCGATCAGGCTGACTTCCCATTTCCACTGCCGGGCGCGCGGATTCCAGCGCTCGGCATGCGGAATCAGTTTCTTCGCGATCGCGTTGAGCCGCTGCAGCTGCGGATTGTCGGCCGGCGCCAGCGCGCGGTGCTGCGCGGCCTGGTTTTTCATTTCCAGATATTGCTGCGCCGCGGCGGCTTCCAGCTCTTCCTCCGGCACCAGCTTGCGCAGCGCCGACATTTCCTCGACCTTGACGCCGTCGCTGCTGACTTCATCCTTCGCCAGTGCCCACGGCGCCGCGGTGCCGAGCGCCACCAGCGTCACGGTCAGCGGAATCAGCGGCATCATGTCTTTTGTTCCTCCGAGGCGGCGAGCAGCGTCTTGATCCAGGGCAGCAGCGCATAGGCCGGGAAGGCCAGCACGAAGGTCAGCAGGAAATACGCCGCATAACCCATCTCCTGCGCGCCGATGCCGCCCGCCCAGCCGGCGATCGAACGCGAGAAGGCGAAGATCGACGACAGGATCGCATATTCCGTCGTGGCGCGCGATTTGTCGACGATGGCCATCAGGAAGGCGAGGAAGGCGGCGGTGCCGAGTCCGCCGGTAAAGGATTCGATGGCGCTGGCGCCGTACATGATGGCCTGGTGCGCGAGCGCGATGTCGGCGCCCTGCGCGGCGCGTGGCACGATGGCGGCGGCGATCACGTAGCCGATGTTGGACAGCGCCTGCCACAGGCCGAGCACCCACAATCCCCTGAAGATGCCCACCTTGTCGGTGTACCAGCCGCCGATGATGCCGCCGGCGATCGACAGTCCGAGCCCGAGGTTGACCGAGACCAGCCCGATCTGCGTATTGGTGAAGCCGCTGTCGACCCAGAACGGCTTGATCATGAAGCCGATCGAGGAATCCGCCAGCTTGAAGATCAGGATGAAGCCGATCAGCAGCAGCGCGTTCTGCTTGTTGAGCAGCGACACGATGGCGCCGAACATCGGGCCGGAGGCGGAGGCCGCCGACTGCTGCGCCGACTGGCCGCGGATGGCGCGGGTGAACAGGAAGGCGGCGAGCAGGATCAGGCCGACCGGCGCCCCGCCTTTGAACCACCAGGCCGACTTGTAGGGCTTGAGCGCGGCGATGTCGACCGCGCCGAGCACCGGCCACAGCAGGCCGGCGATGAACAGCAGGATGGCCACGATCAGCACCGGCTGCTGCGCCAGTGCCGCCATTTCGCCACGCAGGCTGGATGGCGCCTCGGCGGCGGGACGCGGCGGTTCCTTGGGCGCGAACAGGCTGGTGGCGGCGATCAGGAAGAACAGTACCGAGGCCAGACCATAGGTCGCGGTCCAGCCGGCGACGTCGGAAAACCAGAGCAGGATGCCGGCGGCCAGCATGCCGACGCGGTAGAAGCCGATGCGGAAACCGTTGGCCAGACCCAGTTCCTGCTTGTTGAGCTGCTCGATCGTATACCCGTCGATGGCGATGTCATTGGTCGCCGACAGCGCGGTGAAGGCGCCGATCGCGAACCAGACCCAGGGACCGAAGCCGGCTTCGCGCGCGCAGATGATCATCACCAGGCCCATGCCGACGTCGGCCGCCGCCATCCAGTAGCGGTGGCGGCGGGTGAAGTCGATCAGCGGCGCCCACAGGAATTTCAGCGTCCACGACAGGCCGAGCAGGCTGAGCAGGCCGATCTTCGACAGCTCCACGCCCTGCTGGCGGAAATACACCGGAAAGAGATCGAAGAACAACCCGAGCGGGAAGCCTTCGGAGAAATACAGCAAGCTGATCCAGAACAGCTTGGACTTGAGGATTTTGGGCTGCGCGGCGGTCTGGCTTGCTGAAAGGCTCATGCACTTGTCTTTTTGCGTAGGCGGAACACGGCGAGGCTGCCGCGCCAGTTAGGCATGAATTTCACGGGGTTTCCCTCGTGCAATGCAATGCACTCGAGCACTTCGAGCCCCACTTTGTTGGCGAGTTCCTGAAAGTCAAAAATAGTCGCGCAACGCACGTTGGGCGTGTCATACCACTCATATGGCAGCGACTTCGACACCGGCATGCGCCCGCGCAGCAGCGCGAAACGGTGCGGCCAGTAGGCGAAGTTTGGGAAAGAGACAATCGCCTCGCGGCCGACGCGCGCGATCTCGGCGAGCACGTCTTCCACGTTCTTCATCATCTGCAGCGCGGACAGGCAGAGCACGGTGTCGAACGCATCGTCGGCGAACATCGCCAGCCCCGCTTCCAGATCCTGCTGGATCACGGACACGCCGCGCCCCACGCAGGCCGGTATCTTGTTGTCATCGATTTCGACGCCGTAGCCGATGCAGTGCTTGTCGCTCTGCAGGTAGTCCAGCATCACGCCGTCGCCGCAGCCGAGGTCGAGCACGTGCGAGGCGGGCCGCACCCAGTGGGCGATGAAGGCGAGGTCGGCGCGCAGCACGGAGAGGTCGCGGAAATTCATGGCCGGCCTCCCTCGTTCCAGATGCGGTCAAAGTAGGCTTTCACGGTATGCATGTAGCGGGGGTCTTCCAGCAGGAAGGCGTCGTGGCCGTGCGGCGCATCGATCTCGGCATAGGAGACGCGGCGCTTGTTGCGCACCAGCGCCTGCACGATCTCGCGGCTGCGCTCGGGCGAGAAGCGCCAGTCGGTGGTGAACGACACCAGCAGGAATTGCGCCTGCGTCGGCGCCAGCGCCTTCGCCAGGTCGTCGCCGCATTCCCGCGCCGGGTCGAAGTAATCGAGCGCCTTGGTGATCAGCAGATAGGTGTTGGCGTCGAAATACTCGGAAAACTTGTCGCCCTGATAGCGCAGGTAAGACTCGATCTCGAAATCGATGCCGTAGCCGAACTGGTAGTCGCCGTTGCGCAGGTCGCGGCCGAATTTCTCGGCCATGCTGTCATCGGACAGGTAGGTGATGTGGCCGACCATGCGCGCCACCCGCAGGCCGCGCTTCGGCACCACGCCGTGTTCATAGAAATGGCCGCCGTGGAAATCCGGATCGGTCAGGATGGCCTGCCGCGCGACGTCGTTGAATGCGATGTTCTGCGCCGACAGCTTGGGCGTGGACGCGATCACCACGCAGTGCCGCAGCCGCTTCGGATACAGCATGCTCCAGGACAGCGCCTGCATGCCGCCGAGCGAGCCGCCCATCACCGCCGCGAACTGTTCGATCCCGAGTTCGTCCGCGAGACGGGCCTGCGCCGCCACCCAGTCTTCCACCGTCACCACCGGGAAGTCGGCGCCGTAGGGCTTGCCGGTGGCCGGATTGACATGCATCGGCCCGGTCGAGCCGAAGCAGGAGCCGAGGTTGTTGACGCCGATGACGAAGAAGCGGTCGGTGTCCACCGGCTTGCCCGGGCCCACCATGTTGTCCCACCAGCCGACGTTCTTGCTGCCGTCGGCGCCCTCGTACATGCCCGCCACATGGTGGGAGGCATTGAGCGCATGGCAGATCAGCACCGCGTTGGAGCGGTCGGCGTTGAGCGTGCCATAGGTTTCATAAACGAGGTTGTAGCCGCCGATGGAAGCGCCGCTGCGCAGGGTCAGCGGCTCGGCGAAGTGCATGGTTTTCGGGGTGACGATTCCGACGGATGACATAGGGGTCCAGGGATGGGGCCGATGTTCCGGCCCCGCAAACAAAAAAGCCCGAAGGCGGGCAGCTCGTCGGGCTCTCGTGGCTTGGTTCAAGCACGCTTTAGCCGTATTTATTTCGCGCCCGCAAGCTGATACTCAAATCGGCGCGTTGCGTAAGAATAACGAAGTCGGTTTGCGGCGTCAAACCGCGGTTGCCCGTTTTTCCAGGCGGGGGCCGTCGCCGGTGCGCCGACCATGAGAAATTGCATATATCGCAATGCCGCGCGACGCACTACGATTTCGGGCATGACCAGGACCCTCTTCATCGGCGTGCTCGGCTTCATGTGTCTTTATGTGCCCATGAACCTCATCCCCCGCCTCGCGCGCCGCTTCCATCTGCTGCCGGTCTGGCTGCTGGCGGTCGGCCTGTTCATGCTGCTCTACTGGTTCGGCGCGCTGCATTTCACGCCTTCGCAGCGTCTGCTGCGGGGACTGGGCAATGGCGCGACCGTGGCGACGATAGGCGCGGGCCTGGTCCTGCTGCGCAGGAAGGCCGGCGGCTCGTGAACGCGACCGGGCATCGTGCCGGCCGTCGCCCGCAGTACCCGCGGTTGCGCCAGAACAAACCGGCATGAAGTCTCTCGCCCGTTTATTGAGCAGCGCGCTAACGTATGCGGATTCGCGCATTTCGCGGCCCGCGCACGATGCGTACGAAGGCCCGACCCCAACAATCAAACAGAGGAGACCGCCATGCCATCCCCCACCCGCCTTTCCCTTTCCCGGCTGCTCGCCGCCTCCGTCACCGCCCTCGGCCTGCTCGCCGCCGCGCCCGCCCAGGCGCTCGACACCGTAAAGATCCTGGTGCCGGCCAATCCCGGCGGCGGCTGGGACCAGACCGGCCGCGGCCTGCAGCAGGCGCTGCAGCAGTCGGGCGTGAAGAAGGTCCAGGTCGACAACAAGGGCGGCGCGGCCGGCACCATCGGGCTGGCGCAGTTCGTCAACTCGGCCAAGGGCGACGGCGGCGCGCTGCTGGTCGGCGGCAGCGTGATGGTCGGCGGCATCGCGCTCAACAAGTCGCCGGTCAAGCTGTCTCAGGTGACGCCGATCGCGCGCCTGACCGGCGAATACGACGTGCTGGTGGTGCCCGCCGATTCGCCGATCAAGTCGGTCAAGGACCTGATGGAGCGTTTCAAGGCCAATCCCGGCAGCGTGTCCTGGGGCGGCGGTTCGGCCGGCGGCACCGACCACATCATCGTGGCGATGATCGCGCAGAACCAGGGCGTCGACGTCGGCAAGATCAACTACATCGCCCACTCCGGCGGCGGCGAGGCGGCGGCGGCCATCATGGGCGGGCATGTCACCGTCGGCCTGTCCGGCTACAACGAATTCGCCGGCCAGATCGCGACCAAGAAACTGCGGCCGCTGGCGGTGACCTCGCCGCAGCGCCTGCCCGGCCTCGACATCCCCACGCTCAGGGAACAGGGCGTCGATGTCGAACTGGCCAACTGGCGCGGCGTCTTCGGCGGCCCCGGCATCAGCGACGCGCAGAAGAAGGAGCTGACGGCGGCGGTCGAGAAGGCGGTCAAGAGCCAGGCCTGGCAAGACCTGCTGAAGAAGAACGGCTGGAGCGACGTCTATCTCGCCGGCGACGCCTTCAGGAACTACGTCGAAAGCGAAGTCGCGAGCACCGAGAAAATCGTCGGCACCCTCGGCCTGGCCAAGAAGTAAGCGATGGCCGCGCACCGCCGCCTCCACATCGGTGAACTGCTGGTGTCGCTCGGTCTGGCCGCGCTCGGCATCTTCATCGTCGCCGGCGCCGGCGAGATTGGCGGCACCGGCGGCTATGAGCAGCTCGGCCCGCGCGCCTTCCCCTACCTGGTCGGCACCGGCCTGCTGATCATCGGCGCCGTACTCGCGTGGCAGGCGGTGGCGGGCGGCTGGCGCAGCGTGCCGCTGGACGAAGCGCACGAGGCGCCCGACTGGCTCGCCTTTCTCATCCTCGGCGCCGCCATCCTGCTGCACATGGCGGCGATCGCCTGGGCTGGCTTCGTGCTCGCATCGACCTTCCTGTTTGCGCTGATCGCCCGCGCCTTCGGCAGCCGGCGCGTGCTGCGCGACATCCTGTGCGGCCAGGTGCTGTCGCTGCTGGCCTATCTGCTGTTTACCCGCGGACTCGGACTGAACCTGCCTGCCGGCCTGCTCGGAGGATTCTGAGATGGAAGCCTTCAATTCCCTGCTGTCCGGCTTCGAGGTCGCGCTCACGCTGCAGAACCTCTTGCTCGGCCTGATCGGCGTCACCCTCGGCACCCTGGTCGGCGTGCTGCCGGGCGTGGGTCCGGCGCTCACCGTGGCGCTGCTGCTGCCGGCCACCTCCGGCTTCGATCCGACCGGGGCGCTGATCATGTTCGCCGGCATTTACTACGGCGCGATGTACGGCGGCTCGACCACCTCCATCCTGCTCAACACGCCCGGCGAGTCGGCCACCATCGTCACCGCGCTGGAAGGCAACATCATGGCCAAGGCCGGGCGCGGCGGCCCGGCGCTGTCCACCGCGGCGATCGGCTCCTTCGTCGCCGGCACGCTGTCGGTGCTGATGCTGACGCTGGTGGCGCCGCTGGTGGTGGACCTCGCGCTCAAGTTCGGGCCGGCGGAGTATTTCGCGGTGATGGTGCTCGCCTTCGCCACCGTCTCCACGCTGCTCGGCGCCTCCATCGCGCGCGGACTGGCGAGCCTGTTCTTCGGACTGTTCATCGGCCTGATCGGCATCGACGGCCAGACCGGGCAGTCGCGGTACACCATGGGCATTCCTGAACTGCTCGACGGTATCGACGTCGTGGTCGCCGCGGTCGGCCTGTTCGCGGTCGGCGAGACGCTGTATCTCGCCACCTACCTGAACAAGTCCGAGGACAGGCTGGAGCAGCTCAAGGGTTCGATCTGGATGTCGGCCGCCGACTGGGCGCGCTCCTGGAAGCCGTGGCTGCGCGGCACGGTGCTCGGCTTTCCGATCGGCGCGATGCCGGCCGGCGGCTCGGAGATACCCACCTTCATGTCCTATGCGCTCGAAAAGCGGCTCAGCCGCCATCCCGAGGAATTCGGCAAGGGCGCGATCGAGGGCGTGGCGGGGCCGGAGGCGGCGAACAACGCGGCCAGCACCGGCACGCTGGCGATGCTGCTCACCATCGGCCTGCCGACGTCCGCCACCGCGGCCATCGTGCTGGCCGCATTCCAGCAATACGGCCTGCAGCCCGGTCCGCTGCTGTTCGCCTCACAGCCGCAACTGGTGTGGGGGCTGATCGCCAGCATGTACATCGGCAACGTGCTGCTGCTGGTGCTCAACCTGCCGCTGGTGGGACTGTGGATACGGCTGCTGTCGATACCGCGTCCGCTGCTGTACGGCGGCATCCTGATCTTCGCCACGCTCGGCGCCTACGGCATCCGCAATTCCTGGTTCGACCTGCTGCTGCTGTACATCATCGGCCTGATCGGCTTTCTGATGCGGCGCTATGACATCCCGGTCGCGCCCACCATCGTCGGCATGATCCTCGGCCCGATGGCGGAACAGCAGCTGCGCCGCGCACTGTCGATCAGCCAGGGCGATCCCTCGGTGTTTGTCACGCGGCCGATTTCGGCGGCGCTGCTCGCGCTGACGGTGGCGGCGGTGGTCGGGCCGCTGCTGCTGAAGCGGCGGGCGCGGCGGAAAGACGCGCCGTCCGCCCCGCGCTAGCGATGCCATCGCTTGTAATAACTGCTTACATTGATGGGCGCAGGCGTACCGCACGCTCGCGGCGCCGCCGCTACACTGGCGCCATTCGCATTCCCCTATCGATCGACATGATGAAACCGTTCCGCATGACCCTGCTGCTTCCCGTACTGCTGCTCGCCCTGCCCGCCGCCGTCCAGGCCGATCCCTGGAAAGACGAAAGCGGCCACGGCAAGGGCAGAAAACATGACCGTCGCGAGTACAAGGAAGAGTACTGGGACGGCAACTGCAAGGTCGAGCGCAAGTTCGAGAAGAACGGCGAGTACAAGGAAGAACGCAAGTGCAAGCCGGTCCGCCACGGCTACTACGAAGCGGCGCCCGTCCATGTGCCGGCGCCCGCGCCCGTCGTGGTGGAGCCCGGCATCACCATCCACGGCACGGTCAGGATTCCGCAGTAGCACGCGCCCCGGAAGCGACAAGGCCCGCGAGACTTCGGTCCGCGGGCCTTTCTTGTCTTCGGGCACGGCGCGCTGTCAGGCCGCCCGCAGCTCCTCCACCGCCTCGGCGATCGCCGCCGGCTCCGACATCTTCAGTATCCGGCGGGTGCGCGGGCCGATGTCGGACAGGTCGCTGTTGAGAATCTCCTGCTTGACCATCAGCAGCTGCGACGGGTGCATTGAGAACTCGCGCAGGCCCATGCCGAGCAGCAGCCGGGTGAGCTTGGGGTCCCCCGCCATCTCCCCGCAGACGGATACCGGAATGCCGGCCTTGGCGCCGGTGGCGATGGTGGTCGACAGCAGGTACAGCACCGCCGGATGCAGCGGGTTGTACAGGTGCGCGACTTCATGGTCGGCACGGTCGATGGCCAGCGTGTACTGGATCAGGTCATTGGTGCCGACCGAGAGGAAATCCAGCCGCTTGACGAACATCGGCAGCGCCAGCGCGGCGGCGGGGATTTCGATCATCGCGCCGACCGGCATCAGGGGGTCGAACTTCTTGCCGGCCTCGCGCAGCTGCGCCTTGGCCTGCTCGAGCAGCGACAGCGCCTGGTCGATCTCGAAGGCATGCGCGAGCATCGGGATCAGCAGCTTCACCGGACCGTGGGCGGAGGCCCGGAGGATGGCGCGCAGCTGCGCCAGGAACATCTGCGGCTCGGCCAGGCAAAAGCGTATCGCGCGCAGCCCCAGCGCGGGATTGAGCGAGGTGTGCTCGATCGCGTCGAGCGGCTTGTCGGCGCCGATGTCGAGCGTGCGGATCGTCACCGGCCGCCCCTTCATCGCCGTCACCGCCTGCCGGTAGGACTCGAACTGCTCATCCTCGGTCGGCAGATGCTTGGCATGGCCGACCCGGCCCATGAACAGGAACTCCGAGCGGAACAGGCCGACGCCGGTGGCGCCGGCATCGAGCGCCGCCGGACAATCGTCGGGCAGCTCGATGTTGGCCAGCAGCGTGATCTCGGTGCCGTCCCGGGTGACGGCAGGCGTCTTGCGCAGCTTGGACAGCTTCTTGCGCTCGCGCGCCAGCCGCTGCTGGCGCTCGCGATACTGGTCCAGCACACCCGGCGTGGGATCGACGATCACCACCCCGTGGTCGCCGTCGATGATGACCCAGTCGTCCTGCCGGATCAGGGCCGAGGCGTTGTACATGCCGACGGCGGCGGGGATGTCGAGGCTGCGCGCGACGATCGCGGTATGCGAGTTCTGGCCGCCGAGATCGGTGACGAAGCCGCCGAATGCCCTGTCCTTGAACTGCAGCATGTCGGCGGGAGAGATATCGTGCGCGATCACGATCAGGCGCCCCGCGCCCTCCTCGCCGTCCTGCGCCGGCAGGGTGATGGCGCTGCCGGTCAGCACCTTGAGCACCCGCTCGCCGACCTGCTGGATGTCGCTCTTGCGCTCGCGCAGGTAGGCATCCTCGATCTCGTCGAACTGCGCCGACAGCTCCTCGATCTGCGTCACCAGCGCCCATTCCGCGTTGTAGTGGCGGCTGCGGATGATGTCGAGCGGGACCTCGGCGATCATCGGGTCCGACAGGATCAGCGCATGCACATCGATGAAGGCGCCGAGCTCGGCCGGGGCTTCCTTCGGCAGCTCGTTCCACATGGTCTGCAGTTCCTGGTGCACGGTCTCGATGGCCTTCTGCAGGCGCTGCACCTCGGCCTCGACCTGTTCTTCCGACACCAGATAGTGCTTGACGTCGAGCGCCGCCGGCGCGACCAGGTGCGCGCGCCCGATCGCGATGCCGCGCGATACCGGAATCCCGTGGAGCGTGAAGGAAGCCATCGACGACCTACTCGCCTTCGCCGAACTTGTTCTGGATGAGATCCACGATGGCGTCGAAACATTCCTTTTCGTCGACGCCTTCCGCCTCCAGCGTGACTTTGGCGCCCTTGCCGGCGGCCAGCATCATCACGCCCATGATGGACTTCGCATTGACGCGGCGGGCATTACGGGTCAGCCAGACCTCGCTCTTGTAGCGGGCCGCCAGCTGGGTCAGCTTCGCCGACGCGCGCGCATGCAGGCCCAGCTTGTTGATGATCTCGATTTCCTGTTGAATCATTTTTGTTTTTTAAGTGGGAGATAGCCGGACCCGGTTGTCGACCCGCACCGCGCCGCCCTGTCCGCCGGCAAGCGCCATTTCCACCACCACGTCGATGGTGTCGTTGCGGTAGGTGAGCGCGCGCAGCAGCATCGGCAGGCTGATGCCGGCGATGACTTCGATATGGCCGGGGTCGCACAGTTTCAGCGTGCAGTTGGAGGGCGTGCCGCCCATCACGTCGGTGATCACCAGCACGCCGGTGCCGTCGTCGAGGCGGCCGATCGCCTCGCGCGCCAGCCGGTTGACTTCATTGGTGTCCTGGTCGGCGCGCACGTCGATCGCTTCCATCCGCTCGGGCCGCGCACGGAACACGTGCGTGGCCGCGTCGATGAAGGCGCCGCCCAGCGGCGCATGCGTCAGAAGCAGTATTCCTATCATGAGGGTTCAACCCGTCAAGGCGGATTCGGTTGCGGGGCGCGGCCGGCGCAGGGCCATCAGCCGCACTGCCGCTCCAGCGCATCGATGAACATGCCGGCCACGTTGAAGCCGGTCTGTTGCGCGATCTCCTGGAAGCAGGTCGGGCTGGTGACGTTGATTTCGGTCAGGTAATCCCCAATGGCGTCCAATCCTACCAGCAACAGGCCGCGGCTCCAAAGCACCGGGGCAAGCGCTTCGCCGATTTCGCGGTCGCGCGCCGACAGCGGCTGCGCCACGCCGAGCCCGCCGGCGGCGAGATTGCCCCGCACTTCGCCGCCCTGGGGAATGCGCGCCAGGCTGTAGGGCACGACCTGGCCGCCGATCAGCAGGATGCGCTTGTCGCCCTTGACGATGTCGGGAATGAAGCGCTGCGCCATGATCGTGCGCGCGCCGTTGCCGCCCAGGGTCTCGATGATGGAGCCGAGGTTGAGCCCGTCCTCGCGCACGCGGAAGATGCCGGCGCCGCCCATGCCGTCGAGCGGCTTGAAGATGACGTCGCGGTGCTCGGCATGGAAGGCGCGCAGCCTGGCCGCATCGCTGGTGACCAGGGTGGGCGCGGTGAACTGCGCGAAGCGCGCGATCGCCAGCTTTTCATTGTGGTTGCGGATCGCTTCCGGGCGGTTGAAGACGCGCGCGCCCTGCTGCTCCGCCACTTCCAGCAGATAGGTCAGGTACACGTACTCCATGTCGAAAGGCGGGTCCTTGCGCACCAGCACCGCGTCGAACCCGTCGAGCCCGGAGACGACGCGGGCGTCGGCGCGGAACCAGTCCTTCGCATCTCCGGTGAGATGGATGCGCGCCGCCTGCGCCGTCACCCGCCCTGCCTCCAGCGCCATGTGCCGCTGCTCGAAGGCGTGCACCTCGTGTCCGCGCGAGGCCGCCTCGGCCATCATCGCGTAGGTGGTGTCCTTGTAGGTCTTGAACTGTTCGAGCGGGTCGGCGAGGAAGGCGATTCTCATCAGTAGATTTCCGGATTGGGGTCGGTCTTTTCCAGCTCGAGAGAAGCGGCCAGCAGCGCCATGCGCGCCACCACGCCGTACATGTAGAAGCGGTTGGGGGCGGCGGTGCCCGGCTTGGCCTGCAGGTCGGGCAGCGCATGCTGCTGCGCGAAGGCCAGCGGCACGAAGTGCGCGCCGGGCGAATTGAGGTTCTCGTCCACGCCGCGCTCGGCGTGTACGCGGTAGAAGCCGCCGACCACGTAGCGGTCGATCATGTACACCACCGGCTCGGCGACGGCGTCATTGATGCGCTCGAAGGTGTGCACGCCTTCCTGGATGATGACGTCGGAGACTTCCAGGCCTTCCTTCACCACCGCCATCTTGTTGCGCTGCTTGCGGTTGAGGTCGCGCACTTCGCTCGCATCCCTGACCGTCATGATGCCCATGCCATAGGTGCCGGCATCGGCCTTGACGATCACGAACGGAGTCTCCTTGATGCCGTATTCCTTGTACTTCTTGCGGATCTTGGTGAGCAGCGTGTCGACATTCGAGGCCAGGCAATCCTCGCCGGTGCGCTCGTGGAAATTGATTTCGCCGCAGCGGGCGAAATACGGATTGAGCATCCAGCCGTCGATGTCGATCATCTTGGCGAATTTCTTCACCACCTCGTCGTAGGCGGCGAAGTGGTTGGTCTTGCGGCGCACCGCCCAGCCGGCGTGCAGCGGCGGCAGCAGGTTCTGTTCGTGCAGGCCCTCGAGCACCTTGGGGATGCCCGACGACAGGTCGTTGTTGAGCAGGATGGTGCAGGGGTCGAAGTTCTTCAGGCCGAGCCGGCGGCCGTTGGCGGAGCGCTCGAGCGGCTCCAGCGTCAGCGTGCTGCCGTCGGGCAGGTCGATGTTGGTCGGCTCCTTGACGTCCTCGGACAGCGAGCCGAGCCGCACGTTGAGGCCGGTCTGGCGGAAGATCTGGATCAGCCGCGCGACGTTCTGCAGGTAGAACACGTTGCGCGTATGGCGCTCGGGGATCAGCAGCAGGTTCTTGGCGTCCGGGCAGTATTTCTCGATGGCCGCCATCGCGGCCTGGACCGCCAGCGGCAGCATCTCGGGCGACAGGTTGTTGAAGCCGCCGGGGAACAGGTTGGTGTCGACCGGGGCCAGCTTGAAGCCGGCGTTGCGCAGGTCGACCGAACAATAGAACGGCGGCGTGTGTTCCTGCCACTCGAGGCGGAACCAGCGTTCGATCGCCGGGGTGGCCGCCAGGATTTTCTTTTCGAGGTCTAGCAGGGGGCCGTTCAGGGCCGTGACGAGGTGCGGGACCATAGGAACCTTCGGGTTATAAGCAAACTTGCAATCGGGGGTGATGCTGATTCTAACGGTAATCCCCCGACTGCGCCGGATGTCGCGTGAATGAAAGCGGGCCGGCCGTGCCGCTTTTCTTTCATTCCTGACAAGCAGGCGGCGCGGCGGCGGCGAGGGAAAGCCGATCTGGGGGCAATTGCGAAATTTTCAAACCCCGAAAACAAAAAGGCGCCCCTTGCGGGGCGCCCGGCGGTTCCGGCGGCGGGGCCGGACCGGTGCGATTACGAGTGGTAGGCCGATTCGCCGTGGCTGGAGATGTCCAGGCCTTCGCGCTCTTCCTCTTCGGTGACGCGCAGGCCGACGATCAGATCCACCAGCTTGAAGGCGATGAAGGCGACCACGCTGGACCAGATGACCGTGGTCAGCACGCCCTGGAACTGGATCCAGACCTGACCGGCGATCGAATAGTCCGGGGCGACGGCATTGGCCACGTAGTCGTAGATGCCGGTGCCGCCGAGCGACGGTGCCGCGAACACGCCGGTCAGCAGCGCGCCGAGGATGCCGCCCACGCCGTGCACGCCGAACACGTCGAGCGAGTCGTCCGCGCCGAGCATGCGCTTGAGGCCGTTGACGCCCCACAGGCAGATGACGCCTGCCAGCAGGCCGATCACGAGGCCGCCCATCACGCCGACGAAGCCGGCCGCCGGGGTGATCGCCACCAGGCCGGCGACGGCACCGGAAGCGGCGCCCAGCATCGAGGGCTTGCCCTTGCTCATCCATTCGCCGAAGGTCCAGGACAGGGTCGCGGCGGCGGTGGCCAGCAGGGTGTTGACGAAGGCCAGGGAAGCGGTGCCGCCTGCCTCGAGCGCGGAGCCGGCGTTGAAGCCGAACCAGCCCACCCACAGCAGCGAGGCGCCGACCATGGTCAGGGTCAGGGAGTGCGGCGCCATCGCTTCGCGGCCGTAGCCGATGCGCTTGCCGACCACATAGGCGCCGACCAGGCCGGCGATCGCCGCGTTGATGTGCACCACGGTGCCGCCCGCGAAGTCGAGCGCGCCCTTCTGGAACAGCCAGCCCGCAGTCGCACCGGCCGCTTCAGCCGCGGCGGCGTCGGTGTAGGCATCCGGGCCCGCCCAGAACCAGACCATGTGCGCGACCGGCAGGTAGGAGAAGGTGAACCACAGCACGATGAACAGCAGCACGGCCGAGAACTTGATGCGCTCGGCGAAGGCGCCGACGATCAGGCCGCAGGTGATGGCCGCGAACGAAGCCTGGAAGGCGACGAACACGAACTCCGGAATCACCACGCCCTTGCTGAAGGTCCCCGCCATCGTCTCCGGCGTGATGCCCTTCAGGAACAGGCGGTCGAACGAGCCGATGAAGCTGCCGCCCGTGGTGAACGCCAGCGAGTAGCCGTAGATGCACCACAGGACCACCACCAGCGAGAACACCATGAACACCTGCATCAGGATCGACAGCATGTTCTTGCTGCGGACCAGGCCGCCGTAGAACAGCGCCAGGCCGGGGATGCTCATCATGATCACGAGCACGGTGCAGATCAGCAGGAAGGAAATGTCGCCCTTGTTGGGCGCCGGCGCGGCCGGTGCGGCAGCCTCGGCGGCAGGCGCGGCTGCTGCGGCAGCAGGTGCCGCCGGCGCGGCGGCAGCTTCGGCGGCGGGAGCGGCGGCCTGGGCAACGACGACGGCTTCCGCCTTGGGCGCTTCGTCCGCGGCCATGGCCGGCGCAAAGCCGACCGAGAAAAGCAGCGCGCCGGATGCCAGCACGCTTGCAAGTAGCTTCTTCATCTCACCCCTCCTTTAGAGTGCTTCTTTGCCGGTCTCGCCGGTACGGATACGGACGACCTGCTGCAGGTCGTATACGAAAATCTTGCCGTCGCCGATCTTGCCGGTCCGGGCCGAGCGCTCGATCGCCTCGATCGCCTGGTCGACGATGCCGTCGTCGACCGCCGCCTCGATCTTGGTCTTGGGCAGGAAGTCGACCACATACTCGGCGCCGCGGTACAGCTCGGTGTGTCCCTTCTGCCGGCCGAAACCCTTGACCTCGGTGACGGTGATGCCCTGCACGCCGATCGTCGACAGCGCCTCGCGCACTTCGTCGAGCTTGAAGGGTTTGATGATTGCAGTGATCAGTTTCATGATGATCCCCCGTGGAGAATTAGAAGGTCTTCGACAGCGACAGCACCACGGTCCCGTTGCTGACGTCCTTGGTCTTGGTGCCGCTGCTGTTGCTCGGGCTGTAGAAGTCGGAGTCGGCATTGGTGGTCACGTAGGCCAGGCCGAGGGTGGCGAAACCGAAATCGCGCGTCACGCCCACCTTGTAATCGGTGTAGTTGAAGTCGCCGCTGTTCTTGAACTTCTGATGGCCGACGTGCAGGCCGAGAACGGTCTTGTCCATGATCTCGAAGTTCGCGTTGAGCTCGATGTAGTCGGAGCCCTTGGCATCGGTGAAGCCGAAGTACTCGTCGTCGATCGAGCGGCTGTACTTGGCGGACAGCCACTTCCAGGAGGCGCCGACATACAGTTCGAGCGCGTCGGCCTTCTCGCCGGCGATGCGCACGCCCGGGTAGTAGTACTTCAGCAGGCCGACGTCGATGCCCACCTCCGGCATCACTTCAAACTTGTAGCCGCCATAGAGGTCCATCTCAACGCCCGCGCCGTCCGGGTACTGGTTGCCGCTGATGCTCGAGTTCCAGTTGCCGACGTAGAAGCCGCTGCTGTGGGCGTAATCGAAGCCGCCCTGGATTGCGGGACGCTTGAACGTCTGCGAGATGCCGCGGAAACGATAGTCGGTAACCACCGCGACATTGCCCGTGAAGGCATGATCGGAAGCGGCGGCTTGCTGGGCCGATGCGGACGCAGCGAAAGCGGAGAGCACAGCGGCAGCAAGTATCATTTTTTTCATGGCGTTTCCCTTTTGTTTGTGGTGTTGAGACGAGACAGCGATAAGGTCTGTTATTGCTTTTTCCCAACTGTTAGCAGGACTCATGCCATGCCGTATGCCACACACGGGGATAACTTTTTTTTCATTTCGCCACTGCTTAAGTCATACTTGTGCGCCGCTTTTGGTCGTTTTGTACCCACCCATCAACACCCCCGCACCGGGCTGGCGCATGCCCAAGAGCATCGCACTGCCGTGGTGCGCATGAATGAACAAGGATCGAGCATGAACAAGGCAAATTTCTTTGAAGACATCCAGCAGAAGCTCAACAAGGTGATCGAGAACTCGCCGGCGCGCGACCTGGAGCGCAACATGAAGGCGATGCTGACCCAGGGCTTTTCCAGGCTCGACCTGGTGACCCGCGAGGAATTCGACATCCAGTCCCAGGTGCTGGCCCGCACCCGCGCCAAGCTGGAAGCGCTGGAGCAGCGCGTCGCCGAACTGGAAGCCCAGCTCAAGAAACCCTGATGAGTCTCGCGGTCCTGAGAAGCCGCGCGTTATCAGGGATGCAGGCGCCGGAAGTGACGGTCGAGGTCCATCTGGCCAACGGCCTGCCCGCCTTCACCATCGTCGGACTGCCCGAAACCGAGGTCAAGGAAGCCAAGGACCGGGTGCGCGCCGCGCTGCAGAACGCCCGCTTCGAATTCCCCGCCCGCCGCATCACCGTCAACCTGGCGCCGGCCGACCTGCCCAAGGAATCCGGCCGCTTCGACCTCGCGATCGCGCTCGGCATCCTCGCCGCGTCCGGCCAGATGCCGGGCGATGAACTCGACGCCTATGAATTCGCCGGCGAACTGTCGCTCTCGGGCGAGCTGCGCCCGATCCGCGGCGCGCTCGCCATGAGCTACGCGATGCACCGCGCCGCCACCCGCGGCCGTCCGCGCGCCATCATCCTGCCCGAGGCCAATGCCGCGGAGGCTGCGCTGGTACAGGACGCCGCCGTCCATCCGGCTACCTCGCTGCTGCAGGTCTGTGCCCACTTCGCGGGCCGCAACGGCGACGGCCGGCTGTCCCGCTACCGCGGCGAAGTCGATGGCGGCGCGCGAACCTATCCCGACCTGTCCGAAGTGAAGGGCCAGGCCCAGGCCAGGCGCGCGCTCGAAGTTGCGGCCGCCGGCGGCCACAGCATGCTGATGGTCGGCCCGCCCGGCACCGGCAAGTCCATGCTCGCCGCCCGCATCCCCGGCATCCTGCCGCCGATGAGCGAGGACGAGGCGCTCGAATCGGCCGCCGTGCGCTCGCTCGCCGGCGCCTTTTCCATCGCCGACTGGAAGGTCCGTCCCTACCGCGCCCCGCACCACACCGCCTCCGGCGTCGCGCTGGTCGGCGGCGGCGGCAACCCGCGCCCCGGCGAAATCTCGCTCGCGCATCGCGGCGTGCTCTTCCTCGACGAGCTGCCCGAATTCGACCGCAAGGTGCTGGAGGTCCTGCGCGAGCCGCTCGAATCCGGCCACATCACCATCTCCCGTGCCGGCCGCCAGGCCGACTTCCCCGCCCGCTTCCAGCTCATCGCCGCGATGAACCCCTGCCCCTGCGGCTACGCCGGCCATCCATCCGGCCGCTGCCACTGCACGCCCGATCAGGTCGCGCGCTACCAGGGCAAGATCTCCGGCCCGCTGCTCGACCGCATCGACATGCAGGTACAGGTCGCCGCGCTGGCGCAGGACGAACTGATGCGGCAGGCGGAGGGCGAATCGTCAGCCGTGGTGGCCGAGCGCATCGCCCGCGCCTGGGAACGGCAGCTGCGGCGCCAGGGCAAGGGCAACCACGCGCTGAGCGCAGCCGAGATCGATGAGCATTGCCGGGCCGATGCCAAGGCGGAAGAACTGCTGCGCGCGGCGATGACCCGGCTGCAGTGGTCGGCGCGCGCGTTTCACCGGGTGCTCAAGCTGGCGCGCACGATCGCCGACCTGGCGGAGGCGGACGGCATCGGGCCGCAGCATGTGGCGGAGGCGGTGCAGTATCGGCGGGGGTTGCGGGAGCATTGAAGCGTGTTCCCGATCAGGAATCAGATGGCGACATTCTGGATCGAGAATAATTATTCTCGAAGGACGCGTTGGGCAAGAAGATTGGCCTGTCGCAGGAACGCGTCCGCCACGCTCGAAACGCTGTAGCAACTCGCGACCAAACTGAAACCCCAGCTCAAGGAGTTTTCAAGACACACGGCCGACGGTCACCCACTCGCCCGAGTCAGGACGTTGCAGGTAAACGAACTGCGGTTTACCAATCAAAGATATCGGATTACAAGCCTTAATCCTCCTTCTATGTCGGCATCAGTTGAGGCTGATCCGATGAAGAAGCAGCTTTATCCAGCCTAAACCGGTATCCATGCTCAGGCTCGGCAGACCTGGAGTCTTGTCTTCGTCGTTTTCCGGGCAAGTGCCGCGACCATCCGCCCCAGCGCCCGCATCCCCTCATCCACTTCGTCGCTGTACCGCAGCCCGCAATTGAGCCGGATGAAGTGATCGAACTTGCCCGAGTTCGAAAACATCGCTCCCGGCGCGATCAGTATGCCCTCGCGTATCGCGGCGTCGAATACGGCCCTGGAAGGCAGTCGCTCGGGCAGTTCGACCCAGATGGTGATGCCGCCGTCGGGCAGGGTCATGCGGGTGCCGTGCGGGAAGTGGGCGGCGATGGCGTCGGCCATTCTGCCGCGCTGCTCCCGCAGGGCGCCGCGCAGCCGCCGCAGGTGGCGGTCGAAGTCGCCGGAGGCCATGTACTCCGCTGCCGCCAGCTGCGACCAGACTTCGTTGTCGCGGGTCTGCGCATACTTGAGCATGGCCACGCGCGCCTGCCAGCGGCCGGCGCTCATCCAGCCCAGACGCATGCCGGGCGCGAGCGTCTTGTGCAGCGATGCGCAGTGGATGACGTTGCCGCCGCGGTCCCAGGCCTTGAGCGCGGTCGGCGGCTTGTCGGCGTCGACGAGGTCGCTGTAGGTATCGTCTTCGATCAGCGCCACGCCGGCGCGCTCGCACAATTGCACCAGGCGGCGCTTTTCGCTGTCGGGCATGATGCTGCCGAGCGGGTTCTGCAGGTGCGGGACCACGACCACCGCCTTGATGCCGGGATGGGTGGAGAGCGCGAGTTCGAGCGCGTCGACCGACAGGCCGGTGCTCACGCTGGTCGGAATTTCGAGCGCGCGCAGGCCGAGGCTTTCCAGTATCTGCAGCAGGCCGTAGAAGGTCGGGGATTCGACCGCGATGGTGTCGCCCGGGCCGGCCACCGCGCGCAGGGCGAGGTTGAGCGCTTCGATGCAGCCGTGGGTCACGAGAATGTCTTCCGGCGCCAGCACCTGGCCGCTGGCGACCGCGCGTCTTGCCAGCATCTCGCGGAACCGCGGGTCCCCGGCCGGCGGCGTGGCGCTCACCAGGATGTCGGGATGACGGCGCAGCGCGCGCAGGGCGGCATTCTTCAGTTTTTCCGAGGGGTAGAGTTCGGGCGCGGCGCGCGCGCCGGACAGGCCGAGCGTGATCCTGTGCCGCCGTCCCTGCTCGATGAAGTGCGAAACCCGCGCATGGATGCCGACGTATTGCGCGGGGTCGGGCGGCTGCGCCAGGTCGGGTTCCTCGGGCTGCGGGATGCTGTTGCGGCGCGGCGGCCGGACGAAATAGCCGGAGCGGGGGCGGGCCTCGATCCAGCCGGCGCGCTCGAGCTCGCGACAGGTCTGCACCGCGGTCGACAGGCTCACATCGTGCAGCCGCATCAGTTCGCGCACGGAGGGCATGCGCTCGCCATGCCTGAGCGCGCCCGCGCGGATCGCATCGAGGTAGTGGGTGGCCAGCTGACGGTAGAGAGGTTGTGCGTCCATGTCGCATCATCGCCCGTTGCGGGGGACCGGTACAGATATAGATCCGGGAAAACTGAACGATAACAGATGGCCGACCGGCCCGGCTGTAGCGGTGCATTACCGCCGGTGCTGTGCCTGTTGCGCTCCTTCCCCGGCGCTTAGCATGGAGTCATCGTCAGCGCCCGAAAGGAAGACCATGCCCCATCCTATCCAAGCTGTCTCGCTGCCCGGCGGCCAGGCGTTTCAGATACATGCCGCCGCCGGGGCGCGCCTCGTCTGCCTGGGCGGACGGGCCCACGTCCGCCCGTCGCCGCAGTGGGTGGCGGAACACCTGCTCGCGCCACGGCTGGAACTTGGCGAGGGCGACGAGCTGCGCATCGATGGCAGCGGCTGGCTGCGCATCGAAGCGCGCGAACCGGCCGAACTCATTCTGATTGCGCCGCCGCCCGGCGCGCTGCGGCTGGCTGCGTCGGCACTGGCCGGGGCGGCGCGCCGCCTGCTCGGCGGAAAACGCCGGACGGCGGGCCAGGCCGCGTGATTCGGATTATGATGTGGGACCGCTGCACAGGCATTGCGTCCCATGTTCAACCATCCCGCCGAATTCGTGACCTTCAAGGCCAGCCCGCACCTGCCCGGTGTCGAGCTGTATTCGGCGCGCCTGGTC
Organism: Noviherbaspirillum aridicola; assembly: GCF_019656455.1. Lineage (GTDB taxonomy): Bacteria > Pseudomonadota > Gammaproteobacteria > Burkholderiales > Burkholderiaceae_D > Noviherbaspirillum > Noviherbaspirillum aridicola. The sequence continues at coordinate 29,464 of NZ_BPMK01000009.1, forward strand.
GATCATGCGTTCGCGCCGCACGTGCACGACGGCTATTCGCTCGGCGCGATCGAGGCGGGCGTCGAACGCTTCCGCTATCGCGGCAGCGAACACCTGGCGCCGGCCGGCACGCTGGTGCTGCTCAATCCGGACGAGATGCATACCGGCGAAGCCGAGGTCGAGGCCGGCTGGACCTACCAGATGCTGTACATCGAACCGGAAACGCTCAGGCGCATGACCGGCGGCGAAGCCTGGTTTCCGGACGCGGCCATTCATGATCCGGCACTGGCCGATGCGTTTCGCGCGGGCTTTGCGCGGCTATGGCAGGCGCCGGACGATATCGCCTTCGTCTCGGTCTTCACGCAGCTGGTCGACGCGATCGTCGCGCGCTACGGCCGGAACGCGCGCGAGCTGCAGATGGCCGATCCGCGGCGCCAGCGCCGGCTGGCATCCATGCGGCGGGTGCTGGACTGCATCGAGGCCAATCTCGACCAGAACCTCGGCATCGAGACGCTGGCGGCGGAGGCGGGCATGTCGCTGTTCCACTTCGTGCGCAGCTTCTCCGCCACCTTCCACGTGACGCCGCACCAGTACCTGCAGGCGCGGCGCGCGGCTCGGGCGAAGTCGCTGCTGGCGCGGCGCATGTCGCCGTCGGAAGCCGCCGCCGCCGCGGGACTGACCGACCAGAGCCATCTGAACCGCTGGTTCAAGCGCGCCTACGGCGTCACGCCGGCGCAGTATCAACAGCAAATCGGTACAAGACCGCTCGCCGCCCGCCGCGCATAATCCGCGCATTCTCTCCATCCGCCCTCGCGGGCGCAGTTCATTCCTGTTGTCATGTTGATCGGATTTCTTTGTGCGCTCGGCGCCGGCCTGATGTGGGGCCTGGTGTTCGTCGCTCCCCTGATGCTGGCCGACTATCCCGGCCTGGTGCTTTCCTTCGGCCGCTATATCGGCTTCGGCCTGATCGCGCTGCTGCCTGCCTGGTTCGACCGGCGCCATATCGCCGCTCTCACCCGTGCCGACTGGATGGCCGCGCTCAGGCTGTCGCTGGTCGGGAACATCCTGTACTACGCCGCGCTCGCCACCGGCATCCAGCTCGCGGACGCGCCGCTGCCGACCATGATGATCGGCACCCTGCCGCTGGTGATTTCCATCTGTTCCAACTGGGCGCCCGGCCATCCTTCCGAGGCAATCGCGTGGCGCCGGCTCGCGCCCTCGCTGCTGATCATTTTCGCCGGCCTGATGCTGGTGAACGCGAGCGAGCTCGATCAGCTCGGCCGGCCGGGCAATGCGCGCACCATCTCCGACTATGCGCTCGGCTGCTTCATCACGCTCGGCGCGCTGGCGGCCTGGACCTGGTATCCGATCATGAACGCGCGCCACCTCAAGCAGCATCCGCACATCCGCTCGTCGACCTGGGCCACGGCGCAGGGCCTGGCGACGCTGCCGCTGGCGCTTGCCGGCTTCATCGGCTACGGCGTCTGGACGGCGGCGAGCGGCAGCGGCTACGACTATCCGCTCGGCCCGCGTCCGCTGCCCTTCATCGGGCTCATGCTGACGCTCGGACTGTGCGCATCCTGGCTCGGCACCCTGCTGTGGAACAAGGCCAGCCAGCATCTGCCGACCTCCCTGGTCGGCCAGCTGATCGTGTTCGAAACCCTGTCGGCGCTGCTGTATGCCTTCCTGCGCCGCGGCGAAATGCCTGCCCCCCAGGTGCTCGCGGGCATCGTGCTGCTGTGCGTCGGCGTGTTGCTGGGCATGCAGGCCTTCCAGCGGGCGCAGGCGAGGTCGCGGGCGGCACTCGCCGGCGAATGAAGCCGGCCGCGCGGTGCGGCCGGCCGGGTCAGCTGCTACCATCGCGGACATGACAAAATTTTCTTCGATGCTGGCCGCCGCGGCCGCCGGCCTGCTGCTGATCGCCTGCAGTCCCACCTACGACTGGCGCGAAATCCGCGGCGAAGGCGCCGGCTACAGGGTCATGCTGCCGGCCAAGCCTGCTTCCCATACCCGTGCGGTGAACCTGAACGGCACCCAGGTGCAGATGACGATGACCGGCGCCGAGACCGACGGCGTGAGCTTCACCGTCGCCACCGCGCAGCTCGCCGATGCGGCGCAGGCGCAGCAGGCGCTGCAGGCGATGAAGCAGGCGATGCTGCGCAACGTCGGCGGCAGCGTGAAACAGGACAAGCCGGTGGAAGTGAACGGCGCCTCGAACGCGAGCGAGCTGACCGCGACCGGCGGCGCCGACGCCTCCGGCCGGCCGCGCCTGATGGTCGCGCGCTTCTTCATGCGCGACAACCAGGTGTTCCAGATGGTCGTGCTGGGCCGCGAGAACGGCGTGCCGCAGGAAGCGGTCGACACTTTCCTTTCCTCCTTCAGGCCGGCCTGATGTCCGACCCGACCCGACTCAGGGGAGCCGAAGCGGCGGGCGTGTTCCTCAGCTTCGCCTCCGGCTATCTGCTGTCCTATGCCTTCCGCTCGGTCAACGCGGTGATCGCGCCATCCCTCGTGGACGACGCGGGCCTGTCCAACGCCGATCTCGGCCTGCTGTCATCCGCCTACTTTCTCAGCTTCGCGGCGATGCAGCTGCCGCTCGGCATCTGGCTCGACCGCTTCGGGCCGCGCCGGGTGGAGATCACGCTGCTGATGTTCGCCGCCGCCGGCGCGGCCGTCTTCGCCAGCAGCAGTTCGCTCTCCGGCCTGTGGATCGGCCGCGCGCTGATCGGCATCGGCGTGTCGGCCTGCCTGATGGCGCCCTATACCGCCTACCGCCGGTGGTTCCCGCCCGAGCGTCAGAGCCAGCTGGCGAGCTGGATGCTGGTGTCCGGCACGCTTGGCGCGCTGGCGTCGACGGTGCCGGTCAGCGCGGCGCTGCCGCTCATCGGCTGGCGCGGTGTGTTCTGGATCATGAGCGGCCTGATTCTCGCCTCGGCCATGGCGATCCTTGTCGTGCTCGGCCGGGCGGAGGCGCGGCACGGCCCCTTGCGCGGCGCGACCCGTCCGGCCGGGGCGCAGGCCATCGGCTACCGGCAGATTTTTTCGTCGCCGGTGTTTCGCCGCATGGCGATCCTCGGCATGGTCAACCAGGGCAGCTTCACCGCGATACAGACGCTGTGGGCCGGCCCCTGGATGATGACGGTGCTCGGCATGGACAAGCAGCAGACGGCGAGCGTGCTCTTTGCGATCAATCTCTGCCTGCTCGGCGGCTACCTGCTGATGTCCTGGATGGCGCCGCGCTATGTCGCGCAGGGCGGCTCGCGCGGCATGCCGGTGACGCGGGTGATCGCTGTGTTCATCGCCGCCGCGGTGGCGATCCAGACGGTGATCCTGTTTTCCTCCGGGCCGTCGTCCTGGCTGCTGTGGCTGCTGCTGGTGCTGTTCATCCCGGTCGGCACGCTGGTGCAGACCAGCGTCAGCCTGTCTTTCCCCGCCGCATCGGCGGGACGCGCCAATACCGCCTACAACTTCCTGATCTTCATCGGCGCCTTTCTCGCGCAGTGGGGCATCGGCCTGCTGATCGACATTGCCCGCGGCCAAGGCCTGGATCCCGTCGCCGCGATGCGGGCGGGCTTCGGCGTGTGCCTGGCCTGCCAGGCGGCGAGCTGGCTGGCCTTCATGCTGCAGAAGGCGGAACCGGGCAACGCCTGATCGCATCGCATGGCGGGGGCCGCAACTCATGCTATGTTTTAGTAGTCCACAGACATATTTGACGGAGGTTCCATGTTGGTCACATTCAAGTCAAAGGCCGCTGCCGAAGTGCTGATGTACGAGGAACATGCTCGGCGCATCCTCGATCTGCTGGACAAGGATGTGAAGCGCGGGATCATTACCGCCGCCGAGACGCCGGGCGCGATCAGGCGGCTGGAAGCGGAGATCGCCGAAAGCCGCCTGCATCCGGCCTCGGAGGAGGTGGAACGCGACGTGCGGGCGCATCACAACGAACAGGGCGACGACAACGAGCATGAACCGCCGGAGTACGTCAGCTTCGCCACCCGCGCCTATCCGCTGCTGGCCATGCTGCGCGCGGCCCAGCAGGAAGGACGCGACGTGGTCTGGGGCGTGTAGTGGACGGGCCGGCGGAGAAGTCCCTCGCCGCCGCCGGCGGCACCCGCCTGTTCGTGCGCGACCTGCCCGTGCCCGCCGCCCGCCGGCGCGGCGGCGTGGTGCTGATGCATGGACTTGGCGAGCACTGCGGCCGCTATGCGCACCTGGCGCGCTTCTTCAATGAGCGGGGCTGGTCGGCCCGCCTGTACGACCACCGCGGCCACGGCCGGTCCGACGGCCCTCGCGGCGACGTCCCCGACGACCAGGCCCTGCTGCGCGACGCGAAGCTCGTGCTCGACGATTTCGCCGTCGGGCTCGGCGAGCCGCCGCTGCTGTTCGGCCACAGCATGGGCGGCCTGTTTGCCGCGGCCTTCGCCGCCGCCGCGCTGTCGCCCCTGCGCGGCCTCATCCTGTCCTCGCCGGCGCTCGGCCTGTCGCTGACGGCGCCGCAGAAAATGCTGCTCGCCTCGCTCGGCGCGGTAACGCCTGGCCTGCAGGTGTCCAACGGCCTGCAGACACGCTACCTGTCACACGATCCCGAGGTGGTGCGCGCCTACGAAAACGATCCGCTGGTCCATCCGAAGATCACGCCGCGCCTGCTGCGCTGCATGTTGCGCACCATCGACGACGCCCACAACCGCGCGCCCTCGCTCGCCATTCCGGTGCTGATGCTGGTGGCCGGCGACGACCGCATGGTCGATGCGCGCGGCAGCGAAGCTTTCTTTGCGCGGCTGCCGCCGGGCACAGGCACGCTGCACCGCTATCCCGCGTTCTATCACGAGGTCTTCAACGAAAAGGATGCGCGGCGCGCATTCGGCGACCTCGCCGCCTGGATGGACGACAGGGGTTTTTGAGCGGGCAGGACCTCATCACCGCTACAATCACGGACTTTCTCGCCTCAGGTCATCTCATGTTCGGCATTTCCGATTTCGGTCTCTTCGTCGCCGCCGTGCTTCTGCTCAATGCCACCCCCGGCCCGGATACCGCCTACATCGTCGGCCGCAGCCTGGCCCAGGGCCGCGCCGCCGGACTGGTCTCGGCGCTCGGCATTTCCGCCGGCTGCGTGGTGCATGCGCTGGCCTCGGCGCTCGGGCTGTCGGCCATCCTCGCCGCCTCCGCCACCGCCTTCACGATCATCAAGCTCGCCGGCGGCGCCTATCTGATCTATCTCGGCATCCGCATGCTGCTCGCCAGGCCGGAGCCCGCCGGCGCGCCGGCCGCCGCGCCGGCACGCTCCCTGAAAACCATCTTCTGGCAGGCGACGATGACCAATGTGCTCAATCCCAAGGTCATCCTGTTCTTCCTCGCCTTCATTCCGCAGTTCGTGCGCACCGACGCGCCCGGGAGGACCGCCGGCTTCCTGCTGCTGGGACTGGCGTTTTCGCTGATCAGCCTTGGCTGGAACAGCGGCACCGCCTTCCTGGCCGGCACGCTGGCGCGCGGCGCCGGCCGCCGTCCCCGCCTCAGGCTGTGGCTGGAGCGCTTCGTCGGCGCCGCCTTCATCGCGCTCGGCGCCCGACTCGCCCTGTCCCGGAACTGATCGATGAACAAAGCCTCCCTGCCGCCCGCCTCGCTCGCCTTCAGCCTGTGGGGCGCGGCCCAGGCCGTGACCCGCGTCGCCGGCGGCACCGCCCTGCCGCAGGCGCTGGCCGCGGTCTTCGCCCGCATGGAGCCGACGCCGCAGGCCCGCGGCGCCATCCAGGACATCGCCTACCGGACGATGCGGGAATACGGCCTGGCGCAGGTCCTGCTCGGCCAGCTCGCCTCGCGCAAGCCCTCCGCACCGGAACTGCACGCCCTGCTGTGCGCGGCACTGGCATTGCTGGTGCCCGAGGCGGAGCAGGCGCCGTATGACCCGTTCACGGTGGTCGACCAGGCGGTCGACTGCGCCGCCTCCCAGCGCACGCTGGCGCCGGCCAAGGGCATGGTCAACGCCGTGCTGCGCCGCTTCCTGCGCGAGCGCCAGCCTCTTCTGGCGCAGGCGCGCCGCCAGCCGCTGGCCGAATGGAACTATCCCGCGTGGTGGATCGATGCGATGCGCGCGGCCTGGCCGCAGCAATGGCGCGACATCCTTACAGCCGGCAACCAGCCGCCGCCACTGACGCTGCGCGTCAACCTCGCCAAAACCGGCGTCGACGACTGCCTGGCCGCCTTCGCCGCCGCCGGCATCGAGGCCGTGCGGGTCGGCCCGCAGGCGCTCAAGCTGCTGCGTGCGCTGCCGGTGGCGCAGATCCCCGGCTTTGCGGAGGGGCTGGTGTCGGTGCAGGATGCCGCCGCCCAGCTCGCCGCGCCGCTGCTCGATCTGCGGGACGGCATGCGGGTGCTCGACGCATGCGCCGCGCCGGGCGGCAAGACCGGACACATGCTGGAGACCGCCCGCGTGCAGATGCTGGCGCTGGACAGCGATCCGCAGCGGCTGGCGCGCATCGACGAAAACCTGCGCCGGCTCCAGCTGCAGGCCGAACTGCGGCACGGCGACGCCGGCGCGCGCGACTGGTGGGACGGCCGCCCGTTCGACCGCATCCTCGCCGACGTCCCGTGCACCGCCTCCGGCATCGTGCGGCGCCACCCCGACATCCGCTGGCTGCGCCGCAAGGACGACGTCCGCCAGCTCGCCGCGCTCGGCGGCCGCATCCTCGACAACCTCTGGCCGATGCTGGCGCCCGGGGGCAAGCTGCTGTTTGTCACCTGCTCCATCTGGCCCCAGGAATCGGAACAGCAGGCGGCCGCCTTCGCCGTCCGCCACCAGGCGCTGCGCCTGCCGGCCCCCGGCCAGTTGCTGCCGGCGGCACGGGCGGACGAAGACCACGATGGCTTGTTCTATGCGCTATTCCAAAAGACGACGGTCTGATAGTATCTTCGGCAGAAACCCCTTATCAGCCAGAAATGTGCATGAATACAAATACTTGCGACATTCTCACCGCTGTCCGCACGCGCCGTGGAAAGCGCATCCGCCCGCCCCTGCCCACCGCCCCCGCGTCGACCTGACCGGCCATCATCCATTCCGGACACAGTGATAGCTGCAATTCTTGATCCGCTCCGCCGCGGCAGGCAACTGATTGCCCTGCTGGCGATGATGCTCGCCCTCGTGCTGGCGCTGCCGCAGGCCCGGGCGGAGGCCGTGGAGATACGCAACCCCTCGGTCGAGAACAGCGACGAGGGCTATCTGCTTTCGCTGTCCTTCTCCTTCGAGCTCACCCGCGCGCTGGAAGACGCGCTCAGGCGCGGCGTTCCGCTGTACTTCACGACCGAGGTGCAGATCAGCCGGCCGCGCTGGTACTGGTTCGATGAAAAGACCTCCTCGGTCTCGCAGACCACGCGCGTGACCTACAATGTCCTGACCCAGCAGTACCGCGTATCGCTCAGCGGCGGCGGCTTGCAGCAGAATTTCAATTCGCTCGAGGACGCGCTGGCGCTGGTGCGGCGCCAGCGTCTGCTGATCGCGGACAAGGGCGTGCTCAAGCCCGGCGAGGTGTACGAGGTGATGGTGCGCATGGGACTCGATACCGCCCGCCTCCCCAAGCCATTCCAGGTGCACGCGCTCAACAGCTCCGACTGGCGCTTCTCCTCGGACTGGAAACAATTCACTCTTCGGGCCGAATAGCCGTGCAGCGTTTCCTGCGTTATTTCCTCATCGTCGGCGGGGCCGTCGTCAGCATCCTGCTGTTCCTCCTCGCGTCCGCATCCGAAAACTCGGCCTTCTTCGACCAGCACTATCCGGAACTGCTCGTCCTCAATGCCGTGATCGCCGCCGCCCTGCTGGGGCTGGTGGTGCTGCTGCTCACGCGCCTCTACAAGGGCTACAAGCGGCGCGAGTTCGGCTCCCGGCTGATGGCGCGGCTGGTGGTGCTGTTCGCGCTGATAGGCATCCTGCCCGGCACCGTGATCTACGTGGTCTCCGTCCAGTTCGTATCGCGCTCGATCGAATCCTGGTTCGACGTGCGGGTGGAGTCGGCGCTCGAAGCGGGACTGACGCTGGGGCGCACCGCGCTCGACGGCTCGCTCGCCGACCTCGGCGCACGCGCGCGCACGCTTGCCCTGGAAATGTCGGAGATGCCGGAATCCGGGCAGGTCATGCAACTCACCCGGCTGCGCGATCAGGGTCAAGGGCTCGAGGCAACTATCGTCACCTCCAACGGTCAAATCGTCGCGACGTCCGGCGGCAGCTTGGGCGCGCTCGTACCCGACCTGCCGACCGCGGCCATGCTGCGCTCGGCGCGCCTGACGCGCGGCTACGCCGCCATCGAGGGCGGCGTCGACTTCCAGGACCATGGCGCCAGGGAGGCGCAAGCCTCGGCCGCGGGCCAGGAAGTGCGAAGCGAGGCCGGCAGCGTGGCGCCTCCGGAGATGCGGCTGCGCGTCGTGGTGGCGATACCCACGTCCGAGCGCGGATTGTCGCTGCAAAGCGAATCGCGCTACCTGCAACTGCTGCAGCCCGTACCCGCTCACCTCGCCACCAATGCCGAGGCGCTGCGCGCAGCCTACAGCGAATACCAGGAACGATCGCTGGCAAGAACGGGCCTGCGCAAGATCTATATCGTGACTCTGACACTCACCCTGCTGCTCGCAATCTTCGGCGCGGTCGCCGCTTCGTTCCTGATCGCCGGCGACCTGGCGCAGCCGCTGCTCGTGCTCGCCGAGGGCACCAAGGCGGTGGCCGAGGGCAATCTGTCGCCGCGCCCCATCGTCGCCACCAAGGATGAGCTCGGCACGCTGACGCAATCCTTCAACACCATGACGCGCCAGCTGTCGGAGGCGCGCGCTTCGGTCGAACGCAACCGCGCCGCGCTCGAAAACGCCAAGGCCTACCTGGAATCGGTGCTGGCCAACATGTCGGCCGGCGTGATGGTGTTCGATGCCCAGTTCCGGCTGGTGACCTGCAACGAGTCGGTGGAGCGCATCCTGCGTCACGACTTCGATGCGCACATCGGCAAGCCCCTGTCGACCATCGAAGGTCTCGAGGCCTTCGCGGATGCGATCACGATGGCGTTCTCCGAGCAGAGCGCCGGCGCCGAAGGCGACAGCACCGGCGACCTGCACTGGCAAAAGCAGATCGAAGTGCCGCGCCGCGGCTCGGCGGCCGACAAGGACGGCGAAATCACGCTGCTCGCGCGCGGATCGTATCTGCCGGTCGCCGGCGGCAACGGCTATGTGGTCGTCTTCGACGACATCTCCAGCCTGATCTCGGCGCAGCGCTCGATCGCCTGGGGCGAAGTCGCCCGACGCCTCGCGCACGAAATCAAGAACCCGCTGACGCCGATTCAGCTGTCGGCCGAGCGGCTGCAGATGAAACTCGAAGGCAAGCTGGCGGAGCCCGACGCTGCGGTGCTGGCCAAGAGCACCGGCACCATCGTCAACCAGGTCGCCGCGATGAAGCGGATGGTGGATGATTTCCGCGACTATGCGAAGACGCCGCCGGTGGTGCTCTCGCCCCTGAACCTCAATGCGCTGGTCGAGGAAATCCTGCATCTTTATGTGCACGGCGACGAGCGCGACATCATCCATGCCGCCCTCGGCCAGAACCTGCCGCGCGTGATGGGCGATGAAACCCGGCTGCGCCAGGTCATTCACAACCTGCTGCAGAACGCCCAGGATGCGGTTTCCGACCGCTCGCAGATGTCGGAACCGCCGCGCATCGATGTCGCCACGGAAGCAATACGCTATCAGGACTCCGACGGCGCCCACAAAAAGGCGGTGCGCCTGACCATCTGCGACAACGGACCAGGTTTTTCTCCCAAGATCATCGCCCGCGCCTTCGAGCCCTACGTGACCTCCAAGGCCCGCGGCACCGGCCTCGGCCTTGCAGTGGTGAAAAAGATTGTGGAAGAGCACGGTGGCCGGGTCGACATCAAGAACCGGACGGACGGAAATGGTGCAAAAGTAGCAATTTTGCTGTTAAAGTTAGCGCCGGATTGAAATTGATGCAATTCGAAGGAGAGGCACGCGGCATGAGCGGTTTCTCCAATTGCCGGTCTTAGCAAGACAGGAATTTCCTGCCGGCGACGATGGCTCAAAGACAATGAAGCAGACAAGGCAAGCATATGGCGAATATTCTGGTAGTTGACGATGAGATGGGCATCCGGGAGCTGCTCTCGGAGATTCTGGGTGACGAAGGCCATGCCGTCACCACGGCGGAGAACGCCCAGCAGGCAAGGGAAGTGCGCGCGCGCGAAACGCCGGACCTGGTGTTGCTCGACATCTGGATGCCGGACACCGACGGCGTCACCCTGCTCAAGGAGTGGCAGCGCGACGGCCTGCTCTCCATGCCGGTGATCATGATGTCCGGCCATGCGACCATCGATACCGCGGTGGAAGCGACCCGCATCGGCGCGCTCAACTTCCTGGAGAAGCCGATCGCCCTGCAAAAACTACTCAAGGCCGTGCAACAGGGACTCAGCCGCACCGTCGAATCGCTGCGTCCGCAGCCGGTGTACGGGGCCGTTCCGGTGCGTCCCGCGGCCGCCCCCGAGGCGCCGCCCGCTCCGGTCGCGGCCGCCTTCACCGCCGGCATCGGCGCGGTTGCGCAGCCGGCGCAGCCGACGCCTCCCGTTACCGACCTCCAAGTCTTCGGCCTCTCATTCGACATGCCGCTGCGCGAAGCGCGCGATGCCTTCGAGCGCGCCTACTTCGAACACCATCTCGTGCGCGAAGGCGGCAGCATGACCCGGGTCGCCGAGCGGACCGGCCTGGAGCGCACGCACCTCTACCGCAAGCTCAAGCAGCTTGGGGTGGAGCCCGCGAAGGTCGCGCGCAAGGGCTGATGCCGATGACGCTGGCAACGCTGGTAACCGGCGCCGACGCCGCGCGTCGGGAAGCAGCGATCGCCGCCGATATACGCACGCCCGCCGACACCGCCGTCATTCTTGAAGGCCTTCCCTCCGGCAAGAGCGCCGCGGCACTCGACCTGCCCCAGCTGCAGCTTCACCGCATCGCGCCGGCCTGCATGTGCTGCACCGGCAATCTGACCTTTCGCGTGACCCTGGACCGCGTGTTGCGCCGCAAGCCGGCGCGCCTGTATCTCGGTCTTGCCTCCAGCGATCATCTCGACGCCATCCGCCGCTTCCTCAGCGCCGCGCCCTACGGTGCCCTGCTCGAACTGACCCCGGACCTCCAGGCCTGATCCATTCCGCGTTCATTGTCGTGTCCTTGAAATAAGGAAGGGTGGCCCTATTTTTGCATCATGGTGAACAGGGTCACACCCGGTTTTCAAGTTGGACAAGGAGCGCAACATGAACCTGATCTATAACAGCGAACAGTACAGCGTAGTCGAGTTCGGGGCGGACGATGGCCGCGAGGCTTTGCGCTTTGGCGGATATGAAATCATGGACAAGTCCGGCAAGCGCGAGATTTTCATCGGCGGCACCCTGGCCCGGGCCTTCCGCGAAGAGGTGGAAAACCTCATCGCCACGGAACCGACAGTGGAAGAGATCGATGACTTCCTCGGCAAATATGACGCACTGATGCGTCAACCCGTCACGCTGCACTAGCACTTTTTACAAACCCGCCTCGGCGCAGGATGCGACCGAGACGCGTCCCGTTGATGCATGCCCGCGGACGCTGCCATATGGCATGATGTCGGGCATTTGAATCGGCTTCTCCGCTCAACCAGGCAACCATCGACCGACATACGCCGGCGGTCGCGTTCGTCCTGCGCGTGCGGAGACATCAGGGAGACTCGGATGACTCGGGCGCAAGCCGGGCGGGATTTTTTTCACCACTTACCGTGCTTGGGCGGCTTCGATGCTGCCTCATCGCAACGAAAGCCGGTCGCTGTCGGATTTGCCGGCGGCGTGTACCGATTGCCGTATGCCGGCCGGGGCTGACGATGTACGCGAATTCGCGCACCGTCGACAGCGCTCAGGCGGCGCCGCATGACAAGCTCGAAGCGCTCGTCGACAAGCACATGCGAACGCCGTTTCGCAAGCCGGTCATGCCCTACAACGAACTCGCCTTCGGGGAGGCAATGCAGGCCTGGCGCAAGGCCGGCCAGCCACCGCTGATACTCGATTCCGGTTGCGGCGTCGGTCTGTCGACCATGAACCTCGCCGCGCGTTACCCGGACCATTTCGTGATCGGCGTGGACCAGTCCGCGCACCGGCTCGCCCGCAATACCGCATGGCAGGGAGAACCGCCACCCAATCACCTCTGCGTGCGTGCCGAACTTGCCGACTTCTGGCGACTGCTCCATCGCGAGCGCGTCGTCCTTGCACAACACTTCCTGCTGTATCCCAACCCATGGCCGAAGGTCGGCCAATTGCAGAGACGCTGGCACGGACACCCGGTCTTCCCGGTGCTGCCGGCGCTTGGCGGCGCCTTCGAATGCCGCAGCAACTGGCGCATCTATATCGAGGAATGCGCGCTCGCGCTGCACTGCCTTGGCGTCGCCGGCGTGCGCGTCGACCGCATCCATCCCGACGCGCCGCTTACACCCTTCGAGCGCAAATACCATGATTCGGGTCACGAACTCTGGCGCTGCGCCACCGAGTTTGGCTAAGCCTGCGACGGATTTTTTACGTCCTCCGACCGCTTTTTGACCGAGCACAAACGCGCGCGGGGTAGGTGTGGCATCCCGTATTTATGGCATTGTTGAGGGTATTAAAAGGCGGTAAGCTCGGCTCTTGTTCGGGCCTGTAGCAGGCTCGCTGCAGTCAACCGACAGCCGTCTAGCGTCTTCGTCGCATCCGGTGCCAGATCACGTGATCGCCGCGCGCCGGGACAGGACGAGACCTCAATTCCCGACGGGGCACACGCAGATCGCATGAATGGTTGCGGCAGTTTTCCTTCATTGCCGCATCTTCGATCTGCATGCTGCCGCGAGTTCGGCCGGCGTCGACACGATAAGGTAATGTCCATGCTGTATGTCTCCGATTCCGCACCGACCACTCAACCCGTCCTGGTTCTGCGCCGCGCCACGCAAAGCTCGCAGCCATGCCAGTACGTCGAGACACTGAAGGAACATGGTCTCAATCTGATCGAATGCTTTACCGAGGAGGCCGCGCTGGAGGCTACGCGCAGCGGCTGTCGCGTGGGCCTGCTGATCGTCACGCAGGAATCCGATCTCGCCTTCCTCGACGATTGCGAGAAATTCGTCAGCAACAATCACGTCTCCTGGGTCGGCCTGGTCGCACAGGACCTGGTCGCCTTGCCGCGCATGCGCGAATTCATCGGCGAGCATCTGTTCAACTTCATCACCATCCCCGCCGACCTCGACCATATCGTACTGACGCTGCGTCATGCGTGGGGCATGTCCTTCATGCGCGATGTGCGCCAGAACCCGCAACTGTCGCAGCCTGCCTCGACCGAGGCTGCCGCCGATTTCGTCATGGTCGGCAAGACACCGCAGATGCAGCAGTTGTTCGGCCAGCTTGCGAAGGTGGCACGCACCGACGCCTCGGTGCTCATCACGGGACCGTCGGGTACCGGCAAGGAACTGGCCGCGCTGTCGATCCACCGGCAGTCGGCGCGCCGCAACGCGCCCTTCGTCGCGGTCAATTGCGGCGCCATCGCACCCCAGCTGTTTCAGTCGGAACTGTTCGGCTACGAGAAGGGTGCCTTCACCGGTGCCGTGCAACGCAAGATCGGGCGCATCGAAGCCGCGCAGGGTGGCACCCTGTTCCTCGACGAGATCGGCGACATGCCGTTCGACATGCAGGTGAACCTGCTCCGCTTCCTGCAGGAGAAGACCATCGAGCGCGTGGGCGGCACGGACACCATAGAAATCGACGTCAGGGTGATTGCGGCGACTCACATCGACCTCGCCGACGCCGTGCGCCATGGCCGCTTCCGCGAGGACCTCTACTACCGGATCAATGTGGTGTGCATCAATATGCCGCCGCTTGCCGACCGCGGGCAGGACATCGAGGATATCGCCAAGTATTACTTCAGCAAATTCGCCAGCGCGCATAACCGCAGCCTGCGCGGCTTCTCCAAGGCGGCAATGAACGCGATGCTCAGCCACCCCTGGCCGGGGAACGTGCGCGAACTCGTCAATCGGGTGCAGCGCGCGACCGTGATGGCCGAAGGGCGATTCATCCAGCCCGAGGATCTCGGCCTCGACCGCAATGCCGATCATTCCCAGCTGATGTCGCTCGAGGATGCCCGTGCGGCGGCCGAGCGGACCATGATCCGGCGGGCCCTGTCCCAGTCGCGCAACCAGATCTCGCGCGCCGCATCGCTGCTTGGCGTGTCGCGCGTCACGCTCTACCGCCTGATAGAAAAGTACAACATCCGCCCGGACATGATGGCGGCTGGCCGCCCGCCCTTCGCCAACACCACCGCCCCGCACGATCTGGAAGTACACAAGTAACTCCCCCGACTTCTGCTCCGGGTCGCGCATGCGACCCGGTTGTTCCTGTCCATGTCACCCAGGCGCCCTGACGAGTGCAGGGGCTTCCCGCGCCTCGGCATGGGGCGAGAGGCTGCGCAGTACTTCGGCCAGTTTGCACGCAGCGGGCGTGGCCGCCCAGGGCCGCCCGTGAACGAGATAGAGATTGCCCTTGTGCGGACGCGTGTCGCCGAGCGGCAGGCGCACCAGCAATCCCTTGTCGAGCCACCGGCGCGCCCTGTGCTCGGGAAGCCAGGCGTAGCCGAGACCCTCGGTCACTGCCTCGACCACCGTATCCACGCTGCTCATCATCCAGCGCCGCAACTGCTTCGGGCTGCCGCTGACCGAACGCTCGCGGTCGCCGCTCTGGCCGATGCCGATCTGCACGTGTTCGGCAAGGTCGGCCGCGGTGACGTCGCGGCCGAGCTGCATCAGCGGATGCGAGGGGTGGACGACCGGTATGTACTCGATCTCCACCAGCGGCTCACCCAGGAATCCGAGGGGAACGCGCTCGCTGATGGCGAGATCGACCGTCAGGTCGCGCAGCACGTCTTCGGTATGCAGTGTGGCCACCTCGCTCAGGCGTACATGGGTCGCTCCCCGGCCGAGACGAGAAAAACGGCTGAGCGCCTGCACCAGCAGTTGCGGCGGGAAGTTGTGATCGACGATCAGCCGGACTTCACCGCCCCATCCCTGCCCCAGGTTCTTGGCAAAGGTCTCCAGTTCTATCGCTTCCTTGAGCACGTGGCGGGACCGGTCGAGCAGCGCGCGCCCTTCGGGCGTCAACACCGCCTTGCGGCCTTCGATCCGCAACAGCGGCGTGCCCAACTGGTCCTGAAGCTTGGCTACGGTATAGCTGATGGTCGACTGGCTCAGGTGCAGGCACTTGGCGGCCTCGGCGAAGCCGCCGCAGTCGATCACGGCGTGGAAGATGCGCCACTGCTTCAGGCTGACATACATGTTGTGGATATCGTAGGGGCGCGAGCGGTATGTGGCGCGCACTGCGTCGAATCGTGACTTGTCGATTAGCTGTTTTCCCGGTTGCTTCATGGTTTCCTCAGAAGTTGATCCACGTTGCTCCTTCCCGGCCGCCCGGCGACCTGTCGGTGCCGCCATGCAAAATGCAGCGCGGGTTTGGCGGGGCACGCCTAAGCAAGTCCCAAGCCCAAGACCTAAGCGACTGATTCTGCGGACAATTCCTGGGAAAACGCGAAAAAGCTGTCGAAAGATGTAACAGCTTTCACCGCGCCCGGCGGCCTCCCGCGCCAGGTTGATGCCTGCGGCCAAGGTCCTCGTGGTCGGCACCGCCGGTTTCCGGAGTTCGAAAGGATCACGGTCAAGCTTCCGCGCGGATGATTTACAAACGAGGACGGACCAGGAAATACTTCCGCGAGCACAAAAAAGCCGGCCCATAAAAAAACCCGCCACGCCTGCTGACGCAGACAATGGCGGGAACCGGAGAGTGTAGAGGTCATTCTTCAGAAGAAGACGGAACTCCATACGACCTCGACGAATTCTCTTTAGCAAGGCGTATGCCACTCCGCGTTGGCGCTCACTTTGCGCCGAGCGCGCTCCGCATCTGGGTTCTTAAGCCATGTCAATTGTCCGGATGTGTATCGCGCGCCATCCGCTCATATCGGCAGGAGGGCTCCCTAAGCGCAGGGCCGGGCAAAGGAAGCGTTGAAAACTATGGTGCCCGGCGCTATCCGGCGCGCCGGAAGGGCTCGTCCGCCGGTGTAAATCGACGATCGGGAGCGGCAGGATCATTCGGCAACGCTGCTGCATACGCAATGCATGCCGAACAAACCCGTAGAATATTCCGCCAATAGAAATAACAGGGTCAGGCATGGACAGGCTTCAATCAATGCGGACGTTTGCCAAGGTGGTCGAGCAAGGCAGCTTTGCCGGCGCGGCCAAAGCGCTGGAAATGTCGAACGCCGTCGTGACACGGCTGGTGGCGGATCTCGAGGAGCACCTCGGCACCCGCTTGCTCAACCGCACCACGCGGCGACTGTCGCTGACGGAATCCGGCCATGCCTATCTCGAGCGCGTCGTGCAGATCCTTCAGGAAATCGACGATGCCGAGGCAATTGCCTCGGCCCAGTCGACCAGGCCGTCGGGATTGCTGCGCATCTATTCGCATCACGGCTTCGGTCTGCAACAGCTGCCGCGGCTGTTGCCCGCCTATGCGGAGCGCCATCCCGACGTCACCCTCGACGTCACGGTGTCCGACCGCACGGTGGACCTGGTGGAAGACAGGATCGACATCGGCATCTTCATCGACATCCAGAAGTTCGACGCCAGCATGATCGCGCGGCAGCTCGGCGTATCCCAGTTACTGCTGTGCGCCTCGCCCGACTACGTGCGCCGCAAGGGCGCGCCCGAGACGCTGGAGGACATTTCGCGCCATGCCTGTCTCAATTTCTCCTATGAGCAACTCCGGCACACCTGGCCGGTGCGGGACAGCGATGGCACCGTGGTCAACGTGCCCATCCACAGCAAGCTCATTTCCAACAACGGCGACCTGCTGCGGCATTGTGCGATCGCCGGCATGGGCATCGTGATCCGGCCGTCTTTCACCGCCGAGGAAGACCTGGCGGCGGGCCGCCTGGTGCGGCTGCTGCCCGGCCAGAACCTCGGCCAGGTGAGCGTGGTGATGGTCTATCCGAGCAGGCGACTGCTGTCGGCCAAGGTCCGCAGCTTCGTCGACTTCATCACCGCGCAGTTTCCCCGGCCGGAAATCGATCCCTGGCTGGCGTCGTAAGCCGGGGAACCTCCGGCGTTGCCCGTGGTATGTTCTGATATCGCTCCATCATCCTTTTCGCTTCCGGTATGTGCCAGCTCCTCGGTATGAACTGCAACGTCCCCACGGACATCGTCTTCAGCTTTACAGGCTTCTCGACCCGGGGCGGACAGACCGATACCCATCATGACGGCTGGGGGATCGCCTTCTTCGAGGGGGCGGGTGTGCGTCACTTCGTCGATCACGAAGCCGCCGTCTCGTCGCCGGTCGCGGATCTGATCAAGCGCTGGCCGATCAAGTCGAAGAACGTGATCGCCCACATTCGCAAGGCGACCCAGGGCCGGGTCGCCCTCGAAAACTGCCATCCCTTCGTGCGGGAGCTGTGGGGCCGCTACTGGGTCTTTGCCCACAATGGCGACCTGAAGGACTTCTTCCCGCAGCTGGAGGGACCGTTCCGTCCCGTAGGCAGCACGGACAGCGAACGCGCTTTCTGCTACCTGCTGCAGGAACTGGGGCGGCGCTTCGGCTCCACCCAGCCGGGACTGCCCGCGCTGCGCGACGCACTGCGCGAGCTTTCGAATCACATTGCGGGCTTCGGCACCTTCAACATGATGCTGTCGGACGGGTCCGCCTTGTTCGTGCATTGCTCCACCAGCCTGTACTACATCGTGCGGCAGCATCCGTTCGCGACCGCCAAACTTGCCGACGAAGACCTGAGCGTCGATTTCTCGGAGGTGACGACGCCGAAGGACCGGGTGGCCGTGATCGTCACCGCACCGCTCACCTGCAACGAACACTGGACACCCTTCGCGCAGGGGGAATTGCAGGTTTTCGTGGACGGCGCGCCGCTGCCCGCCTGAGGGCGCCCGCCGCACCGCCGCAGGAAAAATTTACCACGGGGCAATTTTTGCGCTAGAGTGTTATCGGGAGAGACATGGCATCGGGCGGCCTTTCGTCCATGCCCAGAGGATTCGATGACTGCTCATACAGCTGGCGGAACCGCTTCGGGAATACCCTTGCGCGTGCGGGAATTCTTTCTCGCGCGCCAGCCTATTCTCGATCGCTCGCAGACACTCGTCGCGTATGAGCTGCTGTTCAGGAATGCGCCCGCGGGACCGGCAAGCTTCGCCAGCGACCTGTGCGCGACCGCCGCGGTCATCGCGCATGCCTCCCAGCTCGGACTCGAGAAAGTCGTCGGCCAGGCGATCGGCTACCTGAACGCCGACGCCGATGTGCTGATGAGCGACATCTTCCAGTTCCTGCCGCGGGAAAAAATGGTGCTCGAGATCGTCGAATCCACCCGGGCCACGCCGGAAATCCTCGATCGCATCAGGGGCTTGCGGCAGGAAGGCTTCCGCTTCGCCCTCGATGACGTGATCTCGGATTCGGAAGACGTCCGGCTGTTTCTTCCCCACGTGGACATCGTCAAGCTCGACCTGCGCGACCTGCCCCCGCCCGCGCTGCCCGGCCTGAGCGCGCAGTTCAGGCAGGCCGGCAAGAAGCTCCTGGCGGAGAAGGTCGAGACGCGCGAACAGTACGAACTCTGCCTCGGGCTCGGCTTCGATTTCTTCCAGGGCTACTATTTCGCGCGGCCGGTCATCCTGAGCGGCAAGAAGCTGTCGCCGTCGCAGCTGGCGATCATGAATCTCATGTCGCTGATCGGCCGGGACGCCGACAACGGCGAGGTGGAGGCCGCCATCAAGAACGATGTCGCGCTCTGCTTCAACCTGCTGCGCCTGGTGAACACGCCCGCCGTGGGCGCGCGGCGCCGCATCGAATCGATCGCGCAGGCCCTGCTCATGCTCGGGCGCAGCCAGCTGCAGCGCTGGCTGCAGATCATGCTGTACGCCGAACCGTGCAAGCAGGGCCACGGCATGACGCCCCTTCTCGCGCTGGCGGCGACGCGCGGCAAGCTGCTGGAGCTGATCGCGGCCAAGGAAGCGGACCGCGGCAGCGCCGACATCGCCTTCACCGTCGGCATCATGTCGCTGATGGATACGCTGTTCGGCATGCCGATGCCGGAGCTGCTCGAGCAGGTGTGCGTGGTGGACGCGGTCAGCGACGCACTGCTGCACCGCCGCGGCCGTTTCGGCGAAATGCTCAAGCTGGTGGAAGGGCTGGAGCGGGTCGAGGAAGCGGGCGATGCGCTGGACGAGATGATCGTCCGCTTCCGCCTGTCGGGCGACGATCTGAACGAGCTGCAGCTGTGCGCGTTCGAATGGAGCGAACTGGTGACGCGGCACGCGTGAGCGCGCCGCGCTTTTCCGGCTAGAGATTGGGCGCGAGCCAGCGCTCCAGCTGTTCCCTGTCGACACCGCGCCGCGCGGCCATGTCCGCGACCTGGTCTTCGCCGATCTTGCCGACCACGAAATACTTCGCGTCCGGATGGGCGAGGTAGAAGCCGGATACCGAGGCACCGGGGAACATCGCAAACGATTCGGTGACCTGCATGCCGATCTCTTCGCATTGCAGCGCGCGGAACATCTCCGCCTTGACGGTGTGCTCCGGGCAGGCCGGATAGCCGGGCGCCGGCCGGATGCCGCTGTAGGCTTCGCGGATCAGTTCGTCGTTGCTCAACTGCTCGTTCGCCGCATAGCCCCACAAATCCTTGCGCACCCGCTCGTGCAGATGCTCGGCGAAAGCCTCGGCGAGACGGTCGGCGAGCGATTTGAGCATGATGCTGCTGTAGTCGTCGTGCGCGTCCTCGAAACGCTTTTCATGCTTTTCGATGCCGATGCCGGCGGTGACCGCGAACACGCCGATGTAATCGGCAATGCCCGAGGACTTGGGCGCGATGAAGTCGGCGAGGCACTGATTGGGGCGTGCGACGCCGTCGATCACGGGCTTGGCCGTCTGCTGGCGCAGGCCGTACCAGGTGAAGGCCACTTCGCTGCGCGTCTCGTCGGTATAGATCTCGATATCGTCGTCGTTGACGGAATTGGCCGGCAGCAGCGCGACCGCGCCGTTGGCGGTCAGCCAGCGCCCCTCGACCAGCTTCTTGAGCATCGCGCGGCCTTCTTCGTAGACCTTGCGCGCCTGCTCGCCGACGACTTCATCGTCGAGGATGGCCGGGAAGGGG
Source organism: Noviherbaspirillum aridicola (assembly GCF_019656455.1). Classification (GTDB taxonomy): domain Bacteria; phylum Pseudomonadota; class Gammaproteobacteria; order Burkholderiales; family Burkholderiaceae_D; genus Noviherbaspirillum; species Noviherbaspirillum aridicola. The sequence goes on from NZ_BPMK01000009.1 coordinate 49,636, forward strand.
CCGGCGAGGTCCCAGGTCTGGAAGAACGGGCCCCAGTCGACATATTCGGCCAGCGCCGCGAGATCGTAGTTGCGGAACACGCGGCGGCCGATGAACTTCGGCCTCACCGGCGCAAAATCCAGCCGCGTCTTGTTGGCGCGCGCCTCGGCGAGGGTCACCAGCGGCGTCGTCTTCTTGTTCGCATGCTGGTCCCGGATGCGCTCGTAATCGTTGCCGATGTCGGCGATGTACTGCTCACGCTGTTCCGGCGTCAGCAGCGCCTGCGCCACCGACACCGACCGCGAGGCGTCGGGCACATAGACCACCGGCCCTTCATAGTTGGGCGCGATCTTGACCGCGGTGTGGGCGCGGCTGGTGGTGGCGCCGCCGATCAGCAGCGGAATCTTGAGCATGCGGAAATGCGGGTCGCGCTGCATTTCCTTCGCCACATGGGCCATCTCTTCCAGCGAGGGCGTGATCAGGCCGGACAGTCCGATGATGTCGGCGTTCTCCGCCTTGGCCTTGGCCAGGATCTCGGAGCACGGCACCATCACCCCCATGTTCACGACTTCGAAGTTATTGCACTGCAGGACCACGGACACGATGTTCTTGCCGATGTCGTGCACGTCGCCCTTGACGGTGGCGATGACGATCTTGCCCTTGGCCTTGGCGGCGATGCCGGTGCGCTCTTCCTCGAGGCGCTTCTCTTCCTCGATGAAGGGGATCAGGTGGGCGACTGCCTGCTTCATCACGCGCGCCGACTTGACCACCTGGGGCAGGAACATCTTGCCCTGGCCGAAGAGGTCGCCGACGATGTTCATGCCGTCCATCAGCGGACCTTCGATCACGTTGATCGGGCGGCCGCCTGCGTTGAGCGTCTTGACCCGCATCTCTTCGGTGTCTTCGACGATCCATTGCGTGATGCCGTGCACCAGCGCGTGCGCGAGGCGCTTTTCGACCGGCTCGGCGCGCCATTCGAGATTCTGTTCTTCCTTCTTGCCGCCGGCCTTGAGGGTGGCGGCGAATTCGATCATCCGTTCGGTGGCGTCGGGACGGCGGTTGAGCACCACGTCTTCCACGCGCTCGCGCAGCTCGGGCGCGAGTTCGTCGTAGACGCCGACCATGCCGGCATTGACGATGCCCATGGTGAGGCCGGCCCTGATCGCGTGATACAGGAAGACGGTGTGGATGGCTTCGCGCGCCGGGTCGTTGCCGCGGAACGAGAAGCTGACGTTGGAGACGCCGCCGCTGATCTTGGCGTGCGGCAGGTTTTCCTTGATCCAGCGCGTGGCGTTGATGAAGTCGACCGCGTAGTTGTTGTGCTCCTCGATGCCGGTGGCGATGGCGAAGATGTTGGGATCGAAGATGATGTCTTCCGGCGGGAATCCGACCTTGTCCACCAGCAGCCGGTAGGCCCTGGCGCAGATCTCGATCTTGCGTTCATAGGTGTCGGCCTGGCCGGTCTCGTCGAAGGCCATCACGATGACCGCGGCGCCGTAGCGGCGGCACAGCACGGCCTGGCGCAGGAACTCTTCCTCGCCCTCCTTCAGCGAAATCGAGTTGACGACCGACTTGCCCTGCACGCACTTGAGACCCGCCTCGATCACCGTCCACTTGGAGGAATCGATCATGATGGGCACGCGGGCGATGTCGGGCTCCGACGCGATCAGGTTGAGGAAGCGCGTCATCGCGGCGACCGAATCGAGCATCGCCTCGTCCATGTTGATGTCGATGACCTGCGCGCCGTTCTCGACCTGCTGGCGGGCGACCGACAATGCCTCGTCATACTGTTCGTTGAGGATCAGGCGCGCGAAGGCCTTGGAGCCGGTGACGTTGGTGCGCTCGCCGACGTTGACGAACAGCGACTCGTCGTCGACGATGAAGGGCTCGAGGCCGGCAAGCTTCATCCGGTGGTCCGCCTGCGGCGGCACGCGCGGCGCGATGCCGCGCAATGTCTCGGCAATGGCGCGGATGTGGTCGGGCGTGGTGCCGCAGCAGCCGCCGGCGATGTTGACGAAGCCGCTCTCGGCGAAATCCTTGAGCAGGGACGACGTCACGTCCGGCGTCTCGTCGAAGCCGGTATCGGCCATCGGATTGGGCAGGCCGGCGTTGGGGTAGATGCAGACAAAGGTATCGGCGATCCTGGACAGCTCTTCCGCGTACGGACGCATGACGGCGGCGCCGAGCGCGCAGTTGAGGCCGATGGTCAGCGGCTGCGCATGCCGCACCGAGTGCCAGAAAGCGGGCACGGTCTGGCCCGAGAGAATGCGGCCGGACGCGTCGGTCACGGTCCCCGAAATCATCAGCGGCAGGCGACGGCCGGATTCTTCGAACCAGGTATCGATCGCAAACAGCGCCGCCTTGCAGTTGAGCGTGTCGAAGATGGTCTCGACCAGCAGCAGATCGACGCCGCCTTCGGCCAGGCCGCGTACCTGCTCGTGATAGGCCGCCACGAGCTGATCGAAGCTGACGTTGCGCGCGCCCGGGTCGTTGACGTCGGGCGAGATAGATGCGGTCTTCGGCGTCGGGCCGAGCGCGCCGGCCACGAAGCGGGGCCGGTCGGGCGTCGAATATTTATCGCGGGCGGCGCAGGCGAGTTTCGCCGCCTGCACGTTCATCTCGTAGGCGAGATGGCCCATCTGATAGTCTTCCTGCGCGATGCTGGTGGCGCCGAAGGTATTGGTCTCGATGATGTCTGCGCCGGCGGCCAGGTATTTCTCGTGGATTTCCTGGATCACCTGCGGCTGCGTCAGCACGAGCAGGTCGTTGTTGCCCTTGACGAATATCTCCTTGCCGGGAACCGAGAAATCGGCGAAACGCGCGCCGCGGTAGTCCTCCTCGCTCAGCTTGTACTGCTGGATCATGGTGCCCATCGCACCGTCGAGAATCAGGATGCGTTGGGACAGCAGATCGCGCAGCAGCGCTTCGGTGGACGAAATGGCATCACGTTTCATTTTTCTCTCGCAAACAAAAAACCCGGCCAGCAAAGCGGACCGGGTTTGATCTCCGCTTTAGCTGCATTTGTTAGTGGGACTTCACCCTGGCGCCCGCAAGCTGGTTTTGACTTTGGCAATCAAATCGGCGCAGAAAAATTATACGTGAGATCAATGGCTTGGGTAAGCCATGCGGATGGCCCGCGCGGCTCACGCGAAACGCTCGCCCTCCAGGCGGAAGCCCTTGAGGAATTCCGCCGCCGGCAAGCGCTTGCCGCCCGGCTTTTGCAGCTCGCGCACGTGCAGCAGGCCGGAACCGGTGGCGACCACCACGCCGTCCTGGCCGTTGGCCGCGACCACGCGCCCTGGCTCGCCGCCATCGCCGGGCACGACGTCGGCCCGCCAGAACTTGACCGGCGTCCCGTTGCAGACCCCGTAGGCGCCCGGGAAGGGATTGAAGGCGCGGATCCGGCGGCCCAGCGTGGCGGCATCGAGGCTGAAATCGAGCGCGGCTTCTTCCTTGCCGATCTTGGCCGCATAGGTCACGCCGGCCTCGGGCTGGGGCTCGGCCCGCAGGCCGCCCTGTTCCAGCTTGCGCAGCGCCTCCACGATCAGCCGCCCGCCCAGCGTCGCCAGCCGGTCGTGCAGGCTGGCCGTGGTATCGGCGGGCAGGATGGGCAGGCTCTCGGCCAGCAGCATCGGCCCCGTGTCCAGGCCCTCTTCCATCTGCATGATGGTCACGCCGGTCTCGGCATCGCCGGCTTCGATCGCGCGGTGGATCGGCGCCGCGCCGCGCCAGCGCGGCAGCAGCGACGCATGGATGTTGATGCAGCCGAGCGGCGGAATCCCGAGCACGCTGCGCGGCAGGATCAGGCCGTAGGCCGCCACCACCATCACGTCATGCGGCGTGGCGCGCAGCAGCGCATGCGCTTCCTCCGCCACCTGCGGATGCTTGCCGTCGAGTCTGAGCGACACCGGCTGGGCAACGGGTATGCCATGGGCGAGCGCATACTGCTTGACCGGCGAAGCCTGCAACTGCATGCCGCGTCCCGCCGGACGATCGGGCTGGGTCAGCACCAGCGGGATGTCGAATCCGCTGTCACGCAGGGCGGCCAGCGCCACCGCGGCGAATTCCGGCGTACCGGCGAAGATCACTTTCATGTTCTGGGATCGGCGCGTGCGCCGGATAAGGGATGAGGGAGCGGCTGATGCGCCTAGCGCACCGCGGCCGCCTTCTTCTTGTCGCGGCTGTTTTCCCGCTCTTCTTTCAGCAGCTTGGTCTTGATCCGGTTGCGCTTGAGCGGCGACAGGTACTCGACGAAGACCTTGCCCCGGAGGTGGTCCATCTCGTGCTGGATGCACACCGCCAGCAGGCCGTCGCAGTCGAGCTCGAAGGGCTTCCCTTCCACGTCGAGCGCGCGCACCCGCACCTGCTTCGGCCGCTCGACGCCGTCATAGATGCCGGGTACCGACAGGCAGCCTTCTTCATAGACCTGCTTTTCATCGCTGGCCCACACGATTTCCGGATTGATGAAGACCGTCAGCTGGTCGTGCGTGTCCGAGACATCGATCACGATCAGCTGTTCATGCACGTCGACCTGGGTCGCGGCCAGGCCGACGCCCGGCGCCGCATACATGGTCTCGGCCATGTCGGCGGCCAGCTTCTTCAAACGGTCGTCGAACACGGTGACCGGCTTGGCGACCTTGTGCAGGCGCGGATCGGGGTAACGCAGAATATTCAGTAGGGACATACGGCTTTTGCGCAACAGGGACGACGGACAGATGGGTCGCTTCTATTGCTAGTTCAAGGATTTATGTGCAGAATTTGATTCACTTTGACAAGTGTTGCCGGGCAACTGTTTGCATGAATACAACATGCAGTGGTACGAACAAGCGCTTGTTCGCGCCGCAGGGGAGCAGGCGGCATTCACCGGACAGATCTATGAAAAAGTTTAGCACAGCCGCCCTTCTTCTCGTTCTCGCTGGCGCCGCTTCGGCGCAGGCGACGAGCGCGGATGCCACCAGCAACCGCTGTGCATTCCTGCCGAACGCCCCCGATCAGCACAAGGTCGTGCGCGGCGACACCCTGTGGGATATTTCAGGCAAGTTTCTCCAGCATGCCTGGTGCTGGCCGCAGGTCTGGGGCCTGAACCGGGAGGAAATCCGCAATCCCCATCTGATCTACCCCGGCCAGATCGTCTATTTCGACCGTGCCGCCGGACGGCTGCGGCTGGGCACGCCGACGGCCGGCAACGGCGGGGCCGCCCAGGTGGTACGCCTGAGCCCGCAGGTACGCACCGAAGGCCTGGGGAAGGATGCCGTTCCCTCCATCCCGTCGAACGCGATCGAGCCCTTCCTGTCGCAGCCGCTGATCGTGACCGAGGATGAACTGAAGACCGCGCCGCGCATCATGGCGACCGAAAACAATCGCGTCATACTCGGCAAGAACGACAAGGCATTCGTGCGCGGCGACCTGCAGTCCGGGACCTCGTTCCAGGTTTTCCGTCCCGCGACGCCCATCCGCGACCCGGGCGGCAAGGACATCATCGGCCACGAGGCCGCCTATCTCGGCACCATCAAGCTCGAACGCGCGGCGACATCCCCCGACGAAGCGCATGTCTTCAGGGTCGTCAGCGTCAAGCAGGAAATGGGCATCGGCGACCGCCTGCTGCCGGTGCCGCCCACGCCGATCCTGAACTACGTGCCCCATGCGCCGGAGCGCGAGGTCGATGCCCGTATCGCCTCGGTCTACGGCGGCGTCTCGCAGGCGGGACAGAATCAGATCGTAACCATCAATCGCGGCACCGCCGACGGCGTCGACCTCGGCACCGTGCTCGACCTGTATCGCTTCGGCGCGACCGTTGCCGATCCGACGGAAAAGACCGGTTTCTTCTCGGGCAAGAAGATGGTCAAGCTGCCGGACTCGAAGTACGGATCGCTGTTCATCTTCCGCGCCTTCGCCAAGATCTCCTACGGTCTGGTGATGCAGGTGACCGACAGCGTGCAGATCGGCGACATTGCCAAGTCGCCGCAGTAAGCGCCCGCGATGCCGGATCGCGGCTTGGATGATGAACTCGCAGGCTGGATCAGGCTGCAGCTGACGCCCGGCGTCGGCCCTGTCTCCGGCCGGCGCCTGCTCTCCGCCTTCGGGCCTCCCTGCCAGATATTCCAGCGCGAACTTCCCTCCCTGCGCGCGCTCGTTCCGGAACAGACGGCGGTGGCGCTCGCCGCGCCGCCCGACGGGGAAATGCGCAAACGCATTGAGACGTCGCTCGAATGGGCGACAAGGGAAGGCAACCGGATCATCACGCTGGCGGACCCCGAGTACCCGCCCTGCCTGCTCGAAATCCCCGATCCACCCCTGGTCCTGTATGCAAAGGGCAGGTCCGAACTGCTCGGACGGCCGGCGATCGCCGTGGTGGGCAGCCGCAACGCGACGACGCAGGGCATGATCAATGCCGAGCAATTCAGCGAAGCCTTGAGCGTGCAGGGTCTCGCCATCATCTCGGGGCTCGCGCTCGGCATCGATGCGGCCGCGCACCGGGGCGGGCTGCGCGGCAGCGGCTCGAGCATCGCCGTCACCGGCACCGGCCCGGACATCATTTACCCGGCGCGCAACCGTGCGCTGGCCCTCGAACTGGCGCAAAACGGCTGCGTGATCAGCGAATATCCACTCGGCACGCCCGCGCTGGCCGCGAACTTCCCGCGTCGCAATCGCATCATCTCCGGCCTTGCCCGGGGCGTGCTTGTCATCGAGGCCGCCGAGCGGTCGGGCTCGCTCATCACCGCCCGCACCGCTGCCGACCAGGGGCGCGACGTGTTCGCCATCCCGGGCTCCATTCACTCGCCCCTGTCCAAGGGTTGCCATTTGCTCATCAAGCAGGGGGCCAAGCTGGTCGAGGGTGCGCGGGACATCCTGGAAGAACTGGACTACGGGCCGCGGGCGCCGGCGCGCGAGCCGTCCGCGCCGGCTGAAGATGAGGCATCCGACGATGGATTGCTGGGCCGGATCGGACACGATCCGATCTGCGCGGACGAGCTTGCCGCGCGCGCCGGCCTGCCGGCCGGCGAGCTGCAGGCGCGATTGCTCGAACTGGAATTGCAGGGAATGATCGAGATGCTCCCCGGCGGAAGGGTGCGCCGCGTTGTAACACCCTAAAACCAAATGCGCTGACAGCCTGAAGGATTTTGGGATATGCTGTGGGCGCAGGACTGCAATAAATTTGTACTGTCCCCGGGCATGGCACCTCTTTTCTCGCGAATCAGAGTGTATTCATGCAAGAAAAGATGATCACGAGAGTGTCATTTATTCGCAACCTGGCCTGTCGCTCCCAGCGGCCGGTCCCAACGGTACAGTGAAAATCATGTTCGACGTTCTCGTCTATCTCTACGAAACCTATTATCGTCCCGAAGCCTGCCCGGATTCCGAGGCGCTGGTGAAGAAGCTCTCCGCCGTCGGTTTCGAAGCGGAAGAGATCTCCAAGGCGCTCGGCTGGCTGACCGATCTTGCGCAGGCGACCAACGAGTACTCGAGAAGCTATCCGCAGCAGACCGCGTTCTCGTTCGGGATGCGCTTCTATGCGCCGCAGGAAATGGACGTGCTCGGCACGGAGACCGTGGGATTTCTCCAGTTCCTGGAATCGGCGAAGGTGATCGACTCCCTGCAGCGCGAAATCATCATCGAGCGCGCGCTGGCCGCGGCCGACCCGCAGGTCTCGCTCGACAAGATCAAGGTCATCGTGCTGATGGTGCTCTGGAGCCAGGGCAAGGAACCCGACGCGCTGATTTTCGACGAACTCTTTTCGGATGAAGAAGACGCCGAGGCACGGCAACTGCACTGAGCCGCCGCCATTGTCCGTCTGTCAAGCCGCCGCACCGCCGGCGCTTTCCTCCTCGCTTGCGGTTTTCGCCGCAACCCGCTTATCATTGGCCGCTCTTCCCGGAAGGTTGTTATATTTGTAGGGCTTGCGCGTGAGCAAACCCGACGGGACGCCGCCGACCGGCCGTCCGAACACTTCACTGTGCGCGACCGCGCCGCGCCAACTTCGAGACCAGTTTATGACCAAGACCCTCATCATCGCAGAGAAGCCCTCTGTCGCGAACGATATCGCGAAGGCGCTCGGCGGCTTCACGAAGCACGATGAGTACTTTGAATCCAATGAGTACGTGCTGTCCTCCGCCGTGGGCCACCTGGTGGAAATCGCCGTGCCTGAAGAATATGACGTCAAGCGCGGCAAATGGACCTTCACCCATCTGCCGGTGATCCCGCCCCACTTCGCGCTCAATCCCATCGCCAAGACCGAGTCGCGGCTGAAAGTGCTGAACAAGCTCATCAAGCGCAAGGATGTCACCGCCCTCGTCAACGCATGCGACGCCGGACGCGAAGGCGAGCTGATCTTCCGTCTCATTGCCCAGTACGCCAAGGCCAAGCAACCGATCAAGCGCCTGTGGCTGCAATCGATGACGCCGGCCGCGATCCGCGAAGGCTTTGCGCGCCTGCGCGAGGACAAGGAAATGATGCCGCTGGCGGATGCGGCACGCTGCCGCAGCGAGGCGGACTGGCTGATCGGCATCAACGGCACCCGCGCGATGACCGCCTTCAACTCCAAGGACGGCGGTTTCTATCTGACCACCGTGGGCCGGGTGCAGACCCCGACGCTGTCGATCGTGGTCGAGCGCGAGGAGAAGATCAAGAATTTCGTGCCGCGCGACTACTGGGAAGTACGCGCCGAGTTCGTATGCGCGGCCGGCGTCTACGAAGGCCGCTGGCTCGACACCAAGTTCAGGAAGGACGAAACCGACCCGGAAAAGCGCGCCGAGCGCCTGTGGAGCAAGGCAGCCGCCGAATCCATCGTCGCCGCCTGCCGCGGCAAGCCCGGCAATGTGACCGAGGAAGCCAAGCCGGCGACCCAGCTGTCGCCGGCGCTGTTCGACCTGACCAGCCTGCAGCGCGAGGCCAACTCGCGCTTCGGCTTTTCGGCGAAGAACACCCTGGCGCTGGCACAGGCGCTGTATGAGAAGCACAAGGTCCTCACCTATCCGCGTACCGACTCGCGCCATCTGCCCGAGGATTATCTGGGCACCGTGAAGCAGACGCTGGAAGCGATCTCCGAAAACAATAACTACATGCAGTTCGCCAAGCAGATCCTGAAGAACAACTGGGTCAAGCCGAACAAGCGCATCTTCGACAACAGCAAGATCAGCGACCACTTCGCGATCATTCCGACCACCCAGGTGCCGAAGAACCTGTCGGAGCCCGAGCAGAAGCTGTACGACCTGGTCGCGCGGCGCTTCATGGCGGTGTTCTTCCCGGCGGCCGAGTACATGGTCACCACCCGCTACACGGAGGTCTCCGGACATCAGTTCAAGACCGAGGGCAAGGTCATGACCAACCCCGGCTGGCTGGCGATCTACGGTCGCGAAGCCGCCAACGACGACGACAAGGACAATGCGGGTACGCTGGTGCCCGTCGCCAGGGGCGAGCAGGTCAAGACCGACAAGGTCAACGCCAACGGCCTCGTTACCAAGCCGCCGGCGCGCTACACCGAAGCCACGCTGCTGTCGGCAATGGAGGGCGCGGGCAAGCTGGTGGATGACGAAGACCTGCGCGAGGCGATGGCGGGCAAGGGCCTCGGCACGCCTGCCACGCGCGCGGCAATCATCGAAGGCCTGCTCAACGAAAAATACCTGTTGCGCGAGGGGCGGGAACTGATCCCCACCGCCAAGGCCTTCCAGCTGATGACGCTGCTGCGCGGACTCGGCGTCGACGAACTCACCGCGCCGGAACTGACCGGCGAATGGGAATACAAGCTGGCGCAGATGGAGCGCGGCAAGATCAGCCGCGAGGAATTCATGCGCGAGATCGCGCAGATGACCCAGATCATCGTCAAGCGCGCCAAGGAGTACGACAAGGACACCATCCCCGGCGACTATGCGACGCTCAAGACGCCCTGCCCGAACTGCGGCGGCGTGGTGAAGGAAAACTATCGCCGCTTCGCCTGCACGAAGTGCGAATTCTCGATGAGCAAGACGCCGGGCGGCCGCCAGTTCGAGATCCCGGAGGTGGAGGAACTGCTGGCCAGGCGCGAAATCGGGCCGCTGCAGGGTTTCCGCTCGAAGATGGGGCGGCCGTTCGCCGCGATCCTTCGCATCAACCGCGACGAAGACATCAACAACTACAAGCTCGAATTCGACTTCGGCCAGAACCAGGACGAGGGCGAGGATGGCGAAGGGGTCGATTTCTCCAATCAGACCGCGCTCGGCCACTGCCCGAAATGCGGCAGCGGGGTATACGAGATGGGCCTGGCCTATGTGTGCGAGAAAGCGGTGGCCAAACCGAAGGCCTGCGATTTCCGTAGCGGGCGCATCATCCTGCAGCAGGAGATCGTGCCGGAGCAGATGGCCAAGCTGCTCAATGACGGGCGCACCGACCTGCTTCCCGGCTTTATCTCGCAGCGCACCAGGCGGCCTTTCAAGGCCTACCTGGTGAAGGACAAGAACGGCAAGGTCGGCTTCGAGTTCGAGGAACGCAAGGGCAAGGCGCCGGCGCGCGGCAAGAGCGAGCAGGACGAGCCCAAGGAGGAAGCGCCGAAGAAGACCGCGGCGGCGGCGGCCAAGCCCGCGGCAAAGAAAGTCGCCGCGAAAAAGCCGGCGGTGAAGAAAGCGGCGGCCAAGAAGGCTGCCTGACGTTCGCGGCCCTGCGCCGGCGTCGAAAGCAAACGGCCGCGGATGCCTTCCGCGGCTGTTTGTGTTTGTGCTGTTCCAAACCCTGTTTGAGGGGCAATAACCACTTGTGAACTCCCTCCGTGAAGGCAAGGTCGAACCCTTGTCTTGACAACATATCCACCTGCGTGGAATACCATTTCCGGAGGATCACATGAACACTCGTCTCGTTGCATCCGTCCTGAGCGCCGTCGCGCTCGCTTCTTCCCTGTCTGCCTGTGCAAGCCGCTCGACCGTCGGTACCGTCGGCGGTGCCGCGCTCGGCGGCGCGGCCGGTCATGCGGTATCCGGCGGCAGCACGCTCGGCACCGTGGGCGGCGCCGCTGTCGGCGGCGTCATCGGCAACAAGGTCTCCAAGTAATGCGGCATGGCTTCGCATCACGGCCCGTGACGCTTACGAATCGTTACGGGCCTGATGCATCTCACCCGCGGTCTGCGCTGACTGGCAGCACCGGAACTTTCGCATGTTGTTAGATTCTACACAGCCGCATGCATCACATCCGCGCCTGAGCAATTCAGGAATCGATTGACCTTTAAGGAGAATTCAAATGATCAAATGGACCGTTCCTCTCGTATGCGCACTCGTGCTGACGGCCTGCGGAACCTCGGGCACTAGCGGCAGCTCGGGCGCCTCGTCCTCAGGCGCAAGTTCGTCGACTCTGCCCCCGTCTTCATCTCCCAGCATTCGTGCCGGCACGACTGATGCTCCCGGCGCGTCGGGCGCACCTGGCGCTGCTGGCGCTGCCGGCAGCACTGGCGCAACCTCCGGGGCCGCGACAAGCGGCAGTGGCAGCTATGGCTCCTCCGGCTCGTCTATGTCCTCGCCGAGCGTGAGCCCAAGCAGCTCCGGCGCCACGACGAGTCCCCTCCCGAGCTCCTCCACCTCTCCTGTGCCGGGCGGCGGCACAAACGCTCCGGGTTCGGGCAGCAGCGGATCTGGCTTGGGCAGCGGTGGTTCGGGCGCCGGTGGCTCGGGCGCTGGTGGCGCTGGTGGGTCGGGCAGCGGTTCGCGCTAATCCGCCACGCTACTCATCATGTAGCAATATCGCCGGCAGCGGTTTTCGCTGCCGGCGATTTTTATTGTGCTCCCGATATCGAACCACGGGCGGCAGCCTCGTGAGCCAGCAGGAAGCGCTTGCGATCGAGGCCGCCGGCATATCCTGACAGCGCGCCGGAACTGCCCAGCACCCGGTGGCAGGGCACGATGATCGATACGGGATTGCGGCCGATGGCGGTGCCTGCGGCGCGCACCGCCGCAGGCCTGCCGGTGACCGCGGCGATCTCGCGGTAACTGCTCGTCACGCCGAACGACAGCCGGCGCAACGCCGTCCATACCGCGACCTGGAAAGGCGTTCCCTTCAGATCCAGCGGCACGTCGAAAGCATGCCGGTCTCCGCTGAAATACCCGTCGAGTTCGGATGCTGTCTGGCGCAGCAGCGGATGCCGCTCGTCCATGCGCCAGTCCTGCGGACCGTCGAAGTATTTGTGCTGCGCGAAGTAGACGCCGCAGAGTCCCTCGTGCGTGGCGGCGAGCAGCATCGTGCCGAGCGGACCGGGGTATGGCATGTAACTGATCATGGCTTTACTCCATCCAGAGCGCGAGCGCGGCGTAGGCGCGCCAGGGGGACCAGGCGTGCGCGCGCGCGGCGAGTTGTTTTTCGGTGAGGCGGCCGCCACCCGGCGCCGCCTGTTTCTGCAAGCCGAGGTCGCCGGCCGGGAAGGCATCCGGAAAGCGTAGCGCTCGCATCGCGATGTATTGCGCGGTCCATTCGCCGATGCCGGGCACGGACTTGAGACGGGCGACTGCCTGCTCCAGGCTCGCGCCGGGACGCAGCTGCAAACCGCCGCCGGCGGCGAAGCGGGCCAGCGCGCACAGGGTCGCGGCGCGTGCGCGCGGCAGGCCGATCGCCGCGATGTCCGCAGGGTCGGCGGCGGCCAGGCGGGCAGGCAAGGGAAAGTGGTGCGTGATGCCGGCCAGCGGCGTTTCGCAGGCGTCGCCGAAGCGTTCCACGAGCCGCCCGCACAGGGTCGTGGCGCCGGCGACACTGACCTGCTGGCCGAGGACGGCGCGCACGGCCAGTTCAAACGCGTCGAAGGCGCCGGGAACGCGCAGGCCAGGCGAGGCGGCGATACGATCGGCGATCAGGCTGTCGGCAGCGAGATGGGCTTCGATCGCCGCCGGATTGGCGTCGAGGTCGAACTGCTGTCGCACCCGGCCCAGCAGCGGCATCAGGACGCCTGCGAGCGAGGGCGAAACTTCCACCTGCAGCTGGCTGCGGTGTTCGACCGGCGTCGCGCGCAGCCAGCCGGTCAGCTCCCCGACCCGGATGCTGCGCGCATAGCTGCGCGCGCTTGCATCCACCGACTCCACCTTTGCCGCGGCGCGACCCGAGAGATAGCGCAGTACCCGATCCCAGTCGTAGGGCGGACGGTAGGCCAGCCGCAGCGTGAGCGCGCCATCGGCGCAGGTACGCCGCGGTGCGCTGCGTCGAAGCTCGCCCGGGGCGATGCGGTAGCGTGCGGCGAACAGGGCATTGAAGCGGCGCACGCTGCCGAATCCGGCGGCAAACGCGACTTCCGTCATCGGCAGGCCGGTTTCCTGCAGCAGCTTCTTGGCGAACAGCAGGCGCTGGGTCTGCGCCAGCTCCACCGGGGTGACGCCGAAATGCTGCAACAGCACCCGCCGCAACTGGCGGGAGGAGAGACCGACCTCGGCGGCGAGCCGTTCCAGCTTGCCGTCGTTGAGCGCGCCGCCGGCAATGCGCTGCCAGACCGCGTGCGCCAGGTTCTGCTGCAGCGCATACGGCGCCAGCTCGGGGCGGCAGCGCAGACAGGGACGGAAACCGGCCGCCTCCGCGGCGGCGGCGCTGGAGAAGAACTCGCAGGAGGATTCGCGCGGCGTCTTCACCCCGCACACCGGCCGGCAATAGATGCCGGTGGTCTTGACGCCAGTGAAGAACACGCCGTCGAAACGCGCGTCGCGCGCGGACAGCGCGCGATAGCAGCTCAGGCGGTCAAGCGCGGGCGATGCGGACGGCGGGCTGGAGATGGATGCGGGCATGCCGCATTTATACTCCTGGCGGCCGCCCCCTTGCCAGCCGTTTTCGGACATGAGTGCCGATGCGCCGCGCGGGAGATATCTCAGGCGGCAACACCGTGGCCGCGGGCGGGAGCGTGCCCGACAGGCGAAGCCGCCGCCACGCCGGCGAAGATGCGCCTCAGGTAGCGGGAGGGCACGGCACCGGCGGCAATGCGGCAGGCATCGGGCGCCCTGCTTCAATCGAAAACTTATATCGCACGTGTCCGAACTTTTCCCGCCCGCCGGCATTCTTGTCAGACAGGCCGGACTACGGGGACTGAGATGAACGAGAGCGATGTCCGGGAGTGGCCGGCGGGCTGCGGCGTCATGCATGAGCGGATACGGCGGCATGACTGGTCCGCCAGCCCGCTCGGCGAATTATGCGGATGGCCTTCGTGCCTGCGCGCCGCGGTGGATATCATGCTTGGCCTGCCGCTGCCCGCGATGCTGCTGTGGGGCCGCCGCGGGGTACTGTTCTACAACGACGCGTGGCGCACGCTGGCCGGCGACGACCATGCCGGGCGGCTCGGCAATGCGATGGCGGACGAGACCGCCCATCCCTGGGTGGCCCACATGCGCAGCCTGGTCGCGATTCTCGACCGCGCCGGCAGCGACGGCCGGACGGTGGAGCTGGCCTCCGCCAGCGGTCCCGCGCAGCGCCTGCGCTTCGACTACGCGACGGTGTCCGATGAGGGCGGCGGCCCCGCAGGCATGCTGGCGCTGGCCAGCGGCGACGGCGGCCTGCCGTCACTGGTACGCCGGCTGCGCGACAGCGAGGCGCGGCTCAACGCCATCGTCACGCGCGCCCCGGTCGGACTGTCGGAGATCTCGGACCAGGGACGTTTCCTGCGCGTCAACGACGCCCTGTGCAGCATGCTCGGCCGCAGCCGCGAGGAACTGCTCGCGGCCGGCGTGGCCGACGTCACCCATCCCGAGGATGTGATGCGCAGCCTCGAAGCCTTCGGCAGGCTGCTGCAGGAGCGCGAGGCGGTGTCGGTGGACAAGCGCTACCTGGATGCCGAAGGGCGCGTGATCTACGCCCGCAGCAGCCTCAACCTGCTTGACCATGGCGGCCGCCGCACGGTGCTGGCCGTCACCGTCGACCTCAGCGCCCGCCGCCTCGCCGAACAGGCGCTGGCCGAAAGCGAAGCGCGCTTCCGCGCCCTGGCCGACGCCTCCCCGGCGCTGATCTGGCACCTGGATCCAAACGGAAAGATCGATTATCTGAACCGGCGCTACCTCGCCCTCACCGGCCGCTCGGCGGAAGACCTGGAGCGCAACTGGACGTCGGAACTGCATCCGGACGAACGGGATGCCTGGCTGCAGCAGCTCGCGCACGCCCGCGGCAGCCGCTCCTCGGTGCGCGGGCGGCTGCGCATGCGCAGCGCCGACGCCGACTGGCGCTGGATGGAAACCCATGCCTCGCCGTGGTTTGGCGCCGGCGGCGCTTACGCCGGGCATGTGGGCATTTCGATCGACGTCACCGACCTCGTGCTCACCCAGCAAGAGCTTGCCGTCAGTAATGAACGGCTCAAGCTGGCGATAGAAGGGTCGGGCGACGGCGTCTGGGACTGGGACATCGCACATGACAGGGTGATCTGCTCGGACCGGCTGCGCCAGATGCTCGGCTACGACGCGGCGGACCGCCTCGATTCAGTGAAGGACTGGGCGCAGCGGACGCATCCGGAGGACAGGCAGGGCGCGCAGGAGGCGCTCGACGCCTGCATGGCGGGACGCAGCGCCGCCTACCGCCACGAACACCGGCTGCTGTGCAAGAGCGGCGACTGGAAATGGGTGCTGGCGCGCGCCATCGTGGTGGCGCGCGATGAACACGGGCGCGCGCTGCGGATGACCGGCACCGTCACCGACATCTCGGAAAAGCGCCAGTCCGAGGAAGTGATCTGGCGCCATGCCAATTTCGACGGCCTGACCAAGCTGCCGAACCGGCGCCTGTTTCGCGACAGGCTGGAATTCAGCGTGCTCAAGGCGCGCCGCAACGGCCTGCCGATGGCGCTGCTGTTCATCGACCTCGACCGCTTCAAGGAAGCCAACGACCTGCTCGGGCATGATGTCGGCGACCAGTTGCTGGTGGAGGCGGCACACCGCATCGCGCGCTGCGTGCGATCGTCCGACACCGTGGCAAGACTGGGCGGGGATGAGTTCACGGCGATCCTGACCGACCTCGTCGATCTCGCGCATGTGGAGTGGATCGCGCAAAAAATCATCAGCGCGCTGTCCGAGCCTTTTCGCCTCGGCAACGAGGTGGTCTATCTGTCGGCCAGCGTCGGCATCACCCTCTATCCCAGCGATGCGCAGACGCCGCAAGCCCTGATCCGCAACGCGGACCAGGCGATGTATGCCGCCAAGAACGGCGGACGCAACCGCTTCAGCTACTTCACGCCGGCGATGCAGGCGCAGGCGCAGACACGACTGCGGCTGATCGCCGACTTGCGCGGCGCGCTCGCAGGCGAAGAACTGCAGGTCTGGTACCAGCCGGTGGTGGACCTGCGCAGCGGCAGGATCGCCAAGGCGGAAGCCCTGCTGCGCTGGTTCCATCCGCAGATGGGCCTCGTCGAGCCGCAGCGCTTCATCCCCTGCGCGGAAGAATCCGGGCTGATCAACGACATCGGCGAATGGGTGTTCCGGCAGGCCGCGCAGCACTCGCGGCGCTGGGGCGAACGCCTGGGGCAGCCGTTCCAGATCAGCGTCAACAAGTCGCCGGTGCAGTTTTTGGGACGCGGCCGCGACAGCGACTGGGGCGGCCATCTGAAGGATCTCGGGCTGGCGGGAAGCAGCATTTCGGTGGAGATCACGGAAGGCCTGCTGCTCGACGCGTCGCCGATCATCATCGACCGCCTGATGCAGCTGCGCGGCGCGGGCATCGAGGTGGCGATCGACGACTTCGGGACCGGGTATTCTTCGATGGCCTATCTGCGCAAGTTCCAGATCGACTATCTGAAGATCGACCGCTCCTTCGTGCAGCAGGTGGCGACCGACAGCGGCGACCGCGCGATCGTGCGCTCGATCATCGCGATGGCGCACGAACTGGGATTGCGGGTGGTCGCGGAAGGCGTCGAGAACGACGAGCAGAGACATGCGCTGGTCGAAGCGGGATGCGACTACGGACAGGGCTACCTGATATCGGGCGCGTTGCCGCCGGAGGCGTTCGAGCAGATGCTGCTGGCGCGATAAATTAGCGCTAGCCGCCGTCCCGGGCCGGCGGCCGCGTCTCCAGCGCACCGCCCTGCCGCAGTTTTTTCAGCGCATGCACGGTGCGCCGCAGGACCGCACCCATCGACCCCTGCTCGCGCACCTTGGCCAGCAGCCAGTCGCGCGCCTCCATGCGCGCGCCGGTGACCGCATTGCGCATCGCCAGCCGCGCGTGGCGCAGCATCTGCGCGCGCGACCGGTAGAGCGCGATATGCTCGAGATCGCGCTGCACGCCGGCGAGCCGGTACTTGTATTCATAGCGGCCCCACAGGAAGTGGTATTCGTCACCGCCGCGCTCGATGCAGGCACAGATATTGAGGAAGCAGCAGAGCGTGCCGAGACGATAGCTGTCGTATGCCGGGTCGTGGGCGATCACCTTGAGGAAATAGCTGCCGCGGTAGTGCAGATTGATGGCGCCGGCGCACAGCCTGCCGTTGAGGCGCAGCAGGCTGGCCATGCCGTGCTGCCGCACCATCGTCAGGATGCGGCGGGTTTCCTCCGCATCGATGTAGCTCTCGTGCCGCTTGCCCTGCATGCGGGCGGCGTTCATGCGGATGATGGCCAGCAGGTCTTCCTCCGCGACATGCGCGCCGTCGACGAACTCATGCCGCATGTCGGGGAAATCCTTGCGCAGGCGGTTGAGATAGCGGCTGACATAGCTGCGGGTGGCCTTGCCGAGGCGCGCGCGGTAAGCCTCGGTCGTCGCCGGCAGTTCGAGCACGATGTCTTCCGTGCAGCGGAAATGCTGAGCCGGAAGCGTGAGGGCCCCGCCGCGTATCGCCACCGCGTTCAGATCGATGATGTTGACGCCGGCGAAGGCGGCGAAGACATGACGCGCGAAGCGGTCCACCTCGGCGGCGTCGATACGCAACTGTTCATTCAGCACCCGCAGCGTCTCGCCATGCCGGCGGAAGAGCAGCACGGCGCTGACCTCGCCATCGCGGCGCGCCACATACGCGCCCGTGCCGCCGTCGAGCGCGCCGTGCAGCGCATGATGGAGCAGCGTGCAATACGGATTGCGATACAGCCGCTCCAGCTCGCCGGCGACGAACTCCGGCACTGTCCCTTCGTAGAGGGAAATCGTCTCTTCCTGTCCCTGCATGCCGCTCCCCTTGTCGCCGACTGACTGTCCGCGTCCCCATGCAAATGCGAAACCGGTTTATGCCAGCGCAAGCCTGCTGCGCAATGCGTATGACAAGCGGCGCCGTGCCGGATACAGTGACATCGCCACTCTCGACGAAGTTCACGCTCACTGAACCGAATGACGCCTGCTTCAACAGCGCTTCACGACAGGCTCCCGCATGCCGGGACACGAGGGCTGCTCGACCTCGGCGGCAGCGCGCTGCCCGTCGAACTGGACGATGCGTTGAGCCGGCTGTACGGCAATATCCATTCGACGCCTGCCCATCTGCGTATCTACGGCGGATTGGACGAGGTCAATGCCGTCTATGTGGCCCGCGATCACGAGGCGCTGTCGGCGGTGCTGCTGTTGCGCGACGATGGCCGCCGGCTTCGCGTGATCAACGAAGGCATGCGACTCGAGGCGGCCGCGCTGGAGGACTTCGCGCGGCATGCGTTCGCCGCGCGGCCCCACCTGTCCGCCATCGAATTCAATGCGGTGGAAGCGCCACCGCTGACGATCGGCTTTCCGGTGCAGCAAGCCATATGCACGGCCGACATGCCGCTCGCGCTGCCGCCCGATGCCGACACCTATCTCGCCTCGCTCGGCAAGAACATGCGGCGCAACCTGCGGCGCTACATGGACAGGCTGCTGCAGCTGCATCCGTCCTTCCGCTTCGAGATCCTCGAACGCGAGGCGATATCGCCCGCGGACGCGCGCGCGGTCATCGACCTCAATCGCGCGCGCATCGCCGGCAAGCAGCAGGCGTATTCCATCGACGATGAGGAAGAACGGATCCTGGCGCTGCTGGGCGAGCGCGGCATGGCCGGCATCGGCAGGATAGACGGCAGGGTGTGCTGCGGCGCGCTGGGGTATCGGGTGGGCGGGCGCTACTTCTTCAAGATCATCGGGCACGATCCGCAATACAACCCGTGCTCGCTCGGCATACTCTGCTGCTATCTGATGATCCGCGCCTGCATCGAGCGCGGCTGCAGCGAATTCAACTTCATGTGGAACGAGTATGAGTACAAGTACGCGCTCGGCGCTCGCCGCCGCGATCTGCAGCGCGTCGTGATCTACCGCTCGCGCCTGCATCAGCTGGCGCAGGGACGGCTGGCCGCCGGGCTCGCGCTGGCCGGCGCGCGCCACCGCGCCGCGGCGCTGCTCGAGCCCGGCGCGCGCCTCGATGAATTGCCGGCCGGTGCCCGCGCCACCGCCCATTTGCTGCGCACCATGCGCGCGGTCAAGCGCGGACTGGCTTTCCGCCGCGCTACCTGACGCCGGTCACGCTTCGTGGCGATCACGCAACGTCATCCCGTGTCAGCTTAACTGTTATCAAACAGGCATCTGCACGAACAGCGGAATATCGATCGACGACATGATCGCTCCGGCTGCGATCCTTGCCCGCACGTCTGCCCGTACCCCTGCCAGCCCCGGGCTGGACAAGAGCCGGACCTTCCAACCGTTTTTACCTTGCAAAGGATTGCCATGGATAACCGCCGCCGCTCGCCGCTCGACGCGTCTCGCACACTCTCCCTCGATGCCCTTCGTCCGCTCTGCATGGCGCTGCTCGCGGCCGGCATGCTCGCCGCCTGCGGCGGCGGCGGCGGAGGCGGGGACGACAACCCGACCGCCGGCGGCGGCACGCCTTCCGGGGGAACTCCCTCGGGCGGCACTCCCTCGGGCGGCACGCCTTCCGGCGGCGTCGCAAGCACCATGATGTCGTGCCCGGACGGCGCCGGCTGGCAATGCAGCGGCGGCTACCTGCGTCAGGATAACGGCGTCACCCTGACCAACTCCGGCGTCCAGGTCTATGGCCGCTCGACCAGCGACCTGCAGTCCCGCAATCCCGAACCAACGGGCGCCTTCGGCCTGGAGCCGGCTTCCGGCGGCCTGGCCGAGCTGCGTGTCAACAGGAACGCGGAACAGGGCGTCGCCCGCGCCGCCCTGCTGCTGAGCAACCTGGATCTGCGCTGGGACGGCAGAAACGATCGTCCGCTCATCATCGAGACCTTCAATCCGACCTATGGCAGGACCGTGCTCGGCACCGGAGGCGCGCTGCAGGAAGCCACGCTGCCGGATGAAACCGACCTGAATTTCTTCAACTACCGGGAAGCCAACCTCGGCGCCACCGCCACCCAGGCCAACTATGCGAACAACCGCTACTTCCCGCGCCGCAATCCCTCGCGCTGTCCCGATCCGCAGCCCGCGGGCGGCTGCGCGACCACCGAGACGAGCGGACTGAGCGTCATCAGTACCGGCGACTGGCGCACCGGCGGCATCAATCCGGAGCAGACCCGGGCCGTGCGGGTACACGGCGACGGCGACGTCCACGCCGGCAATGGCCCGAACGACGCGAACGGCAATCCGACCTATATCGTCGGCGGCAACGGGCCGGGCGTGCCCTTCCCGGGCTCCAAGGGCTATCGCGAGCTGGGCAACTCCAGCCTGCGCTATGCCAACCTCGCCTCGTGGGTGACGCAGGACACCGTGCTCATCCGCGAATGGACCACGATCGGCGAAGAACACAACAAGGTCCGGCGCGGCATGGTCGCGTTCGGCGAGGTCACCGATCCGGCGGTCGTTCCCGCCAGCGGCAGCGCCAGCTATGCCGGCACGGTGCGTGGCTGGTATTCGGCGGACGGGACGGGGGATCCGACGCCGTTCTCCGGCAGCGCGACGCTGACGGTCAACTTCGCGAACCGCCAGGCCAGCATCGTCGTGCAGGACGCCAGGGCCGACAACACCGGCGCCGCGGTGCCGCTGAACTTCAGCGGCACCGCCAGCATCGGCGCCGCCGGCAGCAATATGGCGAACTACATGACCGCCCCGCTGACCGCCGGCAGCCTGACCGGCGGCATCGGCGGGCGCTTCTTCGGCGCGGTGGCGAGCGGTGGCAGCGGCGCCGGCCCGGCCGAGGCCGCCGGCACTTTCATGCTCAACAACGCCACCAGCAAGGCGACCGCGGTAGGCGGCTTCATCGCCCGCAAGCAGTAGTCGTCCGCGGCGCACATGCGGTGACGGCGCGCCGGTTCCGGCCGGCGCGCCGTTTGCGCGCCATCGCCGGCCTGGCCCGGTGAATCCGGCGGTCCACATGCTTTTTTGCTTTGCGCTACACTCGGTCGCCTGTTCCCACCACAACAAGAGACAAGCCATGCTGACCGCGACCCGCGCACCGCAACTGAAAACCGTCCTGATCGCTGCGGGCGTGGTACTGACGCTGGCCATGGGCGTGCGTCACGGCTTCGGCTTCTGGCTGCAGCCGATCTCGCAGGCGCATGGCTGGACCCGGGAGACCTATTCCCTCGCGCTGGCGCTGCAAAACCTGATGTGGGGCGCTTTCGGCCCGTTCGCCGGAATGGCGGCCGACCGCTTCGGCACGGCACGGGTGGTGATCGTGGGCGCGCTGCTGTACGTGGCCGGCCTGATCTGGATGGCGAGCGTTTCCCATCCGACCGCCTTCGTGGTCGGCAGCGGCGTGCTGATCGGGGCCGCGCTGGCCTGTACCGCCTTCGGCGCGGTGAGCGGCATCATCGGCCGCACGGCGCCGGAACACAAGCGCTCCTGGGCCTTCGGCATCTCGTCGGCCGCCAGCTCCTTCGGCCAGTTCGTGATGATGCCGGTCGAGCAGCAGCTGATTTCCGCCGCCGGCTGGCAGGGCGCGTTCTTCGTGCTGGCCGGCCTGGTCGGCCTGCTGATGCTGCCGATGGCCTTCGGCCTGCGCGAAATGCCCGCCGAAAAGGCAAGCGGCCCGCAGCAGAGCGTGTGGGAAGCCACGCGCGAGGCTTTCGGCTACCGTCCCTTCCTGCTGCTGGTGGCCGGCTATTTCGTCTGCGGCTTCCAGGTCGTCTTCATCGGCGTCCACATGCCGGCCTATCTGAAGGACAAGGGCATCATGGACCCGTCGGTGGCGGTGATGGCGCTGGCGCTGATCGGGCTGTTCAACATCTTCGGCTCCTACTACGCCGGCAAGCTCGGCGGCATGCTGCCCAAGCGCTACCTGCTGTCGTCCATCTACTTCACGCGGGCGATCGTGATCTCGCTGTTCCTGCTGGCGCCGCTGACGCCCTGGTCGGTGTATGTGTTCGCCTGCGCGATGGGCCTGCTGTGGCTGTCGACGGTGCCGCTGACGAACGGCGTGATCGCCGGCATCTTCGGCGTCAAGTATCTGTCGATGCTGTCGGGCTTCGTGTTCTTCTCGCACCAGGTCGGCAGCTTCCTCGGCGTCTGGCTCGGCGGCTATTTGTTCACCCGCGACGGCAACTACAATACCGTCTGGGGCATCACCATCGCGCTCGGGGTATTCGCGGCGCTGGTGAACCTGCCGATCAATGAAAAGGCGATCGTCCGGCAGCAGCCGGCGCTTGCCTGACAACGCCATGCCGGAACCGGTCAAGCGCGCACTGCTCTACACCGCCCTCGCGGCGGTGCTGGCGCTCGCCTTCGTCGGCTATCTGCGTCCGGCCTTCGTCTTCGATCTCGCCAACCGCATCATCCTATGCTTCTGACCGCGCCCGCCGCCCGTCCCGTCGTCCAGAATCTCGGCGCCTCGCGCATCCGGGAAGTCGCCAACGCCGGCATCGGCCTGACGGGGGTGCTGCCCTTCTGGTTCGGCGAACCGGACCAGGAAACCCCCGACTTCATCCGCGAGGCCGCGCATGCCTCGCTCGACGCGGGCGAGACCTTTTACACGCCCAACCTCGGCATCGCGCCGCTGCGCGAGGCGATCGCATCCTACCTGTCGCGGTTGCATGGCCGGGTCGGCGCGGATCGGGTGGCGGTCACCTCGTCGGGCGTCTCGGCGCTGATGCTGCTGGCGCAGATGATCGTCAGCCCGGGCGACCGGGTGGTGGCGGTGACGCCGCTCTGGCCCAACCTGGTCGAGATCCCCAGGATCCTCGGCGCGGAAGTGGTGAAGGTGCCGCTGCGCTTCGGACAGACCTGGGAGCTGGACCTCGACCGCCTGCTCGACGCGCTCACGCCCGGCACGCGCGCGGTACTGATCAATTCGCCCAACAATCCGACCGGCTGGACCATCACCGCCGCGCAGCAGGAACGGATCCTCGCGCATTGCCGGCAGCACGGCATCTGGATCCTGGCCGACGATGTCTATGAGCGGCTGGTGTACGACGGCGCCGCCTGCGCGCCCTCTTTCCTCGACATCGCCACGCCGGAAGACCGGCTGGTGTCGGCGCACAGCTTTTCCAAGTCCTGGCTGATGACGGGCTGGCGGCTGGGCTGGGTGGTGGCGCCGGAACCGATGATGGCCGACCTCGGCAAGCTGATCGAATACAACACCTCCTGCGCGCCCTCCTTCGTGCAGCGCGCCGGCATCGTCGCCATCGAACGCGGCGACGAGATCATTGCCCACACGGTGGAGCGCTATCGCGCCGCACGTGATTTCCTGCATGCGCGGCTCAACGAACTACCGGGCATCACCGCACCGCTGCCCAAGGGCGCGATGTACCTGTTTTTCCGCATCGACGGCGAACGCGACACGCTCGCGCTGTGCAAGCGGCTGGTGCGCGAAGCCGGGCTCGGCCTGGCGCCGGGCAGCGCCTTCGGCACCGAGGGCGAGGGTTATGTGCGCTGGTGCTTCGCCAGCTCGCTCGCCCGGCTGGAGGACGGCGCGGACCGGCTGTCGCGCTTCATCGGCGGCACCAGGTGATACAGGACCGCCAGCAGCGTCCACGCGATCCAGGCTGACCACAGATTGTGCGACGGGAAGTGCGCGCCGCGCATGACCTGCGCCCAGCCCATGGCCGTGCCGGCCACGAGCGCGGCCGCGAGCGCCGCGCGTGCCGGCGCGGGATCGGTCCGGCGAAATCCGAAATACAGCGCCATCAGCGCATAGCCGCCGGAGGCATGACCGCCGGGAAAACAGCGGCCCGGTGCGGTCGCCTGCGGCAGACGGTCGAGCAGGCCATGAAACGGCGCATAGCCGCCGAACTCGGCGAGATCCCAGGGGCAATGCAACCCGCTGTGATGCTTGAGCAGCGATACCATGCCGGTGGACAGCGCCATGCCCGCCAGTGTCCACAGCAGCTGCCGCCGCCGACCCGTCAGCACCGGCGCCACGAAGCTGAGCTGCCAGCCCAGCAGCACGCCCAGCGCCACCGCCAGCACGATGAACTTCATCCCTTCATGAAGCAGCCCCTCGAAGATGAAACTGTGCCGCAGCGGAAAGCTGTGCGTCGTCGCGTCGAACCAGGGCCGGGTCAGGGCATGGTCGAGCGGCGTGAGCGAAAACAGCGCCAGCAGCAGCGGCGCCAGCAGCAGTGGCAGCAGCAGGCGCCACCACCGCCGCCACGCGTCTCCGGCGCTCATCGCGGCGCCCGGTATTCGCCGTTGCGCACCAGCTCCGCGGCGCCCTGGTAGTAGGCGATGGCTTCGTCGAGCAGTTCGGGGTCGACCGCGGTGGGCGTGGCGCTGGAATCGTCGGCGATGCGGTAGGCCTGCACCTGCCGCTTCGGCCGCAGCACCGTCAGGATGCCGTGGCGCAGATAGCCGAGCGACTGGTAATTGCTGATGAAGGCCCGCTCGTCGGCCTCGGTCATGCGCAGGATGTCGCGGCCGAGGAAGCGGGATTCATGGCCGGCGTCGAGCAGGCCGAGCAGCGTCGGCGCCACGTCCATCTGGCTGGCCAGCCGGTCCACGCGGCGCGGTGCGACATGCGCCGGCGCATACACGATCATCGGGATGTGATAGCGGTTGACGGGCAGCTCGGTCTTGCCCGCGCTCGACGCGCAGTGGTCGGCGACGATCAGGAACACGGTGTCCCGGAACCAGGGCTTCTCGCTCGCCATCCGCATGAAGCGGCCGATCGCGTAGTCGGTGTACTTGACCCCGCCCGCGCGCCCGGTCTTGGAAGGGATGTCGATGCGGCCCTCGGGGTAGGTATAGGGCCGGTGATTGGAGGTGGTCATCACATGGGTGAACGAGGGCTTGCCGGCGCGGAACGACTTGTCGATTTCGTCGAGCGCCTGGTCGAACAGCGCCTCGTCGGCCACTCCCCAGATGTTTTCGAACGGGATGCGGTTGTCGGGGATGGAGAGGCGGTCGACCACCTGGTAGCCGTTGCCGCCGAAGAAGGCATTCATGTTGTCGAAATAGCCGTAGCCGCCGTAGACATAGCGCACGTCATAGCCCTTGCCGCGGAATACGCTGCCCAGCGTGTACAGGTCCTCGTTGCCGGGCCGCTTGACGATGGATTGCCCGGGCGTCGGCGGCAGCGCCAGCGAGATCGCTTCCAGTCCGCGCACGGTGCGCGTGCCGGTCGCATACAGCCGCGTAAACAGCATGCCGTCCTGCGCCAGGCGGTCGAGGTTGGGCGTGAGTCCCTTGCGGTTGCCGAAGGCGCCGAGAAATTCCGCCGACAGGCTTTCCACCGACACCAGCACCACGTTCAGCCGGCGCTCCGGGCGGGCGGCTATGCGCCTGATCGTGGCAGGCCCGGCGCGCAGCCGCTCCAGGTCGGCGCGCACGCTTGCCGAGGGCCGGGTGACGTAAAAGTGCTTGTAGTCGAGTTCATTGTTGCGGAAGGCGCTGACAAAGCTGTACAGGCCGTTGTTGGCCAGCTCGGCGTGATAGCGGTTGGACAGCGACTCGGTGTCGAGCAGCGGCGCGCCGAGCACCGCGGCAATCGCGGCAATCGCGGCGAGGCTCCAGGCGGCGGCATGCAGCAGCCGCGCGCGAAGGCTGTCGCCGGCGCGCAGCAGCCGCAGCAGCGGCCGGCGCAGCAGCCAGGCGAACGCCAGCGTCGCCAGCAGCAAGGCCGCAAGGATGGTCCCGACCGGATAGGACTCGCGGATATTGCCGATCACTTCCTGGGTGTAGACCAGGTAGTCGACCGCGATGAAGTTGTAGCGGACGCCGAATTCGCGCCAGAACAGGATTTCCGACACCAGGTTGAACAGCAGCAGATAGATGGTCGCCAGCACCACCGGCAGCCTGATCCAGAACGCGAGGCGCGCACGCGGCAGCAGCAGGTGCAGCAGCACCGCCGGCAGCACCGCCAGGCAACCGGTGACGAGATCGCGGCCGGCGCCGAGCAGCAGCACCGCGGGCAGGCCGGCGGCGCCGATCTCGTGCCGGGCGATCAGCAGCAGGACGATGCGGGTCAGCAGCGATGCGGCCAGGAACAGGCTGAGCATCAGCAGCGGAAAGACGCCGGCGCAACGGGCGACGCGCCGGAACAGCGGGGAAAAAGCAGTGCGCATGAGAGGCTTCCTGAATGTGATGCGCGGAGTATAGGAAGCCCCTTGTGAAGATCCGGGAAGCGAATTGTGAAGGGAATGTGAAGTCGCGCCGGCGTCAGAAACCGACCGTCACCCGCGTGCCGCGCCGCGGCGAATCGGCTTCCGCGACGCTGTCGATCCGGCACTGCCAGCCGTGCAGCGCGCACACCCGCCGCACGATCGACAGGCCCAGTCCGCTGCCGTCCGGATGCGCGCTCGCGCGGTAATGTCGTTCGAACACATGCGGCTGGTGTTCGGCCGCGATGCCGGCGCCGGTGTCGGCCACCACCAGCTCGCCGGGACGGGCCGAGACGGTGATGCTGCCGTGCTGCGTATAGCGCACCGCGTTGCCCAGCAGGTTGTCGAGCAGCAGTTGCAGCAGCGAGGCGTCGGCCCGCAGGCGCAGGCCCTCGGGCACCTCGACCGAGAGCGTCACGCCGGCCGCCTCGCAGGCCGGACGCAGCGGCGCCGCGCTGGCCTCGACCGCCGCCTTCAGGTCGAGCAGGCCGGTGTCGTCCAGGCGCGGCTCGCGCGCGAGGAACAGCAGGCCGCGCAGACGGTTTTCCATCGCATCGACGCCTTCGAGGATGCGGACCGCGCGCTCCTTCGCACGCTCGGGCAGTCCGGGTTCGTCGGCCAGCAGCTCGGCGCCGGTCCGGATGCGGGTGAGCGGCGTGCGAAGCTCATGGCTGACGTTGGCGGTGAACTCCTGCTCGCGCGCCAGCAGCTCGCGGTTGCGGCCCCGGTAGTCGTCGATGGCGCCTGCCAGCTGCGCCACCTCGCGGTCGAGCCCGGGTTCGGCGAGCGGTCCCGGTGCATCCTCGCCGATCTGCCGCACCAGCCGCTGCAGCTGGTACAGCATGCGCCCGGCGAGCCAGTAGCCGAGCGCCAGCGACATGAGGGTGAGCACGAGCAGCCCGCCGGCCAGCCGCCACATCAGCTCCGCCAGGCGTTCCTCATGTTCGGTCGTGTCGTACATCACGTAGATGCGCTCCGCGCCGAGGTTGCGGATGCCGACGTGGAACTCGGTCTGTCCGCGAAACCATTCGTGATTGCCGGCCGGCAGCCGCGCGACCTCCGGCGGCACCGCCGCGGTCGCCGCGCCCGCCGGCAGCCGGTGCATCTCCATGTGCAGCGAGGCGGCGGCATCCAGCGGCGTTCCGGGCTGGCGCAGGTAATTGTCGAGCGCGGCGTTGACCACCTCGTCGATCATGTCTTCTTCCTGCTCTTCGGTGCTGATGAACAGCGATACCGCCTGCAGCAGCACCGCGAACACCGACAGCAGCGTGAAGCTCCAGGCGAGCCGCCACCGCAGGCTACGTTGCATCGGCCTGCCGCAGCCGGTAGCCGCGTCCGTGCACGGTTTCGATCAGGCCCTGCGCGCCGGGCGCCGCGAGCTCGCGCCGCAGCTGCGACAGATGGGCGCGCAGCGTGTCGCTGCTGGCCTGCGGTTCGCCCCATACCGCCTGCTCCAGCTCTTCCCGGGAAAACAGGCGGCCGGGCTGGCGCATCAGCGTCTGCAGCAGACTGAGACTCTTCGGCGACAGCTTCAGCGCCTGCCCCTGCCAGCTGGCCTCGCCGCTGAACGGGTCGTAGCACAATCCGCCCACCCGCAGGGGGCTCTCGCCGACGCGCCCCTGGGAGCGCTTGACCAGCGCCTGCAGCCGCGCACCGACTTCCCTGAGCGCGAACGGCTTGACCAGGTAATCGTCGGCGCCGGCCTCGAATCCCGCCAGCTTGTCATCGAGCGTGTCGCGCGCGGTGAGCATCAGGATGGGCAGCGGCGAACGCGCATCCTCGCGGATGCGGCGCGCCAGCGTCAGGCCATCCATGCCGGGCAGGCCGAGGTCGAGTATGCAGGCGTCGAAATGCCGGGTGGCGACCAGGTGCAGCGCGGTCAGGCCGTCGGCCGCGGCATCCGGCTGCCATCCGCGGGCGGCCAGCCAGTCATAGAGATTGGCGGCGATCTCGGCGTCGTCTTCGACGATCAGGACGTTCATACGTGCCGGGTGATGCCGCCATCGACGCGGATGTTCTGCCCGGTGATATAGCCCGCATCCGCGGAAAGCAGGAAGGCGACGGTTTTCGCGATTTCCTCGCGCGTGCCCTGGCGGCCCATCGGGATCGCGGCCACCGTCTCCTCGCTCTGCGTGATCGAGTCGATGTAGCCGGGAAGGACGTTGTTGATGCGGATGCCGGCGCGCGCATGCTCGTCCGCGTAGATCTTGGTGAAGGCGGCCAGCGCCGCGCGCAGCGATGCCGAAATCGGGAATCGGGCGGAGGGCTCGAAGGCGGCGAAGGTGGACAGGTTGACGATGGCTCCGCCGCGCTGCGCCTGCATCACGGGCGTGACCAGCCGCAGCAGGCGCACCACATTGAGCAGCAGCAGGTCGAGGCCGGCATGCCAGTCGTCGTCGCCGAGGGCCAGCAGCGGACCTTTCTTCGGATGGCCGGTATTGTTGACCAGCGCGTCGATGCGGCCATGCCTGTCCATGGCGAGCGTCACTAGCTTCCGCAGATCGTCGGGATTGTCGGTCGCGCCCTGCAGCGCATCGGCGCCGAGTTCGGCCGCGAGGGCGTGAATGTCCTGCGAGCGCGACATCAGGACCAGGCGATATCCGCGGCGCGCGAGTTCGCGCGCGCACGCGGCTCCCATGCCGCGCGACGCGGCGGTGATCAGGGCGACTTTTTCCATGGCGGGCTCCGGGTCGGATGACGGCGATGCCGCGCATGATAGCAAGGCGTCTTAAAATATGCCGATGGATATTTCCCTCACCGAACTCGAACAAGCCATCAACCACTGGCGCGCGCTGCGCCCCTCGCGGGGCGAGGAGCGTGCGCTGTCGCCGGAAGTCGACGCGCTGGCGACGGTCTACGCATTGATGATCTTTCACCGCCGGCGCAGCGTGCCGCTGGACACGCTGGAACCGCAGGCACGGGAACTGATGGAGAACTGGCGCAAGTACCAGGGCACGCCCTGAACAGGCGGCGGGAGGCGGGGGGAAATGCATGGTGCCAGCTGAAGGAATCGAACCCCCAACCTGTTCATTACAGTTGAACTGCTCTACCAGTTGAGCTAAGCCGGCACAGGGAGAAAGATACCGTCTCCCACACCCGCGCCATCTGAGACATCGCAACTCAAGCGGCCTTGCCTCGCGCGCCCGCGGCGGCGATACCACAGCTGGCGCGGCAAGCGATGCACTGCAGACATCCCTGCCACATCCCTTTCATGCCGTCATGTGGCGCGCCTGCCGTTTCGGCGCCGCGTCGGACTGCGGCTTTTCCCTGCGCGGCGGTCTCGACGCCTGTCCGGCATAGTCGCTGCCCACGAGCGCGGCGGCCTGTTGCGCACCCATGCCGCGCTCGACCAGCCATTGTTCCACCAGCAGCGCGAGACGATCGAGCGCGATGCGGTGCGTGGCATCGGTCCGGCGGTAGAGCCAGTCCGACAAGGCGAGGAACCCGGCGAACGGCGCATCGCCGAGCAGGACGGGAAGCGTATGGGCGAAGCGCCCGGAATTGGCAACCAGGTCCCAGTAGCGGGCGAAGCGCTGCAGGCGCTGCATGGTCGGGAAGTCGATGCGGTCGGTCGCCAGTATCGAATACGGCGGATGCGGATCGAACACCAGGCCGAAGGCCTGGGTATGGCGGATGATCGGCGTACCGCGCAGCCGCTTGAGTATGCCGAACTGGATTTCATGCGGCGCCAGCGCCACCAGCCGGTCGAAGCCCCGGCCGAAGCTGTCGATATCCTCCCCGGGCAGGCCGGCGATCAGGTCCACGTGCAGGTGGGCATGCGATTGCGTGCGCAGCCATTCAATGTTCTGCGCCGACTTGTCATTGTCCTGGCGGCGGCTGATCAGCGCCTGCACCTCGGGATTGAAGCTCTGGATGCCGATCTCGAACTGCAGCGTCCCCGGCGGAAATTGCCGGATCGCCTCCTTCAGGGCATCGGGCAGATGGTCCGGCACGAGCTCGAAGTGCGCGAACACCGGATCGTCCGGCGCGGCGGCCAGCTTGTCGAGGAAAAACTGCAGGATGCGCAGGCTGGCGCGCACATTCAGGTTGAAGGTGCGGTCGACGAACTTGAACAGCCGCACGCCGCGCGCATGCAGGCTGTCCATCTCCCGCAGAAAGCGGTCGAGATCGAAGGGCCAGGCCGTCTTGTCCAGCGAGGACAGGCAGAACTCGCACTTGAATGGACAACCGCGGGAAGCCTCGACATAGACCGTCCGGTGCGCGATGTCCTGTTCGCTGTAGTACGCATACGGCAGGGCGATCTCATCGAGCTTCGGCTGCACGCCTGCATGAATCTTCATCAGCGGCTGCGGGCCGTTGATGATCTGCCTGCACAGCTGCGGGAAGCTGACGTCGCCCCAGCCGGTGATCAGATAGTCCGCGAGGCGGACGATGTCCTGCTGCTCCGGCTCATGCGATACCTCGGGACCGCCGAGCACGATCCTGACCTGCGGCGCGACGCGCTTGAGCATCGCGACGACGCGCGCGGTTTCCTCGACGTTCCAGATGTAGACGCCAAAGCCGACGATCTGCGGCTGCGCCTCGAGCAGCCGCTCGACCACGTCCGCGGTCTTGGCGCCGATCACGAATTCCATGATCCGGGTCCGCGGCTGCAGCTCGCCCATGTTGGCGTAGAGATAGCGCAGGCCGAGCGAGGCGTGGGTGTAACGGGCGTTGAGGGTGGCGAGGAGGATGGTCATGGCGTGGCGGCGCGGAGGCGAGGAGGCATTCTACTGCCATCCCGGACTTCGGCCACGCGTCGGAGAAAAACCGACGGCGCCTCGAGCATCTGCGCGCCGAAGGGCCGGAATCCCATATGTATGGGAGACACTTTCCAGAGGCTTAGCGCTTATCCTTTCGACATGACTGAAGACCCCAGGCTCCGCAACGGATATGGCGCGCGCGCCTCTCGCCGGTCTTCACGACGAAAACAATAGAACAGAGTCGAAAATGGAAATCCCGAACAAGCTGCTGCTCGACATCTACGACAGTGCGCAGCACTGCGGCGTGAACGAGTACAACGAATATGCGCTGCGCACGCTGAAGAAAGTCCTGCATTTCGACTCCGCCGCGGTCGTGGATTTTTCAGTCACGGAGGAGCAGAAGCTTGTCATCCAGGGGCTGCATCTTCATGCGGCGCCACTTGAAAAGCTGCTCGACAGACCGAAAACCGTCGGCACCGAGATGCTCGACAAGAGCGGCGCGGTGCGCAGCCGCGACAAGATACTGACGAAGGCGCTCGCACGGCGGGGCAAGAGCGTCGTCGTCGACATCGCCGAGTCGTTCTCCGACCCGACGATACTCCGCTATTGCCGCAAGTACGACACCGCGCACTCGCTGACGTTTATCGCGGGGCAGACGCCGGCCGGATCGATACCGGCCGTCGCGCTGTGGCGGGCGACCCGAAAAAACGCCTACACGGATGCGCACGGTGCCGCCGCCGATCTCTTGCTGCCGCACCTCGTCCATGGCAACCAGATCAACAAGCGCCTCGCCTTGTCTTCCTCCAGCAAACCCGTCGGCCGCTCCGTCGCGTTTGCCACCCCGGACGGCGTCCTGTATCTGGTCGAACCCGAGGTCATCCGATTGCTGCAGCGCGAGTGGAGCCAGTGGACGCCTCCATTTCTGCCGTCGGTCCTGATGGACGCCCTCAGGCAGGACAGAGAGATGGTCTATGCGGGGCGGGCGATTTCCGTGCGGGCCTCGCTGCAGGCCCATGCGATCTGCCTCG
Source organism: Noviherbaspirillum aridicola (assembly GCF_019656455.1). GTDB lineage: Bacteria > Pseudomonadota > Gammaproteobacteria > Burkholderiales > Burkholderiaceae_D > Noviherbaspirillum > Noviherbaspirillum aridicola. Next base: position 81,665 of record NZ_BPMK01000009.1, read on the forward strand.
TGATCACCGCGCATGAGCGCGAGACGCCGGCACTGACGCGCGCGGAACAGCGAGTGGCAAGCCTGGCCGCACAGGGATTGCAGTACAAGGAAATCGCCCAGCTGCTCGGCGTGTCGCCGGCAACGATACGCAACCAGCTGCATTCGGCCTACAGCAAGCTGGGCGTTTCAAACAAGACGTCGCTTGCCGGCGTCCTTCAATCCCTGCGCCAATCCACCTGATCCCGCCGCATGGAACATTCGTTCTATGGTTGTTCTATTTATCAACACTTAGTATTGGAAAGAATCAAAGCCACTCTGCGGCGGCGGCCTGGCTTCGCGAGCATTCCTTCCTCAACCAATCGATAGATAACAACCATGCGTAAAGTTTCAGCACTCGCTCTTCTTCCTCTGTTCCTGGCTGCTTGCGGTGGCGGCGGAGGTGGCGGTAATGACGACGCCGGCGGCACCGGCGACACCGGCGGCGCCTCGAACCCGGCACCGAGCGAAACCGTTGCCGCCAGCTCCGCCGCCGTCGTGGCCCAGCTCGATGCAAAGCCCGTCAGCGGCACGAGCGCCACCGTGCAGGCTTATGACCTGACCGCGGACATCGGCGACACCTGGCGCCTGCTGCTGAATCAGGACGGCACATTCACCGTCAAGGTGCTGGCGACGCAGTATGGCCTGACCGACATCACCGGCACTTATTCGCAGACCACGCAGGGCAGCTTCGTCACCTTCACCGGCGCGAACAACAGCTTCGTCGTCACGCTGGACAAGCGCACCAGCACGATAGTCGGCACGATGACGATCCAGGGCAAGAAATCGTCGGTCGTCGGCACCGGCTATGCCATCCCGGCGAGCCTGAGCAAGCTGGCGGGCGACTATGTGTACTTCGGCTCCACGCGCAATGCAGTCGGCGGCGCCGATTCCGGCGTGATCGGCGGCAGCTTCCGGATTGCCGAGAACGGCACGGATGTCACGCTGTGCGATGGCGGCCTGATCAATGCGAGCGGCAACTGCGATTCGATCGACGGCGTGTCGGCGAACGTGCGTGTAAGCCTGACGCTGGCAAAGGACAGCACCAGCGACATCACCCGTATCAAACTCGGCAGCGAGAATTTCGGCATCGTCAGCCTGCAGGCCGGCGACCGCGGGCCGGTGTTGGTGATTGACCGTTTCGGCACGAGCGGAGGTGTGGCGCGCACCGGCGCGCTGTACGCGGTCAAGCAACAGGCGCTCAAGGGAAATGAGGCCGACGGCACATGGGAATGCTCGTACCTGGGAACCAAGCTTTTCACCGTCGTCGCGAACGGAAACTCGATGAAGGCAACCGGAACCAATGGCGACAGCACGTCGGAAACCTTCCACTACAACAAGGTGGTCGGCACCAGTGCCAACGGCTTTATCACCTCGGTGGCGCAGGGCGACAGCTTGACGGAAGGCGTGGTATTCCTGCCGCTGTCTTCCAGCCTGGCCGTGGTCGAACTTGACGGATACGGTTCGGATCCGTTCGACGCCGCAGCCGTCTGCCGCCCGAAGAACTGATGCAAAAAAGGGCGGGGAAAATCCCGCCCTTCTCCGTGTCTCCTCCCGAAGCGCGCCCGGCATTGCGCCGGGCCATGCGACCGGGAGATCGAGGCGCGGCGCCCTACTTCGCCATTTCCTTTTCCTGCAGCGCCCGCCACATCACCTTGCCGGTGGCCGACTTCGGCAGCGTGTCGACAAACTCCACCATCTTCGGCACCTTGTAGGCGGCCATTTTCTCCTGTGCCCACCTGATGATGTCTTCCTCGCCGGCTTCCGCGCCCGGGCGCTTCACCACCACGGCCTTGACCGTCTCGCCGCGATAGGGATCGCGCGCCGCGATGATGCAGCATTCCTGCACCGCCGGATGCTGGTACATCATCGACTCGACCTCCGCCGGCCAGACCTTGAAGCCGCTGGCGTTGATCATCCGCTTGAGACGGTCGGTGAAGAAGAAGAAACCTTCCTCGTCCATGTAGCCGAGGTCGCCGGAGCGGAAGAAGCGCTTGCCGTCGAGTTCGGCAAAGGATTCTTCCGTCTTCTTCGGGTCGTTCCAGTAGCCCTGGAACACCTGCGGTCCGTGCAGCCAGATCTCGCCGACTTCACCCTGCGGCAGTTCCTTGAGCGTGACCGGGTCGACGATGCGCGCATCGACGTTCAGGTAGGGCACGCCGAGGCACTGCTGTTTCATCCGGTTGGGCGGATTGACGTGGGTGGCGGCCATGGTCTCGGACAGGCCGTAGCCTTCCATGTACTGCTGGCCGGTGAGGTCGAGCATCTTCTGCGCGATCGCGGCCGGCATCGCGGCGCCGCCGCCGGAGATGCGGCGCAGGCCGGAGATGTCGTACTCCGGCAGCCGGGGGTTGGACAGGAAGTCGATCATCATGGTCGGGATCAGCGTCCAGGTGGTCACCTTGTAGCGGGTGATCAGCTGGCCGGCGACATCGCGGTCCCAGCGCGGCAGCACGACGATGGCGCCGCCGGTATAGATCATCGCGTTCATCACCGACTGCATGCCGGTCACATGGAAGAACGGCAGCACCGCGAGCGTGACATGGTCGGGCGCCATCGGCCCGGACCAGGTCGGACTGGCGACGGCATTGAACATCACCGAGCGGTGGGTATGGATGCAGCCCTTGGGCTTGCCGGTGGTGCCGGATGTATAGGGCATGCAGGCGAGGTCGTCCGGACCGGCGAGATGCGGACCGGGCGCCTGTCCGGCGGCGAGCGCCTGCTGCCAGGACACCACGCCCGGCGCCTCGGGCACCGCGTACGGCGCGCGCACGAAGTCCGGCACCGCCAGCTCGGTCGGCGCGCGCAGATAGTCTGAATAGGCGCCCACCACCGCATGCTGCAGGCTGCCCTGCCCGACCAGCGGCGCGACGCGCGCAAAGATCTCCTGCGACGCGACGACCGCCTTGGCACCGCTATCGGAAATGTAGTGCTGCAGCTCGTCGGTCATCAGCATCGGGTTGACCGGCACCACCATCGCGTCGGCGCGCATGATCGCGTAGTAGGCGATGATGAACTGCGGGCTGTTCTGCATGTCGAGCAGCACCCGGTCGCCGCGCTGGATGCCGCATTTCTGCTGCAGGTAGCCCGCCAGCGCGAGCACGTCCTGATGCACCTGCGCGTAGGTGAGCACCGTGTCGTAGAAGATGATCGCGGGACGCTGCGGATAGCGCATCGCGGAGACCTGCAGATTGACGTAGACGCTGGTGTCGGGGGTGGAGATGGCGTGCGGCATGCCTGCCGGCCAGTGGGCGTAGTGAGTCGTGTTCATTTGTCTCCGGCTGTGGTTGTTGTAATGGCGAAAGTCATTATAGGCCGGCTCCTTGCGTCATGCAGGGCCCGCCGGGGAGCGGGTATTTTGCCTGCCGGCTGCATTTCCCGGGACGCCGCCGGCGGCGGATTTGATCCCGGCCAAGAAAGCGTGGCTGGCCGCGTTCCGGAGCGCCGTTTCATGCTGCACTGCGGGAACCAAAGCGCGCGGCGCTTGCCTGATTCCTCCAGCATCGCCACCGTCCGGGGGACCGCATGCCTTTCTCTGTCACATCCATCGGCCATCGTCCGCGCGTCGCGCTCGTGCTGCAGGGCGGCGGCGCGCTCGGCGCCTACCAGGCCGGCGTCTACCAGGCCATGCATGAGCACGGGCTGGAGCCGGACTGGGTCGTGGGCACCTCCATCGGCGCGATCAATGCCGCCCTCATCGCCGGCAACGAGGGCGCGCGCCGGGTGGAGAAACTCAAGACTTTCTGGGACGAGGTGGCGTACCGCGACCTGCTCGACATGCGCCGCGTACCCGACAGCGTGCGCCGTCTCAACATCCTGCTCACCACCTTCAGCGCATTCGCCACCGGCGTGCCGGGCTTCTACGCGCCGCGCTGGGCCAGCCCCTTCGCCTTCGGCCTGCCGGTGGCGCCGGAGGAGGCGAGCTTCTACGACACGCGCGCGCTGGAGGACACGCTGTCGCGGCTGGTCGACTTCGACTGCCTCAATTCCGCCAGCGGCATCCGCATCACGGTCAGCGCCATCAGAGTCACCTGCGGCCGGCTCGAGAATTTCGACAGCGCGCGGCGCCGGGTCGGGCTGGCGCATGTGATGGCGAGCGGCGCGCTGCCGCCCGGCCTGCCGCCGGTGCGCGTCGACGGCGAACTGTACTGGGACGGCGGGTTGTATTCGAATACGCCGCTGGAGACAGTGCTGACCGACGAGCCGCGTACCGATACCGTCTGCTTCATGGTCGACCTGTGGAGCGCGGAAGGGCCGGAGCCGGCCACGCTGGAACAGGTGCACACCCGGCAAAAGGATGTGATGTATGCCTCGCGCTCGCGCCGGCATATCGATGCCTACCTGCGCGGCCACCGGTTGCGCCGCCTGATCCGCATGCTGCGCGAGAAGCTGCCCGAGGGCGCGCTGTCGGAAGCGGAACTGCGCGAGCTCGACAGCGTGGGACGCGACACCACCATGCAGATCGTGCGGCTGGCCTATGCGGGACGCGACTGGCAGATGGCGTCGAAGGACATCAATTTCTCGCGCGGCTCCATCGAGTGGCGCTGGGACCAGGGCTACCGCGACGCGCTGCGTGCGATCGAGGACGGCGCCTGGCGGCGGCCGGCACCGGAGGGCGCGGGCGTGCTGGTGCATGAGATGACGCCCGAGGGCCACGTCAACCGGCTGTCCGGCTGAACGCCCGGGCCCGCGGGCGCATGAATCCGACAAGGAGAAGAACCATGAAGCTCTATTTCGCCACCGGCACCTGCGCGCTGTCGCCGCACATCGCGCTGCTGGAAGCGGGCCTGCCGTTCGATGCCGAAAAGGTGGATCTGCAGACCAAGAAAACCGCCGACGGCGCCGACTACAATGCCATCAATCCCAAGGGTTATGTGCCCGCGCTCGTGCTCGACAACGGCGAGGTGCTGACCGAAGGCCCCGCCATCGTGCAGTACGTCGCCGACCAGGTGCCGGAGCGCGGACTGGCGCCGCCTCCCGGCAGCTTCGAACGCTACCGGCTGGCGGAGTGGCTCAATTTCATCTCCACCGAAATCCACAAGACCTTCTCCGGCTTCTTCAAGCCCGACGTCCCCGAGGAAACCAGGCAGGGTCTGCTGGCGCAGCTCGGCAAGCGCTTCGACCACGCGGATCGGCAGCTGCAGGGGCGCGAGTACCTGATGGGCGACTTCACGGTGGCCGACGGCTATCTGTTCACCGTGCTCGCATGGACCAGGCCGCTGAAGATCGACCTGTCGCGCTGGCCCAATCTGCAGGCCTATCTGCAGCGGGTGGGCGCGCGGCCCGCGGTGCACGCGGCGATGGTGGCGGAAGGCCTGATCAAGGGCTGAGTCCCCTCAGAACGGCACCACGCCCTCGCTGCGTCCACCGAGGCAGGGCGCGAGAAAATCCTCGGTGGCGCGGTGCCGCGCGACGCGATTTTCTGGCTGCCGCAGCGGCCAGCCTTCGCCGGCGAACGACAGATAGCGCACCGGCTTGTCCTGGCTGCGCAAGGCCCGCAGCATGCGCTGCGCATGCTCCTGCGCCGTCAGCACGTCGCGCTCGCCCTGCACCAGCAGCAGCGGCGCGCGCAGCCGGGCCGCGCCATACAGGGGAGATATCTCGTCGAGCCTGGCGCGCTCCTCGGCGGCGCCGGGGTCGCCCGCGTAGCGGCGCCACAGGTGCAGCGAGTCGCGCCAGGCGGGCGGCGGATTGGCGATGGCGCCGGCCAGATCGGCGATCGCGGCATCGGCGATGATGCAGGCATAACGGCCGGGTTCCCTGCTCGCGGCCTGCATCGCCGCAAAACCGCCGAAGCCGCTGCCGCCGACGGCCACATGACGCGCATCGGCGATTCCATGCGCGACCGCCCAGTCGACGCCATCGGCGATGTCCTGCAGCAGGCGGCCGCCGATCTCGCCTCTCGCCGCTTCCATGTGCGCACGGCCGTAGCCGGCGCTGCCGCGGTAATTCACTTCCAGCACTGCATAGCCGCGGTTGGCATGAAACTGGGGCGGCGCATGCATCGCCGTCGGCGACCACCAGGCGCGCTCCCACGGACCGTCGTGCAGCCAGACCAGCAGCGGCAGCGGTCGCTGCGCGGCGCGCGGCAGCGTGAGATAGGCGGGAATGACGAGGCCGTCGCTGCCGGCGAAACGCACCGGCCGGGTCGCGACCAGGGTGTCGAGCGCGGGATCGTCGCTGCGCTCGTCGAGCATGGTGAGCCTGCCGCTGGCGCGCTCGAACACCGCGTCGAAGCCGCCGCCGGCGGTCCATGCCCGCACCACCGCCTGTCCTGCGCCGCGGTCGGTGCCATGCACGCGCCAGGCCTTCACGCCGTCGGGCAGGGCCTGCGTCAGCGCCGCATGAAAACCTTCGTCGAGCAGCAGGGTGCGCGGCAGGTCGGGGTCGTACCAGACCGCCACCGGCTGCCCGCCCGGGTCCAGCACGACCTTGTGCGCATCGACCTGCGGATGCAGGAACAGCAGCTTCTCGCTGCCGTCGCGCAGCGACAGTTCCGCCAGCGCGGTCTTGTCGCGGCCGACGTTGGACAGCAGCAGCACGCGCTGTCCCGCGCGGTCGGTCCGCAGCACCCGCACATCGTCGAACACCGACCAGGCATGCACCGACTTCCAGCGACCGCGCTCGTCGGCAAGCTGCAGGATGCGCCCGTCGTCCTGGCGGCGGATGCGCGCGCCGATGCGCTCGTCGACATCCATCACGTAATCGACGACGTCGTCCGGGCTTTGCAGCAGTCTTTCCAGCCGCCTCGCCGCGTAATCGTAGGACCAGACATCCGGCGCCGCCTGCCCGTCCCGGCGTCCGAGCAAGAGCAGCCGCCGCGTGCCCGCGTGCAGCAGGCGGACGCGGGTGCCCGCCGAGGGTGTCAGGGCAACCGGGGCGGCATGCGGCGCTTCGGCGTCGAACAGCATGACGCGGCTCTCGCCGCCGTCGTCCTGCTCCCACGCCAGATGACGGCTGTCGCCCGCCCAGGCGATCGCCCCGGGCCTGGCCTCCAGGTCGGCAGCAGGCCCGCCGCCGATCTCGCCGATGCCGCCGACCTGCAGCCGGCCGCGCGTCACGCGGAACACCCTGCGGCCGTCGGGCGAAAGCCCCGGCGGGACCGGTTCGGCGGCAGCGAAGCCGCTCGCGGGCAGCAATCGAGGCAGCGCGGCCGCGCGCAGCGAAGGATGGGTGGCCGGCGTCGAGCAGCCCGCGAGCGCGGAAAGCATCGGCAGCAGGCACAGGCAGATGCGAATCATCGTGACCTCTCGTCGGATCGGCGCGCCGCTTCCCGCCGGGAACATCTTCCCCGGACCGGAGCGCGCATGGCCGGAATCAGCGCCTACATTGCCAGATGAAGAAAAATCCGCCATGACAGAGCACAGCAACACATGCCGACGGTGCCGGGAGCCCTGCCGGCCGGCGCGCCGTCAGAGCGTCTGATCCATCTCCTGCGAGGGACAGCTGTCGGCCTGCTGATGCCGCACCACCCGCGCCGGGACGCCGGCCACGGTGCAGTGCGGCGGCACCGGTCGCAGCACCACGCTGCCGGCGGCGACCTTGCTCATGGCGCCGACCTCGATATTGCCGAGGATGGTCGCGCCCGCGCCGATCATGACGCCGGTGCGTATCTTCGGATGCCGGTCTCCATGCTCCTTGCCTGTGCCGCCAAGGGTGACGTTCTGCAGCAGCGACACGTTGTCCTCGATGACCGTGGTCTCGCCGATCACGACGCCGGTGCCATGGTCGATCATCACCCCCGCGCCGATGCGGGCGGCCGGATGGATATCGACGCCGAACACGACCGAGGCCTGGTTGGACAGTGCGAAGGCGGCGTCGCGCCGCCCGGCGTTCCACATCGCGTGGGCGATGCGATAGGTCTGCAGCGCCTGGAAGCCTTTCAGGTTGAGCAGCACGTGGAGATAGCCGGCGCAGGCCGGATCCCGCTCCTGCACCGCGAGCAGGTCGGCGCAGAAACGCGTGACCGCCTCCGGATGGTCGGCCAGCACCGCATCCATCGTCGCCCGCAGCGCTTCCTCGTCGAGGTCGCGGCAGGCAAGCCGGCGCGCCAGCACCGCCGCCAGCGCGGCCGGCAGCGAGGCGCGCTCCAGCACCAGCGCATGCAGCCTCGGCCGCAGCAGGGGCTCGGCCTCGGCGCTGCGCTGCGCCGCCTCGCGTATCATCGACCACAGCAGCACCTCGTCGGAGCGGTCGTTCGCCGGCGGCGCGACCAGCACGGCGTGCGACATCACCGCTGCGTCGGCAAACCGGTCGCCTGCTTCTGCTCGATTCATGATGATCCTTTCCATGCGCCGGTCACCGGCGCCCAAAAACAAAAATGGCCGCAGCGTCATCATCACTGCGGCCATCGGAATCCGGACAAAACGCGCGCTCGCTATCCCGCCTGCCGCCGTGGCCGCGGAAAACAACAGATCGACAGGGAATCAAGCGGGCTGCGCATGCGTCTAAGCAAAATCCGTATATCAATATGCAAACTTCGTTGCTGCCGGCATTAAAGCACAATTCCGTCGCCCCCGCGAAAATCCGCGCCGCCGGCGGCAGCGCCGCTGGAACATGAAAACATTACGCATCGGTGTCATCTCGGACACGCACAATCTGCTGCGCCCGGAAGCCCGCCTGGCGCTGGCCGGCGTCGACCGCATCATCCACGCCGGCGACATCTGCCGGCCCGAGGTGCTGGAGCAACTGTCGGCGATCGCGCCGGTGACGGCGGTGCGCGGCAACAATGACCGCGGCGACTGGGCGCAAGCGCTGCGCCATCAGATCGTGGAAGAAATCGACGGCGTGCGGATACTCGTGGTGCACGACAAGTCCGAGGCCGACCCCGGCGCGGCGGGCGCCGACGTGGTGATCACCGGGCATTCGCACAAGCCGAACATCGTGCGCGAAGCCGGCGTGCTCTTTCTGAACCCGGGCAGCGCCGGACCGCGGCGCTTCCGGCTGCCGATCTCGCTCGCCTTCCTGGAGATCGCGAACGGCGAGGCGACGGCGCGGCTGCAGGTGCTGGAGGTGGATTAGCGGCCCGGCACCCTGCGCACTAGTGCAGCACGCCCTTGAACGGTTCCGCCTCCAGCACGTAGCGCGGATCCACCTCCTCCGGCTCCGGCGGCAGCTGCATCTCGGCCTGCGTGCCCTTGATGCTGTTCCTGAACATGGCGGCGCCCACCAGCAGCAGCCGCTGCAAATCCTGATCGGTGATCCGCGACTGCATGTCCACCAGCGCGGTTGCATAAGCCCTGGCGACATTGACCGGGTCGATGTCTTCGGTCTCGACCTGAGTGATGAAGTTGAGAATGGCTTCTCGATCCACGATGTCTCCCTGTAGCGGCGCGGTGCCGCGTCTGTGAGGCCGGCGCGCGGCGGCGGTCCGGCCTGCGTCTGTCTGCGCATGCTTCCGGTCTGACACCGGGCGCCTGCGGCGGTTCTGGCCGCCCCCGAAGCAGGCAGCCGCGCGGGCCGTTATCATCGACGGTCGTTCACTGGAGAAAACCATGCTGCAACTCAGGCCGAACTGCGAATGCTGCAACAAGGATCTGCCGCCGGCGGCGGACGATGCCCGCATCTGCTCTTTCGAGTGCACGTTCTGTGCCGACTGCGCCGACGGTGTTCTGCGGGGCGTCTGCCCGAACTGCGGCGGGGAACTGAGGGCGCGGCCGCGCCGGCCGGCATCCCTGCTCGAAAAGCATCCCCCCTCCTCCGAGCGCGTGCTCAAGCCGCGGGGCTGCGCATAGGCCGGCGGCCCGCTAGTACAGCTGTTCGCCCTGCTGCTCGCCGCCGCGCACGTCGGTGCGGCCCAGCATGGAGAGCGCCACGGCCTCGGCCACCTTGATGCCGTCCACCGCCGCCGACAGGATGCCGCCGGCATAGCCGGCGCCTTCGCCGGCCGGGAACAGGCCGCGCGTGTTGAGGCTCTGGAAATTGTCGAGCCGCTTGATGCGCACCGGCGACGAGGTGCGCGTCTCCACCCCGGTCAGCACCGCATCGGGCAGCGCGTAGCCGCGGATCTGGCGGTCGAAGGCCGGCAGGGCCTCGCGGATCGCTTCGATCGCGTAGTCGGGCAGCGAGGGGCCGAGATCGGTCATGCGCACGCCCGGCTTGTAGGACGGAATGACCGAGCCGAGCTGCGTCGACGGCCGGCCGGCGACGAAATCGCCGAGCAGCTGGCCGGGCGCGTCGTAGTTGCCGCCGCCGAGCACGAAGGCGCGGGACTCCAGCTCGCGCTGGAGATCGATGCCCGCCAGAGGATGGTCGGGATAGTCTTCCGGCGTGATGCCGACGACGATGCCGCTGTTGGCATTGCGCTCGTTGCGCGAATACTGGCTCATGCCGTTGGTGACGACGCGTTCGGGTTCGGAGGTGGCCGCCACCACCGTGCCGCCGGGGCACATGCAGAAGCTGTAGACCGAGCGGCCGTTCTTCGCATGGTGCACCAGCTTGTAGTCGGCGGCGCCGAGCAGCGGATGGCCGGCGAATTTGCCGAAGCGCGCGCGGTCGATCAGCGACTGCGGATGCTCGGCGCGGAAGCCGATCGAAAACGGCTTGGCTTCCACGTACACGCCGCGGTCGTACAGCATCTGGAAAGTGTCGCGCGCGCTGTGGCCCACCGCCAGCACCACGTGGTCGCTCGCGATGTGCTCGCCGTTCTCCAGCACCACGCCGCGGATCTGTCCGCGTTCGATGTCGAGATCGGTCACCCGGGACTCGAAGCGGAATTCCCCGCCGAGCGACTCGATCGTCTCGCGCATCGCTTCCACCATCTTCACCAGGCGGAAGGTGCCGATGTGCGGCTTGCTGACGTACAGTATCTCTTCCGGCGCATGGGCCTGCACGAACTCGCTGAGCACCTTGCGGCCGTAATGCTTCGGATCCTTGATCTGGCTGTGCAGCTTGCCGTCGGAGAAAGTGCCGGCGCCGCCCTCGCCGAACTGCACGTTCGACTCCGGATTGAGAACCCGCTTGCGCCACAAGCCCCAGGTATCCCTGGTCCTCTCGCGCACCACCTTGCCGCGTTCCAGGATCAGCGGACGGAAGCCCATCTGCGCCAGGATCAGCGCGGCGAAGATGCCGCAGGGGCCGAAGCCGATCACCACCGGCCGCGTCGCCAGATTCGCCGGGGCCTGGCCCACGTACTTGTAGCTGGTGTCGGGTGCGATGACGACATCGGTGCGGCCCGACATGCGCGCCAGCACCGCCGGCTCATCCCTGACTTCCACGTGCAGCGTATAGACGAGGGTGATCGCCGAGCGACGGCGGGCGTCGTAGCCGCGGCGGAAAACGGTGAATCCGAGCAGATCCTGCGCGGGAATGGCGAGGCGTTCGAGGATGGCGGCGGCAAGATCCGCCTCCGGATGGTCGAGCGGAAGAATTACGTTGGTCAGTCGCAGCATGCGGGGTGGTCCGGGTAGATTGGCGGCCGCCGCGGCAGGAAGTGGCCGGCGCGGCGAACGCAAGCCGCGATGCGTGATGCGCGGCCGTGGAAGGCCGCTATTCTACCCCAGAGGCTGCCCCGGCCCGGGGCTCGTGGGCGCTAGGCGCCGTACTGGTTGCGCAGGCTCTTGACCTGGTCGTGGTTCTTCAGCACGCCCTGGTACTGCTTCTCGATCACGCTCTTGATTTCCGGCGGCAGGTTCTTCTGCAGCGCGGACTGATAGCTGGACTTCGCATAGTCCTCGCCGCGCTCGCACTCCTGCAGCACCGCCTTGTCGTCCTTGCCGGTCAGCAGGGTCTTCACGTCCATCCAGCGGCGGTGCAGGGTGCCGCCGATGCCGCTGCTGGTCTCCGGATTGCCGCCATGGTTGCGCACCAGTTGCTGCAGTTCGAGCACGGCGGCGGCGCAGGACTGCGCGCGATTGGCGAAAAAGCTCCTGAGGGTGGGATCGGTGGCCTGCTCGGCGCACTGGCGGAAGCCGTCCTCGCCATCCTTGCTGGTCTCGATCAGGTCGTTGAGCGTGGATACCACGTCGTCGTTGTTCATTTTCTGCTCCCGATACATGTTGGCGCCGGACGTGCGACGCCCTCCGCCGCGAGGCGGAAGGCGCGCGATCCGGATGGAGGGACTTAACGGCTGCCGCCGCCGCTGTTGGAAGAGCCCGAGGTGCCGCCGGTGCCGGCCGAGCCGGACGGCGTGCTGCCGCCGGGGCTGGTCGAGGTGGTGCTGCTCGCCGTGCCGCCGCTGCCGGTGCCCGGGGATGTGCCGGCGCCGGTGGAGCCGCTGCCGGCGGAACCGCTGCTGCCCGATGAACCGCTGCTGCCCGACGAACCGCTGCTGCCCGACGAACCGCTGCTGCCCGACGAACCGCTGCTGCCCGACGAACCGCTGCTGCCCGACGAACCGCTGCCGGACTTCGACGACGAGGCGCCGCTGGAGCCCGAGCTGCCTTCCTTCTTGCCGCGCTGCTCCTGCGCCATGGTCAGGTGCTGCTCGACGATCGGGGTCACCTTCTGCACGTGCGCCTTGAGTTCCGGATCCTTGACGCTCTTCTGCGCCTTGGTCAGCTTCTCATGGGTGTTCTTGTGGTCGCGGGTGCCGCCCTGCGCCATGTACATCTTGTCGAACTTTTCTCCCTCCACCGCCTGCATGGCCTTCATCGCGGCCTTGTGCTTGGCGTCCGGCTCCTTGGGCAGTTCCACGCCCTTGGACTGCGCCAGCTGTTCCAGCTCCTTCTGCGCGGTGGTGTGATCGTCGATCATCTTTTGCGCATAGGCCTTGACCTGGTCGCTCTGCGACTGCTTGAGCGCCAGTTCGGCGGTGGCGATTTCCGACAGGTTGGCATGCGCGAGGTCGCGCATCACATTCTGCTCTGCCTTGCTGAGCGAGGACTTGCCGCCGCTCTTGCTGGAGGAAGCCGAGCCGGCCTTGTCGCTGCTGGCGGATGCGCCCGACTGCGCGCTGCTGCCGCCCGAAGCGGAACCGGAGGAAGTCTGTGCGTGCACCGTGGCGCCGCCAAACATCAGCGCGAGCGCGGCGATGCTGAGCAATTGTTGCGTCTTCTTCATATTCGTTCTCCTTTGTATGCGTCAATGCAATAGCCTGCATGTTCATGCGAGGCCCGTGGACGCAAGGCCCATGCCAATACGACAAGCAGTTGCGGCAAGCGGGCGGCGGCGAATCAGAGCGCCGGCGGAAGTTGTAGAACCCGCCGCGAGACACGGAAAAAATTACAGATAGAGGCAGGCCCGCGGCGGCGAAAAAAATGCCAGGGTTTTCACCCTGGCATCAAGTCTTGCCGGATTGCTCCGGCAAGCGCCCATGATAGAGAGGCGCAGCCTCGCGCCCGGCGAAAAGCACGAGCCGCACGGGACGAAGGATGCCGCGCGCCTTGCGGCGCTCCCCTTGTTACGGCATCCCTGCCAGTCCCTAGCCCCTCTTTTCGGTTCTGACTTCCTGCGTGTGCAGGACCTTGCCGTCCGGATCGACGGTTTCGAGCATGACGTCGAAACCCCACAGCCGCGCCACGTGCTTGAGCACTTCTCCAGCCTGATTGTTGAGCGGGCGCCGCATGTACTGGTTGTGGCGCAGCGTCAGCGAACGCTGTCCGCGGGTGTCGACCGACCACACCTGTATGTTCGGCTCCCGGTTGCCGAGGTTGTACTGGCCGGCGAGCTGCTCGCGCACATGGCGATAGCCCTCCTCGTCGTGAATCGCGGAGATCTTCAGGTGGTCGCTCTTGTCGTCGTCGAGCACCGAGAAGAAATGGAAGTCGCGGATCAGCTTGGGCGACAGGTATTGCGAGATGAAGCTCTCATCCTTGAAGTTGCGCATCGCGAAGTCGAGGGTCTTCTTCCAGTCGCTGCCGGCGATATCGGGAAACCAGTGCCTGTCTTCGTCGGTCGGGTCCTCGCAGATGCGGCGGATGTCGCGCATCATGGCAAAGCCCAGCGCATAGGGATTGATGCCGCTGAAGTACTTGCTGCTGACCGGCGGCTGGAAGACGACGTTGGTGTGGCTCTGCAGGAATTCCATCATGAAGCCGTTGCCGACCACGCCTTCGTCATACAGCTGGTTGAGGATGGTGTAGTGCCAGAAGGTGGCCCAGCCCTCGTTCATCACCTGCGTCTGGCGCTGCGGATAGAAGTACTGCGAGATCTTGCGCACGATGCGCACGATCTCGCGCTGCCAGGGCTCCAGCAGCGGCGCGAACTTCTCGATGAAATACAGCAGGTTCTCCTGCGGCTCGGCGGGGAAGCGCCTGACTTCCTTTTCCTGCTCCACGGCTTCCTTGCGCGGCAGCGTGCGCCACAGGTCGTTGACCTGGGATTGCAGGTAGCGCTCGCGCTCTTCCTGCCGCTCGCGCTCCTCGGCCATCGACAGCTTCGCCGGACGCTTGTAGCGGTCGACGCCGTAGTTCTGCAGCGCATGGCAGGAATCGAGCAGCAGCTCCACTTCTTCCACGCCGTAGCGCTGTTCGCATTCGGCGATGTAGTTCTTGGCGAAGACCATGTAGTCGATGATGGCCTCCGCATCGGTCCAGGTGCGGAACAGGTAATTCCCCTTGAAGAAGGAATTGTGGCCGTAGGAGGCGTGCGCGATCACCAGCGCCTGCATGGTCAGGCTGTTTTCCTCCATCAGGTAGGCGATGCAGGGATTGGAGTTGATCACGATCTCATAGGCCAGTCCCATGTGCCCGCGCCGGTAGCTTTTCTCGGTCGCCAGGAACTGCTTGCCGAAGGACCAGTGGCCGTAGCTGACCGGCATGCCCACCGAGGCATAGGCATCCATCATCTGCTCGGCGGTGATGATCTCCAGCTGGTTGGGATAGGTGTCGAGGCCGAAGTCGCGGGCCACGCGGCCGATCTCTTCATGGATCTGCTCGATCAGCTCGAACGTCCATTCCGACTGCTCGGGCAGGCGGAAGCGCTCGGCCTTCTTGCGGCTTCTCTTCGCCGGTTTCTTGGTCAGTTCGGTTGTCGTCATTTGGTCGGCTGCTTCTTGAACAATTCACGGAATACCGGGTAGATGTCTGCCGGCGACTCGATTTTCTGCATCGCGAAGTGCGGGCACAGCGGCGGGATCTGCATGTACTCTTCCCACAGGTTCTGCGGCTCGCCCTCGGTGATCTCCACGTAGGCGTAGTACTGCACCAGCGGCATGATGCGGTTGATCAGCAGATCCCGGCAGGTGGCGGAGTCGTTGTCCCAGTTGTCGCCGTCGGAAGCCTGCGCGACGTATACGTTCCAGTCGCTGCTCGCGTAGCGCTCCTCGATGATGGTGCCGAGCAGGTTGAGCGCCGAGGACACCACGGTGCCGCCGGACTCGCGCGAGTTGAAGAACTCGTCCTCGCTCACTTCCGTGGCCTGGGTGTGGTGGCGGATGAAGACCAGTTCGATCTTTTCGTATGCGCGCTCGAGGAACAGGTAGAGCAGGATGAAGAAACGCTTGGCGGCGTCCTTCTTCTGCTGGTCCATCGAGCCCGACACGTCCATCACGCAGAACATCACCGCCTGGCTGGATGGCTTCGGCACCTTGATGCGATTGCTGTAGCGCAGGTCGATCGGATCGAGGAAGGGGATCGCATGCAGCTTGGTCCTGAGCTGGTGGATCTCCTTGCGCAGGGCGATCAGGCGGTGATCGTCCTCGAATGCGGTGCGCTGCAGCGCTTCCATCTCTTCCTCCGCCTCGCGCAGCCGCTTGCGCGAGCCGGCGCCGACCGCGATGCGCCGCCCGATGGCGCCGCGCATGGAGCGCAGCACATGGATGTTGGTCGGCGTGCCGGCAATGGTGTAGCCGGCGCGCTGGCTGCGGAACTCGGTGATCGAGGTCAGCTGCGTCTTGACCAGGTTGGGCAGCTCCAGGTCTTCGAAGAAGTAGTTCATGAACTCTTCGCGCGTGAGCTCGAAGGTGAAGTCGTCTTCGGTGATTTCCTCAGTGTTGCCCGCCTTGCCGCGGCCGGCGCCGCCGCCGCCTTTCGGCCGCTGCACCAGGTCTCCTTTCTGATATTGCTCGTTGCCCGGCCGCACCACTTCCCACACGCCGCCTTGCGCATGGCCGAAGGTCGGCTCGTTGATGTCCTTGACCGGGATGGATATTTTTTCGCCCTTCTCGATGTCTGTGATCGAGCGGCCCTTGATGGCGCGTGCAACGGCATCCTTGATCTGGCCCTTGTAGCGCCTGAGGAAGCGCTCGCGGTTGCCAGCGGACTTGTTCTTGCCCTGCAGTCGCCGGTCGATGAGGTAAGCCAAGATGCCTCCTGATACGGTATGGGCGTTCCCTCTCCCGCCGCGGCCCGCGGCGGGGAGGCCGGCGCCGCCTGCGTGGGCGGCGCCTTGTCTACTTCACTCTCACGAGGACTTGCGCACCCGCAGGTACCACTCGCACAGCAGGCGCACCTGCTTGGCGGTGTAACCCTTGGCCACCATGCGCGAGACGAACTCCTGGTGCTTGTTCGCATCCTCGGCGCTGGCCTTGGCGTTGAACGAGATCACCGGCAGCAGGTCCTCGGTGTTGGAGAACATCTTCTTCTCGATCACGGTGCGCAGCTTTTCATAGCTGGTCCAGGCCGGGTTCTTGCCGCCGTTCTGGGCCCGCGCGCGCAGCACGAAGTTGACGATCTCGTTGCGGAAGTCCTTCGGGTTGGATATCCCGGCCGGCTTCTCGATCTTTTCCAGCTCGGCGTTGAGCGCTTCGCGGTCGAAGCTCTCGCCGGTGTCCGGATCGCGGAATTCCTGGTCCTGTATCCAGAAGTCGGCGAAGGTCACGTAGCGGTCGAAGATGTTCTGGCCGTACTCGGAATAGCTCTCCAGGTAGGCGGTCTGTATCTCCTTGCCGATGAACTCCACGTAGCGCTGCGCCAGGTAGTCCTTGATGTAGGACATGTAGCGCTGCTCGACCTCGGGCGGGAACTGCTCGCGCTCGATCTGCTGCTCCAGCACATAGAGCAGGTGCACCGGGTTGGCCGCGACTTCGGTATTGTCGAAGTTGAACACGCGGGAGAGGATCTTGTACGCGAAGCGCGTCGACAGGCCGTTCATGCCCTCGTCCACGCCGGCGTAGTCGACATACTCCTGGCGCGACTTGGCCTTGGGATCGGTGTCCTTGAGGTTTTCGCCGTCATACACCTGCATCTTGGAAAAGATGCTGGAGTTCTCCGGTTCCTTCAGGCGCGACAGCACCGCGAACTGCGCCATCATCTTCAGCGTGCCCGGTGCGCACGGGGCGTCGCCGAGCGAAGAGTTGCGGATCAGCTTGTCGTAGATCTTCATCTCTTCCGACACCCGCAGGCAGTAGGGCACCTTGACGATGTAGATGCGGTCGAGGAAGGCTTCGTTGTTCTTGTTGTTGCGGAAGGCCTTCCATTCGGACTCGTTGGAGTGCGCGAGCACCACGCCGTCGAACGGAATCGCGCCGAAACCCTCCGTGCCCTTGTAGTTGCCTTCCTGGGTCGCGGTCAGCAGCGGATGCAGCACCTTGATCGGCGCCTTGAACATCTCGACGAATTCCATCAGGCCCTGGTTGGCCAGGCACAGGCCGCCGGAATAGCTGTAGGCGTCCGGGTCGTCCTGCGAATAGTCTTCCAGCTTGCGGATGTCGACCTTGCCGACCAGAGAGGAGATGTCCTGGTTGTTCTCGTCGCCCGGCTCGGTCTTGGAAATCGCGATCTGCTTGAGGATGGACGGATACCGCTTGACCACGCGGAACTTGTTGATGTCGCCGTTGAATTCATGCAGGCGCTTGACCGCCCACGGGCTCGGGATGGGCTTGAGGTAGCGGCGCGGGATGCCGTAGTCCTCTTCGAGGATGGCGCCGTCCTCTTCCTCGCTGAACAGGCCGAGCGGCGATTCGTTCACCGGCGATCCCTTGATCGCGTAGAACGGCACCTGCTCCATCAGCGATTTGAGTTTTTCGGCGATGGAAGACTTGCCGCCGCCGACGGGACCGAGCAGATAGAGCACCTGCTTGCGCTCTTCGAGACCCTGCGCCGCGTGGCGGAAGTAGGAGACGACCTGCTCGATGACTTCTTCCATGCCATAGAAGTCGCGGAAGGCGGGATAGATCTTGATGACCTTGTTGGCGAAGATGCGGGAGAGGCGCGAGTCGTGACGCGTGTCCAGCAGTTCGGGTTCACCGATCGCGGCGAGCATGCGCTCGGCGGCGGTTGCGTATGCAAGGCGATCGCGCTTGCACAGCTCCAGATATTCTTGCAGGGAGTACTCCTCTTCCCGTGTCCGTTCATACCGTGCTGCGTAGTTGTCAAAGATCTTCATGGGGCTCCTTTGATATGAATACTACGGGGTAAAACAGGGGCGGATATTGGTGCTGGATTTCCATTCCGCAATTTAATAATACGCGCTGCATGCATCTGTCCATAGGAGTATTTCCGACTTTTTTTATGCGTGCGACGCGTTTGTCTCAAGAAGGTTTTCAAAAGCGCATGCGCGCCGAAATTTGCTGCACCGCGCGAAACTCGCAGTGCGTTGAAGACTAAGCGTTTTTTGTTGTCGCGCCGCTCGCATGCGCTTGCATGAATTTGCGTTCCGCCCTTGTCGGGCGAGGCGAAAACGCTACATGCCGCGTGCGGTGGTGGCCACGTTGATTCGAGGGTACATGCGATGCGCCGTGTTTTTCTTGCGCGAAGATGAAGTTTGCTTATAGTGATAGTTTCCGCCTCGCATGCGGATGATGCCGGCACTTCCCATCCGCTCTTACTTCTGCCTGTTTTTTAAGCAAACGACTCCGGACTGCGCGCGCTATGCGTGCAGCACTTCGGTGCGATGCACTACATCGGGTCGATGCAGCGCCGAAAAGATTCACCCGTTCCGCCGCCGCCACGCCTTGAGCGCGAACCGCGCGGGATCGAGCGCCGCCGCCAGCTCGCGCTCCACCGGCAGCGGCTCGCCCTCGAGTTGCGAGGCGAGCAGCTCGGCGGCAAACGGCGCCCAGATGATGCCGCGAGACGCCAGGCCGAGCACCGCATGCATGCCGGGCAAGCGCGGCACGTCGCTGAGCCGGCTGCCGCCGATGGCGGCACACGGATCGGGCAGCGCGCCAACCAGCGGCAGGCGATCGGGCGACACCGCACGGAAGCCGGTACGGCCGGCGAGCGGGCGATCTTTTCCCATGCTCGTTTGTGGCAAGACTTGTGCCAGACGTTCCAGGTTTTCATCCTGGCTCGATTGACGCAGCGCAGGATCCGTATCGATGTCATAGGTCGCGCCGACGCAGCAGATGCCGTTGGCCGGCCGGGTGACATAGGCCTCGCCGCACAGCACGACCGGCAGCGACGGCAGTTCGCCTGCGGGAATGTGGGTCACTTGGCCGCGGATGGCGGCAAGCGGCAGCTCCCGGGTCTGGGCGAACGACGCGGCGTTGGTGCCGCTGGCGATGACGACCACGGGCGCGCGCGCGATGCATGCGCCTCCGTCGCCCTGCACCGTCCACTCGCTGCCGTCGTGTCGCAGGGAGGACGCCTGCTGCGCGAAGCGCCGTTCAAGCAGCCCGCCGCAGGAGGCGAGCATGGCTTCGCACAGGCTGGACGGCGTCACCCATCCGCCGCGGGGAAACAGCCAGCCGCCGGCCGCGGCCGGATTGCCGGTCATCGCGGCGGCCTGCTCCGCCCCGAGGAAGCGGGCGAAGTCGGGAGGCAGGCCGAGCGCTTCCACCGTCTCGCGCTGCAGCGCCGCATGTCCGGCATCGCGCGCAAGCTGCAGCACGCCGCAGGCTTCGCCGGCGAAGGCGCTGCCGACGCCGCCGAGCTGCTGCCACAGGTGCGTGGAAAACAGGAAGGCGGCGCGCGCCAGCCGGGATGGAATATTGTCGTCGCGCGACAGCAGCGGCATGGCGATGCCGGCGAGATTGCCGGAGGATTCGGCGGCCCACTTCTCATGCCGCTCCACCAGCGTGAGCTGCCAGCCGCGCGCGGCGAGCCTGGCGCACACCGCGCTGCCGGCGACGCCGGCGCCGATCACCACCGCCCGCCGCGCCGGCTCCGGCCGGGCCGGCGGCAGCGGCCAGCGTGGCGCGTAGCGCGCGGCGAGCATGTCGCGCTTGCGGCCGAAGCCGGGCCGCTTTTCGCAGGCGAAACCAGCGGCGGCGAGCGCCTGGCGCACCGCCGCCGACACGGTATAGGTCGCCGCGGTCGCGCCCGGGGCGGCCAGCCGGTGCAGCCGCGACAGCACCTGGGGCGACCACATGTCGGGATTCCGGCTGGGGGCGAAACCGTCGAGATAAAAGGCGTCGGCGGCCATCGCGATCTGCGGCAGGCAGTCGGCGATGTCGCCGAAAGCGAGCGTCAGCGTCACCCGTCCGCCATCGAGCAGCACGCGGTGGAAGCCCGGCACCAGCGGCGGCCAGGCCGCCCGCAGTTGCGCCGACAGCGCCGCCAGCTCCGGCCAGCGCGCATGAAGCCGGGCGAGGTCGTCGGGCGCGAACGGATGCTTTTCGATGGCGACGTAATGCAGCCGCGCGTGCGCCGGCGCATGGGACTGCCATGCCTGCCAGGTGGCGAGGAAATTCAGGCCGAGGCCGAATCCGGTCTCGAGCAGGGTGAAGCGCGCGGCATCGCGCCAGCGCCGAGGCAGATCGTTCCCGCCGAGGAAGACATGCCTTGCCTGTTCAAGCCCGCCGTCGGCGGAGTGATAGACATCGCCGTAGGCGGCGGCGTAGGGCACGCCATCGGCATAGGCGAGCGCGGCGGGAATCAGGCGTCGGGACATCGGGGCAGCGGCGGGAAGAAAGCGAGCCGTCATTGTAGCGGCGCGATTTGATCGTGCGCGGGCGGGCGCGATTGATTACACTTCAGCCTTTCGTTCCGCACCGATCCAGACACATGACCAGCAAAGCCGAAAGCCCGTCGCCGTCCCCTCTCTACAAGGTCCGCAACTCGAAAATCCACGGCAACGGCGTCTTCGCCGCGCGCAAGATACCCGAGGGCACCTGCATCATCGAGTACGGCGGCAAGCGCATCAGCTGGAAGGAAGCCGTGCGGCGCGAGAACCTCAAGGCGCCGGACGATTTCCATACCTTCTTCTTCAGCCTGGACAACGGCAAGATCATCGACGGCGGCGACGAGGGCAACGACGCGCGCTGGATCAATCACTCCTGCGAGCCCAACTGCGAAGCGCGCGAGGAAGACGGCAAGGTCTTCATCTACGCGCTGCGCGACATCCGCCGCGGCGAAGAGCTGTACTACGACTACGGGCTGATCATGGAAGAGCGCTACACGCCGGCGCTGAAGAAAGCCTACCGCTGCCTGTGCGGCACGCCCGGCTGCCGCCAGACGCTGCTGGCGCCGAAGCGGAAGAAGCGCGCCGCCTGAGCACGGGCCGCGGCCGGCCGCCTAGCTGACCAGCTTCAGGCCGATCACGCCGCACAGTATCAGGGCCAGGCACACCACCCGGCCGATGCCGAGCGGCTCGCCGAGCAGCGCCGCGCCGAGTATCACGGTGCCGGCCGCGCCGATGCCGGTCCACACCGCGTAGGCGGTGCCCGCCGGCAGGGTTTTCATCGCCACGCTCAGCAGCGCCACGCTCAGGATCATGGAAATGCCGACCCAGACCGAGGGCCAGAGACGGGAGAAGCCTTCCGTATATTTGAGACCGACCGCCCAGCCGACTTCGAGCAGCCCGGCCAGCAACAGGACCAACCATGCCATGTTCAACCTCTTGAAGTGACGTGGCCGTCCACGTGCGTTCCGCCGGGAGTGGCGGGCGGGGCCGTCCCCGCTGAAAAGGCCAGAGTTTACCGTGTATGCGCCGGGTTTTCAGGCCGCGCGGCGGATCAGGCAGCCACTTCCAGCCGGTTGCGGCCCGCGTGCTTGGCGGCGAACATGGCGGCGTCGGCGCGGCAGATGGTGTCCGAGATGTTTTCTTCCGGCCGCCATTCGGTCACGCCGAAGCTGGCCGACAGCGACAGCGGCTCGCCCGGCGTCGCCACCTTCAGCGCCGCGACCGCTTCGCGCACCCTTTCGACCACCGGCACCGCTTCGCGCGCGCCGATCTCGGGCATGATGATCATGAATTCCTCGCCGCCCCAGCGGCCGCAGATATCGTAATCGCGCACCGCGTCCGACACGGCGCGCGCGATTTCGACCAGTGCCCGGTCGCCGATCTCATGCCCCCATGCGTCGTTGACCGTCTTGAAGCGGTCGACGTCGAGCAAGGCAAGCGCCAGCGGGCGGCCCATGCGCTGGGCGCGAGCGGTTTCCGCCTTGAGCCTGTCCATCAGCATGCGCCGGTTGCCGATGCCGGTCAGGGCATCGCGGGTGGCGGCTTCCTTCAGGGCCTCGTTGAGGTCGCGCATCATCGACTGGTAGCGGTCGGAAATGCGGGCCATCTTTTCCAGCTGCCGCAACTGTTTCTGGTAGCGCTCCGTCAGCGACTGGGTCCGCTCGCGGGTGACGCTCTGATAGCGATCGGAGATGCGGGTGACGCGGTCGATCTGGTGCAGCACGTTGCGGAATTCGGTGTACAGCTCGTCGAGCGCCTGGCGCAGGGGATTGCGCGCATAGGCGGGGTCGGCGAGCAGCGCCTCTACCGCAAGCGAGAGGTCCTTGTCGTCGCGCATGCTCATTCCACCCGGGTGAGGATGTCGAACGGGAAGCTGCAGTCTTCGCGGAATTCCTCCGCCAGTTCCGCCACCCGCTCATTCTGCTCGTCGTAATACCAGCGCACCGACACGTCGCGCTGTTCGCGATGGGCCTGCTCGAGCAGGTCGAAGATGTCCATCATCGCCTTGACGCTGCTGGTGTTGAGATACAGCAGGTGCAGCACCAGCCGCAGCGGCCGGGCCGGCTCGCGGAGATAGGCCTCGATCCAGTCGAGCACCGGCGTGAACAGTTCGTAGGAGTTTTCGGGATAGGAGTCGCCCCGCATCTCGATCACGCCGTCGGCGAAATTCGTCCTGATGGCGGGGGTGGATTGCGTGCTTGCGATCTGGATGTCTTGCATGGCGTTTCCTTTACATCACGACGCGCAGCGAGAAGAAGCCGCGGCCGTCATCGAGTGTCTTGAGCGAACAGATCAGCGGCGCCGTCGCCTTGCGCGCCAGGTCGATCAGGCCGAGTCCCGCGCCGCTTCCGCTGTCGGGGTCGCGCGGCTTGCGCAGCTGTTCCTTGTAGCGCGCCTTGAGCTGGGTCTTGTCGAGCGCCGCCAGCGCGCCGATCCGCTCGACGAGGGCCTGTCCGTCCTCCGCCGACACCACGTTGCCGGCCGAGACCAGGTAGCGCCCTTCGGCGTCGCGCGCGATGACGACGGTGGCGGAGGCCTCGCTGTCGTGCCAGCCCTTGCTCGCGGCGTAGTGGCGGATGTTCTGGGTGAGTTCGATATAGGCGCCGAACACGTCCATCGCCGAGGACGGCGTGGCATGCTCGCGCTCCATGTAGTTGCGCAGCGCGTTGCCGATTTCTTCGATCAGGCTGCGGGTGAGCGGACCGTTGAAGCAGAGCATGATGCGCTGCTGGTTATAGGTCTGCTGCAGGGTGAACAGGTCGATCTGGTCCATGTCGTATCGTCGGTCAGGCAAATCGGAAGCAAAGTGTGGTGATGTCGTCGCGCTGCGGATGACTGCCCTGCCAGGCGGCCAGGGCGGCGGAAAAGGCATCGGCCTGCTCGGACAGGGGCCGCCGCGCATGTTCGCGCAGCATGGCGGAAAAACGCAGGTTGCCGAAGCCGAAGCCCTTGTCGCCGCCCGCCTGGTCGAGGAAGCCGTCGGTCGTCAGGCAGAAGGTGCGCTGTGGCTGCAGCGCGACGCGCTCGTTGCGGTAATCGCCGGTCTTGCGGTCGTTGAGCGAGCGGCGCGCGCCGGCGATGACGCCGACTTCCTCGCCATCGCTCCAGTACAGCGCGATCCTTGCGCCGGAAAAGGTGACGCAGCCGGCCCTGAAATCGATCCATGCCAGGCCGGCATCCATCATGGCGGCGACCCCGGTGCCGCCCTGCTCGTTGCCGAGCATGCTGCGCATGACCTGGTCGGTGCGGGCCAGGATGGCGGCCGGGTCGGCCGCGCCGCAATCGTCCATCGCCTGGTCGATCGCCGCGCGCGCGAGCATGGTCATGAAAGCGCCCGGCACGCCGTGGCCGGCGCAGTCGATCACGCCGAGCAGGCAGCCGCCGTCGGCCTCGCGGCAGACATAGAAGTCGCCGCCGACCACGTCGCGCGGACGCCAGAGCACGAAATGGCTGTCGCCCAGCTTGTCGGCGAGCAGGCGGTCGGGCAGGATCGCGCGCTGGATCAGGCTGGCATAGGAGATGGAGTCGCTGATCTTCTTGTGCGCGGCGCTCATGTCGCGGTTGGCCTGCATCAGTTCCCGCGTGCGCTCGCGTACCGTGTTTTCCAGCTCGGCGGTATGCCGCCGGACCTTGTCGGCCATGCGCCCGAAGGCCTCGGTAAGCTCGCCGATCTCGTCGCCGCGCGCCGGCGGCAGCGCCACCTGGTAGTCGCCCGCCGCCATGGCCTGCGCCGATTGCTTGAGCCTGACCAGCGGCGCGAGCACCAGCCGGTTGAGGGCGAACACGCAGGCGGCGACGATGGCCGCCAGCAGTGCCAGCAGCGCCAGCAGCAGCTGCCTGATCACGCCGCCGTCGACCAACCGGGCGGCATCGAGATCCACCGCGGTCAGGACATGCCATTTCAGCTCGGGGATGAAGGCTACCGCGAGCAGCTGGCGCTTGCCGTCGAGCCTGGCGGAAAACAGCTGGGCGCCGGCCGGCGCGGCGGCGGCGGCCTGCATCGCGCCGCGCATCGCCGCGCGCTCGGCGTCTCCGGTGAAGAGCGCGAAGACCGAGGTCTCGCTGCCGGTCGCCGTCGTGCCGGAGTTGTAGGCGATGCGGCGCACGTCGGGATGGGCCTGGATGGCGCCCTCGGCGTTGACGATGATCGGCGTGACGCCGGCCTCGGCATCATGCACATAGGACTTGAGGAAGGTGGTCAGGTCGAGTCCGGTGCCGGCCAGGCCGATGCGCCGTTCGCCGTCGTGTATCAGGACATTGAACCAGACCTTGGTCAGCCCGAGCTTTTCATCGGGATGGACGTTGATGTTGAAGCGCTTGTCGCTCTTCATGGTGTTGAAGAACCAGCCGTCGTCCTCGTCCTCGGGTTTGAGAAAGTAGCGCGGCTCGGGGCTGTAGACCGACTCGCTGTCGTTGAAATAGTAAGCGAGCGACTGCGACGAGATGATGAACCAGGACTTGTCGGTGAAGTCCTGGCGATAATCCTCGGCTTCGCGCATGGCCATGACCTTCTTTTCCGTGTTCTGCTCGTCGAGCAGCCACTGACGGACCGCCTGTGAGCCGGCAAGCCGTTGCGACAGCGCCAGCTCGCGCGCCACCGGCGCGAGCACCCGCTCGCGGTTGAGCAGGGTGAGGTTGCGGGCATAGGCTTCGCCGAGCTGGTCGCGGGTGGATTGCAGCACCTGCCAGCCGATGGCGCTGGCCAGCAGCAGCACGAGGACGCAGGTGCCGATCAGCGCAAGTACCGACTTGCCGCGTAGCCCCATCGCGCGCCCCATGTGATCTCCGGTTGACGGGCGGCCGCGCCGCCCTTGCAGAATTGACAACGCCGGCTCCGTCAGCGTTGATTATCGGAAATTCTGCCAGTCCTCGGTCTTCTCCGCAATGCGGATCTACAGGACAGCGAGTTGCCAGCCGAAGAACACGATCAGCGCCAGGACGATGGTCAGCAGCTGGCGGCCGGTGGCGGCGCAGACGAGGATCGCGAGGATGGAAGCGACGAGTTGCGGATTGCGCCAGTGCAGCTCCAGCCCTTCCCCGTGCGGCGCCAGGATCATGGGCACGATGATCGCGGTCAGCACCGTGACCGGCACGAAGGACAGCGCGCGCTGCAGCAGCGGCGGAAAGACGACCCGTCCGCCGAGGATGAAGATCGCGGCCTTGATGGCGAACGTGATCAGGGCCATGCCGAGCACCATCAGCGTGTAGTTCATGCCGTTTCCTCCCCGGTCTGGGCGCGCTGCCGCCACTGCGTCATCAGCATGCCGACCGCCACCCCGGCGAGCACCGCCGACATCAGCCCCAGCTTGTACGGCAGGTCGCGCAGCAGCATGGCGAAGGTGCCCGCCGCCACCGCCGCGCAGAAATGCGGCAGCCGGTTCAGCTGCGGCACGACGATGGCGATGAATGTCGCGACCATCGCGTAGTCGAGGCCGAGCGACTGCAGCTGCGGAAAGACCGCGCCGAAGACCAGCCCGATCAGCGTCCATATCTGCCAGTTGAGATACATCGACAGGCCGGAGCCGAGAAAATACCAGTGGCCGAGAGGCGCCTGCGGGTGCTGCCGGTAATAGCCGTTCATCACGGCGAAGGTTTCGTCGGTGAGCAGAAAGCCGAGCAGCCAGCGCCAGCGCGGCGGCAGATGCGCGACGCGCGGCAGCAGCGAGGCGGCATACAGCATGTGGCGCAGGTTGACGATGAAAGTGGTGAGCCAGATCACCAGCATGCCGGCATGGCTGGCGGCCAGCCCGGCGGCGATGAACTGGCTGGAGCCGGCGTACACGCCGAGCGACATCAGCTGACCGTGCCAGGGCGACAGCGGGCCGGCGCTCACCAGGGTGCCGAAGATCATGCCGAAGGGCGCGGCCCCGACCAGCATCGGCAGCGTATCGCGCGCCCCGGCGGCCAGGCTGGACAGACGGGTGGGATGGGACATGGACGTTCCTGAAACAGAATCGCCGCATGTTACCCAGTTCGCGGCGGCCCCGCTTGTACCCGATTGCGCAGTTTCCCGGCGTCGCGCTTGTGCCGCGCCACCCCGCCTGCTATCGTTGCCGCAGGCTTTTCCTCTCCCTGCCCATGCCACGCATCGTCATCAGCATACCCCGCCAGACGCTGAGCCTTTTCGGCGACGACGGCGCACTCCTGCGCAGCTTTCCGGTCTCCACCGCGGCCAACGGCCCGGGCGAGCGCAGCGGCAGCAACTGCACGCCGCGCGGCAGGCATGTGGTGCGCGCGAAAATCGGCGCCGGCCAGCCCGCGGGCGCGGTCTTCGTCGGCCGCCGCCCGACCGGCGACGTGTGGGGGCCGGAACTGGCGTCTCAATACCCGGGTCGCGACTGGATCCTGTCGCGCATACTCTGGCTGTCCGGCCGCGAGCCGGGCTTCAACCGGCTGGGCGAGGTCGATACGATGCGCCGCTACATCTATATTCATGGCTGCGCCGATACCGCGCCGATGGGCGTGCCGCTGTCGATCGGCTGCGTGCGCATGCGCAATGCGGATGTGATCGAGCTGTTCGACCTGGTGCCGGTCGGGACCGAGGTCGACATCTGCGCGTGACGGCGGCGCGCGGCCGCCGCGGATGATCCCTATCCCGCCGCGCCGCTGAACGCGGGAGCGAGCGACAGGCCGACAAGACCCAGGGCAAGCGGAATGGTCGCGGCAAAGCCGACGTGCTTGAAACCGAATGCGCCGGCCACGCCGCCGATGGCGAAAGCGGCGACCAGCCTGAGATGCACGCCCAGGCGGCGGCGGTTGGCCTGCACCGGCCCGGCGCCGGCCTGGCCCGGCTCGCGGTTCCAGTAGAACAGCTTGCCAAGCTCGATGCCGATATCGGTCACCAGCCCGGTGACGTGGGTGGTGCGGATCTCGGCGTTGGAAATCTTGGTGATCAGCGCATTCTGCAAGCCCATGGTGTAGCACAGCAGGATGGCCGTCAGCGACAGGTCGATGAACTCATGCCGGCGCAGGTTGGCGCCGGCCAGGCCGAATACCAGCAGCAGCATCGCCTCCATCAGCAGCGGCGGCATGTAGGCGTTGCGGGCGCCGTTGCGCCGGCCGTAGTTGACCATCACCGCGGTGGAACCGGCCCCGAGGATGAAGGCCAGCACCGACAGCAGCGCCCCCGCCACCAGGCCGGCCTGGCCGAGCACGAGATTGTCGGCGGCCGAGGACAGCATGCCGGTCATGTGCGAGGTGTACTGGCCGATGGCGAGAAATCCTCCGGCGTTGAGCGCGCCGGCGACGAAGGCCAGGGACACGCCGAGGTGCAGGTTGGCCCGCGCGGTACGCGCGGGGGCTGTGAGGGAAGCGAGATACTGGATCGGCATCGGCGGCTCGGGATCGGAGGGAATGCGCGAAGCGCTGACCGATTATAAGACCATGCCGGCATGAAAAAAACGGAGTGGATGACTCCACTCCGAAGTCCTCAGGAGACGCCGAGGATCCGGAGGGGAATGTAGCAGTGCGCGCGCCGCAGAAAATGCGGAAAGCGTGCGGTACCTGCTGAGAAGATTCGGCGGCGCCCGCCCCGGCCGCCGCTCATTCCTTTGACGGCTGCTGCGCCGGAGCCGGCGCCGTCTGGCTCTGCTGCTGCCGCGCCGCATTCTGCTCCGCCATGGTGAAGGCCGACAGGCAGATCGCCTGCAGCTCCTGCTCGAACACCGGCGCGAACAGGCTCTTTTTCTTCGCTTTCGTCAGCCGCGCCTTCTGCGGCAGCAGATAGTCGCCCCGCGGCGCGTCGAGCCGCTGCCACTGCAGCGCGCTGCCGACCCGCTTGAGCTCGCCGCGGATCTGGACCGGCGTCTTGCCGAAGGTGCTGGTCAGCACCACTTCGGCCGTCTCGCCCCCGGACTCCCCGGTGATCGAGGGCGCGCCGCCCTCGTCGATACGCGAGGCGTCCGCGTTGGAAAACATGTGGGAGCCGCACAGGCGCCCCTCCTTCTGGTGCAGTTCGAGCACGAAGGTCGAGCACCGGCCTGAATCGCGCTGCAGGCCTTCGGGGCACAGCCAGGCCTGCCAGGCCCCGGCGTAGTCGCCCGTCTGCGCCGGCGCGGGAGCGGCGAGCGCGAGCAGGAAAATCGGCACGATGGTGCGCAGGACGTTCATGTGAAGGAGTGCATTCAGAAATCACGACGACAGGCTCCCCGACGATACCGAATCGTCCCCGGGCGCCGCTTGCGGTCGCGCAAGCGGCGGCGCCGTCAGCCCAGGCGCGGCCGCAACTCATCCCGCAGGAAGTCGAACAGCAGGCGCACCCGCTGCCAGTGTCGAACCTCCGGGTGCGCCAGCATCCACAGCCCGGTTTCCAGCGCCGGCACCGGCTCGCCGATCATCTCCACGGCGGGATGGGCCTGCAGCAGGAAGCAGGGCGAGACCCCCACGCCGAAACCGTTGACGATCGCGCCGGCCACCGACAGCACGCTGTTGCAGCGGATGCGGGGCCTGAGCTTCGGATACTGCTGGCGCCGCCAGCGCGCCGACGGGTGATCCGCCAGCGAGTCGTCCAGCGCGATCCAGTCGGCCTCTTCCAGCCTGAGCGGCGCTTCGCGTCCGTCGAGGTAGGCGCGCGCGGCGTAGACGCCGGAGGGCAGCGTGCCGAGCCGGGTGCCGACCACATGCTCGGGCGGCGTGCGGGTCGCGCGCAGAGCGACGTCGGCGTCGCGCTGGCTCAGGTTGGCCAGTGCGTTGGCGGTCAGCAGTTCCAGCTCGATCCCCGGATGCAGGCGGGCGAAGCGCGACAGCGCCGGCAGCAAGAGCCCGTTGAGCAGGGTGTCGGTGGTGGTGATGCGCAGCAGGCCGGCGGCTTCGCCGCCGCGTCCCCAGACCGCTTCGCGCGCCTCCTGCAGCTGCGACTCGATGCGTTCCGCGTGCAGCGCCAGCATGCGTGCCAGTTCGGTCGGCGCATAGCCCTGCCGCCCGCGCTCGAACAGCGGTCCGCCCAGCCTGCGCTCGAGCCGGCGGATCGAACGGAACACGGTGGAGGTATCGACGCCGAGCCGCGCGGCCGCCGCCGCCAGCGTGCGGCCGCGCACCAGCGCCAGCAGCAGCGCGAGGTCGGCCGGATCGGGCGCGGATTGCAGCGATGCATGCGAAGCTTTCATGAATGCCTATTTTCCTTGTAACGGTGCAGACCTAGAGTAGCAGCACCTCAACCAGAAAGGAAAGGAAAGACCATGAAGCTCTACTTCACCCCCGGCGTCTGCTCGCTCGCCCCGCACATTGCATTGCGGGAGGCGGGACTGGAAGCCGAACTGGAGAAGGTCGACGACGGCAATCGCGCCGCCTACCGCGCGGTGAATCCGAACGGTTATGTGCCCGCCCTCGAGATCCGGCCGGGCGTGGTGCTGACCGAGGGACCGGCCATCATGCAGTACATCGCCGACCTCGCGCCCGCGGCCAGGCTCGCGCCGGAAAGCGGCAGCATCGAACGCTACCGGCTGCAGTCCTGGCTCAACTACATCACCTCGGAGTTGCACAAGGGCTTCTCACCGCTGTTCAACCCGGGCATGCCGGCGCAGGCCAAGACCATGTTTCGGGAGCAGATCGCGCAGCGCCTGCAGACCGTCGAGCAGCGGCTGGCGCAGCATGAGTACTTGCTCGACGGCGGCTTTTCGGTCGCGGATGCCTATCTGTTCGTGGTCACCGGCTGGGCGGGATTCGTCGGCGTCGACCTGAAGCCCTTCCCCCATCTGCTCGCCTTCCGCGAGCGGATCAAGGCCCGGCCGGCCGTGCAGGAGGCGATGCGCGCCGAAGGCCTGCTGCCGCCGGCGGCCAGGGCGGCGTGAGGAAGCCGCGCCGGATCAGCGGCGCGCCGGATGGCAGAAGCAGTCCGGCGCGTGGTCGTTGACCATGCCGATTGCCTGCATGTAGGCATAGACGATGGTGGAGCCGACGAACTTGAAGCCGCGCTTGCCGAGGTCCTTCGAAATCCGGTCCGACAGCGCCGTGCTGGCCGGCGTCTGCCCCGGCGGCCAGGCATTGATCACGGGCCGGCCGTCGACATAGGCCCACAGGAAGGGATCGAGGCCGCCGGTGTCGTCGCGCAGCGCCAGGTAGGCGCGGGCGTTGCCGATGGCCGCCGCGATCTTGAGACGGTTGCGGATGATGCCGGGGTCGGCCAGCAGGGCGGCGACCTTGGCGTCGTCATAGCGCGCGATCTTGTCCGCGTCCCAGCCGTCGAACACCTTGCGGTAATGCTCGCGCTTGTTGAGCACCGTCTCCCAGCTCAGTCCCGCCTGCGCGCCCTCGAGGTTGAGCATTTCGAACAGGCGGTTCTCGTCATGGCAGGGCACGCCCCATTCTTCATCGTGATAGGCGAGATAGCGCGGATTGGCCGGGTTGGCCCAGGAGCAGCGTTTGACGGTCATGGCGGCGCAGGTGGTCGGCAATGCCGCCCATTCTACTGCGCGCACAGGCCGTGCATCAGCGCCGGCACCTCGGCCGGCAGTTCGCTCGCCAGGTAGCCGAGCGTGCCGTAGCGCTGCGCGAGCCGCTCGCCGGCGCGCGCATGCAGCGCCACGCCCCAGGCGCAGGCCTGCTCCAGCGCGGCGCCGCGCGCGGCGAGTCCGGCGATCAGGCCGGCCAGCACATCGCCGGAACCGGAGACCGCCAGTCCCACATTGCCGCCGTCATGCCGCCACAGCCGGCCGCCGGGCGCGGCGATCCAGGTGACCGCGCCCTTGAGCGCGACCAGCGCGTTCCAGCGGCGCGCGGCCTGCAGCGCGGCGTCGACCGGATTGGCCAGCACGCTTTCCTTGTCCAGCGCGGCGAGATGCGCCATCTCGCCGGGATGCGGCGTCAGCAGTACGGGCGTGTCGAAGCTGGCGATGAATCTCGGCTGTCCCTGGTGGCAGGCGTCGACCGCCTGCAGCTGGCGCCGCACCACGCTCATGGCCGAGGCGTCGAGCACCACTTTCGCCTCCCGCAGATGCGGCAGCAGCGCCATCACCAGCGCGCAGGTGGCCTGCTCATCCTGCAGCCCGGGGCCGATCAGCACCGCGTCATAGCGCGGCAGCAGGCCGGCGAGCGCATCGACCGCGCCGAGTGCGATGCCGCCCTCCTCGGTCTCGGGCAGTTCGATGACGCGGGTCTCGGGGATGGAAAAAGCCAGCTGCTGGGCGATCGCCGCCGGCGCGGCCAGCGTCACCTTGCCTGCGCCGGCCCGCAGCGCCGCGCGTGCGGCCAGCAGCGCGCCGCCGGGAATCTCGCGCGAGCCGGCAATCACCATCACGCGCCCGCGTTCTTCCTTGTCGCCCTCGCGCGCCGGCATCGGCAGCAGCCACTCGCGCAGCAATGCGTCGTCGACGGGAACGGCGGCCTGCTTGTTCATGTCGTTCATGCCACCCTCATGACTTGGGCGCGGCCGGGACGTCCGGCTCGACGGTGACGGGCGCGCCGGCTTCGCGCAGCGGCGCCACGAAATTGATCAGGCGCGGCACCAGCTTGCCGCGCCGTCCGCGCGCGGGATCGAACTCATAGGAAGTCACGCCGCAGTTGGGCACGTCGGCCTGGCGGTCGACCTCCAGTATCTGCTGCTCGTCCATGCGCTCGAGCAGGTAGCGGAAGCAGTTGACGATGACCTGGTGGGCGACGATCAGTACGCGTTCCCCGCGGTATTCGCGGCTGACGGTGTCGAGCACGCTGCGCAGGCGCAGGATGACGTCGCACCAGCTTTCGCCGCCGGGCGGGCGGAAATAGAACTTGCCGACATGAGCGCGCTGCTCATGCAGCTCGGGATATTTCTGCACGATGCCGTGCTTGGTCAGACGGTCGAGGATGCCGAACTCCTTTTCGCGCAGCCGCTCATCGACCACGAAGCTGACGTCCTCGCGGTCGATGCCGGCCGCCTGCAGCAGGATGGTCGCCGTATCGCGCGCGCGCACGTAGGACGAGCAGAGGATGACGCCGGGCCGCTCCTCGGCCGGCATTTCGCCGAACCAATGGCCGAGCGCCTGCGCCTGCCGCGCCCCGAGCGCCGACAGCGGCGTGTCGATGTCGCGGGTGGCGATGTCGATCAGCGGCAGGCCGGCCGCCTCGGCGGCGTCGCGCGCGACGTTGCCGGCGCTCTGCCCGTGGCGGACGATCCATATCTGCTGCGGCCACTTCTGTTCGGTCGTCATGACGGAAATGACAAGCGGCGGAGGGCGAAGTTTCGGCGCATGCGCGCCGGCAAATGATGTCAGGAAAAACGGCGGGACGCGTCCAGCGCCAGACCCGCGCCGATGCTGCCGAACAGGTCGCCCTCGACCGCGCGCGCCTGCGGCAGCAGCGCCGCGATGCGCGCGCGCAGCAACGGCACGCCGCTCGAGCCGCCGGTGAAGAACAGCGTATCAACCCTCCCGGCGTCGACGCCCGCGCGGTTCAGCAGCGAGGCGACGGCATCGGCCACGCTGTCGACCAACTGGCCGATGGCCTGGTCGAAGGTCTCGCGCCGCACGTCGAGCAGGCAGTCCGCCGCCAGCCGCTCGAGCTGCAGCCGGCAATGCGCCTGCTGCGACAGCGCGATCTTGCCCTCTTCCATCTTCATCGCCAGCCAGTGGCCGTCGCGCTGGTCGATCAGCTGCATCAGCAGCGCGATCCTGTCCGGCTCCTGCGCATCGCGACGCACATCCTGCAGCTCGCTCCAGATCTTGCGGCTGTAGACGAAGTTGATGGTGTGCCAGGTGGCGAGGTTGAAGTAATAGCTCGACGGCACTTCCTTGCCGCTGGTCATGCGGGTGCCGTAGCCGAGCAGCGGCATGGCGCAGGACAGGCTCAGGTACTTGTCGA
Organism: Noviherbaspirillum aridicola; assembly: GCF_019656455.1. GTDB lineage: Bacteria > Pseudomonadota > Gammaproteobacteria > Burkholderiales > Burkholderiaceae_D > Noviherbaspirillum > Noviherbaspirillum aridicola. The sequence continues at coordinate 115,117 of NZ_BPMK01000009.1, forward strand.
AATCGGTGCCGCCGACATGCACGCCGGCGGTGGCGAGGATGTCCTGGCGGCGGTCGCCGCCGACGCGCTGCGGTCCGAGGCGCACCAGCGAGAAGTCCGAGGTGCCGCCGCCGATGTCGGCCACCAGCACCAGTTCCTCGCGCTCGATGCCCGCCTCGTAGGCGAAGGCGGCGGCGATCGGCTCGTACTGGAAGATGATGTCCCTGAAGCCGACCGCGTGGCCGATCTCGCGCAGCGTCTGCTCGGCCTGACGGTCGGCTGCCTCGTCGTCGTCGACGAAATGCACCGGCCGGCCGAACACCGCCCGCTCGAACGGCGTGCCGGCGGCCTGTTCGCCGCGCCGCTTGAGTTCGCGCAGGAAATCCGCGAGCAGCTCGCGAAAGCGCAGCGCGCGCCCGTTGACCTCGGTATGGCTATCGATCAGGCCGCTGCCGAGCAGGCTCTTGAGCGAGCGCATCAGCCGACCCTCATGGCCTTCCAGGTAGTCGGCCAATGCGGCGCGGCCGAAGCTCACGCGGTTCTCGTCGGCATTGAAGAAAACCACCGAAGGCAGGGTCGGCTTGCCGTCCTCGAGCGGCAGCAGCAGTGGCTGGCCGGGACGATGCGCGCCGATGGTGGAATTGGAGGTGCCGAAATCGACACCGCAGGCAGGATTCATGTTCGCCCCTCTAAAGGGCGAACATGATACAGGGAGCGGAGCTCAGGGACCGGTGATGGCGGCGGTCGGCGCGGCAACCGGATTGGCGGCGGCGGTGACCGGCGCGGCTTCGTCGGCCCAGACGACATGGTTGTCGAGCGCATACAGGCGGCAGGGCTGGCTGCTGTGCTTCTGGCAGTCGGACAGGGCCTGGTACACCGGGTCGTCGCCCTCTTCCGCCCAGCTCCAGGCGCCGGACGGCGATACCGCGAACGCGCGGCGGCCGGTCTTGGTCAGGAAGACCTTGTACTGCTCGCGGGCGTTGCCGCGCAGGTAGGGGATGGCGTCGATATTGTCGATCGCGGCGTATTCCACGTCCGGAATCTTGACCTCGTCCGCCAGCGCATACACGGTCTCGGTCGGCATGCCGATCTGGCGCAGGAAGCGCTCCGTCTCGGGCCACCAGACCTGCACGCCGTCGCGCGAGGCGCTCATGCCGTGCGCATCCTTCTTGAACGGGCCGAACGCCACCAGCTGCGCGAGGCCGCCGGCCTGGGTGTAGGCCTGGTGCAGGCGGGAGGCCAGCTCGGGGCCGAAATGGTTGTCGTTCTGGCCGTAGAACCAGAGGCTGGGCAGGCTGGAGCGCTTGCCGAAAGCGGCGAAGGCGTCGACCAGCGACTGCTCCCAGCGGCAGCTGCCGCCGTGCATCTTCAGGCCGCCGGCGAAGTTGATCAGGCCGCGCACGCCGCCGTTCTGATGCGTGCCGAAGGCGAGCGCGGTGAGGCCGCCGTAGGACTGGCCGGCGACCACCACGCGCTGGCTGTCGGCCCATGGCTGGGCGCGCAGCCAGGCCATCGTGTCGTCGAGGTCTTCCGCCTGCGCCAGGCCGTGCGCGGTCATGTCGCAGCCCGGATCGACATAGTCGCCGCTGGACTTGGAAAAGCCCTTGCGCATCGGGATCACGACGGCATAGCCGCGCTTGACGAACTCGCGGCTGAGCACGACGAAGCGGTCGCGGTTCTGGTTGCGCGGATTGCCGAGCGCCTTGCCGTGATTCATCACGACCACCGGGAACGGTCCCGCGCCGGTCGGCCTGAAGACGGTGGTTTCGAGTTCGACCGCCTGGGCGCCGGACTGGGCGGGCACCATGACGACCTGTTCATTGAATGCGGTTTCGAGAACCTGAGCCTGGGCGGCGGATGCGCCGAACAGGGATGCCGCGAGAGCGAGCAGGCCGAATGCCTTGCCGAGGGTCCCGCGCGCGGGTGCTTGCTGATGCAGAGAGAACATACTTCCGGTACACGTCGAATGGATAACATCGGGCCGCTGCACGGCCCGCCGGAGTGCCTCACATCATTGATGTGAGTCAACGTTGCCCATTCTAAATATCGGATGCCTGTGGTCAATGCATGTTTATGCAACTCCGAAACATTTATTTACGGAAGCTTTGCATATAGGGAAAGAAACGGTGCGCGTTTGCTGACGCTTGTTCAACAGAAGTGAAATCCTGCTCAGTTTTTTGGCGCGCAACCTTTGCGATGTCGAGGGGTCAATAGCGGACACCGTTTTTAATAAGGATGTGACCATGAAAGTCGACGTGTACAAACGCCCCGACACCAACGGCGAGTATTCCTACCTGGCCGTGCCGCAGGGCAGGCCGATCCCCGAAGAAGCCACCGCGGTGGACTGGGAGACCGAGCAGCACAATATCGACCTCGATCCGGACAACCAGTCGGTCGACGGTCTTTCCGCCGATGACGCCCTGGCGCAGATCAACGCCAAGGGCTACGCGATTTCCAGCAGCCAGCGCAGCGCCTCGGGTTCGCGCGCCTAGGCCCTCCCCTCAGACCATCCCGTCGTACGCGGCGCCCGCCGTCCAGCCTTCGACGGGATCCATCTTTTCCGGCATGCCGTAACGCGGCCGCCGCGCAGCCCAGGCGGCGGCGACCGCGCACAGCACGGCGTCAAGCAGGTCCGCAGTCGGATCGTCGAGCAGGCGGGCGGCGATTGCCGGTTTCACATGCAGGCGTATGCCCAGCGGATGGCTGCCGTCGCGCAGCGCACCGAGGATCAGCGCGCGCGCGTCGCGGCGTGCATCCGTCTGTTTCGCACGCTCGTCGCTCTTGTATGACGCGCGGGTGACGGCGCGCGCGACGAGGCCGGGATACCCCTCCAGCGCGATGCGTTGCGGATCGCCTTCATGCAGGCCATAGACCGTCACGCCCGCGTCAAGCAGGCGGCGCGCGCCCTCGTGGAACATGTAGGCCACCGGCGGATTCACCCATTTCATCGAGGGACTGGAGCCGGCGGGGCCGTCGGTCGCGCGATGCGCGAACTTGCTGCCGGCCGGGCGCGCGTCGCAGAAGGCCCTGAAGGTTTCGCGCAGACGGGCCCGCTCCAGGCGCGCGCAATGCCTGACGAGCCCGGCCCAGTCCTGCGGCCAGCCGAGATGCTCGACCAGTTCGCGCGACAGGCCGAACGGAAAATCGAAGGCGCCCACCCATGGCCCCGGCTGCGCCAGCCAGCGTTCGTAGGAAGCCCAGTCGGGATGCGCGCAGAGCGTTTCGATGACGAGCGCGTCGCCCTCGGCGCTGCCGTGGGCGACGGTGATCGGCTTGGCCTTGCGGGGCGCGGAAGTGAAGTCGACACCGATGATGTGCATGCGGGCAGTGTACCCGGGACACCCAAAGCATGCTCTATTTCAAGGCCTGTGCTCGCAGCCGGAATTATCGGCAGAAAAATGCGCTCCAAGCGGCATTACGACAACAACAAGGCTGAACGTGGGCCGCACTCCGGATACCCTGCTCCCGCCGTGGCTGATGCGCGCCTGCCTGCTGCTGGCCGCCTGGCTGCTCGCCGCCTGCGCCAGCCTGCCGGAAGTCAGCTATCTGCGCGACCGCAGCCTGACGCCCAAGCGCGAGCCCACGGTCGTCGCCGCCGGCGGCGTGCTGTCCGGCGGCAGGACGCAGGCCGTGCTCGACGGCCTGCAGGCACGTGCCGGCCCGACCGACATCCTGGCGCGCCATGTCGCGGCCGAGGAAGCCATCAGCGGCCGTCCGCTCGTGGCCGGCAACAAGGTCGTGCTGCTCGACGACGGACCGGAAACCATGCGCGCGATGATGGATGCGGTGCGGGCGGCGAAGCGGCATGTCAATCTCGAGACTTACATCATCGAGGCCGACGAGGTCGGCGAGAAGCTGGCCGCGCTACTGATTGAAAAGCGCCGCGCCGGCGTGGCGGTCAACCTGATCTATGACAGCGTCGGCTCGCTCGATACGCCGCCGGAATACTTCGAGCGCCTGCGCGCAGCCGGCGTGCGGGTGCTGGAGTTCAATCCGGTCAATCCCGCCAGGGCGCGCCGCGGCTGGACCATCAACCAGCGCGACCACCGCAAGATCCTGGTGGTGGACGGACGCGTCGCATTCACCGGCGGCGTCAACATCAGCCGGGTCTACGGCAAAAGCTCCTTCCTCAAGAGCCGGCGCAGCGAACCGCCGCCCAAGGATGCCAACGACGCCGCCTGGCGCGACACGCACATGCAGATCGAAGGGCCGGTGGTGGCGGAGTTCCAGCGCATGTTCCTCGATACCTGGCGCCGGCAGTCGGGCGGCGAACTGCCGGACGATGGCTTCTTCCCGCCGCTGAAGGCCGAAGGCCGGGCGCTGGTGCGGGCCATCGGCAGCACGCCGGACGACGGCGAGTATTCGGTCTACAAGACCTATATCTCGGCTCTGGCCAGCGCCGACCGCAACGCCTACATCACGACCGCCTACTTCGTGCCGGACCGGCAGGTGGTGCAGGCGATGGTCGATGCGGCGCGGCGCGGCGTGGACGTCCGCATCATCTTCCCCAGCTTCACCGACGTCGGCATGCTGCTCTACGCCGGCCGCTCCTATTACGATGAGCTGCTCGCCGCCGGCATCAGGGTGTATGAGCGCAAGGCGGCGATGCTGCATGCGAAGACCGCCGTCGTCGATGGCGTCTGGTCCACCATCGGCTCCACCAATCTCGACATGCGCAGCTTCCTCCACAACGATGAAGTCAATGCGGTGGTGCTCGACACCGCGTTCGCCGCGCGCATGGAAGAACTGTTCCGGCGCGACCTGCAGGATTCGGTGGAAATCACCGCCGATGAATGGGCCCGGCGCGGCCTCGGGCACCGGCTCAGGGAATGGACGGTGCGCCTGCTGGAGTACTGGCTGTAGGTTGCAAGGTGGCATCCTCCTATAATCGCGTATCCGCATTCCGCGGATCACAACAGAACAGAGAGGATGACATGAAGACCAGGAACATACTGCTTGCCGCCGCGACCTGCGTGGCGGCTCTCGCCGCGATGCCCGCCGCTCACGCCCAGGCCAGCGGCATCAAGCGCGAGATGGTGCAGCGCGCCGACCTGTCGGTGCCGGGCCGCGAGGCGATCGTGGCCTGGGTCGAGGTCGCCCCCGGCATCATGGCCGGCCGCCACAGCCACTTCGGCGAAGAGATCAGCTACGTGATCGAGGGCGAAGGCGAGCTGCTGATCGAGGGCGAAGCGCCGCGCAAGCTCAAGGCGGGCGACGCCTTCGTCGTACCGGCCGGCAAGGTCCATGATGCCCGCAATACCGGCAGCGGACCCTTCAAGCTGGTCGGCGTGTTCGTCGTCGAAAAAGACAAGCCGCTGGCGACTCCCGCGAAATAATCCCCCACGCGCGGCCGGACTCGCCGGCCGCGCCATCCCCGCCTGCCGGTGCGCGCGCGGCACCGCCGCCTTCCCCGCCATCCGCTTCCTTGCCTGCAATTGTCTCAATTTGATTCAGGCTCAGAACCATTTCCGCAGTGCCGCATCCACTTCCGTATCAAAACTGAATCAGGACAAGGCAGAAATCATGGAAGCATCGGCATTTGCGGCCGCGCACAATCGTCGCCTGCGCTGGCTGGGCATGGCCTTGTCCGCTGTCCTGCTCGCCGCCTGCGGGGGCGGGGGTGGCGGCGGCGAACCGGACGCGACGCCGGCACGGCAGGCGACATCGGCTTCCGTGTCCCAGCCACTGGAAGTCCCCCAGGCCCTCGCCGGCGGCAATCTCGGGACGGACCGCCGGCTGACGGTGCCGGAAGGCTTCGGCATCCGTGTCTGGGCGCGGGTCAACAGGGCACGCTTCATGGCGCTCGCGCCGAACGGCGACGTGCTGGTGTCGGTGCCGTCCGAAGGACGCATCGTGCTGTTGCGCGACCGCGGCAACGAGACGCCGCAGGCATTCGACTTTGCCACCGGCCTGACGCAGCCGCACGACATGGTTTTTCACACCATCGGCGCCACCACCTGGCTGTACGTGGCGGAATCCAACCGCGTCACCCGCTCGGTCTACGCTTCCGGCGAAACCGCGCGCGCCGGTGCGCAGACCGTGGTCGACGGACTGCCGGACGGTTCCCTGCCCGGCCTGCAGGGCAACTACGGCCACGAGCTGAAGAACATCGCGCTGTCGCCGGACAACAAGCTGTATGTGTCGATCGCCTCGGCCTGCAATGCCTGCGCCGAGGACACGCAGAGCGACCCGGTGCGCGGCGCGATCTACCAGTACGAGGCCGACGGCAGCGCGCCGCGGCTGTACGCGCGCGGCATCCGCAATGCGGAGGGCCTGGACTTCCTGCCCGGCACCAACACCCTGTGGGTGACGGTCAACAACCGCGACGAGATTCGGATCCCGACCGATGCCGACGTGGACGGCGACGGCGTTTCCGATCTCGGCAAGCAGCTGCCGCGATACGTGGATGAAAACCCGGCCGAGCTGTTTACGCCGGTGCGCGAGGGCGGCAATTACGGCTGGCCGTTCTGCAACGCCCAGCCGAATGCATCGATGAGCAATCTCGGCTCGGTCTTCGATCTCGACCTCAATCCGGACAACAGCGTGCTCGATTGCGGCACCATCGACCGTCCGGCCAAGGGCTTGCGCGCGCATTCGGCGCCGCTCGGCTTCAGCTTCCTGCAGGACAGCGCGGTGCCGGCGGCATGGCGCGGCGGGGCCGCCGTGGCGCTGCACGGCTGCTGGAACTGCAGCAGCCTGCGCGCCGGCTACAAGGTGAGCTGGCTGCCCTTCGACGGCGCGGGCAATGCGGGCGCGGAGATCGACCTCGTCACCGGCTTCGTCACCGACCCCGACGCGCGCGACGCCTGGGGACGGCCGGTGGACGTGATACCGGACGCGCGCGGCAACCTGCTGATCTCCGACGATCTGACCGGGGCGATCTACATGCTGTATCAGAAGTAGCGGCCGCCCGCGCAGGGGCTGGTGCGGCCGCCGCGGGACGCTGCGCCGTAACGGAAAGCGGGCACGCAACCTGCATTGGCGCGCATCCCAATGATTCTTCATGCGCGGGGTGAGGAAATGAATGTCCTGCGGCTGCAACGCTTCGGCGGCGCCGGCTTCCTGCTCGGCTTCGCCGCCGGCGGCTTTTTCGACGGCATCCTGCTGCACCAGATACTGCAGTGGCATCACCTGCTGAGCGGGATGGGCGCGCCGCCCTTCGACGACCTGCGCGCGCAGATCGTGGCCGACGGCGTCTTCCACGCGCTGATGTATCTGATCGGCGCCGTCGGCCTGTGGCGGCTGCTGCGTGCCCGCGCGGCGCTGGCGACACCGGAGGCGGGGCGCGAACTCGCCGGCCATGCGCTCGTCGGTTTCGGCGCTTGGCACATGGTCGACGCCATCCTTTCCCACTGGCTGCTCGGCATCCACCGCATCCGCATGGACGTCCCCAATCCGCTGCTGTGGGACCTGCTCTGGTTCGCGCTGTTCGGCGTGCTCTTCATCGCCGCGGGGCTGGCACTGCTGCGCCGTCATTCCAGGGTGGCGCCGGGACTGTATGCATGGGCGGCGCCGGCGGCGGCGGTGGCGGTGCTGGCGGCTGCCCTTGCCGCGGCACGCGCGCCGGAAGACGCGGCAGTGACCGTCGTGATGCGCCCCGACGTGCCGGCCACGGCGCTGCTGAACCAGCTGCGCGAGGGCGAACGCGTGGTCTGGCGCAGCGCCAGCGGCGACGTCTGGGTGCTGTCCGGCGTCGGCAACGCGGGCTGGCGCCTGTACGGCCACGGCGCGCTGCTCGTCAGCGGCACGCTCCTGCCCGCCGGCTGCGCCGCCTGGACGCGGACATGAAGCCCGATCGCCGGCGCCGCGCCCGCGGCGCGATCATCGCCCCCCTGCTTGCCGCACTGGCGCTGGCGGGCGGCGGCGCCGGCTACATGACGAAGATGCCCGGCCAGAACTTCAGCGGCCCGGTGCCCGAACCGGCGGCCGAGGAAAGACTGCTCGCCGACCGCCTGCGCGCCCACGTGACGCGGCTGGCGCAGTCGGAGCGCCACACGGGGTTGCCGCAGCAGCTGGAACAGGCGGCCCAATACCTGGAGCGCACGCTGACCGGCTTCGGCCTGACAGTGAGGCGGCAGGAATTCGACGCCGGGGGCGTGCGGGTGCGCAATCTGGAAGTGACGATACGGCCGCGCGCGGACAGGCGGCAGACGCCCCAGGTGCTGGTGGTGGGCGCCCATTACGACAGCGCGCCGGGCACGCCGGGCGCCAACGACAATGCGAGCGGCTGCGCCGCCCTGCTCGAGCTTGCCCGCGCGCTCCAGGCCTCACCGCCGGCGCGCGGCCACGAGATCCGCCTGGTGCTGTACGTGAATGAAGAGGCGCCCTGGTTCGGCGGCGAACAGATGGGCAGCATGGTGCATGCGCGCGAACTCGCGCGCAGCGGGGTCAAGGTGGCCGGCATGCTGTCGCTGGAGACGCTCGGCTATTATTCATCCCAGCCCGGCAGCCAGCGCTATCCGGCGCAGCTCGGCCGTCTCTATCCGGATACCGGCAACTTCGTCGGCTTCGTCTCCGACCTCGGTTCGCGCGATCTGCTGCACGGCGTGATCTCCGCTTTCCGGCGCCACGCCAACCTTCCCTCCGAGGGCGTGGCCGCACCCTCCTCGCTGCGCGGCGTGGACTGGTCGGATCACTGGGCCTACCGCCAGTTCGGTTTCCCGGCCCTGATGGTGACCGATACCGCGTTCTACCGCTACCCGTACTACCACACGCCGGAAGACACGCCCGACAAGCTGGACTATGAAAGGCTGGCGTTGGCGGTCAGGGGACTGGAACTGGCATTGCGCAATCTGGCCGAACCGGAATGAGCCGGCGCGGCGGCGCGCCCGGCCGGCTCGAGACGGAACACCGACACCGCCTGCGTCAGGCGCGTCGCCTGTTCCGCCAGCGCGGCGGCGGCGGCGGCCGCCTCGACCACGAGCGCGGCGTTCTGCCGCGTGCCTTCATCCATGCCGCTCATGGCCCGGCTGATATCGGCGATGCCGGCATCCTGCTCGGCACTCGCACTCGAAATACCCGATAGCAGCGAACTCACGCGCTCGATCGAGGCCAGGATCGCGCCGACGGTCTCGTCCGCCTGGCCGACCATGGCGCTGCCGCTTTCCACCTCGTGAGCGGCGCGCAGGATCAGTCCGCGAATCTCCCGCGCGGCCTCGGCGCTGCGCCGGGACAGCTGCCGGACCTCGTCGGCCACCACCGCGAAGCCGCGCCCGCGCTCCCCGGCACGCGCCGCCTCGACGGCCGCATTGAGCGCCAGCAGATTGGACTGGAATGCGATGCCGTCGATGATGTCGACATAGTCCACCACCTTGTCCGAGGCGTCGCTGATCGCCTTCATCGTCAGCGCGACCTTGCGGATGGCGTCGCTGCCGCGCGCCGCCACCCTGGTGGCCTCGACGCCGAGCTGGCCGGCGTCCGCGGCGTGCCCGGCATTGCGTTTCACCGCCTCCGCCATCTGTTCGATGCGGGCGGCGGTCTGCGCCAGCCCCGCCGCCTGTTCTTCGGTGCGCTCCGACAGCCCCTGGTTGCCCACGGCGATCTCGTGCGTGCCGATGGCCATGCTGTCGACATTGGCCCGGACATCGCCGATGATGGCCTGCAGATTGACGTTCATCTGTTCCAGCGCCCTGAGCAGCTGACCGAGTTCGTCGCGCCTGCCGGCATCGAAATGGGCGGACATCTCGCCGCTGGCGATGCGGCGCGCCACCTGGGTGGCGTGCGCGATCGGACGCAGCAGTCCTGCGTGCAGCGTGCGCCACAGCAGCAGTTCCAGCAGGAGCGCGGTGCCGGCGATCGTCCATGACGCCACGCTGCCCGCGGCCATCGCGCCGAGTGTGCCGGTCAGCAGCATCAGCGCGCCCATGCCGAGCGAAACGCGCGTCGCCAGACGCAGCCTCAGGACGGCGCCGAGCCGGCCCCGCCAGCCGCTCGCGACCACCGCGCCTTCGCGCAGCACCATGCTTCGTCCCTGGTCTTCACGCATGCGCCGGTACAGCGCGTCGGCTTCGGCCACCTGTTCCCGCGTCGGCCGCGTGCGCACCGACATGTAGCCCGTCACCCGGCCCGCTTCGCGCACCGGGGTGACGTTGGCCTGAACCCAGTAATAGTCGCCGTTCTTGCGGCGGTTCTTGACGAGGCCGGTCCACGGCTGCTCCGCCTTCAGGCAGGTCCACAGATCCTCGAATGCCAGCGGCGGCATGTCGGGATGGCGGACGAGATTGTGGGGCGCACCGAGCAGTTCGTCCTCGGTGAATCCGCTGACTTCGACGAAGTAGGGATTGACGTAGGTAATCCTGCCCTTGAGATCGGTCAGGGATACGATCGCCAGACCGTCGCGCAGCATGAATTCATTGTCACTGACCGGCAGGTTGGTCCTCATGACGCGTCTCCTCTATGCCATGCTGGCATTATTGTTGTTTCCGTACAGCAATATTTATATCGGAAGACGGACGTCCGCGCGCTTGACCTGGATCAAGAAAAACGAAGGCCGTGGGGATGCTCAGAAGCCGAACGCGAGGCCGAGACCGATGCCGACGCCGGAATGGTCGTCGTGCCACCAGTCCTCGTAGTCCTCGAGCTGGCGCAGCTGCTCGCTCAGCAGCGGCGATTGCGACGCGAGCTGTTGCAGCGCGCTCACGTGTTCCTGGGGTGGGAAGGCGTCGAACAGCTGGCCGCGCAGCTCGCCCGATGGATAGGCAAGCGTATGCACGTCCAGGTAAAAATTACCGAACCTGAGCGCCCGGATCTGCTCATCCGTCAGCGGCGCGCTGCCCTGCCACACGGCGCTCGTGCCGACACGCTGAAGTTCGAGCACGGTCAGGCCGATACTGTCGGGCGGTGCGTGGTGCAGGTGCACCGCGGTGGGAATGACATCGGAAACGAACACGCTGGCCAGGAGGACGTTGTCGTCCCACGCCAGCGTCACCGTGCCGCTGGCCAGCGCGGTGCTGATATTGCGCGGTATGATTTCCTCGCCGCTGAGGATGGTGCTGCGCACCAGGGGGACTTCATCGTCGTGTCCGCCGCCGCAGGCGGACACCAGCAGGGCCGCGCACAGCAGTGCCAGCAAGCGTTGGAAAAGACTACGCATGATCACGCCCTCCTCCTCGCCAAGGCGCTCGCGACGCGGCGCTTTGGTTCGGCTTATGCAGGGAGCGTGCCTGCGCCGCTCACATTACTTTTCCGGCGGCTTCCAGGCGGCGACCACTTCCTGCGCGGTGCGGAATGCATCCACCGCCAGCGGCGCGCCGCAGTAGACCGCGGCGTGCAGCAGGACCTCGCGGATTTCCTCGGGCGTGGCGCCGTTGTTGAGCGCGCCGCGCAGATGGCCCTTGAGCTCCTGGGCGCGGCCGAGCGCGGTCAGCATCGAGACCGTGATCAGGCTGCGGGTCTTCAGGTCGAGCCCGTCGCGGCACCAGACGGTGCCCCAGGCATTGCGGGTGATGAATTCCTGCAGCGGCATCGAGAACGGATCGGCGCCTGCGAACGCGCGCTCGACGAAGTCCTCCCCCATGACCTGCTTGCGCATCTGCAAGCCCTGATCGAACTGCTCATCGCGCTGTGTCGCGTCCATGCCGGTCTCCTCGTGAAAAGCGCCGATTATAGGTCGGCCGCGCCGGCCATGACGACCGGGCGGGCGCGCACCGCCGCCATGAAGCACAGCAGTGAAAACAGCGCCACCGCGAGCAGGATGCCGAGCAGCCAGGACGGCTCGGGATTCCAGCCCACGATCATCGCGGCGGCCAGCGGTCCCAGCGCCTTGGCCACCAGCGAGGGCGCGCCGAGGGCGCCGGCGATCGCGCCGTAATTGTCGCGTCCGAACAGTTCCTGCGGCAGCGTGCCGCGCACGATGGTCAGCACGCCGTTGCTGGCGCCGTAGAGCATGCAGAAGATCGCGACCGCGCCGGCATGCTCGCCGTAGCACAGCAGCGCGAGCAACGCGGCGGGCATCACCGCAAAGGTCAGCCGGCCCACCGCGCGCGCCGACAGCCGCGATGCGAACGCCAGCTCCGCCACCCGGCCGGCCACCTGCATCGGCCCGATCAGCGTGGCGACCAGCACCGCCGTCGCCGCGCCGTGGCCGAAGCGCTGCAGCAGCGGAATCAGGTGCACCGCCAGCGAGGAAAATACGAACATGTTGCAGGAGAAGGAAACCGCGAGCAGCCAGAACGCCGGCGCGCGCAAGGCTTCGCCGAGCGTCGCCCCGCGCATCTGCAGCCTGCGCGCCGCGGGTTGCGCCGAGACGTCGAGCAGCGCATGCAGGGGCGCGCACAGCAGCAGGTGCACGGCGGCATAGATCAGCAGCGTATCGCGCCAGCCGAATATCCCATTGAGCTTCAGCGTCAGCGGCCAGAACACCGTGCTCGCGAGTCCGCCGAACAGGGTGAGCACCGAAATGCCCTGCCGCGCGGCGTGCAGAAATTCGCGGTTGATGGTGGCGAAGGCCGCCTCGTACAGCACCATCGACATGGCGATCCCGACGATGATCCAGCCGGCGAAGTAAGCCGTCACCGTGTACGCGACGCCGATCAGCGCGAAGCCGCCCGCGGCCAGCACCGATCCGCAGCCCATCACGACGCGTCCGCCGGCGCGGTCGATCAGCATGCCCGCCGGCGTCGCCGCCACGCCGGCCACCAGAAGGCTGAGCGAATATGCGCCGAAGATGAGTTCGCCGCGCCATCCGAGTTCGCGCTGCATGTCGGCCGCCAGTATCGCGAACGCATAGAACAGCGAGCCCCATGACACGATCTGGGTGATGGCGAGCAGGCGCACGATGCGCCAGGGTTCTTTGGCGGACATGCGGGAAGTGTAGCGCACCGTGCGCGAGCATCGCCGGCTGGTTAGCGGGGCAGATGGAACCACGCGATCCAGCGCTGCCACTTAGGTACCCACATCCTTTCCGGGGAATCCTGCCATGCGAATCTCGCTTCGATCAAGCTGCCTGCCCTGTTTCAACAAACCCTCACCCGCGCCTCAGGCGAACACTCCCGAGGTCGAGGTCCCCGAGTCACGTACTCGTTCCGGGGCCGCCGCCCCAAGACAACGATTGGTCGACAGGATGGAGCATCTGCTCGGGCGGCGCAAAAAGACTGACGCTGCAGAGTCCGGAACAGAACTTGCGGATCGTGCTGCAGCAAGAAGTTCGAGCTCCGTTGCCGGCACCTCGATGCCGCCCCTGCTTTCCGCAGACGCGGTGGATGGTCTGAAAGACTATCTTCATGAACAGATTCGCAGATGTGAGTTCCTGTACGGCTACAAGGAGACAGAGAACTATCGTGCACTGGCGGCGGCAATCGCTAACAGCTCCAGCATTGATGACTTCAAGCATGCAGTCAAGACGCTCCACCGCGAACTGACCACGGGTGCGGGAGGATATCTTAATGAGAACAAAGTATCGCCGCATCACATCAACCGGCTGATCCCGGATTTTCAGACTGCACTGCACGATGCCCTCAAGGCTTCCCGCAGTGAACGCGATACAAACAGGCCAAGAAGCACGCTTACTGCAGGCGAGCGCAGGACGGCTCGTGCGGTTTACCTGCAGAATCGCCTTTTCCATGGCACAAGCAGAGCAAGTGTCCGCAGCATCCGAAAACATGGTCTGACCGCCAACGAAAAGGTCCCCGGCGCCGCGGCATCCGTTTTCGCCCGCTCTAGCCTTCGCCCCGAGGTGCTTGAGAATGCCAAGAACTATAACTACCTGACGCCTGAAAAGCAGGCCGCGAAGGCCTATGCGTCAATGGCCAAGGGCGACGACGCCCCGGGACTGGTTCGATTCATTGTCGCGCACGACGAGTTTTCCCTGGTGCCGGACCCGGATTCCGAGGAGGGCGACGGCTCGCTGCGAACGGACGCCGCGATTCCCGCAAGCCGCGTTCTCGGCTCCAAGCGATCGCCCGGCTCCGCTTCCGCCTCCGCCTCCGCTTTCCGGGCGGCGCTCGCACGTGCCGGCATCGACGTTGCGCAATCTCGCGCAGCTGAAATGTTGCAAGAGGTGCAGTCCGATTCGGAATCGGATTTCGACGCTGAGATAATTGATATCGACATCGAGGAGGACCGGGCAAGTCGGACAGGCAAGTCACCGGCAGCAAGACCCGCAGGTGATGTCGCACACGACGTACTCAACGCCGCAATGGCAGCTGAGCCGCGCATCACCGGGCATCTCCAGGAGGCCGCGTCACGCTACGGAGGGGAATTGTCGGGACTTGAGCGACGATTCAAGACTGCCGGTGCACTCGCGAAGAAGCTCGAACATCGACTGCCGCAAGAGATCAATGACGCCTTGCGATATACGATGGTGTTTGAACCGGACCGCCTCGCCGAAGGGGTGCAAAGCGTCCTTCGCACTTTCACCCAGTCGGGATACGCCAATCTGCTCGTTCAGAACAACTTCCGCACCGGTGTGCCCTACATCGGGATCAATGTCATCCTCAGGTCGCCGGAGAACCAGGTTTTCGAGGTCCAGTTTCACACAAGGGAAAGCCTGGCATTGAGAGAGCAGAACCACGATTTGTACCAGATATACAAGGTAACACCCGCCGGCGATCCCGATCGCCAGGTTCTGATGCGCCGCATGCTCGACAATGCGAGCCAGGTGTACATTGCGCCGGCAGTTCAACAAGCACTGCAACGGGCCTTCGGCAACGACGACGAAGCAATTACGCAAGCGCCATAGATCGCGCTCCAGCGTCCACGGCGTGCACACCGACGCGTCAGCGCTATGGCTTTTTGCTACGAAAACTGTAACTGTCCCCATGCCTGAGGTAAGTCACTTTCCCCTCCAGCCCCGCCGCCTTCACCTCCTGCTGGAACTCCGAGAGCGGCGACTTGAAGACGTCGTAGTCGTTGTAGTGTATGGGGATGGCGTGATGCGGCGCGACCAGCTGCAGCATCTTCACGCCGTCCTTCCCGTCCATCGTGACTTTGACCACGCCGAGGATGCGGGTGCCGCCCAGGTGCAGCAGCGCGAGGTCGATGTCCGGATAGCGTTTCGGGATCTCCTCGATATCCTCGTACACCAGCGTGTCGCCGCTGATGTACATGCGATAGGCGGGCGTCTTGCCGTCACCGCCGAAGTCCAGCATGGCACCCATGGTTTCCGGCAGCGCGACGGCGCCGCCCGGCGGACCATGACGCGCCGGCATGGCGGTGATGCGCAGCCGCGTGTTCCCCTTGCGGATGTCGATCGATTGCCAGTGCTGCAGCGGCTGCGGCTGCTCGAAGCCCATTTCGCGCAGGCCCTTGGCCGCCTCCGCGGTGGTGACGATGGGCACGTCGCGCCGCAGTTTGTTCTGCACCAGCTGATCGAAGTGGTCGCCATGCAGATGGGACAGCAGCACCAGGTCGAACGGCGGCAGCTTGTCGAAAGGGATGGCGGGGTCGGTCAGGCGCTGCGACTTGAGCCCGTAACCGAGATGCACGTGGTCGCCCTTGTGCAGAAAGTTGGGATCGGTGAGGATGGTCAGATCGCCGTAGCGGATCAGTACCGTGGCATTGCCGATGAATTGCAATCCGCCGCGGGCGGCCGGCTTGCCGCTCGCGGGCAGCTCCAGTGTGCGGGTGGCGGCGTTGTCCTGCGCATGCAGCGGCAGCCCGATGCACAGCAGCACAGCCCACAGGGCTGCCAGAAAAGACGGATGGCGCATCGACTCTCTCCGGTGGCGTCGGTTCACCGGTATGAGCCAGGCACGCTACCGCAAGTTCCTACCTGAATACGCTGCCGTGACTCGCGCTGAGTATGGCTTCGATCGCCGGATGCTTGATCTTGCGCTCGTTGGAAATCGCGTAGAACTGCTCGTGCACATTGGTCAGTTCGCCGACCGGAACGGCGCCGAATTCTTCCTGCACCGCGTCCGCCAGCGCGGTCGACGCCGGAAACAGACCGAGGCCATGGCGGCCGAAGGTATTGAGCATCGCGTTGTCGTCGAACTCGCCGACCACGTCCGGCCGCACGTCATGCGCCTCGAACCAGTGGTCGATGCGGCCGCGCACCGCATGATTGCGCGTCGGCAGCAGCACCGGCGCACCCTTCAGGCTGGCCGGAAAGCCCGAGCGGTACTGCTCCGCCAGCGCCGGCAGGCCGAACAGCGAGATGTCGCTCTCGCCGAGCAGATGACTGAACACGCGCAGCGTGGTGCCCGAAGGCACCGGCCGGTCCGTCAGCACGACGTCGAGCTTGTGCACCGACAAGTCGCCGAGCAGGGATTCGAAATCGTCCTCGTGACAGACCAGCTTGACCTTCTGCGGCAGTTTCAGCGCCGTCTCCAGCAGGCGCGAGGCGGTCAGCTTGGGCAGCGAATCCGACAGGCCGACGGTGAGCCGCATGGTCTTGCCGATGTCGGTCTCGGTCAGCACCTCCTGCAGCTGTTCGCCGAGCAGGAAGATCTGGTCCGCGTAGGAGAGCGCGATGCGGCCCGCTTCGGTCAGCACCAGCCGGCGCCCCTGCGGCGCCAGCAGCGCCTTGCCGACCGACTGCTCGAGCAGCGCGATCTGGGCGCTGATGGTCTGGATCGCGACGTCGAGCCGCTCGGCGGCCCGCGTGACGCTGCCCTCCTTGGCGACGACCCAGAAGTAGTAGAGATGCCTGAAGTTGAGCCCGGTGGTTTTCATGGCGCTATATTTTCCGAAGAGTGTGTCCGTTTATGTTCGCTTTTTGTAGCGTAGACGCTCTTATATCATGCCTGCATTGTTTTGGCAGGAGGGGGCCATCCGGAACCCGCTGCCTTTTTCCCTGAAAGGACCAGCCATGAACGAACGTCAACATCCGCTGCGCAGCCATGCGTTCGGCGCGCATGCCTCGACCGCCGTCATCGACGGCGCCGCGCGCAAGGTACTGCGCAACACCTATCTGCTGCTGGCCATGACCCTGGCCTTTTCCGCGCTGACGGCCGGCGCCGCCGCCGCGCTGCAGCTGCCCCGCCCCGGCATCCTGCTGACCCTGGCCGGCTATTTCGGCCTGCTCTTCCTCGTCACCCGGTACCGCGACCGCGGCCTCGGCGTGGCGCTGGTGTTCGCGCTGACCGGCTTCATGGGCTATACCCTCGGCCCGGTGATCAGCCACTACCTGAGCATGCCCAACGGCAGCCAGACGGTGATGCTGGCCATGGGCGGCACCGCGGCGATCTTCGTCGCGCTCTCCGCCTACGCCACCACCACCCGTCGCGACCTGTCGTTCATGGGCGGCTTCCTCACGGTCGGCATCCTGGTGGCCTTCCTGGCGGGCCTGGCGGCGATCTTCCTGCAGATCCCGGCGCTCTCGCTGACGGTATCGGCGGTCTTCGTGCTGCTGATGTCGGGCCTGATCCTGTACGAGACCAACCAGATCGTGCGCGGCGGCGAAACCAACTATGTGATGGCGACGGTCAGCCTGTTCGTGTCGATCTTCAACCTGTTTTCCAGTCTGCTTCACCTCCTCGGCTTCTCGAGCAACGAGTAAGCCTTCGCAGGAGGGCCGGGCTGTGCGCCGGCCCTCCTTTTTTATTCAAACCCGAGCGCTTTCCCGCAGTCCAACCGGGGACTGCGGGAATACGTTTTTTTATTCAAGGAACGAAAAATGATCGAATTGCTTGCCGACCCCCAGATATGGATTGCCTTCTTCACGCTGACCGCACTGGAACTGGTGCTGGGCATCGACAACATCATTTTCATTTCCATCCTGGTCGACAAGCTGCCCAAGGAAAAACAGGAATTCACCCGCCGCCTCGGCCTGTTCCTCGCGATGTTCATGCGTATCGGGCTGCTGCTGACGCTGTCCTGGATCGTCGGCATGACGCAGCCGCTGTTCTCGGTGCTCGGCGCGGACTTCTCCGGCCGCGACCTGGTGCTGCTGGCGGGCGGCCTGTTCCTGCTCTACAAGAGCGTGGGCGAAATCCATGAAACCCTGGAGGGCGCGGCCGGCGGCCAGGGCGGCGTGATCAAGAGCACCTTCGCCGGCATCGTGATGCAGATCGTCGTCATCGACCTGGTGTTCTCGCTCGACTCCATCATCACCGCCGTCGGCATGGTGGATGAAATCGCGGTGATGATCGCCGCCGTGATCGTCTCGGTCGGCCTGATGATGTTCTTCGCGCGGCCGATCGGCAACTTCGTGTCGGCCCACCCGACGATCAAGATGCTGGCCTTGTCCTTCCTCGTGGTGGTGGCGGTGGTGCTGATCGCGGAAGGCTTTGGACATCATGTACCGAAGGGCTACATCTACAGCGCGATGGCATTCTCGGTGGTGGTCGAGATGCTCAACATCCGCCTGCGCCGCCATTCGACCCGCGCCGATCTGGAAGCCACCAGCTACGCGGAGGGCGAGAAAAGCTGACGGGAGGGCCGGGGGCACGGGCGGCGCTTGCGGAAAATCAAGCTCCGTTCGTGTTTTCGCCTCAGCTAAAGTTTCGTCAAGGCAAAATTGCTCGTCCTTGAACAGGGAGCCCATAATGAGAAAGAAATCCGGACTCGTCGAGCAGCCGAACTACACGCCCAATCACATGCTGGATACGCTGATGGAAAAACTGGAAGTCGGAAGCGACGCGGCGCTGGCCCGCGTGCTCAAGATTCCGCCGTCGACCATCAGCAAGATCCGGCACAAGCAGGTGGCCGTGAATTCCGCCCTGTTGCTGGCGGCACATGAGGCCACCGATCTGAGCATCCGCGAACTGCGCCTGCTCATGGGCGACGTCAAGACGCGCTACTGGCTTGGCAACATGGGCCACGGTCTGCCCGAGCGCAAGCCGGCTCCGGTGCGCGCCTTCCCGGAACAGCACCGCGGCCAGCCCGCGCTGCAGGCCGCCTGAGTCAGTCGCCGCCGCGGGTTTCCGCGGGCGGGGGCTGGTCCGGCGCCTGGCGCAGCGCCCTCCGGTCGGGGGTATCCCTCTGCACGGCGCGGCGCTCGGCCATGCGCCTCTCCCTGAATTTGTTCAGGTCGTAGCTCAGCTGCTCGAAAGGCGTCTCCGGGCGTGTCATTTGTCTCTCCTGTTGACAAGTTCAAGGAGTCTAGTGGATGAGGCCCGGCCAGGTTTGAGCCGTAGCAATCGTCCGCTCAGAGTTTCGGAATCCGGAAAGTCTTGCTGATCATCAGGCTGCCCGACAGCACGAACAGCAGGGCCAGCGGATGCAGCGTGCCGCCCGGCAGCTGCCACACTCCCCAGTACAACTCGTCGCCGAGCCGCCCCTGCCATCCCGCGAACGCGAGGATGGCGGTGAGCAGCACGCTGGTCGGTATCGGCGTTCCCTCGAAATACTTCACCTTGTCGCCGCCTTCCGCCAGTGTCTCGGCCGTGACGTTGTAGCGCGCCAGCCTGCTGACGCCGCAGCAGACGAAATAGATCAGCGCCACCCAGTCCCACACGCCTTCCATGCCCGCCGCGAACGCGAGCGCGGCCGGCGCCATGCCGAAGGAGATCACGTCCGCCAGCGAATCCAGCTCGCGCCCGAGCGGCGAATGCTGCTGCCGCCAGCGCGCGATGCGGCCGTCCAGCACATCGAAGATGAACGCGGCCGGCGCCATCGCCGCCGCCGCCAGGAAATGCGCGGTGTCGCGGCTGCCGAGGTAGAGCATCGCCAGGAAGACGCCCGCCACCCCGCAGGCCGCATTGGCGAGCGTGAAGAAATCCGCGAGATGGAAACCGCGGATCATCGAGAAATGCTTTCGGGCGGGGGGCAGGGATGACATGGCTGGCTCCGAGGACTGTTGCTTTTGTCACATGATAGAGGACGAGCCGTCCGCGAAGGTTCCCGCCGGCGCCGCGGGTGGCGGGCGCGCTGTCCGGCGCCAATCGGAATGCGGTGGATGAACGCCTGCGCGATCCGCTGTCCGGCAACGCCTGCCGGACAGGACCGCCGTGGCGATGACGCCGGCCCGTTTACTCGCCCGAGGCGATCTCCATCGTCGATCCCTCGCCGCGCAGCTTGCTGCCGTCGGCAAGCGGTACCTCGATCGGTTCCACACGGACCGCGGCCACGCCCTGCTCGTGGATGTCGAGCTTCTTCGCGGTCTTCGGCGTGAGGTCGACGATGCGGCCTTCGACATAGGGTCCGCGGTCGCGGATCTCGACGATCTCGCTCTTGCCGTTTTCCAGGTTGGTCACCCGCGCGATGGTGCCAAGCGGCAGGGTCTTGCTGGCGGCGATGTTGGAGTTCGGGTCCATCGGCGTGCCGTCGGCCATCTTGCGGCCCGCGAACTTCTGATGATAGAAGGACGCCTTGCCGTGCCGCGCCTTGCCCGATCGATCGAGCTTGCGCTTCACATGCGGCGATTCATACTTCACGGACGATGCTTTCTTCTCGCCGGCGGAAGGCTGTTGCGCGAAGGCGGTCGCACTCAAAGACAGCGACAGCAGCAACGCCAGTCCCGCCCGGCCGGTTATCGGCTTGGTCGTCATGGCTGGCTCTCTGAAAGGTGAAGGGAAAGCACTCGCGCGTAAAGCGAATGCACGCTCACGTTCCCGTTGTTCTCGTTGTTCGCAGGCATGCGGGTCCTGCCTGGGGTTCGATGCCGGAAAGCGTAGCGGAGTTCCTCGGCGCCTGTGACAATTTTCCCCGCTTCAATGCATCATCCAGCGGCGCAGCGCGAAGCTGAGCGCGTCGACCGCCGCCACGAGCAGCAGCATCGCTATGATTACCGTAGCAGCCTGCTGCATCTGGAACAGCGACAGATGGTACTTGAGCATCTGCCCCAGGCCGCCCGCGCCGACCACGCCGAGCACCGCCGCCGCGCGGATGTTGTTTTCCCAGCGGTACAGCGTGTAGGACAGCAGCTGCGGCGAAATCTGCGGCAGCGTCGCGTACAGAAACGCCGCCAGCGCGGACGCGCCGTTGATGCGCAGGCTCGCCTCCGGCAGCGGCGGCGTGTTTTCCAGCGCATCGGCGAACAGCCGCCCGAGCACGCCGCTGGTGTGCACCGCCAGCGCGAGCGTGCCGGCGAACGGACCGAGCCCGGCGGCGATCAGCAGCATCGCGGCCCAGACCAGTTCCGGCACCGAGCGCGTGGCGTTGAGCAGGATGCGGGTCACCGCGCGCAGGCTCCTGCCGAGCCGGCCGCTCGCGGGCAAGGCCAGCATGAGCCCGGCGATGGCGGCCAGGCCGGTGCCGAGCGCGGACATCGCCAGCGTCTCCAGCAGCGCGACGAACGTCTTGTCGAGGAACGCGGGCGCGGTCTCCGGCGGCGCGAAACCCGCCACGAATTCCGTAGCACTGCGCAGCGCGTCGGCCGACAGCAACGCCTGCCACTGCAGCGGCAGGCTGGCGAAGCTGGCGATCACCAGCAGCAGCAGGCCGGCGAGCAGCAGCAGCGTGGCGAGGCGGACCGGGGCCTGCTTCATGCCAGCCTCGCGCGCAGGAACTTGCTCACGCCATCCGCGGCCGCCACCAGCAGGATGAAGACGATGAGCATGGTCGAGACTTCGCTCCCGGCCAGCATCTTCATCGACTCGTCCATGCGCTGGCCGAGGCCGCCGGCGCCGACGAAGCCCATCACCACCGATCCGCGGATCGCGCACTCCCAGCGATAGACGGTATAGGAGACAAGCTCCGATGCGGCTTCCGGCAGCGCCCCGTACAGCAGCGCCGCGAGTCTGCCGCTGCCGTTGCGCAGCAGGCTCTGCGTCGCGTGCGCATCGGTCGACTCGAGTATCTCCGCATACACCTTGCCGAGCATGCCGCAGTAGGTGAGCGCGATGGCGAGCACGCCGGCGGTCGGGCCGAGTCCCGCGATGCGCACGAACAGCAGCGCCCAGACCAGCTCCGGCACGCTGCGCAGCAGGATCAGCCACCAGCGCACGAGCTGACGCAGCAGGCGAGCCGGCCAGCGCATGCGTCCGGCGAGGCGGGAGATGGACAAGCGCTCGGTGGCGATCAGCGTGAGCGGGATGGCGCCGACCAGTGCGAGCGTCATACCGGCGGTCGCCATCGCCACCGTCTGCCAGGCGGCTTGCGCAACCAGCAGGAGGAAGTCGGTGGAATGCGCAGGCGGGAAGAAGTCGGCGACGAAGCGGCCGGTGGCCGCCAGGCTCTGCGCGTCCAGCAGCAGCCAGGGCCTGAACTCGCTCCACACCAGCAGCGGCCACAGCAGGACCAGCAACAGCACGCCCGCGCCAATGCGGCCGGGCCAGGCGGGATCGGAATGCGGCAGGGATGATGCGGCGCGGGGCATGTTTCAGAAGCAGCGGCTCACCGGCGCGGCCGGCAGGGGCGGCGCGTCCGGCGCCGGAGAATCGTTGCGGGCGTCACGATAAAGCGCGGCGATCATGTCGTCGCTGACGTCGGCTGCGCGCGCGTCGAACACGATGCGCCCGTCGCGCAGACCGACGATGCGGCCGAAGCGCTCGCGCGCAAGCGGCACCTGATGAAGACTGCAGATCAGCAGCGCGCCGCGCGCGGCCGCCTCCTGCTGCAGCACCTCCAGGGTCTGGACGGCGAGCGCGGGATCGAGCGCCGACAGCGGCTCGTCCACCAGCAGGGCCTGGGCATCCGATACCAGCAGCCGCGCCAGGCTGCAGCGCTGGCGCTCGCCGCCGGACAGCCGGTCCACCCGCGACCAGAGCTTGTCCTGCAGATTGAAGCGCGCCAGGGCATCACGCGCGGCAGCCGGATCGGCGGGCCGCAGCAGCGAGGCCAGGGCGCGCGGCAGCGACCACCGCGGCAGGCGTCCGGCGAGCACCGCGGTCACCACGCGCTGGCGCGGCGGCAGCGGCGGCGTCTGCGGCGCGAGGAACAGCCGCGCGCGCAGGCGATGGCGGGCGCCCTCGCCGATCGCCCAGGGATCGCAGCCGAAGGCGTCGATACGTCCCGCCGCCGGCCGGTGCGCCAGCGCCAGCGTATGCAGCAGCGTCGTCTTGCCCGCGCCGGAAGGCCCGATCAGCGCAAGCTGCTCGCCGGGCGCCAGCGAAAGCTCGATCTCGTGCAGGGCGAGCGAGTCGCTCGCATGATGCCTGACGCTGACACGCTGCAGGGAAAAGCTCATTACTTCAGCAGACCCGCGTGCCGGGCGGCCTTCTCGATCGAGTCATAGTTCTCGGCACGCGTCGGAATGAAGCGCGTGGCGCGCTGCAGCTCGAGGATTTCCCTGCCCTGGGGGTCGGCGGGGTTGAGCGCGAGGAAGGCGTCGCTGATCTTCTTGCGCAGCGCCGGATCCATGTCGGCGCGCACGGTCCAGTTGTAGTCGTAGTAGCCGGGCGTGGTGTGGAAGACGCGCAGGCTGCCGGTCTTGCCCTGGGCCTGCAGTTTTTCCCAGACCGAGATATTGAGCACGCCGGCATCCACCTTGCCGCCGGCCACCGCCGCCACCGTCGCATCGTGCGCGCCGGAGAAGGCCACGCGCTTGAGGTCCGCATCCGGATTGACGCCGGCACCGAGCAGGAAGTGGCGGGGCATCAGGTGGCCGGAGGTGGACGATTCGGAACCGAAGCTGAAGGTCTTGCCCTTGAGGTCTTCGAGGCGCGTGATCGCCTTGTCGCCGCTGATGAAGACCGACTTGAATTTCTCGTCTTCCTCGCGCTGCACCAGCGGAATGACGCGGCCGTTGCTGCGCGCCTTCGCCTGGACGAAGGTGAAGCCGCCGAACCAGACCAGGTCGAGCTTGTTGTTGACCAGGCCTTCGACGGATGCGGCGTAGTCGGTCACCGGCATGAACTCGACCTTCATTCCGAGCTTTTGTTCGAGATAGCTGCCCAGCGGCTTGAACTTGCGCTGCAGTTCGGTCGGCGCTTCGTCGGGAATGGCGGACACCCGCAGGACCTGCTGGGCATGGGCGAAGGCTGCAAGGCAAAGCGCAACGGCGACGAACACCAGGCGAGTAAGCATTTTCATTGAACCTCTGGAAAGAAAAGCGGGGACGAACGGAAAAAATAACCGCCTATGATAGCAAAGCGACCATGTTCGCCCGCATTGCCCCCATCTGCCGGTGCAGACCGGTCGGCCTTCGCCTACAATGCTGTACACGCATACAGCATCCGAGCAATGAAGCTGATCGACAAACTGGAGATTCTCGCGGACGCCGCCAAGTACGACGCGTCCTGCGCCAGCAGCGGCGCCCCCAAACGCTCGTCGCGCGGACAGGAGGGTTTCGGCGCCAGCACCGGCAACGGCATCTGCCACAGCTACACGCCCGACGGCCGCTGCGTGTCGCTGCTGAAGATCCTGCTCACCAATTTCTGCCAGTACGACTGCCAGTACTGCGTCAATCGCCGCAGCAGCAATGTGCCGCGCGCACGCTTCACGGTCGAGGAAGTGGTGCGGCTCACCACGGATTTTTACCTGCGCAACTATATCGACGGCCTGTTCCTGAGCAGCGGCGTGATCCGCTCGCCCGATCACACCATGGAACAGATGGTGGAGATCGCGCGCCGTCTGCGGGAAGACGAGCGCTTCCGCGGCTACATCCACCTGAAAACGATACCCGACGCCTCCCCGGAGCTGATCGCGCTCGCCGGCCGCTACGCCGACCGCCTGAGCGTCAACATCGAGCTGCCGACGCCGGCGGGCATCGAGCGCCTGGCGCCGGAGAAGAACGTGCGCACCATCCGGATGGCGATGGGCGCGATCCGGCGCAAGCTCGACGAAAAAGAGGCCGAGCCGCGCGCGCCGCGCTTCTCGCCCGCGGGACAAAGCACGCAGATGATCGTCGGCGCCGACGCCACCGACGACAGCACCATCCTCGGCACCGCCGAAAACCTGTACGGCGCCTACAAGCTCAAGCGGGTCTATTACTCCGCCTTCAGCCCGATTCCGCAGAGCCCCGCCGCGCTGCCGCAGCAGCCGGCGCCGCTGCTGCGCGAACACCGGCTGTACCAGGCCGACTTCCTGCTGCGCGGCTATGGTTTCCGCGCCGCGGAGCTGCTGCCGGCATCGGGCAACCTGGCGCTGGACATCGATCCCAAGCTCGGCTGGGCTCTCGCCCATCGCGAGCAGTTCCCGGTCGATCTCAACCGGGCCGAGCCCGAGCTCATCGCCCGCGTGCCCGGCATCGGCCTGCGCAGCGCCAGGCGGCTGGTGGAACTGCGGCGGCTGCGGCAGATCCGGTATGCGGACCTGGCGCGTCTGCGCTGCAGCATGGACAAGCTCAAGCCTTTCATCCAGACCGCGGATTACCGGCCCAGCGGCGACAGCGTCTCTTCGGAGCGGCTGCGGCAGGCGATGTCGGAGCAGCCGCAACAGCTCGGCCTGTGGCCTGAGCTGCAGGCGGCATGAGCGCGGTCATGGACTTCGCGGCATGGCGCGGGCGCGCGCGGGCCTTGCTCGCGGCCGGCGTCGCCCCGCAGGACGCGCAATGGGGCAGCGCCGACGATCTCTTCGGCGGCGGCGGACCCGAGCACGGCACGCACACGTCGGCGGCCCGCATCTCCGGTAAGCTTCTGGCCATGCTGGAGCAGGCCGCCTGCCATCGCAGCGAGGACCGCTGGGCCTTCCTCTACCGCGTCCTCTGGCGCTGGCAGCAGGGGCAACGCGACGTGATGTCCGCCGCCGACGAGGACGGCGCCCGGCTGCACGCGATGGTCAAGACCGTCAGGCGCGAGGCCCACAAGATGCACGCCTTCCTGCGCTTTCGCGAACGGCCGGAGGACGCGGGCGCGCCGCGCTTCATCGCCTGGTTCGAGCCGGAACATGACGTCCTGCGCGACGCGGCGGCCCACTTCGCGCAGCGCATGGGCAGGCACAGCTGGCTGATCGCGACGCCGCAGGGATGCGCGGTTTGGGACGGCGCCTGCCTCGCCTACGGACCGCCGCTGCCGCGCGAGGCATGCGAAGCGCGGGACAGCGGCGAGGCGCTGTGGCTGGCCTACTATCGCAGCACCTTCAATCCGGCGCGCCTGAATCCCGATGCCCTGACCATGCACATGCCCGTGCGCTACTGGAAGAACCTGCCCGAAGCGCCGCTGATTCCGGCCATGCTGAGCGAGGCGGCAAGCGGCGCGAGCCGGCTGGCGCAGGCCGGCGCGGTCGGCGCCCGCGGCGGCAAGGCGATTGCGCTCGACGCGGAGAAGGCCATGCCGCCGCGCGCCCTGCCGCATACGCTCGACGATTGCCGCCGCTGCCCGCTGTGGCGCAACGCGACTCAGGCAGTGCCCGGCTGCGGCCCCGCCCGCGCGCCGCTGATGCTGGTCGGCGAGCAGCCCGGCGACCAGGAAGACCTGGCAGGGCAGCCCTTCGTCGGGCCCGCCGGCCGCCTGCTCGACGATGCTTTCGCGCGCGCCGGCATCGGCCGCGACGAGGTCTACCTGACGAACGCCGTCAAGCATTTCAAGTGGGAAGCGCGCGGCAAGCGCCGCTTGCACCGCACGCCCGCGCAGCAGGAAGCGGCCGCCTGCCGCGCCTGGCTGGAGCAGGAACTCGCGCAGGTGCAGCCGAGGGTGGTGGTCGCCCTCGGCGCCACCGCGCTGGCGTCCCTGCTCGGCACCGAGGCCAGGCTGAACGACTTGCGCGGCGTCCCTGTCCAATCCGGCGGCCGGCTGGTGATCCCCGCCTGGCATCCGGCCTACGTGCTGCGCCTGCCGGACCGCGAGGCGCAGGCCGCGGCCTTCGATGATATCGTGCGGGTCCTGCGCCAGGCGCAGGCACTCGCCACCGACACACACCGATGAACACATTGCCTTCCCTGCACCGTTTTCCGCGCCTTGCCTTCGTGGACCTCGAAACCACCGGCGGCGCCGCCAGCCTCGACCGCATCACCGAAGTCGGCATCGTCGAAGTGGACGAGGATGGCGTGCGCGAATGGAGCAGCCTGGTCAATCCGGAAATGCCGATTCCGCCCTACATACAGTCGCTGACCGGCATCACCGACGACATGGTGCGCGAGGCGCCCACCTTCGCGGAAATTGCGGCGGTGATCGCGCGCCGGCTGGAGGACCGCATCTTCATCGCGCACAACGCGCGCTTCGACTACGGCTTCCTGCGCCAGGCCTTCCGCCGCACCGGACGAGACTTCCATCCGGAAGTGCTGTGCACCGTCAAGCTCTCGCGCAGGCTGTTTCCGCAGTTCGAGCGGCACAATCTCGACAGCCTGGCCGAGCGCCACGCGCTGCATGTCACCGAACGCCATCGCGCGCTCGGCGACGCGCAGCTGCTGTGGCAGTTCTGGCAAAAGATCCACGACCTGCACGCGACGGAGCAGATCGAGGAGGCGGTGCAGCGGCTGGTAAGCCGCCCCGCCCTGCCCTCGCGCATCGAAGAGCTCGAGCTCGACCGGCTGCCCGCCTCCCCGGGCGTCTATATCTTCCGCGACGCGGAGCGGCGGCCGCTGTTCATCGGCAGCGCGGCCAATCTGCAGGCGCGCGTGTACGGCTTCTTCGGCAAGGACAGGATGAATGCGCGCGACCGCCGCCTGGCGTCGGACACGGCGGCGGTGGACTGGATGGAAAACGGCGGCGAACTCGGGGCGCAGCTGCTGGAAACCTCGCTGCTGCGCGAGCATCTGCCGCCGCACAACCACCTGCGCGCGGAGGACGAGACCTGCGCCTGGCGGCTGCTGCAGCGCGGCGCCCTGCTGCGGCCGGTGCTGGCCAGCGCCGAGGACATGTTCTTCGCGCATGACCCCGAGCTCTACGGACTCTTTGCCGCACCGGCCAGGGCCCGGGAAGCCCTGCAGGCGATCGCGGCCGCACAGCGGCTGTGCCCGGCGCTGCTCGGGCTTGAAAAGACCCGCGCGGGCAAGGCCTGCAGCGCGCATGCCGGGGGCGGCTGCGGCGGCGCCTGCATCGGACGGGAAAGCGCCGACGAGCACAATGCTCGGCTGCGCGCCGCGCTGGAATCCCACCGGATGGAGGCATGGCCCTATCCCGGCGCCATCGCGATCGAAGACAACGGCGCCTGGCTCCTCATCGACGGCTGGGCCTGGCTCGGCACCGCGCGCAACGAAAAGGAAAAGGCGGACCTGCTGCAGGCCGGCCCGCGCCGCTTCGAGCGCGAGGTCTACCGCTTGCTGCAGAAATGGCTGCCCATGCTGGACGGGCGGATCGAGGTGCTCTGATCAGTGATGGTGGTGGTGCGTCCAGGCGCCGCCGGATTCCAGGTAGGAAGCGACCGCATCCTTCTGGCCGGTCGCATGCAGGTGCACTTCACCGCAGGAACAGATGCCCTGATAGGGCTGGATGTGGGAACAGGCGGAAACCTTCTGAAGGTAGACGGTGACGGGTTTCGCGCATTTCTTGCATTTGAAGGTGAGGGTGCGGGCGGGTTTGACGCTCATGATGTACCTGGAGAATGAACGGAAGCGCCGCCGGCAACACGCGGCGGCGCGCAGCCCGGCATGATAGCGCTTCAGCGCCGGTAATGCCCGTGACCCTGCCCCTGGCCGTAGCCGTACCCCCATTGTCCCGGCCGCCCGTCGTGCCAGTCGCGGCGGTCATGCCAGTCCCGCCGGTCCTGCCAGTCGCGCCGGTCCTGCCATTCGCGGCGGTGGCTGTGCGGCGGGTTGACGTAGACCGGATAGGGCGGCGGCTGCACGTAGATCACCGGCGGGGGAGCCACCACGACCGGCGGCGGCGCATAGATCGGCGGCGGCGGCGCGTACACCGAGGGCGGCGCCCCGTAGCTGTACTGCGGTTGCGGCACCATCATCACGCCGCGGTGCTGGCTGCCCACCGTCACCGACCACTGCACGCGATCGTGCGCCATCACGACGCCGCTCATGCCGGCAAGCACCAGTGCCACGCCTGCGCCAAGAATATGCCTGTTCATGTTTGCTCCTCAGTCTCTTTTCATATTAAAGGACAAGAAAAGCCGGCGCGCGTGGAATCTTTGTAACAGTGTGGCCGGGTTAATTTTTTGTCAGTATCCGCTTCCCGCCGGCTGCGCCGCGCCGCCGCCGAAGGCTGCACGCAGCGAGCGCGCGCCCGACGCCAGCGTTGCCACATCGATGCCCACCGCCACGAAGTGGCAGCCCATGTCCATGTATCGCCGCGCCTGCTTCGGATCGGTGCTGAGGATGCCGGCCGCCTTGCCGCTGGCGATGATGCGCCGCAAGCCGTCATCGATGGCCGCCTGCACTTCCGGATGTCCGGCATTGCCCGGGTGGCCGAGCGATGCGGCCAGGTCGGACGGCCCGATGAAGATGCCGTCCACGCCGTCCACCCCGCACAGGGCATCCAGGTTCTCGATCGCGCTGCGCGTCTCCGCCTGAATCAGCAGACAGATTTCCCGGTTCGCGCGTTCCATGTAGTCGGCCTCCAGGCCCCATTGCGAAGCGCGGGCAATGAAGGCCGCCACCCCGCGCACGCCCTCGGGCGGATAGCGGACCGCGCGTACCAGTTGCGCCGCCTGCTCGGCGGTATCGACCATCGGCACCAGCAGGCTCTGGGCGCCGATATCGAGCAACTGCTTGAGCAGCGCGGCATCGCCGGACACCGGACGCACGACCGGCTGCGAAGCATGGCCCGCCAGCGCCTGCAGCTGCGCGAGCAGGCTGCGCACATCGTTCGGGCCGTGCTCGCCGTCGAGCAGCAGCCAGTCGAAGCCCGCGGTCGCGCAGATCTCCGCGGAATAGGGATTGGCCAGCGACAGCCAGTAGCCGACCTGCGGCCTGCCGCTCCTGAGTGCCGCCTTGAACCGGTTTTCCATGGCCCGTCTCCTCAGTCGATGTCAAGCGTGCGCACCAGGCGGGCGATCGCCCGGCCGACGTCTTCGGTCTTCGCGTCGCCGCCGAGGTCGGGCGTGCGCGGACCGTCGGCGAGCACGATTTCGATTGCGCGCAGAATCAGATCGTGCGCCCGCAGCCAGGGCGTGCCGTCGGCCAGCGCCGGGTCGCGCCCGAGGAAGTCGAGCATCAGCGCGCCCGACCAGATCATCGCCACCGGATTGGCAATGCCCTTGCCGTAGATGTCCGGGGCCGAACCGTGCACCGGCTCGAACAGCGAAGGGAAGCGGCGTTCCGGGTCGAGATTGGCCGATGGCGCCAGGCCGATCGTGCCGGCGCAGGCCGGGCCGAGGTCGGACAGGATGTCGCCGAACAGGTTGGAGGCCACCACCACGTCGAAGCGGGTCGGCTGCAGCACGAAGCGCGCGGTGAGGATGTCGATGTGCTGGCGGTCGGTGGCGACGCCGGGATAATGCCTTGCCATTTCTTCGGCCCGCTCGTCCCAGTACGGCATGCTGACGGCGATGCCGTTCGACTTGGTGGCGACGGTCAGATGCTTGCGCGCGCGGCCGGCGGCCAGTTCGAACGCATAGCGCAGGACGCGGTCGGTACCGATGCGCGAGAACACCGATTCCTGTATCACCACTTCGCGTTCCGTGCCTTCGAACATGCGGCCGCCGAGCGACGTGTATTCGCCCTCGGTATTTTCACGTACGACGAGGAAATCGATATCGCCCGGCTTGCGGTTGGCCAGCGGGCAGGGCACGCCCTCGAACAGGCGTACCGGGCGCAGGTTGATGTACTGATCGAACTCGCGGCGGAATTTCAGCAGCGAGCCCCACAGCGAAACATGGTCCGGCACCTTCGCCGGCCATCCCACCGCGCCGAAGTACAGCGCGTCGCATCCCGCCAGCTGCTCGCGCCAGTCTGCCGGCATCATGCTGCCGGTCTGTTCATAGTAGTCGCAGCTGGCCCAGTCGATGGTCTGGTATTCGAGCGTCAGCGAGAAGCGCTCGGCCGCGGCTTCAAGCACGCGCAGGCCTTCCGGCATGACTTCCTTGCCGATGCCGTCGCCGGGAATGACTGCAATGCGGAACGAGGTTTTTTGGGCGGCTGCCATGGTTTTCCTTTTTCAAATGCCAAGAAAAACGGCATCGTACGCCGATTCGGAAAAACGCATGGGCCGCAGGCGCGAAAAGCGGCGGAACGGCTCTTGACTGCGGGCGCTTCGCCACCAATTACCGGAAACGCGCCGTCGGCGGTTATGCCGCGGCGGAAAAGGCCGGGGAAGCAGTCCAATGAACGGCTGCTTCGGGTGAAAGCGGAATGCGGTTATCGGGGAACGCGCAACGCGCGCATGAGCATGCGGATCAGCGGGTTGCGGTTTCTGAGTCGAATTCTGTTATGCAGCGTTCTGCCCATTTCATCCTCCCTGGCGGCCTTCCATCATTTAACGGAAATTATAGAAAGCAGGGGATGACCAGACCGTGACATGCGGCACCGAGCGGATTGAGCAGACACAAAAAACCAACAGGGCGATCGCGTTGCCGCCCTTGCCGCACGGTGCGCGCCGCCGCCGCAACTATTTGGCGCATGCCACAGTCGAAAACCCGACGGTAGCGATAGACTTCTTTGACACAATGAAACATAATTCGGCCTTCGCGTTTTTTGCTCCCGTCGGAAAAAACGGTTTGCGTCAGCGGCCGCCATTTTTCGAACCAATCGTCGAGCTTCAACTCCCACTTCGTTCGTTCTGATTTTTTGCCTCCGTCAGGCCAAGCCCGTGTCCGCCGTCGCGCGCCCCGTTGCGCTGCCACCGGCACAGCTTGCCGGACTTCGGCCTGATGTTCGTACCAGACATTCACGCAATGACTAAACAAGCAAAGACTTTGACACTCGCAGCAAAACCCGCCGGCGCCGCCTCCTCCCGCATGGGAACGCCGAAGGACGACGCGCGCGTGGTGGAACAGAGCACCGATGCCGAGCAGCAGATGGCGGCGAAGGTAACGGTCGTTACCAAGCGCAGCCGCCGCGCGGTGCTGCAGGATGCCGCCGCCGAGGCCGCCCCCGCGGCACAGGAAGCGCAGGACGCGAAGGCGTCCGAGCCGGCCGACAAGCCGAAGGTGGTGCGCAAGAGCGTGCGCGCGGCCAAGCCGGCGGCGTCGCCGGAACCCGCGCCGGCGCCGGCGAGTGCGCAGTCGGAAGTGACGCAGACCACCGATCCGGCCGCGCTGGCCGAGATCGATACCTCTTCCTATTCCCTGCCGGGCGCCAAGGTGCCCGCGCGGCGCGGCCGTCGTCCGTCGGAATTCCAGGGCGAGAACGATGAAGTGGCCGCGCTCAACGCGGTGGAACGGGCGGAGCTGAAAGCCGTTTCGCGCGCGCGTTCGCGCGACCAGGAACCGGCCGCGCGCAGCGAGCGCGACCTTGAAGCCCAGCGCGCCCAGGTCAAGGTCCTGGTCAGCCTCGGCAAGGAACGCGGCTATCTCACCCACGCGGAAATCAACGATCACCTGCCGGAAGACATCGTCGATCCGGAAGCGATCGACGGCATCATCAGCACCTTCCGCGACATGGGCATCGAGATCTACGACCAGGCGCCCGACGCGGAAACGCTGCTGCTGTCGGATAACGTGGTCGCCGGCTCCTCCGAGGACGAAGCCGAGGCCGCGGTGGCGACCGCCCTGTCGGCGATCGACTCCGATTTCGGCCGCACCACCGACCCGGTCCGCATGTACATGCGCGAAATGGCCTCGGTGCCGCTGCTCACGCGCCAGCAGGAGATCGAGATCGCCAAGCGCATCGAGGACGGCCTGAAGGACATGATGCAGGCCATCTCCGCCTGCCCGACGACGATCGCCGAACTGCTGGAAATGGCCGCGCGCATCGAGCGCGACGAGATCAAGGTCGATGACGTCATCGACGGCCTGGCGGACACGGCCGAGCCGGTCGCGGTGGCGGCCGACGACGGCGACGACGACGAAGACCAGGACGACCAGGAAGAAGACCTGGAAGACGAGGACGAGGACGGTGCCGTCACGCCCTCGGGCGGCATGACCGAAAAGCAGATGGAAGAACTGCGCCAGCAGGTGCTGTCCCGCTTTGCGTCCATCGGCAAGCACTTCGAGACCATGCGCGAGGCGCGCGCGGCCGGCGGCTACGGTACGCCCGCCTACCGCGAGGCACAGTCGGCGATCGCCCAGGAATTCCTCGGCATGCGCTTCACCGCCAAGGTCGTCGAGCGCCTGTCCGACACGCTGCGCGCCCAGGTGGAAGAAATGCGCCAGGTGGAAAGGCAGATCCTCGCCATCGCGGTGGACAAGTGCGGCATGCCGCGCACCCGCTTCATCGAGGTCTTCCCGGGACACGAGACCGACCTCGACTGGGTCGAGCGCGAAGCCGACGCCGGCAAGGCCTATGGTCCGGTCCTGCGCCGCAACGCGCCCGCCATCCGCGAGTACCAGCAGAAGCTGCTCGATCTCGAACAGCGCGTGGCGCTGCCCCTGTCGGACCTGCGCAGCATCAACAAGCAGATGGCCACCGGCGACAAGCGCGCACGCCAGGCCAAGCGCGAAATGACCGAGGCCAACCTGCGCCTGGTGATCTCGATCGCCAAGAAGTACGTCAATCGCGGCCTGCAGTTCCTCGACCTGATCCAGGAAGGCAATATCGGTCTGCTCAAGGCGGTGGACAAGTTCGAATACCGTCGCGGCTATAAATTCTCGACCTACGCCACCTGGTGGATCCGGCAGGCCATCACGCGCGCGATCGCCGATCAGGCCCGCACGATCCGGGTTCCGGTGCACATGATCGAGTCCATCAACAAGATGAACCGCATCTCGCGCCAGATCCTGATGGAGACCGGCTCCGAGCCCGACCTCGCGACGCTGGCCGCGAAGATGGACATGCCGGAGAAGAAGATCCGCGAAATCATGAAGATCGCCAAGGAGCCGATCTCGATGGATGTGCCGATGGGCGACGACGGCGATGCGCTGCTCGGCGATTTCATCGCCGACGAAATCACCGTGGCGCCGGCCGACGCGGCCATGCATTCGTCCATGCGCGAAGTCATCCGGGAAGTGCTGGACTCGCTGCCTCCGCGCGAAGCCAAGGTCCTGCGCATGCGCTACGGCGTCGACATGGCCACCGATTTCACGCTGGAAGAAGTGGGCAAGCAGTTCGACGTGACGCGCGAGCGCATCCGCCAGATCGAAGCCAAGGCGATGAACAAGCTGCGCCATGCGTCGCGCGCGGACAAACTGCGGACGCTGCTGGAAAACGGCTGATCCGTTTTTTCGAAGGCAAAACCCGGTTTTCTGCGCTTTTTTCTAAGGGAGACGGGCCTTAGCATGGCCCCTCTCCTGCAGCATGTGAAAGGAAGCAGCCATGACCGAGAAGATCGAATGGGAAGTCGTCGACGAGACGACGACGAAAACCGGGGGCGCCCGCCGCGCCGGACCGGCCGCGCAGCCCATGCTCGGACCGTGGTGGCGCTGGAAAGTGGCGGCGCTGTTTGCGCTCGGCGCGCTTGCGCTGGTGCTGCTGATCGCAGTGGCCGGCGTCATCGCCGTCGCAGTCGCGGTCACGGCGCTGGTGTCGCTTGGCATTGCCCGCATTGCCTACTGGTTGCGCGGCAAGCCGGGCGGCGTCATCGCCCGCCGCAACTACGGCCCGCCCTATCGCTGAACGCCGCCCGGAATGCTTCCACGCATCTTCCGGGCGTTTTAACGTATGACAAGGGTCAACAGGGACGATCAGTTAGAATAGCGTCATTCCATCGATCAAACGGCGATGCTTGCGGCACGCATCGTTGCATATCCACACTGCCATGTCCGACCCGACCTCCCCCCTGAACGCGCTCATCGTCGAAGACAATCGAGATCTCGCGCGCCTGTTCAGCGATCTGCTGGAAGTTCTCGGCTGCAAGGCCGACGTGGAATGGAACGCGATCGCAGGACTGGAAAAAGCAGACGCCACCCGTCCCGACATCATCTTCTGCGACATCAGCATGCCGGGCGAAAAGAACGGCTTCGACGTCGCGCGCGAAGTGCGCGCCAATCCTCAGCTCGCCCATACCTGGCTGATCGCCGTGACCGGCTACGACAATCAGGAGACCTGCGACCGTGCGCTGGCGGCGGGTTTCGATCGCGTCTTCCCCAAGCCGGTCAAGTTCGCGCAGATGCAGGCCGTGCTCAACGACGTGCGGGGCAAGCGCCGCAACGGCGCCGACGGTCAGCAGTCCTGACGTAGCCGAAGTACAATTCCTGCCGGCCGCGCCGGCACGTCCCGGGATGCGCGCAGCAGGACCCACACGTACGAATTGCGGGCAGCCGCAGACATGACGACAGAGCCCCTCACCTATAACGTATTGCTGATCGACGATCAGCAGATGGCGGAAGACCTGATCGGCCAGATGCTGGCCGACAAGACCGACCTTCGTCTTCACTTCCTGCTCGATTCGTCAAAGGCGCTGGCGACCGCCATCGTCCTGCAGCCGAGCGTGGTGCTCGTCGATCTGCGCATGCCCGGGCTCGACGGCTTCGGCGTCACGGCCGCGCTGCGCGCCGATCCCGCCACCCGCGACATTCCCGTGGTCCTGCTTTCTTCCGAAGACAGCCCGGACGTGAAGGTGCGGGCTTTCGCCGAGGGCGCCAACGACTACCTGGTGAAATGGCCGGACAAGCGCGAACTGGTGGCGCGCGTGCTCTACCACGCCAGCGCCAACCTGGCGCGCAAGCAGCGCGACGATGCCTTCCTGTCCCTGCGCCGCAGCCAGCAGGAGCTGCTCAAGCGCACCGAAGAACTGGCGCAGAGCCAGGCAGCGCTGCACCAGGCGCAGAAGATGGAAGCCATCGGACAGCTGACCGGCGGCGTCGCCCACGATTTCAACAACGTGCTGCAGGTCATCAGCGGCAACCTGGAACTGCTGCGCCTGATGACGCGCGGGAACGAGGCGGCGCAGAGCCGCATCGCCGCCGCGGCCGTCGGCGTCGACCGCGGCGCCAAGCTTGCCGCGCATCTGCTTGCCTTCGCCAGGCGCCAGCCCCTGCAGTCGGTGGTGATCGATCCCGCACGCCTGCTGCGTGACATGTCGGACCTGCTGCGTCGTGCGCTGGGCGACATGACGCGCGTGGAGACCGTGCTGGACGAGG
This sequence comes from Noviherbaspirillum aridicola, assembly GCF_019656455.1. GTDB lineage: Bacteria > Pseudomonadota > Gammaproteobacteria > Burkholderiales > Burkholderiaceae_D > Noviherbaspirillum > Noviherbaspirillum aridicola. The sequence continues at coordinate 150,802 of NZ_BPMK01000009.1, forward strand.
GACTGTGGACGATCTGCGTCGATCCCAGCCAGCTGGAGAACGTCATCCTCAATCTCGCGCTCAACGCGCGCGACGCGATGGACAGCGAAGGCAGGCTGACGATCCGGGCGTGCAACGTGGGCAGCGGCATTCCCGGCAGCGAGCGCCCGCCGCGCGGCAATGGCGACCATGTGCTGATCTCGGTCTCCGATACCGGCACCGGCATGCCGGCCGATGTCCTCGAGCGCGCCTTCGAACCCTTCTTCACCACCAAGCCGGCGGGACAGGGCACAGGACTGGGGCTGAGCATGGCTTACGGTTTCGTCAAGCAGAGCGACGGCCACATCGCGCTGGAAAGCGAGCCCGGACGCGGCACGACGGTGAAGATCTTCCTGCCGCGCTGCGACGGAGCCGCCGCGGCGCCACCACCCGAACCCACCGCCGCGGTGACGGGCGGCGCGGAGACCATCCTGGTGGTGGAAGACGAACACGACGTGCGTGCGACGACCGTGGCCCTGCTCAACAACCTCGGTTACCGGACCTGCCAGGCCGCCGATGCGACTGCCGCGCTTCGCCTGCTGCAGGACGGGACGCGCGTCGACCTGGTTTTCACCGACGTGATGATGCCCGGGCCCCTGTCGAGCGTGGAATTCGTCGAACAGGCGCGCCGCATGCTGCCGGGCTTGCAGGTGCTGTTCACCTCCGGCTATTCGGAGGGCGTGATCGCGCACGGCGGGCGCATCGACCCCGGGCTCAACCTGCTGCCCAAGCCGTACACCGCCGAAGCCCTGTCGCAGAAGATCCGCCAGCTCCTGGCCAGGCGCTAAGTCCTTCGCATCGCGCGCACGGAACCCGGTGGCGGCTCGTTGAGCACCGCCCAGAACACGCCGAGGTCGGCGATCGCGCGCACGAATTCCTTGAACTCCACCGGCTTGACCACGTACGCGTTGACGCCCAGCGCGTAGCTGCGCACCACGTCCTGCTCCTCGCGCGAGGAGGTGAGCATGACCACCGGCGTGCTCTTGAGGGTCTCCGACTGGCGGATGTGGCGCAGGACTTCCAGGCCGTCCACCTTCGGCAGCTTCAGATCGAGCAGGATCACCGCGGGATTGCCGGAGACGCGGCCGATGAAGGCGCCGCGGCATTCCAGATACTCGAGCGCCTCGGCGCCGTCGCGCACCACCACCACCTCGTTGGCGAGATGGCTTTTTTCCAGCGCGATCAGCGTCAGCTCGAGATCATTGGGATTGTCTTCCACCAGCAGTATGGGTTTCAGCACGCTACCCCCTGTCCAACCGAAAGTTGCCTGGGCAACGAGAAGGAGAAAACGGCGCCTCCGTCCGGCACGCCATCGGCCCAGACCCGGCCGCCGTGACGTTCGACGATGCGCCGCACATTCGCCAGGCCTATACCGGTGCCCTGAAAATCCTCCATCCGGTGCAGGCGCTGGAACACTGCAAACAGCTTGTGCGCATACTCGCGGTTGAAACCGACGCCGTTGTCGCGCACATGAAAAACAAACTCCGACTCGTTCTGCTCCGCCGTCACGCTGATGTGCGCGCGCTCGCGGGGCGCGGTGTACTTCACCGCATTCGACAGCAGATTGTAGACCGCCAGCTGCAGGAAGCTCGGGTCGGCCTGGACGACGGGCAGCTCGCCGATTTCCCAGTCGATTCGGCGCTCGCCGATATCCATTGCCAGCTTCTCGCGGCAAGCCTGCACCAGGTCGCCCATGTCGATCCGCGAGGGCCGGAGTGACGCGCGCCCCATCTGCGAAAAGCTGAGCAGGTCGTCCACCAGCTTGCCGGCGAAGCGCGCCGAATCCTTGATGTTGCGCAGGAAGCGCACCCTGCGTTCAGAGGGGTCGCCGCTCTCGAACTCCAGCAGCAGGTCGCTGAAGCCGACGATATGGCGCAGCGGCGCCCGCAGATCGTGCGAGACGGAGTACGAGAACGCTTCCAGCTCCTTGTTCGCGCGTCCGAGCTCCTCGGCCAGTTCCGCCATCTGCTCGGCGCGCTCGAGCACGATGCCCAGCAGCGAGGTGCGGAATTCGAGCGCCAGTTCGAGCTCGCTGCCGCGCCACGGCATGCTGGTGCCGTGCACGGTTTCGCGCCAGGTGTCGAAGCTGGTGCGCGGGGTGAGCATGCGGGCGGGACCGGCCGCGTGCTTCTCGTGCGGGTTGCCCGCCCACTCGATGGTGTGCAGCTGCTCGGGGCGGAACCACATCAGGTAGTGATTGTGGATGCGCGAGATCGGCAGGGCCAGCACGCCGCTCGCGTTGCGCTGCAGCCTGGCGCCGTCGGGATAGACGCTGGACAGGGCATTCGTGTGGAACAGGTCGGCGTGGGAATTGGCGCCGAGCCATGCGGCGAGCGCGCGGATCTCGTCTTCTTCCGGCGTGTCGCCGAAGCGGGTGACGCGGTTCTCGAACAGGATCGCGGCGCCGCTGGCGCTGGCAAACTGCAGCAGCTGCGGCGCCACGCCGCTCATGTTGCCGACAAAGTCGGGGCCCTGGGTCAGCCCGGACAGCATCGAGACGAGGATGCGGCGCAGTTCCAGCCGGTGATGGTATTCGTCGCTGTCCTCGCGCGACTCGATGCGCAGCGCGAGAATCTGGCCGAGCTGCTCGCAGGACGCGCGCGCCTCGAACGGAATGAAGCGCGGCTCGGCGTTATGGCAGGAGATCAGCCCCCACAGGCGGCCCTTCACCACCAGCGATACCGACATCGAGGCATGGGTGCCCATGTTGCGCATGTACTGCAGGTGCACCGGCGAGACGCTGCGCAGCGAGGACTGCGCGAGATCGGTCGGCAGACCCGTGAGCGGATTGTTTTCCGGGACCAGGCGCGACGGCGTGTAGCCGGCGTCGGGGATCATCCGGATGCGGCTCGACAGATACAGCTCGCGCGCCTGCGCCGGGATGTCCGAGGCGGGAAAGCGCTGGTGCAGGTAGGAGTGGTAGCCGGAGTCGAGCTCTTCCGCGATCACATGCCCATGGCCATCGTCGTCGAAGCGGTACACCAGCACCCGGCCGTAGCCGGACACCCGCTTGACTTCCCGCGCCGCCAGCCGGCTCATCTCGACGATCGTGTCGGTGTCGTGCAGGGCGGACAGGAAGTTGCCGATCAGCGGATAGAGATGCCGGAAATCGGCCGCTTTGCTGCGCGAGACGCTTTCGAACTCGAGCATGGTCAGGCCGTCGGCCGCATGCACGAGCAGGTCGTAGAAACCGCTGCCGATGGTGACCGAGCCGAGATAGGACGGCCGCTGACCCGGGGTTTCGCGCGCCAGTTCGGCCGCCACCCGGCGCGCCGCCTCGTCGCCGAGCGAAGCGGCCAGGCCTCCGCCAAGCACCTCGCGGCAGTCGCGGCCGGTATGCGCCGCGAGGTTGTCGCTGGCCTGGACCACGACGCCCCTGTCGTCGAGCGCGAGCAGAAAGCCGTGCGGCTGTATGCTGCCCGGGATGCGGATAGGCTCGTTCGCGCAAGCGCTGATGTCTACTTCTGTCGCCATGTGCAGTATCGATGTCCCTATGCGGCGTCGGGTACACGCCGAACTTCGTTCCCCGCGCGCATGCGTTGCCGCTGCGCGAACCATGCCGCCAGCGAGGAGAATGCCTGCGCGGCGGCGGCGGCGGCTTCGCGTCGGGCCTCCTGCGTGACCAGCGCGCTTTCCGCGCACCGGATGAAAGCCTGCCAGTAACGGGCCTGTTCTTCGCCATAGCCCTGCAGCCAGCGCGGCGTCCAGTCGCCGAGCGCGGGCGCGAGCGTGCGCCCGAGAACCCGTCCGCCGAGCTGCGCGCCCTCGATCACGTAGGCCACGCCGAAACGTGCCGCCGGCGTGTCGAGCGCGGGCCGGTAGCCGGCCTGCGGCAGCGATGCCAGCGCCGCGCCCGCCATGCCGGCGGCGCGCAGATCGGTTTCGATCCATGCGAGCTTGCCGTCGCGCGCGGCAGCATTCATCCCGGACGGCCATTCGGCCTGCCAGAGCTGCGCCTCGAAACCCGACAGCCATCCCCACATGTCCTGCAGATAGTGCAGGAATTCCTCGCGTCCGGCGTTGGCGTCGGCTACCGGCAGCGATGCTTCGAGTTGTTCATGGAGCGCGCGCGTGGCGCTGCGCAGTTCGGACAAGGCCGTGGCGGTTTCTCTCATACAATTCGATGGGTTGGCAAACCGTCATCGAGCCTGTATTCGATGCCCAGCCTGTAATGGAAGGGATTTTACTATCAAGTCCGGCGCCGCTTCACGCGGGCCGGACGCGGCATCAGCCGAGGATGGGCAGACGCGAGGCGGGACGGGACACCGCGTGGTGACGGCGCGCTTCGACGACGGCGGCCACGGCATTGAATGCGAAGTGCAGGATGGCGGCGATGGCAGCGGCGGCGCAGACCGCGGCTTCGGCCCGCGCGAATGCGCGCGCGATGCCGGCATCGGCGAACTGCTCGCCAGCGAGCAGCGACCACTGCAACAGCGCCCAGGCGAGCGAGAAAAACAGCGCGACGGCGAGCGAGATTTTCATCGATGCCGCGCGCCGTGCGCGGGAGGCGTCGAATGCGGTGAGTTCACTGTTGTTGTTCATGATGCTTCCTTTCATGGCATACCGCGGTGGCGGTATCCACATCATCTGGCAAGCCGCGGGCCGAGGCCAATTTAGAACAGCGATATCCCGATATTCGGCGCATGAATGGCTTGCCTGCACCTGCCGGAATCGGGCGTCTTCGACGGCGGGAAACTTTGTCGCTACACTTACGTATCTCCTCTCCCCGACCCGCCCATGTCCTTTTCCTCGCCGCAGTCCGATACGCAAGCCGCCGCACAGCCTGCGGATGCCGACCGCATACGGGTCATGCTGGTCGACGACCAGTTCATCATCGCCGAGGCGCTGCGGCGCATGCTCGCCGGCGAGGCGGACATCGACTACTGCTACCAGCCTGACCCCCGGCAGGCCGTCGCCAGCGCGCTTTCCTGGCGCCCCACCGTCATCCTGCAGGACCTGGTCATGCCGCAGGTCGACGGCTTTGCGCTGCTCGGCCAGTTCCGCACCCATCCCGAACTGCGGCAGGTGCCGGTGATCGTCCTGTCGAGCAAGGAAGACCCGCAGCTCAAGGCGCAAGGCTTCGGCATGGGCGCGAGGGACTACCTCGTCAAGTGGCCCGACCGCATCGAATTGCTGGCCCGGGTGCGGGCGCACTCCACCGCCTACCTCAATCAGCGGGAACGCGACGCGGCATTCCGGGCGCTGGCCGAAAGCCAGCAGCAGCTCGCGCGCGCCAATGCCGACCTGCAGCGCATGGCGAAGCTCAAGGACGAGTTCGTGGCGACCGTATCGCATGAACTGCGCACGCCGCTGACCTCGATCCGGGGCTCGCTGTCGCTGCTGTCGGAAGGGATGGCGGGCGAGCTGCCGGAGGCGGCAAGGAAACTCGTGGGCATCGCCGGCAACAGCTGCGAGCGGCTGGTCAGGATGATCAACGACCTGCTCGACATCGAGCGCATCGAGTCGGGCAAGATGGAATTCGATCTGCGCATGCAACCGCTCGATGCCATCGTCGAGCAGGCGGTGGCATCGATGCAAGGCTATTCGGCGCAGTACCGGGTGGAGATCAAGACCGTGCCGGTGCCGGCCGGACTGCGGGTGCGCGCCGACCGCGACCGCCTGATGCAGGTGCTGATCAACCTGCTGTCGAACGCCATCAAGTTTTCGCCGGCCGGCGCCGAAGTGCGGTTGATCACGCAGGTCAACGGCCAGCGGGTGCGGATGTCGGTGATCGATCGCGGCGAAGGCATGCCGGATGAATTCCGGGACCGCATTTTCGAGAAATTCTCGCAGGCAGACTCCGGCGACTCGCGCCGGCGCGGCGGGACCGGCCTCGGTCTCAACATCTGCAAGCGCATCGTCGAGGAGCACGGCGGGCGCATCGATTTCGAGAGCGTCTACGGCGAAGGCTCGAGCTTCCATGTCGAGCTGCCGATCGCGCATGAGTGAGACATGGCTCGATTGACCGCCGGTGCCGGCCAGGTGGGATGCGAGTACCGTCCCGCGGCGGGGACGGTACCGTGTCCGGGCTGGATGAAGACGGCCTGATCATGCCTGCTGCAGGCGCGCGATGCGCTCTTCGATCGACGGGTGGCTGGAGAACAGGCCGGCGACGCCGCCGGAAATTCCGTGCGCGGCCATGCTCTTGGGCAGATCGCCGGCTGCCACGCCGCCGAGACGGCGCAGGGCGGCGATCATCGGGCGCGGCGTGCCGAGGATATTGGCGGCGCCACGGTCGGCACGGTATTCGCGCTGGCGCGAGAAGTACATGACGATGACGCTCGCCAGGATGCCGAACAGGATGTCGCAGACGATCACCGTGACAGTGTAAGCGATGCCCGGGCCGCTGGATTGTTCATCGTTGCGACGCAGGAACTGGTCCACCGCGTAGCCGATCACGCGCGCCAGGAAGGTCACGAAGGTATTCACCACGCCCTGGATCAGGGTCAGCGTCACCATGTCGCCGTTGGCGATGTGGGCGACTTCATGCGCCAGCACCGCTTCCACTTCTTCCCTGGTCATCGACTGCAGCAGGCCGGTCGAGACCGCGACCAGCGCGCTGTTCTTCGTCGCGCCGGTGGCGAAGGCGTTCGGCTCGCCGTCGTAGACCGCCACTTCCGGCATGCCGATGCCCGCGCGCTGGGCCTGGCCGGCGACGGTGTTGACCAGCCAGCGCTCGGTTTCGTTGGCCGGGTTTTCGATCACGCGCGCGCCGGTCGACCACTTGGCGATCGGCTTGGAGAGGAACAGCGAGATGAAGGCGCCGCCGAAACCCATCAGGCCTGAGAACAGCAGCAGCGTGCCGAGGTTCAGGCCGTTGGCCGTGAGGTATTTGTTGACGCCGAGCAGACTGGCCGAGATGGCCAGCACCACCATGATGGCGAGGTTGGTGGCGACAAACAGGATGACGCGTTTCATAGGGGCTCCAGACATAAAGCGGAGCCCCGATACTAACCGCGCGCGAACAATCGAAAAAGCGAAGTTGAAAGGAGAATTACTTCACTAAAATCGAATATCAGTAGCGGCCCGCGGCCGGCCTTCCCGGTCGCGCCGCGTCGGATCGCGTCTGTGGATCGACGGCGCCGAATCCGCTCATGATCTCGTCCGCCCGCCGCGCCTGGCCGTCGTCGCCGGCTGCGACGGTGAGCAGCACATTGGCGCCCCATTCGGGCGAGCCGTTGCCGTAGGCATCGGTCCTTTCCTCAAGACCGAATTCATCCTTGGGACCGGTGCCAGTGTCCTTCTCGTCCAGCAGAAAATTGTTCTTCACCGGGCCGGACTCGGTCTGCATCACGCGCACTTCGATGCCGTCCGGGTCGAAGCCGCCGTCGAGCAGGGCCTGGCGCGCGGCCTGCGCGGCTTCCAGCGTGTCATAAGCACGGATAACGGGATTTGCCATGTGCGGACTCCTGTCAGGGGAAAGTTGGTTTCAGGCCGGCTGCGCGATGAAGGTATTGTGGTAATGCCAGATCCGGCTGATCGCGTATTCGGTCGCGGACTGCCTGACCTCGTTGCGTTCGCCGGAGAAGCGCCGCGTCTCCGAATAAGTGGCCACCCGCTCTCCTTTCTGGAAAGACCAGGCGAAGCAGACGGTGCCGGCCGGGATGTCGCCCTCGCCGCCGGGGCCGGCCAGGCCGGTGTCGGCGATCGCGACGTTGGCGCGCGACAGGCGCAGGGCTCCCTCGGCCATCTCGCGCGCGACCTCTTCGCTGGTCAGGTTGAAACGGTCGATGGTCTCGCGCCTGACGCCGAGGCAGCTCATCTTCGCCTCGGGCGAATAGGTGACGAACGAACACTCGAGCCAGCTCGCCGAGCCCGGCGTCTCGGCGAGCGTCGATGCGATCAGGCCGGCCGTGCAGGACTCCGCGGTGACCAGCTTCAGGCTGTTTTCCTGCAGGTAGCGCAGCACACTGCGCAGATTCTCGTTCATGACCACTTTCAATGTGTTCCGCGCAGCGGCGGGATGCAGGTTGGAGGCAGGCGCGAAGCGATTGGTTCGCGCGCGGCATGAGACGCGGTCCCGATACGTGCCTGTGCACGAAGAGCAACAAGATTGCCCTCGATTATTCGTTCGGACATAATGCCCGCTTACTTCCAGTAATCGCCATGCCACCGACTTCCCACAATCCGATCGAGGACCGGCTTTACGTGCTGCGCAGCCGGTGGGAAAAATACGTGGCCGAAGGCGGCTTCGAGCAGTTCATCGAATTCGCGGTCGCGGTCAACAGCCTTGCCGAATACTTCAACCGCCTGCGGCTTCCCGGCCTCGTGCGCTTGTGCGAAGGCCTCGAAAACGCGGCACTGGTGCGTCTCGGCGACGTCTCCACCCATCCCATTCCCCAGCGGGAAATGCAGTCGCTGCAGCGGCAGATCGATACGCTGGCCGGCTCGGTCGCCAGCTCGCGCCTGGTGCGAAACGAGCGGCGCGACGCGGAGACGGTCCCCGCCAGCGAGATCGAATGGATCAAGCCGCGCTCGATCTGGATGATCGCCGCCGCCGAAAAGGCGGAGATGGCGGATGCGCTCAGCGGCCAGCTGCAGTTCTTCGGTTTTCGCGTCTCCCGCATCGACTGGTCCTCGGAGCTGCTGCCGGACGACAAGCCGCTCGCGGTATTGTTCGTCTCCGGCGGGGATGCCGCGACGCCGGCGGAGTACCGGCGGGTGGCGGCGATCCGCGCGAGCTGTCCCGCCAGCCAGCTGGTCTACCTCGGCGTACCGTCCGCGATCGAACCTGTCGTCGAACTCATGCGCGCCGGCATCGACATCACCATCCCCTCGGACGACCAGCCGGCGCTCGCGCTCAACTGCGTGCTCGACCTGGTGCAGACCAACGAGCAGGAGCAGTACCGCGTGCTGGTGGTGGAGGATTCGCGGGTGGCGGTGGCGCTGATCCAGCGCACGCTGGCCCAGCACGGCATCGATACCTTTGCGATCAACGACCCCGGCCGCCTGCTGGAAGCGCTGGAAGAGTACCGCCCGGACCTGGTGCTGATGGACATGCACATGCCGCGCTTCAACGGCGTCGAGGCCACGCGGGTGCTGCGCCAGATGGGCGCCTATGCCTCGCTGCCCATCGTCTATCTGTCCGGCGAGTCGGATGTGGCGATGCAGGTCGAGGCGCTGCGGCTGGGCGGCGACCAGTTTCTGATGAAGCCCTTCAATCCGGTGCTGCTGGCGGCGGTCGTGAAAACCCGGATCGAACGCTTCCGCGAAGTGCAGCGCTCCACGCGTCTCGACGGCCTGACGGGGCTGCTCAACCACACCGCGGCCAAGTCGCGCCTGAGCGCGCTGGTGGAGGAATCCGACGGGCGCTCGGCTCTGACGGTGGCGATGATCGATATCGATCACTTCAAGTCGATCAACGATACCTACGGCCATCCGGTCGGCGACCAGGTCATCCGCGGCCTGGCCTGGCTGCTCAAGGGCAGGCTGCGCTCGGTGGACCTGATCGGACGCTATGGCGGCGAGGAGTTCATCATCGCGCTGCCCGAAGTCTCGCTCGATCAGGCGGGTGCGGTGATCGACCGCATCCGGTCCGACTTTGCCGAGCTGCCGCATGCGCATCCCGACGGCGCGCTCCATGCCAGTTTCAGCGCCGGCCTCGCCGCCTTTCCGCTGGTCGACAGCGCGACCGCGCTCACGGAGGCAGCCGACAGTGCACTGATGCAGGCAAAGCGTCTCGGCCGCAACCGCATCGAGAAGCACCGCGCTTCATGACGGCGCCGGTGCGAAACGCACCGTGGCCCGCCCTGCGTTCTTCGCTTCATACATCGCGAGGTCGGCGCTCCTGACCAGGCTCTTGCTGTCGACGCCGTGCTGCGGATAGAGCGCGACGCCGATGCTGGCCGAGATATCGAAGGTATGCCCCGCCACCTCGTAGGGCTCGGTGAGCCGGGCGAGGATCTTTTCGGCCACCAGCCGCGCGGCGCCCTCGCCGTCCACCACCGACAGCAGCGCCACGAACTCGTCGCCGCCGAGGCGCGAGGCGGTGTCCGACTCGCGCATGCAGCTTTGCAGGCGCAGCGCGACTTCCTTGAGCAGCAGGTCGCCGCAGGCGTGGCCATAACTGTCGTTGACCGGCTTGAAGCGGTCGAGGTCGATGAACAGCAGCGCGAGCTGTCCCTGCCGGCGCCTCGCGCTGGCCATCGCCTGCCCGAGGCGTTCGTCGAGCAGCTTGCGGTTGGGCAGGCCGGTCAGGGCGTCGAACAGCGCGAGCTGCAGCGCCTGGTCCGCCGCCTGCAGGGCGCGCGCGCGGTCGTCGAGGAACAGCCAGGTCAGCAGCGCGAGCATCAGGCTGATGCTGATGCCGGCCTGCAGTATCAGCTGCGGCCGGTCCGAGCGCATGCGGCTGTCGAAGTCGGGCAGCGCGCCGTGGGAAACCATCCAGGTGCGGCCGGCCGCCTTGAGCGCGTCGCTGCGGTGCAGGGGCAGCGACGCCGCCCGCACATCGTCATGTCCGTCGTACATCAGGTTGTCCCGCCCCTGACCGTCATAGACCTCGATGTCCAGCCCGGCGCTGTGCTCGCGCCCGATGCCCCGCATGAAATCCTCGACCCGGAAAGGCGCGTAGACCCAGCCAAGGAGATTGGCGCGGCGCTCTTCCACGGTGGCGTGCGGCAAGGCATTGCGATACACCGGCAGATACATCAGGAAGCCCCACTGTATGTCCCCGCCGCCTTCCTGCACCAGGATGACCTTGGAGGACATGGCGGCCTGGCCGAGATCGCGCGCTTCCGCCATCGCGCGCCGCCGGTTGGCGTCGCTATACATGTCGTAGCCGAAGGCGCGCAGATTGCGACCGTGAAAAGGCTCCAGGTACACGATCGAGGTATAGATCTCGCGCGGGCCCTCGGGATGGATGGTGTATTCCGGGTACCCTTCCGCCCGCACCGCCGCCACATGCTTCTCCAGTTCGCCCGGCTGCAGCAGCCGGGCAAAACCGATTCCCTGGATGCCGGGGAAGTTTTCCGCCAGCGACAAGGCATTGACATAGGCGCGAAACTCTTCGCGCGTGACGTTCTCGGCGGCATTGAAGAAGCCGACGGTGGCCCGCAGCACCTGCTCGTATATCGCCAGGCGCTGGCGGATGCGCTCGTTCGATTCCTGCACGCCGAAATCGAAGGCCGTCTGCACCGTCTGGTCGGCGGCGCGCTGTGCCGTCTCCCACAGCTTGTAGGTGACGAGCAACGCGAGCGACAGCATGGCAGCCGTGAGCAGCTCTCTCGCCCGGAACAGGTGCAGGATGCGTTGCTTGCGTTTCTCCGAGTGTTTCATGCGGTCCCGGTGGCATGCGGGAAAGGGATGGGAACGGCCTATCATCGTGGCGCTCGGCGCCGATCGTCTTGAGATCGTGCAATCGCCACTGCGTTCGGGCGCTTGCTTTGGCGCAGGCCGGAACAAGCCCGCGGGGTGGAGGTCATACCGGCGTAGGCAGCGGATGATCCGCTGCGCCGATACCGGAGGTTCAGATGAGAAAGATGATCATGCTGGCGGTGGCCAGCTTCCTGTGGCGCAAGGTCAAGTCGCGCATGACCGGACGCGCGGTCCGCCAGACGCGCTACAGCCGCTACTGAACACGAACACGGGTTCGCGCCGAAGCGAACCCGTTGCCGCCTCGCGGCGACCGCTATGCCGCGAGGGCCCGCACCCGGCGCACCGCGCCGAACTCGAGTTCGGCGAAGGTCGCGACGACGATTGCCTGCGCGACGACGAAAGCCTGCCCCAGCACGGTGGGTGTGACGTGGCCGGACGCCAGCAGGACGACACTGTCGACCACCCACAGCGCATTGACGACGATGACTGCCCATACCCCGGCGCGGGGAATGTGCTTGCGCGTCGCCAGCAGGCAGACAAGCGCGGCGAAAGGCAGCAATGCATAGCCCGCCGTGCGCAGCAGGACCGCGGGCAGACCGAGCAGCGGCTCAAGCGGATCGGCGCCGAAGGCGAGCAGCAGACCGGTCGCGGCGCTGGCGGCGGCATCGGCGAGCAGGACGCGGCGCAGGAACAGGGGCGAGTCAAGCTTGAACATGGCGATTCCTTTCATGAAGTTTGAGGGTCGGTACGCGGCGGCGAACATGCCGCGTTGATCCCATGTTCGGTCAGCCCCGGCCGCGGGTCGATTACCTGGCAGGTAATGGGGCGCCATCATTGCCTCGGCTATGATGGCGGACATGAACGCACATGCCCCCACTGTCGGAGAACACTTGCGCGAGTGGCGCCAGCGGCGCCGCCTGAGTCAGCTCGATCTCGCGCTGGAGGCGGAAATCTCGACCCGCCACCTCAGTTTCATGGAGACCGGCCGCTCGCTGCCGAGCCGCGAAATGGTGCTGCACCTTGCGGAGCGTCTCGACATTCCGCTGCGCGAGCGGAACAGATTGCTGATCGCCGCCGGCTACGCGCCCATGTATCCGGAACGCGCGATCGATGCCCCCCAGCTCGAGCCCGCCCGGCGAGCGATGGAACTGGTGCTGGCGGGTCATGAACCCTACCCGGCGCTGGCGGTGGACCGCCACTGGAACCTGGTGGCCGCCAACCAGGCGCTGCAATCGCTGCTGGCCGGCGTGCCGCCCGCGCTGCTGGCGCCGCCGGTCAACGTGCTGCGCCTGAGCCTGCATCCCGAGGGCGTGGCGCCGCGTCCCGAGGGCGTGGCGCCGCGCATCGACAACTACCATGAGTGGCGCGACCATCTGCTGGAACGCTTGCGGCGGCAGATCGCGGCCAGCGGCGACCCGGTGCTGGCCCGCCTGCTGGAGGAGTTGTCCGCCTATCCGGCGCCGCCGGGAGCAGACCATCCTCGACAGGAACACGACGAGTCCGCATCGATCGCGGTGCCGTTCCGCCTGCGCACCGAGGCCGGCGTGCTGTCCTTCATCAGCACCATCACGGTGTTCGGCACGCCGGTGGATGTCACGCTCTCGGAACTCGCGCTGGAATCCTTCTTTCCCGCCGACGCGCGTACCGCTGCCGCGCTGCAGGCAGGCAAGGCCAGCTGATCGCTTCGCCGGCGCTCGTGCCGGCGCTTTTTTTTCCTCTCGTTTTTTCACTCCGGAAGCGGCGCTTGCGCGAGTGCACTGCTTTGAAGAATCAGACGCAGAAACAACAGCGTTGCTCCCTTGAGGCGCCCCGTTGACGGTTCTCAAGCGCATGCGCGCACCCCTCGTGGATGATGGCCAAAAAACAAGTTTTCAGGGAGCTACATTCATGTTTGAGGTGCATCGTGTTTCATTCGACATCAACTAATCGTTTCGCGGCAGGTCTTCTTTGCGCATTGCTCGCCGCATGCGGCGGCGGGTCCTCCGGCAACAGCAGCGCCGAGGGAAGCGGCGCCAGCGGCGCGGCCCCGGCCTCGGGCGTTTCCCCGACCGGCAGCGGATCATCCAACACCTCAACCCCGACGGGCGGCGATTCGGCCACCACTGTGCCCGTCACGCAGCAAGCCCTCTTCAACCAGCCGGTCGGCCTCGCCATGGACGGCGCCGGCAACCTGTATGTCGCCGACAGCGCCAACTTCACGATCCGCAAGGTTGCCGCCAACGGCACCGTGCTCACGCTTGCGGGATCGCCGGGCATCAGCGGCAGCAGCGACGGCAGCGGATCCGCCGCGCGCTTCTCGCTGCTGACAGGCATCGCGGTCGACGGCAGCGGCAATGTCTATGTCGCCGACAACAGCGCGATACGCAAGATCACGCCCGCCGGCAACGTCACGACGCTGGCCGGGGCCGCGGGCGTCATCGGCTACGCAGACGGCGCCGGCGCCGCTGCCCGCTTCAACCGCCCCTGGGGCGTTGCGGTCGCGGCCGACGGCACCGTCTTCGTCGCCGACTCGGGCAACTACGTGGTGCGCGCCATCGGCACCGACGGCACGGTCAGCACCCATGCGGGCACGCAGGGCATGCGCGGCCGCGCCGACGGCAGCCGGGCCACCGCCACCTTCCTCAACCCGCAGGGCATCGCGCTCGACACCGCGGGCAACCTGTACGTGACGGACTGGTACGGCCCGCCGGCGCCCAACCTGCCGGAAGGCAGCACCCTGGTGCGCAAGATCGCCGCCGATGGCGCGGTGAGCACCGTGGCCGGGACGCTCGGGGGAGAAACCGGGCCGGCCGCCTTCCGCGACACCTTTGCCATCGCCACCGACGGCGCCGGCAACGTGTACCTGGCGGCGGCGCGCAGCGTGCACAGGGTCAGCGCGGTCGGCACGATCTCGCCGGTGGTCGCCGCATCGCCCGCGTTCCAGTCGCTCGAGGGCATCGCGCTCGACGGCAGCGGCAATGTGTACGTCGCGGACCGCTCGAGCCACGCGGTGTCGAGGGTCACGCCTTCCGGCGACGTGAGCGTGTACGCCGGCAAGCCCGGCGTGAGCGGCAGCGCCGATACCAATCCCTGAGCCCGTGCACAGAAACGGGGAGCGCCGGCCCGCGGCGCTCCCCGGCGGCTTCCTCCGCTCAGCTCCAGACAAGTGAAGTGACGCCATGCTGACCATTCCCTCCCTCCCCCTGCCTGCGCAGGGCATCGCGCAACAGGCTTGCATGCTCGCCGACCGCGCCGCGCGCTGCGCGGTGATGCTGCTTTGTCCCGAAGGCACCATCCTCAGCTGGAACGCCGGCGCCGAGCGCCTGTACGGCTACGCGGCGGGGGACGTGATCGGACGGCATGTCAGCATCCTGCACGGCGACGGGCAGGACAGGCGGAAGTCCCTGGACGCCCTGCATGCCGCCCGCATGAACGGCCTGCATCGCGCGGACGCCTGGAACCGGCGGCGTGACGGCTCGCTGATCTGGACCGGATGCAGCCTGCTGCCGCTCGCGGGCGAGGGCAGGCCGGCCGGTTTCTTTGCGCGGCTGGCGGTCGACCTGACCCCGTACCGGCGCTTCGAGGAGCAGACGGCGACCGGCCGCTGGCGCTGGAATCCGCATACCGACAACGTGGCGGTATCGCGGCGCTTCGTGCACATGCTGGGAATGGGAGACCGGCTGCCCGGCCGTGCACGCGACTGGCTGGATCTGGTGCACGGCGACGACCGTCGCGCGCTGCGGCGAGCGGCGGCGCGCGCCTGGAGCGGCGAAACCGCCGCGCCCGTCTGCGCCGACCTCCGGCTGCGCTCGGGCGACGGCCAGTACCGCTGGTTCCGGCTGCGCGCGCAGTGGCAGCGGGTCGGAATGACGGGTCCCCATCTGCTGCACGGTTCCGGCATCGACGTGCATGAGGCGCGTCTCGCCCAGGAGGAGAGCGAGCAACTCACCTGCGCGTTGCAGGCCTGCGCCGGCAGCATGCGCCGCGACCGCTCCGAAGCCGCCATCGGCCGCGTGCTGATGGACATGTTCGAGGATGTGCGCGCGCTGCAGGAAACCCAGGCCACGCTGGCGGTGGAGCGGGAGCGCGCCCATATCACGCTGCGCCTGCTGACCGACAGCGTGATCATCAGCGACGCCAATGGCAATATCGAATACCTGAACCCTGCCGCCGAACGCATGACCGGATGGCCGCTGGATGAGGCGCGCGGCATCGCGGTGTCCTCCGTGCTCCAGTTGCATGCGCCGCATGAATCGGCGCATGCCGACATGCTCGCCGAATGCCTTGGCGCGGCAGGCGCGGCCACCACGTTCCGCCACTGCATGCTGCGCTCGCGCTTCGGCCGCGAATTCGCGGTGGATGTCAGCACCGCGCCGATGCAGGACCCGGCGGGGCGTCTGCTGGGTACCGTGCTGGCGCTGCACGACGTCAGTCCCATGCATGCGCTGCTGCAGACGCTCGCGCACCAGGCCAGCCACGACAGCCTGACCGGCCTGCTGAACCGGCGCGAGTTCGAAACCCGGCTGCAGTCGGCGCTCGATTATGTGCGCGACGGCAGCGGCAATGCGGCGCTCATCTATCTCGACCTCGACCAGTTCAAGATCGTCAACGATACCTGCGGCCACGCCGCCGGCGATGCGCTGCTGCAGCAGCTGGCGCGGGCCTACCGCGGCGTGCTGCGCGAACGCGATGCCTTCGCGCGCCTGGGCGGGGACGAGTTCGCGCTGGTGGTCGACCGCTGCAGCGCGGCGGAGGCCGCCCGCGTTGCCGACAAGCTGCTGGAAGCGACCGAGGGTTTCCGCTTCGACTACTGCGGCCGGGTGTTCCGCATCGGGGCGAGCATCGGCGTGGTGCCGATCACCGCGCGCGCGACCTCGGTCGAACAGTTGATGCGGCTGGCCGACCACGCCTGCTACCTGGCCAAGGAGAACGGACGGCACCGGGTGCATGTGCACGGCGACAAGGACGCGGCGATGACCCGCCGGCTCAAGGACATGCACTGGGTGGGCCGCCTCAACGATGCGCTGCGCGGCGACAGCCTGGAACTGTTCTACCAGCCGATCGCCGCGGTGAACCAGCAGGGCGGCCTGCTGCACTATGAGATCCTGCTGCGGCTGAAGGACCGGGACGGCAGCCGCATCGGGCCCGCCGACTTCCTGCCGGCGGCGGAGCGTTTCGACCTCATGCCCGCCATCGACCGCTGGGTGCTCAAGCGCGTGCTGGACTGGCTGGAGGGGGAGCCGGAACATGTGGACCGGCTGGAGATGGCGACGATCAACCTGTCGCGCCGGACCCTGGCCGACGAGTCCTTTCAGCAGTACGCACTGACCTGCCTCGACAACTCGTCGGTGCCGGCGGACAAGCTGTGCTTCGAGATCACCGAGAACGGCGCGATCGCCGACCCGGCGCGCACCATCCGTTTCATCGAGACGCTCAAGGATCGCGGCTGCCGCTTCTCGCTCGACGATTTCGGCGCGGGCATGACGTCCTTTTCCTATCTGAAGCTGCTGCCGGTCGACTTCATCAAGATCGACGGCTCGTTCGTGACGATGATGGCCGAGAGCGCGGTCGACCACGAGATGGTGCGTTTCGCCAACGAGATCAGCCACGTGATGGGCAGGCGCACGATCGCCGAGTACGTGTCGGATGCCAGCATCTACGAACGCCTGCGGGAGCTGCGCATCGACTATGCGCAGGGCAACTGGATCGGGGCTCCGCGCCCGCTCGAGGCGAGGATGTGGCAGTAGCCGGTTCCGGCCTCACTCATGCTTTCCGCGCGCCAGAAAATTCATCAGCTTGTCCGCCTCGCTGCGCTCTTCCGGGGCCCGCATGCTGTCGAGCAGCTTGCGGTAGGCATCGGGGTCGGTCCTGGCCAGCTCCGCGTATTCATGCAGGCTCATCGCCTTCTGCCCGGCAGCCTGCCCGCCCGGCGGCACGACAAGCTGCACGGCTTGCGGTTGGGGACGTGCGCGTCCGAGCGCGTCCATGATGTCGGGGCTGCGCCATGCGATGCCGCACAGCGCGACCAGCAATAGTAACAACAGCGTCTTCATGCGCATTCTCCTCCCATTGTCGGGCCGCATCCTGCCATATCCGCCCGGCTCCCGCATGCCATGAATATGTGAGGCGAAACGGCCGCGCCGGTCCGCGCTACACTTCCCGGCGGACGAGACAACGGGCTGGAGGGCCGGTATGAAGATTGCGGTGTACGGATTCGGGGCAGTGGGCGGGCTGATCGGCGCCAGGCTGGCGCTGGCCGGCTGCGAGGTGACGGCGATCGCGCGCGGCGGCACGCTTGAAGCCCTGCGCACGCACGGCGCGCGGCTGCAGCTGCAGGACGGCACGCGGACGGCCGCGCTACGGGCAACCGCCGATCCCGCATCGGCCGGCACGCAGGACCTGGTCATCCTGGCGGTGAAGGCCACCGCCCTGCCCGAGGTGGCAGCGGCGATCGCGCCCCTGATCGGACCGCGCACCACGATCCTTACGGCGATGAACGGGGTGCCATGGTGGTTCTTCGGCGCCCACGAGGGCACGCTTGCCGGCGCGCGCCTGCAGTCCCTCGACCCGGACGGCGCGCTGCTGCAGGCCATCCCCGTGGCACAGGTGGTCGGCTGCGTGGTGCATCTGTCGAGTACCTGCCCCGAACCCGGCGTCGTCCGCCCCGGCTTCGGCAACCGGCTGATCCTCGGCGAACCCGCGGGCGGCCGGTCCGGGCGGGTGGAGAGCCTGTGCACGCTGCTCGGCAAGGCCGGCTTCGAGGCCGAGGCCAGCGCCGACATCCGTACCGACATCTGGTACAAGCTGTGGGGGAACATGACGATGAATCCGGTATCGGCGCTCACCGGCGCCACCGCCGACCGCATCCTCGACGATCCGCTGCTGCGCGGCTTCTGCCTGGCCGCGATGGCGGAAGCGGCGGCGATCGGCGCGCGCATCGGCTGTCCGATCACGCAGAGCGGCGACGACCGGATCGCGGTCACGCGCAAACTCGGCGCGTTCAAGACTTCCATGCTGCAGGACGCGGAAGCCGGCAAGCCGCTGGAGATCGATGCGCTGGTGGGCGCGGTGCGCGAGATCGGCGAACTGACGGGCGTGCCGACGCCGAACATCGACGCCCTGCTCGGCCTGGTGCGGCTCTTCGCGCGCACCCGCGGCCTGTACCGCTAGAAACACTGGAGCCAGCCGCCGGCGGCATGGCAGGGGCGGCCGCCCGGGTCGAGATGGACATTGCCGGTGCCCCCCTGCATCCGGCCCTCGGGGGTCGAGCATGACAGGCCGTCGCAGGTGATGATGGGCCGCGGGCCATCGGCCCCGGGTGCCGGCGGCAGTACCGGCGCCGGTACCGCGGGCGGCGGCGGGGGTGGCGATGGCATGCGGACGATCTGCGCGGGCACCGCCCGCCGTCCTTCAGGCGCGGGCGGTGCGGCGGGGCGGGATTGCGGCGGAGACGGCACCGGCGCCTGCGCGCCCGGACTGCCGGGCGCGAAGTCGGGCTGCGGACGGGACTGCGGCGGAAAATGCCGCCAGGGGTCGGCCGAGGTGCATGCCGTCAGCAGCCATGGCAGAAGCAGGCAGGCAGGGCGCATGAAATTTTCCCCGGTCAAAGCCGGTATGACCGCACGCGGCGCGGCTTCTATCCGCGCGGGCGCGTTGCCGCCATCCCGGTTTTTCCACTTCCCCTACAATCTGGGGTTTCGATACGCACAAACGCCATGGCTTTTTCCCTGTCGCATCCGCTGTCCCTGCTCGCTTGTTCCGCGCTGCTCGCCGGCGCCGCGCACGCGCAGCAACTGCCGGCGCCCGGCGATATCGCCGCCCGCGTCGCCCCGTGCATGAGCTGCCATGGCAAGGAAGGGCGCGCCGCCAGCGACGGCTACTATCCGCGTATCGCCGGCAAGCCGGCCGGGTATCTCGCCAACCAGCTGATCAATTTCCGCGACGGCCTGCGGCGCCAGTATCCGCTGATGACCTATACGGTGCAGCATCTGTCCGACGACTACCTGCATGAAATGGCGCGCTTCTTCGCCGACCAGCGTCTGCCTTATCCGCCGCCGCAGCGGGTGGAGGCCTCCGCCGACACGCTCGCGCGCGGGCGGGCGCTGGTGCTGCAGGGCGACGCGCAGCGCGGCATACCCGCCTGCATCGCCTGCCACGGCAAGACGCTGACCGGCGTGGCACCGGCGATTCCCGGTCTGCTCGGCCTGCCGCGCGACTATCTGAACTCGCAGTTCGGCGCCTGGCGCGAAGGCACGCGGCGCGCGGCCGCGCCCGACTGCATGGGGGAGATCACGCGACAGCTGAACGTGGACGACATCAGCGCCGTCACCGCCTGGCTCGCGACCCAGCCGGTGCCGACCGACAGCGCGCCCGCGCCCGCCGCCTCGGTCAGGCTGCCCGTCGCCTGCGGCAGCGTGCCGGGCTGAAGGGGACTGCCATGAGAACCTGGATCAAAGCCTCGCTGCTCCTGTTGCTGCTGGCCGGTATCGCGCTGGCGGTCGTCGCCTGGCTGGGACTGCGCGAGGATGCGGGCAGTCCGCCGCCGCCGTCGCCGCTGCCGGCGGCGCAGATGATCGAACGCGGCGCCTATCTCGCGCGCGCCGGCAACTGCATGGCCTGCCACACCGAGCGCGGCGGCTCCCCCTATGCGGGCGGCCGCGCGATCCGCACGCCGTTCGGCGCGATCCCTGCGCCCAACATCACGCCGGACCGCGAGACCGGCATCGGCGACTGGACCGCGGACGACTTCTGGCGGGCGCTGCATAACGGCAAGGGCAAGGACGGCCGGCTGCTGTATCCGGCCTTCCCCTATCCGAACTACACGCGCGTCACCCGCGGCGACTCCGATGCGCTGTACGCCTATCTGCGCAGCCTGCCGGCGGTACGCCAGGCCAGTAGCGAGCCGGACCTGCGCTTCCCGTTCAATTTCCGGCCGCTGCTGGCGGGCTGGCGGGCGCTGTATTTCAGGGCGGGCGAGTACCGGCCCGAACAGAGCCGCGACGCGCAATGGAACCGCGGCGGCTACCTGGTGCAGGGTCTCGGCCATTGCGGCGCCTGCCATACCGCGCGCAATGCGCTCGGCGCCACCGATACCGGCGCGGACCTCGGCGGCGGCATGATCCCGATGCTCAACTGGTACGCGTCCGCGCTGACCGGCGAGGCCGACGGCGGACTGGGCGACTGGGACACGCAGCAACTGACCGACCTGCTGCGCAACGGCGTATCAGCGCGCGGCGCGGTGTCGGGACCGATGGCCGAAGTGGTGGCGGGCAGCCTGCAGCATCTGAGCGAAGACGACGTGCGCGCGATGGCCGTCTATCTGAAGACGCTGCCGCAGGGGCAGACCCGCAGCTCGCCGCCGCCGGCCGCCGGGCCGGAACTGGATCGCGTGCTCAGGGCCGGGGCCGGCCTGTATGAAAAGCACTGCGTGGACTGCCACAAATCGACGGGCGCCGGCGAGCCGCCGCATTTCCCGGCGCTGGCGGGCAACCGTGCGGTGCTGCACGTGGAGCCGGTCAACGCGATCCGCGCGGTGCTGCACGGCGGCTATCCGCCCAGCACGGCGGGCAATCCGCGGCCCTTCGGCATGCCGCCTTTCAGCGCCCAGCTCGACGACGCCGAGGTCGCGACCCTGGTTTCCTACATCCGCAACAGCTGGGGCAACCGGGCCAGCCTGGTCGGCAGCGACCAGGTGAACCGTTATCGTGCGGTGACGCTCGATTGAGCATCCGACGGGTGCGCCCGGATGCACCCGACCGGTGCGAATGCCGCCATCACGCCGCATTTTTCATGTTTTGTCGTCATTTTCGCTTTCTTAAGGCTGGTCTAAGTCTTGTATGGGAATATCCCCGTCAATCAACCGCGACCCGCAGCTTTTGCGCTGCCCTTCAGGAGGTGCAAACATGTTCGACAAACCCGTCATGTCCGACCCGGCCCGTCAACCCGTTCAGGCCGACAAGAAGTTCCACAACGGCAGTGGCCCGACCCCGGCTGCCCGCCGTCTGGCGCAGTGGCAGCGTGCGGAACGCGAACGCATGGACCGTTTTGGCCGTTTCGGCGGCCGCTGAAACCTAAGCGATTTACCCTTCCCCTCATGACCCGCCTTGCGCGGGTCTTTTTTTGCCCGGCGGTTGCGCCGGCGCCGGCACGCGCTAAACTGTCCGCTTTTTTGCGCGCCGCCTCATGACCATCTTCAATGTAGAAAACGTCAACGTCAGCTCGTTCGAAGCGATGCCGACGCCGGAAGAGCTGCATGCGCAGCTGCCGTTGTCCGACCGTGCCGGCACCGTCGTGACCCAGGGCCGGGAGGCGCTGCGCAACATCCTCGACCGCAAGGATCCGCGCCTGTTCGCGGTGGTCGGTCCCTGCTCCATCCACGACCCGGTCGCGGGCCTGGATTACGCGCGCCGGCTCGCGCGCCTGCAGGAAGAAGTCGCCGACTCGCTGCTGCTGGTGATGCGGGTGTATTTCGAGAAGCCGCGTACCACGACCGGCTGGAAGGGATACATCAACGATCCCGACATGGACGATTCCTTCCACATCGAGCGCGGCATGGCCAATGCGCGCCGCTTCCTGCTCGACGTTGCCGAGCTCGGCCTGCCGACCGCGACCGAGGCGCTCGACCCGATCTCGCCGCAGTACCTGGGCGACCTGATCGCCTGGACCGCGATCGGCGCGCGCACCACCGAGTCGCAGACGCATCGCGAGATGGCATCCGGCCTGTCGACGCCCGTCGGCTTCAAGAACGGCACCGACGGCGACATCGGCATCGCGATCAATGCCATCCTGTCGGCCTCGCATCCGCATGCCTTCCTGGGCGTGAACAGCCAGGGCCGCACATCCATCGTGCGCACCCGCGGCAATCGCTACGGCCACGTGGTGCTGCGCGGCGGCGACGGCCGCCCGAACTACGACACGGTGTCGGTCACCATGGCCGAACAGGCCCTGGCCAAGGCCAAGCTGCCGGCCAACATCGTGGTCGACTGCTCGCATGCGAACAGCTTCAAGAACCCGGACCTGCAGCCGCTGGTGATGGCGGACGTGGTCAACCAGATCCGCTTCGGCAACCGCTCGCTGGTGGGCGTGATGATCGAATCCAACATCGTGGGCGGCAAGCAGGCCATTCCCGAAGACTTGTCCAGGCTCGTCTACGGCTGCTCGGTGACGGACGGCTGCGTGGGCTGGGAAGTGACGGAGAAGATGATCCGCGACGCCCACCTGGTGCTGCGCGACGTACTGCCGGCGCGCGCCGGTTGAGCGACGCGGCGCTCGCCTGTCAGCGCCGCTTTTCCCCGGCCGCGTCGCCGCTGTCGTCGGCGCGGGCGACGCTGCCGGAAAGACCCTCGCTGCTGCGCAGATGGAGCAAGGCATCGGGATCGGCGTGGCGCTTGATCCCGCCCAGCAGCATGACGAAGACGAAGGCGACGAAGGCCAGCACCGCCACATAGTGCAGATAGCTGAACAGGCTGCCGGCCTGCACCCGCGTCCACAGCCAGGCATAGGCGGGCCACTCGTTGCCGTTCTTCGGCATCGCCGCCAGCCGGGTGAACTGGTAGTCGACCGGCTGATGATGTTCGTAGCGGTCGATGATGTCGAAATAGTCCCGCACGAAGGCGCTGAATTCCGCCTCGGTCATCTTGTTCGGGTCGCGGGCGGCGATGCGGCGCGACAGGCGGTCCAGCTCCACGCCGCTGCGTCGCATGGCATTGGTCTGGGCGACGAACTTCTCCATGCCGACCAGCAGCGCATAGATCAGCACCAGCACCGCGAGCACGGCCTCGGCGCCATGCAGCCACAGCGGCTCTATTCCGGTCGGCACTTCCATGGTCTGGATCAGCGGTATGAGCACCAATGCCAGCGCGAGGCATGCCAGCGTCCACAAAGACAGTTTCTGGTGTTTCTCCAGCCGTTCGCTGGCACGGTAGCGGGCGGCCGCCGTCTTGCTTACACGCGCCTGCAGTTCCTCGACCCGCTTGTTCTGTTCACTCACTTGCCATCCCCTTGCAGAAAAAAACAACGGTGAGTGGCGGTGCATGGCAAAGAGTTCGGCCCCCGTCCAATCTGTTTTTCTTGTCGCCGGTCGGTTTTTTTTCACGCGCGAGCCGCTGCCCTGCGCCGGATGCGGCATTTAATGGGTTATATTTCCGTGCGGAAATATTATCCTGAGGTTGACCGATGCTTTGCGCATGCCGGTGCGGAACGCAAGCCCGCGGAAAACATCAAGTACGAGTCCATCCCGTTCAGCCGCAGCGCATCCCGCGCGGCGCTGGGCGCGAGGTCTTTTTTTTCGAGCCATCGCTTCCCGACGAACATGACTGACGCAAGCGCCTGCGCGCGCCCCCTGCAGCGCGTGCTGTATATCGAAGACGACGAAGACATCCAGGCCATCGTGCAGGTGGCGCTGGAGGATGTCGGCGGGCTGAGCCTGCGTATCTGCTCGGGCGGCAGGGAAGCACTCGAGGCCCTGCCCGGCTTCCAGCCCGACCTGGTGCTGCTGGACGTGATGATGCCGCTGATGGACGGTCCGACCACGCTGCGCGCGCTGCGGGACCTGCCGGGCTGCGCCGAGCTGCCGGCGGTCTTCATGACCGCCAGAGCGCAGCCGTCGGACATCGCGCACTATGAGGGCATCGGCGCCCTCGGCGTGATCGTCAAGCCTTTCCAGGCCGCGCGCCTGGCGCAGCAGCTGCGCGACATGTGGCGCCGGCACCAGGAGGAGCGGTCATGAGCGACGCCGGCCGGAGACTGGAAGAGGCATTGCAGAAAGTGGCGGCCGCCTTCGATGCGCGGCTGCCGGAGCGGCTGCGGCAGCTGGAGAGCCTGTGGCATGCGTACGAGGACGGCGGCGCCGACAGCGCCGAAGCGCTGCGGCGCGAGCTGCACCGCCTGCGCGGCACCGCGTCGAGCTATGGGTACCGGGCGCTGTCGCAGCAGCTGCGCGAGGCGGAAGACCAGTTGCGCGAGGTCGCGCGGCCGGCGCTGCGCGCCTCGATGCGGCAGGTTTTCGACCGCCGCTGGGAACGGGACGCGCCGCTGACCTGAAGCCGCCCTATTGCGCGGGCGCGCCGCGCAGCGAGGCGATATCGATCACGAAGCGATACTTCACATCACTCCTGAGCATGCGCTCGTAGGCCTCGTTGATGCTCTGCACCGGGATCATCTCGATGTCGGACACGATGCCGTGCTGCGCGCAGAAGTCGAGCATTTCCTGCGTCTCGGCGATGCCGCCGATGAGCGAGCCGGCGAGATGGCGGCGCTTCATGATGAGGTTGAACACCTGCGGCGAGGGATGCGGCTCGGCCGGCGCGCCCACCAGCGTCATCGTGCCGTCGCGCTTGAGCAGCACCAGGAAGGCATCGAGACTGTGCGGCGCGGCCACGGTGTTGAGGATGAAGTCGAAGCTGTTCTCGTGCGCGGCCATCTCGTCCGCGTTCTTCGACACCACTACGTCATGCGCGCCGAGCCGCAGCGCATCCTGCCGCTTGTCCGGCGTGGTGGTGAACAGCACCACGTGCGCGCCGAGCGCGCGCGCCAGCTTGATGCCCATGTGCCCGAGTCCGCCCAGTCCGACCACGCCCACCTTCTGGCCCGGCCCGACCTTCCAGCGGCGCAGCGGCGACCAGGTGGTGATGCCGGCGCACAGCAGCGGCGCGGCCGCCGCCGGATCGAGTCCCTCTGGCACGCGCAGCACGAATTTCTCCGTCACCACGATGTTGGTCGCATAACCGCCGTAGGTCATGCCACCGGAATGCATTTCCTCGCCGTTGTAGGTGCCGACGAAACCGTTCTCGCAATATTGCTCGAGGCCCTCGGCGCAGCTGGGGCAGTGTTGGCAGGAATCGACCATGCAGCCGACGCCGACCATGTCGCCCTGCTTGAAGCGCGTCACCTCGCTGCCGACGGCGGTCACCCGGCCGATGATTTCATGCCCGGGCACGACCGGGTACACGGTGTTGTGCCATTCATTGCGCACCGTATGCAGATCGGAATGGCAGACGCCGCAATACAGAATGTCGATCTGCACGTCGCGCGGTCCGGGATCCCTGCGCTCGAAACGGATCGCCTGCAGGGGAGAAGTGGCGCTGGTCGCGCCGTAGCCGAGGGAGGGCAGCATGCTGTTTCCTTTCCGCGCAAATGCGGGTTGACCCGCATGCGGTAGCGGGGTTCCATCCACCATCCGGCGCGCATCTTGCGTGCCATCCCGGCATTTTGCGGGAGCACGGCAATGAGCGAGACGGTCGCGGATTTCATCCTCAAGCGCCTGCGCCAGTGGGGCGTGCGGCGCATCTACGGCTATCCGGGCGATGGCATCAACGGATTGATGGAGGCTTTCGGCCGCCAGGATGACATCGACTTCGTGCAGACGCGGCATGAAGAACTTGCCGCCTTCATGGCCTGCGCGCATGCAAAATTTACCGGCGAGGTGGGCGTGTGCATGGCGACTTCCGGGCCGGGCGCGATTCACCTGCTCAACGGCCTGTATGACGCGAAGCTGGATCACCAGCCGGTGGTGGCGATCGTCGGCCAGCAGGCGCGCATGGGACTCGGCGGCGATTACCAGCAGGAAGTCGACCTGCAGTCGCTGTTCAAGGATGTCGCGCACGAGTTCGTGCAGACGGCGATGGTGCCGGAGCAGGTGCGGCACCTGGTCGACCGCGCGCTGCGCATCGCACGCGAGCAGCGCGCGGTGACCTGCATCATCCTGCCCAACGACCTGCAGGAACTGGCCGCGGTGGAGACGCCGCCGCGCGAACACGGCAGCGTGCATTCCGGCATCGGCACGACCGGGCGCAACCTGGTGCCGGACGAGGACAGCCTGCGCCAGGCCGCGGCCATCTTAAACGCCGGCAAGAAGGTGGCGATACTGGCCGGCGCCGGCGCCCTGCATGCGGGTGACGAAGTGGCGGCGGTTGCCGACGTCCTCGGCGCGGGCGTGGCCAAGGCGCTGCTCGGCAAGGCGGCCCTGCCCGACGACCTGCCCTTCGTGACCGGCACCATCGGCATGATCGGCACCCGGCCGAGCGCCGACATGATGAACGGCTGCGACACGCTGCTGATGGTCGGCTCGAGTTTTCCCTGGGCGGAATTCCTGCCGCCCGAGGGACAGGCGCGCGGAGTGCAGATCGACATCGATGCGCGGCGGGCAAGCCTGCGCTATCCGATGGAATGCAACCTGACCGGCGACGCCCGGCAGACCCTGCAGGCGCTGCTTCCCATGCTGGAGCGCAAGAGCGACCGCGGCTGGCAGCACCAGATAGAACAGCAGGTCCGGCAATGGCGCGACCTGATGCAGCGGCGGGCGCAGGACCCGGCCGATCCGGTCAATCCGCAGCGCGTCTTCACCGAGCTGTCACCGCGCCTGCCGGACGATTGCATCCTGACCTGCGACTCCGGTTCGGCCACCGCCTGGTATGCGCTGCACCTCGACATGCGGGCCGGCATGATGGCCTCGCTCTCGGGCGGGCTCGCCACCATGGGCTGCGCGCTGCCCTATGCGATCGCCGCCAAGTACGCGCACCCGCAGCGGCCGGTGATCGCGCTGGCGGGCGACGGCGCGATGCAGATGAACGGCCTGAACGCCTTGATCACCATCGCCCGCGACTGGCGCACCTGGCGGGACCCGCGGCTCATCGTGCTGGTATTGAACAATCGCGACCTGAACTTCGTCACATGGGAACAGCGCGGCCAGCAGGGAGAGCCGATGTACCCGGTGTCGCAGGAACTGCCGGACTTCGCCTATGCCGACTACGCGCGGATGCTCGGCCTGTACGGCAGGCGGGTGGACAGCCCGGAGCAGATCGGCGCCGCCTGGGACGAAGCGCTTGCGGCCGACCGCCCCTTCCTGCTGGAAGCGGTGGTCGATGCCAGCGTGCCGCCGCTGCCGCCGCAGGTCACGCGCAAGCAGATGCAGAACTACTTCGAAGCGATTTCGCGCGGCGACAAATATGCGGATGCGGTGCGCGCGGCGATCGGCCGCCAGGCATCGGAACGATGAAGAGAGGAGCAAGGATGAGCACGACCAATACCAATGCGCCCACGCCCGCGCCCCGCAATCCGGGCGACGAAGCCAGCCCCGGCGCCGAGCAGACCGGCGAAAACACCTGCCCGGTGTGCGCCGGCAGCGGCAGGGATGCCGCCTCTGCACCCTGCCCCAACTGCGGCGGCACCGGCGTGGTGATCGTCACCGTCGGCGACGCGTGACATCCGGTCAGACCAGGCCGCGGTCGCTCAGCTCTTTTTTCAGGTAGGCATAGAACACCGGCGCGGCGACCACGCCCGGCAG
This sequence comes from Noviherbaspirillum aridicola, assembly GCF_019656455.1. Taxonomy (GTDB): domain Bacteria; phylum Pseudomonadota; class Gammaproteobacteria; order Burkholderiales; family Burkholderiaceae_D; genus Noviherbaspirillum; species Noviherbaspirillum aridicola. The sequence goes on from NZ_BPMK01000009.1 coordinate 178,394, forward strand.
GCCGAATATCGCTTCCATCGTCAGCATCGCGGCCAGCAGTTCCCAAGCGCGCGCATTGATGTGCAGGCCGATGATCTTCGCGTTGAGAAAGTATTCCAGCTTGTGAATGACCACCAGGAAGGCGAGCGACGCCAGCGCGATGCCGAGCGAATGCGACAGGCTGACGATCACGATCACCGTATTGGAAATGAGATTGCCGATCACCGGCAGCAGGCCGGCGAAGAAGGTCACCGCGATCATGGTCTTGGTCAGCGGCAGCCGGATGTCGAGCAGCGGCAGCAGCACCGCCAGGTAGAGCGCGGTGAATACCGCATTGAGCGCGGCGATGCGCACCTGGGCGAAGACGATGCTGCGAAACGCCCGGTGCAGGTTGACCAGCCGCTCATGCAGGGCCGCCGCCAGCGGCTTGTAGTTGGGGGCGGTGGTGGTGTCGTAGAGCGCGGCCATGGCGCCGATCACCATGCCGATCAGCAGGTGGGCGATGACGCGCCCCGCTTCCTGGCCGAGCGCCTGGGCCTGGAACGCGTGCTCGCGCAGCCAGCGCGTGATTGCTTCCTGTATCGCCTGCGCGCCGTCGGGGATGCGCGCTTCCAGCCACGGCGGCAGCTGGCCGCGCGAGGCTTCCACGATGTCCGCCATCTTGCGCATCAGCGCCTCGACGCTGCCGGCGTCGCTGCGGAAGAAACTCACCGTCCCCCAGACGGTCAGCGTCAGGAGCAGCACGATCAGCGAGCCGAGCAGCGCCACCGCGATCACCCGCGCGCGCTGGTCGCTGATGTTCCTGCCCAGCACCGGCGCCAGCACGATGACCAGCGAGTACACCAGCAGGCCGGCGAACAATGCCGCCAGCAGTCCTTTCCAGAGCACGATCGCGAGCGCGGCGGCCGCCAGCAGATAAGACGAAACAATGATCAAATCGAGTCTTGGTTCTCGCATGCCGTTTCCGCTGCCGAAGATGGCAGCAGCATAGTTGAAATCGCCAGCGCCGGCATTGCGGCGCGTTTTCTTTCATGGATAGCGCATGAGCACACTTTTCTCTCCCATCAGCCTCGGCGGCCTCAGCCTGCCGAACCGCATCGTCATCGCGCCGATGTGCCAGTATTCCGCGCAGGATGGTTGCGCCACCGACTGGCATGAAATCCATCTCGGCCATCTCGCGCTGTCCGGCGCCGGCCTGCTGATTCTGGAAGCGACCGCCGTCGAGCCGGAAGGCCGCATCTCCCCGGCCGATCTCGGCCTGTGGTCCGACGACACCGAAGCCGCGCTCGCCCGGGTGCTGCAGGCGGTGCGCCGCTATTCGCCGATGCCGATCGCGGTGCAGCTGGCGCATGCCGGACGCAAGGCATCGACGCGGGTGCCGTGGGAAGGCGGGCAATCGATCCTGCCGGAGGACGGCGGGTGGATCACCTCCGCGCCGTCGGCACTCAAGTACGCCGACCACGACGCCACCCCGATCGCGCTCGACGAAGCGGGCCTGCGGCGCGTACGGGACCGCTTCGTCGACGCCGCGCGCCGCGCCGACCGCCTCGGGATCGACGCGATCGAGGTGCACGCCGCCCACGGCTATCTGCTGCATCAGTTTCTGTCGCCCTTGTCCAACCAGCGCACCGACGCCTGCGGCGGGTCGCTGGAAAACCGCATGCGCTTCCCGCTCGAGGTCTATGACGCGGTGCGCGCCGCCTTCCCCGCCGACAAGCCGGTCGGCGTGCGCGTGTCAGCTACCGATTGGGTAGCAGGCGGCTGGGACCTGGAACAGACGGTGGCCTTCGCACAGGCACTGCGCGGGCGCGGCTGCGCATTCATCGATGTCTCCACCGGCGGCCTCTCGCCGCTGCAGAAGATCGAGCTGGGTCCGGGCTACCAGGTGCCGTTCGCGGAACGCATACGGCGCGAGTCGGGACTGCCGACCATGGCGGTGGGCCTGATCACCGAACCCGCACAGGCGGAAGAAATCGTCGGCTCGGGCAAGGCCGACATGGTAGCGCTGGCGCGCGGCATCCTCTACAACCCGCGCTGGCCGTGGCATGCGGCGGCCGAACTCGGCGCCCACGTGGATGGGCCGCCGCAATACTTCCGCGCGCCGCCGCACGGCATCAAGCGGCTGTTCCGCGGCGCCTGAGTCAGAGATCGAGTTCGACGTCGACGCACTTGATCCGATCGCCCTTGCCCTTCTGCGCATTGGCCTCGGCTTCGGCGTCGGCCGCCTCGCGCGTCGGATGCTGGGTCACGACGAAACGGTCGGTGCTGATGCCGTCGCGGTTGAGGTAGATGTTCAGGTAAAGGCGTTCCATCTCCGGCACATTCTCCAGGTAGGGCAATCCGTTTTCCGAGAGGCGGCCGTCGCTGGTGAACACCGTCACCACGTCGTCGTCGCCGATGTAGCCGTGCACCTTGTACACGGGATGCCGCGCCCGGGTGGTGATGATCTCGACCGGCTGCCTGGTCGTGATCATTCTCACCGGCCGGCTGAAATCCAGCGGCGGCGCCGGCGTCCTGCTTGGCAGCGCCGGGTTGACCATGGTGCGGGCGAGCGTGCTCGCATCGGCGGCGCCCGTCTGCGCGCGGGCGGTGTAGCGCGGCGCGTCGAACCGGCGCTCTTCGCTTTCCTGCTCGTCTTCCATCTGCCGCGGAGCCGCGGCCGGCGGCGCCTCGACGGCCTGCTCGGTGGCCATGCCGTCGGTTGCCAGCGAGGGTTCCTGCCTGCCGCCGCGCGCCGCAGGCTGTGCCTGTCCGGGTGCCGGCGCCGGCGTCGGCGGCCGGTCGAATGTCCTGCGTGGAACGTTGAACGCCATCTCGTAGTTGTACAACTGCTCGTCGGTCATGTCCGGATACGGTGCCGGATGGCCCCCGTCCACGGTCCGGTATGGCATCCCGTTGTCACGCTTGCCCAGGATGCTGCCTAATATGCCCACGTCCTTCTCCTTCAGCCGATTTCCTTGCTTCAATAGTTGCATCAATTCGATGCAATGCGAGGATTTCGACCGGCGCCGCCGAAGCGGGTTCGGCGGCGCGCGTATCGGACTATGTCGATGTGTTACCAGTCACCCTGCCGGTTGCGGCAGCTCAAATCTCTTCACGGATAGCGCAGCTGCCGGTTGCATCCGGCGAGCGTCACGGTCAGCGGCCCGTCGGTGTCCACCACCAGCTGCGCATCGCAATTCAGTTTCGCGCGCTGGGGATGGACGGTGACGGCGGCGACGTTGCGCGCGACCAGATCGAGCCGGTTGGCGGCCGGCGCGACGGTGGGCAGGCCCCAGGTGCGGAACTGGCTCACATAGGCCTGCAGCCCGAGATCGCCGGTGGTGACCCCGGCGCCGCTCTGCGTCGGCGACACCGCCGGATCGCCTTCGCCGAAGCCGCGCGATACCGCGTCGATGCTGCCGCGCGGCGCGGACGAGCCGGTGTCCCGCACCGCGATGTCCGACAGCCAGTAGGCGTGATTGCCGACCAGGCCGCGCGACGGCACATCCATCGCCGGGTTGGCGACATACGTCACATGAGCGGGATTGCGATTGACGCGCGCGTCGCCGAGGAAGTCCGCGCTGCCCTGATACTGGTCGTGCACGGCCAGCGTCAGGTGCTCGCCGCTCGCATAGGTGTCGAAGCGATAGCGGTAGCCGAGCTGGTCGAGACGCTGCGCCTGGGCGAGGGTCCCGGCATAGGGCACCAGTTCATCCGCCGCCTGCACCCACATCATGATCGGCAGATTGCGCAGGCCCGGCAGCAGGTGATAGGTGTTGGTCGCGTCGCCGCCGGTCGGTTCCGCCGGCGGCACCCAGATGCCGAGCGCCGGCGGTCCGACCACGGCATGGGCGCGGGCGAACAGGTCCGGATAGCGGGTGCCGAACTTGAAGGTCGCATGCCCGCCCATCGAATAGCCGCTGATCGAGGTCAGTTCCGGGTCGAGCGGATAATGCCGCGCGATGTCGGCCCACATCTCGAAGGTATCCGCCGCCGCGTCATCCACATACCAGCCGTCCGGGCCGCGGCCGAGCGCGGTGGCGACCAGGTGGCCGGCACCGCGCTCGCCGAGCTGCGACTGGTTGCGCGACGCCAGGTACTGGTTGTGATTGCCGCCGAGGGAGTGCAGCAGCAGCGTCAGCCCGTAGCCCCCGGCGGGGCGCGGCTTGACCGGCACGTACAGCGTGTACGGCTGCAGCTGGCCGCGGTACTCTCCCTTGCAGGTCGGCGCGCTGCCGCATTCGACGGAGAAGTCCACTCCCTGCCTGGTCTCCACGGCGCTGGCGAAGATGCGATTGATCGGTCCCGTCTGCGGCACGCCCTGCGGCTGGCCGGGCATGTCATCGTTCACCTTTGCCGCCAGCTTGCCGAAGTCGACGCTGGCGTGGAAGGCGCTGATGTCCCCCGATGCCAGCGCCGAGGCCTGCGCATTCTCCCGCCAGTAAGAGGTGCCGGACGCGATCTCGCTGATGCGCAGCATCGGCTCGTTGAAGCGGAAGGCGACATTGAAAAATGCTGCCGGCCGCGTCAGCGTGCCCGAGCCGCCCGGTGTCGTGCTGCTCGCCACCGCCTGCGGCGTCATGTAGCGATTGTTCGCGCGGTCCCACAAGCCCGCGCCGGCCGCCACCCGCACCACATTGCGCCCCGGATTCCAGGCGGTGACCGGCACCCGCACCTCGAACTGCCGGCGCTCCATGTCCACGCTCACCTCCGGCGCGGGCGAGACCACGCCGCCGGTGGCGGCATCGGTCAGCACCGCCTGCGTGCCGTGCACCGTCAGGAAGTACTGCCCCGGCGCCGCGACATTGGCGCCGAACGGGAAGGCCCGCGGCGAGGCCGAATCGCCGAGCGCGATCGTGATGCCGACGCGTTCGGCATCGATCAGGCTGTTGAGCGTCACGCGGAACGCGGTAAAGCCCGACTGCGGCTTGATGCGCAATTCCACGATGTCGGCCGCGTTGCCCGCGTACGCCGGATCGTTCGGATAGGTGTAGGTACCGTTCCCGCGCGAGAACGTCTCGTTGGAACGCCGGGCATCGGTGGGATCGAACAGCGTGCCGTTGGCGCCGCGGTCGTCGTACAGATAGTCCTGGTAGAGGAATTCGCCCTGCCGGTAAGCGCTCGCGCCCGAGACCAGGATCGGCCTTGCGCGCCAGATGCCGGTGTTTTCAAGCTGCGGCGCACGAGGCGGCTTCGCGTAAAGAAGATCGGGACCGGGGCGCGGCGCCGGCCCGCTGTAGAGCGACCGGCTGCTGTAGTCCGTCTCCGGGGTATCAGGGCCGCCGAGATCCGTTTCCGGCGCGAGCGGATCGAGCAGGCCGAGCAAAGGCTTGATGCTGGTCCCCGAGGTATAAGCCGTACCGGCGGGATCGGAACCGCCGCAGGCGGCCAGCAGTACGGCGGCGCTGCACAGCACGGGCAGCAGAAAGACGTTTCCTGTTTTACGCATGATGCTCCTTGATGAACGGGATATGCGCGACCACCACCGGCGCAGCGGGACGCGCGGCGTCGCACGGAATGCCGGCCGAACGCGCTTATGGCGCGGCAGGCGCGGCGGTTTCAGGGATGGGGGTAATCAGCGAGGGCGAGGCGGAATGCGGGGGCATTCGCGCGTGCGGGGAGCGGGATGCGATGCGCGGGCTGCGCGATGACGGCCGAAAGTCTCCGGTCTTTTCATGACTGTCTCCTCGTTCGTTATCGGAGCGCCGGCAGGCGCCCCTTGTTTGCTGTTTTGAGGATCAGCTGCAATTTTTTGTTCCGAACGACCGTGCTTGAAAACCGGCATGAAAGCCGGAATCGCAAGCTTAGTTGCGTTCGGTCAAGAGAACTCAGGCGCGGACCAGGCGCACCCGGGTGATCTCCGACGGCGCGCCGAAGCGTTTCGGCGGCCCCCAGTAGCCGGTGCCGCGGCTGATGTAGACCCACAGGTTTTCCAGCCGCTTGAGACCGGCGACCCAGGGCTGCTGCATCGGCACGAAGAAATTCCACGGGAAGAACTGACCGCCGTGCGTGTGGCCGGACAACTGCAGGTCGAAACCGGCCCTGGCGGCAAACGGCGCGGTTCGCGGCTGATGCGCGAGCAGCACTTTCACCCCCACCCCCTCCGGCGCGCCGAGCAGCGCCTTGTGCGGGTCGCTGCGGTGGGTGGGATCGAAATGATGCGCGGTGTAGTCGGTCACGCCCGCCAGCAGCAGCGAAGCGCCGTCATGCTCCAGCACCACGTGCTCATTCATCAGCACCCGCAGGCCGAGGCGGCGCACCTCCGCGATCCAGGCATGGGCGCCGGAATAGTATTCATGATTGCCCGTCACGAAGAATGCCCCGTGCCGCGCCTGCAGCCTGGCCAGCGGCGCGGTATGTGGCGCGAGGTGGCGGACCGCCCCGTCGACCAGATCGCCGGTCACCGCCACCGCGTCGGCCTGCAGCGCATTGACCGCATCGACGATACGGTTCAGGTAGCCATGCTTGATGGTCGGCCCGACGTGGATGTCGCTGATCTGCGCGATGGTGAAACCATGCAGCGCCTCGGGCAGGCCCGCGATCGGCACGTCCACCTCCACCACCCGCGCCACCCGGCGCGCATTGAAGAAACCCGCCAGCGCCGCAAAGCCCGCCAGCACCGGCACGCCGATGCCCGTGCCGCGCACCAGCGACTCCGACCCCGCGCCGAACAACACCGCGACTGCCAGCGCCACGTCCCGCAGCAGGGTCAGCACGAACAGCGAAGAAAACAGGCCGAGCGCCAGAAACCCCGCCCACGCCACCCGGTCGGCCATCGGCTGCCGCATCCCGCGCGACATCATGCTCGCCGGGATCAGGACGAACGACGCCACCAGCCAGAGCGCGCCGAGCACCTGCACCGCCAGCGGCACCGGCAGCGCGGGAAGAATGCGCCAGCCGATGTAGGCATGCAGCGACGCGAGGATGGCGAGGATGACGGTGGTGGAGCGTGGCAGGTGCATGGGATGGGTATACGCGGTCGAAGCGCGCGCGGACAGGACGCCGCGGCGTTTCGACTATCTTGGGCCGCATGCCCGGTGTTCAACCGTTGTAATCGACGCAGCGCGAGAGCGGTCGTTGCAACATTAACATTTTGGAACCCCTGTCATGTCAGCGCCAACTTAGCATCTTGTCTTTTCAACAAGAGAAAAGGCGAGCAGCATGAAAGTGAAGGCAGTCTGTGCATTGGCACTCGTAATGGGTCTGACGTCCTGCGGCGGGGACGGCGACGGCGATGGCGGCGACGCGAGCACCGCAAGCAGCAGCACCGAAGCGGGCGCAGGCAGCGGGAACGAAGCCCCGCAAACCAGCAACATCAACACCATCGACAACAACCCGCTCAAGCTCAGCCCGGCACCGGTGTTTACCGCGAGTTCGCGTTCGGTGACCTACGACGATTGCTTTCCGCGGCATGATGATGTGCAGGTTGGGGATATAGCTGTGGACGGCGTTGAAGAATTTGACTCTTGGACAAATCAGATTGAGACAATGCACCAAACGAACACCGTGACAGCAGTTGTCCCTTATTCGTACGCCGGACGGCAGGGCGTGTTAATTACGGATGAAAATCCCGAACATGTATCGGCAAACGGCCACTACCCCAAACTCGTGTCGGAAGAACTTTCACTTCGCGGCGCAAGGCACTGGATGAAAACAACCGGCTTTACGACCGTCTCAGGTAATACCGTACAAAACTACACTTACACTCACATACCGTTGGAACTAGGGGATATCAGCAACGGCAACGCCCCCTACAAGCCAGGCGACAGTACAACAAGCACTTTCGACTGGATAAGCCAACATGGAAACGAGCCGCCGACGACGGTCAGAGTAATAGAGAAGTTGACTTTTCTCGGCGTCGAGGAAGGCACGACAGTTGCTGGTTTCAGCTTCCCATACGCCTGCGTGTTCCGGGTTGAAATCAAGTCGGACAGAGTAACCAGGATCGAGGACCATTACCATCATAAATACGGCGGGATCAAAGCCGTGGTCTACACCGACGGCGGCCCTAGACCGCTCGTAAATGAGCGGCTCTCCGACACAGCCAGAGAGCGCAGGATAAAACAAGCCGGGTGAGACATTGCTACCTAGTTGCTTTGTAAGCTTTTGGCAAGCATGTGCGGCACCGAGCGGGACCGGGAACACGTCTCCTCGGGAGGCGTGCTTTCCGTTCAGGGACGTGCCACTTCACGGGTCTGGTATCAGTACAGATACTGCATCGACCGGTAATCCCCAGGCAACGTATGCGGATGAAATCGTGCTGCCCACGCAGCGGCGGCAAATTCCTCGATGGTCTTTGATCGCCCGAGCGACAACGGGGATTGTTCCTGAGTATGCGGGCAGTGCGGCCGCATACTGGGGGATCACAGATACGCAAGCCGTCCCCAGGCTCGCCGCACATGCTGTTCCAGGTGATGAATCTTGCCCTTCCGGGTATATAGCGTCAGAACCACCGGAAACCGCCCCTTCTCCTGTCCGACGAATATCCGGACATCCATCGCAACGCCCTGCACCGTGCCCACGAAATCAGCCTCATGCCCGCTCAGCGAAGCATGCTTTGCCGGCAAAATCGTCAGCGCCCGGCTCGCGGCGACGTTCAATCCAAAATTCTGACTCGCACGGGTGATAGCGGTCCTCGCCATCGTCGCGAATGCCCCCTCGGCGACACGCTCCTTCGGCCAGCTCGAATAGCTCATCACCGCAGGCGGATGATGCGCTTCAGGTGCCTCCGCAATGAAAGTCGGATGCGCCCCGCGTTGCAGCTCGGTGCGCCAGGGCGGCTGGTTCTCTACCCAGATCTCCAGACCCAGTTCGCGAACCTTGTGAATCTGCATCTCGCGCGGCGCCTGCGCGTTCGTTTCTGAACTGCCCGCCCGGGCGACGCCGGCAAACACGCCGCCACTTACATACAGGCCACCGGCGACGAGAAGACGGCGACGCCTGTTGTCGAACTGATTCATGCCTGATTCGGTACTCATGCGGCGAATCCCCCTCTCGATGCGGCGACCCCGATTCCAGCCAATGTCAGAACCAGCACTGACAGCAGGCCGTACCATCGCACACTGCGCCGCAAAGCGAGACGCCAGTCGAGCTTACTCAACAGCGAGACGATGACCAGAACGATGAGATAGCTGATTGCGGCGCGGCCTAGCAGATTCCCTGCGATGAAACTTATGCTCATTTACACCTCATGAGTTTGAGTACAAAACTACTTTCGAAGGGCACAAAGTGGATGCAGTCGGCGCAGCTAGCCGGCAAGTACACGAAGCAGCCGACACCATTCAGAAATCAAAGCGCGTCCTTAGGACGACGGGGCACGGCGTAATGTTTGGCGTAAAGAACTTCCCGCACGTCGCACTCCGGATAAATCCACTTTGCCCAGTTATCGACGATCCATTGCCTGCTCAAAGCATTCACGCCTGGCAGCTCCGCTTCAATCGGTAACCGAACAAGCAGGTGGCCCGCTTTATGCCCAGACGTGACAATTAGAGAATGCAATGTGGTGTCTCCGGGCAGACGGAGCACCAGAAGATCAACCATTCCCTCATACGGCCATTTCGCCGGGAATCGGAATACTGCTCCTCGGATGATGGACCGTGCTTTAAGCGAGACAAGTTTTTGCCAGGCGCTCATAGTCCGCAGTGTGTCGTCAATTTAGAAACTTCCAGTTCCAACTCGATAACTGATGCCTCAATTTCTTCCTGCGGCTCCGACGAAAGAAAACCCTCGATTGCTTCATCCCCATCCTTGTATTCGAGATCAAAATCTTGATGGAAGTACGCACGGAACAGATGTCCAAGCGCAGGATACTGGGGAGAGTTCATGATTGAGGTTGGGCGCTGCCAGGTACATGTGTCCGGCTTAAGTCAACCGATTCTCAAGACTATTGTCATGCCACCCTTATGGATTCGTCATTGGTCAGCGTTCGACTTGGAACTGACATAGCTGGCCAGCCTCTCCCTGACGTGCTTCAACCACTCCAAGGCCGTTCTTCCTCGGGCTGCAGGATAGTACGCGGATCCAAAATCTTCGAGGTACCGGGAGGCTTCCTCTTCAATAATCTCCACCTCTAGAACCTGATCCAACTCAGCGAGTGACGAAGAAATCTTTTCCAATGGTTCGTCCGTCAGAAACGTATTGATCGCATCTTCTTCGTCCTTAAATTCGAGATTGAAGTCTTCATGAAAATAGCCTCCAAAGAACTGGTGAAGTGACGGATAAACCTGTTCCAAGTTGACAGGATAAGAACGCCTCTGGTCTCTACTCATCAAAATTGTCACTCCATGGCTTCTTTAATCTTCTGCTGGACATGCTGCAGCCATAGCCTGCTCGTCCTGCCCTCGGCATGCGGATCGTACGCGCAGCTGAGATTTGAAATTAGTTTATCGATATCTTCATCAGAAATACGCGTGGACAGTAGTTTCTCGATGTCTTCCAGTGTCTTTTGTATGTATCCAATTGGCTCTTCCGCAATGAATGCGGCGATGGCGTGGTCGGGACTTTCGTACTCCTCCATGAAATCTTGATGGAAGTAGCAACAGAGCAGTTGAGCCAACGATTCGCATGACAGTTTATTCATCCTTTAAATCTCCCTGACGGCGTAGGTCGAGGCTTGGAAGCACCGGCGTACTAGGGCAAAGGCGGAGCTGATGTCAATACTGGCCGCTTGGGAACCGGGTAATGTCGCGTACACATAACCTCTTCCGCCTCGCAATCCGGGTAAATCCACTTCGCCCAGTTCTCGATAAGCCACTTTCTACTTACAGCAATTGGCCCTTGTAGTTCTGCTTCGAGTGGAAGTCTGACCAAGAGGCGACCTGCCTTGAGTCCGGATGTAACGACCAGGGAATGTTCGGTTCCCTCTTCCGGCAGGTTCAGCAACATCAGGTCCACCATCTCCTCATATGGCCATTTGGCCGGGAATCGGAATATCGTCCCCTGTGCGATTGCATCCTCTTCCATATCAGTTAACTTCTGCCAGTAGTTCGATGAAGAATGGCAGTGCACGCGATGTGGAGTTGTCACGAATTTCGATTCCAATTACTGCGGGTCTCCAAACGCTGCTTGACATGTTCTAGCCACTCTGAATTCGTTAGCCCTGTGGATGTAGCGTCATAAGCTAGTCCCAGTCGAATAAGCAAGCGTTCCAGATCGCTTTCACTAAGACCCAACTTCAGTAAGTCATGCAACTCCACAACTGATGCCTCAATTTCTTGCTGGGGCTCCAAAGATAGAAAACCATTGATTGCGTCTTCTGCGTCTTTGTATTCGAGATCAAAATCTTGATGAAAGTATGCGCCGAATAGATGTCTAAGAGCAGGATATCGGGACGAGTTCATGGCTGTGGGTACGCTGTAAGGATCAAATAACCGTCCGGCATGCTTGGGGCTTTTATCAAAACAATTCTTACGCCGTTCACGTGGACTATTCCAGGGATTCCTCTTTGCACTGAAATCCCTGTAGCATCTTTCGCAACATAATCGATCGTGAGGGAAGGGCGGCCACTTGCTGCAAACTCGCGAACTCTCTCTTGCTCAGCGTTAATAGCGGCCGATACAAAACGTTCAGCGGATACACGATCGACGAATGTTGAAGATATTTTCATTCTTGGATTATCTTCGAAGCGCGCACGTAGCTGCTGTTCAGTACGCCCCACATGGCGTGCTATCGCATGCCCTCCTGCCGCTTCATGTGCGGCCAAGCCACCTCCGGGTACCAGGGCGCAAGATGCATTGTGCGCCCAACTCCCGCCCTCCCCAACGAAGTAGCTCGCCGTATCGGCAACGCTGAAGTTGAAGACTTTGAGGGCCTGCTTCACCTCCTGATTGCTCAGTACCAGCGCGTCGCCCTCGCGCCCGGCGATGACATCTTCGTCGGTGACGTCCTTGGCCTGGGTCCAGCCCTTGCCTTGTACCCAGAACGGGTGTTCGTCGGTGACTCTGAGCGTATCGTATTCGGTTCTGAGTATCCGATGACTGCTTGTGGTTCGACTGAAAACGTCGGTCACCGGCCGCGGAATGTCTGTCTGGCTCCGGCCGTCTCGCGACAGCACGATCTGTCCGATCCGTATCTGCTCGATCGGTACGCGTCCCCTGTCGGTCAGAACGGGCGTGCCGGCCGCGAAGCTTGCGCAGCCGAAGTCGTGTCTCGTCGCGTTGACCGCCGCGCCCAGGTCATCGCCATAGCGGGACAGACGGGTGGCGAGTCTGAGCATCACGGCGGGATTGACGTGCTGGCCGACCACGCGGCCGAGGTCGTAGGCGCCGCAGTGCGTGGCGCGCGTGATCGTGTCGACCGCGGCCTGACCGAGCAGGCCGGCGAGCGTGCGCAGCGTGGCCTGCGGGTCGTCGTGGAATGCGCGGCCGAGGGCGACCAGGCCCTGCACTGCCTCGTCGATGTTCGTGACCAGACTGAACAGGTCGGCCACCTGGTCCTTCAACCCGGTCAGCAAGCCCTTGACGAACTCGTATCCATAGACGAGCCGGGACTCGATGCCGTGCCACAGATTGCCCCAGAACCCGCGGTCTTCCTGCTGCGCGCCGCGATGATCGTTTTCGGGTGTGGTTTGCGTGCAGACGTCTTCCAGGAAGCGGCAGCGGTTCTGCGCGGCCCAGGCCTGGCGGGCCTCGACGCTGGCGAAGCAGACCGGTGGCGGGTCGCAGATTCTGAAGACGGGGACCGGTGTCGTTACCGAGGTTCCCGCGGTTTCTGCTGCTCCGCCTGCTGTCTGCGCGAGCACATGCGACGGGCTCAGGATTGTCAGCAGCAGCAGCAGGAGCGCCGGACCGAATACGCGCCCGACGAGCAAGCCCAGTATCGTTGTCACATGCACGGCGGGGGCTCCTGGCTTCCGGTTTGCGCGCCGCCACCGGTGCCGGTATCGCCGGGGGCAAAGGCGGTCTGCGGCGTCTCCACCGTACAGCCGGCCGTGAGGCAGGATGGCGGCGGATTGCCGTTGGCGGGCGGCGTGCCGGGATCGGATGGCCGGCCGTTGTTGCCCGGCCCCGGCATGGAGACGGGATTGGGCGGCTCGATGGCGTCGCTGTGCATGTTGAGCGTCACATGCGTGACGAGGGGTATGCGGCCCGCGCTGAGCATGCGGCTGTAGTCGGGGTTGCTGCCGTTGTCCATCCACCGCAGATAGCGGTTGAAGACTGTCCCGGCGACCGGTACCTTGGGTTCGTAGGCGTGGGTGATGCGAAGCTTGATCAGGTTGGCGTCGTGGATGCTTTGACCCGACTGGGAACCGATGCGGCCGGGATCGCGCAGGGCAAGTTCAGAGTTCGGTATGACGCGGCGGCTGTTGCCGACGGTCTGCTGCAGGCCGGCGTCGTTCCAGTCGTCGAAGCTTTCCTTCGTCGGGTTGAGCATTTCTATCGCGAGCATGCGGCCGTCCGGTCTGCCGGTCAGGTCCGTGCGCGCGCGCTGACGGGCTTCGGCCAGCTCCCCGGCGCTCGTGCCGCCGCCGTATGCCGGGATCAATGCATCGACGTAGGCGTCTTCGATCGCGTTCACGCTGGCGTTCATCATGGCTCCGGCGCGCGCGGCCATGAAGCCGGCGTGATTGACCTGGTTCTTGGCGAAGAACAGCATGCCGTACTGCAGCACCGACAGGCCGAGCATGGTGAGGATGGGGCCGACGACGATGAATTCGACCATGCCGGCGCCGCCCTGCCGGGATGGGCGCGGCCGCGTCGTTTCCGTGCTGCCCGCCATTCTTGCCCGATGCCGTTCGGCTTCCGGATACACCACGCGGTCACCCTCGCGGATGCCCAGCCGGGCAATGGTACCCGGGGCAAGTTCCAGCACATGACGCGCGGGCAGCGCGGCGGGACAGCGGTCCGCCTTTGGCAGGCTGCTGCGGCTGCAGCGCCAGGGCTTCAGCTTCTCGACGCACTTGGTCACGCAGCCGTTCTCGTCGAGGTAGACGAGGTCGATCGCAAAGCGCATGAAGGCGGTGTGCACGCTCTGGCACCAGGTGAGCAGGAGTGCCTCGTCGGCGGCAAGACGCTTCTTGAACATCAGTCCGGCGAAACGGCTGCAGAAACTGTTGGCCACGCGCAGACGGAGCGGGTGACTGGCGGAACGGGTCTGGATCAGGGCTTCGGTGACGGGCATGGCGATTCCTCATTCGGTCACGGTCTACACTTGCGCGGCTCCTGTCGGGGCCGCCCACGAAAAGCTGAGCAGGCAACACGGCTACAAGCCGGAATGCATGAACTTCATGACAATCGGGAAAAACAGCACCGCGAAGGTGCAGGGCATGATGAAAAAGATCAGCGGGAACAGCATCTTCACCGGGGCCTCCATCGCCAGTTTTTCGGCGCGCAGGAAGCGTTCGCTGCGGCGCTGGTCTGCCTGCGCGCGCAGCACCGGACCGAGGTTCATGCCCATGCGCTCGGCCTGGATGACGGCGATCACGAAATGCGACACGGCGGGTTCCTGCAGGCGTTCTGCCATGTTGCGCAGCGCTTCGGCCCGCGGCTTGCCGGCCCGAACGTCGCGCAGCATGCGCTGGAATTCCTCGCGCAGCACGCCCCCGGGGCCCTTGGCGACTGCCTGCTGGACCGCGCCCTGCAGGTTCAGGCCTGCTTCGACGCAGAGCGTGATGATGTCGAGATAGAACGGCAGCGACTTGAGCATCTCGCGTCGCCGCAGGGCGATCCTGTCCTTGAGCCAGATGCCGGGATAGAAGCCGCCGAACAGCGCCGCATAAAGGAAGACCTGCAGATAGATGCCGTTGCCGAAGCCCGGCTCGCCGATCTCGCGCTGGTCGAATGAGCCGAGGGTCCACCATGCGAGGGCGCCGCAGAGCAGGCCGCAGACGATGCGCGAGGCGATGAACTGCGCCGGCGACAGGCAGTAATCCAGTCCGGCCCGCAACAGGCGGGCGGCGATGCGATCGCGCGCCTTGCCGTGGACGAAGGGGGCCAGATAATGGCTGACCCACTGGATCGGCAGCCATGCAAGGCGGAAGCCGGCGGGCGGCGGGTCCTTGTACTGGCGATCCTCTTCCGGCACTTCGGCCAGCGCGCGGCTGAGCAGCCAGCCGACGAGCGCCGCCGACAGGCCGATCGCCAACGCCACCAGCCAGATGACCGTGCCCGCGTGCCTGAAGACTCCCTCTGTCATGTTTGCGCTCCCCCTGTGCGTCAGACGTCGATGGCGACGATGCGGCGGATCACGTAGATGCCCATGATTTCCAGGAAGGCGATCACGGCAAGCACGCCCCAGCCGAGGCGCGTATGCCACAGATGCGACATCGCCTCGGGCTCCATGCGGTCGAGAATGAACATCATCACCATGGGCAACAGGCCGACGATCCAGGCCTGCAGCTTGCCCTGCGCCGTCAGCGCGCCGATCTTGCCTTCCATTTGCAGGCGGCTGCGGATCATGTGCGCGGTACGCTCCAGGGTTTCGGCGAGTCCGCCGCCGGTCTCGCTCGCAATGCGCATCGCGGAGATGATGAGGATGGTCGACTGCGTCGGCACACGGCGCGACAGGTTGTTCAGGGACTGCTCCAGCGTGACGCCCATGCGCTGCTCCCGCAGCAGGACGGCGAACTCCTGCCCGAGCGGCGCCTGCGCTTCCATCACGAGTTGCTGGATCGCGGAGACGAGGCCGACGCCCGCACGCATGCCGCCGGCGAGCATCATCAGCGCGTCCGGCAGTTGTTCGTCGAACTTGCGCAGGCGCCGCGCGCGCAACAGGCGGTACAGCAGCCGCGGCAGGAAGGTCATGGAAAAGAACAGGGTGATCGCCAGTACCGCACTGCCGCTGAGCATCCAGATGCCGAGACCGGCAAGCAGCATGACGGCGAGATTGGCGGCGAACAGCTTTTGCGGATCGATGAAGAGGAAGAACTCCTTGGCCTGGAAGCTCGCTCGTTCGGTGAAGCTGGCGCGATAACGTGCCATCGCGCCCGATCCGACGTCCATGACGAACCACGCCAGCAGCGATGCCGCGATCGCGAAAATGAGTGTGACCAGCAGTATCGTCGCGTTCATTCGTAGGCCTCGCCGGCAAGAGATGCGACGTCGTCCGCGAGCACGGTCTTGAAGATGCCGATGTCGAGCGCGGCGCCGCGCGCGAGCAGCTCCTCGTAGAATCCCGGTACCAGCCCGCAGCCGGTGAAATAGCCCTGCACCTTGCCCTCCGGCCCGCCGTAACCCTGGTGGACGAAGCGGAAGAGCTCCTGGATCTGGATCTTGCCGCTCTCCATGCCGGTGATTTCAGCGATGCTGGTGACCTTGCGGCTGCCGCACGCGAAGCGGGTTTGCTGCACGATCAGATCGACCGCGGACGCCACCTGCTCGCGGATCGCCGTCAGCGGCAGATCCATGCCGGCCATCAGGACCATGGTTTCGAGCCGGGCGAGCGCGTCGCGTGTGGTGTTCGCGTGCAGGGTGGTAAGCGAGCCCTCGTGGCCGGTGTTCATCGCCTGCAGCATGTCGAGGGCTTCCGCGCCGCGGCATTCGCCGACGACGATGCGGTCCGGGCGCATGCGCAGCGTGTTTTTCACCAGGTCGCGGATCAGGACGGCGCCCTTGCCTTCGATGTTGGGCGGACGCGCTTCCAGGCTGATCAGGTGCTCGTGATGCAGTTTCAGTTCGGCCGCGTCTTCGACGGTGATCACTCTTTCGCCGGAGGGGATGAAATTGGAGAGGATGTTGAGCAGCGTGGTCTTGCCGGAGCCGGTGCCGCCGGAGACGACGATGTTTTTCCGCGCCTCGACACATACCTTGAGAAAGTCGGCCATCTCCTGGCTGATGGCATCGAACGCGACCAGGTCGCTTGCCTGCAGCTTGCGCTTGGCGAACTTGCGGATGGTGAGCGCCGGCCCCTTGAGCGCGAGCGGAGGAATGATGGCATTGACCCGTGACCCATCCTTGAGGCGCGCATCGACCATCGGTGAGGATTCGTCGATGCGGCGCCCGAGCGGCGCGACGATGCGCTCGATGACGCCGAGCACGGCGCGGTCGCCGGTAAAGGTCAGCGGATGCCGCAACAGCTTGCCGCGCCGCTCGACGTAGATCTCGTCGTAGCGGTTGACCATCACTTCCGTCACGCTGTCGTCGTCCAGCAATTCTTCCAGCGGGCCGAGTCCGATCGCCTCGTTGAGCACCTGCACGCGCAGCAGCGCGCGGTCGATCTCCTCGGGAATGTGCTTGTGCTGGTCCTCGATGATCTGCCGGATCAGGGCTTCGGTCTCGGCCCGCAGGCGGTCGTCGCTCATGCTAGAGACATCCTGCCGCCTCAGGTCCATCGTCTCGAGCAGCTTGCCATGGATGCGCTTGCGCCATTCGAATTCGAGTTCCTTGAGCGTGGGATCGGGCGCGACGACCAGGGCCGTTTCTTTCCGTTCGTCAGGCCCTGGCGTGTCCCCCGCCACGGTGTGAGTCGGTCGGGCGCGCTGTTCGAGGACGGCCTTCTGCGCCTTCTCGGCGAGACGCCGCGATGCCTGGATTTCTTCGGCCGCGGCCTGGTTGCGCCGCGGCGCGGTGTCCGAGCGCGACTGGGGCGACGCGGCCTGCACGGGAGGCGCAGACTGCGCGGACTTGAGGATCCGCAGCGTGAAGGGGCCTATCGAAATGAGGTCGGTCTCCTTGAGGGGGCCATACTGCACCTCGACGCGCTTGCCGTTGACGCTGACGCCGCCGAACCCGCCGAGGTCGTCGAGCAGCACGCCGGACGGCGTCGAGAACAGTCGCGCGTGTTCCTTGGCCACTCTCCAGCTGTCGAGCCGGATTTCGTTCTGCACGCTCTTGCCTATCGTGCATTCTTCCGGTGCCTCGACCATGCGTTGCCTGCCGTCCGGCCCGGTTATCTCAACCTGCAGCATTGCGCCTCCTTCATTTCTTCGCATCGCCGGTCGGCTGTTGATCATCGGGCTTGAGCCACTGCCCCGACACCCAGCCGCGCTTGCCGTCGGCCTCGACCGCCATCCATTGCCGCCGCGGCGGCTGGTCGAGGGCGCGGACCGACTGGCCGGCGGACAGATGAGTGACCACGTCGGCGTTGATGTCCGGCGCCACGCGCAGCGCCAGCCGATTAAGGATGACGCGATAGCCTGTCTGACCCTGGCCGGCTGCCGGACCTGACGGCAAGTCCGCAGTCACTCGGCGTCCCGGGACGGGAAGCACGCCGGCGGACGCGCCGAGTTGCAGGTTCCGTCCCTGCTGTTCGGTGCCGGGAATTGAGGCCGGGCCGTGAGATGACTGGCCGGGTTCGCCCTGCAGGGGGGTGACCGCATCGGCAGGCAGCCATCCCTGCAACTCGCCGACCGCGACGTGCCGCCAGCTGCCAGCGGCGCCGGCCACGCCCTTGTCGCCCAGACGCACGATAGCGCCGCGTTCCAGCTGCAGCAGCACATCGGCCCGATGATCAGGCGCGGCACGCACGGCCGCCTTGTCGTGTTTGACGCGCAGCGGCGTGCCGCCCGGGTCGCGCCGCACCTGTGACACAGCCGGCAAGGCGGACGCGGCGGATGCGTTGGCAATCCGCGCAGGAGCAGCGGCGGATGGAGAAGCAACCGGCACGGGAGTCACCGGCTCCACGGGCAGGGGTCCCTTGATGCCGGCGCTGGCGGAGTCCTGCTCCGGCGCGGCGGGAACGGGGGCCTGCTGGCTGCTTGCCGGGAACGGTCCCGCCGGATCGACGCCGGGCAGCAGCGGATCGCTCAGATAGGGTTTCGGGCCGAGCCTCTGTCCCAGCCGCTCGTGCACCTTCTCTATCCGGTCCGCCTGTCCGGGCGAGCCCGGATCGACGATGCGCGGCGTGACGAATACGACCAGCTCCGTTTCCCGGTTCTGAAAGCGCCTGGACCGGAACAAGGCCCCGAGGACGGGAATGTCGCCGAGCAGAGGAATCTTGTCGACGTTCGTACTATGGTCCCGTTCGATCAGCCCGGACATCACCATGGTCTCGCCGCTGCGCAGGTTGAACTCGGTACGTGTTGTGCGAGTGAGGAGCGCAGGACCGTTAGGGGTGGAAACCGAGGGATCGATCTTGCTGACCTCTGCGTCCATCGTCGCGCGTACCGCACCGGTCCTGTCCACCTTGGGTTCGATATCCAGCTTGACGCCGTACTTCTTGAACTGGACCGTGATGCCGTCGCGCGTGGCGACGGAATAGGGAAACTCGCCGCCGGCCAGAAAGCTCGCCCTGGCGCCGCTGCGCGCGGCGAGCTGCGGCTCGGACAGGACCGTGGCCTTGCCGTCCTGGGCCAGCAGGTTCAGCTGCGCGTTGAGGCCCATGTTCAGGCCGGTGAGCACGTTGAGCGACGACGTCAGCTTCACACCGTCGGTACCGCCGTCCGCAGAGGTCACCGGCGGCTGACTGCCCTGCCCCGTATGGATGTTGAGCTGATAGGGCCCGTCATGTCCCCTCCTCGAAGGACTCCATACGCCGGCGACCGCGGCGCCGCCGGTCGTGCTCCATCTGAGGCCGAGCTCGCGCAACTCGCTCACCGGGAATTCGACAACCTTCACGTCGAGCATCACCATGGGTTCCCACCCGAGGCGGTTGGTGAAGTTGACGATCTGCGGATATCTTTTTTCAAGCAGTTCGATCTTGGCGAGATCGGCGTCGGTCAGCGCATCGCCTTCAACGATCACCTTGTCGCCGACGATGGAGGCCTTGGCATGCGGGATGGTGGTCAGAAAGGATGCGACCTCGCGCGCCACCCGCGTCGTGTCACCGGGGACGATGTTGACCTTTACCCGCTGGTAGCGGCCGTCCTCGTTCCAGACGAACAGCGAAGAGGTGCCGACGCCGTTGGCGAACAGGATGACTTCCTTTCCGTCGAGTGCGGCGGCAGTCATGATCTGGCCGTTGCCGACGGCGATGCGGGCGACCCCGGGCGCGGGAAATACCCGAGACTCGCCGACGAACATCTCGATTTCCGGGATCTCCGTCTCGTCGTCGGGCTTCTTGATGGGGACGTAGGGGCGCTGGGCACGCGCGCCTGCCGGTCTTGCCTTCGGCACGATGTTTTCGCCGAATGCATTGCGTGGCGCCTGTGCGCTCGGCTGGGGGCTTGACTGCGCGTTCGACGGCGCGGGCGGCTGCGGTGCTTCAACGGACGGCTTCGTTGGCGGCCGGTCGTCCTGGGCGACGGCGGGAAGGGCGATGCCCGTGATCGCCAGCAGAATGAAGGTAGAAACATGAACCAGGCCGGCGCCGGCGGCCGAGGGAATATCTGATCGTGGACGTGAATGTTTGGATTCGGGCATATCAGGCTTGTCGTGCTTGCTCATCTGTGACGAAATCGGGGACGAGCGCCGTCCGCGCCACGGCGGTGCGGCGTTTTCGCTTTTTCAGTGTTCGGCGGCGGCGGCGCGGGAAGTCGTGGCGCGGTCCTTGTCCGGCGGTGCCGCGGGCTGCGCTGGCTGCGTGGTCGCTGCTTCCGGCGGTTTGAACGAGGGTGGCGGGCGAAACGCTTGCAGATTGAGCGCTTCCGGCGTCAGTTTCGAGGCGTTCCCGTACAGCACGGGGATTTCACGGGCGCCGTCGCCCTGCAGCAGTTCGACGTCGCTTCCGAGCAGGGCAGCGAGCGCGGCGTGGTTGACGGTCAGCGGCTGCTTGTCGTTGGGGTTGCGCAGCAAGGCCGTCAGCTTGCCCGCCTCGCGCGCGATGATGATGTTCTGGGCCTGTTCCGCGGTCGTGTCGAGCGTCACCGTGGAATAGGAGCGTTTCTCGCCGCTCTTTGGATCGTCCACCGAGCGCTGTCCGGTCGCCATCACCTGCACGCCCTGCATCAAGGGCAGCGTCGCTTTTTTCGACTTGCGGTCGATCGTCACGATGAGGTCGATGAGATCGCCGGGCTCCAGCATGCCGGAGATGGAATTGATTTCATCGACCGGCACCGTCATCGCCCGTCGTCCGCTCGCGACGCGCGCGGAAAACGTCGGTGTCTTCCGCCCCTCGACCAGACCCCAGATCACCATCTCGCCCGCCTTCATGGGATAGGCCAGGGCCTGTCCGTTGAGATTCCCGAACTGCTCGGGCGTGACGGCGACGGAATGCGCGTAATCGACCGGCACGTTGCGTATCGCGACCGTCTCCGAGGTAAGCGGCGTGCCTTTGTTCAGGTCCCGCTTGGCGACGATCACCGGCACGGTCTTGCCTTTCGCTCTGGCTTCGATCTCTGCGATCTGGCGCGACAGGTAGCTGTAGGCAATCAGCGCGGCGACCAGGCCGATGCCGATGGCGGCGGCGAGCACGGCCCACGTCTTGTTCTGGCGGATGGTGTCAGGTATGGAAATGCGCATGGTCAGTACGGAAGCGACAAGGCAAAGCTGAAGCGACGGTAGGCGGTCTGGAATGCCGACAGCAGTTGGCTGAGCACGCTGTCCTCGCCTTGCATGCCGACGCCGAGTGCGAAGGCGAGTGCGGCGCAGACGATGACGTATTCGATGGAGGATTGGCCCGTTACCCGGTGGCGGCGGACTGAACGGAGTCGCTGGTCTGTCATTGCTCGCTCCCGGTGACCGTGGTGAGATTCAGAATGACGGCGGTTTGGGCTTCGCCCGTCCGGAAGACGGTGGCCATTCCCTCCTTGCCACTGCCTTTGAAGTACATCGTCGTTCCTGTCATGGCCCGTCCTGACGCAGCTGCCGGCGATACGCCCCCGCCGGTGGTTCGCTCAAGCTGGAGACCCTCTTCACGCAATATGCGCTTGAGGCTCTCCTGGTTGAGCAGTTCGTCGTGACCGTTGACGAAGGCGATGAAAGTCGCCGTCTGGCCCGCGTCAACCGATTCGATACGACTCAACAGCTGCGACCCGTTGGGCAATCGGTTCTGCCAGCGCTCCCTTGCGGCGAGTTCTGCGTCATGGCCGCGCTGTATGTCTTTCAGGGAAGCAATGGAAACAAGGCCTTTGGTACCCTGGCCTGCGGACTCCAGCTGTACCGTGATGTACTGCCCCGCCCATTCCTTGCCGAGAATCTGCCGATTCCCCATCTTGTTCTCGGCCAGCGGCTCACCGAGCTGCTGGCGATACCACTTGACGACGCTGGAGGGTGGGCGCGGGGAGATGAAGCCGCTGACACGAGACGTCACCCCATTCACCTTGAACGTCGTGGCATCGACGTCGACGCGTCTGGCCTCCGGAGGAATGGGAGGATGGTCGGCGGCCTGGGCGGAGAACGCCGCAGCGAGTGCGGCGATCGCCAGCGCCAAGCAAGCGTGCCGGACCACAAACCGGCCGCGTTTCTGGCGTTCAGCTAGTGAAAAAATGTGCATGAGTGCCTCCTTCAACGCGTGCGATCATCCGGGACGAGGTCCTGCCAGAAATCGAGCTGCCCCAGGCGGGGTCCTCGTATGCCGCCGACCAGGTCGATCGGCGTTACCTCGGCGTCCGCCTCGGCGCCAAGGGATCTGAGGCCGTCCAGCTCCGTCACGCGATACACTCGTTCGTCGGTATGGTCCGGACTCGAGGCCGTCCATGGGTCGATCAGTACGCTGCTGGTGCGGGTGACAGCGAGGTTGATGCGGTCGAATGGTTCATAGCTCCGCAAGCCGGAAGGAAGATTGGCAATGCGAACCGATACGTCTGCGCGGTAGATCCCCGGCGTTTCAACGCCGATGCGATCCGCGAGCGGCTGATAATTACCGCGGTCCGAAGAGCGGATGAAAGCGTCTTCGTGGTGTGAACCGGCGTTCTCGCCAAAGCTGACGGTGACATCGCTGTCGATGTCATTGATAAGCGGGTCTCCCCGCGGCCCGTGCCAGAACATGTTGCGATGGGCCGCGAAGTTGCCTGCCGTGTCGCCGGTCTTGATCCATGCCTCGCTGTTGCTGAAAAAGCGCCGCCTGATTTCGCTGGCAAGCTGATCTTCAGGTTTCCAGCTGCCGGTGTGGTTGCGGATGCTTGCGTCAAACGCGGCGTAGCGGCTTCCCATTTGCGTTGCATGAACGATGTCCTGATACTTGGCGATGACCGGAATCAGCAAAAAGAGCGGAATCAGGGCGAAGGCAAGGACGAGGAACTCGGTGAGGGCCTGGCCGGCAACATTGGATGCGCGAAAGTTCATTTCTTCCTCTCCCTATCCTCGTGATCGTCCTCCACCGGAGGCATGGGGATTTGACGAAGGCCTTCCGGGATCGAAAAGACGCTTTCGGGGAATTCGATGTTCATCCGGACGACGTCCGCCTTGAAGTCGTGCACCGCATCTTTCCACTGCAGCTGCAAACCGGGCAGATGTCCGTCATGAAATGCATCCATGATCGGAAAGTCGCTCTTTGGCTGCGCTATGCAGATCTCTATGGGTGGCGTGCCGAGATACACGTTGCACGGATAACCGGCAATGTCGCGAACGCCCGCCTTGCGGAAACCGGGATAGCGAGCATTGGGAGGCGGTGCGACCATGCGCCGGTGGGCAGCAACGTCGCACTGTCCATAGGCAGTCTTCTCCG
Source organism: Noviherbaspirillum aridicola (assembly GCF_019656455.1). Taxonomy (GTDB): domain Bacteria; phylum Pseudomonadota; class Gammaproteobacteria; order Burkholderiales; family Burkholderiaceae_D; genus Noviherbaspirillum; species Noviherbaspirillum aridicola. Next base: position 201,773 of record NZ_BPMK01000009.1, read on the forward strand.
TCGTCCGCGCAAGACAGCTACCTGCTGCAGACCGGAGAACGATCTTTTCATACGAGCGCTCCTCTAGATCGCAGTTTGAGCGCTTGACCCGGTAGCGATACACGCGATTGAAAGCGATCGTGCGCGTGCGAGAGTAGTAAATTTCGCGTTCCGCCCGGCTGCGGGTGGCAGGCCAGCCGCCTGTGGGTTCCAGGAGGTAGGGTTTTCCATCCGCCTTGTTATTACGCACACAGGTTCTATGTTGATCAATCAAGTCTCTCATACCGTATGGCGAGGTTTCCCTCTCCTGTTTCGATACGAGGTGCACGTAGTGGCCGACGACACGCTCATCCAGTCTTCCTTTATCCTCGGCGGCGCTTGCGCCGGTACATCCAAGTGCACTCATGATGGTTGACAGAATAAAGATGGCTGCCGAGGAGGCATGCAAGCGGAAAGTGACAGTCATGGCAGGGCAACTCCTTGAAGCGCTCGCGCTGTAGCCACGCTTCCGTCCTGCACGAGGCCCACATGCCAGTAGGGATTGAACAGACTGCCTGTCTCGTGGCCGCCGCGACAGTTGTCCCGTGAGCCCCCGAGGCCTCCCGCACAGCTCCCGAGAGGCCGGCGGAAATACACCTTACTTGTCGACACCGCGACAAGCTCATTCGACGGGGCGTTGGCCCGGTTGTTGTTCAGGCGTGGAGTAACGACGATACGGGACCGACCTTCTGATGTGCTTGTTTGCGCCACATGGCGTCTGAGACGAACGGAAAAACGCAGTGAGGGATCTTCGGACTCAATATCTTCCCGTGACAGATCAAAAAACTCGGGTATGCCGGAGTAACCCCATGAAGAGGACAATGAGGTCGCCATGGCGAGCGGGGTGTTGAACTTATTCTTCAGAACTGAATAGTCATAGTGCCGCGGGTCCGGGTCCACGCTCGCTGTTTCGGCAGCCGACTGCCCGCCTGTCCCAACGATCTTTTCGACCGGTCTCAAGCATTGCGTGTCCCATTGGTTCTGTGGCTTCCACACATGCTCGGACATCGTGTCGATCGCTTTCCACTCGTCCAGGCCAAGTAGTTCTGTTCCTCCGGCTCGCGCAATCCAGTCGGTATGATTGTGATTCCGCGCAGTGGAGCAGTCCGGGTAGGTGGCGTCGAGCGACCACGAGCGGGATTCCTGAAATCTGTCCAGCTTCGCTGCGGTCTGCGCCAATTCGCCAAATCGTTCGCGCTCGTTGCCGGTGTACTCCTTGACGAAAGAGCGAAACGAATCCGGTCCTGACGGCAGCGGCTCGGCGACGACCGTTCCGTCGGCCCCCCTCCGGTAGTTGGCCTCCGCGACCTCGTCCATCACCTGCTGACGCGCGGTCAGCATTCCCTGGTACGCGGTCGTCTGCGCATTCCTCAGCAAACCCGAAATCGCCTCGTCGGCTTGACGAGCCAATTTTTCAAGTTCATCTCTCTCGCCTCCGCCATTCGAGTTGTCACTCCGCTCCTGAAGCGCCAAATAGCTCGAGAAATATGCCGGGTACTTGACGGGATTACCGAGCCGGCTCCCTCTCTGCGCCGCGGTGTCCGCATACTGCCGCCACGAAGACAAACTCACCAACTGCGCAATCGCCACCGTATTGGCCAGCATCGCCCGGTTTGTGTACGCGAGATAGTTGAGCGTCCGCGCATGCATGACGCCGGCGCTGTAGGCAACCGCGTCCGCGGTATTGACGAGCTTCGATTTCTCACTCGACAGCTGGCCGGTATTGAAAAGGAAGAACAGCGCCGCCAGGCCGCCGGTCATGATGAAGAGACCATAGACCAGGGCCTGGCCGCGCTGTTTCCTGTTCCCGCAACGTGCGCCGCTCTGCCTGCGCGTGGTACGGCTGGCTGGAACGGGGGACGAAGTACGATGGGACATGCTTAATTTCCGCCGCCACCGCCTGCGCCTGCAGCTCGCGCGGTAGCGTTGTCGTAGCTGTCCAGACCCTTCGCACGTGTTTCGCCCATGGCGCCATCGGCGGAGGTTTGTGCCTGCTGAATCGCCGGTCTTGCCGATTGACCCGCCACCTCCTGCGCAATACCGGCCGTTTGATTACGTATCGTCTGCCCAAAGAACTGATACACCCCGATCGCCGCCACCGCGATCAGTGCGACGATGATGATGTACTCCGTCATGCCCTGCCCCGTCTGTTTGCGCTTGATGGAAAGCCTGCCCACGATGTCCTCCTGTACGGTGAGTTAGAAAAACAGCAACAGCGAGCGGAGGAAGATAGTTAACAGGTATTCAACTGTCAATGTGGCAAGAGCCCAACGGTGCAAGGTGATGCGATGATTTCGCTACGTTATCGGTAGCGCAAAAGCGGGCAGGGAGTGTCGCAGGATTGAAACGGTGCGTGCTGCGCGAAACAGTGGCGCCGCAAGCGTGAGGCCTTGTTTTACAAGGGAGATGCCTCGCGAACCTGGCGTGTCGGGGGAATTATCCGCGTGTTTCGCTTTTGAGATCAGCGGCCGGGGCAACGGCGGAACGAACGCAGCGACGTGGTAACAATTAGAAACCCATTTCCCGTCCGGCGATGCTGGTGGCGGCCTTCGGAAGTGCGATTTCGAATACATTCCGCCCCGGTCTGCGGCGGTCGACGAAATCGGCCCCGACCGCGGCCGCCGCCGGGCGGGGCAGGAAGCGGCGGCAACTAGGAGGCCGTGCCGCCGCGATGCGCCCAACCCGTCGTGCGCTTCTCGACAATGGCGAACAGCTCATACATCGCCATCGCCATCGCGCCGATGACCACCAGTCCGGCGAAGGCGAGCGGCATCTTCATCGACGAGCCCGCCGACACCAGCAGATAGCCGATGCCTTCATTGGCGGCGTTCATCTCCGACACGGTGGAGCCGACGAAGGCGAGCGTGATGGCCACCTTCAGCGAGGCGAAGAAGTAGGGCATCGAACGCGGCAGGCCGACCTTGAGCAGCACGTCCATGCGGCGCGCGCCGAGCACGCGCAGCACGTCTTCCAGCTCCGGCTCCAGCGTGGCCAGGCCGGTGGCGATGTTGACCATGATCGGAAAGAAGGAGATCAGGAACGCGGTCAGGATCGCCGGACCGGCGCCGATGCCGAACCACACCACCAGGATCGGCACGAAGGCGGCCTTGGGCAGCGCGTTGAAGGCGGTCATCAGCGGATAGGCGGCCGCATACAGCACCGGCGAGGAGCCGATCAGGAAGCCGAGCGCGACGCCCACCGCGACGGCGATGCCGAAGCCCGCCATGGTGACCCAGAAGGTGCGCCAGGCATGGGTGGCGATGGGGCCGGCGTATTCGATGAGCGACTGGCCGATCGCATAGGGGCTGGGGAAGATGAACTCGGAGACGGCGAACGCGCTGCAGATGATCTGCCACAGGATGAGGATGGCGAACAGCAGCACCCAGGGGGCGAAAGTCTTGATGGCTTTGGTATTCATGGTGTCTCCTTCAACTGCTGCGCACGCGGCCGATGTGCTCGCGCAGTTCATGCACGAGCGCGGTGAACGGCTCGGTATAGGTGATGTCGAGTTCGCGCGGCTGCGGCAGCGGGTTTTCGCGGCGGGCGACGATGCGTCCCGGGCGCTTGCTCATCACATAGATGGTGTCGGCCAGGAAGGCGGCCTCGCGCAGGTCGTGCGTGACGAGGATGACGTTGAACCTGCGCTCGGCCCACAGGTCGCGCAGCACGCACCAGAGTTCTTCGCGGGTGAAGGCGTCGAGCGCGCCGAAGGGCTCGTCGAGCAGCAGCATCTTCGGCTCATGGATCAGCGCGCGGCAGATCGAAGCGCGCTGCTGCATGCCGCCGGACAGCTGCCACGGGTATTTGTGGGCGTAGCCGTCCAGACCGACCGTCCTGAGCAGCTTCAGTGCGCGCTCTTCGTAGCGCGCGCGCTCACGCTTGAAGTTGCTGCGATAGGGTTCGACGATCTCCAGCGGCAGCAGCACGTTGTCGAGCGTGGTGCGCCACGGCAGCAGGGTCGGTGCCTGGAAGGCCATGCCGACGAACTTGAGCGGACCGGTCACCGGTTCGCCGCCGATGCTGACCCGTCCCCGGGTCGGCGGCTTGAGGCCGGTGGCCAGCTTCATGAAGGTGGACTTGCCGCAGCCGGAGGGGCCGACGATGGCGATGAATTCGCCCTGCCGGGTCTGCAGCGAGATGTCTTCGACGGCGAACTCGTCGGAGTTGCCGTAGGCGAGGAAGACGCGTTGAAAATCGACGAAGGTTTCGGACATGATGCTTTTCAGGTTGCCCCCGCCGTCGTTGGCGGGGGGATGGGGTCCGAAAGATTATTTCGGGAAGACGTTGAGTTCGGCCGCGGCGGGCAGGTAGGACGAATCCCAGATCGCCTTCGGATCGACGCGGGTCTTGGTGCCGTAGGCATCCGAGACCTGCGACGCCATCAGCGACAGGCGCGGCGCGGAGACCTGGCCGAAGCCCTCGGCCTTTGCGTTCGGCGTGGCGATCGAGCTGGCGATGGCGAGCCTGAGGCGGCGCAGCTCCAGCTTTTCATCGATCAGGCCGTCGCGCTCCTTGACGCTCTTGATCGCCTCTTCGGGATTGGCCATCACATCCTTCGCCGCCCTGGCGAACGCGCGCAGGAAGCCCTTCACCGCTTCCGGCTTTTGCCTGATGAACGCATCCGAGGCGATGATCGCGTTGCCGTACAGCTTGACGCCGTAGTTCGGGTAGGGCATGACCACCACGTCCTCATCCTTGACGCCGCGCGCGTTCAGGTTGAGCAGCGAGGTGAAGTAGAAGCCGGTGATGGCGTCGACGTCGCCGCGCACCAGCATGGTTTCGCGCAGTGGCGGATCCATGCTGACCCAGGTCGATTTGGCCGGATCGAGCTGGTTGGCCTTGGCGAAGATCGGGTAGGCGCGGCGGCCGGCGTCGAACACCGGGCTGCCGAGCTTCTTGCCGGTCAGATCGGCCGGCGTCCTGATGCCGCTCTTCTTGAGCGCGAAGATCGCGGCCGGGGTGTCGTTGTACACCATCATCACGCCCACCGGCTTGCCCGGCGCGGTCGGATTGTTGGCGGTGAATTCCATCAGGGCGGCGAGATCCGCGAAGCCCATGTCATAGGTGCCGGAGGCGACCCGGTTGACGGCGTTGCCGGAGCCGTTGCCGGCGTCGATGGTGACGTCCAGCTTTTCCTGCGCAAAGTAACCCTTGCTCTTGGCGACCAGGAACAGCGCCGACGGTCCTTCGAAGCGCCAGTCGAGCTGGAACTTGATCCTGGTTTCCTGCGCCAGGGCCGGCAGGGCGAGCACGCACAGCGCGAGGCCGGCGGCGAGTCGTGATACGCGTGATGAGCGCATGAATATTTCCTCTTCTAGGTAGTGCAGGCCTCCGTGCCTGCACCGTTGCGGGCGTCCGCAGAAAAATCGCTTGCGGCGCCGCCCGGGCGTGCGCCGCGGTGCAGGCACGGAGACCTGCACGACCGGGTTACGTCAGAACCGGTGGCGGATACCCAGGCCGAGACTGGTTTCGCGGTCGAAGCCTTCCACCTTGTCGGCCATCACGACGCCATAGACGTCGGTGCGCTTGGACAGGAAGTAGTCGTAGCCGACCGAGAAGGTATTGCGCTTGGTGTCGGCGCCGGCGGCGAGGTCGCGCTTGGTGTTGGCGTACGCGAGCAGGGCATTGCCGTTGCCGATGGGGGCCGAGAGGCCGACGCTGTAGAGCTTGTCGGTCGAGACTTCAGCCTCGGTCGTGGCCAGTTCGTTCTTGTTGCGCTGCCAGGTTGCGAAAGCCTTCACGACCTTGAAGTCGTAGCTGCCGCCGACCATGAAGGTCTTTTGGCGTGTCGTGCTGACTGCCGGGACCGGATTGGACAACTCCGCGTCATGGTAGAACGCGGTCAGCCCGATCGGACCATTGAAGTACAGGGCATTGACGCCTACGTTGTTGATGCCGGTGTCGCCCGCCTGTTCGCCGAACTGGTAGTGGACGTTGGCGGTCAGGCCGCCGAGCTTCGGCGTGGTGTAGATGATCTGATTGCTCCAGCCGGTATCGGCGGCGTTTACCCCGCTTCCCCATCCGCCGCTTCCGGGCGTGTTCGCGTGCACGACGAGCGGCGAGAAGCCGAAGGAATCGCCGAACGGGTTGAACAGCACCGTGGGCAGGAAGTTCGGAGCCAGGCCCCGTCCCAACTGTACTCTGCCGAAGCTGCCGGCAAGACCCACATTGGCATCGCGCGAGAACAAGGTGTCTCCATTAAAGCCCCGTCCCGACTGGCCAGTATCACCCTGGAAGAACCCGGTCAGCGCGAATTCCGCCTTCAGGCCGCCGCCCAGGTCTTCGCTGCCCTTGAAGCCGAACCACGATGTGGTCATGCCACCGCTGTGCACCACGCCGGCGCGGTCGGCTTGCCCGCTCAGCTGCCTGGTGCCCGCATAGACATCGACCAACCCTCCCACCGTCACATTCGTCTGCGCCATCGCACTCCCCGCCGCGACGCATGCCATGATCCCCAAAGCTGCTTTGACTTTTTTCATTCGTATTTCCTAGATGTTGTTGACGGGACTGGTTCCGAGCGCGTTCGGCTTGCCCAGGGCCGTACGCAAATCAAATCGTCGGGAGCCGCGCGCCATCATCCGGCACGCGCACTGGTCGAGATGGCGCGCCATTTCCTGCTGCGCGCGGTGGCGGTCCTTGTCCCGCAGCGCATCGACCACCGCCTTGTGCTCGTCGAAGGAGCACGGCTGCTGGCCGGCGGAATCGACGGTGGAGATCAGCAGCGTGGTGCGCGACACCAGCCGCCGCAGCGCCTCCACCAGCAGCTGGTTGCCGGCGAGCTTGGCCAGCTCGATGTGGAAGTTGGCCGACAGCCGTATCCACAGCGGGCGGTCGCCGCGCATGTAGGCATCGCGCTCTTCATCGATGAGCCGGCGCAGGCTCGCGTAGTCGGCATCGCCCAGCTGTCCGGCGAGCTTGTCCATCACCTTGGCCTCGAGCACCTGGCGCAGCTCGAACATGTCCTGCGCCTCGCGCTCGCCGGGACTGGCGATGCAGGCGCCGCGATTGCGTTCGATGTCGACCACGCCGTCGGCCGCCAGCCGTGCCAGCACGCGCCGCACGTTGTGGCGTGCCAGGCCGTAGATCTCGCCGAGCGCCTGCTCGGTCAGCTTGGTGCCGGCCGGCAGCCGGTGCTCCATGATCGCGTCGTAGATGTCGATGTACATCCGCTCCTCGGGCGCGAGCGGCGGGTGCGGCGGCGGGACTACGGGAACGAGTTTGGGGACGGCAGGCATGAAAGCGATCCGGAAGCGAACTGGATGCTCAATAGCAACATGCGTGCCACTGGCTCACCCGCGCTCACGATGCGCGCCGTGATTTGTCGCCCAGGCCGGTGCCGCGCGCCTTTGCCCCGTGGGTGAGCGCATGGCGAAGCAAGGCTGGTGCTTTGGGTTTCGATCGCGACCCCGGATTGTTCACAATCCGGTCCCGGAAAATGCCCCAACCCGGCGCAAGCCGCACCGCCCCGATGCACCGAGAAAGATCGCGGACGGTGCGGACGAAAAAAAACCGGGCGCGAGGCCCGGTTGGTTGACTGCTGCCGTCCGCGATCAGAAGCGGTGACGGATGCCGAGACCGACGCTGGTCTCGCGGTCGAAGCCTTCGAGCTTGTCGGCCATGACCACGCCGTAGACGTCGGTGCGCTTGGACAGGAAGTAGTCGTAGCCGACCGAGAAGGTGTTGCGTTTGGTGTCGGCGGCGGCGACCAGGTCGCGCTTGGTATTGGCGTACGCGGCCAGCACGTTGCCGTTGCCGACCGGTGCCGAGAGGCCGAGGCTGTACAGCTTGTCGGTCGAGGCTTCGGCGCCGGTGGTCGCCAGTTCATTCTTGTTGCGCTGCCAGGTTGCGAAAGCCTTCACTACCTTGAAGTCGTAGCTGCCGCCGACCATCACGGTCTTCTGGCGGGTAGCGCTGACGGCCGGGATCGGATTGCGCAGCTCGGCGTCGTGGTAGAACGCGGTCAGGCCGATGGGACCGTTGAAGTACAGCGCATTGATGCCGACGTTGTTGATGCCGGTGTCGCCCGCCTGCTCGCCGAACTGGTAGTGGACATTCGCAGTGAGGCCGCCGAGCTTCGGCGTCGTGTAGATGATCTGATTGCTCCAGCCGGTGTCGGCTGCATTCGTACTGCCCCAGCGCAGGCTGCCGTCGGCAGCGAACGTCGGAACATTCCCATGAATGACCAGCGGCGAGAAGCTGAAGGAGTCACCGAACGGGTTGAACAGCACGGTCGGCAGGAAGTTCGGGGCCAGGCCGCGGCCAAGTTCCACGCGGCCGAATCCGCCGGCCAGCGCGACGTTGGCATCGCGCGAGAACAGGGTATCCCCACCGAAGCGCCCCGACGCGCCAGTATCACCCTGGAAGAAGCCCGTCAGCGCGAACTCCGCCTTGAGGCCGCCGCCCAGGTCTTCATTGCCCTTGAAGCCGAACCAGGAAGTGGTCATGCCGCCGCTGTTGACGACTGCCCTGCGGCCGGCCTCACCGCTGTACTGAACCGATCCCGCAAACACGTCGACCAGACCACCGACCGTGACATTCGTCTGCGCTGCCGCGCTGCCCGCGAGGGCGCACGACAGGATCCCCAAAGCTGCTGTGATTTTCTTCATTTCTGTCCTGTTTGATTGTTCACCGGCGCCGCCCCCTTTGGCGGCCTCCGGGCGGCTGTATCTTACTGGAAACATTGGCAAGACTGGCGGATGACACGCGCCGGAAGGTCGGAAGTGTTGCGTCGAGCACGAAAAAAAAGGCCGGTCGCCCGGCCTTTTCCAAGTGCTGAGAAATTGCGGATCAGGACAGCTGCTGAATGCCTGCCAGTACCCAGCCGCCGTTGCCGCTGACCGGCTTGGACAGGTTCCAGACCTCGGTGAAGGCTTCGGCCGGCGCGTTTTCCGCTTCGCGGATCATGCCGGTGAACTTCACGCTGGCCAGGTACTCGCCGCCGGCGGTCTCGATGCCGAGCAGTTCGGCGTCCAGCGAGACGACATCGGTATGGTTGGCCGACGCGCCGCGCTCGAGCAGCTGCTGCTTCATCTCCGCGTACATCTCCGGCGTGGTGAACTCACGCAGGTCGTTCACATCGGCGCGGTCCCATGCCGCCTGCAGGCGGATGAAGTAAGTCTTCGAGTGGCGCAGGAAGCCTGCGGTATCGAAGTCGGCCGGCACTTCCCAGGCCGGCGCCTGCGCGCCGCTGCTGCCGAAGGACGAAGCCTGCAGCCCGGCGGGCTGGGCCGACGGCTCGAGGCGCGAACCGATCTCGGGCGTGGCGCTCGCGCCGCCGGTGCTGCCGGGGCCGGCCCAGGCCGGCTGCATGCCGCTCCTGGCCACCGCGCCGCCGTCACGCTTCTTCGTGAGCATGCGATAGATGAAGAACGCGGCACCGGCCAGCAGGGCCACCATCAGAATGGTGCTGATCATGCTGGCGAGCGCGCCGCCGATGCCGAGGTGCGACAGCAGCGCGCCGAGACCGAGGCCGAGCAGTGCGCCGCCGAGGATACCCTTCCACGGGCTGGCCGGCTTGGCCGCGGGCGCTGCCGCTGCCGGCGGCGCTGCGGGCTTGGCGGCCGCGGGTGCTGCCTGGTTCTGCATCGGGGCCGCCGACTGCTGGCTCACGTTCTGCGACTGCTTGCCGACAGAACCGCCGCCGCCCACGCGCTTGGCCTGGGCATCGGTCACCACGACCGACATTGCCGTGACCGCAACCATCATCGCAGCCAAAAACTTTTTCATTGCTTCCTCCGTAGTTGATGTCCTGGGCCGTACCCGGCCACAGCGACGGCCATCCTACGCGCGCGGGAGAATAGAAAAAAGCGAACAAAACCGCGTGCTATGTTCGAAAAAGTAGCATAACTTGACAGAGATTCATCTTCAGAACTCGGCCGATGACCGGCGGGTCGAATCGATAACATTTCAGGTTCTTCAACAGCCTGCCGGGGCCGGTCGCGGCTTGTCTCCACGGAGTCTCCGGGCTTGCGGCAGCGGAGAGAAGCGCGAAAACGAGAGCCAAGGCCACAGATCCAAGCCTGGTCCCGGGCATGAAGAACAAGCTTCTGTCCAAAAGGAGTTGCCATGCCCAGAACCATGTGGAAAGGCGCCATCAGCTTCGGCCTGCTGCACGCCCCCGTCTCCCTCTACCCCGCCTCGCACCAGGACGAAGTCGACTTCGACTGGCTGCGCCGCGACACCCTCCAGCCGGTCGGCTACAAGCGCGTCGTCAAGGAAACCGGCGAGGAAGTCGGCAAGGACGACATCATCAAGGGCGTCAAGTACGAAGGCCGCTACGTCATCCTGTCGGATGAGGAGATCAAGGCCGCCAACCCCAAGTCCACCCACACCATCGACATCGTCGGCTTCACCGATGCCGAGGACGTCAATTTCCTGTTCTACGAGACGCCCTACTATCTCGCCCCGGGCAAGGGTGGCGACAAGGTCTACGCGCTGCTGCGCGAAGCCATGCTCAAGGCGAGGAAGATCGCGCTGGCGCTGGTGGTCATGCACAACAAGCAGCACCTCGCGGCGCTGATCGCGACGCCGCGGGCGCTGGTGCTCAACACCCTGCGCTGGGCCACCGAGGTGCGCGACACCGAGGAACTGGAACTGCCGGAGGAAGGCCTCAAGGGCGTCGCCATCAAGCCCAAGGAATTGCAGATGGCGACACAGCTGATCGACAGCATGAGCGAGGAATGGAATCCGGGACAGTACCGCGACACCTTCCGCGACGACATCATGGCGCTGGTGAAGAAGAAGTTCGACGAAGGCCTGGCCGAAGAGATCACCGACGTGCAGGTCGAGGAACCCGAGACCACCGGCAACGTCGTCGACCTGACCGAGCTGCTGCGGCAGAGCCTGCAGGGCGCCGGCGCCCGCGCGCCGCGCAAGGAGCCGGCGCCGGCGAAGAAGGCGCCCCCGCCCGCCGCGCGCAAGTCCGCCGCCCGGGTGCGCGGCAGCAAGACCGCTCATTGAGGACGCGTGATGCCGGACAAGCTCGCCACCTATCATGCCAAGCGCAACTTCAGCGTCACCCCCGAGCCGCGCGGCGCGGTCGCCGAACCCGGCGAGCGGCTGCGCTTCGTGATCCAGAAGCATCATGCGCGCCGCCTGCACTACGACTTCCGGCTGGAGTTCGACGGCACGCTCAAGAGCTGGGCGGTGCCCAAGGGGCCGAGCCTCGACCCCGCCGAAAAGCGGCTCGCGGTGCATGTGGAAGACCATCCGCTCGACTACATGGACTTTCACGGCGACATCCCGGAGAAGCAGTACGGCGCCGGCCACGTGGAAGTCTGGGATACCGGCTACTGGGAGCCGCTCGGCGACCCGTCGGCGGACTACCGCAAGGGCAAGCTCAAGTTCCGGCTCGACGGCGAAAAGCTGCAGGGCGGCTGGACGCTGGTGCGCACCCGGCTGCAGGCCAGCGGCGACAAGGAGCAGTGGCTGCTGATCAAGGAACAGGACGAACAGGCGCGCGCGCAGCGCGACTATGACATCACCGAGGACATGCCGCATAGCGTGGAGGCGCCGGAGCAGGCGAGGCAGGCCCGGGCGCGCGCGCGGAACCCGCGGCCGGCCCCGGGCACCACGCTCGCGCCGGCGAAACTCACGAAAGCCGTGAAGCAGCCCCTGCCCGAGACGCTGCGCCCCCAACTGGCGACATTGGTGGAAGACATCCCACGCGGCGCGGACTGGATCTATGAGGTCAAATTCGACGGCTACCGGATGCTGGCGCGGGTGGACGGCGCGCAGGTCACGTTGTACACGAGGGACGGCAATGACTGGACGGCCAGGCTGCCCGGCGTGGCAAAGGCGGTCAAGGCTCTGGGTCTCGGCAGCGCCTGGCTGGACGGCGAGATCGTGGTGCTCGACGCGCAGGGCGTGCCGTCGTTCCAGCTGCTGCAGAAAGCCTTCGACAGCCGCAGCACCGCCGACATCGTGTACTTCGTGTTCGACCTGCCCTACTGCGGCGGCTACGACCTGCGCAATACGCCGCTGATCGAACGCCATGCGCTGCTGCAGCAGCGCATGGAAAAGAATGCCGCGCCAACGCTGCGCTACAGCGCGCCGATCCCCCAGCCGCCGGCCTCGCTGCTGGAAAGCGCATGCCGGCTGTCGATGGAAGGCATCATCGGCAAGCGCGCCGATTCCATCTACCTCGGCAAGCGCAGCCCCAACTGGATCAAGCTGAAATGCCGGCGCCGGCAAGAGTTCGTGGTGGTCGGCTACACCGAGCCGCAGGGGGCGCGGCAGTTCTTCGGGGCGCTGCTGCTGGCGGTCTATGGCGAGGACGGCAAGCTGCGCTACGCGGGACGGGTGGGCACCGGCTTCGACGGACGCCTGCTGGCGGACCTGCACGGGAAGCTCAAGTCGCTGGAACAGGACAGCCTGCCCTTCGAGCGCATGCCGGCAGGCCTCAGGCGCGGCGACACGCACTGGGTCAAGCCGCAGCTGGTGGCAGAAGTGTCGTTCGCGGAATGGACCGCCGATCACATGCTTCGCCAGGCCGTCTTCCACGGCCTGCGCAAGGACAAGCGTGCGCGCGAGGTGAGACGGGAACAGGCGGCGGCGCTGCCGGTGAACGGAAAGGCCGATGCCGCCGCGCCCCGCGCGCGCGGCGATACCGTGCAGGGCGTGAAGATCACCCACCCGGACCGGGTGATCGATCCGCACAGCGGCCTGACCAAGCTCGATCTCGCGCTCTACTATGAAGCGGTGGCGCCGTGGCTGCTGCCCTACCTGGAGGATCGCCCGGTGTATCTGCTGCGCTGTCCCGAGGGCATACAGGGCGAGCATTTCTTCCAGAAGCATCTGAGCCGGGTCAGTGTGCCGGGCATGCGCACCCTCGACCCCGAACTCGATCCCGACCACGATCCGCTGATGGTGATCGACGATGCGCGGGCGCTGGTCGGCGCCGCGCAGATGGGCACGATCGAACTCCATACCGGCAATGCCACGGCCGACCGCATCGACCGGCCGGACCACATGGTGTTCGATCTCGATCCCGATCCCTCGCTGCCCTGGCAAGCGATGGTGGAAGCGGCGCAGCTGCTGAAGGTGATGCTGGACGAGCTGGGCCTGAAAGGCTTCCTCAAGACCAGCGGCGGCAAGGGCCTGCACGTGGTGGTGCCGCTCGCGCGCCGGCAGGGATGGGACGAGGCGGCGGATTTCTCGCTCGCGATCGCGCAGCACATGGCGCGCACGCTGCCCAGGCTGTTTTCCGCCAGGATGGGCGAGAAGAACCGCGTCGGCAAGATCTTCATCGATACCCTGCGCAACCGCCGCCAGGCCAGCACGGCCTCGGTGTATTCGGTGCGCGCGCGTCCCGGACTGCCGGTGTCCGTGCCGATCGCCTGGGAAGAGCTGCACGACATCGGCGGCGGCGGGGAATGGACGATCGCCACCCTGCCGCGCAGGCTGCAGTCGCTGCGGGACGACCCATGGCGGGACTTCGGCCGCACCCGGCAATCGCTGACGGCGGCGATGAAGAAGCGGCTGGGGCTGGGCGGGAAATAGTCAGTCAGTCAGTCAGTCCGCCTCGCGCCCGAGCGCCTCCATCTTGCGCAGCCATTTGGCGGCATCCTCCGGCTTGAGGTTGCCGGCCATGCCTATCAGGGTTTCGTCCACCGGCGCGATGCCGACGAAGCCGAGGATGTTGCGCTCGAGGGACTTCACGCTGTGGGCGCGGAAATACCAGCGATAGACGAGCGCCGGCATGCCCATGGTCACCACCACCCGTGCCGAGCGCCCCTTGAGCCCCTTGGCGGTGAATGCATTGCGCTCGCCGTGAAAGGCGAAGCCCGGCCTCGCCACCTGTTCCAGAAAGCCCTTGAGCAGCGCCGGCATGTCGCCCAGCCAGAGCGGGAAAAACAGCACGATGTGCTCGGCCCAGCCTATCGCCTGCTGCGCGTCGGCCAGGCCGGCGGGCAAGGCGCCCTTTTCCCATTCATGCTGGCTGCGCAGCAGCGGGAAATCCAGCTCCGCCACGCGCACGCGCCGCACCTCGTGGCCGGCCTCGGCGGCGCCGCGGGCGTAGGCGTCTTCGAGCGCATGACACAGGCGCCCGGCGGCCTGGTCCGGATGGCCCTGGATAAGAACGATGCGTTTGCTCATGTTTCGCTCCCGGATGCTTACCTGGTGACGGTAGCACCGCGCCGCGCCGGAAAAAATGTCCTGGATCAAGCGTGACGGGGCGTTCAGGCGCGCGCGACGGAACGGCCGGCCTGCGCCGTACACTCATGCGGCACGTTCCAAACGCACGCTCTTACACCATGACCGCCAGCGTAGTCCGCCCCCCTTCCTCTTCGTCCCTCCGCATCGAGCCCGTGCCGCCTCCCGCGCCCCGGCAAGCGACGGCCGCCCCCGTCACCCCGGGACCCTCCGACACGAGCCGGGCAAGGCATTCGCCCGCCGCCGACCATGGCTGGCGCGCCCGCTTCCGGGAGGCGGCGCGGGAAGCGCTCACCGCCCCGCAGGGGCACGGGCACGGCCACGGGCACGCGGTTGTGCGGTCAAGGACGCGGGAAACCGTGCGACAGGCCATCGGCCGCGCGGAGTTCGATGCCTTCATGGGCGGCCAGTACCGGCAGCCGCTGAAGGACGCCGCCCGCGCACAGCTGGGCGACAGCGGCGGCGCGCGTGCCGGTTTCTGGCTGCGCTACGAACTGGTACGCCGCCCGACGCGGATTACATACTCCGATGCGAATGGCGGGCGGCTGCTGTCCCGCATTCCCGGCAATGGCGAGGCGATCATACGTGTCGCCGGCGACAGGCCGCACTTCTACTGGCTTCCCGCGCAAGGCTTGCCACCCGCGGTTCAGGAGCGCTACCGCAGCGTGGGCGGCCCTGCGTTGAACGAGGACGGTACTGTCGGAGGCGGCGTGACAGGCAAGGTGTACCCCGGTGTGAACCTGACCGAGCACGGCGGCGGCGAAGACTTCGTGGCGGTGAAAATCAGCGACGCCGCGCCAAAGAAAGCATTCGACAGGCGGGTGGGCGAGAACGGACGGGCAATGTGGACCGGCATCGGGCAAAGCACTGCGGTCATCCCGCGTCACGGCGTATCACTGACGCCGGACAAAGCCTATCTCGTGGGCCAGCTCGCCCGCTGGGGAAGTCTGCAGACAGTGATCAACGAACTGCATGCCCGTCTGACGCGTGATCCGGATACAAGGGCAGTGATGATTCACGCTCTGGCCTGCCGGATACTTGCGGCGGTGCGCGCCTTCCACGCCCTCGGCTACCGTCACTGGGATATCAAACCGGAGAATCTCGTTCTGAGCCGCGACGGCAGCGTCAGACTCGTCGATCTCGACGTCTGCGTCGCGGACTCGGATGACGGCGAATTCATGTCGGGCGTCAGAGTCGGCACAGATCACTATATCCAGCCGTTCTACGCGACTGGCAATACAGCCACCTCGGGCGATGTCTACAGTACAGGCGCGGTCCTCTACGCCCTGGCGCACGGGCATGAGCATGGACTGCCGCCGGCCGGGTTCCCTGCCGAGGTGATCGAGGATCTTCCCACCGATGAACTCGCCTGGTGCGCGGCGCGGATGATGGCGGCGCGGCCCGAGCAACGTCCGACGCTGGAGGCAGTCGCGGAAATGAACTACTTCAAGCGCAAGCCGCTGACCGACGCCGAATTCACCCGCCGCCTCGCGGAAGTCCTCTCGCCGCCGCCGCACGAGGGCGGCCCGGCGCCCGCCGCGAACTAACAAGTCCCGCCATGCTCTGACGCGCATCAGGCCCGCCCCGGCGCCTGTCCTTCAAGCCGGAAAGGAGAGATGCATGTTCGGAAGCAAGAATCTGAAGCGCGCACGGGTTGCCGTACTGGCTGCGGACGGCTACGAAAAAGCCGAGCTCACCGCGCCGGCGGACGCGCTGCGCGAACGCGGCGCACGGGTCGAGATCGTCTCCCTGCACCCCGGCAGCATCCGCGGCGTCAATCTGCATGAACCCGCCGGTCGCATCCGCGTGGACCACAGCCTGGCCGACGCCGATGCCGGAGCCTATGACGCGCTGCTGATCCCCGGCGGACTCGTCAATCCCGATCTGCTGCGGCAGTCGGCCGAAGCCCGGGCCTTCGTGCGCGCCTTCGACACCGCCGGCAAGCCGGTCGCCTCGCTCTGCCATGGGCCGGGGGTGCTGGCCTCGGCCGGTCTGGCGCGTGGACGCATGCTGACTTCCTGGCCGGGTCTGCGCGAGGAGTTCGTCCAGGCGGGAGCGGCCTGGCGCGACGAGGCGGTGGTCCGGGACCGCAACTGGGTGACCGGCAGAAGTCCGCAGGACATGAATGCCTTCATCCGCGCCATGTGCGATCTTTTCGCCGAGGCCGGGGCGGCGGCGGCCGGCGGTCCGCGGCTGCAGCCGGCGGCGCCGGTGCAGAAGGCGCAGCGCGTGCTGCGGAGCCTGCCGCGCCCTTCCGCGAAAACCCTGCTCGGGCTGGCCGTGATCGGGGCCGGCATCGCCGTCGCCACGCGCCGGCGCCATTCCGTCGCGGGCTGAGAAAAGGAGTCGTCATGCATGTCTATATCGTCAAGACCGAGGATGGTTATCTCTATCCGTTCGCGGGCGACGCCTCGCTGACCGACCGCGAGGATCAGGCCGGGCGCTGGGCCAGCGCCGGCGAGGCCAGCGAAAACGCGGTGCGGCTCGGGTACAAGGAAGGCAGCTTCCGCGTCATCGCCATCGACGCCGACGACGAGCCGCCGGTGCACTGAGGGCACGCCGCGGCGCGCGTTATTCGGGAAGGTTTGACCTAGAGCAATAAATTTGCGGACCTGGGCGGGTAGAGTCCGCCTCAATTGTTGCTTTACGTAAACATAATACAGGCCCGGAGACGTCCTGCCCGGCGCAAGGCCCGCTCGTGCAAACTCTTAAAAACACCTCGCAAGCGCTCGCGCGCGCCGTGCTCGGCGTCGCCCCGCAAAAATTCTTCGGCAGCCTATTCCTGCCGGGCGGCCATGCGCCGCTGCTGTCGCGCAAGCGCGCCGACATGATCATTTCGCGGGTGCGGATGGTGGCCGGCCTGTTCGCCGTGCTCACGCCGCTCTGGATCCTGGTCGACGCGCTCGTGTTTCCGTGGCCGGTCGCCGGCCTGCTGGTGGCGGGGCGGGTAGTGACCACGCTGGCCTTTGCGCTGCTGGCGGTGTCGGCCAGGCCCAGCGGCCGGCTGTTCGACGCTTACCGCGCGCTCGCCTTCATGTTCAGCATCCCGACGCTGTTCTTCATCTATTCGCATCCCCTGCTGTCGCATTTCAGCGTGGCCGGCCCGGCGGCCGCGATCGCCGCCGGCTACGCCTTTCTCCCCTTCGTGATGGTGGCCGGGCTCAGCGTGTTTCCGCTGACCGCGTCCGAAGGCGCGGTGTTCGCGGTGCCAGTGCTCGCGGCCGAAGCGGTGATCGCGCTGATGCAGCTGGACATGCTGAACTGGGCCTCCCACCTCGGCGCTTTCTGGCTGCTGATGCTGATCGCGACGGTGGCCATCCTGGCCGGCATGAGCCAGCTCAGTTTCATGATGTCGCTGATCCGGCAGGCGACGCATGACGGTCTGACCGGCTGCTTCGCCCGCGCCAGCGGCGAGGAACTGCTGGAGATACAGTTTCACATCGCCGAGCGCAGCGGCGCCCCGCTCTCCCTGGTCTTCGTCGACATCGACCATTTCAAGCAGATCAACGACCGTTTCGGGCATGAAGCCGGCGATCGCGTGCTCGCGCACGCAGCGCAGACGATGCGCGCCGGACTGCGCACCGGCGACATCCTGCTGCGCTGGGGCGGCGAGGAATTCCTGCTGATCCTGCCCAATACCGATGGCGCGACCGCGGCCTCGGTGGTGCGCCGCCTGCGCGAAGGCGGGCTCGGCAAGCGGCCCGACGGCAGTCATGTGACGGCGAGCTTCGGCGTCGCCGAACGCGCCGCCGACGGCGCGGCCGGCTGGCCGCAGCTGGTGGAGATTGCGGACCAGCGGATGTACCTGGCCAAGATCGGCGGCAGGGACCGCTGCGTCGGCCGGACCGAAGAACAGCACGCGCAGCAGGTGCAGCTTGCCTAGCCTCCCCGCCCTCTCCGCGCTCCTCGCCCTGCCGGCACGGCTGCTGCATACCCTCACCGGCTACGTGTTCTGCGCGACCGTCGGCGTGGCGGCGCTGGTCTTTCTCGGCGCCACCCTGGCATCGTCGCTCCTGTACGAACGGCTGCTGGAAGAGCGCAACCTGGAAACCTCCGCCGAGATCGCGCAACAGAACCGCGACGACGTGATCGCGGCGCTGCGCCAGGGCGGCCGCCAGCCGCATCTGGAAGACACGCTGGCCGGCATCCGCGCCACCTTTCCCAGCACGGTGCGGGAAATCCGCGTCTGGCCCGCACCCGTGACGGCTGGCCGGGATGACGGGCGCGGCGATGCGCGTGGCGACATGGCCACGCCGGCGGTGCGCCGGCTGCTGGCGGACGGGGAGCCGGTGCGTGAAGTGGAGCGCGGCGCGGTCCGCCATGTCTTCCCGCTGGCGGCGGAATCCGCCTGTCTCGGCTGCCATCGCGCCGCCCGCGAGGGAGACGTGCTCGGCGCGGTCGAGATCGTGCACGGCCTGCAGACCGTCAGCGCCACGGTGCGCGGCTACTACGTCGCGCTGTTCGTCGCGCTCGGCACGCTGGTGCTGGCGGCGGCCGGCCTGCTGACGCGGCGCGCGGCGCGGCGGCTCGACCGCTCGGCGGCGGCCTTCCGGCACGAGGTGGAGACGATCAACACGATCAAGGATTTCGAGCGCTTCCATCCCGGGCGTGCCGATTTCGGCTTCGAGGAATTCAACCAGGCCTTCAGCCATGTGGCCACGCTGGTGGAGAAGATCAAGGCGGTCGCGGTCGACAAGGGCGTGCTGGAATTCGAGATCCGGCTGCTGGAAAAATTCATCATCACCTCCAACGTGGTGCGCGACTGGCGCGAGTTCATCAAGAACCTGCTGCTGGAAATCCATCCCATCATCGACGCCTATGCGCTGGTCACCATCTTCCGCGTTGAAGAGGAAGCGTATGAGTGCGAGATCTTCTGGCGCAGCCCGCCGACGGCGCGCACGCGCGCGCTGTTCGAGCGCATCCTGCGCGCGCAGCTGCAGGGCCATGCCTTCTTCGGCGACGGCGTGCAGCTGCAGATCGCCCACAACATCGCCGGCGACGGCGAGCACCTGCCCGAGCTGAGCACGCACGACATCGAACTGCAGACCAAGACGCTGCTGCTGGACACGCCCAAGATCGGCGGCATCGTCGGCATCGGCGTGCAGTCGCTGATGGCGCAGGACAATGTGCGCCACATGGTGATCGGCAGCATCCTGACCACGCTGCTCAACCTGGTCGGCTCGGTGAAGGCGATCTACAAGTACACCAAGGACCTGGAGCACTACGCCACCCGCGATCCGCTCACCGACCTGTACAACCAGCGCATGTTCTGGGAACTGCTCGGCTATGAAGTCGGCCGCGCCCGCCGGCATGACCAGCAGTTCGCGGTGATGGTCCTCGACCTCGACAACTTCAAGACCATCAATGACCGCTTCGGGCATCACGTCGGCGACAGCTTCCTGCAGGAGTTCGCCGATGTGCTGCGCGGCGCGGTGCGCAACGGCGACATGCTGGCGCGGCACGGCGGCGACGAATTCTGCGTGATCCTGCCCGAGGCGTCGGAAAACCAGGCGCGCACCGTGGCCGAGCGCATCCTCGAGGCGCTCGACGGCTTCACGATGGAGACCGCGGACGGCATCCGCCTCAAGGCCACCACCTCGATCGGCATCGCCGTCAGTCCCATGCACGGCGACAATCCGAAGGACCTGTTCCTGGTGGCCGACAACATGGTGTACAAGGCCAAGCGCAGCGGCAAGAACGCCATCGCCATCCCGAGCGAGGACGAGATGGCGGATGTGTTCCGCAAGGCGGGCGAGAAGAACCTGATGATCCGCAACGCGCTCGACGAAGACCGCATCGTGCCGAGCTTCCAGCCGATCTGCAACGCCGCCACGGGCGAGATCGTGATTCATGAACTGCTGATGCGCATACAGCTGGACGACCAGCTGGTCGCCGCCAACGATTTCATCGCCGAGGCCGAGAGCATGGGCATCGCGCACAAGATGGACTATCAGCTGGTGGAAAAGGCCTTCGCGCAGATCGAACGCCAGGGTTACGAGGGCATGCTCTTCGTGAACCTGTCGCCCAAGGCGCTGATCGTCGGCGAATTCGCCGACCGCGTCGGCCGCCTCGCCGAACGCCACGGCATCCGTCCCGATCGCATCGTGTTCGAAATCACCGAGCGCGAGACGGTGCGCAACCTGGCGCTGCTGGAGAAATTCGTGCTCGACGCGAAGCTGCAGGGCTTTTCCTTCGCGATCGACGATTTCGGTTCCGGCTATTCGTCGTTCCAGTACATCAAGTGCTTCCCGGTGGACTACATCAAGATCGAGGGCGAGTTCATCCGCAACATGCTGCATGACGAGGTCTACATGGCCTTCGTCAAGAGCATCGTCACGCTGGCGCGCGAGCTCGGCGTGAAGACGGTGGCGGAATTCGTCGAGGACGCGGAAGTGCTGGCCGCGGTGGCGGCGCTCGGCATCGACTATGCGCAGGGCTATCACATCCGCCGTCCCGGCCCGGACCTGATGGTGCCCAGGCGCGCCGGCGGCGAGCCGGTGCAGGCGATGCTGCTGTAGCGCTAGGTGTGAAGTTGCAAGAGGTTATTTCGGTTGGTTGAGAGTCTGGACATTGGTGCTTTGCCGCCGATACCTTGGTGCGGGCGGTGCCAGTTGTAGTGGTGGTTCCACTGATGGAGCATTTCGGC
>NZ_BPMK01000010.1 GCF_019656455.1 Noviherbaspirillum aridicola
ACCTTCAAGGCCGCCGCGGCCGGCGCCGACTGGGCCAAGACCCCGGGCTTCGCCGTGGTGCTGACCGACTCCGCCGGCAAGGAAAGCTGGCCGATCACCGGCGCCTCCTTCATCCTGATGCACAAGGCGCAGGCCGACATGGCCAAGGGCAAGGAAGTGCTGAAGTTCTTCGACTGGGCGTACAAGAACGGCGGCAACATGGCTGCCGAACTCGACTACGTCGCGATGCCGCCGCAGGTCGTCAAGCTGGTCCAGGATGCCTGGAAGTCCCAGATCAAGGACGGTTCGGGCAAGGCAGTCTGGTAATGAGCGGACGCCGCAAGGCGTCCTGAACCGGCCGGCGTCCCGGGGGCATCCATGAGTCCCCCGGGGCGCGGCCGCATCCTGCCCGCGGGGCAAACGTTATGAATGCACACTCCTCAACGATAGCCGCACCGAGCGCGACGATGTCCGCCGCCGACCAGGCCCAGGCCGACGAGCGCGCGCTGATGTCCGTGATGCGCCGCCAGCGCCTGGAAGACTTCATCTTCCACAAGGTCACCCTGGTGTTCGCGCTCAGCGTCCTGCTGGTGCTGGCCGGGATCATCGTCTCGCTGATCATCAATGCCTGGCCCGCCTTCCGCGAATTCGGCCCGGCTTTCATCACCACGGTGGAATGGGATCCGGTCAACGACAAGTTCGGCGCCCTGATCGCCATCGTCGGCACCGTCGCCACCTCGCTGATCGCGCTGCTGATCGCGTTCCCGATCAGCTTCGGCATCGCGCTGTTCCTCACCGAGATCTGCCCGGTCGGCCTGCGCCGCACGCTTGGCACCGCGGTCGAACTGCTGGCGGGCGTTCCCAGCATCATCTACGGCATGTGGGGCCTGTTCGTGTTCGCGCCGCTGTTCGGCGACCATGTCCAGCCGCTCCTGAGCCAGACCCTCGGCCAGCTGCCGGTCATCGGCCAGCTGTTCAGGGGACCGATGATGGGCATCGGCATCCTGACCGCCGGCCTGATTCTGGCGGTCATGATCATTCCCTTCATCGCTTCCGTGATGCGCGACGTGTTCGAGATCGTGCCGCCGGTGCTCAAGGAATCCGCCTACGGCCTCGGCTGCACCCGCTGGGAAGTGGTGCGCAAGATCGTCCTGCCGTATGCCAAGACCGGCGTGGTCGGCGGCGTCATGCTCGGCCTCGGCCGCGCGCTCGGCGAGACGATGGCGGTCACCTTCGTCATCGGCAACGCCCACAAGCTGTCCTGGTCGCTGTTCGCGCCGGGCAACAGCATCGCCTCGACCCTGGCCAATGAATTCGCCGAAGCCGAATCCGCGCTGCACCTGTCGTCGCTGTATTCGCTCGGCCTGATCCTCTTCGTCATCACGTTCATCGTCCTTGCCGCCGCCAAGATCATGCTGCTCGGCATGGCCCGCAGGGAAGGAGTCAAGTCATGAACCCCGTATATCGCAGCCGGCTGCTGCGCCATCGCGTCGGCATCGCGCTGTCGATCGCCGCGATGGCGGTCGGCCTGTTCTTCCTCGCCTGGATCCTGTTCACCCTGCTGATCAAGGGCTTCGGCGCGCTCAGCTTCGCCATGCTGACCGAAACCACCCCGGCGCCCGGCAGCGAGGGCGGCGGCCTGCTCAACGCCATCGTCGGCAGCCTGCTGATGGTCGGCGCGGCCACCCTGGTCAGCACCCCGATCGGCATCCTGGCCGGCATCTATCTGGCCGAATACGGCGAGGAGAGCTGGCTGGCCCAGATCACCCGCTTCGTGACCGACATCATGCTGTCGGCGCCGTCGATCGTGATCGGCCTGTTCGTCTATGCGATCTACGTCGCCCACGTGAAGCATTTTTCCGGCTGGGCGGGTGCGCTCGCGATCTCCCTGATCGCGGTGCCGGTGGTGGTGCGCACCACCGACAACATGCTCAAGCTGGTGCCTGCCAGCCTGCGCGAGGCGGCCTTCGCACTCGGCGCGCCGCGCTGGAAGGTGGCGATGATGGTGCGGCTGCGCGCGGTCAAGGCGGGCGTCGTCACCGGCGTGCTGCTGGCGGTCGCCCGCATCTCGGGCGAAACCGCGCCGCTGCTGTTCACCGCGCTGAACAACCAGTTCTTCAGCGCCAACATGAATGCGCCGATGGCCAACCTGCCCGTCGTGATCTACCAGTTCGCGATGAGCCCCTATGACAACTGGCGCTCGCTCGCATGGGGCGGCGCGCTGCTGATCACCTTCAGCGTGCTCGGCCTGAATATCCTGTCGCGTACCCTGTTCCGTCAAAAGACGCCGAAATAAGATGATGACCCAGACCATAGCCAACGAAACGACCGCTCCCGTGAACGCCAGGGCCACGCTCGCCATCGACAACCTGAACTTCTACTACGGGAATTTCCAGGGCCTGAAGAACGTCAGCCTGAATGTCTATGAGAAGAAGGTGACGGCATTCATCGGCCCGTCCGGCTGCGGCAAGTCGACGCTGCTGCGCACGCTCAACCGCATGTACGACCTGTACCCCGGCCAGCGCGCCGAGGGCAGCATCATGTTCAACGGCCGCAATATCCTCGACCCGGGCCAGGACGTGAACATGCTGCGCGCGAAGGTCGGCATGGTGTTCCAGAAGCCGACGCCGTTCCCGATGTCGGTCTACGACAATATCGCCTTCGGCGTGCGCCTCTATGAGAAGCTCTCCAAGGGCGAGATGGACGAGCGCGTCGAATGGGCGCTGAAGAAGGCGGCGCTCTGGACCGAGGTCAAGGACAAGCTCAACAAGAGCGGCCTGTCGCTGTCCGGCGGCCAGCAGCAGCGCCTGTGCATCGCGCGCGGCGTCGCGGTCAAGCCCGAAGTGCTGCTGCTCGACGAGCCCACCTCCGCGCTCGACCCGATCTCCACCGTCAAGATCGAGGAACTGATCCACGAGCTCAAGCAGGACTACACGATCGCGATCGTCACCCACAACATGCAGCAGGCTGCCCGCTGCTCCGACTTCACGGCCTACATGTACCTCGGCGAGCTGGTCGAGTTCGGCGAGACCGACCAGATATTCATGAATCCTGCGAAGAAGGAAACCCAGGACTACATCACCGGCCGCTTCGGCTGACCGCCGCAACCCACACGACATCAGGAGAAGCCATGCCAGGCGATCATTCTTCCAAACAGTACGACATGGACCTCGAAGCGATACGTTCCAAGGTATTGCAGATGGGCGGTCTGGTCGAAAGCCAGTTCAACGACGCGGTCAGCAGCTTCCGCCACGCCGATGTCGCGCTTGCCGAACAGGTGATCAAGGCCGACGAGGCCGTCAACCGCCTCGAGGTGGTGCTCGACGATACCTGCAGCCACCTCATCGTCAAGCGCCAGCCGGCGGCCAACGACCTGCGTACCGTCGTCGCCACCCTCAAGGTCATCACCGACCTCGAACGGATCGGCGACGAGTCGACCAAGATCGCGCGCAGCGCCCGCAGCCTGCACGAGCGCGGCACCATCGGCGTGCTCAACCACTACGAGGCGATCCGCGTGATGGCCGCCGGCGCTTCGGATCTGCTGCACGATGCGCTCGACGCCTTCGCCCGGCTCGACGACAAGCAGGCGGCGAAAATCATCGCCGGCGACCGCGTGATCGATCATGAATTCCGCTCGGTGATGCGCTCGATGATCACCTTCATGATGGAAGATCCGCGTACAATTTCGGCCGCGCTGGACTGCCTGTGGGCGGCCAAGGCGATCGAGCGCATCGGCGACCACGCCAAGAACATCGCCGAGTACGTGATCTACGTCGTCGGCGGCAAGGACATACGGCATACCGATTTCGCTCCCGACCAACCCGATACCCCTGCCTGAACATGGCGCTGGACAAGACCACCATCCTGATCGTAGAAGACGAGCCGGCCATCGTCGAGCTCGTCAGCTTCACCCTGCGCGAATCCGGCTGGAACCCGGTCGCCGTGCATAACGCGACCGAGGCCTGGGAATTCCTGCAGCGCCGCACGCCGCACCTGGTGCTGCTCGACTGGATGCTGCCCGACCAGAGCGGCCTGCGCCTGCTGACCCGCATCCGCGGCGACCGGCATTTCCAGGCCATCCCGGTCATCATGCTGACCGCCAAGAGCATGGAAGAAGACAAGATCGCCGGCCTCGACAACGGCGCCGACGACTACATCACCAAGCCGTTCTCGCCGCGCGAGCTCACCTCGCGCATCAAGGCGCTCCTGCGCCGCAAGAGCCCCGAGCATGCGCAGTCGGTGATGAGCGCGGGGCCGGTCAGCCTGGACCCGGTCAGCTGCACGGTGATGCTCAACGAGCAGAAGATCGACATCGGCCACGCCGAGTACAAGCTGCTCAAGTTCTTCCTCGCCCACCCGGAACGCGTCTTCTCGCGCAGCCAGCTGCTGGACAAGGTCTGGGGCGACCACGTCGTGATCGAGGAGCGCACGGTGGACGTGCACGTGCTGCGGCTGCGCAAGGCGCTCAAGGAAGCGGAGTCGCTGATCAAGACCGTGCGTAGTGTAGGCTACATGCTTTCCGTGAAATAAAGCGGCAACCATGAATCCACATCTGGTCTTCTGGGTCCCGGCGGGACTGCGCCTGGCGCTCGTCCTCGCCGGCGGCGCGCTGGTCTGGCATTTCTTCGGCATGTTCGCCGGCCTGGTGGTCGCGCTGATCGGCGTGTGCGGCATGCTGGTGGTGCAGCTGCAGTATCTGTATCAGCTGTCGGACTGGCTGCACGATCCGCGCTCCGCGCGCCTGCCGGACGGGTGGGGCGCCTGGACCGACATCTTCTCCCGTCTCTACAAGCTGCGGCGCGAGGACGAGCGGAACCAGGCCGAACTCGCGGAATGGCTTGCCCGCTTCCGGCAGGCGATGACGCTGCTGCCGGACGGCGTGGCCATCATGGACGATGTGCTGTTCCTCGAATGGTGCAACCCGGCGGCCGAGCAGCATCTCGGACTTCAGCTCGAGCGCGACAAGGGCATGCGGGTGACCAATCTGGTGCGCAGCCCGGAGTTCATCGACTACATCATCCTCGGCCGCTATGAACAGCCGCTGACCCTGACGCTGCGCGACCGCAAGCTGATCGTGCAGATCATCCCCTTCGAAAACCGCCGCCAGATCCTGGTCACGCACGACGCCACCGAGTCGGAGCGGATCGAGCGCATGCGGCGCGACTTCATCGCCAACGCCTCGCACGAGCTGCGCACCCCGCTGACCGTCATCAACGGTTTCCTGGAAATCGCGCTCAGCCAGCCCGACCTCAATGTCCAGACGCGCATGGCGCACCTGCGGCTGATGACGGAGCAGGGGCGGCGCATGCAGAACCTGGTGGAAGACATGCTCACGCTCACCCGCCTGGAGTCGATCGAGTATCCGCTGCGTCCAGAGAGAGTGCCGATGCGGCCGCTGCTGGAGCAGATACTGCAGGAGACGCAGGCGCTGTCCGGCGGCCGACACACGGTGACGCTCGAGGCGGACGGGCCGGACATCAAGGGCAGCACCGATGAGCTGCGCAGCGCCTTCGGCAATCTCGCATCGAACGCGGTGCGCTACACACCGGATGGCGGCAGCATCCGCCTGGTCTGGCGGGTGGTGGAAGGAAAGCCGGAATTCGCGGTGGTCGACAACGGCATCGGCATCGGCCCCGAACACCTGTCGCGGCTCACCGAGCGTTTCTACCGGGTGGACAAGAGCCGCTCACGCGAGACCCAGGGCACCGGGCTCGGACTGGCCATCGTCAAGCATGTGTTGCTGCGCCACGGGGCGACGCTGGCGATCGCCTCGGTGCCGGACAAGGGCAGCACCTTTGCCGCCCGTTTTCCGGCCGCCAGCATCTACAGCCAGGAAGGCTGACGGGGCGGGGCGGAATCCGCTGGCGCGGACTCCGTAACCGCCCTTGCCGCATTACTTGTAGCCGACGCGGTCGAGGATCTTCTGGGCCGCGATCTGGTTCTTGCCGATGGTGGCGATCGAGATCTTCTCCGTCTTGAACTTGCCCATGGCTTCCAGGGTTTCATTCTTCGCTACCGCCGACGCGACCACCGGCCATTCGTTGTTGCCGTTGGCGAAGTAGCCCTGCGCTTCATCGCTGGCCAGGTATTCGAGGAACTTCACCGCGGCCTCGCGATGCGGCGCATTCTTCGCCACGCCGCCGCCGGACACGTTGACATGCGTGCCCGCGCCGTTCTGGTTGGGCCATACCAGCGCCACCTTGCTCATCATTTCCTTGTCTTCCGGCTTGGTCGAACGCAGCAGGCGCGCATAGTAGTAGCTGTTGGCGAGCGCCACGCCGCATTCGCCGCTGGCCACGCCCTTGATCTGGTCGGTGTCGCCGCCGCGCGGAGGACGGGCGAAATTGGCGACCATGCCCTGCGCCCATTTTTCGGTGGCGGCCTCGCCGTTACGCTCGATCAGCGAGCCGATCAGCGACAGCATGTAGGGGTGGGAGCCGGAACGGGTGCAGACCTTGCCCTTGTTCTTCGGATCGGCCAGGGATTCATAGGTCGGCACGTCGGCCGGATTCACATTCGCCTTGTTGTAGACGATGACGCGCGCGCGGGTCGAGAAGCCATACCATTCCGCGCCCTTGCCGTCGTCCTTGCCGCGCAGGTTGTCGGGGATGCGGCTGTCGAGCACCCTGGACTTCACCGGCTGGAACAGGCCTTCGATCTGCGCGCGCCACAGGCGGGCGGCGTCGACCATCAGGATCACGTCGGCCGGGCTGTTCTTGCCTTCGTTCTTCAGCCGCTCCAGCAGCGCGTTGTCGTCGGCTTCGATGCGGTTGATCTTGATGCCGGTCTGCTTGGTGAAGTTCGCATAAAGCTGTTCGTCAGTCTGATAGTGACGCGCCGAGTACAGGTTCAGCACGTTCTCCTGGGCGTGGCCGGAGGAGGCGGCAAGGGCGAGTACGGCAAGCAGTATTTTCTTGTTGATCGCAGCTTTCATGAATGCTCCAGGTCGGTTTTACAAAGCGTCAAGTATATAGACTTCCGGCCGGAACAGGAATCATTCTCACTCGTGGGAGATCAAGCCGGCGGCAATCGGTACAATGCCGCTCTCCGCAGCTTTTTGCCGTATCGCATGAAACGCCTTGCCCTTGCTTTCCTGACCGCCGTGCTCTTGCTCGGTCCCGGCTGCACCACCCTCGCGCCGCCCGAGCAGCCCGCGCCCGCCACGCGCCCGGCGCGCGCCGTCAAGATAGGCCTCGCGCTCGGCGGCGGCGCCGCCCGCGGTTTCGCCCATATCGGCGTGATCAAGACGCTCGAGGCCCAGGGCATCGTCCCCGACATCGTCGTCGGCACCAGTGCCGGCAGTCTCGTCGGCGCGCTCTACGCGGCCGGCAACGACGGCTTCGCCCTGCAGCGGCTGGCGCTGGCCATGGATGAAGCCGCGATCTCCGACTGGTCGGTGCCGCTGTTTGCCAAAGCCACAGGCGTTCTCAAGGGGGAGGCGCTGCAGAACTACGTCAACCGCGCGCTGAACAACCAGCCGATCGAAAAGCTGAAGAAACCCTTCGGCGCGGTCGCCACCGACCTGCGCAGCGGCGAGCCCATCCTTTTCCGCCGCGGCAATACCGGCGCCGCCGTGCGCGCCTCGTCGGCGGTGCCCGGCGTGTTTCAGCCCGTGCGCATCGGCGAGCGCTCCTATGTGGACGGCGGCCTGGTGTCGCCGGTGCCGGTCCGCTTCGCGCGCGAGATGGGCGCCGACTTCGTCATCGCGGTCAACATCTCGGCGCAGCCCGACGCCCAGCCGTCGGAAACGACGCTCGATGTCCTGCTCCAGACCTTCGCCATCATGGGTCAGAGCATCAACCGCTACGAGCTGCGCGAGGCCGACGTGGTGATACAGCCGCGCCTCGGCACGATGAAAGGAAACGACTTCCCGGGACGGAACACGGCGATCCTCGCCGGCGAGCAGGAAGCATCGGCGCACCTGGCCGAGATCCGGCGCAAGCTGGCCGCGCTGCGGGGAGAGTAGTTATTCGTTTTCGGTGATGCGGCGCGCGCCGTTGAAGCGCTGCTTCCAGTACTGGATGTCCATGCTCTCGATCCGCACCTGGCCGCCGGCGGAGGGCGAGTGGATGAACTTGTTGTCGCCGAGGTAGATGCCGACATGGGAAAAGCCGCGGCGCAGGGTGTTGTAGAACACGAGGTCGCCCGGCTGCAGCTCCTCGCGATCGATCTGCTTGCCGACGCGGCTGATCTCCTGCGACGTCCTCGGCAATTCCCTGCCCAGCACTTCCTTGAATACATAACGCACCAGGCCGCTGCAATCCAGTCCGTTCTCGGGTGCGTCCCCGCCATACTTGTAGCGGATGCCGAGCATCGTCATCGCCTGCATTGCCAGGTCCGAGGCGCGGTTGGTGAAATTCTGGAGGCGGGTCGGCGGCCTGGTGCCGGGGGCTTCCGGCTGGGCCAGATCGTTCGCGGCAGCGGGCGCGATGCAGGCGGCCGCCAGCAGCAACGCAGCGGCCCGGAGGCGAGCGCACTGAGCAGCGTTGTGGATGCGTGTTGCCATTATTGAAAGTTTCAGCCTCGGACAGGTGAATTTACTGCCTCCGGGACGGACCTGTCAAAAATTATTGTTCAGTCGTATCCTTTCTCTCTGGACATACTTATACTCGGTCGCACGATGCTTACCGTTACCGACATTCCCGTCAGGCCGCGCATTCTCATCGCCGACGACTCGCGCATTGTGCGCGCCGCCCTCATCAAGCAGATCGAGGGCATGTTCGAATTCCGCGAAGCGGTAGACGGCGAGCAGGCCTGGGAAGCGCTGCTGCTCGACCACAGCATCCGGGTGGTGATCACAGACCTGACCATGCCGCGCCTCGACGGCTACGGCCTGCTCGAGCGCATACGCGCATCCCGCATCAGTCGCATCCGCGACATCCCGGTAGTGGTGGTTTCCGGCAGCGACGACGCGGAAGAACGCGAACGCGCGCGGGCCGCGGGGGCCAACGACCTCATCGTCAAAGGCATCGGCACCGCGCAGCTGCTGTCGCGCCTCGACGTGCTGTCGAGGCTCGTCAGCAGGCAGGCGGACCTGGAGCGCGGTCTGCAGGTCCTGGTCAGCGGCGGACAGGGTGCGTCCGCCAGCCAGGCGATGATGCCCGCCGAGTTTTTCACGGAGGCCGACATCCAGTTGCAGCAGACGCGCAGGACGCGCCGCCATTTCGTGCTGCTGACCGTCAGCGTCGGTCTGCGCGACGCGGGCAGCGGCGGCATGCGCCTGCCGCCTTCGGCCATGATGCAGGCAATCGGCCAATTGCTTCAGCGTACCGTGCGCCAGACCGATCACGTCGGACGCACCGGCGACGACGAGTTCAGTCTTGCCGCAGGCGGCATAGGCGTGGACGCCGCGCGTACCTTCGGCCAGCGCGTGGCGCACGCGATTTCGCGCGCGCCGATTGCCGGCGATCCGGCCGTCTCCATCGTCGCCAGCTGCGGACTGGTGACGCAGGAAGAGCAGGGCGGCGAGCCGGCGCTTGCGGCGATGCATGACGTCGCCCGCCGCCGTGCCATGCTCGGGCTGACGCGCGGGCTCACGGGCGTGATCGGCGCGGCCGAAGAGGCGGCGCTTCTGCATGGCGAAAGCCTGGCCGCATCCCAGGACGCGCCGGCGGGCGAGCCCGACGTCGCGACGCTGCTGCAGTGGCTCAAGGAAGGTCGGCGCGAAGAGGTGATGCCGCATATTGCCAAGCTGTCCACGGAACTCCAGCCGCTGGTCAGTCTGCTGCTGCAGCAGGGCGCAGGATGACGGACCGTCATGCGAAGGCGTCAAGCCTCACGTACAATCCAGCCTTCTTTTGACGGAGCAAGCATGCAATCCAAACCCATCCTTTCCCTGGACGACGTAAAGAAGATCGCCGCGGCCGCCGAGGCGGAAGCCCTGGCGCACAACTGGGCGGTGACGATTTCCATCGTCGATGCCGGCGGCCACCTGCTGTGGCTGCAGCGTCTCGACGGCGCAGCACCGGTCTCGGCCCACATCGCGCCGGCGAAGGCAAACGCGGCCGCGCTGGGCCGCCGCGAGACCAAGGTCTATGAAGACATGATCAACAACGGCCGGGCGTCCTTCCTGTCCGCCCCGGTACTCGAGGGCATGCTCGAAGGCGGTGTGCCGGTGATCGTCGAAGGCCATTGCGTCGGCGCCGTCGGCGTCTCCGGCGTGAAGTCCTCCGAAGACGCGCAGATCGCCCGCGCCGGTATCGCCGCGCTCGGTCTCTGAGCGCTTCCGGCCGGCGCCGCCGGTCGGCTTACGGCGGGCTTACAGGATTGCAGCGACGAGTCTTCTTCGCTATAATCTCGGGGTTTAACTAAATCACCCCGCCGTAGCGCATACCCCTTCCAACACGTCCCAAAAAGACCCCACCACACCCAGCGCAATGCCGTTTGGTTGACGGTCGTTCTGGCGCGGCGCAGCGGCGGTAACCATCTCAGGAGTTACCCTTGCTGCCATTTTTTTCTGGCCATTCAGTTCCGGCCATCCTTGCGCTCGCAGACGGGTCGATCTTCCAGGGTTTTTCCATCGGTGCTCCCGGTCATACGATCGGTGAAGTCGTGTTCAACACGGCGATGACGGGCTACCAGGAAATCCTGACCGACCCGAGCTACAGCCGTCAGATCGTCACGCTCACTTACCCGCACATCGGCAATGTCGGCACCAATGACGAAGACACCGAGGCGTCGAAGATTCACGCCGCGGGCCTGATCATCAAGGATCTGCCGCTGCTGACGTCCAATTTCCGCAGCAAGCAGAGCCTGTCCGATTACCTCAAGTCCGAGAACGTCGTCGGCATTGCCGGCATCGACACCCGCAAGCTGACCCGTATCCTGCGCGAGAAGGGCGCACAGAACGGCGCCATCCTCGCCGGCGAAGCCGATGTCGAAAAAGCCCTCGCGCTGGCCAAGTCCTTCCCCGGCCTGGCCGGCATGGACCTGGCCAAGGTGGTGTCGACCAAGGAGCCCTATGTCTGGACCCAGACCGAGTGGCAGCTGGGCGAAGGCTGCGGCGAACTGAAGGATCCCAGGTACCACGTGGTCGCCTTCGACTACGGCGTCAAGCGCAACATCCTGCGCATGCTCGCCTCGCGCGGCTGCAAGGTGACGGTGCTGCCGGCCCAGTCCACCGCCGAGGATGCGCTCAAACTCAACCCGGACGGCATCTTCCTGGCCAACGGCCCGGGCGACCCCGAGCCTTGCGACTATGCGATCAAGGCCAGCCGCGAGCTGATCGAGCGCGGCATTCCGACCTTCGGCATCTGCCTCGGCCACCAGCTGATGGCGCTGGCCTCGGGTGCCAGGACCGTGAAGATGAAGTTCGGCCACCACGGCGCCAACCACCCGGTGCAGGACCTTGATACCAAACAGGTCATGATCACCTCGCAGAACCACGGCTTCGCAGTCGATGTCGACACGCTGCCGGCCAACTGCCGCGTCACCCACGTGTCGCTGTTCGACGGTTCGCTGCAGGGCTTCGAGCGCACCGACAAACCCGCATTCTGCTTCCAGGGCCACCCCGAGGCATCGCCCGGCCCGACCGACGTCGCCCCCTTGTTCGATCGCTTCGTGGCGATGATGGAGAAACACAAAAATGCCTAAGCGCACAGACATCAAAAGCATTCTGATCATTGGCGCCGGCCCGATCATCATCGGCCAGGCGTGCGAATTCGACTACTCCGGCGCGCAGGCCTGCAAGGCGCTGCGCGAAGAGGGTTACCGCGTGGTGCTGGTCAACAGCAACCCGGCGACCATCATGACCGATCCGGAGATGGCCGATGTTACTTACATCGAGCCGATCACCTGGCAGGTGGTGGAGCGCATCATCGCCAAGGAGCGTCCGGACGCGATCCTGCCGACCATGGGCGGCCAGACCGCGCTGAATTGCGCGCTCGACCTGCACCGCAACGGCGTGCTGACCAAGTACGGCTGCGAACTCATCGGCGCCACCCCGGAAGCCATCGACAAGGCCGAGGACCGCTCCAAGTTCAAGCAAGCGATGACCAAGATCGGTCTCGGCTCCGCCCGTTCCGGCGTCGCCCACACGATGGACGAATCCTGGGCCGTGCAGCGCGAGATCGGCTTCCCCGTCATCATCCGTCCCTCGTTCACGATGGGCGGCACCGGCGGCGGCATCGCCTACAACCCGGAAGAATTCGAAACCATCTGCAAGCGCGGCCTGGAAGCCTCGCCGACCTCCGAACTGCTGATCGAGGAATCCCTGATCGGCTGGAAAGAGTTCGAGATGGAAGTCGTGCGCGACAAGAAGGACAACTGCATCATCGTCTGCTCGATCGAGAACCTCGACCCGATGGGCGTGCATACCGGCGACTCGATCACCGTCGCCCCGGCGCAGACCCTGACCGACAAGGAATACCAGATCATGCGCAACGCCTCGCTGGCGGTGCTGCGCGAGATCGGCGTCGATACCGGCGGCTCCAACGTGCAGTTCGCGGTCAATCCCAAGGATGGCCGCATGATCGTCATCGAAATGAACCCGCGCGTGTCGCGTTCTTCCGCGCTGGCGTCCAAGGCCACCGGCTTCCCGATCGCCAAGGTCGCGGCCAAGCTGGCGGTCGGCTTCACGCTCGACGAGCTGCGCAACGAAATCACCGGCGGCGCCACCCCGGCGTCCTTCGAGCCGAGCATCGACTATGTCGTCACCAAGGTGCCGCGCTTCGCCTTCGAGAAATTCCCGACCGCCGACAGCCACCTGACCACCCAGATGAAATCGGTGGGCGAGGTGATGGCCATCGGCCGCACCTTCCAGGAATCCTTCCAGAAGGCGCTGCGCGGCCTCGAAGTCGGCGTCGACGGCATGAATGAAAAGACCACCGACCGCGAGACGATCGAGGAGCAGCTGGGCGAACCCGGACCGGAACGCATCTGGTACGTCGGCGATGCCTTCGCCCAGGGCTTCTCCCTGGAGGAAGTGCACCAGCTGACCCACATCGACCCGTGGTTCCTCGTGCAGATCAAGGAAATCGTCGACATCGAGCTGTGGCTGGAAAGCCAGAACCTCGCCGAGCTGGAAAAGTCGGTGCTGTTCAAGCTCAAGCAGAAGGGCTTCTCCGATCGCCGTCTCGCCAAGCTGCTCAAGACCACCGACAAGGCGGTCCGCGAGCGTCGCCGCGAGCTGGGCGTGCGCCCGGTGTACAAGCGCGTCGATACCTGCGCCGCCGAGTTCGCCACCCGTACCGCCTACATGTACTCGTCCTATGACGAAGAGTGCGAATCGCAGCCGACCGACAAGAAGAAGATCATGGTCCTCGGCGGCGGTCCGAACCGCATCGGCCAGGGCATCGAGTTCGACTACTGCTGTGTGCACGCGGCGCTGGCGATGCGCGAGGACGGCTACGAGACCATCATGGTCAACTGCAACCCGGAGACCGTCTCGACCGACTACGACACTTCCGACCGCCTGTACTTCGAGCCGCTGACGCTGGAAGACGTGCTGGAAATCGTCGACAAGGAAAAGCCCGCCGGCGTGATCGTCCAGTACGGCGGCCAGACCCCGCTGAAGCTGGCGCTCGACCTGGAGGCCAACGGCGTGCCCATCGTCGGCACCTCGCCCGACATGATCGACGCCGCCGAAGACCGCGAGCGCTTCCAGAAGCTGCTGCAGGACCTCGGCCTGCGCCAGCCGCCTAACCGCACCGCGCGCACCGAAGAAGAAGCGCTGCGTCTGGCGCAGGAAATCGGCTACCCGCTGGTGGTGCGTCCGTCCTATGTGCTGGGCGGCCGCGCGATGGAAATCGTGCACGAGCAGCGCGACCTCGAGCGCTACATGCGCGAGGCGGTCAAGGTGTCGAACGATTCCCCGGTGCTGCTCGACCGCTTCCTCAACGATGCGATCGAAGTCGATGTCGACTGTCTGTCGGACGGCCAGCGCACCTTCATCGGCGGCGTGATGGAGCACATCGAACAGGCCGGCGTGCACTCGGGCGACTCCGCCTGCTCGCTGCCGCCGTACTCGCTGTCCCAGGAAACCATCGACGAGCTCAAGCGCCAGACCGCGGCCATGGCCAAGGGTCTGAACGTGGTCGGCCTGATGAACGTGCAGTTCGCGATCCAGCAGCAGGAAGTCGACGGCAAGGTGCAGGACATCGTCTACGTGCTGGAAGTGAACCCGCGCGCGTCGCGCACGGTGCCCTACGTGTCCAAGGCCACCGGCCTGCCGCTGGCGAAGATCGCCGCCCGCTGCATGGTGGGGCAGTCGCTCGACAGCCAGGGCATCAAGAACGAAGTCGTGCCGCCGTACTACAGCGTCAAGGAAGCAGTCTTCCCGTTCAACAAATTCCCGGGTGTCGATACCATCCTCGGCCCGGAGATGAAGTCGACCGGCGAGGTCATGGGTGTCGGCAAGACCTTCGGCGAAGCCTTCGTCAAGTCGCAGCTAGGCGCCGGCGTCAAGCTGCCGAAGTCCGGCAAGGTCTTCCTGAGCGTCAAGAACAGCGACAAGCCGCGCGCGGTGCAGGTCGCGAAAGACCTGGTCGAACTCGGCTTCTCGCTGGCGGCGACCAAGGGCACGGCCAGCGCGATCAGCGCCGCCGGCATCCCGGTGGAGACCGTCAACAAGGTCGTCGAAGGACGTCCGCACGTGGTCGACATGATCAAGAACAACGAGATTGTCCTGGTCATCAACACAGTCGAGGAAAAGCGCACCGCGATCGCCGATTCCCGCGCGATCCGTACCTCGGCGCTGCTGGCACGGGCGACGACCTACACCACCATCGCCGGCGCGGAAGCTGCGGTCGAAGGCATGCGTCATCTCGATGAACTGCATGTCTACGATTTACAAGGCCTCCATAAGTCTTTACACTAAGTCCCACAATTCGACGTCCGCCACAGAGGTCACAAAAGATTCCGGAGATTTTCCGGGGTCGTATGTGACCTCTGTGGTTTTCATTTTGTCCAAGAAAAATCCATGAGCACTGTTCCCATAACGAAACGTGGCGCCGAGCAGCTGAAAGAAGAACTGCACCGCCTGAAAACCAAGGACCGCCCGGCCGTCATCAACGCGATTTCCGAGGCCCGCGCGCAGGGAGATCTGTCCGAGAACGCCGAATACGACGCCGCCAAGGAACGCCAGGCCTTCATCGAAGGCCGCATCGCCGAGCTCGAAGGCAAGCTGAGCGCGGCACAGATCATCGATCCCACCGTGCTCGACGCCGAGGGGCGCGTCGTCTTTGCATCGACAGTCGACCTCGAAGACCTCGAAAGCGGTCAGAAAGTCACTTACCAGATCGTCGGCGAGGATGAGGCCGACCTCAAGCTCATGAAGGTGTCGGTGACCTCGCCGATCGCCCGCGCCCTGATCGGCAAGTATGCGGGGGACGTGGTCGAGGTCAATGCGCCCTCCGGTGTGCGCGAATACGAAATCCTCGAAGTCCGCTACATCTGATCCCGATGCTTGCCGCGCGCGTCGTCCTGCTGCTCGCCGTGGTCTGGGTGGGCAGCATGTGGACCATCGGCTACCTGGTGGCGCCGACCCTGTTCGCGACGCTCGCGGAAAGCACGCTGGCCGGCAGCATTGCCGGCCGTCTGTTCCGGATCGAAGCCTGGCTTGCGCTGGTGTGCGGATTGCTGATGCTCGGTCTGCTCCGGATGCCCGGGGCGGTGCCGGAAGAGGGCAGGCGGTGGATACGGTACATCGTGCTCGGCATGCTGGCGTGTACCGTACTCGGTTACTTTGCGCTCAATCCCTTCATGGCCGAATTGAGGGAGGCGGCAGCCGCCGCCGGCGGGACATGGGAGCCGGATGCGCGCGCACGCTTCGGCATGCTGCACGGCGTGTCGAGCCTGTTCTACCTGGTGCAGAGCCTGCTGGGCGTGGCGCTGATCTGGCGTCTGCGATGAGATGAGAATGACGGGCTTGCGCCCGTCCGGTCAGCCGCGTCCGAGGGCCGATTTCTTGCTGCTGGTCTGACGCGGCTTGGCGCGCTTGATGTTCCCGCCCGCGGTTACCCGCTCGTTGCCTTTCAGGACCACCTTCTTGACGGTCGGCCGCTTGGTGCCGCTCGGGCTCGGCTTGACGATCGTGACTTCCCGCAGTCCCTTGCCGCGCCGGGTACTCCGCTCCTTCGCCGCTTCCTTCCTCGGGCGATAGAGCACGAGCAGCTTGCCGATGTGCTGGATGGGGGCGGCGTCGAGTTCCGCACAGATATGCTCGTACATCTCGATGCGCGCTTCGCGGTCGTCGCCGAATACGCGCACCTTGATCAGTCCGTGGGCATTGAGGCTGGCGTCGATTTCCTTGAGCACCGCCGGCGTCAGGCCGGCGTCGCCGACGATGACCACCGGGTCGAGTGCATGCGCTTCGGAACGAAGCGCGCTGCGCTCCGCGGGGGTGAGTTTCAACATGTTTAACGATTCCTTAAAAGCGGTATTCTACGCGAATGGCTAAGAACAAATTCAACAAAAACTGGCTGCACGACCACATCAACGACCCGTATGTGAAGCTCGCGCAGAAGGAGGGCTATCGCGCGCGAGCCGCCTACAAGCTCAAGGAAATCGACGAGAGCGAAAAGCTGATCAAGCCCGGCCAGATCATCGTCGACCTCGGCTGCGCCCCGGGCAGCTGGTCGCAGTACGCGCGCAACAAGCTGGCGGGCAAGGCCGGCGGCGGCATCAATGGTGTCATCATCGGACTCGACATGCTGCCGATGGAGCCGATCGCCGACGTGCATTTCATACAGGGGGACTTTCGCGAGCAGGAGGTGCTGGAACAGCTGGAACAGGTGGTGGGGGAGCGCAAGGTGGACCTCGTGCTGTCCGACATGGCGCCCAACCTGTCCGGTATCGCCGTGACGGACGCGGCCCGCGTAGAGCTTATCATCGATCTCGCGATCGACTTTGCGAAAGCGCACATGAAACCTTCAGGTGCGCTGCTCGTCAAATGTTTCAACGGCACGGGCTTCGCTCAGCTGGTCGAGAAATTCCGCCAGGAGTTCAAGACGGTCACGCAGAAGAAGCCCCAGGCGAGTCGCGACAAGTCCTCCGAAGTGTTCTTGCTCGGGAAGGGCCTGAAGAACCCAGCTTGATACTCAGTCAATTATTTTCTTGGTAATCCTTGATTCCCGCGCTGGCGTCCCCACGTGCAGCCTAGCAAGCGCCCGCCAATGCGGGTAGAATCAATTTTACAAGCTATGTAAATAGGCGCGCGCGCGTCTAAGGAGTTCTAGTGAACAACATGTTTTCGAAGGCTGCGATCTGGGTGGTGATCGCCCTTGTGCTTTTCACCGTCTTCAAGCAGTTCGACGGACGCACGCTGGCCGGAGGCGCGACCCCGATTCCGTACTCGGACTTCCTGGACGAGGTCAAGAACAAGCAGATACGCGAAGCCACTATCGAGGACCGTACGATCGTCGCGGTCACCAACGATGGCAAGCGCATCAAGACTGCGGTCACTTACCTCGACCGCGGCCTGATCGGCGACCTGATCAACAACGGCGTCAAGTTCGACGTCAAGCAACCGGAAGAGCAGTCCTTCCTGTCGCAGGTCTTCATCTCCTGGTTCCCGATGCTGCTGCTGATCGGCGTCTGGGTCTTCTTCATGCGCCAGATGCAGGGCGGCGGCAAGGGCGGGGCTTTCTCGTTCGGCCGCTCCAAGGCCCGCATGCTGGATGAGGCCAGCAATACCGTCACCTTCGCCGACGTCGCCGGCTGCGACGAAGCCAAGGAAGAGGTGCAGGAGCTGGTCGACTTCCTGCGCGACCCGACCAAGTTCCAGAAGCTCGGCGGCCGCATCCCGCGCGGCGTGCTGATGGTCGGCCCCCCGGGTACCGGTAAAACCCTGCTCGCGCGCGCGATCGCCGGCGAAGCCAAGGTGCCGTTCTTCACGATCTCCGGTTCCGACTTCGTCGAGATGTTCGTCGGCGTCGGCGCCTCCCGCGTGCGCGACATGTTCGAGAATGCGAAGAAGCACTCGCCCTGCATCATCTTCATCGACGAAATCGACGCCGTCGGCCGCCATCGCGGCGCCGGCATGGGCGGCGGCAACGACGAGCGCGAACAGACGCTGAACCAGCTGCTGGTCGAGATGGACGGCTTCGAAGCCAATTCCGGCGTCATCGTGATCGCCGCCACCAACCGCGCCGACGTACTGGACAAGGCGCTGCTGCGTCCCGGCCGTTTCGACCGCCAGGTGATGGTCGGCCTGCCCGACATCCGGGGCCGCGAACAGATCCTGTATGTCCACATGCGCAAGGTGCCGATCGCGCCCGACGTGAAGGCCGACATCCTGGCGCGCGGCACCCCCGGCTTCTCCGGCGCCGATCTCGCCAACCTCGTCAACGAGGCCGCGCTGTTCGCGGCACGCCGCAGCAAGCGCCTCGTCGAGATGCAGGACTTCGAGGACGCCAAGGACAAGATCGTGATGGGCCCGGAGCGCAAGTCCGCCGTCATGCGCGAGGAAGAGCGCCGCAACACCGCCTACCACGAGTCCGGCCATGCGGTGGTCGCCAAGCTGCTGCCCAAGGCCGACCCGGTGCACAAGGTCACCATCATGCCGCGCGGCTATGCGCTCGGCCTGACCTGGCAGCTGCCCGAGCATGACCGCGTCAACATGTACAAGGACAAGATGCTGGAAGAGATCGCCATCCTGTTCGGCGGTCGCATCGCGGAAGAAATCTTCATGCACCAGATGTCCACCGGCGCGTCCAACGACTTCGAACGTGCGACCAAGCTGGCGCGCGCGATGGTGACCCGCTACGGCATGTCCGAGACCCTCGGCACCATGGTCTACGAAGACAGCGAGCAGGATGCCTATTTCGGCCGCATGAGCGCCAAGACCGTGTCGGAAGCGACTCAGCAGAAGGTCGACACCGAGATTCGCGCGATCCTCGATCGCCAGTATGCGCTGTCACGCCAGCTGCTCGAAGAAAACCGCGACAAGGTCGAAGTGATGGCCAATGCGCTGCTCGAGTGGGAAACCCTGGACGCCGACCAGATCAATGACATCATGGAAGGCCACGAGCCGCGTCCGCCCAAGGCAGGCATCCCCGCCAAGCGCGCCTCGTCGGACAGCAGCTCCGGCGGCGTGTCTCCCAACGCGACCGCGCCTGCCTGATCCGCCTGCGCGAAGCTTGTTATCACAAGGGTGAGGAGTAATCCTCGCCCTTTTTCTTTGGCTGATGGAAATGAAGACCAGGTATTTGCAGTGCGGGCGTTACCGCTTTCCCTTGCAGGGACCGGGTGCCCGACCGCTGGTGATGGGCATCCTCAATGTCACGCCCGATTCCTTCTCCGACGGCGGACGGTTCCAGGCGCTGGACACGGCGCTGTCCCATGCGGAACAGATGATTGCGGATGGTGTGGACATCATCGACATCGGCGGCGAGTCGACCCGGCCCGGCTCGCAGCCGGCGTCGCTGGAAGAAGAGCTGCGCCGGGTGATGCCCGCGTTGTACGCGCTGCGCGACTGCGGCAAGCCGATCTCCATCGATACCTGCAAGCCGGAAGTGATGCGGGAAGTTCTCGACGCCGGGGCAGACATGATCAACGACATCAACGGCTTTCGCGCTCCCGGCGCGTTGACTGCAGTCAATCAGGGCGAAAGTGCGCTGTGTATCATGCACATGCTGCACACGCCTCAGACCATGCAGCTCGCGCCGCATTACGATGACGTGGTGACGGAGGTGAACGACTTCCTGCGTGCGCGCGTCGCCGCGGCAGAAGCTGCGGGCATCGACAGGAAGCGCTTGTGTGTGGATCCGGGTTTTGGATTTGGCAAGACGATGGCGCATAATCTCGCCCTGTTGCGCGAACTCGGTGCGCTGCGCGAGACCACCGGTCTGCCGATCCTGGCCGGCCTGTCGCGCAAGTCGACGATAGGCGCGATCACCGGCAAGCCGGTGCAAAAAAGAATGGCAGGAAGCGTTGCTGCCGCTCTGGCGGCGGTTGCCCGGGGCGCTTTCATCGTCCGCGTACATGATGTCGCGGAGACGGTGGACGCGCTCAGGATCTGGCAGGCCGTCGAGGCTAACAATCAAGGATAAGACATGTCACGCAAGTACTTTGGAACGGATGGCGTCAGGGGCAGGGTAGGCGAGCTGCCGATCACCCCGGACCTGGTGATGAAACTCGGCTATGCGGCGGGCAAGGTGCTCACGCAATCCGAAACCGCCAGCGGCCGGCCCGCTGTGCTGATCGGCAAGGACACCCGCATTTCGGGCTACATGCTGGAAGCCGCGCTCGAAGCTGGTTTCGCCGCCGCCGGCGTCGACGTCATGCTGGCCGGTCCGATGCCGACGCCGGCGATTGCCTATCTCACCCGCGCATTGCGCCTGTCGGCCGGCGTCGTCATCTCCGCCTCGCACAATCCCTATCAGGACAACGGCATCAAGTTCTTCTCCGCTTCCGGCAACAAGCTGCCCGACGCGGTCGAGGCGGCGATCGAAGCGCAGCTTGAAGAACCCATCGTCTGCGTCGGCTCCGAGCACCTCGGCCGCGCACGGCGCCTCAACGATGCCGAGGGACGCTACATCGAATTCTGCAAGAGTACCTTCCCCAACGAGCTCGACCTGCGCGGCCTGAAGATCGTGGTCGACTGCGCGCACGGCGCGGCCTATCACATCGCGCCGAACGTGTTCCATGAGCTGGGCGCGGAAGTCGTGGCGATGGGCGACAAGCCCAACGGCTTCAACATCAACGACGGCGTCGGTGCCACCGCGCCCGCGGCGCTGGCGGCGGCGGTGAAGGAGCACAATGCCGACCTCGGCATCGCGCTGGACGGCGACGCCGACCGCCTGATCATGGTCGATGCCACCGGACGCGTGTACAACGGCGACGAACTGCTGTACGTGATGGTGAAGGACCGCATGGCCAGCGCGCCGGTGCAGGGCGCGGTCGGCACGCTGATGACCAACATGGCGCTCGAAGTCGCCTTCCGCGAAATGGGTGTCGGTTTCGCGCGCGCCAAGGTCGGCGACCGCTATGTACTGGAAGTGCTGCAGGAGCGTGGCTGGCTGGTCGGCGGCGAAGGCTCCGGCCATCTGCTCTTCCTCGACAAGCACACCACCGGCGACGGCATCGTCTCCGCGCTGCAAATCCTGTCGGCGCTCAAGCGCAGCGGCAAGACGCTGGCCGACGCCACCGCCGATCTCACGCTGTTCCCGCAAAGCCTGGTGAACGTCAGGGTCACGCCCGGTTTCGACTGGCAAAAGAACAGCGCGGTGATCGCCGAGAAGGAAAGCGTGGAATCCGAACTGCGCGGCGACGGCCGCGTGCTGATCCGCGCATCCGGCACCGAGCCGCTGATCCGCGTCATGGTGGAAGCGCGCGATGCCGAAGTCGCGGGCAGGATGGCGCGCCGCATCGCGGACAAGATTACTGCCTGATACCATGCTTGCGCCGGCGGGCTTAAATTGACCCGCCTGCAATAGCCCGGTATGATGCTGCTCTTTCGGGGCGTAGCGCAGCCTGGTAGCGCACCTGATTTGGGATCAGGTGGTCGGACGTTCGAATCGTCTCGCCCCGACCAGGCAAAAAAAGGGTTGCAGCGATGCAGCCCTTTATCTTTTGTGGTGTGCGAGATGGGTGTGCGAGATGCAGTCGGCGGCGATGGGTGAATTGAAAGCCGCCTGCATTCAATGTAATATCCGCAAGCCTCACAGCGCATGCATTGCCGGCCCCTGCACTCGCAATGGAACCGGTGCCTGCGACTCACTACTCATTTGTGAGCAACGCTCATCTGCCCATAGCTCAGCTGGATAGAGCAACGGCCTTCTAAGCCGTAGGTCGCAGGTTCGACTCCTGCTGGGCAGGCCATCTTTCCGCTCCCGCTTCACGTACCGGTACCGATCTGCAGTCCTTCGC
Organism: Noviherbaspirillum aridicola; assembly: GCF_019656455.1. Lineage (GTDB taxonomy): Bacteria > Pseudomonadota > Gammaproteobacteria > Burkholderiales > Burkholderiaceae_D > Noviherbaspirillum > Noviherbaspirillum aridicola. The sequence goes on from NZ_BPMK01000010.1 coordinate 21,787, forward strand.
GGTGCCGGCATGTCTCCTGATAGGTTTCCGCGGCGCGCTGCGCTTTCTGCCGCGCGCGCGGCGCACGCTTTCCCGCCGCCGCCGCGGCATCCTGTTCCGCCCAGCGCAGCTCGCGCGCGAGTCTTACGCAGCGCCGCTCTCGCACGGCCGCGGCACGCGCCGCGCGCTGCTGCTCCTTGTCGAGCCGCGCTTCGTGGCGACGGCGGTTGCGCTGCATTTCACGCACTGCCTTCTTGTCCTGCTCGAGTCGCTTGTCGGCATCGGCCGGCGGCGCTTTTCCCTTTTCCAGCCTGAGGGGTGCGGCGCCGGGACAGGGCGTGTCGCTGTAGACGGTGACGCCGCCTTCATCGCACTTGAATGCGGCAGACGCCGGCAGTGCCCACGCGCTCAGCAGCAGGATGCAGAGCAGCCGGCGCATCGGTCAGATGACCTTCCCCGGGTTCATCAGGTTATGCGGGTCGAGCGCCTGCTTGAGGGTGCGCATCAGGGACAGCTCGACCTCCGACTTGTAGCGGCGGATTTCATCGCGCTTGAGCGCGCCGAGGCCGTGTTCGGCGGAGATGGAACCGCCGAAGCGGTTGACGCTGTCGTGCACGACGCGGTTGATTTCCTCCTGGTGCGCGATGAAGGCGTCGGGGGAGCCGTTCTCCGGGGGAGAGACGTTGTAGTGCAGGTTGCCGTCGCCGAGATGGCCGAAGGTGACCATGCGCGCGCCGGGGAAGGCCTGCTCGACGAGGACGTCGGTGTCGCGGATGAAGTCGCCGATGCGCGAGATGGGCACCGAGACGTCGTGCTTGATGTTCTTGCCTTCCTCGGCCTGGGCGAGCGGGATGTGCTCGCGCAGGTTCCACAGCGCCTTCGACTGCGCGATGGACGAGGCGACCACCGCGTCCTGGATCAGCTCCCGCTCCAGCGCTTCCGAGATCACGGCTTCGAGCAACTGGTTGGCGTGCTCTTCCGATTCGCTGTCGGACAGCTCGAGCAGCACGTACTGCGGATAGGACTGCGGGAAGGGCAGGCGCATCTGGGGGAAGTGCTTGGCGACGAGCTGCAGGCAGAAGTCGGACATCAGTTCGAAACCGGTGAGGGCGGCGCCGCAGCGTTCCTGGGTGAGCGAGAGCAGGGCGAGCGCGTCGTCCGGCGAGCGCATCGCGGCGAACGCGGTGAGCTGCGCCTGCGGTTGCGGGAAGATCTTGAGCACGCAGGCGGTGATGATGCCGAGCGTGCCTTCGGCGCCGATGAAGAGGTTGCGCAGATCGTAGCCGGTATTGTCCTTGCGCAGGCCGCGCAGGCCGTCCCAGACTTCGCCCTGGGCGGTCACGACTTCCAGGCCGAGACAGAGGTCGCGGGTGTTCCCGTAACGCAGGACCGCGGTGCCGCCGGCATTGGTGGCGAGATTGCCGCCGATGGTGCAGCTGCCTTCGGCCGCCAGCGACAGCGGGAACAGGCGGCCGGCATCGGCCGCTGCATTCTGCACGGCCTCGAGCACGCAGCCGGCTTCGACCGTCATCGTGTTGTTGATGGTGTCGACGGCGCGGATGCGGTTCATCCGGGCCAGCGAGAGGACGATCGCGGCGCCGCTTTCGTCGGGCACGCTGCCGAGCACGAGGCCGGTGTTGCCGCCCTGCGGCACGACGGGTACGCGGTGCTCCTGGCAGAGGCGCACCAGCGACGCCACTTCCTCGGTGCTGCCGGGACGGACCACGGCGCGCGCGCTGCCGGTGAAGCGGCGGCGCCAGTCGGTGAGATAGCCGGCCATGTCGGTGCCGGTCAGGACGTTGGCCGCGCCGACGATGGCGCGGCATGCATCGAGAAAATCAGTCATTTGGAAGCCTTCTGGATCGCTTGCTGCGCGAGTTTTTTCGCGGCTTGCTTGTAGGGGCGCAGGTACAGCAGGACGCAGGCGAAGAACACAATGCCGAGCCCGGTTTCGACCCAGCCCAGGGTCGCGGAAAAGCCGGGGTCGCTGGTCGCGCGGACCAGGCCTTCGGCCAGGTAGAGCAGGATAAGCAGCGACGACCACTGCATGGTGTAGAGATCGCGCTTGAGCACGCCGCGCAGCGGCAGCAGCAGCGGTATCACTTTCAGCACCAGCCAGGAGCCGCCCGGGCGCAGCGGGGCGAGCACCAGTTCCCAGGCGACGCACAACAGGATCAGCGCGACCAGGCTGACGGCGGTGCCGTAGTAGAAGACTTGTTGGGCGCGGCCTTGCATCATCGTTCCTTCAGTTTCAGTGCGGCCCCGGCAAGCCGTTTGCCGAGTGCGATCGTCAGCGCGCGCGTCTCTTCGGACAGCGGTCTTTCTCCATTGGCGCCGGCCCAGTGGCTGGCGCCGTAGGGGGTGCCGCCGCTGGCGGTGGTCATCAGCGCGGGATGGGTGTAGGGCAGGCCGAGCATCAGCATGCCGTGGTGCATGAGCGGCAGCATCATCGACAGCAGCGTCGCTTCCTGGCCGCCGTGCAGGCTGCCGGTGGAGGTGAAGACGCAGGCCGGCTTGTCGGCGAGGGCGCCGGACAGCCACTCCGCGGAGGTGCCGTCGAGGAAGTATTTCAGGGGCGCCGCCATGTTGCCGAAACGGGTGGGGGAGCCGAGCGCCAGCCCGCCGCATTGCTCGAGGTCCGATGGTTCGACGTAGGGCGCGCCTTCGTTGGGAATGGGCGGCGCCGTGGCTTCGGCGACGGTGGATACCGGCGGTACCGTGCGCAGGCGTGCCTCGCAGCCGGGGACGCTTTCCACGCCCTGGGCGATGAGTTCGGCCATCTTGCGCGTGGCGCCGTGTCGGGAGTAATAGAGGATGAGGATGGGGAGCTCGGCTTGTTTCATGCTTGGTATTATAGGGGCCTTTTGCAGTCGCGCTTCCGACCCTGCCGCTGCCTCCGACGACCGCAACATGCATTCATTCAAGCTGCCGATCTTTCGCAACTTCCCGCTCGACGACGTGCGCGGCCTGTTGCGCTTCGCGGGCCGGCGGCTCAACGAGGAACGGCTGCCGCAGGTGGCCGCCAGCCTGACCTTCACCACCGTGCTGGCACTGGTGCCGATCCTGACCATCGCGTTCGCGATCTTCACCACCTTCCCGCTGTTTAACACCTTTCGCGGCGCGCTCGAGGCGTATTTCATCAAGAGCCTGATGCCCAAGGGGATTGCCAACAACATCCTCGGCTACCTGAACCAGTTCGCCAGTAAGGCCAGCCGGCTGTCGGCCTTCGGCGCGTCGGCGCTGCTGCTGACCGCGGTGGCGATGATGCTGACGATAGACCGTGCCTTCAACCAGATATGGCGGGTGAAGAACGCACGGCCGTTCTGGCAGCGGATGGTGACTTACTGGGCGATCATGACCCTCGGCCCGCTGCTGATCGGCGCTTCGATCAGCTTTTCTTCGGATCTGTTCGCGGCGGGCAGCTGGCTTGCGGACCGCTTTCCGGTGATGGGCTCCCTAGCGTCGACGCTGCTGTCGGTGCTGCTGACCACGGCCGCCTTCACGCTGCTTTACGTGGTGGTGCCCAATCGGCACGTGGACTGGCGCGACGCCGCCTGCGGCGGCTTGCTGGCGGCAGTCGCCTTCGAGGTCGCCAAGCGGGTGTTCATGATCTTCATCACCAACGTGCCGGCCTACCGGGTGATTTACGGCGCCGTCGCGGCGCTGCCGCTGTTCCTGCTCTGGCTCTACCTGTCCTGGCTGATCACGCTGGTGGGCGCGGTGCTGGCGGCCGCGCTGCCGATCGTGAAGTACGAGCGCTGGTGGCACGTGCCGAGTCCCGGCGGTGCCTTCATGGATGCGATGGCGATCCTGCGCGTGCTGCACGAGCAACGGACGCATGCGGCGACTTCGGCGGTGGACACGCGCACGCTGCGGGCACGCACGCGCATCGGTTTCGACGAGGCGGAAACCCTGCTCGGGAAGATGCTGGAGGCGGGCTGGGTAGGGCGGATCAGGCAGGATGGCGGCAAGCGCCTGCAGTTAGGCAAGGCCCTGCCGCACGGAGCGGACCACTGGACGCTGCTGGCCAATCCCGACCAGCTCAAGCTCGCCGATGTCTACCGGCTGTTCGTCTTCAACGCCACCGGCAGCGGCGGGCTGGCGAAACAGGTCGAGGCGGCCGTCGAACGCGGGCTCGACGAGAGCCTCGCGAGCCATTTCGGGCGCGACCGGGTGAAGGCGGTCGCCTGAGCCTCAGCTCAGAAGCTGTCCTGGCCGGTCAGCATCTGCCAGTACATCACCCAGTCCCCCATGAACGAGTAGAGCGGGTGCCGGAAGGTGGCCGGCTGGTTCTTCTCGAACGCGAAATGGCCGATCCAGGCAAAGCCGTAGCCGCCGACCAGCGCGCCCAGCAGCCACCAGAAATTGCCGGTCAACAGCAGCGCGCCGAGGCAGAACAACGCCAGCGACGATCCGATGAAGTGCAATTCCCGGCAGGTGCGGTTCGAATGCTCGCTGAGATAGACCGGATAAAACTCGGCGAACGATGCGAATTCCTTCTTGATGGTTTCGGCCATGTCTTCCTCCGTTGTTTCCGCGCTTTCAGATTAGGCGTCGCCCATTGCCGGTGCAAGCCTCGCTGAAAAGCCGTACAGGCGGTCGAGCACGGCATCGGGTTGCTCGGCCATCAATTGGTGGCCGCAATCCTCGATGAAGTTCACTTCCGCATGCGGCATCGCGTCAATCAGCCGGGACGCGGCCCTGGGCGGCGTCATCTGATCCCGTTTTCCAAGCAGGAACATGGTCGGGCATTGCACGCCCGCGGCCGAGGTTGCGCCCGCCGCGTAGGCGTTGCAGGCGGAGAAATCGGTATGAAAGACCCTGGCCGGGTTGCGCGACGACACGTACTGCATCAGCCGGCGGCTGCCGCCCATGACCCAGAAGCCGGGGCCGGGGCTGGACGGCTTTTGGGCCAGCGTGCTGTGGGACCAGATGTTGACCATGTCGATCGCATCCTGCTCGCGTTCCAGCGATGCCTCGAGCAGGGCCGGCGAGACCTTCATCGGCCACGCGGTGCCGACCATGGCGAGGCCGGCCACGCGCTGCGGCGCGCGGTACGCGGTTTCGAGCGCGATCAGCGAGCCCATGCTGTGGCCGATCAGGACCGCGCGCCGGGCACCGGCGGCATCGAGGCAGGCAAGCAGCCAGTCGGCCATGGCTTCGACTGTGGCGAGCGGCGCGCCGCCGCTCCTGCCGTGGCCCGGCAGGTCCACCGCCAGCACGCCGAAGCCGTGGTGCGCGAAATAACGGGTCTGCAGCCCCCACACCGAGTGATCGTTCTGCGCGCCGTGAATGAAGACCGCGGTCGGCAGCGCGGCATTGAACTCCTTGCCGCCGGTGTAGCAATAGGCGTCCTCGCCATGTACCTTGAGCAGCATCTCAGGCTCCTTTCTGGGCGGCCCGCAGTCCGCGGCCGAGGTCTTCGATCAGGTCGCCGGCATCTTCCAGGCCGACCGACAGGCGCATCGTGCCTTCCGCGATGCCGGATGCGGCGAGCTGTTCGGGCGGCACCCGGAAGTGGGTGGTGGAGGCGGGGTGGATGACGAGCGACTTGGCATCCCCCACGTTGGCCAGGTGGGAAAAGATCTTCAGCGCTTCGACGAAGCGGCGGCCGGCCGCGCGGTCGCCCTTGATGTTGAACGAGAACACGGCGCCGCAGCCCTTCGGCAGCAGTTTTGCCGCGAGCGCGTGGTCGGGGTGCGATGCCAGCTCGGGATAGGCGATCGACTCGACGGCCGGATGCGAGGCGAGGAACTCGACGACCTTGCGGGTATTGGCGACGTGGCGGTCCATGCGCAGGCCGAGGGTCTCGATGCCCTGCAGGATGGCGAAGGCGTTGTGCGGGCTCATCACGGCGCCGAAGTCGCGCAGGCCCTCACGCCGGGCGCGCAGCGAAAACGGCGCGACGCTCGATTCTTCCGCGAAGACCATGCCATGAAAGCCTTCATACGGCTCGCAGAGCTCCGCGAAATGCCCGGTCGCCTCATAGGCGCGCTGCCAGTCGAAGCAGCCGCCGTCGACCAGCAGACCGCCGATGGCGGTGCCGTGGCCCGACAGGAACTTGGTGGCGGAGTGGAAGACCAGGTCGGCGCCGTGATCGAAGGGGCGCAGCAGATAGGGAGTGGTGAAGGTGGCGTCCACCATCAGCGGCAGGTGATGCTCATGTGCGACCGCGGCCACTTCGGGAATGTTGAGCACATCGAGGCCGGGGTTGCCGAGGGTTTCGCCGAACAGCACTTTGGTGTTCGGCCGGATCGCATTGCGCCAGGCGTCCAGATCGCGCGGATCGACGAAGGTGGTCTCGATGCCGAAGCGCTTCATCGTGTAGGCCAGCAGATTGTGCGAGCCGCCGTAGAGCGCGCGCGACGCCACCACGTGGGAACCGGCGCCGGCAATGGTGGACAGGCCGAGATGCAGCGCGGCCTGGCCGCTCGCGGTCGCGATGCCCGCGACGCCGCCCTCGAGCGCGGCGATGCGTTCCTCCAGCACGGCATTGGTCGGATTCGAGATGCGGGAGTAGACATGCCCGGCGCGTTCCATGTTGAACAGCGAGGCGGCATGGTCGGAGTCCCGGAAGACGAATGACGTGGTCAGGTAGATCGGGGTGGCGCGGGCGCCGGTGGCGGGATCGGGTGCGGCGCCGGCATGCAGCGCCAGGGTATCGAACCCGGGGTAGTTGGGGTCGCTCATCGTTATCTCCTCCGGAGCTTGTTCTGTATCAGCGGGCTTGTCGAGGGCTCATCCTAGCATCGAAAGCATGTGCAGGCAGTCGCCGCGGCGACAGGCGGCGAGGACGAGCGCTGGATTTTTGTGCCCGCTTACGCTACATTTCCAAAGCTATAACGATACCTCCATCCGGAAAATTCATGAAAGTCTCCGAAATCCTGCAAGTCAAGGGCGACATCCTCTACACCGTGACGCCCGACACGCCGATGGCGGTGGCCGCCGATACCATGGCGGAGAAGGATATCGGCTCGCTGGTGGTGATGGAGTTCGGCGAACTGGTCGGCATGCTGACCTTCCGCGAAGTCATCAAGAGCGTCCACGCCAACAAGGGCAGCATCGGCACCGACACCGTCCGCAGGCACATGGACGACCATCCGATCACGATCACGCCCGAAACCGAGATCAACGAAGTGCGGCGGCTGATGCTGGAGAACCATGCACGCTATGTCCCGGTGGTCAACGCGCGTACCCTGCTCGGCGTGATCTCGTTCTACGACGTGGCCAAGGCGGTGGTCGAAGCCCAGAGCTTCGAGAACCGGATGCTCAAGGCCTACATCCGCGACTGGCCGGTCGAGAAGGATGAATAAGCCCGCCGTCTGCTCGTAGGGCGGACGATGCAACGAGGCCGGTCGATCGACCGGCCTTTTTCGTGTTTGTCACGCATCTGCCGGCTGCCGGAATCAGGCGGATGCGGGAAGGGTCTCGTCTTCGCTCTTGCGCATCGGCGCGAGCATCGGCAGGCTGAGGATGAAGGCACTGCCATTGCCCGGCTCGCTCTGGACCCTGATCCGGCCGCCGAGCACGCCGGTGACGATGTTGTGGGTGATATGCAGGCCCAGCCCGGAGCCGCCGGCGCCGAGCCGCGTGGTAAAGAAGGGATCGAAGATGCGGTTCAGGTTCGCCGCGGGAATGCCGGCACCGTCGTCGCGCACGACGAGTTCGACCCAGCCGTTCTCGGCGGTCGCGGAAATCAGCACGGCGCCGGATGCACGGTCGCCGAAGGCATGCAGCAGCGCGTTGTTGACGAGATTGGTGAGCACCTGCCCGAGCGGCCCCGGATAGCTGTCCATCTGCAGGGAGGCGGGGATCTCGTGGCGCACCGCGACATTGGTCTTTTTCAGGGTGGGCCAGAGCGTCAGCATGATCTCGGACACCAGTTCCGCGACCAGGAACTTGCGGCGCTGGGAACTGGTCTGGTCGACCGCCACCTGCTTGAAGCCGGCGACCAGGTCGGCGGCACGCTGCAGATTGCGCAGCAATATCTCGCCCGCGGTCCGGGCATCCCCGATGTACGCCTCCAGACTGGAGCGTTTCAGGCTGTTGGCGTCATAGCTGGCGGACAGCGCCCGCGCCTGGTCGGCCAGCGTGCTTGCCACCATCAGGCTGTTGCCGATCGGCGTGTTGAGTTCGTGGGCGATGCCCGCCACCAGCGAGCCGAGCGCCGCCAGCTTTTCGCTGCGCACCAGTTCTTCCTGTGCCATGTGCAGCGTCTCCAGGGTCGCCGCCAGTTCGCGGTTGGCCTGCTGCAGTTCCTCGGTCCGGGCCACGACGCGATGCTCGAGATGGGCGTTGAGTTCCAGGATCTCGCTTTCGGCGCGGTTGCGTTCCAGTTCCGCTGAGGCTCTTTCGCTGAATACCTGCAGCAGCGAGCGCACGAGATCGGGATTGCCCAGGTGATCGACATGCATGACGGCCAGCACGCCAATGGTATTGCCCGCCGCATCCCGCAGCGGCGCTCCGGCGTAGCTTTGCCAGTCGCTGTCCGCCAGCGGCGCACCCTCCGGGAACCGGTGCCGCGGGCTGCCTTCCGTCAGGGTGATGTCGCCGCCCAGCGCCCGCTCGCAGGGCGTGCCGCGGCTGGCGTAGCTGAAGTTGGGCACGGATTCGCCGCGCAGATGCGCGGCAATGGTCGACAGTCCGGCCTGATCGGTTCTGTCGCGCAGAGCGATGAACGCGCAGTCGGCGCGCAGCGCCGAGGCGAGATCGGCGACCAGCAGGTCGAAAAACGCTTCCCCGGCGATGTCGCGCGTGCCCTGGGCCAGCCGCAGCAGCACGCGGTCGGCCTCGGCCTTCTGCTCTTCCAGCAGCCGCTGGTCGGTGACGTCGCGGATGACGGCCAGCATGAAGGACTCGCCGCCCACCTCGAACACGCTGGCATTGGTGAGGCAGCGCCGCAGATGGCCGTGCTTGGTCCGCATCTGCCATTCATGGTTGCGCACCGTGCGCTGCGCCGCAAGCTGATGAAACAGCACGGTGCGCTGCCGCGGTTCCGCCCACAGGCCGAGCCCGATCGCCGTCTTGCCGACGACCTCGTCGCGCCGGTAGCCGGTGAGCCGCTCGAAAGTCTGGTTGACATCGATGAGCACGCCGTCGGCGACCCGCGCTAGCGAGACGGAATCCGGATTCGACTGGAACGCCGCGGCGAATTTCGCCTCGGACAGCGAGAGGGCTTCCTCGGCGCGGCGTTTCTCGGTGATGTCTTCGGCGATCGACAGCAGCCGGTCCGGCCGCCCGCTCTCGCCGGTGATGCGGGCGTGGCTCCACTGGCAGGCAATCACGCGCCCGTCGGCGCGCCGGTTCTCCGCGACGTAGCGGCTGCCGACGCCGTTCTCCAGCCAGCGGCGGAAGCGCACATCCACGCCTTCCTGGCCGCCGTCGGCAATGATGAAGCTGGCGTGGCGGCCCATCGCATGCTCGCGCGGATAGCCGAAAATCTTTTCGGCCGCGTCATTCCATTCCGCCACCCGGGAGCCGGCATCCCATTCGATGATGGCGATCGGGCTGCGCTCCACCAGTGCCCGGTAGCGCTCCTCGCGTTCATGCAGTTCCTGCTCGACCCGCTTGCGCTTGTCGATGTCTTCTTCCAGTTCCCGGTTCTTGTGGTCGAGTTCGGCGAACACGCGGCGCAGGCTGAGGCGGGTGTCTTCCAGGCGCCGCCCCAGCAGGCCGATCTCGTCCAGCCGCTGCCAGCTGAACGGCGTCTCCAGTTCGCGGTTGGCCAGCCTTTCGGCGCCCATGCCCAGCTTGTGCAGCGGGCGCACCAGGCGTTTCTCGAGCAGCACGAGAATCAGGGCGATGGAAACCGCCGCCTGCGCCAGCACGGCCGCGATCGAGCCGAGCAGCTCGCTCGTCATCTGCTGCCGCAGCCGTTCGCTGCTCACCTCCACCTTGACCGAGCCGATGGTCGTGCCGTTGTAGACGACCGGCTGCTCGGTCGCGAAGCTGCGGCCCCCGGGCGGGGGCGGGCGCTGTCCGGCGACGAACAGGCCGAGCGCGCTGTCGCGCACCTCGATGCGGATGATGTCCTCGTTGCGCAGCATCATCGCTTCCACCAGTGCGTTGCCGCTCTCCTGGTTGATGTTCCAGAGCGGTTCCTGCATGCCGTTGGACAGGATGTCGGCGTTCTGGCGCAGCATCTCCTCGGTCTGGCGCTGGATGCCGTCGGTGTACTGCCGCAGCCAGGAATAGCCGCTGATGAGCAGCACCGGCACGAGCAGTCCGAGCACGACCGTCAGCACGATTGCCTTGCGGAGGGTCAGACTGCGTTCGGTGGCCATGAGAGGAGTCTCGAGCGCTTCGCGCGTCGCAAAAGAAGATCAGCGCGGGGAGCTCAGCCAGGACATCAGCTGGTCGATGGCCATCGGCCGCGCGAACAGGTAACCCTGCGCAAGCGGACAGCCGAGCTCGCGAAGGATCTGCGCCTGGTGCTCGTCCTCGACGCCTTCGGCGACGATGGACATGCCGAGGTTGCGGCCCAGTTGCACCACCATCTCGGCGATGCTGCTGCCGCGGGTGGAGGCGCTGATCTCGGTGACGAAGCTGCGGTCGATCTTGAGCCGGTCCGCGCGCAGGCGCTGCAGATGACTGAGCGAAGAGAAGCCGGTGCCGAAATCGTCGATCGCGATGCTGACGCCGGTGCTTTTAATCTGGTTGAGCAGCTCGATCAGCGCATCGGGTTCTTCCATCGCGATCGACTCGGTGATTTCCAGCTCGAGGCAGTGCGGCGGGGCGCCGGTCTCCGCCAGCACCGCGCGCAGCATGTCGAGGAAATGGGGATCGCGGAACTGCACCTGCGAGACGTTGACCGACATCGTGAAGCCGGCATGGCCGGACCGGTGCAGGCGGACCAGCTGGGTACAGGCTTCGCGCAGCACCCGCGCGCCGATCTCGATGATCAGCCCGGAGTATTCGGCGATCGGTATGAAGCGGTCCGGCGGCACGAATCCGCCGTCGGCGATCTTCCAGCGCAGCAGCGCTTCCGCGCCGACCGGGCGGCGGCTGTCGAGATCGATCTGCGGCTGGTAAACCACGAACAGGTCCTGGCGCCCGACCGCGGCGCGCAGCGCGTGCATCAGGCGCACGCGCTCGCGGATGTCGACGCCCATGCTGCGCGAGAAGTACAGGTGGCCGCCTCGCTGGCGCAACTTGGCGCGCTTGAGTGCGATGTCCGCGTCCTTGAGCGCGTCGGCCGATCGGCCGTCGTACTCGGCCAGCCGCAGCAGGCCGGCGGTCGCCGATACCTGCACATGCTGGCCGTCGATGCTGAACGGCTCGTCGAACATCGCGAGCAGGTTTTCCGGCGTCACCAGGCGCGCGTCGCCGATGACGCCGAAGGTGTCGCCGCCGACCCGTCCCACGGTCATGTGGTCGCCGAACTGCGCCTGCAGCCGGCCGGCCACGCCCAGCAGCAGCAGATCGCCGAACTGGTGTCCGAGCGCGTCATTGGTTTCCGAGAAATGGTCGATGTCGACCAGGGCCAGGGTGGTATCGCTGCGATGTTCGGGTGCGAGCGCCTGCTCGAGCAATTCCTTGAGCCGCGTCCGGTTGGGCAGCCTGGTCAGCGAGTCGTAGAAGGCCGACTTGTGCAGCCGGCTCACCAGCAGCACGTTGTCGAGCCCGACCGCGATATTGCGGCAGAAGACGTCCAGCAGACGCTGACCGAATTCCGGCACGGGCGCCGGGGTGTCGAGATAGGCGCCGAAGCGGCGGCTGGCGTCGCCGCCGAAATAGAGCACCGTCGCGCGTTCGGCGTAGATGCTGCGGCGCTGCGACAGCGCCTGGGCGAGCAGGGCCGAAATCTGGCCGCTTTCATCCTGGTAGAGGCCGTGCCTGGCGATTTCCGCCAGCCGCCCGACGGCGGCGACGACCACCGGCGGAGCGTCTCCCCCCAGGGTTTCCTGCATGCAGATCAGGCCGCTCGGCTCGCAGTCGAGCAGGGCGGCGACCTGCGACAGCACGCCGGCGGCGAAGTTGTCGAGTCCATGCAGCGCCATCAGCTCGGTGCTGGCCTGGACGATGCGGTCGAGCCCGCGGCGGCTGGCATTGATCGCGCAGATCTGCTCGTAGGAGCGGATGGCCGCCGTCAGCGTCGTGTAGAGCTTCACCCGGGTGAGTTCGGACTTGGTCTTGTAGTCGTTGATGTCGAAGTCGCGGATCGCGTCCAGCTCCGGCGCATAGCCGGGCTGGCCGGTGCGCAGGATGATGCGCACCTCGCTCAGCTTGAGCTCCTCGCGGATATGGCGCACCAGCTGCAGGCCGGCGTCTTCCTGCTCCATGACGACATCGAGCAGCACGACCGCGATGTCGCGCTCGCGCGCCAGCAGTTCGCGCGCCTGGCCGGCGGAGTAGGCATGCAGATAGGAGAGCGGCCTGCCCTGCATTTCCACGCCGTTCAGGGCAAAAGTGGTCGCCGCATGGACGTCGGCGTCGTCGTCGACAATCATCACGCGCCAGGCAGGGCGTTGTTCGTGCCGGTCGCCGACCGTGTCGGCGCGGGTCGTCTCGTCTAGAAAGACGAGATCGTCGGAGGACGCTGCGGGTCCCGTCATTTCTGTCTCCGGCGTCCGGGTTGGTTCATCTCAAGAGTCGAGGATAGTGCGAAAACGGCTGCTGCGGGCGCCCCGCGCGCCGGACGCGCGGACCTGCAGCTTGTTGCCCCTTGCGGATGGTGCACGATAATTCGCGGTCTTGCAATGCAGCAGCAGATTGCCTGACGGCGACGGGCGGTTTACGCCTCTTTCCGGTGCGTCGGCGCGACGCCGCCGGAAATGAATTCCTTGCCGCGCAGGCAATACGCTAGAATCTTGCTTTCCTCCGCCAATCCGCATCCCTTTCCTATGTCAGGCAATACTTTCGGTACGCTTTTCTCGGTAACGACCTTTGGCGAGTCGCATGGCGCGGGCATCGGCTGCGTGGTGGACGGCTGCCCGCCGGGCATGCCGCTGACCGAAGCCGACATCCAGCCGGAGCTGGACCGGCGCCGCCCCGGCACGTCGCGCCACGTCACCCAGCGGCAGGAGCCCGACACGGTTGAGATCCTCTCCGGCGTGTTCGAGGGCAAGACGACCGGCGCGCCGATCGCTCTGCTGATCCGCAACCAGGACCAGCGCAGCAAGGACTACGGCAACATCCTCGACACCTTCCGGCCGGGTCACGCGGATTACACCTACTGGCACAAATACGGCATACGCGACCCGCGCGGCGGCGGACGCTCGTCGGCCCGTCTGACCGCTCCCGCGGTGGGCGCCGCCGCGATCGCCAAGAAATGGCTGAAGCAGCAGTACGGCACGACGTTCAGGGGCTGCATGAGCCAGCTCGGCGAAATCGCGATCCCCTTCGAATCCTGGGACCACGTCCCTGCCAATCCCTTCTTCGCCGCCAATGCCTCCATCGTTCCCCGGCTGGAGGAATACATGGATCAGCTGCGGCGGGACGGCGACTCCTGCGGCGCGCGCATCGACGTGGTCGCCCAGAACGTGCCGGTCGGGCTGGGCGAGCCGATCTACGACAAGCTCGATGCCGACATCGCCTACGCGATGATGGGCATCAATGCGGTCAAGGGTGTCGAGATCGGCGCCGGCTTCCGCTCCGTGGCGCAGCGTGGCAGCGAGCACGGCGATGAACTCACGCCCGAGGGCTTCGTCGGCAACAATGCCGGCGGCGTCCTCGGCGGCATCTCGACCGGCCAGGACATCACCGTCTCGATCGCGATCAAGCCGACGTCGAGCATCCGCACGCCGCGCCGTTCCATCGACAAGGCTGGCAACCCGGTTCCGGTCGAGACCTTCGGCCGCCACGATCCCTGCGTCGGCATCCGCGCCACGCCCATCGCCGAAGCCATGCTCGCGCTGGTGCTGATGGACCATGCGCTGCGCCATCGCGCGCAATGCGGCGACGTCCGCGTCGATACGCCTCGCATCCCCGCGGGCACTGACCGCTGATAGCCCGAAGCGGGCAGGGCGGCGAACGCCGCCGGCCCGCCGCCTTCCTTGCCTGATCGTCATCCGTCTATGCAGTATTCCGGCCTGAGCGGGCAGTGGTTCAGCTTCGCGCTGTTCTATTTCGCCTATTACGGTTACATCGGCATCTTTTCTCCGTATGCCAGCCTGTACTTCACCGACCGCGGCATGAGCGCGGCCGAGGCGGGCGTGCTCATGTCGCTGATGCAGGTCATGCGCATCTTCGGGCCGGCGCTCTGGGGCTGGGCCGCCGACGCCACCCAGCGCCGCGACCTGGTGCTGCGCGCAACCGCGGCAGCGGCGTCGGTCGCCTTCATCGGCATGTTCTTCGGGCAGAGCTTCGTCCAGTTCTTCCTCATCATGGTGGCGATCAATCTGTTCACCAGTGCCCAGAATCCGCTGGGCGAGGCGCTGATGCTGTCGGCCATGCGCGGCGATCTCACGCATTACGGCCGGCTGCGGCTCTGGGGCTCGGTCGGCTTCATCCTTGCGGTGATGCTGTCCGGCCCCTTCCTCGACCGCTACGGTATCGGCGTCATGCCCTGGATCGCGCTCGGTCTGCTGGTGCTGATGTTCGGCGCCAGCCTGCGCATGCACGAGGATGCGCATGCGCCGTCGATACGGGAGGCGCCATCGGTGCGCGCGCTGCTGCGCAGGCGCGAAGTGATTGCCTTCTTCGCCTCGACCTTCCTGATGATCGCCGCCCATGCGTCGCTGTACGTGTTCTATTCGCTCTACCTTGCGCAAATCGGCTACAGCAATACGGTGATAGGCTTGATGTGGTCGCTCGGCGTGGCGGTGGAAATCCTGTTCTTTTTCTATCAGGCACCGCTGTTCCGGCGCTTCGGCGTCGAGAAACTGATGCTGGCCAGCCTGCTGCTGGCGGCGCTGCGCTTTCTGCTGATCGGTTTCGGCGCGGCGTCGCTGCTGCTGCTGGTGCTGGCCCAGGTGCTGCATGCCGCCACCTTCGCCGCCCACCATTCGGCATCGGTGGCGACGCTGCAGCGCTGGTTCGCCGGTCCGCTTCAGGCACGCGGGCAGGCGCTTTTCACCAGCATCTCCTACGGCCTCGGCGGCACCCTGGGCGGGCTGGTCATGAGCCTGTTCTGGGATAGTTTCGGCGCCCGTGCAGTCTATCTGGCGGCGGCCGTGTTCTCGCTGGCCGGCGCGGCAGCGGCCGCCTGTTCGTACCGCTGGCACCCACAACATCAAGAGGAGAGGACATGAAGGCTTCCAAGGCAGTGTTCCCGGTGTTCCTGAAGCGGCTGGCCGGCGCGGCGGCGCTGTCCCTGCTGGCCGCGTGCGAGACGGTGCAGACCACGCAGGGCGGCGTGGTCGGCGTCGAACGCCAGCAGCGAATGGCGGTCTCCGCCGGCGCGCTGGAAGAGGCGGCGCAGGGCGAGTACGCCAAGGTGATCGCGCAGGCGAAGCAAAAGGGTGTGCTGAACCAGAATCCCTCCCATGTCGCCCGGGTGCGCGCCATCGCCAACCGGCTGGTGCCGCAGACCGCCAATTTCCGGCCCGATGCCCGGTCCTGGAACTGGGAAGTCAACGTGCTCAGCTCGCCCGAGGTCAATGCCTGGTGCATGCCTGGAGGAAAAATCGCGGTGTATTCCGGCCTGATCGAAAAACTCCAGGTCACGGACGATGAACTGGCGGCGGTGATGGGGCATGAAATCGCCCACGCGCTGCGCGAGCATGCCCGCGAACGGGCCTCGGAACAGATGATCGCCAGCGGCGTCGTCAGCGTCGGAGCGGCCCTGCTGGGTCTCGGCGACATCGGGCAGAAGGGCGCCGAGTTCGCGTACATGGGGCTGGTCGGCCTGCCCAATTCGCGCCGCCACGAGACCGAGGCGGACCGCGTCGGCATCGAACTCGCCGCCCGCGCCGGCTACGACCCCCGCGCGGCGATCTCCTTGTGGCAGAAGATGGGCCAGGTGGCCGGCGGCGAGCAGATCAAGTTCCTGTCGACCCACCCCACGCAGGCCGACCGCCTCAAGGACCTGACCAACTATTCCCAGCGCGTGATGCCGCTCTACCAGCAGGCCAAGCGCTGAATCCCGCATTGCCGTCTGTTGCGCAATTGGCAAACGCCCGCCGCGAGCGGGCGTTTTTCATTCTGCGGAGCGCGCCGCCGCGCGTGTTTTGCGTCGCACAACTATGGCATAATCCAAGGCTCTTTTCACTGTCTTGCGCAGTCTCAAGCGCCCAGCAACATGGCCAAAACGCTCTACGACAAACTCTGGGAATCGCATGTCGTGCACACCGAAGAAGACGGCACGGCGATCCTCTACATCGACCGCCACCTGGTGCATGAAGTCACCAGCCCGCAGGCCTTCGAAGGCCTGAAACTGGCGGGCCGCAAGCCGTGGCGCGTTTCCGCCAACCTCGCCGTGGCCGACCACAACGTGCCGACCACCGACCGCGCCGGCGGCATTGCCGACCCGGTCTCCCGGTTGCAGGTGGAAACGCTGGATGCCAACACCCGCGAGTATGGCCTGACCTATTTCAGCATGCGCGACAAGCGCCAGGGCATAGTCCACGTGATCGGCCCCGAGCAGGGCGCGACGCTGCCCGGCATGACGGTGGTCTGCGGCGATTCCCATACCTCGACCCACGGCGCCTTCGGCTGCCTCGCCCACGGCATCGGCACCTCCGAGGTCGAGCATGTGCTGGCCACCCAGACGCTGCTGGCGAAGAAATCCAAGGCGATGCTGGTGCAGGTCGACGGCGCGCTGCCGTTGGGCGTCACCGCCAAGGACATCGTGCTGGCCGTGATCGGCAAGATCGGCACCGCCGGGGGCACCGGCTACGCGATCGAATTCGCCGGCTCCGCCATCCGCTCGCTGTCGATGGAAGGCCGCATGACGATCTGCAACATGGCGATCGAGGCGGGCGCCCGCGCCGGCATGGTGGCCGTCGACGACACGACGATCAACTATGTGAAGGGCCGTCCCTTCGCGCCCGTCGGCCCGCACTGGGACCGCGCGGTCGAGTACTGGCGCACCCTGCATTCCGACCCCGGCGCGCGTTTCGACCTCGTCGTCACGCTCAACGCCGCCGAGATCCTGCCCCAGGTCACCTGGGGCACGTCGCCCGAGATGGTGGTCGCCGTCGACGACCGCGTGCCCGATCCCGACAAGGAAAAGGATCCGGTCAAGCGCGACGCGATGGAAAAGGCGCTGGTCTACATGGGCCTCAAGCCGAATACCGCGATTGCCGACATCCGCATCGACAAGGTCTTCATCGGGTCCTGCACCAATTCCCGCATCGAGGATCTGCGCGCCGCGGCCGCCGTCGTGCGCGGCAAGTACCGCGCCTCCAACGTCAAACTGGCGATGGTCGTTCCCGGCTCCGGCCTGGTCAAGGAGCAGGCCGAGCGCGAAGGGCTGGACAAGATATTCAAGGAAGCCGGTTTCGAATGGCGCGAGCCGGGCTGCTCGATGTGCCTGGCCATGAACGCCGACCGGCTCGAGCCGGGCGAGCGCTGCGCTTCCACCTCGAACCGCAATTTCGAGGGTCGCCAGGGGCAGGGCGGACGCACCCATCTGGTGTCTCCGGCGATGGCCGCCGCGGCGGGCATCAGCGGACATTTCGTCGACGTGCGCGCACTGCGCTGACGCCGCCGGCGTGATCGTGCAAGGGAGAAAAACATGAAGAAAATCTTCGCGCTCATGATGTCGGTCCTCGCTCTCGCCGCCTGCAATACGGTGCAGGGCGTGGGCAAGGATGTGCAGAAGGTGGGCGAGGCGGTCGAAAACGCCGCAAAGCGATAAGCAGGCTGGGCAGTAACACAGGACGCCGCGCAAGCGCGGCGCGAAAGACAGGACCATGGAAAAATTCACTGTACACGAGGGCCTCGTGGCGCCTCTGGACCGCGCCAACGTCGACACCGACGCCATCATTCCCAAGCAGTTCCTCAAGTCGATCAAGCGCTCCGGCTTCGGTCCGAACCTGTTCGACGAATGGCGCTATCTCGACCACGGCGAGCCCGGCATGGACAACTCGAACCGTCCGCTCAATCCGGACTTCGTGCTGAACCAGCCGCGCTACCAGGGCGCGTCCATTCTGCTGACCCGCAAGAACTTCGGCTGCGGCTCCTCGCGCGAACACGCGCCCTGGGCGTTGCAGCAGTACGGTTTCCGCGCCATTCTCGCGCCCAGCTTTGCCGACATCTTCTTCAACAACTGCTTCAAGAACGGCCTGCTGCCTATCGTGCTGAGCGAAGCGCAGATCGACCAGCTCTTCAACCAGGTGAAAGCGTTTCCGGGCTACCGGCTGCGCGTGGACCTGAATGCGCAGACGGTGTCGACCACCGACGGCGCCGCCAGCTTTGCGTTCGAGGTCGATGCCTTCCGCAAGTACTGCCTGCTCAACGGCCTGGACGATATCGGCCTGACGCTGCGTCATGCCGACAAGATCCGCGCCTTCGAGGAGCGGCATCTTGCCTCCCATCCCTGGCTGGCCAACACGATCTGAATCTGAACGGATAAGAACAGCATGAAAATCGCAATCCTGCCGGGCGACGGCATCGGTCCCGAAATCGTCGAACAGGCCGTCCGCGTCCTCAACGCCCTGGACGAGAAGTTCGAAATGGAAACCGCGCCGGTCGGCGGCGCCGGTTACGAGGCGCATGGACATCCGCTGCCGGAAGGCACCCTGAAACTGGCCAAGGAAGCCGATGCCGTGCTGTTCGGTTCGGTGGGCGACTGGAAGTACGACACGCTGGAGCGCCCGCTGCGCCCGGAGCAGGCGATCCTGGGACTGCGCAAGAACCTCAACCTGTTCGCCAACCTGCGTCCCGCGATCCTGTATCCGGAACTCGCGGGCGCCTCCACGCTCAAGCCCGAGGTCGTATCCGGGCTCGACATCCTGATCATCCGCGAGCTGACCGGCGACATCTACTTCGGCCAGCCGCGCGGGGTGCGGACCGCGCCCGACGGCGCCTTCAAGGGCGAGCGGGAAGGCTTCGACACCATGCGCTACGCCGAAACCGAAATCCGCCGCATCGCGCACGTCGCCTTCCAGGCGGCGCGCAAGCGCGGCAAGCGCCTGACCAGCGTCGACAAGGCCAACGTGCTCGAGACCTTCCAGTTCTGGAAAGACATCGTCACCGACGTGCACAAGGACTATCCGGACGTGGCGCTGGACCACATGTATGTGGACAACGCCGCCATGCAGCTGGTGCGGGCGCCGAAAAAATTCGACGTCATCGTCACCGGCAACATGTTCGGCGATATCCTGTCGGATGCCGCCGCCATGCTGACCGGTTCCATCGGCATGCTGCCGTCGGCCTCGCTGGATGCGCACAACAAGGGACTGTACGAGCCGTCGCACGGCTCCGCGCCCGACATCGCGGGCAAG
The DNA here is from genome assembly GCF_019656455.1 of Noviherbaspirillum aridicola. GTDB lineage: Bacteria > Pseudomonadota > Gammaproteobacteria > Burkholderiales > Burkholderiaceae_D > Noviherbaspirillum > Noviherbaspirillum aridicola. The sequence continues at coordinate 41,094 of NZ_BPMK01000010.1, forward strand.
GGTATCGCCAATCCGCTGGCGACCATCCTGTCGGCGGCGATGATGCTGCGTTATTCGCTGAACAAGGCCGAACAGGCCGACCGCATCGAGGCGGCGGTCAAGCGGGTGCTTGCGCAGGGGCTGCGCACGCCGGACATCTATGAGGAAGGCACCACGAAGGTCGGCACCCGCGAAATGGGTGACGCGGTCGTCAGGGCGCTGGCCTGAACTGTTTATTGAATTGAACCGAGGGAGATTATCGTGAAGTTAGTGGGTCTGGTGGGTTGGCGCGGCATGGTGGGCTCGGTCCTGATGCAGCGCATGCAGGAAGAGGGCGATTTCGCCCATATCGAGCCGGTGTTCTTCTCGACCTCCAACGCGGGCGGCAAGGCGCCGGCGATGGCGAAGAACGAAACCACGCTCAAGGATGCCAACAACATCGACGAGCTGAAGAAGTGCGACATCATCCTCACCTGCCAGGGTGGCGACTACACCACGGAGATCTTCCCGCAGCTGCGCGCCGCGGGATGGAACGGCTACTGGATCGACGCCGCATCGACCCTGCGCATGAAGGATGACGCCATCATCGTGCTCGACCCGGTGAACCTCGACGTGATCAAGGACGCGCTGTCGCGCGGCGTCAAGAACTACATCGGCGGCAACTGCACCGTCTCCTGCATGCTGATGGGCCTGGGCGGGCTGTTCCAGAAGGACCTGGTCGAGTGGATGACGTCCATGACCTACCAGGCAGCGTCGGGCGGCGGCGCGCAGCACATGCGCGAGCTGCTCACCCAGTTCGGCTCCATCAACGCCGAAGTCAAGGCGCTGCTCGACGATCCGGCGTCGGCCATCCTCGAGATCGACCGCAAGGTGCTGGCCAAGCAGCATTCGATGAGCGCGGAAGAGACCCGGCAGTTCGGCGTGCCGCTGGGCGGCAACCTGATTCCCTGGATCGACAAGGACCTCGGCAACGGCGTCTCGCGCGAGGAATGGAAGGCCGGCGCGGAAACCAACAAGATACTCGGGCGCGGCGAAGCCTTCGGCGCGGCGGCGAAGTCCGCGGTGCCGGTCGACGGTCTGTGCGTCCGCATCGGCGCAATGCGCTGCCACTCGCAGGCACTGACCATCAAGCTGCGCAAGGATGTGCCGCTCGACGAGCTCGAAGGCATCATCGCCGAGACCAACCAGTGGGCCAAGGTCGTGCCGAACACCCGCGAGGCATCGATGAAGGACCTGACCCCGGCGGCCGTCACCGGCAGCCTCACCATCCCGGTGGGCCGCCTGCGCAAGATGCAGATGGGCGGCGAGTATCTGTCGGCCTTCACCGTCGGCGACCAGTTGCTGTGGGGCGCCGCAGAACCGCTGCGCCGCATGCTGCGCATCGTGCTCGACAAGTAATCGATTCGACAAATCAGGGCCGGGGGCCTGCTGCGGACATCTCGACAAGAATGCGCAGCAGGCCCTTGTCACGTTGTCCAGACACGACGTTGACCCTTTGTTCAGAGACGGCCGAACGCCATGTCACTTGTATAACTTTTGCTACTCTGGATACACTTGCACGGCTAAGTTCATGATGATATGGTGAAAGTTCACTCGTCAATTTGTACGCGCGGACCTTCTGCCTACCCCAGAAACGCACACGGAATGCCCCCTATGCCATCCAAACTGCAAAAACGCCCGGCACGCGGCACGTTCTGCTTGAAGACGCTCAGCGCGGCTGTTGTATCGGCGCTCGTATTTTCCAACGCATACGCGGCAGGCCTTGGCAAGCTCACCGTCCTTTCCCCTCTCGGCCAGCCCCTGCGCGCCGAGATCGAGCTGACCTCGGTATCGAAGGAGGAGGCTGGCAATCTCGTGGCGAAGCTGGCTTCGCCGGAGACCTTCCGGCAGGCGAACATCGATTACAGCAGCGTGCTCAACTCGCTGCAGTTCGCGGTGGACCAGCGCGGCGGCCGCCAGTTCGTGCGCGTCACCTCGACCCAGCCTCTGAACGAGCCTTTCGTCGACATGCTGCTCGAGCTGTCCGGTCCGAATGGCCGTATCGTCCGTGAATACACCTTCCTGCTGGATCCCGCGGATCTGCGCAACAGCCAGTCGGCCCAGGTAGCGCCGGTGCCCGCGCCCGCGCAACGTGGCGCCCAGGCGGCGCCTGCCCAGCGCAGCGCAGCCCCTGCCGCCCAGCCTGCTCCCGCAGCCCAGCGCGCCGAGCGTCCCGCGCCGACAGCGCCGGCCGCGCCTGCGGCAGAGCGCGGCGCCGCCGGCGAGCAGTATCAGGTCCGCAAGGGCGACACGCTTGCGAAGATCGCCGGCCAGGTCAAGCCGAACGGCATCTCGCTCGACCAGATGCTGGTGGCGTTGTATCGCAACAACCCGGACGCATTCGCCGGTCAGAACATGAACCGCTTGCGCGCCGGCCAGATTCTCTCCGTCCCCGACGCGGAAGCCGCGCGCGGCGTGAGCGCCGATGAAGCGCGTCGCGTCGTGCTCGCGCAGTCGGCCGATTTCCAGAACTACCGCAGCAAGCTGGCCGGCCAGGTGGCCGACGCGACCGCGCAGACCAGCGCCGGCGCGCGCCAGGCCGGCGGCGGCAAGATCACCGCGCAGGTCGAGGAAAGGGCAACGCCGGCGTCGGAGGCGAAAGACAAGCTCAAGCTGTCCAACGCGGCACCCGCCGGCACCGCTGCCAGCGCGGAAGACGTGATCGCGAAGGAAAAGGCCCTGGCCGAGGCGAATGCCCGCGTCAAGGAACTGGAACGCAACGTGAGCGAGCTCCAGAAGCTCCTCGAGATCAAGAACAAGAATCTCGCCGAGCAGCAGAAGCAGGCGGACGCCGCCAGGACGGCCGCGCCTGCTGCAGCCGCCGCAGCGCCCGCAGCCGCCGCGTCCGCGCCGGCTCCGTCTGCGGCCGCGGACAAGACTGCCGCCGCCAGCCCCCCGGCAGGCGCCGCCGCAGCCGATGCGGGAACCAGCCCGAAGGAAGCCGACAAGCCGGCGGAGAAGGCGGAAGCAGGCAATGCCGCGGCAAGCGCGGAGGCCGAAAAGCCGGCCGCGCCGCCGGTTGCGGCAGCGCCCGCCAAGCCCGCCGCGAAAACACCGGCGCCGGCACCGGCGCCGGCTCCCGAGCCGAGCTTCGTCGACAGCCTGCTCGACAACCCGCTGGTGATGCCCGGCCTCGGCGCGCTGCTCGTCGCGCTCGGCGGTCTCGGCATCTACCGGGCCCGTCGCCAGAAGCAGAGCAAACAGTTCGAAGACAGCCTGATCACCGATTCCAACCTCAAGGCCAATTCGCTGTTCGGCTCCACCGGCGGACAGAGCGTCGATACCAGCAACAGCGTCTTCAACTCCAGCTTCTCGCCGTCGGCGAGCCAGCTCGACACCAACGAGGTCGACCCGGTAGCCGAAGCGGATGTCTACATCGCTTACGGTCGCGACGCGCAGGCGGAGGAAATCCTCAAGGAGGCACTGCGCACCCAGCCGGAACGCCACGCGGTACGCGTCAAGCTGCTCGAGATCTATTCCAACCGCAAGGACCTACGCGCATTCGAGGTGCTGGCGACCGAGCTGTATGGCATGACCAAGGGCGAGGGCGAGGAATGGGCGCAGGCGGCCGCAATGGGCGCGGCCATCGACCCGAACAACCCGCTCTACGGCGGCGCCCGCGAAGGCCGCCCGGCAGCGGAGCCCTCGACCGTGCTGGCCGCGCCGACGCAGCCGCTGGACGAGCAGGGGCTGGCGACACTGCTCGCCGATACCCAGGCCGATACCGGCGCGCTCGATGCGGACAGTCCGCTGGATGCCGATTCGTCGTATTTCAGCAACACGAAGCCGGGTGCCGATACCGTCGCGCAGACGGCCGAAAGCGTGCCGGAACTGCAAGCCGACGCGCCTGCCCCGGCAGCCGGCGTTTCCTCCAACGACCTGGATTTCGACCTGGACGGCATGAACCTGGCCGACATGCAGGTGCCGAACACGATCCCGCGCCCGATGCCGGCCGAACCGCCGGCGGAGATCGCATCGATCGACTTCAACTTCCTGGACGAGCCGCTGACCCCGAAGGCGCAGCAGGAAGGAGCCGGCGACGCGACGCCCGCGGCGGCAGCCGAGCCGCAGATCGATTTCGATATCCCCGGATTCTCGCAATCGTCGGCACCGCTGCAGTCCGAGGCACCGTTGCAGCCCGAGCCCGTACAGATCCCCGAAATCAAGGATCTCGAGTTCACGCTGAAGGATGAGGCACCGCTGGCCGAGCCCGAGATCCCGGCCATCCCGGAACTGGAATCCAGGCCTGCCGCCGCTGACTTCGCGATGCCCCTCGACACGAGCTTCGACGCGAAATTCGACAAGGCGCCGCTGGACATGTCGATTCCGGAGCTGGACGAGACCGCCGCGCAGACCCGGCAGGAGCCTGCGGCCACCAATCCGCTGGACTTCGACCTTTCCGGCATCAGCCTCGAACTCGGCTCGTCGGACGGCAAGACCGATGGTGCGGCCGACTTCGGCCTGGCCGATATCGGCGCGCTCGGCGACGCGTCGGCCTCCGCAGTGGCCGAGATGGCGACCAAGCTGGACCTGGCGATCGCCTATCAGGAGATCGGCGACAAGGAAGGCGCGCGCGAACTGCTGGACGAAGTTCTCAAGGGCGGCACGCCAGAGCAGAGCGAGCGGGCCAAGTCCCTGCTGCACGAACTCGCCTGAGCAGGCGGCATCCCTGGAAACGGGCGCGGCGAAATGCCTGCGCCCGTTTTCATTTGCGCGGCGGAATCGAAGTGACGATGAGCAGACGGGAGAGCGTCCCGGCCCGCATCCCGCATCACGTATGGTGCTCGCCCCATGTTCGGCCCCCGATCGGCCCGGTCCGGCGCGGTCCGGGTATGATGCGCATCTTCCGAATCAGACAAAGCTGGAGATGAATTGAGAAGGATAGCTCTCGGAGTGCAGTACGACGGTTCGTCGTGGCGCGGCTGGCAGACCCAGCCCGGCGGCGGCACCGTGCAGGACACGCTGGAAGCGGCGTTGCAGCGCTTCGCGCTCACGCCGGTCGCGACGACCTGCGCCGGACGTACCGACGCCGGGGTGCATGCGCTGGAGCAGGTGGTTCATTTCGACACCGCGCTCGATCGCGAGATGTTTTCCTGGGTGCGCGGCGTGAACGCGTTCCTGCCGCCGTCGATCGCCGTGCGCTGGGCGACCGGCGTGCCGGGCGGCGGCGACGGTTTCCATGCCCGCTTTTCGGCGACCTCCCGCACCTATCACTACGTCCTCTACAATCATCCGGTAAGGTCGCCGCTGCTGAGCGGGAAAGCAGGCTGGGTATTCCGCCCGCTCGACATCGAACGCATGCGCGCAGCCGCCGCGCATCTGATCGGCACGCATGATTTTTCCGCCTTCCGGGCGGCCGAGTGCCAGGCGAAGTCGCCGGTCAAGCAGATGCATTCGATCGAGCTGGCACGGCAGGGGGATATCATCGTCATCACGCTGACGGCCAGCGCTTTCCTGCATCACATGGTGCGCAACATCGTCGGCTCGCTGATCGTCGTGGGCAACGGCAACCAGCCGCCGGAGTGGATCGCCGCCATCCTTGCCGGGCGCGACCGCAGCCAGGCGGCGCCAACCTTCATGCCGGACGGCCTGTACCTCGGACGCATCGGCTACGCAGGAACATGGGGACTGCCGCAGGAGCAGCCCGCCATGTTCCCGTGGCTGCAACGCGACCACGCCGATGTCACGGACATGGCCACCTCACGGGAGTCAACATGAGCAAGCGAACCCGAATAAAGATCTGCGGCCTGCGCACCGTCGAGGACATCGGCGCCGCCGTCGACGGCGGCGCCGACGCCATCGGGCTGGTCTTTTATCCTGCCAGCCCGCGCCATATCGAACCCGCCGCCGCCGCGGCGCTGCTGGCCGGCCTGCCTCCCTATGTGACGGTGACCGGACTGTTCGTCAACGCGACGCCGGAGGAGGTCGGCGCGGTGCTGCGCCAGGTGCCGGTTTCGCTGCTGCAGTTCCATGGCGATGAAACCCCCGCCGAATGCGCGACGCTCGCCGAAGCGCTGAACCGGCCCTTCATGCGCGCGCTGCGGGTGACGCCCGATATGCAGGCGGACGATTTGCTAGAATACGAGCGCAACTGCCGCGCTACCGGCCGGCATTTTTCCGGCCTGCTGCTCGACGCATTCGTCGAGGGGTATGGCGGCGGTGGAAAGGTATTCGATTGGTCTCTCATTCCAAAAGAGCTCGCGCCTCGGGTCGTTTTGAGTGGTGGCTTGAACGCGCAAAACGCGGCTGAAGCGGTCCGCCAGGTAGGCCCTTACGGGGTCGACGTCAGCAGCGGCGTCGAGCGCGCAAAGGGCATCAAGGATCCGGCACGCATCCGGGATTTCATCGCAGCGGTCCGGCGGGCAGACGCCCGTCCATGAGCGCAGGCTGCGAGTGCAGCGAACACAGAGAGTCAGACCATGAAAGAATTGAATGCGCTGGAGCATTTCTCCGAGCGCCAGCCCCTGGCGCAAACCGCCATCTACCAATCCGCCCATTATCATCTTCCCGACTCGCGCGGCCATTTCGGGCCTTATGGCGGCAGTTTCGTTTCCGAGACGCTGACGCATGCGCTGACGCAGCTGAAGGAAGGCTACGCCAGGTTCCGCACCGATCCGGAGTTCCTGGCCGAATTCGACAACGAGCTCAAGCATTTCGTCGGCCGTCCCAGCCCGATCTACCACGCCAGGCGCTGGTCCGAGATGATGGGCGGCGCGCAGATCTACTTCAAGCGCGAAGATCTCAACCATACCGGCGCCCACAAGATCAATAACGTGATCGGACAGGCGCTGCTGGCCAAGCGCATGGGCAAGCCGCGCGTGATCGCCGAGACCGGCGCCGGGCAGCACGGCGTCGCCACCGCGACCATCTGCGCCCGCTTCGGCCTGGAATGCGTGGTGTACATGGGTGCCGAGGACGTCAAGCGCCAGGTGCAGAACGTCTACCGGATGGAGCTGCTCGGCGCGAAGGTGGTGCCGGTGGAATCCGGCTCGAAGACGCTCAAGGACGCGCTCAACGAAGCCATGCGCGACTGGGTGACGAACGTCGAGAACACTTTCTACATCATCGGCACCGTGGCCGGGCCGCATCCCTACCCGATGATGGTGCGCGACTTCCAGTCGGTGATCGGCAAGGAATGCCTGGTGCAGATGCCGGAGATGACGGGCCGCCAGCCCGACTATGTCGTGGCCTGCATCGGCGGCGGCTCGAATGCGATGGGCATCTTCTATCCGTACATCGACGAGCAGCAGGTGCACTTGGTCGGGGTCGAGGCGGCAGGCGAGGGGCTGGAAAGCGGCCGCCATTCCGCTTCGCTGATCGCGGGCACGCCCGGCGTCCTGCATGGCAACCGCACTTACCTGCTGCAGGATGAGAACGGCCAGATCATCGAGACCCACTCGGTGTCGGCCGGCCTCGATTATCCGGGCGTCGGGCCGGAGCATGCCTGGCTCAAGGATTCCGGCCGCGCCAGCTATGTCGCGGTGACCGACGAGGAGGCGCTCGAAGCCTTCCACAATTGCTGCCGCATCGAAGGCATCATCCCGGCGCTCGAATCCAGCCATGCGCTCGCCCATGCCGCGAAGCTGGCGGCCACGCTGCCCCGGGACAAGATCGTGCTGGCCAACCTGTCCGGTCGCGGCGACAAGGACATGCACACGGTGGCGGAACGGATGAAGAAAAAATTCTGATCCGCAAGCCGTTCTTATCCGATAACAACCGTCAGCGGCCGGCAGGAGCGCCGGCCGCCCAACAAGTCGAGTCCACACCCATGTCCCGCATCCAATCCAGATTGCAAGCGCTGGCCGCCGCCGGCCGCAAAGGCCTGATCCCCTTCATCACCGCCGGCGATCCGGCGCCCGAACTCACCGTGCCGCTGATGCATGCGCTCGTGGCCGGCGGTGCCGACATCATCGAACTGGGCGTCCCTTTTTCCGATCCAATGGCTGACGGACCGGTCATCCAGCGCGCCTCCGAACGTGCATTGGCCAACGGCGTGTGCCTGAAACAGGTGCTGCAGTTCGTGCGCGAATTCCGCGGCACCGACCAGGAGACGCCGGTCGTGCTGATGGGTTATGCCAACCCGATAGAAAGAATGGGCGCGCAGCAATTCGTCGACGCGGCCGCGCAGGCGGGCGTGGACGGTGTGCTGGTCGTCGATTACCCGCCCGAAGAATGCGAAGAGTTCGCCGGCCTGCTCGCGCGGCAAAAGCTCGATCCCATCTTCCTGCTGGCGCCCACTTCCACTGAGGAACGGATCGCCCAGGTCGGCAAGATTGCCAGCGGCTATGTCTACTACGTGTCGCTCAAGGGTGTCACCGGATCCGGCCATCTCGACCTGGAGGCGGTGGCCGGCAAGATCCCGGAGATCAAGAAGCATGTGAAGGTGCCGGTCGGCGTCGGCTTCGGCATCCGGGACGCCGAGACCGCGAGGGCGATCGCGTCGGTGTCGGATGCGGTCGTGATCGGCAGCCGCATCATCCAGGAACTGGAAAACACGCAGCGCGAGAACGCGGTACAGGCTGTACAGACTTTCATCTCCGGCATCCGCAAGGCGCTGGACGCGTAATTGTTGCGACAAGTGCATTGCCGGCTGTTATTGGCGCATAGCAAGGCAGCCGGGTACAATGCCGCAACCCGAAAAACCGTTAAGAGGACTCCATGAGCTGGCTTGAGAAACTGCTACCCCCGCGCATACAGCGTTCGTCCGCGAACCGCCGCTCGGTGCCCGAGGGGTTGTGGGTCAAATGCCCGTCCTGCGAAGCGGTGCTTTACCGCACCGACCTGGAGAGCAATCTGCATGTGTGCCCGAAGTGCGATCACCACATGCGCATCCGCGCGCGCGACCGCCTGGACGCACTGCTCGACGCCGGCGGCCGGTATGAGATCGGCCAGGAAGTGCTGCCGGTCGATACCCTGAAATTCAAGGACAGCAAGAAGTATCCGGATCGCCTCAAGGATGCCATCGACGGCACCGGCGAAACCGACGCCATGGTGGTCATGGGCGGCGCGATCATGACCGTGCCGGTCGTGGTGGCCTGCTTCGAGTTCGAGTTCATGGGCGGCTCGATGGGTTCGGTGGTCGGCGAGCGTTTTGCCCGCGGCGCGCAGACCGCGCTGGAGCAGAAGGTCCCGTTCATCTGCATCACCGCCACCGGCGGCGCGCGGATGCAGGAAGGCCTGCTCTCGCTGATGCAGATGGCCAAAACCACGTCGATGCTGACCAAGCTGTCGGAGAAGAAGCTGCCGTTCATCTCGGTCCTGACCGATCCGACCATGGGCGGCGTGTCGGCCTCGTTCGCCTTCATGGGCGACGTGGTGATCGCCGAACCGAAGGCGCTGATCGGCTTTGCCGGCCCGCGCGTGATCGAGAATACGGTGCGCGAAAAACTGCCGGAAGGCTTCCAGCGGGCAGAATTCCTGCTTCAGAAGGGCGCGATCGACATGATCGTGGACCGCCGCAAGATGCGCGAGGAAATCGCCCGGCTGCTCGCGCTGCTGCAGAACCAGGCGGCCGAAGTCGTGTCCTGACAGGACGCGCGCACACCATCGAGCCCGGCCTGGTCCGGGCTTTTTTGCTTTGATACGAACCCGGATCTCATCATGCAAACCCTACCCAGCACGCTGCAGGAGTGGCTCGCCAGGCTCGAAACCATGCATCCGAAGGCGATCGACCTCGGCCTGCAACGGGTCAGCGAGGTCAAGAACCGCCTCGGCATCCACTTCGACTGCCCCGTCATCACCGTCGGCGGCACCAATGGCAAGGGATCGACCTGCGCCATGCTCGAATCCATCCTGCTTCAGGCCGGCTATCGTGTCGGGCTGTACACCTCGCCGCATCTGCTGGACTTCAACGAGCGGGCAAGGATCAATGGCGAGCCGGTAAGCGACGACGCGCTGGTCGAGCAGTTTGCCGCGGTGGAAGCGCAGCGCGGCGAGGTATCGCTGACCTATTTCGAATTCACCACCCTGGCCATCCTGAGGCTGTTCGCGCAGGCGGGGCTGGATGCCGTGATCCTCGAGGTGGGCCTCGGCGGCAGGCTGGACGCGGTCAATGCCATCGACGCGGACGTCGCCATCGTCACCAGCGTGGATATCGACCACACCGAATACCTGGGCGATACCCGCGACAAGATCGGCTTCGAGAAGGCGGGCATTTTCCGGCCGGGCAGGGCGGCGATCTGCGGCGACCCGGTGCCGCCGCAGTCGCTGATCGACCATGCGCAGGCCATCGGCGCCGATCTCTGGCTGTTCGGCCGGGATTTCAATTATTCGGGCGACAAGCAGCAATGGAATTACGGCGGCCGCGGGCAGCGGCGCAATTCGCTCGGTTATCCCAGCCTGCGCGGCGCCAACCAGCTGCTCAATGCCTCGGCGGCGCTGGCCGCGCTCGAAGCGCTGCGCCACCGCCTGCCGGTCGGCGCCCAGGAAGTGCGCAATGGCCTGGTGCTGGTCGAATTGCCGGGACGCTTCCAGGTACTGCCCGGACGGCCGAGCGTGATTCTCGACGTGGCGCACAATCCACACGCGGCCGCAACGCTCGGTCAGAATCTCGACAACATGGGTTTCTTTCCCTACACCTGGGCCGTGTTCGGCGCGATGCAGGACAAGGACGTCGCCGGCGTCGTCGCCCAGCTCAAGGACCGGGTGGACCACTGGTGCCTGACCGGCCTGCCGCTGCCGCGTGCCGCCACCGCGGAGCGCCTGCGCCAGGCGCTGGCGGACGCCGGCGTGGCGCCGAGCAATACGCCGGGTGCGGAACGCACGGTCCAGGCCTTCGACAGCCCCTGGGAAGCATTCGTCCATGCAAGAAACAGGGCGGGGGAGAATGATAGAATTGCGGTTTTCGGATCCTTCCTGACGGTAGCAGGCGTCATGGAAGGCATGCGGTCCAAGCGTCCGCTCTGATCCGACGGTTTTTCGATCACCACCAGCACCCTGGCAGCCCCTCGCATGAGCTTGTTATCGTTCCTCCGCAAAAACAAGCAGGATTCCGACACGGATGACAGCACGTTCTATTCCCGCGCCGAGGAAGACTCCAAGGCGGTGCGCTCGCGCCGCCGCCCGCGGGGCAAGGGCGAGGCGGCCGCGGATCCCGTGTTGCCCGAGAAGAAACGCGCCCGCCGGCGCCTGATCGGCGCAGTCGCGCTGGTGCTGGCGGCGGTGGTCGGCCTGCCGATGATTCTCGATTCCGAACCCAAGCCGCTGGCCGACGACATCGACATCCGCATCCCCTCCCGCGAAAAGGCCGCGCCGCCGCCGCCCGCCGCGGCCAAGCCCGGCGACCACCAGGCGGCGCTGGACGAGAAGGAAGAGGTCGTCGAGCCGGCAGCCGCTCCGGCCACGCCCGCCGCCCCCGCCGCCCCCGCCGAGAAAACGCCGCCCGCCAGGCCGGCGCCGGAAAAGCCCGAGGCCGTCAAGCCGCCCGTCGCCCAGGCCAGGCCCGAACCGAAGCCCGAACCGAAGCCCGAACCGAAGCCCGAACCCAGGCAGCAGGCCAAACCCGAAGCCAAACCGGCCGAGCCGCAGGATGACGCGCGCGCACGCGCCCTGCTCGAAGGCAAGGGCGATCCGAACGCGGACAAAAAAGATTCGGGAAAATATGTAATCCAGGTGGCGGCACTTGCGACCAAAGAAAAGGTCAATGAGCTGCAATCGAAATTGAAGAGCGCTGGCATCAAGTCCTACACCCAGACGGTGTCCACCGCATCCGGCGAACGCACCCGTATCCGGGTCGGCCCGTTCGCCAGCAGGGATGAGGCGGAAAAAGTACGTGCCAGGATCGTCAACCTTGGCCTGAACGGAACCCTCGTTCCCGCCTGATGACGATCTTCGACTACCTGGTGCTGTTCGTGCTGCTTTGCTCGATCATCATCAGCACCCTGCGCGGCCTGGTGAAAGAGATCTTGTCCCTGCTGAGCTGGATCATATCTTTCGTGGTGGCCAACGCATGGGGCGAGCCGCTCGCGGTGCTGCTGCCGGACCTGGTGCCCGGCAATACCCTGCGGCTGATCGTGGCATTCATCGCATTGTTCATCGGCACCCGGCTGCTGATGGCGCTGCTGACCATGGCGGTCGACGCGCTGATCAAGGCCAGTGGGCTGACGCTCGCCGACCGCGGGCTCGGCGGGCTGTTCGGCCTCGGGCGCGGACTGGTGCTGGTGCTGGCGGTGGTGCTGATGTGCGGAATGACGGCATTGCCGCAGCAGCCGTTCTGGAAGGAAGCCTTGCTCAGTCCATTGGCGGAAACGGCGGCACGTACCGTCAAACCTTTCCTGCCTGGCGATGTCGCCCGGCATGTACAGTTTTAAATCGTTCTGTTGAGGAGCCCACCATGTGTGGCATTGTTGGCGTTGTTTCCCAGGGTCCCTGCAACCAGCTGATCTATGACGCATTGCTGCTGCTGCAGCATCGCGGCCAGGATGCGGCCGGTATCGCGACCAATCATGGCAATACGTTTTCCATGTACAAGGCCAATGGCCTGGTCCGCGATGTCTTCCGTACACGCAACATGCGTTCGCTGCCCGGCAACGCGGGCATCGGGCAGGTCCGGTATCCGACCGCCGGTTCTTCCAGCGAGGAAGAAGCGCAGCCGTTCTACGTCAACGCGCCGTTCGGCATCATCCTCGCCCACAACGGCAACCTGACGAACTGGGAACAGCTCAAGATCGAGATGTTCAAGAACGACCGCCGTCACATCAACACCGATTCCGACTCCGAGGTGCTGCTCAACGTGCTGGCGCACGAGATACAGCAGGCGACCACCGGTTACTCGCTCGACCCGTCGGCGCTGTTCAAGGCGGTGACGGTGCTGCACAAGCGGGTCCGCGGCTCCTACGCGGTGGTGGCGCAGATCGCCGGCTACGGCCTGCTCGCCTTCCGCGATCCGTTCGGCATCCGGCCGCTGTGCATCGGCTTCAACGAGACCGAGCAGGGCACCGAATACATGCTGGCCAGCGAATCGGTGGCGCTCGAAGGCCTCGGTTTCCGCTTCCTGCGCGACGTGCTGCCGGGCGAGGCGATCTTCATCGACCTCGACGGCAAGCTGTACAACCAGCAGTGCGCCGACAACCCGGTGCTCACCCCGTGCGCGTTCGAATTCGTCTATCTCGCCCGCCCGGACTCCATCATCGACGGCGCCTCCGTGTACGCGTCGCGCCTGAAGATGGGCGAGTACCTGGCCGAGAAGATCCGCCGCACCATTCCCTCCGGCGACATCGACGTGGTGATGCCGATCCCCGACTCGTCGCGCCCGGCCGCGATGGAACTCGCGCTCAAGCTCAACCTGCAGTACCGCGAAGGCTTCATCAAGAACCGCTACATCGGCCGCACCTTCATCATGCCGGGCCAGGCCCTGCGCCGGAAGTCGGTGCGCCAGAAGCTCAATGCCATCGGCAGCGAATTCAAGGGCAAGAGCGTGCTGCTGGTCGACGATTCCATCGTGCGCGGCACCACCAGCCGCGAGATCGTGCAGATGGCGCGCGACTCCGGCGCCAAGCGCGTGATCTTCGCGTCGGCCGCGCCCCCGGTGCAGTTCCCGAACGTGTACGGGATCGACATGCCGACCCGCAACGAGCTGATCGCCCATGGCCGCAGCGAGGAAGAAGTGTGCCGGGAGATCACCGCCGACGCGCTGGTCTACCAGGATCTGGAAGCGCTCAAGCGCTCGATCTCCGATGTCAATCCGATGCTGAAGAACTTCGAGGCGTCCTGCTTCGACGGCTGCTACATCACCAACGACATCTCGCGCGACTACCTCGACCGCATCGAGTCGGCTCGCCGCAATCCCAAGCCGGTGGTGGAAGACGCGGTGCGCTCCCAGCTCAATCTGAACCTCGCCCGCGTGGACTGAATCGGGCGTCGTCCCCGCAAGAACCCGCCGCCTTCGGGCCGCGGGTTTTTTTACGTCCGCGGCGTCGCACGCTCTGCCGGCAAGGCCGCGGGGCGGCGTCGGCCCGGACTTACTGCATCCGCAACAGCTGTGCGAACTCGCCCGCCGGCAGCGGGCGGCTGAAGAAATAGCCCTGCATCTCGTCGCAGTGGTGGTCGCGCAGGAAGGCAACCTGCTCCTCGGTTTCCACGCCCTCGGCGATCACTTTCAGGTTGAGGCTGTGCCCGAGGGAGATCACGCTGCTCGTGATGGTCGCATCGTCGTGGTCGGTGACGATGTCGCGCACGAAGGACTGGTCTATCTTCAGATGATGCAGCGGAAAGCGCTTGAGGTAGCTGAGGCTGGAATAGCCGGTGCCGAAATCGTCGATCGACAGCTGCACGCCGAGATCCTCCAGCGCCTCGAGCTTGCTGATGAACTGCTCGGCGCTGCTCATGACGACGCTTTCCGTCAGCTCCAGCTCCAGGTGGCGCGGCTCGAGCGCGATCTCGGCGAGCACCAGGGCGATCGACTCCACCAGGTCTTCCTGCTTGAACTGGCGCCCCGACAGGTTGACCGCCACCGAGATCGGCGGCAGGCCGGCGTTCTGCCAGGCCTTGTTCTGCGCGCAGGCGGTGCGCAGCACCCAGTCGCCGATCGGGACAATCAGCCCGAGTTCCTCGGCCATCGGAATGAAGCGGGTAGGCGAGACCAGGCCCCTGTCCGGGTGGCGCCAGCGGATCAGTGCCTCGGCGCCGATGATGCGGCCGCTGACGCCATCGACCTTGGGCTGGTAGTGGAGTTCGAATTCCTTGCGGTCGAGCGCGCGCCGCAGGGCGATTTCGAGTTCGGCGCGCTCCAGCGCCCGCACGCTCATCTCCCGGGAGTAGAACTGGAAGGAATTGCCGCGCTCTTCCTTGGCCCGATACATTGCCGTGTCGGCGTTGCGCAGCAGGGCCTTCATGTCGTCGCCATCGTCCGGATACAGTGTCGCGCCGATGCTGGTGCTGATGAAGAGTTCATGCCCGCGCACCATGAACGGCACGGAAAACACCTCGAAAATCTTGTTGGCCACCGCCACCACGTCTTCCGGCCTCTGGATGGCAGCCAGCAGAATGATGAATTCGTCCCCGCCCTGGCGCGCCACGGTATCGCCCTCGCGCACCACCTCCCGCAGGCGGGCCGCCACCTGCAGCAGCAGGGCATCGCCGATCTCGTGCCCGAGGCTGTCGTTGATGCCCTTGAAGCGGTCGAGGTCGAGAAACAGCAGCCCGAGCAGCTTGCCGCTGCGGCGGGCCTGCGCCAGCGCCTGCGCGATCCGGTCCCCGAGCAGGTTGCGGTTGGCGAGGCCCGTCAGCGCGTCGTGGCTGGCGAGATGCTCGATCCGGGCCTCATAGTCCTTGCGCTCGCTGATGTCGATCGCCGTGCCGTCGATGCGCAGCAGGGCGCCGCCGTCGTCGGTGACGGCACGCGCGCGCTCTTCGATCCAGCGTACCGCGCCGTCCGGCCGGCATACCCGGTATTCATGCCGGCAGCTGCCGGTGCGGGGCAGGTCGTCGAGCGCGGCCTTCACCCTGGCGCGGTCTTGCGGATGGATGCCCTTGAACCACAGATCGCGGCTCCGATAGAAATCCGCGGCCGGGCGGCCGAACACCTTTTCCACCATCGGATTGAGGAAGATGAAACCCGCTTCGCCGACCGACCACACCATGTTGTCGATCGAGGCGAGTATGCCGCTGAGCTTGTCCTCGGTCGCCTGCAGATCGCGCTCGGCCTTCTCTCGCGCCGCCTTGATGCGCAGGCTCGTCACGCCGAAGGAGATGTCGTCGGCCAGTTCTTCCAGCATCGCCAGCTGCTCGTCGTCGAAGGCGTTGGCCTGCTCGCGGATCTTCAGGACGCCGAATACCTGCGCGCCGGCCCTGAGCGGCAGGGTGACCGATGAAGGCGGCTGTTCCCGCGCGCCGGGATGCGGGACGTCGATCACCATCCACGCGCGGCCGGACCCGTCCCCGGTTCCGGCGTCATGGCCGCCGATGTCCTCCTGGGCCGCCTCGCCGGCCCAGGCGCGCGTCTGCAATCTGCCGTCCTCGGTGTGATAGCCGATCCAGGCGGCCCGGTAGCCGCCGGCTTCCACCACCGTGCGGCACATGTCTTCCAGCAGCCGCTGTTCTTCGGTCGCATGCACCATCACGTGGTTGCACTCGGCCATCACGGTGCGCGCGCGCAGCGTGCGCCGCAGTGCGTCCTGTGCCTGCTTGCGGTCGTTGACCTCGGAAATCAGCTGGCGATGCTGGCGCTGGATCTCGGCGTACAGCTGCAGGTTTTCATAGACCGTCGCCAGCTGGCTGGCGACGGTCGCCGCCGCCCGTTCGTCGACTTCGTTGAATGCCTCGGCGCCCACCTTGTCGGCCAGGTAGAGCCATCCGAAGACCCGGTCCTGGGTCGCCACCGGCACCACCAGCAAGGAGTGCACGGGCGGATGGGACGGCGGCAGGCCGAGGGCGGCAGGCGAGCCGCCGAGGCCGGCCATGCGCCGCGGGAGGCGGCTTGCGAGCACCATGCCGAGCACGCCGGCGTCGGCCAGCGGCGGCCGCATGTCTTCGCCGCGCGCCATGCCCCGGGTGACATAGTGCTGCAGGCTGCCCTGGTCCTGGTCGAGCAGGCCGATGGCGGCGTAGCGCGCCACGCAGATGTCCTGCACCACCCGGCAGCTGATGTCGAGCACGCGGCCGGCGTCGCGCGCGCCGGCCAGCTCCATGCCGAAGTCGATCAGCGCGGTCAGGCGCAGGCTCACCGCCTGCAGGCTGGACAGCGCGTTCGACAGCCGCCGCACCACCTGCTGCAGGTCTTCGATATCCGTATCCTCGCCGGCGTCGACCATGCGCGACATCAGCGTGCTGCTGGTTTCGAGTTCGGCCAGATAGGTGCTGAGCTGCCTGTCGAGAACGCCGAGCGGCGCCGCCTGCGGCGCATGGAAAGCCGCCTCCGCCAGCGCCGGCTCTCCCGGCGTGTCCGGAGAATCCGGCGTCCCGGGCGCCCCGAGCGCCTCCTGCACCGTCTGCAGGATCAGCTCCGGCTCCGACGGCTTCGGCAAGACCCAGCGCACGCCGCAGGCGGCGGCCATCTTGCCGGCTTCCCGCTCGTGATAGGCGGCGGTATAGAACACCACCGGCGTTCGCCCGACCACCGGGTCTTCGCGCAGCCGCGCGACGAACTGGTAGCCATCCATGTTCGGCATCAGGATGTCGGCGATGATCAGGTCGGGGCGGCGCTCGCGCGTGCGGTCGAGCGCCTCGATGCCGTCGGTTGCTTCAATCAGCTGGTGGCCGCTGTAACCGAGCAGGACCATCAGGAACTGCCGGTTCAGCACATGATCGTCAACGATCAGTATGGTCGCCATCCTGCCGCCTCTCCGGTGGTTGAACGAATGCGGGTGGCGGCCTGCGGGACAGGAATTCACGCAGGCTGGGCACGAATGCTTCGGGGTCTATGGGCTTGCTGAGGTAGCCGTCGAAGCCGGCGGCCAGCAGTTTTTCGCGGTCGCCGGACATGGCCAGCGCGGTGACCGCGATCACCGGAATGCCGCGCAGCTGCGGGTCGTCCCTGAACGCGCGCACCACTCCGTAGCCGTCGAGGTGCGGCAGGTGGACGTCGCACACCACCAGCGCCGGCAGTTCGCTGCGGGCCCGGGCCAGGCCCTGTCTGCCGTCGGCGGCCGGCAGCGCCTCGTAACCGAAGGCTTCGAGCAGGTAGACCATCAGCTCCATGTTGGCCGGATTGTCTTCGATTACCAGTATGCGTTGCATCGCTCGCTCATCCTCTCTCCGCGCCGGCTGCATCGCCGGTCTTCAGCAGCAGGGTGAAGGCGCTGCCGGCACCGACGCTGCTGCTGACCGACAATTTTCCTCCGATCAGGTCGGCCAGCTTTTGACTCAAGTACAAGCCCAGTCCGGTACCTTCGTAGCGCCGGGTGCTGCCGCCGTCGAGCTGGGTGAACGCCTGGAACAGCCGCGCCTGATCGGATTCGGTTATGCCCGCCCCGGTGTCGGTGACGGTCAGTTCGATGCAGCGCTCGCTCGCATGCCGCTCGGCCAGGCGCACGCAGACTTCGCCCTGTTCGGTGAACTTGATCGCGTTGTTGACGAGATTGAGCATGATCTGATGCAGCGCGCGGCGGTCGGAACGGATGTTGATGGGATGCTCGGGCATCTCCAGCCGGAACTGCAGCCCCTTCTGCCGCGCCGCCGGCGCGAGCGTATCGGCGATGCTCCATGCCAGTGCGCGGCATTCGATGTCCTCCGGGTGCAGGTCGACCTTGCCGGCCTCGATGCGGGCCAGGTCCAGCAGGTCGTTGATCAGCGACAGCAGATGGCGGGCGCTGCCCTGGACGGTGCGCAGCTGCTTTTCCTGGTCCGGGGTGAGGGGGCCGGGCAGGCGCATCAGCAGGGTGCCGGTAAAGCCGATGATCGCGTTGAGCGGCGTGCGGAGTTCGTGGGACATGCTGGCGAGGAAGCGGTCCTTGGCCAGGTTGGCGTTTTCCAGCTCCAGGTTCTTCTCATGCAAGGCCCGCTCGATGCGCTTGCGCTCGGTGATGTCGCGGATGGCGCTGGAAACGAGGACGCCGTCTTCCGTCTCCAGCGGGCTCAGGCTGATCTCCACCGGAAATTCGCTGCCATCCTTGCGGCGCCCGTAAAGCTCGAGGCCGGCGCCCATCGCGCGGGTGCGCGGCTCATCGAAGAACCCGTCGCGGTAGGCGGGATGCCGGGCATGGAAGCGCTCCGGCACGAGGATCTCCACTTTGTGCCCGAGCAATTCCTCGCGCCGGTAGCCGAACAGTTTTTCGGTCTGTGAATTGACCAGCACGATCTCGCCCTCGCGATTGACGATCACGAACGCATCCGGCGCCGACTCCAGCAGGCCGCGGAATTTCTGCTCCGCCTTCCTGCGCTCGCTGATGTCGCGCACCGCGCTCATCACGAAGCGGCCTTCCTCGGTGCGCAGCGGACTCAGGCTGACCTCCACCGGGAATTCGGTGCCGTCCCTGCGGCGCCCGTAGAGCTCGAGCCCCGCGCCCATGTTGCGCGTGCGCGGCTGGTCGAAATAGCCGCTGCGATGCAGCGTATGCGCGTGCCGCAGGCGGTCCGGCAGCAGCGCCTCGACCGGCTGGCCGCCGAGTTGTCCGCCCGGATAGCCGAACAGACGCTCCGCTTCGGTATTGGCCAGCACGATGATGCCGGCCGCGTCGGCCACCACGGTGGCGTCCGGCATCGATTCGATCAGATCGCGAAGTCGTGCCAGATGGTCGAGCTTGATGGACATGTCGATGGCGGTCCCCTGGAACCATACTCCTGACATTCTCTAGATTGCCGGCGCCGGAATAAGTGCAATTTTTTGCCGGCCGGCGATTTTGCGATCACCATGTTTTGCGTTAGGATGGCGTGGCGCCGATTTGAGTCTGCTTGCGGGCGCCCGGGCCATGGCCTGGAACAAGTGCAGCTAAACGGAGAAGACATCCCCATCAACCCGTTTCAGTTCACGCTGGACGGGTTTTTTGTTGATCATGAGCGATTCCAGAAAATACGGCTTTACCACCACCATCCTGCACAGCGACCGCCAGAAGCCGATCGAACACGGCTCGCTGCACAAGCCCATCCACACGTCGGTGACCTTCGGCTACCGGGACGCGCGGCAGCTGGCCGAGGTGTTCCAGGGCAAGCAGCCCGGCTACCGCTACGGCCGCCAGGGCAATCCCACGGTATCGGCGCTCGAGGACAAGATCACCCGGATGGAGCAGGGTCTCGCCACCATCTGCTTCGCCACCGGCATGGCCGCCATCGGCGCCGTCGCCCAGGCGCTGCTGCGGGAAGGCGACCACGTCGTCTCGTCCGCCTTCCTGTTCGGTAACACCAACAGCCTGTGGCAGACGGTGGCGGGGCAGGGGGTGGCGGTCTCCATGGTGGACGCGACCGATGTCGCCCAGGTGGAAGCCGCGATCACGCCCGCCACGCGCATCGTGTTCGTCGAAACCATCGCCAATCCGCGCACCCAGGTCGCCGACCTCAAGCGCATCGGCCAGCTATGCCGCGACCGCGGCATTCTCTACGTGGTCGACAACACCATGACCTCGCCCTATCTGTTCCGACCGAAGATGGTCGGCGCCGGCCTGGTCGTGAATGCCATGACCAAGTCGATTGGCGGCCACGGCAACGCGCTGGGCGGCGCGCTGACGGACACCGGCCTGTTCGACTGGACCCGCTACCCGAACATCATCGACACCTACAAGCGCTACGTGCCCTCGCAATGGGGCATGGCCCAGATCCGCGCCAAGAGCCTGCGCGACTTCGGCGCCTCGCTCGGCCCGGAAGCGGCGCACCACATCGCCGTCGGCGCCGAGACCATGGCGCTGCGGATGGAGCGGGAATGCGCCAACGCGATGGCGCTGGCGCGCATGCTGGAAGCGGACCCGCGTGTGGCGGCCGTCTACTATCCCGGCCTGCCGTCGCATCCGCAACACAAGCTCGCGGCGGATTTGTTCTCCGGCTTCGGCAGCCTGTTCAGCTTCGAACTGCGGGACGGCATCGACTGCTTCGACTATCTCAATCGCCTGACGCTGGCGGTCCCGGCGAGCAATCTCGGCGACACCCGCACGCTCGTCATTCCCGTTGCCCACACCATCTTCTACGAGATGGGAGCGGAGCGGCGCGCGAGCATGGGCATCGCCGAGTCGCTGATCCGCGTGTCGGTCGGCATCGAGGACACCGATGACCTGGTAGAAGATTTCCGTCAGGCATTAAACTAAGCCCAATTGTCAATTTTCCCAATAAAAACAATTCGCTGTGGAAATTGATTCTCGCTAAAATACGCGGGTCTTTCATGTCACGTTAAGGTGCGCATATGGCCCGGCCCGAGAAGGTCCGCCTCGGTGAAGTCCTCATTCAGCAAAAACTGCTGTCGGAAGAGCAACTGCAGTTTTCGCTGGCCGAGCAAAAGCGGACCGGGCGCAAGCTCGGGCGCATCTTTGTCGAGAACGGCTTCGTCTCGGAAGAGCAGATCTGCGGCGCGCTCGCGCGGCAGCTGAACATTCCTTACATTAATCTCAAGTTCTACAACATCCGCCCTGAAATCGTGCGGATGCTGCCGGAGACGCAGGCGCGGCGCTTCCGTGCGCTCGCGCTGGAGGATAAGGGCGACAACATCGTCATCGGCATGGCCGATCCCACCGATCTGTTCGCCTACGATGAGATCGCACGCGTGTTGCGCAGGCCGATTTCGCTCGCCGTGGTCAACGAGGGTGAGCTGCTGCAAACCGTCGACCGCATCTACCGCCGCACCGATGAGATCACCGACTTCGCGCGCGAGCTGGAGCAGGACCTGGGCGACAGCTACGTGGATTTCGGCGGACTCGGCGGGACCCCGGGCCTGGAAGATGCCCCGGTCGTGAAGCTGCTGCAGTCGATCTTCGACGATGCCGCACAGGTGCGCGCGTCGGACGTCCATATCGAGCCGCAGGAAAGCCGGCTGCATATCCGCTTTCGCATCGACGGCATGCTGCATCTGCAGACCGAGGCGGATATCAAGATCGCCACGGCGCTGGCGCTTCGGCTCAAGCTCATGTCGGGCCTGGACATCTCGGAAAAGCGCTTGCCGCAGGATGGACGTTTTGCCATCAAGGTCAAGCAGCAGCAGGTCGATGTCCGTATTTCCACCATGCCGACGCAATACGGCGAGTCCGTCGTCATGCGACTGCTGAACCAGAGCGGCGGGATGCTGAAGCTGGACTCGATCGGGATGCCGAAAGAGATGGTCGACCGCTTCCGCGCGATTCTTGCGCGGCCTAACGGCCTGGTGCTCGTCACCGGGCCGACCGGCAGCGGCAAGACGACGACGCTCTACGGCGCTCTCGCTGAGCTCAACACCACTGAACGCAAGCTGATCACGGTCGAGGACCCGGTCGAATATCGGCTGCCCGGCGTCAATCAGGTGCAGGTCAACGAAAAGATCGAGCTGACCTTCGCCCGCGTCCTGAGAGCAGCCCTGCGTCAGGACCCCGATGTGGTGCTGGTGGGCGAGATGCGTGACCAGGAAACGGCCCAGATCGGTCTGCGCGCGGCGCTCACCGGCCACCTCGTATTGTCCACACTGCACACCAACGATGCCGCCAGCACGCCGGTGCGCCTGCTCGACATGGGCGTGCCGCGCTACATGGTCGCGACCTCGCTGCAGGCAGTCCTGGCGCAGCGCCTGGTCCGCCTGGTATGCGAAAGCTGCGCCGAGCCGTATACCCTGAAGCCAACCGAGCACGAGTGGCTGCGGGTCGATCTCGGCGAGCAAGTGGAGGCCCACCGGTATGTGCGCGGGCGCGGTTGCACTCACTGCAACGGCACGGGTTATCGCGGCCGTACTGGCGTCTATGAGATGCTGGAGATCACGGAGGCGGTGGCCGAGGCGGCGAATAACCACGACCCTGCGCACTTCATGCGGGTCGCCCACGCGCAGATGGCCGGTCGCACCTTGCGCTCGCATGCGATCGATCTCATTGTGGCCGGCAAGACTACGGTTGCCGAGGCGATGCGGGTAAGCAACCAGATCGACGCCTGATGGAACACAGTATCCCGAGCGCCCGGGCAAGCTTCCCGGCAGGCGAAGCGCGTGTCGATCGGTCGGCCGCCTCGTGGCTGGCGACAGGGGCCGTGGCGGCCGCTTTTCTCTTTCCGTTTCTCTGGCCGCTGCATGCCTCGCCGATACAGAGTTTTGTGAATGAATGGCTGGCTGCGGTGCTGATGCTGCTGGCCGCAGGTGGCGGGGCGCTTGTCGCGCGGCGGCACGGGGACAGCCTTCCGATTCCGTTTGTCGGACTGGTATTCGGCGCACTGGCCGCGGTGATCGCGCTGCAGTGGGCGCTTGGACTGTTCACGCATTCATCGAACGCGACCCTGCCCCTGATGGCCCTGTTGCTGGCGCTGCTCAGCGCCTGCGTCGGGACGATCTGCGCCCGTCACATTGGTCTGTCCCGGTTGTTGCCGCTCGTCTGCTCCGCCGCGGTCGTCGGCGGCGTGCTCAACGTGCTGCTTCAGGTCGTCCAGCTTCTGACCAATAACGGCGTCAGCGTGCCGCTCATCCGCTTTGCAACCGGTGGCAGCCTGTACGGCGCGCTCGGGCAGCAGAACCATCTGGCCACCTACCTCTGCTGGGCGCTGATCGGCTGTGGCTATCTCCACGCGCGGCGCCTCCTGCCGACCATGCTCGCCGTTCTGCTGACGGCGGTTTTTCTGGCCGGGCTGACCATGAGCACGTCGAGGATGACCTGGCTGCAGGTAGGGTGTATCGGAATTGCGGGCGTCCTCCTCTTGCGTCGCATCGACCCCGCCGCGAGACCTCGCGGCTGGCAGTGGCTGATTCTGCTGCCGGCCGGGTACTACCTGGTCAGCCTGCTTCTGCCCCAACTCATGGAACTTGCGCAGTTCGACCCGCTTCGTTCCTCGCTCGGGCGACTTGCCACGGAAGAGGTAGGCGGACCACGGCGAAAGCTCATCGAGCAGGCCTGGGCAATTTTTCTCGCACATCCCATCCTGGGCGTCGGACCCGGGGAGTTCGCCTATCACCAGTTCATGCTGGAGGGATCGAAGCAAGGCGTCGTCTTTCCATCCTCACCCCACAATCTGCTGTTCGATCTGCTTTCGATGACGGGACTGGCCGGGACACTGCTGTTCGCGGCCATCCTGTTGCCGGCATTGATGCGCATTCTGCATGGCGCCGTCACGCTGGAACGGGTCTGCGCGGTGCTGATGCTGGCCGTGTTTGGCATTCACACTTTGCTCGAATTCCCGCAGTGGTACGCCTATTTCCTGCTGCCCGCCGCATTCCTGTTCGGTGCCGTCGAAACGAAAATCATCGCGCCCGGCCAGCATCTGCTGGCGCGCATCGCGGCCCCGGTCGCGGTCGTGTATGGCCTGGGGCTGAGCGCCGTGCTTTTCGTACAGTACCAGCAGCTCGAACAGCTCTACAGCCACCATTACATGAAGAACCGGCTCGTGAGCGAGGTTGATCCCGGCGCATTGGCCAGCATTGAGAATTTCGAAAGACGAAGCGTCTTCGATGGTCCTGCCGAGTTTCTCCTCTGCTTCAACTTCGCCCTCAATGAAAACGCGCTGGAGCGAAAGCTGGCGATTTCAGCGCGGGCATTGCGTCACCGGGCCGAGCCCAATATCGTCTACCGGCATGTGATATTGCTCGCACTGGCGGGGCGCCAGCATGAAGGCAGCGTCTACCTTCAGCGACTGCGGGAAAACGCGCCGGATGAATACGAAGAGGTGGCGCAGGAGATTCGTCGCCTCGGGCAGGATCAGCCCGGACTCTTCGGCGGGATCGCAGCCTCGCTTCAGCCAGGAAACGGACAGTCATGACAGGGAGGGACCGTGCCGTATTTCGCCTATAAGGCCCGTGACGCACGCGGGGAACTGGTCCGGGGCGTGCTCGAAAGCGCTGACAGCGGCGCGGTTGCGACGCAATTGTTCAATACAGGGCTAACCCCGGTCGACATCAGCGAAACCACGCGGCCGGCGGGCGGCGAGGGCGGCTGGCTGAGCCGTCTCGCGGAGCAGCCGGTCCGCTCCATCGACGTGCAGCTCTTCAGCCGGCAGATGTATACACTGCTCAAGGCCGGCGTACCCATCATGCGCGGTCTCTCCGGGCTTCAGGAGTCGGCGATCAACAAGACGTTCGCGCGAGTGATCAAGGACATACGCGATGCACTGGAATCGGGACGCGAACTGTCGGCGGCCATGCGCCGGCATCCGGCCGTGTTCAACGCGTTCTACGTCAGCATGGTGCGCGTGGGCGAGATGACGGGCCGGCTGGAAGAAGTGTTCCTGCGACTGCACGACCATCTTGAATTCGAGCGAGAGATGAAGGCGCGGGTCAAGTCGGCGATGCGGTACCCGATGTTTGTGGTGATCGCCATGGCGGTTGCCATCGCCGTGATCAACATCTGGGTGATTCCCGCGTTTTCACAGGTGTTCGCCGCCTTCAAGGCGGAGCTGCCGATCATGACGCGGATGCTGATCGCCGCCTCGAACTTCACCGTCAGCTACTGGCCGTATCTGCTCGCCGGGATTGCCGGGGCCTTGCTCGCATTCCGGGGCTGGGTCGGAACCGCGAATGGGCGCTATCGCTGGGACCGGATCAAGCTCCGGCTGCCCATTGCCGGCACCATCATCCAGAAGGGAGCGCTGGCCCGTTTCGCGCGCAGCTTTTCCCTTTCCAGCCGAAGCGGCGTGCCGGTAGTGCAGGCGCTCTCCGTCGTCGCGAACACCGTCGACAACGCTTACATCGCCGCCCGCGTCGAGCAGATGCGCGACGGCGTGGAAAGAGGCGAAAGCATCCTCCGTACGGCGGTCACCGCCGGCGTGTTTACGCCCATCGTGCTGCAGATGGTGGCCGTCGGCGAGGAGACCGGTGAACTGGACGAACTGATGAATGAAATCGCGGCCATGTACGAACGCGAGGTTGACTACGAGCTGAAGACCCTGTCCGCCCGCATCGAGCCCATCCTTATCATCGGCCTCGGGATTCTGGTATTGATCCTCGCGCTCGGTGTGTTCCTGCCGATCTGGGATCTGGCGCAGGTGGCAACGAAGTCGTCATGAGACGGGAGGCTCAAGCGTTATCCGGAAGGGCGCATCGGCGCCCCCATGGATTCACACGCCTGGAGCTGGCGGTGGCGGTCGCCATGATCTGCATCCTGATCGCGGTTCTGCTTGAGCGCATCGTCTACACCATCGAGCTGGCCGAGAAGGCGGACATGGAGCGAACCGTCGCCACGCTGCGCGCCTCGCTCTACCTGCAGGCCGCGTCCCTGATCGCCCAGGGCCGCCAGCACGAACTGGGTCTGTTCGCTGAACAGAATCCAATGGATTGGCTGTCGGGCAGACCCGAAAATTACGGCGGCGAGATCACCGAATTGCCGGTCGGAAACGTTGCTGAGAAGCGATGGTTCTACAATAAAATCACCAAAAATCTCATTTACGTGGTGCATAATGACAGGCACTTTCGGGGCGGAAATAATGACCCGAAGAAAATAGTTTTTCGCGTGAGATTGGTCTGCGAAAAAGCGGCGCCCGGTGACGGACAGTGCGAATCGATCGGGGGTGTCCACCTTGAGCAGGCGACTACTTACAGCTGGTTCGGTTAAGCAAGATTTCTACTCAAATATTGGAGCAGTCAACATGAAAAATACCAAGCACGGACAATCCGGTTTTACTCTGATCGAACTGGTTGTGGTGATCGTCATTCTCGGCATTCTGGCGGCGACGGCGCTGCCGAAGTTTGTTGATATGTCGGGTGAAGCTCGCACGGCGGCAGTAAAAGGTGTGGCGGGTGCGCTCGGTTCTGCAAGTTCGGTGAATTACGCGGGCAATATCGCTAAGGGTGGAGCGAGCAATGGTCCTATCACCGGCGCAAGCGCCACCTCCGTTGTAGGGATTGTGGATACGAGCCGTGGCTGTAATGATGCCGTTGCAACGGAACTCTTGCAGGCTGGCGTCACCTTTGACTCCACTAGCCCTTTTGAAAAAGGCTCCTATAAGCTATCCGGCGTAGGCTCGATTGGCAATCGCGGTGCATCGATAGACTGCACAGTGATTAGCAACGATGACAACGAGTACTCTGCCACGTTCACACTGATCGGCGCGAAATAACAGCAAGCTCACGCAGCCCCTGCAACCCAACGAAAGTCGTGAGCATTACCGCTCACGACTTTTTCGTTTCGGGCCCGGCTGTTTTCAAGCTGACCACGACCCGCATCCGACCCAGCATGCGCAATGCGACGACCACAGCACGGTATCGGCCCCGCGATGCACGCCTCCAGGGTTTCACCCTGGTGGAACTCGTCGGCGTCCTGATCATCGTCGGCATCCTGGCGATCGTTGCCGTCCCGCGTTTTTTCAATCGCACTACGTTCGATTCCCGGGCCTGGTCCGACCAGACCCTGTCCATGCTTCGCCACGCGCAAAAACAGGCGGTGGCACAGAACGCACCGGTGTACGTTCGCCTGGACGGCGCAAGCATCGCGCTCTGCCATGATGCGGCTTGCGCACGGCCCGTCGTCGCGCCCGCGCGCAGGAACAGCGGCAGCGCAGCCACCATGGCGGCCTGCGGGAATAACGCAGCCTGGTTCTGCGAGGCCGTCCCCTCCGGCGTGAGCTATACCGCCAGTGCCGGTGGAACGAGCTATGTCGGGCCGACGCCGCGCTTCTTCTTCGATGCACTCGGCACGCCGTTCAATAGCGGCGACGTGCCGCCGGCTTCGAGCTTCAACCATCGGCTGACGATCGCCGTTAGCGGCGACGGCCTCACGCGCAACCTCCACATCGAGCGGGAAACCGGCTATGTCCATGCTCAGCCATAGCCGCCGCGAACCCGCTCGCCGGCAGTCCGGGGTGACCCTGGTCGAGCTGGTGATATCCATCGTGATCATCGGCATAGGCGTTGCGGGCATCCTCCAGGTCCTGAGCCTGACGACCCAGCGCAGCGCCGACCCGCTGCAACGCAAGCAGGCGCTGGCGATTGCGGAAGGTCTGATGGAAGAGGTGAGGCTTGCGCGCTTTACCTACTGCGATCCTGCAGACCCGGCCGCTGCCACGGCCACCAGCGCGGCGGGATGCGCGACCGCCGAACAGGCCGGACCGGAGGCGGGCAATGCCCGTCCGTTCGACAACGTCAACGATTATGTGGCCGAGTTCGACAAGGACGAGCCGTATTCGGCCGATGCGGCAGGCAATCCTCATGCCGGCACGATCGGCGCCTACACCGCCAGCGTCACTATCCGGCCGGATGCCGCGCTCGGCCCGGTCGGCGGGCGGATTGCCTCAGGCAGTACACCCGCGCAGATGGAAGTGCTGCGCATTACGGTCACCGTCAGATACAACAACGGCAACGACAGCGTCGTTCTCGACGGCTATCGCACCCGCTACGCACCGCAGGCCCTGCCATGACGACGCGCAGAAGCAGAAAGCCATCCGGATTTACGCTGGTCGAGATGGTGGTGGTCATCGTCATCACCGCCATCATTGGCGCCGTTATCGCCGTGTTCATCCGCGTGCCCGTGCAGGGTTACGCCGACAGCGTGGCGCGGGCGGACCTGACCGACGTGGCCGACATCGCCTTGCGGCGGATGTCGCGCGATCTCCGGCTGGCCTTGCCCAATAGCGTGCGGATCGCCGTGGACGGTACCGGGAATCAGTATCTCGAACTCTTGCTGACCAAGTCCGGCGGGCGCTACCTGTCGGAAGAAGATGCGGACGCCGGCAATCCGAACCGCTGGCCGCTGAAGTTCGAAGCCGCGGTCGATTGTGCCGCCACGCCGACGGACTGCAGGTTTTCCGTGGTTGGCCCGATGCCGAACCCGCCGGTGATCGCCGGCGCCGATTCTATCGTGGTGTACAACCTGGGACCCAACCTCGAGCCGGCGAATGCCTACGACTGCGGCGCTTCTGGCTGCAACCGCGCGGCGGTGGCGGGAGTGGACGACAGCAACCGGATCATTACACTCGCCTCGAACCCGTTCGCCGTGCAGCAGCCCGCGATGACTTCGCCGACCCGTCGCTTCCAGGTGGTGAGCACGCCTGTCACCTATACCTGCGCCGGCGGCAGGCTGACCCGCTACTGGGGCTATGCGATCAGCAAGAACCAGCCGACGTCGGCGGCGGCGCTGGGTAACACCTCCGCACTGCTCGCGACCGACGTCGCTGGATGCAGTTTCGAGTACAACCAGCTGGCCAATGTACGGAGCGCGCTCGTCGGACTGACATTGCGCCTGACTGCGCCCGCGGGCAGCAATGCTGGCGAGATCGCGCTGTTTCACCAGGTTCATGTGGATAACACGCCATGAAGCATAGCCATATCGCGCGGACCGGGGCGAACGCCGGATTCAGCCTGGTGAGCGCCATATTCTTGCTCGTGGTGCTCGCCGCGCTCGGGGTCGCGATGGTCAACATCTCCTCGGTTCAGCATGCGGGGTCCGCGCTCGACGTGCAGGGCGCGCGGGCTTACCAGGCCGCCCGGGCGGGCATCGAGTGGGGCCTGTACCGGCAGATCCGCGAAGGGGTCTGCGCAGGCGGGGACGTATCGTTCCAGTTGCCGGAAGGGTCCACCCTGAACCAGTTCACGGTGACCGTCAACTGCACGCGTACGCCGGCAGCGACCGCAGGCATGCCCGACCGCTTTCGTATCCGCGCAATCGCCTGCAATCTGCCAACCTCGACGACGCCGCCCAGTTGCCCGAACCAGTCGGGCGCCCCGGATTATGTGCAGCGCACGATGCAGGTGGACTTCTGATGGCGCACGCCCACGCCGAGACTCAAGGATCTACAGGATGACATATCAAAGGTTCCTGCTGTTTCTGTCGCTGATGGCACTCCTGCTTGGCTTGCGGCCGGCGCTTGCCGACACGCCGGTGGCTTTGAAAGAAAGCTTTGCGGGCAATGTCAGCTTCGTCGGTACGCAAAAGACGCTTCGTACCCGCGGCAACGGAAACAACGACCACGCCTGTCGCCTCGTAGGCGGCGCGACCACCTCCGCCGGATCGGAGGCGACCTCTGCTGCGCTTGCCGGATTCCCGTCAGGAGCCACTGTGCTGAAGGCATATCTCTACTGGGCGGGTTCGGGTAGCACTCCTGACTACAACGTGACCTTCAACGGCACTGCGGTCAGTGCTGCCACGAACCGGCGCTATACATCCAATACCGGGGGCAGTCGGAACTTCTTCAGCGGGGTCGCCGATGTAACGTCCATCGTCGCCGCAAATCCTTACGCCACCTTCAGTCTCGCCAACCTCACCGTCAGCAATGGCAGCACTTGGTGCGACAGTTCGACGGTTCTCGGCGGCTGGGCTCTGCTGGTGGTCTACTCTCATCCGAATGAAACGTTCAGGGTGCTCAATCTGTACGAAGGCTTTCAGTATTACAGCGACAGCAGCATCATCCTGGACGTCGGTAACTTCCGAACACCGAATCCGCTCGGTACCGCCACCGGCAAGCATGGACACATTACCTGGGAGGGCGATCCCGACATCGGCGGCGGCTCGGAGCCGGAAAGCCTAATCTTCAACAATGTCGTTCTGACCGACGGCATGAATCCGACCAACAATCAGTTCAACTCCGCCAGTAACATCAATTCTGACGACAATTCCCACGGTATTGATTTCGACGCGTACACACTCAACGGCACGCATCTCGCAGGCGGGCAGACCTCGGCTCGCACGATTTATCGCACCAGTCAGGACCTCGTGCTGCTGTCGGCGGAGATCATCGCGGTGCCAAATGTCCCGACGGCAGACATCGCGCTTCGCCTGACCCGCGATACGCCACTCGTGGCGGGCAGCACGGCGACGTACACGCTGTCGGTAACGAATAACGGGCCGAACAACGAGCCTGGTCCCATCACAGTGGGCAACGCGGGGACCTGGCCCTCATCGATTACCCTTGTGTCCGGATCCGGTACAGGCTGGGCATGTACGTCGAGCGGATGCAGCTACACGGGCAACCTCGCTGTCGACGCCACGACACCGCCCCTGACCCTTACTGTCGCCGTGGCATCCAATGCCTCGGGCAGCGTGACGGTTAGCGCACAGGCGGCCGGCACCCGTTTCGACAATGTCATGGCAAACAACGTCGCGAGCGATACCACGACAGTAGTCCAGCCGCCCAACCATATCCGCATCGAGCATGATGGGAATGGTCAGACGTGCATGCCGGAGACGGTGACTGTGAAGGCTTGTGCCAATGCCGACTGCAGTTCACTTTACGCCGGGTCGGTCAGCCTGACGCTCTCACCGTCGGGTTGGAACAGCAATCCGCTCACCTTCTCCGGCGGAAGCACCACGGCGACGCTGGCGAGGTCGACCGCGGGAACGGTGACGCTTGGTGCAAGCGCGGTTTCTCCCACCCCCACCGGGGCGACGCAGTGCCGTACCGGGGGCACAAGTTCCTGCCAGATGACCTTCACTGCGTGCGCTCCCGCTATCTGTGCCAGCGGTACGATCAGTGGCGTGATCAATACCTACTATCCGCTTACCCAGAGCGTAGCAGCGGGTTCGACGACCGTGAGCATCGGCAGTGCCGCGGGCGCCAATGCCGCACTCGCGAGTGGTGATCTGGTGCTTGTCATGCAGATGCAGGATGCGACGATCAGCACTGTCAACAGCGACGGCTACGGTGCCGCCAGCCAGGTAAATGCAGGAAGGTACGAGTATGCGACGGTTGCTTGGGTCGCGGGCAATACGGTCGGGCTCACGAGCGGGCTTGTCAATTCCTATACTGCTCAGGGTTTTGGCTCCACCGGGCAGAAAACCGCGCAACTGATCCGGGTTCCCAGCTACTCGTCCGCGACCATCGCCGCTGGCTTATCCGCGCTGCCATGGAACGGGAGTGCTGGCGGGGTGCTGGCATTCGATGTCGCTGGCAACCTCAACCTGAACGGCCAGTCGGTTGATCTGACGGGCAAGGGCTTTCGTGGTGGTGCCGGCAGAACCCTTGGCGGCGTCGGTTCCGGAACTAACCGAAGCAGCAGCGATTATGTAACTCCCGCTACGATCAATGCCAACGGCTCCAAGGGAGAAGGCATCGCCGGTACCCCGCGCTATGTCAACAACGAGGGCGTCCTGCGCGATACGGCTGTTGAAGGTTATCCCGAGGGCAGTTATGCGCGCGGTGCGCCGGCCAATGCCGGCGGAGGCGGCACTGACGACAATCCTACTGCGAATGATGAAAACACCGGCGGCGGCGGCGGCGGCAACGGCGGCGCTGGCGGGAGCGGTGGGTATGCCTGGAGCAATGCCGCCTCGTTCGGACGCGGTCTGGGAGGGCGGACGACAGGAGGCCTGAGTGCTTCACAGCTTACGATGGGCGGCGGCGGCGGCGCCGGCACCACCAACAACGGCACCGGCTCCCCGGCCAACGGATTTGCCAGCAGCGGCGCCGCGGGCGGCGGCATCATCATGCTGCGCGCGGGAACGCTTTCCGGCGCCGGTACCTTCAACGTCAGTGGTGCTAACGCAAACAGCTCGGTGCTCAATGACGGCAGCGGCGGTGGAGGGGCCGCCGGCGCGGCAATGGTTTTTGCCACAGGCGGATTGGGCGGCCTCAGCATAGTGGCGAATGGCGGTAACGGCGGAAGCAACACAGGTGGCGGCTCCCCGCACGGCCCGGGCGGCGGCGGCGGCGGCGGCTTCGTTCTCGCCAACGACCGGCTGAATTCTTGCAGCGCCGCCGGCGGCGCTCCCGGCACCACCGCAGTCTCGGGCAGCTATGGCGCGACCAGCGGCGGGACGGGCAGCTGCGGTATTACGCTGACTGCTGCACAGATCGTCGGCGCGCCGTTCGGCTCCGGCGCCTGCGCGTCGACGATCAAGCACTATGCGATCAGCCACAGCGGCAGCGGCCTGACCTGCGAAGCGGAGCCGGTCGTGGTCACCGCACATGATGACAACCACGGCCGTGTCTCCGCCAATGGCCGCACCATTACCGTGACCGCTGCAGCAGGCGCGACGGCGAGCGGCAGCTGGCTGGCAAGTGGCGATAGCTGCAGTGTCGCGTGCTTCGATACGAGCGGTGCCCAGAAGGCCTGCGGCAATACGTTTACACCCAACAGCGGTAACAATGGCGTGGCGACTTACACCTTTGCCAGCAATGAATCGGGCATCCGGCTGTGCCTGAAGCAAAGCGCCGCCATCACGCAGAACATTTCCGTCAGCGACGGCCAGGTGTCCGAATCAACGGCGGAAGACGCGAATATCGCATTCAGCAATACCGGGATTCGCTTCTATGCGGACAATCAGGTCGATCAGATCGGTACTCCCAGCCCGCTCATCGCCGGCATGCTGGCGAGCCAGCACCCTGAACCCAGGGCGATCACGATTCGCGCGCTGAAAGCTTCGGAAAGCGCCCCTGCCCGCTGCGTATCGCTGCTTGCGGGAACGCCCGCGAGGAAGACGGTTCAATTCGCGTACCAGTGCACCGACCCGGGCACCTGCCAGCTCGAGAAAGGGCTTGAAGTCAATGGCAGCGCGGTGACCGGGTACGGCGCCGCGCCCACGGATGGCCAGATCGGCACCAGCGTCGCGGTGGATTTTGATGCGAACGGCCACGGCAAGATCGATCTGCGGTATCTGGACAGTGGCCGGATCAGGCTCTACGCGAAGGCGCTTGTGCCCGATCCGCGCAGCGGCGACAACGTCATCATCACTCGTGGATCAAGCAACGACATTCTTTTCCGTCCCTACAACTTCTCGGTAAAGCCGTGCATCAATGCGACGGTGTGCGGGAGCGAGCCGGCCGATCCTGGGCTGGAGGGGGGAGGGCCGGAGTTTGCAAGGGCGGGCCAAAACTTCAACGTCACGGTGTCCGCACACGCCTATCCTACGCCGGAACAGGGGGACTTCGGCCCCGTCACGCCGAGCTTTGGTCTGGGCAATGGCAAGGACCTCCCCGCGGAGGAGGTGCGGATTGGATACGTCTTGAAAGCACCGACGCACGCCGACGCCAGCGCGGGAGACCTGAGCGGGACACTATCGCTGCCCCGCGCCAGTTTCTCGAGCGGCGTGGCGAACTACGCGAACATCAGCTGGAGCGAAGTCGGCGTCATTGAATTACTCGCGCAGAGCAGCAGCTTTCAAGGGGTGTCGGTCGACATCCGGGGCAGCAGCGGCAACGTCGGGCGATTCCGGCCAAGCTGGTTCAATACGGAGGTATCAGGCGGCATGCCTTGTCCGACCGGCATCAGCTGCCCCGCCGCCTTCAATGGATTCGTGTACGCTGGCCAGCCTTTCACCACGACGGTAAAAGCCTACAACCTGCACGGCAACATCACGAAAAACTACAGCGGTCATTACGCACGTGCGGTGACACTGGGTGCGTGGAATGCGAGTGGCAGCATAACGACCGAGAACCCGGGCGGCGGCGTGCTGCGCAGCGGCACGGCGTCCCCGCCGGTTGTCGCCGCAAGCGCTTTCAGCGGGGGCGTGGCGAGCGTGAGCACCACCAGTTACGCCTTGCCCAATCCCTATCCCAGCACGACGCCGGCCGCGCCCGCCAACATCTACCTGCGCGCAACCGACAATGACACGGCAGAAGAGGAAGCAGGGATCACTTCGCTTCGGGGCGCAGCATCGGTGGAAGGAGGGATTGCCGTCGTCAACGGCCGTTTCCTGGTCGACCATGCTTACGGCTCCGAGCGCCTGCGTCTGCCTGTCTTCGGTAGCGCGCAATTCTTCAACGGCACACGCTGGGTCACGAGCACGACGGACAGCATGACGCAGCTGGTCGTGCCTACCGGTGTCGCTTTTTCCAATTACAAGAATCTCAGTGCCGCGAACGTCAGCATCAGCGGCGCGTCGCCGGCTTCGCCGGCAACAATCGCACTTGCCAGTGGCAAGTGTCCGCAGGCCGGGTGCTTCGCGCTTGCCGCTCCCAACCAGCATGGAAGCGTGGATGTCAGCGTGACTTCGCCGCCCTGGTTGCCGAGCACAAAAGGGCGTGCAACGTTCGGAATCTACAAGGCAGGGCCGGTGATTTATGTTCGCGAGATGTACTAGGCGATCTGAGAATTTTTCCTCAAGGAAATTAGTCACTTATCTCAGGGAGAAAGTGATTGACAGCAATAGTTGAATCACTTAATTTCGACGCACTTCATAATCGATCCGAGCGTATGGGTTTCTTCACGAGAGCCAGGAAAATCTCTGGCTGGCTGGCGTTCCGCCTGCAGCAACAAGGCGTCAGCTTCGCGTGCGTTCGACGGCCGCCTTCGGCACTTCCGGTCCTGGAAGCGGTCGGGTACGCAACCGGCCCACGCCCTTCACATGCCGAGCTGCTGGAGCGCCTCGCCAAGGAGCAGCATGCCTCGCGATACGAGTGCTCCAACTTGCTCGCGGCGGACGAGTACCAGATCCTGTCCGTCGATGCTCCGAACGTCGCGCCCGATGAATTGAAGACGGCGATTCGCTGGCGCCTGAAAGACATGCTCGACTATCGGGTGGACGACGCAACGGTCGATGTGCTCGACATCCCGGTAGACAAGAACGCGCCGGCGCGGAACCACCAGATGTATGCGATCGCCGCCCGCAATCAGATGATCGAGGACAGGCAGAAGCTTTTCGAAACGGCTCGCGTACCACTGCGGGTGATCGACATTCCCGAGATGGCGCAACGAAATATCGCGGCACTGCTCGAACCCGAGGCGCGTGGACTGGCGATGCTCTCGTTCAGTGATGAAGGAGGCTTGCTGACCATCACGCACGAGGGCGAGCTCTTTCTGTCGCGTCGGATCGATGTGTCGGCGGACCAGCTTGCCGACGACAGCCCTGACGCCCGGCAGCGCGCCTACGACCGCGTTACGCTCGAACTTCAGCGCTCGCTCGATCATTTCGACCGCCAGTACCATTACGTCACGATGTCGAGCCTGATGCTCGCGCCACTTGCGACTTCGGCGAGCGAGCTGCGGGATTATCTCTCGTCAAACCTCTATCTTCCGGTAGAGCACGTCGCGCTCGACAAGATCCTCGACTTGTCGGCCGTTCCCGCCCTGCGGTCAGCATCGGAGCAGCAGCGCCATTTCCTCACGATCGGCGCCGCGCTGCGTCACGAGGAGAAGGCTTTATGAGCCAGCAGATCAATCTCTTCAATCCGATCTTCCTGAAGCAAAAGAAGTACTTCTCTGCGATCACGATGTTGCAGGCGCTCGGATTGCTGCTCGCCGGCACCCTTGTGCTGTCGGTATGGGCGGCCTACCAGGCGCGCATGCTGCGCGGCGAGGCCGAGGCAAGCGCGGCGCAGCTGGCTTTGGCGAAGTCTCAGCTCACCCAACTCACCGCCCAGGCATCGACGAGGCAGAAAAGCAGCGTCCTCGAGGAGGAGGTCCGTGCGGGCGAGTCGGAACTCAAAGCGCTTCAACAAGTGTTCGACATCTTGCGAAGCGGCGACCTCGGAAATACTCGCGGGTACTCGGAATACATGGCCGCATTCGCCCGTCAGTCGGTCAACGGAGTCTGGCTTACCGGCTTCGCCCTGGAGGGCGCCGGTCGCGAGATCGCGCTGCAGGGACGCACGCTGCAGCCGGAACTGGTACCCGCCTATATCGCTCAGCTGGCACGCGAGCCGGTATTGCAGGGCAAGTCCTTCTCGGCACTGGAAATGCGCGAAGCGACTGCGCCGGGTGAGGGTGAACGTGCGGGCCGCCCGCTGGGGTGGCACGAGTTCAGCCTGCGATCTCAGCCCGGCGGCGGCAAGGAAGAAACAACAGACGCGGGGCGCAAATGAAGCAGCACCTGGAACGCATCGCTCTCAAGCTCGACGCGCGGAGTCTGCGCGAGCGGGCCATCATCTTTGTGCTCGCCGCGACTATCCTCATCGTGCTGGTTAACCAGTTACTGCTCGATCCGCAGTATCGCGCACAGAAGCAGCTGTCCGAGCGCATACGCCAGGAGCAGACGCAGACCGCCGCGATCCAGACGCAGATACGGGAGCTGGCCCTGGCGCAGCAGAACGATCCCGACCAGGGGAGCAAAGACCGGCTACGGCAATTGCAGCAGGACCTCGGCCAGGTGCGAAGCGCGCTGGGGAACATGCAGCAGGGGCTGATCGCTCCGGAGAAAATGGCGGGGCTGCTGGAGGATATGCTGCGCCGGCATGGCAAGCTGCGTCTTGTATCCCTGAATACGCTGCCGGCCAGTTCGCTACTGCCCGGTCAGCCCGCGTCCACGGCTGCAACGGCCGGACAGCCAGGCGCAGGCGTCTACAGGCACGGTGTCGAGATCGTCGTGCGCGGGCAATACCTCGACATCATGAACTACCTTGCGCAACTGGAAGCCATGCCCTCGCAACTCTTCTGGAGCAAAGCGCGGCTCAGCGTCGACCAGCAACCCGAGTCGACCCTGACACTGACCATCTTCACACTGAGCCTGGACGCGAAATGGATGAAACTGTGACCCGGACCGCGCGGCTTTTATCGTGCCTGTTTGGTTTCGCGTTGACCGCTGCAGTGTCAGCCACGCACGCCCAGGTGCTGTTGGACCCCACCCGTCCTCCAGCCTCGATCCCCGGCCAAACCCCCGCCGATAACGCGCCGTCGATGTCCGCCGTCCCCGTCCTGCAGTCCGTCATCATTGGATCCGGACGCAGGGAAGCAGTGATCGATGGCCATGCAGTGAAGCTCGGCGATCGCGTCGGCGATGCCCGGGTAGTCCGGATAACCGAAACGGAAGTTGTCCTCCGTAGTGGAAAAGATACGCAGATCCTGCGGCTGTTTCCGACGCTTGAGAAGCGTCCGGCGGCGGCGGGTAGCCTCCGGCCCGGCCGGAAAGATAAAGATTGAAGGTGCAGCGTGCAAAGAAAAATCCTGGCGATACTGATTGCAAGCCTGACGGGTTGCGCCACGCAACCCCCGGGTACGGCGACGTTCGATCTCATCAACGACGAGATGAGCAAGGCGGCCAAGGTCGCACCCGCTCAACCCGATGCGGTTGCTGCTGCCCTGCTGCCGCCGATGCAGATTGAGGTTCCGAAACCCAGGCAGCCGTTGGAAGAGCGGTTCAGCCTCGCTTTCAACAACGTCCCGGCCGCCCAGTTCTTCATGTCCCTGGTGTCCGGCACACCGTATAACATGCTGGTTCACCCGGAGGTGAGCGGAACGATATCGGCCAATCTCAAGGACGTGACCCTGTTCGAGGCGCTCGACGCGATCCGCGAGCTTTATGGCTATGACTACACGGTGGATGGAAGACGCATCGTGATCAAGCCGCTGACGCTGCAGACTAAAGTCTTCCACGTCAATTACCTCACGGGTGCACGGCGTGGTAGTTCGGACACGCGCGTCAGTTCCGGGTCGGTAGGGGATGTCCAGCCTTCGTCCACGACCAGCAACGCCACCAATACCTCGACCAGTGCCGGTGGCGGCACCGCTCGTACCGTCGAGAGCGCAAAGGTGTCGACGGCGCTGGTCAGCGACTTCTGGGGTGAACTGCGCGCGTCCCTGGAAGCGATTGTCGGAGGCAGCACCGAGGGGCGCAGTGTCGTGGTAAGTCCTCAGGCGGGCGTAGTGGTCGTCAGGGCGATGCCAGATGAACTGCGCAACGTGGCCTCGTACCTCAAGGCTACCCAGTTGTCGGTCGATCGCCAGGTCATACTGGAAGCGAAGATTCTGGAAGTCCAGCTGAACGACAGCTACCAGACCGGAGTCAATTGGGCGGCGTTCCGGACGCACGGTAATAGCCGGGGTTCGCTCGGCCTAATTTCTCCAGGCGCAGGGTTGACGACGCTGGGCGCCGGCGGCACGCCCAATGCAATAACCAGCGCCGGCAGCACCGCCATCGGGGCAGTGCCGGGAACGAGCCTGGTCGCCCCGGTCGCGGCGGCCGGATCCATGTTCGGCCTGGCCTTCCAGACCAGCAATTTCGCCGCCCTGATCTCCTTTCTGGAGACCCAGGGCACCGTGCACGTGCTTTCCAGCCCTCGCATCGCAACGCTCAATAACCAGAAGGCAGTCCTGAAGGTTGGCACTGACGAGTTCTTCGTCACCAACGTCAGTGCGACGACGACGACCGGCACCTCGACCACGACAACGCCGAGCGTTACGCTGCAGCCGTTCTTTTCCGGCGTCGTACTCGATGTGACGCCGCAGATCGACGACCGCGGCAATATCATTCTGCATGTGCATCCCTCGGTCAGCCAGGTCAGCACCGTCAACAAGTCGATCGACCTCGGCAGCCTCGGGGGCTCGCTCAACCTGCCGCTGGCGTCGAGCAATACCTCTGAAACCGATAGCGTGGTGCGCGGACAGGACGGTCAGATCGTCGCGATCGGCGGCCTGATGCGGCAGGCCACCGTTTCGGATCGGTCGCAGATACCCGGAGCCGGCAACGTGCCGGGGGTTGGCAACCTGTTCAGGAATACCAGTCAGACGGTGCAAAAGCGTGAACTCGTCATCCTGCTCAAACCCACCATCGTGCAGGGCGGCGGCAACTGGTCGCAGGATATCCTCGAGAGTCAGCAGCGCATGCAAAGGCTGGATCCGCGCGCCGCGCCGATGCAATAACGGTCAGTCATGTACCAGGCTCATTTCGGTTTGCGCGAACAGCCGTTCGGAATCACCCCCGACACGAGCTATTTCTTCGCCTGTGCCAGCTACCAGGAAGCGCTCAACACCCTGCTGGTGGCGACACGGAACGGTGAAGGCTTCATCAAGATCACCGGCGAGGTCGGCACGGGAAAGACGCTGATGTGCCGGAAGTTCATGGCAACGCTCGGGACGGATTTCGTCACTGCCTACATCCCGAATCCGATGCTTGAGCCAAGGACGCTGATGCTGGCGCTGGCCGACGAACTGGAGATTCCGCAGGAAAAGGACGTCGATCAGCATCAACTGCTCAAGGCAATCAATCTCCGGCTGCTTGCGCTGGCGCGGGAGGGCAAGCGTGCCATTCTCTGTCTCGACGAAGCCCAGGCGATGCCGCTTGACACCCTTGAGGCGCTGCGACTGTTGACGAACCTCGAAACCGAGAAGCGCAAGCTGCTGCAAATCGTCATGTTCGGCCAGCCTGAACTCGACCGCAAACTGGATGTGGAATCCATACGCCAGTTGCGCCAGCGGATCACGTTCCAATACCATCTCGGGCCGCTCGGGACCGAGGAGCTGGAATATTACGTCTCGCACCGGCTCGCGGTGGCGGGTTATAGCGGCGGCAGGCTGTTCGATCGCGGTGCGCTGAAGTGGCTTCACCGGTGCAGCAAGGGTGTCCCCCGCCTGGTCAACGTTCTCTGTCACAAGGCACTGATGCTTGCCTATGGGGAAGGCAAGCAACGAGTGTGTGCGCGTCACGTACGCGCCGCCGCATCTGATACCGGCGCTGCCCGGCGCCCCGCGTTTGCCTGGCCATGGGCATTGGCCAGCTTGTCGGTCGTCGTCGCGGCGACCGGAACTGGATGGTTTTTCCTGAAATGAGCCTCATCAACAAGATGTTGCAGGACCTGGATGCACGCCGGTCCGAAGTCGCGGGCAACGATGCACTAGGCATGCAAATCCGCGCGGTCCCTCAACGGCGCGGCATTCATCCCGCATGGTGGGTATGTCTTGCCCTGGCCATCGTGTCCGCCGGCCTCGCAGGCTGGATGCTGCTGAGGCCGGCGCCCGTCGCCGCAACATCTCCGGCTGTCGCCGGCGTGCCGTTGCGTCTCGACGTGCGGCTGGAGCCGCCTCCGGCTGACCAGGCGGCTGCGGTACCGGTGCGAGGTGCAGAGACGCCGCCGTCCGTCCCCGGAGCATCTGCGGCATCGGCGCCTGATGCTGTCGTGCCGGTCGTGCAGGCTCCTGCGCCCGCAACGCCTGCACCGGCGGTAGCGCCGAGGGCGGCGCCACCGGAGCCCGCCCGTCCGTTGCCCATCGAACCGGTTGTCGAGCCGCGGAACCCCACCGTGTCTCAGTCGCCGCAGTCGGTCGCGGCACCCTGGGCAGAGCAGACCGGAGCCGCTCCTGTCGCCACGGGTGCCAAGCAGGTCAAGGAACTGACCCCGCCGCAGCGCGCAGAGAATGAATACCGCAAGGCGCTCGGCTTGCTTCAGCAGGGCAAGGGGACGGATGCGGCGATTATGCTTGAGCAGTCGCTAAATCTCGACCCTCATCATGTCGGGGCGCGCCAGGCGCTGATTAGCATACTGCTGGACGCCGCGCGGCGCGACGAAGCGCTGCGTCTTGCCCGGGAAGGGCTGGCTCGCGATCCTTCCCAGGCGGGACTGGCGATGATTGCAGCCCGTATTCAGGTGGAGCGAGGAGAATTGCAGCCGGCGGTCGAGACACTGGAGCACTCGCTTTCCCATGCGTCGGAACAGCCGGACTACCTCGCATTCCTCGCCGCTTTGCAGCAGCGAGCGGAACGTCACAAGCAAGCCGTCGAGCTGTATGTGAAAGCCCTCCAACGTTCCCCCCAGAACGGCATCTGGTGGATGGGCATGGCCATCTCCCTCCAGGCCGACCAGCGCAAGGCGGAAGCCGCCGAGGCGTTCAGGCGCGCGAAGGCGAGCGGCGCGCTCAGCCCGGAGCTGCAGGCTTTCGTCGACGGCCGCCTGGCGCAGCTGCGCTGATCAGATGATTTTTGCCGCGGTGGCGCGATCGACGATCTTCTCGAAGTACTGCGGCCGGAAGTCCTTCATCTTCTGCAGCAGCGCCGGCGGCGAGGCGTCGTGCAGCAGCACCGAGGCCTGCTCGCGGCGCAGGAAGCGCTGCGCGACCACATGGTCGAGGAAGGCGATGAGCCCGTCGTAAAAACCCGCGGCGTTGAGCAGGCCGATCGGCTTTTCATGGAAGCCGAGCTGCGCCCAGGTAAAGACCTCGAACAGTTCCTCCAGCGTGCCGATCCCGCCCGGCATCGCGACGAACCCGTCCGACAGCTCCGCCATCAGCGCCTTGCGCTCGTGCATGTCCTTGACGATGTGCAGCCTGGGCAGGCCGCGATGGCCGACTTCCTTGTCCATCAGGGCCTGCGGTATTACGCCCGTCACATGTCCGCCGAGGCGCATCACCTCGTCGGCGATCACGCCCATCAGACCGACATTGCCGCCGCCATACACCAGGGCGATGTCCTGGCCGACCATCAGCTGCGCCAGCTCCCGGGCAGCGTCGGCATAGGCGGGGGAGGCGCCCACCGAGGAGCCGCAATACACGCAAAGCGATTTCATTTCAGTTTCTTCAGGTTTTCTTCGACGAGCTGCTCGAACACCTTGCGCGTCTCGCCGCGCAGATAAGGGCCGATCAGCGAGAGGATCTGGTAGCAGCCGCGCGCGAGGGCGTCGGCCATGACTTCCTGCTCCGTATAACGCCGCGGATTGCGCACATATTCATAGGACAGCCAGTAGGTGCCGACGACGACGATATTGGTGGCGAGCGCGTCGATTTCCTTGTCGCTCGCTTCCAGCGCCCGGTCTTCCCGCAGGCCCACGCACAGCTGCTGCGCGACCTTGGTCTTGTGCGCCAGGATCTCCTTGAAGTGAAGTTCCAGCTTGCGGTTGCGCGACAGCAGGTCGGACAGGTCGCGATAGAAGAAGCGGTAGCGCCACACCAGCTGGAAGGAGTGATGCAGATAGACCCAGACGTCATGCATCGTCGGGCGGCGGTCGGCGGGCACCGACAGCATGCGGCTGATCTCCGCCTCGAACTGCGCGAAGAGCGAATCGACGATGTCGTCCTTGTTGCGGAAGTGGTAGTACAGGTTTCCCGGCGAAATGTTCAGTTCCTCGGCGATCACCGTGGTGGTGACATTGGGTTCGCCGAATTCATTGAACAGTCGTAGCGACAGTTCGAGTATCCGCTCCCGCGTCCGGCGCGGTGCCTTTTGCTGCATGCTGGCTGCCTCCCGTATCAGCATTGGTCTTGTTCTTGCCCGCCGGCAGTGGCGGGGAAGCGGCCAAGCATAACACCGTTGTCCGCCCGGCCGAAACGCGCCGGGCGACGGGACGGGAAAATCCGGGGCGGCCGCTTTATTTCGGCGGCAGCACCACCTGGTCGATTTCGTGGATCACGCCATTGTCGGCCTTCAGGTCGCTCTGGATCACCTTGGCGTTCTCCATCGTCACGCTGCCATTGTCGGACGTGAGCATGACCTGGCTGCCCTGCACGGTCTGTACCTTGCCCGGCTTGACGTCGGCAACGGTCAGGGCACCGGGGATCACATGGTAGGCGACCAGTTCGGCGGCCTTTTCCTTGTCCTTGAGCAGTGCGTCCCGTGTTTCCTGCGGAAGCTGCCGGAATGCGGAATCGCTGGGAATGAAGACGGTGTACGGACCGGAATTCTTCAGCTTGTCGGCCATGCCGGCGGTTTCGGCCGCCGCCATGAAAGTCTTCATGCCGCCCGAGGTCCGGGCGGTCTCCACGAGATCGGCAGCGGCGGCCGGCAGGGACACGAAGAGGCCGCAGAATCCGGCGACTGCCATGGCCAAAGCTTTCATCGGAGGCTCCTTGTCGGGTAGAAAGGGGTGCGCCCGCGTTCCCCGCGGGTCACCCGGTTCGGTGCCGCAAGTGCCGTAAAAGTTCAAAACGAGAGGTTGAACGAAATCATTGCACGTCCGTTTGCGCAGCCGTCCGGGAGCTGGCCCGGATTTCGTCGATCACCAGCCGCTGGACGCGCCGGTCGAGGGCGAGCGCCACGTGGCCGACGGCATGCAGTTCGATGTTCTTCGCGCGTTCCAGCCGCGACGACGACTGCGGAGAGATGATGTTGTCGTGGTGGGACCAGATCGACACGAAGCGGCGGTAAAGTGCCGGATCCTCGCCGGCGGCCAGCTTGCGCAGCCATTCGCTGCACAGTCCTTCCTGCTCGCTCGCGGTCCAGCGCATCTGGTGGCTGTTGAGTCCGACGCCGAAATGCGCGAGCGCGGTGCCGCGATGGGGCGTGCCGAGGGTGATTACACGCGCCACCCGCCCGGCGCCGTGGGCACGGAGGTATGCCCTCGCCACCAGCCCGCCCATGCTGTGGCAGACCAGCACGGCGCGCGCGCTGCCTGTCTCGCGGCACAGGCGCTCGAGCGCCTCGTGCACCTGCGGCACATAATCGTCGATCCCGGCGGTGACCGGTTCCAGGCTCACCGCATGGTGCAGGATGTTCGCGTGCAGCAGGGCGCGGCTCATCGCATCCCAGTAGCCGCTGTTGCAGCCGTAGCCGTGCACCAGGAGCACCGGCAGCCCTTCCGGCTGCTCCGGAATGCGGCGCAGGAAGGCACGAAACGGCATGGTGAAGGAGGAGCTCCACATGCTTGCCGCGAACTCGGTCAGAAACAGCCGGATGAACGCCGGCCGGGAAATCCGGAAGTGCTCTGGCAAGTGGCTGCGGGTGCGCGCGGCGATCATGAAGTTGTTGGCGACGATGGCGCCGCGCACCAGGACGACCAGCGCCAGCGCGGCGGGCGCGCCCAGCCAGCCGGACCCTGGCGGCAGCGCCTGCGCGACCAGCCAGCCGAATGCACCGGCGACGATCGCCTGGAACAGCAGCAGCAGCCGGGTGATGCGGGCGACCATGCGCGCGGCGTCAGGCGGTCACGGATTTGCCCGATTCGTCTTCCATCCGCACCAGGCGGGTGCCGGCGATGCGGTCATGCAGGAACTGGCGCTGGGGAT
The DNA here is from genome assembly GCF_019656455.1 of Noviherbaspirillum aridicola. GTDB lineage: Bacteria > Pseudomonadota > Gammaproteobacteria > Burkholderiales > Burkholderiaceae_D > Noviherbaspirillum > Noviherbaspirillum aridicola. Next base: position 85,126 of record NZ_BPMK01000010.1, read on the forward strand.
CGAGCCTGACGGCCAGCGCCCACAGCAGGATGTTCAGGGCGGGAATCAACACCAGCATCCAGGCCCTGGCGCCGAACATCCAGGCCAGCGCCAGGCCGGGCAGTATCCAGAGCCAGCAGAGCAGGAAGCGATACAGCGCGCGGCCGATCCCCACCGGCCCGCCGTCGGCGGCGACCAGCCTGACGTGCCAGGTTTTCATCGCCAGCGTCTGACCGCCGTGCGTCCAGAACCAGACGAAGTACGAGCACAGCACGAACAGCAGCCAGCCCTGCATGAAATGCCGCAGATAGAGCGCATGGCGCTGTCCGAAGAGCCAGGAAAACAGGAAGCCGGTGACAAAGATCACCCCGAACAGCAGCATGGATTCATAGACCATGCTGGCGAGACGGCTCTTGAGGGTAGGCGTGGCGGTTGGGTTTGCTGCGTCGGAGATGTTCAAGGCTGACCTTGCTTGCCGGGTTGGGGAGGAGGGCGCAGGGCGGAGTTGCCGGCGCCGCGCGGGGTGACGGACTGCTCCAGCACCGGCTTGGGCGCCGACTTGATCGGCGGCAGGGGCTGGGGCTGGCTGGCGGGCGGGGGCAGGTTGGCCACCCGCTTGCGACGGGCGGTCTCTTCGGCCAGCTTCTGCCGCTCTTCTTCGGGCAGCTGCTGGTACTGCTCCCATTGCGCGGATTTCTGCTCGCGGTCAATGCGCCTGGCCTGGGTGAAGCGTTCGCGCGCCTGGCGCCGCTCGTCCGGCGTCAGCCGCACCCACTCGCGCATGCGCTCCTGCACGCGCTGCTGTTCCTCGGGCTTCATCGATGCATAGCGGTTGCCGATCGCGAGCCATTTACCCTTGCGGTAGGCGTCCAGCTGATTCCATTCCTCGGCCAGCGGCGCCAGGGCCTGCTGCTGCGCCGGGCTCAGTTCATGCCAGCGCGGATTGGCCGGCTGCGCCACAGCCGACGCCGACGCCGACATCGCGGCCAGCAGGAGCGGAAAGCATGCTGCCCGAACCAGACGGGCGATCGCCGCGGCCGCGCGCATCTCAGTCGCCCCGCTGCGAAAGGAAAGTATGGAAACCGTTGTCGAGATAGGCGGACAGGGGCAGGTCGTCGGCCAGCACCTCGGCGTCGATCTCGGCGATCTCGTCGATTCTGCGCTGTTCCTCGAAGTGAAAGATGCCGGCCAGTCCCGCCACCAGCGCCAGCACCGGCAGCGCCGCGCCCGCGGCCGCCAGCCAGGGGTGAGGGCGGGAGGCGAAGCCGCGCGCCGTTACCGGCAGCGGCAGCCAGGCCAGTACCCGCGCGCCTGCGTCGGGCTTCCTGCGCGACAGCGCCAGGCGCCGCGCGGCCGCGAGCCGTACGGCGGCGGGTGCCGGGATCGAATCCAGGTTCTCGTTGAGAGCGTGCCGAATCTTGTAGGCGAAATTGACTTGTCCGGTATTCATAGAGTGATCCCCTTTGCGCGCAGTGCGTCAGCCAGGGCGTGGGTCGCGCGCGAACAGTGCGTTTTCACGCTGCCCTCCGAGCAGCCCATGGCGGCTGCCGTCTCGGCCACGTCCAGATCCTGCCAGTAACGCAGCAGGAAGGCCTGCCGTTGACGCAGCGGGAGTTTTTGCACCTCCGCCTCGATGGCCGCCAGCACCTGCTTGCGTTCCACCTTGTCGGCGCTCGACTCGGCGGCGGCGGTGCCTTCCTCCGGCTCCCAGGTCTCGAGCAGGTCGTGACCCTCGCCGTCGTCGTCCTCCCGCCCCGAATTCCAGAACAGGCTGAGCCATCCGCTGCGCACCTTCTCGCGCCGGAAGTAATCGGTGATCGTGGTCTGCAGGATGCGCTGGAAGAGCAGGGGAAGCTCCGGCGCCGGCTTGTCGCCGTACCGTTCCGCCAGCTTGATCATTGCATCCTGAACAATATCCAGCGCCGCCTCGTCCTTCCGCACCGCGTAAACCGCCTGCTTGAACGCTCGGCGCTCCACGCTCTCGAGAAAGTCGGACAGTTCTTTGTCAGTGGCCATGCAAGCGGACGAAGGGTTTCCGGGCTGGGGTATTGAAGCCGGGCATCAATGAAAACAGCGAATCCTAGCAAAAAACCGCCGCAAACGCCCCTTCGGCTTGCGCAAACCGCTTGATTTTCAGAGGAATTTAACTTGACCAAAATTGTGCGACGCATTAACTTATCACTCCCTTCGCACCTCGAAGGACTGTCTCGTCGACGCGGCCCATCATGCCGCACCGATCAGGCGCGCTGTAAAAGGCTGTTTGCTCTAACCCACGCCACAAGCGTGAGAAGTCCGCTCCGGCACTTCAGATCCCCCGGCTGAACGAGTCGCGTTTAGCGCCGCTTTGAACCGCATCTACGGGTGCGCGACGAACCGGCGTGACCGCACAAAGAAGGGAAGCCCAGGCGCTGACGTCCCCCCAGCGGTTTCGACAGGAGAGAGCATCCGATCAATCTCCAATGGACCTTGAAAGGACTAGCAATGTCTGCAGAACTCACAGGCGCGGAAATAGTGGTGCGCTGCCTGGCCGAGGAAGGCGTCGAACATGTGTTCGGCTATCCCGGCGGCGCGGTGCTCTACATCTACGACGCGATCTTCAATCAGGAAAAATTCCAGCACATCCTGGTGCGCCATGAACAGGCGGCCATTCATGCGGCCGACGCGTACTCGCGCAGCTCGCAGAAGGTCGGCGTGGCCATCGTCACCTCCGGCCCCGGCGTCACCAATGCGGTGACCGGCCTGGCCACCGCCTACATGGATTCCATCCCGATGGTGGTCATCTCCGGCCAGGTGCCGTCGACCGCGATCGGCCAGGATGCATTCCAGGAGTGCGACACCGTCGGCATCACCCGTCCCTGCGTCAAGCACAACTTCCTCGTCAAGGATGTGCGCGACCTCGCGGAGACGATGAAAAAGGCGTTCTACATCGCCACCACCGGCCGTCCCGGCCCGGTGCTGGTCGACATCCCCAAGGACATCACGATCCAGAAATGCGCGTTCTCCTATCCGAAGGAGATCGAGATGCGCTCCTATCGTCCGGTGGACAAGGGACACTCCGGCCAGATCCGCAAGGCGGTGCAGCTGCTGCTGTCGGCCGAGCGTCCGATGATCTACACCGGCGGCGGCGTGATCCTGGCGAACGCCTCGGCCGAGCTCAACAAGCTGGTCGACCGCCTCGGCTACCCCTGCACCAACACGCTGATGGGACTGGGCGCGTATCCGTCGAGCAGCGACAAGTTCGTCGGCATGCCCGGCATGCACGGCACCTATGAAGCCAACATGGCCATGCAGCACTGCGACGTGCTGATCGCCATCGGCGCGCGCTTCGACGACCGCGTGATCGGCAATCCCAAGCATTTCGGCAGCCATCCGCGCAAGATCATCCACATCGACATCGACCCGTCCTCGATCTCCAAGCGGGTCAAGGTCGACATTCCCATCGTCGGCAACGTCAAGGACGTGCTGGTCGAAGTGCTGTCCCAGCTCGACGCTGCCGAGACCAAACCCAATCAGACGGCACTGGCTGCCTGGTGGCGCCAGATCAATGAGTGGCGCGGCCGCGAATGCCTGAAGTTCGCGCCGTCCAATGAAGTGATCAAGCCGCAGGAAGTCGTGCGCAAGCTGTGGGAAGTGACGAAGGGCGACGCCTTCATCACCTCCGACGTCGGCCAGCACCAGATGTGGGCCGCGCAGTACTACGGCTTCGACAAGCCGCGCCGCTGGATCAATTCCGGCGGCCTGGGCACCATGGGCGTGGGCCTGCCGTACGCGATGGGCGTGCAGATGGCCAACCCGGGCGCGACCGTTGCCTGCATCACCGGCGAAGCCTCGATCCAGATGTGCATCCAGGAGCTCGCCACCTGCAAGCAGTACCACCTGACGCCGAAGATCATCCTGCTCAACAACCGCTTCCTCGGCATGGTGCGGCAGTGGCAGCAGATCGACTACGGCTCCCGCTATTCCGAGTCCTACATGGACTCGCTGCCCGACTTCAACATGCTGGCGGAATCCTTCGGCCATGTCGGCATGAAGATCGAAAAGCCGGGCGATGTCGAGGGCGCGCTGCGCGAAGCCTTCGGCATGAAGGACAGGCTGGTGTTCATGAACTTCATTACCGATCAAACCGAAAACGTCTGGCCGATGGTGAAAGCCGGCAAGGGTCTGACTGAAATGCTGCTCGGTTCGGAGGATCTGTAATGCGTCATATCATTTCCGTACTGCTCGAAAACGAAGCGGGCGCCCTGTCGCGCGTGGTCGGCCTGTTTTCCGCCCGCGGCTACAACATCGAAACCCTGACCGTCGCGCCGACCGAAGACGCGACCCTGTCCCGGATGACCATCGTCACCAGCGGCTCGGACGACGTGATCGAACAGATCACCAAGCATCTGAACCGCCTGATCGAGGTGGTCAAGGTCGTCGACCTGACCGAAGGCGCGCACATCGAGCGTGAGCTCATGCTCATCAAGGTGCGCGCGGTCGGCAAGGAACGCGAAGAAATGAAGCGCACCGCGGACATCTTCCGCGGCCGCATCATCGACGTCACCGAGAAGACTTACACGATCGAACTGACGGGCAACAAATCCAAGCTCGACGCCTTCATCGAATCGATCGACCGCACCGCCATCCTGGAGACCGTCCGTACCGGCGGTTCCGGCATCGGCCGCGGCGAGCGCATTCTCAAAGTCTGATCAACAATCAAGCAACCAGCAAATCACACCTCAGGAAGATCCATGAAAGTTTTCTACGACAAAGACTGCGACCTGTCCCTCATCAAGGGCAAGAATGTCACCATCATCGGCTACGGCTCCCAGGGCCATGCGCACGCGCAGAACCTGAACGACTCCGGCGTCAAGGTCACCGTCGGCCTGCGCAAGGGCGGCGCATCGTGGGAAAAGGCGAAGAACGCCGGCCTCAACGTTGCCGAAGTCAATGAAGCCGTCAAGGCCGCGGACGTCATCATGATCCTGCTGCCGGACGAGAACATCGCCCAGGTCTACAACGAAAACGTCGCACCGAACGCCAAGCAGGGCGCAGTGCTGGCCTTCGCCCACGGCTTCAACGTCCATTACGGCCAGGTCGTGCCGCGCGCCGACCTCGACGTCATCATGGTCGCCCCCAAGGCGCCGGGCCACACCGTGCGCGGCACCTACACCCAGGGCGGCGGCGTGCCCCACCTGGTCGCCGTCTACCAGGACAAGTCCGGCAGCGCCCGCGACATCGCCCTGTCGTACGCGATGGCCAACGGCGGCGGCCGTGCCGGCATCATCGAGACCAACTTCCGCGAAGAGACCGAGACCGACCTGTTCGGCGAACAGGCAGTGCTCTGCGGCGGTACCGTCGAGCTGATCAAGGCCGGTTTCGAAACCCTGGTCGAAGCCGGCTATGCGCCGGAAATGGCCTACTTCGAGTGCCTGCACGAGCTCAAGCTGATCGTCGACCTCATCTACGAAGGCGGCATCGGTAACATGAACTACTCGATCTCGAACAACGCCGAGTACGGCGAGTACGTGACCGGCCCGCGCATCGTCACCGAAGACACCAAGAACGCGATGCGTCAGTGCCTGAAGGACATCCAGACCGGCGAATACGCAAAGAGCTTCATCCTCGAGAACAAGGCCGGCGCCCCGACCCTGATCTCGCGTCGCCGCCTGACCTCCGAGCACCAGATCGAGCAGGTCGGCGAGAAGCTGCGCGCGATGATGCCGTGGATTAAGAAGAACAAGCTGGTCGACCAGTCGAAGAACTGATCGGCAACGCTGCTTGAGTAAAATAAAGGGTCTGCCCGTGCAGACCCTTTTTTCTTTGGAGAGCCGAATGCCACGTTCGACCGTTGCCAGCCTGATCCTCGCTCTTGCCGCGTCCCTCGGCAGCGCCCATGCGCAGTCCACCCAGGCGCCGCAACCCCCGCAGCCCGCCGGCACCCTGGTGATCGTGCCCGCATACGGCGAAGTCAGACAGCCGAACGACGAGGCGCGAGCGGTCTTCATGGTCGAAGAGCAGGACAAGGACCGTGCAGCCGCCGCCTCGCGCGTCAACCTGAGGATGAAGCAGGGCACGGAACTGCTCAGGCGCGCCGACCCGGCGGCTGTGTTCCAGACCCGCGGTTACTATACGTACCCGGTGTACGCGGACGAGCCGGTGCAGCCGCGCCAGGCGGCGAGGATCCGTCAGCCCACCGGCTGGCGCGTGGGCCAGTATCTCGACATGAAGACCGGCAGTCTCGACAAGCTGCCCGCGACTGTCGCCGCCGCGCAGAAGCTGCTCGCGCTGAACGGCTTGCAGTTCGGCCTGACCGAGGCCAGCGCGCGCAAGCTGGAAGAGCAGAGGATCGCGGCCGCGTACCAGAACCTGCAGGAAAAGATCGCCGCGATCGCCAAGGCCATGGGCCGCAACCCGGGTGAGGCGGTGCTCGACACCATCGATTTCGAAGCGTCGGGCAGCTACGCGCCGCAGCCTGAAGCCGCGATGAAAACCATGCGCGCATCGGCGATGGATGCTCCGGTGGAAGAGCCGAGCTTCGAACCCGGCGAAACCACGCTCGGTACGCGGCTGGTCGGCAGGATACGCTTCAGGTAGCCGGTCCGAAACGAAGCATTGCAGACGAAGTCCTATACCGTGGGAGAGCGCGAAGGCCGCCACAGGGATTACTTTTGTGAAAGCCTCGTCTAGAATAGCCACGCTTTTTATCTTTCATCATTTCTCGGAGCGAAGTTGAACAATTATCCGCATCCCATCATTGCCCGCGAGGGCTGGCCTTTCCTTGGCATCGCGGTTGCCCTGGCTGTCGTCGTCACGCTCCTGGCCGGACTGTGGTCCATCCCGTTCTGGATCATCGCGCTGTTCGTGCTGCAGTTCTTCCGCGATCCCGCGCGCACCGTGCCGCAGAAGGCCAACGCCGTTCTGTCGCCGGCGGATGGGCGCATCGTCGTGGTCGAAAAAACCCAGGACCCCTATGCCAACCGCGAGGCGCTGAAGATCAGCGTCTTCATGAACGTGTTCAACGTCCACTCCAATCGCTCGCCGGTCGACGGCCGGGTGGAGGCGGCAAAGTATTTCCCGGGCAAGTTCGTCAATGCCGACCTGGACAAGGCCTCCATCGAGAATGAGCGCAATGCGCTGACCATCACCGCCAGCAACGGGCAGACGATCACCTGCGTACAGGTGGCTGGTCTGATCGCGCGCCGCATCCTGTGCTACGTGAAGGCGGGCGACACGCTCGCGCGCGGGCAGCGCTACGGTTTCATCCGCTTCGGCTCCCGCGTCGACGTCTACCTGCCGCTCACCGCCACGCCGAAGGTGGCGGTCGGCGAGAAAGTATCGGCGACCGAGACCATCCTGGCCGAGCTGTAAGCGTATGGCCACCTTCAATCGTCGCAAGGCGAAAAGCAGTTCCGGCCTGTTCGCGCGGCGCCTGCAGCGCCGCTCCCTGCAGTCTGCCGACCCCGCGGCCGCCGCGCCGCGGCCGCGCGCCATCTATCTCTTGCCGAATGCCTTCACCACCGCCAACATGTTCTGCGGATTCTTCGCGATCGTGATGGCGATGAACCTGAAGTTCGACGTGGCGGCGGTCGCCATTTTCGCGGCCATGCTGCTCGACACGGTCGACGGACGGGTGGCACGCCTGACCAACACGCAAAGCGAGTTCGGCGCCCAGTACGACAGTCTGTCCGACATGCTTTCCTTCGGCGCCGCGCCTGCGCTCGTCGTCTATGAATGGTCGCTGCGCGGCATGGGCAAGCTGGGCTGGCTGGCCGCGTTCGTCTACTGCGCCGGCGCCGCGCTGCGGCTGGCGCGCTTCAATACCAACATCGCGGTGGTGGACAAGCGCTACTTCCAGGGTTTGCCCAGTCCGGCCGCAGCCGCCCTCGTGGCCGGATTCATCTGGCTGATGGAAGACCTAGGCCTGGTCGGAACCGAGCTTACCTGGTTCGCCTGGACCATCACGCTCTATGCCGGGCTCACCATGGTCACCAACGTGCCGTTCTACAGTTTCAAGGAAATCAATTTCCGCAAGTCGGTGCCGTTCATCGCGGTGTTCCTGATCGTGCTGGTGATCGTGCTGATTTCGAGCGACCCGCCCAAAGTCCTGTTCGGCATCTTCGTGCTGTACGGCCTGTCCGGCTATGGCGTGTATTTCTGGCGCCTGTTCAAGGGCAAGCCGGTGAGCATTGTCGAAACCACCGAAGGCGACGGCAGCGATTCGAAAGAGTAAGGCTGTCTTGCCGGCGACAAGCGTGGAAAACCGGCGGTGAATCAAGTCGTTGCACTTTTCCACGTTTGCGCTTATATTCTTTCGCATGTTCCGCGAAATTCACATTTCCGCCTCCGCTTTCTCCAGCAGCACGCCGTCCGGCCTGCTGCTGTCGCTGCTTCTACTAGTGCGTTAACGCGCGCTAATCCCCATACCCCCACAATCCGTGCAGTTTCACGCTCATGCCCCAAAAGGCAAGGGCAGGCGGAAGACCATTTATCAACGCTTCGATTACCGACTTACCACCAAGGAGTGCAGCATGGCCGACAAATTGATCATCTTCGATACCACCTTGCGCGATGGCGAGCAGTCCCCGGGCGCCTCGATGACGAGGGAGGAAAAAATCCGCATCGCACGCCAGCTCGAGCGACTGCGGGTCGACGTGATCGAAGCCGGCTTTGCCGCCGCCTCGCCCGGTGACTTCGAATCGATCAAGAGCATCGCCAGCGTGATCAAGGATTCCACCGTCTGCTCGCTCGCGCGCGCCAACGACCGCGACATTTCGCGCGCGGCGGAAGCACTCTCCGCGGCCCCCCGCCGTCGCATCCACACCTTCATCGCCACGTCCAAGCTGCACATGGAGAAGAAGCTGCGCATGTCGCCGGAACAGGTGCTCGAGCAGGCAAGGCTGTCGGTACGTTTCGCGCGCCAGTTCACCGACGACGTGGAATTCAGCCCGGAAGACGGCAGCCGCTCCGACGTGGATTTCCTCTGCCGCGTGCTGGAGACCGTCATCGCCGAGGGGGCGACCACCATCAATATCCCCGACACGGTCGGCTACGGCATCCCGGAGCAGTACGGCGCCATGATCCGGAGCCTGCGCGAACGCGTTCCGAATGCCGACAAGGCGATCTGGTCGGTGCACTGCCATAACGACCTCGGCATGGCGGTCGCCAATTCCCTCGCCGGGGTGATGATCGGCGGGGCGCGCCAGGTGGAATGCACGATCAACGGTCTCGGCGAGCGCGCGGGCAATACCGCGCTCGAGGAAGTCGTGATGGCGGTGAAGACCCGCAAGGATCACTTCAAGCTGGACGTCGGCATCGACACCACCCAGATCGTCCCGGCTTCCAAGCTGGTATCCCAGATCACCGGCTTCGCGGTGCAGCCGAACAAGGCCGTGGTGGGCGCCAACGCCTTCGCGCATGCCTCCGGCATTCACCAGGATGGCGTGCTCAAGGCGCGCGACACCTATGAAATCATGCGCGCCGAGGATGTGGGCTGGACCGCCAACAAGATCGTGCTCGGCAAGCTGTCGGGCCGCAACGCGTTCAAGCAGCGCCTGGAAGAGCTCGGCATCGAACTCGAGTCGGAGCAGGAAGTCAACGCCGCCTTTGCGCGCTTCAAGGAGCTGGCCGACCGCAAGGCCGAGATCTTCGACGAAGACATCATGGCACTGGTCTCCGACGAACAGCACTCGCATGAGAACGAGCACTACCGTTTCGTTTCCCTGTCCCAGCACTCGGAAACCGGCGAGCGTCCGGCCGCCAAGGTCGTCTTCAGCATGGGCGGCAAGGAGCTGAGCTGCCACGGCGAAGGCAACGGCCCGGTGGATGCGACGGTGAACGCGATCGAGGCGGAGGCCCGCAGCGGTGCGGAGCTGCTTCTGTTCTCGGTCAACGCGATCACCACGGGCACCGAGTCGCAGGGCGAGGTGACGATGCGCCTGTCGAAGAACGGCCGCATCGTCAACGGCGTCGGCGCGGACCCGGACATCGTCGTGGCCTCGGCCAAGGCTTACCTGTCGGCACTCAACAAGCTGTACTCAAAAGCTGAAAGGCTCAATCCGCAGCTGTAAGGCAGCGACGGGCGCGCGCGGCGCGCCCGTCACAGGCGTCCGAAGCCGAAGCCGAATCCGCCGAAGGGAAACCGCACGTCCGGATCGCGACGCGGATCGGGACCGTTGAGCATCTGCCGTACCACGCCGGCCTGGTCGAAATGCACATGCATGATCGAGTCCCAGACCTCGTTTTCCTTGTAGGGATACGACCATACCTCGAGGTCGCGCAGGGGCAGGTAGGACGTGTCGCTCGGCGTGCCGATGGTCTTCAGCACCGTATCCTTGGTGGCCTCGCCCACCCTGATGGTGCCGAACTTCTGAACCGTCAGCACCTGCTCGAACGAGACGACGCGTCCGTTTTCCAGTCGCGCCATATAGGTTCGCTGGCCCCAGGGACCGGTCATGTACTCGAGCAGGTCGACGTTGCCATCCTTGTAACGGTTTGTCGGCTGGCCGCGCTTCTGGATGACGTCGGCTTCGCTGTCGCCCACGCTGACCGACTGCGGCAACACCGTCGCGCAGCCGGACAGCAGGACGAGCAGGGTGAGCAGGAAGGCGCGGACCGTGGTGATCATGTTCTACCTCTCTAGGAATTTTCATGGCCGCCGGCAAGTCGGCGTCCTTCTATCTAAGTGTTTGAATTGCCGATTTAATTCCGCTATACTGCGCGTCTTGGCTCTTCGGAGCCAGGTTTTTTTTGTCAACGATCACGGTGAGCGAGGGGTTGCGACTCCGGCCACCGCATGTGAAAGGTAAACCATGTCCGTAGAAGACATCAACAAGGCCGCAATCATTGCGGAAAACGCCCGCGGCGCCAACGACACCGGTTCTCCGGAAGTCCAGGTTGCACTGCTGACCGCACGCATCAACGAGCTCAACACCCACTTCAAGGCCCACGCCAAGGATCACCACTCCCGCCGCGGCCTGATCAAGATGGTCAATCGCCGCAAGCGCCTGCTGTCCTACCTGAAGGACAAGGACGCGAACCGTTATCGCGCTCTGATTGAAAAGCTCGGCCTGCGTAAGTAATTCATTGCGCCAGCTGTCCGGCTTATAGATGAAATGCCTGCGTCAGTCCCCTGATGCAGGCATTTTGCCATTCTGAGGTTTTGTATTCGCAAGCGTTGCAGGCAGTAAAGACGAGTTGTCATGCGTGGCAAGCGTCCGTGGTGAGGTGAACGACAGCGCCTGAAAATCTGTCGGCAAAAATAGAAAGGAAACACCGTGTTCAATAAAGTTACGAAGACCTTCCAGTACGGTCAACACACCGTTACCCTGGAAACCGGCGAGATCGCTCGCCAGGCATCCGGCGCCGTGATGGTATCGATCGACGATACCGTGGTGCTGGCAACCGTGGTCGCACGCAAGGAAGCAAAACCCGGCCAGGACTTTTTCCCCCTGACCGTCGACTATGTCGAGAAGAGCTATGCCGCAGGCCGTATCCCCGGCGGTTTCTTCAAGCGCGAAGGTCGTCCTTCCGAAAAGGAAACCCTGACTTCCCGTCTGATCGACCGTCCGATCCGTCCGCTTTTCCCGGAAGGCTACCTGAATGAAGTCCAGGTGATCATCCACGTGCTGTCGGTCAATCCCGAAATCGATCCCGACATCGCTTCGATGATCGGCGCCTCCGCCGCGATCTGCGTCGCCGGCATTCCGTTCAACGGCCCGCTGGGCGCCGCCCGCGTCGGTTATGTCGACGGCCAGTATGTGCTGAACCCGACCACCTCGCAGATGGCGCAGTCCAAGATGGACCTGGTGGTGGCCGGCACCGAGCAGGCCGTCCTGATGGTCGAATCCGAAGCCGACCAGCTGTCCGAGGAAGTCATGCTGGGCGCCGTGGTGTACGGCCATGAGCAGATGAAGGTGGTCATCGACGCCATCCATGAACTGGTGCGCGACGGTGGCAAGCCTGAAGTGCAGTGGGCGCCGCCCGCCAAGAACGAAGCGCTGATCGCGCGCGTGACGCAACTGGCCGAAGCCGGCCTGCGCGATGCGTATCAGACCAAGGACAAGCAGGCGCGCACCGCCAAGCTCAATACCGTGAGCGCGGAAGTCGGCGCAGCGCTGGCAGCCGAAGCCGCAGCCGCCGGCACCGAGGCACCCAATTCCGCTGAAGTCGGCACCATCCTGTTCGACCTCGAAGCGAAGATCGTCCGTTCCCAGATCCTCGACGGCGAACCCCGCATCGACGGCCGCGACACGCGTACCGTGCGTCCGATCTCGATCCGCAACAGCGTGCTGCCCCGTACCCACGGCTCGGCACTGTTCACCCGCGGCGAGACCCAGGCGCTGGTGGTGGCGACCCTCGGCACCGCGCGCGACGAGCAGAAGATCGACGCGCTGATGGGTGAATACTCCGACCGCTTCATGCTCCACTACAACATGCCCCCGTTCGCCACCGGCGAGACGGGCCGCGTCGGTTCGCCCAAGCGTCGCGAGATCGGTCACGGACGCCTCGCCAAGCGCGCCCTGCAGGCAGCACTGCCGTCGCCGGAAGAGTTCAGCTACTCGGTGCGCCTGGTATCCGAGATCACCGAGTCCAACGGTTCTTCGTCGATGGCATCGGTCTGCGGCGGCTGCCTGGCGCTGATGGACGCAGGCGTACCGATGAAGGCCCACGTGGCCGGCATCGCGATGGGCCTGATCAAGGAAGGCAACAAGTTCGCGGTACTGACCGACATCCTCGGCGACGAGGATCATCTCGGCGACATGGACTTCAAGGTCGCGGGCACCGCTGCCGGCGTCACCGCGCTGCAGATGGACATCAAGATCCAGGGCATCACCAAGGAAATCATGCAGGTCGCGCTGGCCCAGGCCAAGGAAGGCCGCATGCACATCCTGGCGAAGATGCAGGAAGCCATGCCCCAGGGCAAGGCCGAACTCTCCGATTTCGCGCCGCGCCTGATCACCATCCGCATCAACCCGGAAAAGATCCGTGACGTGATCGGCAAGGGCGGCGCAGTCATTCGTGCCCTGACCGAAGAGACCGGCACCCAGATCGACATCACCGACGAAGGCATCGTCACGATCGCTTCGGTCGACGCATCCGCTGGCCAGGAAGCCAAGCGCCGCATCGAAGAGCTGACCGCCTCGGTCGAAGTGGGCAAGACCTACGACGGCACCGTGCTCAAGCTGCTCGACTTCGGCGCAATCGTTCAGGTCCTGCCGGGCAAGGACGGTCTGCTGCATATCAGCCAGATCGCCAACGAGCGCGTCAACGCGGTGGCCGACTATCTGAAGGAAGGCCAGCAAGTGCGCGTCAAGGTCCTCGAGACGGATGACCGTGGCCGTCTGAAACTGTCGATGAAGGCAGCTGCCGCCGAAGAGGGCGGAGCGGCCCAACAGCAGCAGTAAGAGGGCTGCCGGCGCCGTGCGGCGCCGGCCTCTCCGCAAGAATGCCCGCGCCATGGCGCGGGCATTTTTTTTGTCGGTTCAGCGAGGAAGTGCCGTGCCGGGCCCGGGCCTGCCCGGGCCGCGGAGCGCGACGGGCTCGTTGGCGGCCACGACGGCCGCCATATCGTCAGAATAGAAGCGGAAACCGTTCTTGCCGGATTCCTTTGCGCGGTACATCGCCGCGTCCGCGTTCTTGAGCAGCGTCGGCGCGTCCTGCCCGTCGTCCGGGTAGATGCTGATTCCGATGCTGGCGCTGACCGCGCAATTGGCGGCGCCGAAACGCACCGGCCGCGCTGCCTCCTGCAGAAGCTTGCGCGCGACGTCGCTTGCATAGCGTCCATCGCTCAATTCTTCGATCAGCACATAGAACTCGTCGCCGCCCATGCGCGCGATCTTGTCGGTATGCCGCAGCACGCCGCGCATCCTCCGGGCGATTTCGCGCAGCACATGATCGCCGGCGTCATGGCCGAGTTCGTCGTTGATTTCCTTGAAGCTGTCGAGGTCGAGGAAGAACAGCGCGAACTTGTTGCCGTGCCGCTTCGCATTGCGTAGCGCCAGGTCGAGATATTCCTTGAACAGGAACCGGTTTGGAAGGGAAGTCAGTCCGTCGTAATGGGCGAGAAAGCGAATCTTCTCCTCGGATGCACGCCTTTCCATCGCCACGCCTGCAAGATTGGCGCATACGCTGAAGAGTTGCAGGTCGGCCGGTGCCGGTGCCATCTCTTCCCTGAAATAGAGCGCGATGCTGCCAAGGAGCTTGCGGTTGCGTCCGAAGATCGGCCAGGAGGTGCATGCCATCAGACCGTGGAGCAGCGCCTGCTCGCGGTAGGACTGCCACAAGGGATCCGAGGCGATGCTGGTCACCATGACCGGTGCCATCCGGTGAGCGGCTGTGCCGCAGGAGCCCTGACCCGGTCCGACGGCAATGTCCCCCAGCGCATCGACATAGGCTTCCGGGAGGCTGGGAGCGGCAAGGCATGAGAGGGAGCCGCCGTCTTCGCTCAGTTGCAGGATGGCGCACATGCCATGCCCCGACCGCTCCTCGATGAAGTGCGCGATCTCCGACAGGATCTCCGGCAGCGGCGCGCCCGTCGCCATCATGTTGAGGATGCGGTTCTGGCCGACCTGCACCGCTTCGGCCCGCTTGCGCTCGGTGATGTCGCGGACCACGAGCTGGATGGCGCGCTTGTCGTTGAATGTGATGTGGGTGGCGCCGAGTTCGGCATTGAAGCGGGTCCCGTCGCTGCGCATCCAGATCTGCTCGACGAACTTCGGCACGGCAGGCGGCACTTTCGCCTCGAGCGCGCTGCGCAGGTGATGGCGAAAGTCCGGATCGACGAAGTCGTAGACGCTGCGTCCGAGCAGCCGGTCCGGCTGATCCGTGCCGAGCATGCGGCAGGCCGCCGGATTGAGCAAACCGAGCAGTCCTTCGCAGCAGACAATGATGGCCTCGGGCGATTTCTCGATCAGGTGCCGGTAACGGGCCGCGCGGTTCTGAAGTACGGTCTGCGCTTGCTTGAGTGCGGAGATGTCGCGGATGAACGCGGTGAAGATCGTGCTGCCCTCGATCTTCACCGGTACGACGGCGATTTCGACCGGGAACAGAGTGCCGTCGGCTCGGCACGCGACAAGCTCCACGCGCCGGTTGAGCATGGTGCTCGTGCCTGTCGCCAGGTAGTTTGCCATGCCCGCCCGGTGGCGCTCGCGCAATGCAGGCGGGATGAGTATGTCGGAAAACTGGCGGCCGATCACGTCCTGGGCGCTGCAGCCGAAGGTCGTCTCCGCGGCCTGATTGAAGCTGATGATCTCGCCGCGCGCATTGATCGTGACAATGCTGTCGAGCGAGGCGGTCAGCACCGCGCTGGTGAATTTCTCGCTGTCGACCAGATCGGCTTCGAGCGCGCGACGTTCGGATTCACGTTCCATGTTGTCGATGAGGCCGTGAATCTCGCGCGCGATTTCGGCGATGAAGCCCAGCGCCGCACCCTCGAAGCCATCGGGTAACCGGGCGCGAAGCACCAGCGCCCCGGCGGCGGCGGCCGACAGCGGGAAGGGGAAACTCGCGCAGCAATCGTCGGCGCACTCGACACCCGCACCGAAAGCCCCCGCCGACCTGCTCGTGCCGTGGTCGAGGAGGATCACCGTGGCCGAGGCGAAGCCGCCTTCCTGGACGACCGCCCGGCAAGCCTGCTCAAGCACGGTGTTCAGGTCCTGGTCCCGGGAACCGCTGCACAGGCGACGCACGGCGCGCAGCGCGGCGCCGAGCGCGCCCAGGTAAGAGAGACTTGCGGGCAGGGATGTGGACGAGCGCGAAGGCTCATCATCCTGGTTTGTACCGCGGATAGAAGGGGAAAGGGTGTCGTGGCGCATGGTCTTGTGCGTGAGTAATGCGTTTCCCTTTGGAAAATGCATTCTGCTAGTTAGTTCCCGGCAATTTTGTAACTTCGGAAAGGTTTCCTCGTTACAAATTTTGCGTAGGGGCAATAAAAGTGGGATGCATTCTCGGCCCTCATCGAACTGCTCTTCTTGCCAATAATCAAGGGGACCGGGCGCGCCGGATGGGCTTGCTCAGCTCGCGTACAATCGCGTTTTCTCCCTATAAGGATGGCGACGATGAAAGCGATCGAGATCGAGAAGCCCGGTGGCCCGGAAGTCCTGAGAATGTGCGAGCGGCCCGTGCCGCAACCGAAGGCAGGCGAGGTCCTCATCCGCGTGCTGGCTGCCGGCGTCAATCGTCCCGACGTGATCCAGCGGCTCGGCCATTACCCGGTGCCGCCGGGCGCCTCCGACCTGCCCGGTCTCGAGATCGCCGGCGAGATTGTGGACGGCGATCTGACCGGCTCTCATCTGCGCAAGGGCGACATGGTCTGCGCGCTCGTTCAGGGTGGAGGTTATGCCGAGTATTGCACCGCGCCGCTCGCCCAATGCCTCCCGGTGCCGAAAGGCTTGAGCGCGGTCGAGGCCGCCTCGCTGCCCGAGACCTTCTTTACGGTGTGGAGCAATGTGTTCGATCGTGCCGGCCTGAAGCCGGGAGAGAGTCTGCTCGTGCAGGGCGGAACATCCGGCATCGGCGTGACCGCTATCCAGATGGCCTCCGCTTTCGGTCATCGGGTTTTCGCCACCGCCGGCAGCGATGAAAAATGCAGGGCCTGCGAAGCGCTCGGCGCGGAACGGGGCATCAATTACCGTACCGAGGACTTCGTCAAGGTGATCAAGGAGGAAACCGCAGGCCGCGGCGTCAACGTGGTGCTCGACATGGTCGCCGGTTCCTACGTCGGCCGCGAGCTGGAATGCATCGCCGACGACGGTCGCCTGGTCATCATCGCAGTGCTCGGCGGTGCGAAAGGCGAGCTCGATTTCGGCCAGATACTGCGCCGCCGGCTTACCGTCACCGGCTCGACGCTGCGCCCGCGTCCGATCGAGTTCAAGGCCGCCATTGCAGCCCGGCTGCAGGAAAAAGTTTGGCCCCTGCTGGAGGCAGGTCGCATCAAGCCGGTCATCTACAAGGTATTCCCCCTCGAGCAGGCGGCACAGGCGCACCAGCTGATGGAAAGCAGCACGCATACCGGCAAGATCATTCTCTCGGTGAGCGATGCGTGAGCCTCCGGGAAGCGGGAACGTTTCCGCTTTGCGCAAGGTCGAAGTGCGTTCGTCAGGTTTGACCGTACTTGGCGCGAGACGCTAGAATCAAGGGTTTTCTTTATTCCCGGCCCAATATGCGTCGCAAACTGATTGCAGGTAACTGGAAGATGAACGGCAGCACGACCACCAACGCGGCTTTGCTGGATGGGATCAAGGCCGGACTCGGCAGCGCCGCCTGCGAGGTGGCCGTGTGCGTGCCGGCCCCGTATTTCGCCCAGTGCCAGTCCGCACTTGCCTCGACCGGGGTGAAGTGGGGCGGGCAGGACCTGTCGGTGCATGAGGCCGGCGCCTACACCGGCGAGGTGTCCGCGGCAATGCTCAAGGATTTCTCCTGTGCCTACGTGATCGTCGGTCACTCCGAGCGCCGCACCTATCATCGCGAATCAGATGAAATCGTCGCGCTCAAGACGGTGCGCGCGCTGCGCTCGGGCCTGATCCCGATCGTCTGCGTCGGCGAGTCGCTCGAAGAGCGTGAGGCGGGGCAGACCGATGCAGTGGTCGGGCGCCAGATCGATGCGGTGTTGTCCGAACTGAACGAAGCTGAAGTCGAGCGCATCGTCGTGGCCTACGAACCCGTATGGGCGATCGGCACTGGCAAGACCGCCACTCCGCAGATGGCGCAGGATGTCCACCAGATGCTGCGTACGAGACTCGCCGCAAAAAACGCCGCGGCGGCCGCCAGGGTCCAGATCCTCTACGGCGGCAGCATGAAGCCGGATAATGCGCGCGACCTGCTGGCCATGGCCGACATCGACGGCGGCCTCATCGGCGGCGCTTCGCTCAAGGCGGCCGACTTCCTTGCCATCGTGGCTGCCGCGTGAGCGGAAAGAATTTTTTAGTTTAAAGGTTATTCATGAACGCATTGTCCACCGTCATCGTAGTCGTCCAGGTGCTGTCCGCACTCACAATCATCGGCCTGGTGCTTCTGCAGCATGGCAAGGGTGCGGATATGGGGGCGGCTTTCGGCTCCGGCGCGTCCGGCAGCCTGTTCGGCGCTTCCGGTTCTTCCAACTTCCTGTCGAAGACCACCGGTGTTGCCGCCGCCGTCTTCTTTGCGGCGACCCTGGGCCTGGCTTTCATCGGCAACAATCGCGCGCCCGCCAGCGGTGGTGTGATGGAGAATCTGCCCGCCGCGCCGGCGCAGCAGCAGGCTCCGGCTGCAGGTGCGCCCGCGGCTCCCACCGCACCTGCTCCCGCCAACCAAGGTGGTCAGGGCGGGCAGGCGAACCAGATCCCCAAATAATTTCGTTTTAATGCTTGTGTGATGGTAATTGTGCATTGAACAAAGAGGGGAGTTCAGAGTACAATAGCAGTCTTTAGCCGACGTGGTGAAATTGGTAGACACGCTATCTTGAGGGGGTAGTGGCGAAAGCTGTGCGAGTTCGAGTCTCGCCGTCGGCACCAAATCATAAAGAGCCAGCAAGGGGTTCCCCGAGCTGGCTTTTTAACGAGGAATTTTGGTTTGATTTGCAAATCATTCAACTAACCAACCTCAGGCCCACATCGTGAACCTCGCAAACTATTTCCCCATTCTTCTCTTCATCCTCGTCGGCATCGGCGTAGGGGTCGTGCCTCAGGTGCTGGGTCGCGTGCTCGCGCCGCACAAGCCCGATGTGGAGAAGCTCTCGCCGTACGAGTGCGGCTTCGAGGCATTCGAGGATGCGCGCATGAAGTTCGACGTGCGCTACTACCTGGTGGCCATCCTCTTCATTCTGTTCGATCTGGAAACCGCATTTTTCTTCCCCTGGGGCGTCGCCATGCGCGACCTCGGCTGGCCGGGCTTCGTGACGATGATGATCTTCATTGCCGAATTCCTCGTTGGCTTCTGGTACATCTGGAAAAAGGGCGCTCTCGACTGGGAGTAAAGGACTGGAGTAAGTCATGTCAATTGAAGGTGTAATGAATGAGGGTTTCATCACGACGACAGCTGACAAGCTGATCAACTGGACCCGTACTGGCTCGCTGTGGCCGATGACTTTCGGTCTGGCCTGCTGTGCCGTCGAGATGATGCATGCCGGCGCGTCGCGCTACGACCTGGACCGCTTCGGCGTCGTGTTTCGTCCCTCGCCGCGTCAGTCCGACGTGATGATCGTGGCCGGCACCCTCTGCAACAAGATGGCCCCCGCGCTGCGCAAGGTCTACGACCAGATGGCGGAGCCGCGCTGGGTGATTTCGATGGGCACCTGCGCCAACGGTGGTGGCTACTACCACTACTCGTATTCCGTCGTGCGCGGCTGCGACCGTATCGTGCCGGTCGACGTCTACGTGCCGGGCTGCCCGCCGACTGCCGAGGCTCTGCTGTACGGCATCATGCAGCTGCAGAACAAGATCAAGCGAACCAATACCATCGCCCGCTGACGAAGGGGCGCCAGGATATGACGACGAAAATTGAAGTTCTCGAAGCGGCACTGAAGAACGCCCTCGGAGATCGGCTGCGCGACATCAAGGTGGCGCTCGGTGAAATCACCGTGGTGGTGGGTCACGCCGACTATCTTTCCGCCATGAGCGTGCTGCGCGACCACGCCGAGCTCCGTTTCGAAGAGCTGCTCGACCTGTGCGGCGTGGATTACTCGACCTATGGCGACGGCCTCTGGGACGGTCCGCGCTTCGCCGTGGTGTCCCATCTGCTGTCCATTACCCATAACTGGCGCCTGCGCGTGCGTGTATTCGCCCCGGACGACGAGATGCCGGTGGTGCCGTCGGTGACGGAGATCTGGCCCTCGGCCAACTGGTACGAGCGCGAAGCCTTCGACCTGTTCGGCATCCTGTTCGAAGGACACAACGACCTGCGCCGCATCCTTACCGACTACGGCTTCATCGGGCATCCGTTCCGCAAGGACTTCCCGGTCTCCGGCTACGTGGAAATGCGTTACGACGCCGAGCAGAAGCGCGTGATATACCAACCCGTGACGATCGAGCCGCGCGAAATCATTCCGCGCGTGATCCGCGAAGAGAAATACGGGATGAAATAAATGGCAGAGATCAAGAATTACACACTGAACTTCGGTCCGCAGCATCCGGCAGCGCACGGCGTGCTGCGTCTCGTGCTTGAGCTGGACGGTGAAGTCATCCAGCGCGCGGACCCGCATATCGGTCTGCTGCATCGTGCGACCGAAAAGCTCGCCGAGCAGAAGACATTCCTGCAGTCCGTGCCCTACATGGACCGTCTCGACTATGTGTCGATGATGTGCAACGAGCACGGCTATGTGCTCGCAGTCGAGAAGCTGCTCGGTATTGAAGTTCCGTTGCGCGCCCAATATATACGGGTGATGTTCGATGAGATCACGCGCATCCTGAACCACCTGCTGTGGATCGGTGCGCACGGTCTCGACGTCGGCGCCATGGCCGTCTTCCTCTACGCTTTCCGCGAGCGCGAAGACCTGATGGATTGCTACGAGGCGGTGTCCGGCGCCCGCATGCACGCGGCCTACTACCGTCCGGGCGGAGTCTACCGCGATCTGCCGGACCGCATGCCGCAGTACAAGGCATCGTCGGTGCGCAACGAGAAGGCGATCCGTCAGCTCAACGAAAACCGCCAGGGCTCGCTGCTGGACTTCATCGAGGATTTCACCAATCGTTTCCCCGGTTATGTCGACGAGTACGAAACCCTTCTGACCGACAACCGCATCTGGAAGCAGCGTCTCGTCGGCGTCGGCGTGGTCTCGCCCGAGCGTGCGATGGCAATGGGTTTCACCGGCCCGATGCTTCGTGGCTCCGGCATCGAGTGGGACCTGCGCAAGAAGCAGCCGTACGAGGTCTACGATCTGCTCGACTTCGATATCCCGGTGGGCGTCAACGGCGACTGCTATGACCGCTACCTGGTGCGCGTCGAAGAGATGCGTCAGTCCAACCGGATCATCAAGCAGTGCATCGAGTGGCTGCGCAATAATCCGGGTCCGGTCATGGTTGACAACCACAAGGTGGCGCCGCCCGACCGCGTGAGCATGAAGACCAACATGGAAGAGCTGATCCACCACTTCAAGCTCTTCAGCGAAGGCATGCACGTGCCCGAAGGCGAGGCCTATGTCGGCATCGAACATCCGAAGGGCGAGTTCGGCATCTACATCGTCGCCGACGGTGCGAACAAGCCGTACCGACTGAAGATCCGCGCGCCCGGCTTCGCGCACCTGCAGGGACTCGACGAAATGGCCAAGGGCCATATGATCGCCGACGCCGTGACCATCATCGGCACGCAAGACATCGTGTTCGGTGAGATTGACCGATAACCCGCGCGTAACTCGCGCATGAATGGCTGAGCATATGCTGTTAAGTCAAGAAGCGTACAAGAAGATCGATCGCGAACTCGCGAAATTCCCGGCCGACCAGCGTCAGTCCGCCGTCATGGCGGCGCTTGCGATCGCCCAGGACGAGAAGGGCTGGCTGTCGCCGGAAGTGATGAAGGACGTGGCCGACTACATCGGCATGGCGCCGATCGCGGTGCAGGAAGTCGCGACCTTCTACAACATGTACAACACCAAGCCGGTAGGGCAGCACAAGGTGTCGGTCTGCACGAACCTGCCTTGCGCGCTCTCCGGCGGCGAACGCGCCGCGGAATACCTGAAGCAGAAGCTCGGCATCGATTTCAAGGACACCACGCCCGACGGCAAGATCACCCTGATCGAGGGCGAGTGCATGGGTGCCTGCGGCGATGCACCGGTTCTGCTGGTGAACAACAAGCGCATGTGCAGCCACATGTCGAAAGAGAAGCTCGATGCGCTGGTGGAGGAATTGAAGAAATGACCAGCCTGCACAACCGTCACATCAATCCGCTGATTCTGGCCGGACTGGACGGCAACAACTGGCACCTGGCCGACTACGTCAAGCGTGGTGGCTACGAGGCGCTGCGCCGCATCCTGACCGAAAAGATTCCACCGGAGCAGGTCATCGCCGAGCTCAAGGCATCGTCGCTGCGCGGCCGCGGAGGCGCGGGTTTCCCGACCGGCCTGAAGTGGAGCTTCATGCCGCGCCAGTTCCCGGGTCAGAAATACCTGGTCTGCAATACCGACGAGGGCGAGCCGGGCACGTTCAAGGACCGTGACATCATCCGCTACAACCCGCATGCCCTGATCGAGGGCATGACGATCGGCGCGTACGCGATGGGCATCTCGGCCGGCTACAACTACATCCACGGCGAGATCTGGGCCGAGTACGAGCGCTTCGAGCAGGCGCTGGAAGAGGCGCGCGCCGCCGGCTTCCTCGGCGACGGCATCATGGGCAGCGACTTCAACTTCCAGTTGCACGCCTTCCACGGCTATGGCGCCTACATCTGCGGCGAAGAGACTGCATTGCTGGAGTCGCTCGAGGGCAAGAAGGGGCAGCCGCGCTTCAAGCCGCCTTTCCCGGCGAGCTTCGGCCTGTACGGCAAGCCGACCACGATCAACAACACCGAGACCTTTGCCGCGGTGCCGTTCATCATGCGCATGGGCGGTGAAGCCTACGCGGCGCTGGGCAAGCCGAACAACGGCGGCACGAAGATCTTTTCGATCTCCGGCGACGTGACCAAGCCGGGCAATTACGAAGTCCCGCTCGGCACGCCGTTCGCCAAGCTGCTTGAACTCGCCGGCGGCATGCGCGACGGGAAGAAGATCAAGGCCGTCATCCCGGGTGGTTCGTCGATGCCGGTGCTGACCGGCGAAGTGATGATGAACACCGACATGGACTATGACTCGATCGCCAAGGCGGGCTCCATGCTCGGCTCGGGCGCGGTCATCGTCATGGACGAGACCCGTTGCATGGTGAAGTCGCTGCTGCGCCTGTCCTACTTCTATTACGAAGAGTCCTGCGGTCAGTGCACGCCGTGCCGCGAAGGCACCGGCTGGCTGTACCGCATGGTGCACAGGATCGAGCACGGCCAGGGCAGGGCGGACGACCTCGACATGCTGAACTCGATCGCGGACAACATTCAGGGCCGCACCATCTGCGCGCTCGGCGACGCCGCCGCGATGCCGGTGCGCGCATTCGTGAAGAACTTCCGCGAAGAGTTCGAATACCACATCGAACACAAGCATTGCCTGGTCCCGGCATACGTTTGAGCCGGCCAGCGAACCCTACAGGATACTCAGGCAGAAGCCATGGTTGAATTAGAAATCGACGGCAAGAAGGTAGAGGTGCAAGAAGGCAGCATGGTGATGGAAGCTGCCAACAAGCTCGGCACCTACATCCCGCATTTTTGCTACCACAAGAAGCTGTCCATCGCGGCCAACTGCCGCATGTGCCTGGTCGAGGTCGAGAAGGCGCCCAAGCCGCTGCCGGCCTGCGCGACTCCCGTCACCAACGGCATGATCGTGCGCACCGCCAGCGACAAGGCGATCAAGGCGCAGAAGAGCGTGATGGAATTCCTGCTCATCAATCACCCGCTGGATTGCCCGATCTGCGACCAGGGCGGCGAGTGCCAGCTGCAGGATCTGGCGGTCGGCTACGGCCCGTCCGCCTCGCGCTACGACGAAGACAAGCGCGTGGTGCCGCCCAAGGACGCCGGCCCGCTGATCTCCATGCGCGAGATGGCCCGCTGCATCCACTGCACGCGCTGCGTGCGCTTCGGCCAGGAGATCGCCGGCGTGATGGAATTCGGCATGCTCAACCGCGGCGAGCATTCGGAAATCACCACCTTCGTCGGCAACAGCGTCGACTCCGAGCTGTCGGGCAACATGATCGACCTGTGCCCGGTCGGTGCGCTGACCTCCAAGCCTTTCCGCTACACCGCCCGCACCTGGGAGCTGTCGCGCCGCCGTTCGGTCAGCCCGCACGACGCCCTCGGCGCCAATCTGATGGTGCAGGTCAAGGGCGGCAAGGTGATGCGCGTGCTGCCCCTCGAGAACGAAAACGTCAACGAATGCTGGCTTTCCGACCGCGACCGCTTCTCCTATGAAGGCCTCAACAGCGCCGATCGCCTGACCGTGCCGATGGTCAAGCAGGACGGCAAATGGATCGAGACCGACTGGCAGACCGCGCTGGAGTATGTCGCCCACGGCCTGAACGACATCCGCAAGAACCACGGCGCCGACGCGCTGGCCGCCCTGGCCGCACCGTATTCGACCCTGGAAGAGCTGACCCTGCTGCAGAAGCTGATGCGCGGCCTCGGTACGGAGAATGTCGACTTCCGTCTGCGCCAGTCCGATTTCGGCCTGACCGGCAAGGTCGCGCCCTGGCTCGGTCTGTCGATCGACGACTTCGGCAAGCTCGAGCGCGCGTTCCTGATCGGCTCCTTCCTGCGCAAGGACCACCCGCTGCTGGCCGCCCGTCTGCGCCATGCCGCCAAGCGCGGCAGCAGGATCAGCATCCTGCACGCGACCGACGACGACCAGCTGATGCCTGTCGCCAACCGCCTGATCAAGGCCCCGTCCGAGTGGCTGTCCGCGCTGTCCGAAGTCGTGGTGGCCGTCGCCCAGATGAAGGGCGTGGCCGCGCCGGCCGGCTTCGAAGGCATTGAAGCGGGCGAGGCTGCAAAGCGCGTCGCCGACAGCCTGCTGTCGGGCGAGCGTCGCGGCATCTTCCTCGGCAACGCCGCCGCCCAGCATCCGCAGGCCGCGCAGCTGCATGCCGCCGCCGAATGGATCGCGCAGACGATCGGTGCCAGCTTCGGCTACCTGACCGAAGCGGCCAACAGCGTCGGCGGCTACATCGCCAACGCGCTGCCGTCCAATGGCGCCAACGTCCAGCAGTTCTTCGCTCAGCCGCGCAAGGCATATGTCGTGCTGCATGCCGAGCCGGAACTCGACTGCCACGACCCGCAGGCTGCACGCGCAGCGCTGCAGCAGGCATCGATGGTGGTAATGATGAGCTCGTACAAGCATGGCCTGGACTACGCCGACGTGCTGCTGCCGGTCGCGCCATTCTCGGAAACCGCCGGCACCTTCGTCAACTGCGAAGGCCGCGCCCAGGGCTTCAACGGCACCGTCAAGCCGCTCGGCGAAACCCGTCCGGCGTGGAAGGTGCTGCGCGTGCTCGGCAACCTGCTCGACCTGTCCGGCTTCAACTACGAAGCATCGGAAGAGATCCGCGCCGAAGTGCTCGGCACCAAGGTGTCGGAAGAGGCTGACCTGCTGCCGCGCCTGAACAACCTGGCCAGGCTGGCCCCGCAGGCGGGCAAGACTGTTGCGGACGGTGTCGAGCGGATCGCCGATGTGCCGATCTATTTCAGCGACGCCATCGTGCGCCGCGCCGAGTCGCTGCAGCTGACCACCGATGCCCGCGCGCCCAAGGCCGCGCTGTCGCCGGCACTGGCTGAAAAGCTCGGCGTTGCCGCGGGCGACAAGATCAAGGTCGTGCAGGGGCAGGGCAGTGCCGTGCTCGAAGCCGCCATCGACGCCAGGCTGCCCGCCAGCACGGTGCGCGTGTCGGCCGCCCATCCGTCGACCGCATCGCTCGGCGCGATGTTCGGCCCGATCAGCGTGGAGAAAGCCTAATGGACCTGCTTGCTACCATCAACTCGACCGGCACCGACGTCTTCGGCGGCGTCTGGCCCCTCGTCTGGAACCTCGTCAAGATCGTCGCGGTGGTGCTGCCGCTGATGGGCTGCGTGGCCTATCTGACGCTCTGGGAGCGGAAGATGATCGGCTGGATGCACATCCGTCTCGGCCCGAACCGTGTCGGTCCCGCCGGCCTGCTGCAGCCGATCGCCGACGCGGTCAAGCTGCTGCTCAAGGAAATCGTGGTGCCGGCCAAGGCCAACAAGGCGCTGTTCGTGATCGCACCGATCATGACCATCATGCCGGCGCTGGCTGCCTGGGCGGTCGTGCCCTTCGGCCCGGAGACGGTGCTGGCCAACGTCAATGCCGGCCTGCTGTTCGTGATGGCGATCACCTCGATGGAAGTCTACGGCGTGATCATCGCCGGCTGGGCGTCCAACTCGAAGTACGCCTTCCTCGGCGCGATGCGCGCCTCGGCGCAAATGGTGTCGTACGAGATCGCGATGGGCTTCGCCCTGGTCATCGTGCTGATGGTGTCGGGCAGCCTGAACTTCCTCGACATCGTCAATCAGCAGACCCAGGGCCGCTTCGCTTCCATGGGCCTGAACGTCCTGTCCTGGAACTGGCTGCCGCTGCTGCCGATCTTCGTGATCTACGTGATCTCGGGCATCGCCGAAACCAACCGCCATCCGTTCGACGTGGTGGAAGGCGAATCGGAAATCGTCGCCGGCCACATGGTCGAGTACTCCGGCATGTCGTTCGCGATGTTCTTCCTCGCCGAATACGCGAACATGATCCTGATCTCGATGCTGGCCTCGCTGATGTTCCTCGGCGGCTGGTCGGCGCCGTTCGGCTTCCTGGAGTTCATCCCGGGATGGATCTGGCTCGGCCTCAAGACCTTCTTCGTCGTTTCCCTGTTCATCTGGGCGCGCGCCTCGTTCCCGCGCTACCGCTATGACCAGATCATGCGCCTCGGCTGGAAAGTATTCATTCCGCTGACCCTGGCCTACCTGGTGATCGTGGCTGCCTGGATTCAGACACCCTGGAATATTTGGAAGTAAATCATGGAAGCCATCAAAGACTTTTTCGGCAGCCTGATGCTGAAGGAGCTGGTCAAGGGACTGGCTCTTACCGGCCGCTACATGTTCGCGCGGAAGATCACCGTGCAGTTCCCGGAAGAGAAGACCCCGCTGTCACCTCGCTTCCGCGGACTGCATGCGCTGCGCCGCTATCCGAACGGCGAAGAGCGCTGCATCGCGTGCAAGCTGTGCGAAGCGGTTTGCCCGGCCATGGCGATCACCATCGAATCGACAGAGCGCGACGACGGCACCCGCCGTACCACCCGCTATGACATCGACCTGACCAAGTGCATCTTCTGCGGCTTCTGCGAAGAATCCTGCCCGGTCGACTCGATCGTCGAAACGAACATTCTCGAGTATCACGGCGAAAAGCGCGGCGACCTCTACTTCACCAAGGAGATGTTGCTGGCAGTCGGCGATCGCTACGAGAAGGACATCGCCGCCAACCGTGCGGTGGATGCCGCTTATCGCTGATCCGGCAAGCCGGTGCGCTGACTCTTCTGGTCGACTATGGATATCACAACTGTTCTTTTCTATGCGTTTTCGCTGATTCTGGTGTTCGCGGCGACGCGCGTCGTCACCGCGCGCAACCCGGTACATGCGGCGCTGTTCCTGGTGCTGTCGTTCTTTTCGGCGGCCGCGGTCTGGCTGCTGCTGAGGGCGGAGTTTCTCGCCATCGTGCTCGTGCTGGTCTACGTCGGCGCGGTGATGGTGCTGTTCCTGTTCGTGGTGATGATGGTCGACATCGACATCGGCAAGCTGCGCGAAGGGTTCTGGAGCCACTTCCCGCTCGCTGCGGTGGTCGGCGTGCTGATCGCGCTGCAGATGGCAGCCGTGCTGCTGCACGGCTTCTGGGATCCGTCCGCGCAGGCGCCGGCGGCAGCCGCCAACATTGGCGGCACCAAGGAACTCGGCCTGCTGATCTACACCGAGTACATCTACGCATTCGAAATCGCCGCCGTGATCCTGCTGCTGGCCATCGTCGCCGCCGTCGCGCTCACGCTGCGCCGCCGGAAGGACACGAAGTACTTCGATCCGGCACAGGCAGTCAAGGTGCGCCGCAATGACCGCGTGCGCATGGTCAGCATGAAAGCGGAATCCAACCGCGCCAACGGCACTGCCGCAACCGCGGCGGCAAGCGCCGAAAAACAATAAGGGGATACCGCCGTGGCTCTCACACTTGCACACTTCCTGGTACTGGGCGCGATCCTGTTCGCCATCGCCGTCATTGGCATCTTCCTGAACCGCAAAAACATTATCGTCCTGCTGATGGCCATCGAGCTGATGCTGCTGGCGGTAAACATGAACTTCATCGCCTTCTCGCATTACCTCGGCGACGCCGCGGGCCAGATTTTCGTTTTCTTCATCCTGACTGTCGCTGCAGCGGAAGCCGCAATCGGTCTCGCCATCCTGGTGGTGATGTTCCGTAACCTGGACACCATCAATGTGCAGGATCTCGACACGCTCAAGGGTTAATCACCAATAACAAGGACAGGGTCCAATCATGGCGGGGCAACTCAACCCTAACATTCTTCTGGCTGTGCCGCTGGCACCTCTGGCGGGCTCGGCGATCGCCGGCCTGCTCGGCACCAAGTTCTTCGGCAACAAGATCGGCCGGGGCGCGTCGCATTCTGCGACGATCCTCGGCGTGCTGATCGCCTTCATCATCTCGTTCCAGACGCTGCTCGCGGTAATGGACGGCGCCACCTACGAGGGTACCGTCTACACCTGGATGACGGTGATGGGCCTCAAGCTCGAAGTCGGCTTCCTGGTCGACAGCCTGACCGCGATGATGATGTGCGTGGTGACCTTCGTGTCGCTGATGGTGCACATCTACACCATCGGCTACATGCGGGATGACGAAGGCTACAACCGCTTCTTCTCCTACATCTCGCTGTTCACTTTCTCGATGCTGATGCTCGTCATGAGCAACAACTTCCTGCAGCTGTTCTTCGGCTGGGAAGCGGTGGGTCTCGTGTCGTACCTGCTGATCGGCTTCTGGTACAAGCGTCCGTCGGCGATCTACGCCAACATGAAGGCCTTCCTGGTCAACCGCGTGGGCGACTTCGGCTTCATTCTCGGCATCGGTCTGCTGCTGGCCTACGCCGGTTCGCTGAACTACGGCGAAGTCTTCGCCAAGCGCGGCGACCTGGCCGCCGTGGTGTTCCCCGGCACTGACTGGATGATGCTGACCGTTGCCTGCATCTGCCTGTTCATCGGCGCCATGGGCAAGTCGGCGCAGTTCCCGCTGCACGTCTGGCTGCCGGATTCGATGGAAGGTCCGACGCCGATTTCCGCGCTGATCCACGCCGCCACGATGGTTACCGCGGGCATCTTCATGGTCGCCCGCATGTCGCCGCTGTTCGAGCTGTCCGACACCGCGCTGTCCTTCATTCTCGTGATCGGTTCCATCACCGCGCTGTTCATGGGTTTCCTCGGCATCATCCAGAACGACATCAAGCGCGTGGTCGCGTATTCGACGCTGTCCCAGCTCGGCTACATGACTGTCGCGCTCGGCGCCTCCGCATACTCGGTCGCGGTGTTCCACCTGATGACCCACGCCTTCTTCAAGGCGCTGCTGTTCCTCGGCGCCGGCGCGGTCATCATCGGCATGCACCACGACCAGGACATCCGCAACATGGGCGGCC
Source organism: Noviherbaspirillum aridicola (assembly GCF_019656455.1). GTDB lineage: Bacteria > Pseudomonadota > Gammaproteobacteria > Burkholderiales > Burkholderiaceae_D > Noviherbaspirillum > Noviherbaspirillum aridicola. Next base: position 114,306 of record NZ_BPMK01000010.1, read on the forward strand.
TGCGCAAGTACATGCCGATCACCTGGATCACCTCGCTGCTCGGCTCGCTGGCGCTGATCGGCACGCCGTTCTTCTCGGGCTTCTATTCCAAGGACAGCATCATCGAAGCGGTGCACGACACCCATATCTGGGGCGCCGGCTTCGCCAACTTCGCGGTGCTGGCCGGCGTGTTCGTGACGGCGTTCTACTCCTTCCGCATGTATTTCCTGGTGTTCCACGGGGAAGAGCGCTTCGGCAAGGCGCACGACGCGCACCATGCCCACCACGACGCGCATGAGGACCATGACGACGGCGGCCACGACGACCATCATCACGGCCTTGCCCCCGGCGAGAAGCCGCACGAGGCGCCGCTGGTGGTGACGCTGCCGCTGATTCTGCTGGCGATTCCGTCGGTGGTGATCGGCTACCTGGCGATCGGTCCGATGCTGCATGGCGACTTCTTCAGAAACGTGATTTTCGTGGGCGAGAACCATGGCGCGATGAAGGCGCTGAACGAAGCCTTCCACGGCGCGGCAGCGATGGGCCTGCACGGCTTCATGACTGCGCCGTTCTGGCTGGCGCTCGCCGGCGTGGTGGCGGCCTACTACTGCTACATGGTCAATCCGCGCGTCCCGGCCTGGTTCTACAGCAAGTTCCGCGCGGTGTACGCACTCCTGGACAACAAGTACTACATGGACAAGATCAACGACGCGGTGTTCGCCAAGGGCGCGCGCGTGCTCGGCGGCGGCCTGTCGACGGTCGGCGACCGCACGCTGATCGACGGTCTCGTCGTCAACGGCAGCGCGCGGGTGGTGGGCTGGTTCTCGGCGGTGATCCGTCACCTGCAGACGGGTTATCTCTACCACTACGCATTCGTAATGATTATCGGCGTGCTGTTCTTCCTGTTCTATTTCATGCCGTTTCCGTCGTTTGGCAAATGAGCTGGCGAGGTAGGAGCAAATAACAACCATGATGCAGTCAACTTTTCCTCTCCTTAGCCTCGCGATCTGGTGCCCGATCGCGTTCGGCCTCATCGTCCTGGCGATAGGACGCGACAATAATCCGGGCCTGACCCGCGTGGTCTCGCTGATCGGATCCATTGTCAGCTTCCTGGTCACGATTCCGCTGTTCCAGCAGTTCGACAAGGCGGCGCACGGCATGCAGTTCGTCGAAAAGGCGGGCTGGATCGAGCGCTTCAACGTCAACTACTTCCTCGGCGTCGACGGCATTTCCGTCTGGTTCGTGCTGCTGACCGCGTTCATCACGGTCATCGTGGTGATCGCCGGCTGGGAAGTGATCGAGAAGCGGGTAGCCCAGTACATGGGTGCCTTCCTCATCCTGTCCGGCCTGATGATCGGCGTGTTCTGCGCGCTCGACGGCCTGCTGTTCTACGTGTTCTTCGAAGCCACCCTGATCCCGATGTTCATCATCATCGGCGTCTGGGGCGGGCCAAACCGCGTCTACGCGGCGATCAAGTTCTTCCTCTACACGCTGCTCGGCTCGCTGCTGACCCTGGTCGCGCTGGTCTACCTGTACTTCGCCTCCGGCGGCAGCTTCGAGATCCTGGCCTGGCACAAGCTGCCGCTGCCGCTGGATGCGCAGGTCCTGATCTTCCTCGCATTCTTCATGGCGTTCGCGGTCAAGGTCCCGATGTGGCCGGTTCACACCTGGCTGCCGGATGCCCACGTCGAAGCGCCCACCGGCGGTTCGGTCGTGCTGGCGGCGATCATGCTCAAGCTCGGCGCCTATGGCTTCCTGCGTTTCTCGCTGCCGATCGCACCTGACGCCAGCCATGAACTGTCCGGCTTCATCATCACCCTGTCGCTGATCGCGGTCATCTACATCGGCCTGGTCGCGCTGGTGCAGGCCGACATGAAGAAGCTGGTCGCCTACTCGTCGATCGCGCACATGGGCTTCGTCACGCTCGGCTTCTTCCTGTTCAACGACATGGCGGTGCAGGGCGGCATCGTGCAGATGATCTCCCACGGCTTCGTGTCGGGCGCCATGTTCCTCTGCATCGGCGTGCTGTACGACCGCATGCATTCGCGCCAGATCGCCGACTACGGCGGCGTGATCAACCGCATGCCGCGCTTTGCCGCGTTCTTCGTGCTGTTCTCGCTGGCCAATGCAGGTCTGCCCGCGACCTCCGGCTTCATCGGCGAATTCATGGTCATCCTGGGCTCGGTCCAGTACAACTTCTGGATCGGCATGCTGGCCGCGACCGCGCTGATCCTGGGCGCAGCCTACTCGCTGTGGCTGGTCAAGCGCGTGGTGTTCGGCGAGATCGGCAACAAGCACGTGGCCGAACTGGAGGACCTGAACGGACGCGAGTTCTTCATGCTCGGCCTGCTCGCCATCGCGGTGCTCGCCATGGGCCTGTATCCCGCCCCGGTAACCGACCTGATTCAGGTTTCGGTCAGCGACCTGCTCAAGCATGTCGCCGTATCGAAACTGCCGTAACCCGGCACAGAACGACATACTGAAGAAAACAACATGGACAACATGAACTTCGCGCCGGTTTATCCGGAGATATTCCTCGTGATCGCCACCTCGGCGATCCTGCTGATCGACATGTTCCTGTCGGACGCGAAACGGCATGTCACGTTCCTGCTCACGCTCGGTGCGCTGCTGGTGTGCGGCCTGCTGACCGCGTCGCAGTTCGGCGAGCCCAATACCTACACGTTCAACAACATGTTCGTGTCGGATCCGATGTCGAACCTGCTCAAGATCTTCTGCTACGTGTCGGTCGCGGTGACGCTGATCTACTCCCGGCAGTATGCGACCGATCGCGGCATGCTCGGCAACACCATCGGTGGCGAGTTCTACGTCATGGCACTGTTCTCGCTCCTGGGCGCGATGGTCATGGTCTCGGGCAACAACTTCCTGATCATCTATCTCGGCCTGGAGTTGATGACGCTGGCGCTGTATGCGCTCGTCGCTCTGCGTCGGGGCAATCCGGTGTCCACCGAAGCCGCGATGAAGTATTTCGTGCTCGGCGCGATGGCTTCCGGCTTCCTCCTCTACGGCATCTCGATGCTCTACGGCGCCACCGGCTCGCTCAACCTCAATGAAGTCGCGACCGAAGTCGCCAAGGGCAGCGGCAACCGCACGGTACTGGTGTTCGGCCTGGTATTCCTGGTGGCTGGCCTGGCATTCAAGCTGAGCGTCGCGCCTTTCCACATGTGGGTGCCCGACGTCTACACCGGCGCGCCGACCGCGGTCACGCTGCTGATCGCGGCCATGCCCAAGCTTGCCGCCTTCGGCATCACCATCCGCCTGCTGGTGGAGGGCCTGTTCTCGCTGGCCGTCGACTGGCAGCAGATGCTCCTGCTGCTCGCAGTGCTCTCGATGGCGGTCGGTAACATCACGGCCATCGTCCAGACCAACCTCAAGCGCATGCTGGCGTATTCGACCATCGGCCAGCTCGGCTTCATGCTGCTCGGCATGCTGACCGGCGTCGTCAATGGCAATACCGCGATGGCCGCCAACGGCTACAGCTCCGCAATGTTCTACGTGGTCGCCTATGTCCTCACCACGCTCGGCACCTTCGGCATCATCATGCTCCTTGCCCGTGCCGGCTTCGAGGCGGAAAACATCGACGACCTCAAGGGCCTGAACCAGCGCAGCCCGTGGTTCGCCTTCGTGATGCTGGTCCTGATGTTCTCGCTCACCGGCATTCCGCCGACGGTCGGCTTCTACGCCAAGCTCGCCGTCCTGCAGGCGGTTCTCAGCACCGGCCAGGTGTGGCTGGCGGTAGTCGCGGTGCTGCTGTCGCTGATCGGCGCCTTCTACTACCTGCGTGTGGTGAAGGTCATGTACTTCGACGAACCGACCGACGAGACCCGTATCGCCGCGACCACCGACATGCGCGTCACCCTCGGCCTCAACGGCGTGGCGGTGCTGGCCCTCGGCATCCTGCCGGGCCCGCTGATGGCCCTGTGCGCGGACGCCATCGTGCGTACCCTCGCGGCCTGATCGGCGCGCGTGGACGTTTCGCTGTCGAGCTGGTTCGTCATCATGTTGGCGGTCATTGCCGCCAACATTCCCTTCCTGAACGAACGGCTGTTCCTCATGATTCCCCTGCGCGGCCCGGCCAAGAGCCTGTGGCTGCGCGTGCTCGAGCTGAGCGTGCTGTACTTCGCGGTGCTCGCCATCGCCTGGCTGCTCGAGGCGCGGATCGGCAATGCCTTCCCCCAGCGCTGGGAGTTCTACGCCATCACCGTTTGCCTGTTCCTGGTGGCCGCCTATCCCGGTTTCGTCTACCGCTACCTGCGTAAAAGGCACGCTTGATCTGCTGTAAGCCGGCAGGGGCTTCGCGGCTTACAATACGCCGGTTGCCTTGCGGAGATTCGACGTGGATTTGCATTTGAAAGAAACCCAGCTCGACAGCGAAGTCGCCTTTGACGGCAACTTCCTGAAGGTCCAGCGCGACGGCGTGCGGCTGCCGGACGGCAGTCTGACCCAGCGCGAATACATCAAGCACCCCGGCGCGGTGGCGATTCTTCCGCTCTTCGACGACGGCCGCGTGCTGCTCGAACGGCAGTTCCGCTATCCGCTGCATGCCGTGTTCATCGAATTCCCGGCCGGGAAAATCGATCCCGGTGAAGACCCGCTCCAATGCGCCAAGCGCGAACTGCAGGAAGAGACCGGCTATACCGCGCGCGAGTGGCAATTCGCCTGCACCATCCACAATGCGATCGCTTATTCGGACGAGCATCTCGACCTGTATGTGGCGCGCGGCCTTACCGCCGGCGAGCGCAAGCTCGACGAGGGAGAATTCCTCGACATTTTCACCGCCACCGTGCCGGAAATGCTGCAGTGGGTGAGGGAAGGGAAGATCACCGACGTCAAGACCGTGATCGGCACCTTCTGGCTGGAGAAAATGCTGGCGGGCGAATGGAAGCTCTGACTGCGGCTCGCAGCTAAAACAGCAAAAAAAGAGCCGCATATGCGGCTCTTTTTGTCCGGGCGACCGGGATCACATGTTCGGATAGTTGGGACCGCCGCCGCCTTCCGGCGTGACCCAGACGATGTTCTGGGTCGGGTCCTTGATGTCGCAGGTCTTGCAGTGCACGCAGTTCTGCGCGTTGATCTGCAGGCGCTCCTCGCCGGCATCGTTGCTCACGTACTCGTACACGCCGGCAGGGCAGTAGCGCTGCTCCGGTCCCGCATACTTGTGCAGGTTGATGTTGACCGGCACCGTCGGGTCCTTCAGCGTCAGGTGCACCGGCTGCTCTTCCGCATGGTTGGTGTTGGAGATGAACACCGACGACAGGCGGTCGAACGTCAGCTTGCCGTCCGGCTTGGGATAGACGATGGGCTTGAATTCGGACGCCGGGCGCAGGCATTCATGGTCCGCATGCTTGTGCTTGACGGTCCATGGCGCCTTCCCCTTGAACAGCACCTGGTCGATGCCGACCATCAGCGTGCCGCTGTAGAGGCCGCGCGACATGAAGGGCTTGAAGTTGCGTGCCTTGTACAGCTCTTCGTACAGCCAGGATTTCTCGAAGCCCTGCGGATAGGCGCTCAGCTCGTCATGCTGGCGGTTCTCGCCCAGTGCCGCGAACGCCGCTTCCGCGGCCAGCATGCCGGTCTTCATCGCCGCATGGCTGCCCTTGATGCGCGAGGCATTGAGGAAGCCCGCGTCGCAGCCGAGCAGGGCGCCGCCCGGGAACACCAGCTTGGGCAGCGACTGCAGGCCGCCGGCGACGATCGCCCGCGCGCCGTAGGAAATGCGCTTGCCGCCCTCGAAGAACTTGCGGATCTCCGGATGCGTCTTGTAGCGCTGGAATTCCTCGTACGGCGACAGGTAGGGGTTCTGGTAGGCCAGCCCCACCACGTAGCCCACCGCGACCTGGTTGTTTTCCAGGTGATAGAGGAAGGAGCCGCCATAGGTGTCGGCGTCCAGCGGCCAGCCGGCGGTGTGGATCACCAGGCCGGGCTGGTGCATCTTCGGATCGATCTCCCACAGCTCCTTGATGCCGATCGCGTAGGTCTGCGGATCGCGGCCCTTGTTGAGGTCGAACTTCTCCATCAGGCCGCGGCCGAGATGGCCGCGCGCGCCTTCGGCGAACAGCGTGTACTTCGCATGCAGCTCCATGCCGAGCTGGAAGGCGTCGGTCGGATTGCCGTGGCGGTCCACGCCCATGTTGCCGGTGGCCACGCCCTTGACCGAGCCGTCGTCGTTGTACAGCACCTCGGCGGCCGGAAAGCCCGGGAAGATTTCCACGCCCAGGTTTTCCGCCTGCTGGCCCAGCCAGCGCACCACGTTGCCCAGCGAGATCACATAGTTGCCGTGGTTCTGGAAGCAGCCCGGCAGCGCCCAGCCCGGGGTCCTGATCGCCCTGGTCTCGGACAGGAACAGGAAGCGGTCTTCGGTGACCTCGGTATTGAGCGGCGCGCCGAGCTCCTTCCAGTTCGGAAACAGCTCGTTGATCGCGATCGGATCCATCACCGCGCCCGACAGGATATGGGCGCCGACCTCGCTGCCTTTTTCCAGCACGCACACCGACACCTCGCGGCCCTGCTCGGACGCCAGCTGCTTGAGGCGGATCGCCGCCGACAACCCGGCCGGGCCGCCGCCGACGATCACCACATCGTATTCCATCGCTTCACGCGGGCCGTATTGCTCTACCAGATTCTGGGTCTGCGTCATGGTCTCACCAAGGTTAGAATAATTTTCGAACGAACGTGCTAATTGTCGTGGATTTTCGGGGAGAATGCTAGTAGAACAAGCCCTCTAACAGGCCGCCGAATAGTGGCATCATAGCTTCCCGTACGAGGGGCACCATCTTTTATTTCCATACCAAACACAAGGAGGAGTCGTGGGCATCGAATTCAATCTCGAGGGCAAGATCGCCCTGGTTACCGGGGCATCGAGCGGTCTCGGCAATCGTTTCGCGAAGGTGCTCGCCAAGGCAGGCGCGCAGGTCGTGCTGGCTTCCCGCCGCGTCGAGCGGCTCAAGGAACTGCGCGCCGAAATCGAGGCCGGCGGCGGCGCCGCGCATGTCGTCGCGCTCGACGTCACCGACTACGCCAGCATCAAGTCCGCGATTGCCCATGCCGAGACCGAAGCCGGTCCGATCGATATCCTCGTCAACAACTCCGGCGTGTCCACGACCCAGAGGCTGATCGACGTCACCCCCGAGGACTATGCGTTCGTGATGGATACCAATCAGCGCGGCGCGTTCTTCGTCGCCCAGGAAACCGCCAAGCGCATGATCGCCCGCGCCAAGGGCGATCCCGGCAAGCAGCACCGGATCATCAATATCGCCTCGGTCGCCGGCCTGCGCGTGCTGCCGCAGATCGGTATCTATTGCGTGAGCAAGGCGGCGGTCGTCCACATGACCAAGTCGATGGCGGTGGAGTGGGGCCGCTACGGCATCAACGTCAATGCCATCTGCCCCGGCTATATCAAGACCGAGATCAACGAGTCCCATTTCGACAGCGAGCAGGGTCAGCAACTGATCAACATGCTGCCGCGCAAACGCCTCGGCGAGCCGGAAGATCTCGACGGCCTGCTGCTGCTTCTGGCTGCCGACGAGTCGCGGTTCATGAACGGCGCCATCATCACCGCAGACGACGGCATGGCGGCCTACTGATGGAAGAGCGCAAGCTGGTGCATGCGACGCGGATGCAGATCCGCTGGGGCGACATGGATGCCATGGGCCATGTCAACAACACGGTCTACTTCCGCTACCTGGAACAGGCGCGGATCGAGTGGTTCACCTCCGCCGGAATCGAGCCGGACCCGGCGGGCGAGGGACCGGTCATCGTCAATGCCCGGTGCAGCTTCATCCGGCAGCTGAAATACCCGGGCGAGATCGAGGTGCTGACCTACGTCGGCGCGCCGGGCCGCAGCAGCTTCGAGACCTGGCATGAGATCCGTCGCGTGGATACGCCCGACGTGCTCGCGGCAGAGGGCGGAGCCAAAGTGGTCTGGGTCGATTTTCCGAAGGAGAAGTCGGCGCCGCTGCCCGAGCGCGTCAGGGCGCTGCTGGCGGCCGCGCCCGGCTGACCGGAGGTGCCGCTCAGCCGGCGACGCCGACCAGGCGGTGCACCAGTTCGCTCGACGTCGCCGCGGAAAACTTGCGCATCAGCTTGGCCCTGTGCATCTCGACGGTGCGAGGGCTCAGACCGACCTGGCGCGCGATCAGCTTGCTGGTCTTGCCCTCCACCAGCAGGGCGGCGATTTCCCGCTCGCGCGGCGTGAGCTGGGCGGTGACCGGCCGCTTGGCGCTGAGGTCCTCGAAAGTCCAGATGCCCGCCGCATGCGGGTCGTCATGGATCAAGGAGCGTCCGCTCACATGGCACCAGAATAAATCCTGGTTGGCGCGCTTCATGATGCGCTCGTCGGAGTAGCGCCCCTTCGCGCTCATGATCGGGACGATGCGCGCGCCGGTGCGCTCGAATTCGTCAAAGCTCGGATACAGCACGCTGAGCGACTGCCCGACGAGTTCTTCCGCTCGGTAGCCGAACATCGTCGCCAGCGCATCGTTGCAGGCATGGATGACGCGGTGCTGGGAAACGCACATGCCGACTGGTGCGTTCCGGAAGATGGTCTCGTAGTCTATTGTCAGTGCGCTCATGTTTTGGCGGCGCCAGTTGTCCGGAAGGATTGTCCCGAAAGTTCGTATTTTTACGGTATTGCAGCCGTAACGTCCACCATCTTATGCTGGCGGGCACATTACAAGAGCGTCCTGGCGCCGTTTTCACCCATGCGGCCAGCCGGAGACTATTCAACTCAAGAAGAGGAACGGTATGAACAAAGTTTATCCGGACGCCGCCAGCGCCCTGGCCGGCATCGTCAGGGACGGGCAGACCATCGCCGTCGGCGGGTTCGGCCTGTGCGGCATTCCCGAGGCGCTGATCGCGGCGCTGCGCGACTCCGGCGTCAAGAACCTGACCGCGATCTCGAACAATGCCGGTGTCGACGGCTTCGGACTCGGCCAGTTGCTGACCACCCGCCAGATCAGGAAGATGATCTCGTCCTACGTGGGCGAGAACAAGGAATTCGAGCGCCAGTACCTGTCGGGCGAACTCGAGCTGGAATTCACGCCCCAGGGCACGCTCGCCGAGAAGCTGCGCGCGGGCGGCGCGGGCATTCCCGCCTTCTTCACCAAGACCGGCGTCGGCACCATGGTCGCGGAAGGCAAGGAAGTGCGCGAGTTCGACGGCGAACGTTATGTGATGGAGCGCTCCCTGGTCGCCGATGTCTCCCTCGTCAAGGCCTACATGGCCGACCGCGTCGGCAACCTCGTCTTCCGCAAGACCGCGCGCAACTTCAATCCCAATGTCGCCATGGCAGGCAAGATCACCGTGGTCGAAGTCGAGAAGCTGGTCGAGACCGGTGAACTCGATCCCGACCAGGTTCACCTCCCGGGCATCTTCGTGCATCGCATCGTCGTCAATGCGGCACCGGAGAAGCGCATCGAACAACGCACCGTGCGTGCAAAGTAAGGGAGAACGAACATGGCATGGACTCGTGATGAAATGGCTGCGCGCGCGGCCAGGGAACTGCAGGACGGTTTTTACGTGAACCTCGGCATCGGCCTGCCCACGCTGGTGGCCAACTACGTGCCGCAGGATATCGAAGTGTGGCTGCAGTCCGAAAACGGCCTGCTCGGGATCGGCCCGTTCCCGACCGAGGAGGAAGTCGACGCCGACCTCATCAACGCCGGCAAGCAGACGGTCACCGCGCTGCGCGGTTCGTCCTTCTTCAGCTCCGCCGATTCGTTCGCGATGATCCGCGGCGGCAAGATCAACATCGCCATTCTCGGCGCGATGCAGGTCAGCGAAAAGGGCGACCTCGCCAACTGGATGATCCCGGGGAAGATGGTCAAGGGCATGGGCGGCGCGATGGACCTGGTGGCGGGCGTCGGCCGGGTGGTGGTGCTGATGGAGCACGTGGCCAAGGCCAAGGATGGTTCCACCTCGCACAAGATCCTCAAGCAATGCGACCTGCCGCTGACCGGTGTCGGCGTGGTCAACCGCATCATCACCGATCTCGGCGTGATCGATGTCACTCCGTCCGGTCTGAAGCTGGTCGAACTCGCGCCCGGCGTCACGCTCGATGAAATCCGCGAGAAGACCGGCGCGGAGCTGGATACGAGCAGCGTCGCGGCCTGATCAGCATCCCTCCAAAACAAACGGCGCCCTTCGTCGAAGGGCGCCGTTTTTCATTGTGCGCAAGGGATCGAAAAGGGCAGCCGTTGCCGCCCCGTGTTTACTGGGCGGCCCAGCCGCCGTCCATGTTCCAGGCTACTCCGCGCACCTGGCTGGCCGCGGGGCTGCAGAAGAATACCGCGAGTTCACCCAGCTGTTCCGGCGTCACGAACTCGCCCGAGGGCTGCTTTTCCGACAGCAGGCTACGCTTGGCCTCTTCGTTCGACAGACCCCTTTCGCTGGCGCGCGCATCGACCTGCTTCTGCACCAGCGGCGTCAACACCCATCCGGGGCAGATCGCATTGCAGGTGATGCCGGTGCCGGCGTTCTCGAGCGCGGTAACCTTGGTGAAGCCGACGACGCCGTGCTTGGCTGCCACATACGCCGACTTTTGCGCGGAGCCGACCAGTCCGTGCACGGAGGCGACGTTGATGATGCGTCCCCAGTTCCTCGCCTTCATCGCCGGCAGGGCGAGCCGGGTGGTGTGAAAGGCGGAACTCAGGTTGATCGCGATGATGGCGTCCCATCTCTCGACGGGGAAGTCCTCCACGCTGGCCACGTGCTGAATGCCGGCGTTGTTCACCAGGATATCGACAGCGCCGAAACGCTCCGCCGCGTATGCCATCATCGCCTCGATCTCGGCGGGCTTGGACATGTCCGCGTTATGATAGGCGGCCTGCACGCCGAATTCGGACCGGACCCTGTTCTGCACTGCTTCGATCTCCGTGCTGTCGCCGAAGCCGTTGAAAACGACATTGGCGCCCTGGGCGGCGAGCGCCCTCGCAATGCCGAGGCCGATACCCGACGTCGAGCCGGTGACGAGCGCGGTCTTCCCTTGAAGCATGCTGCCTTGCATGGTGTCCTCTCCGAAATGAATGGGGTTTGTGTTGAATTTATTTGCTTGGGATTTTAAGCGGAACCGCCCCTAAAATGTGAGAATAGCAAGCGGAAAAACCAACGATAAACGCGATTCACCGAAATGACGCAAGCTCGCATCAAATCCGTCCAGTGCCTGTCCCCCGCTGGCCTGCACCGGATGGCGTACAAGGAGTGGGGCGACCCGCACAACCGCCGGGTGCTTGTGTGCGTGCATGGCCTGACCCGCGTCAGCGACGACTTCGATCGCCTTGCCGCCGAGCTTGCTCCGGTTTATCGCGTGATCTGCCCGGACGTCGCGGGGCGTGGCCGGTCGGACCCGTTGCCCGCACCCCAGCATTACCAGGTGCCGCAGTACGTGAGCGACATGGTCACGCTGCTCGCGCGCGCCGACGCGGACACCGTACACTGGGTCGGCACCTCGATGGGGGGATTGATCGGCATGGCGCTTGCATCGCTGCCGGATACGCCCGTGGGCAGGCTGGTGCTCAACGATGTGGGGCCGGCGATCAGCATGCAATCCCTGGAACGCATCGGATCGTATGTGGGGCAGGACCTGCGTTTCGATTCCTTCGAGGACGGGGCGCGGCATATCCGCGAGATTTCCGCGCCTTTCGGTCCTCACTCGGAGCAACAATGGCGCAAGCTCGCGGCGGATGTGCTGCGCCGCGACGGGCAGGGCAAGTGGATGAAGCATTACGACCTGCGCATCGCGGGCGCCTTCCGCGCGCTCACGCCGGAGACCGTCCGGCAGGCGGAAGAAGCGTCCTGGCGCGCCTATGACGCCATTGCCTGTCCGACCCTGCTGCTGCGCGGGGCCGAATCCGACCTGCTCTTGCCGCAGACCGCCCAGGCCATGACGCAGCGCGGACCGCGGGCGCGGCTGGTCGAGTTTCCCGGCGTCGGCCATGCGCCCACGCTGCTGCAGGACGACCAGGTGGCGGCGGTCCGGGAATTTTTGTTGGAATAAGACTTTTACTCATTAAGTTCACGATGGATATCAAGCGTTTGCACGTCGGCAGGACCCTCTCGGAAGCAGCGATCCACAATGGCGTCGTCTATCTCGCCGGACAGATTGCGGAAGACCTTACCCAGAACATCGAGGGGCAGACCAGGGAAGTCCTCAGACACATCGACCGGCTGCTTGCCGAGGCGGGCAGCGACAAGTCGCGCATCCTGATGTGCCAGATATTCATTGCCGACCTCAAGGATTTCGAAGGCATGAACGCCGTCTGGAATGAATGGGTCGCGGAAGGCAATTCACCTCCGCGGGCGACCGTGCAGGCCAGCCTGGTCAAGCCCGAGTGGCTGGTCGAGATGGTGGTGACCGCCGCGCTGAAGTAACCCCATGGTTTCCATCGCAGCCACCCGCAACGAAGCCGACGAGCTCCTCGTGGCCGGACTGTCCGCGCAGGACGCCGGCCGGGTGCGGGACGCGCTCGCGTTCGTCGAGCCGCTCTACCGCGGAAAGTGCGTCATTACCGGGCAGGACGCGTTCGACTTTTCGCGCGGCGCGGCCGCCACGCTCGCTGCGCTCAATACCGATGTCGACACCCGCATCGCGGGCCTGCTGTTCGAAGTGCAGGTCTTCGATCCGGCTGCGGCCGAGACCATCGAGACGCGCTTCGGTGCGGACATCGCGGCGCTCGTCGGCAACATCCGGCAGCTGATGCGTCTGCATGAGCAGACCTTCGGCCACCAGGACACGCCGCGCGGGAAGAACGCCTCGCAGCAGGCGGCCGAGCAGCTGGAGACGCTGCGCAAGATGCTGCTGGCGATGGCCTCCGACATGCGGGTCGTGCTGGTACGGCTTGCCTCGCGCGTCACCACGCTGCGCTATTTCGCCGAACTCAAGCTCGAAGACGACAAGACGCGCGAGTACGCGCGGGAGACGCTCGACCTGTATGCGCCCCTCGCCAACCGGCTCGGCGTCTGGCAGCTCAAGTGGGAGCTGGAAGACCTCGCTTTCCGCTTTCTCGAGCCGCCGGTGTACAAGCGCATCGCGAAGATGCTGGAAGAGAAGCGCATCGAACGTGAAGGCTTCGTCGACGCCGCCATCGCGCGCCTGAGATCCGTGCTCGCGGAGGCGGGCATCAAGGCGGACGTCAGCGGCCGGCCCAAGCATATCTTCAGCATCTGGAACAAGATGCGCGGCAAGTCGCTCGATTTTTCCGAGCTCTACGACGTGCGCGCATTTCGGGTCATCGTCGACGACGTCAAGACCTGCTATGCCGTGCTCGGTCTCGTGCATGACATCTGGACGCCGATTCCGGAAGAGTTCGACGACTATATCTCGCGCCCCAAGCCCAACGGCTACCAGTCGCTGCACACCGTGGTCATGGCGGAGGACGGGCGGGCGATCGAGATCCAGATCCGTACGCACGAGATGCACCGTTTCGCCGAGTACGGCGTGGCCGCGCACTGGCGCTACAAGGAGACCGGCGGATCGAGCTTCTCGGCGCAGAAATATGACGAGAAGATCGCCTGGCTGCGCCAGCTCCTGGCCTGGAAGAGCGAGGTCACCGACGCCGTCGTCGAGCACGGCGATGCTCAGCGCGAATGGGTGGAGAAACTCAAGTCCGCCTCGCTCGACGACCGCATCTATGTCCTGACGCCGCAGGCGCGCGTGATCGAGCTGCCGGCGGGCGCCACGCCCATCGACTTCGCCTACCATCTGCATACCAACATCGGACACCGCTGCCGCGGCGCCCGGGTCGACGGCGTCATGGTGCCGCTCAACACGCCGCTCAAGAATGGCCAGACCGTGGAGATCATCTCCGCACGCGGCAGCACCGCGGCCTCCGCCGGCCCCTCGCGCGACTGGCTCAGTCCCGGCTACGTCGTCAGTTCTCGCACGCGCGCGAAGGTCCGTGCCTGGTTCAATGCGATCGAGCAGCAGGAGGTGCTTGCGCATGGCCGGGTGCTGGTTGAAAAGACCCTGCAGCGCGAGGGCAAGACCGCCATCAATCTTGAAGAGCTGGCGCACAAGCTCGGCTTCGCCAAGGTCGACGATCTCTTTCTCGCGGCGGGCAAGGATGAGTTCAAGATGCGCAATATTGAACTCGCGCTGCATGCCGACGAACAGAAGCCCGCGCCGGTGACCGATGCGGTCATCCCCAACAAGAGCCGCGCGTCCAGCGTGACGCAGGGGGCAAGATCGGGCGTGCTGGTGGTCGGCACCGAGGGTCTGATGACCCAGCTCGCGCGCTGCTGCAAGCCGGCGCCGCCGGATGAAATCGTCGGCTTCGTCACGCGCGGCAAGGGAGTGTCGATCCACCGCGCCAATTGCAAGAACCTCGCGCAGATGCGGATGAACGCGATGGAGCGCGTGATCGAGACCGCCTGGGGCGAACACGGCAAGGAGACCGTCTATCCGGTCGATATCTTCATTTATGCAGCCGACCGCCAGGGCCTGCTGCGCGACATCTCGGAAGTCTTTTCCCGGGAAAAAATCAACGTGATCGGCGTGAGCACGCAGAGCGCCAAGGGGCATGCCAAAATGTCCTTCACCGCCGAAGTATCGTCCACCGCGCAGTTGCAGCGGGCGCTCGGCGTGCTGCGTGATGTCACCGGGGTGCTGGAAGTGCAGCGTCAGTAGGGTGGCGCTTACCCGCTAGCGGTCGTCGTTCATCGACGGCAGTTCCGGCTGCAGCGTGATATGGTCGATCCCGTGTTTTTCCAGCAGCATGCCCTTGATCCGCTGCAGCACCGCCGGCCACTCCTCCAGCCGGCCGATCTCGACATGGCCGATGAGCGCCGGCTGGCCCGGCGTCATTTCCCATACATGCAGGTCATGCACCGACTGCACGCCGGCGACCGCTGCCAGGTCCGCGCCGACCTGAAGATAGTCGACGTTCTTCGGCACGCCTTCCATCAGGAAGTGATATGCCTCCTTGAGAACGGCGAGCGTCGACCGCAGGATGAGCATCGATACGAATACCGACAGCAGCGGATCGATCGGATACCAGCCGGTGAAGTAGATGACGATGCCGGCCGCGAGCGCCGCGACGGAGCCGAGCAGGTCGCCGAGTACATGCACCAGCGCGGCGCGGGTATTGACGCTGTCCCTGTCGCGCGACAACACCCAGGCGACCAGGATGTTGACCGTCATTCCGATCAGGGCCACGACGAAAACCGCTTCGCCCGCGACCTGGGGCGGTGCCGAGAAGCGCTGCACGGCTTCATAGACGATCCATGCGACCAGCACCAGCATGGCAAGCGCGTTGATGAAGGCGGCCAGCGCCTCGGCTCGGCCAAAGCCGAAGGAGTGGCGGGGCGAAGGCGGGCGGCGTGCGATGTGCTGCGCCAGCAGGGCCAGCGCGAGTGCGGTACTGTCCGTCAGCATGTGGCCCGCGTCCGAGATCAGCGCCAGCGAATTGGCCCAGTAGCCCGCAACCGCTTCCACCCCGGCAAAGCCGAGCGTCAGCAGCACTGCCATCATCAGTATCCGCGGATTGCGGCCCTCGATCACATGCCGGTGCGCGGCATCGCCATGCTTGTGGGCGTGGAGGGATTCAGGGGAGGGATTGCGGTGCTGCATAGCGGATCGACGAGGCAGGTGACTGTTTTTTCGCGAGTGTACAGGATGCCGCAGGTCCGTCCTTCATCATCGGGGAGGGCGCTTTGATGGCTGCGGGAAAAAAGGCTGGCAATTTCAAAAAACCGACGCTATAATCTTGCTTCTTTAGGCTCGTAGCTCAGCTGGTTAGAGCACTACCTTGACATGGTAGGGGTCGTTGGTTCGAGTCCAATCGAGCCTACCAACTTTCCCCTCTGAGTCGCCCCGGCCATCTTCGGTTTGGGGCAGGCTTGGGGCAGCAGAGTTGGCTAGGGGCGCCTGAAGTAGCATCGCTTCGATCTTGTCTTTCTCCCGCCCGCGATCGGCCTTGTCGATCCACTTCGAATACGTGTCAAAAAACTGCTTCGCGTTCTTGTGGCCCATCTGCCGGGAGACATACGCGGGGTTCGCACCTGCCATGAGCGCCACCGTCGCATAGGTGTGCCGCGCCTGGTACGGGCGCCGCTGCCGGATTCCACATCGCCGCAGTGACGGTTTCCAAAATGTCTCGCGCTGGCTGCGCTCGTCATGCCACGGCTGGTCGGTGTTCGGATTCTCGAAAATGAAGCCGTTCTTCTCGAACGTCAGGGGCTTCATCGTTGCCAGCGCCTCCAGCGCCGCGACGGTCAGATCCACATCGCGGATCTGATACGTCTTGACTGCCTTGATTTCGCCGCGGTGCGTCCTCGCTCGTTGGACTCGAATCGTTTGCAGGCTCCAGTCGATGTCGCTCCAGCGCAGCGCGATGATTTCCTCCGGGCGCAGCCCGCTGGCGAACGCGAACTGGAAGTAGGCGTGTACCCTCCGGTCGTAGTGCCTGTCCATGTCTGACAGGATCTTCGCCATCTCCTCGACCGACAGCGGATCGGGCGGCTGCTTTTGCTTCTTGCTGTTCTCGATATCCTCCATCGGGTTGGGAAACGGGATGCCACGGGCCTTGTAGTCCTTGCACGCTACCTTGAAGATGCCGCGCAGCGCGATCAGGTAGTTGTTGCACAGCTCAGCCGACGGCCACGGGTATCTGCCGACGAACGCGGCAATCCTTGAGTGCCGGATCTGGTCGACCGGTTTGTTGCCACCCAGATGTTTGTACCAGAATTCCAGCGCCAGCCGGTACTGATACTGGGTCGCTGAAGCCAAGCGGCCCTTGCTGTCGTGCCAGAGCTGGCCGAATTCGGCCAGGGTAGTCGCGGCGCGTGTGCCTCCCACCGTCATACTGCCCCGCATGCGGTGGGAGTTCGGGAATTCTTCGGCGTAGTCGAAGGTGCCGAGTTCAATCTTCTTGAGGATGCGGGCCCGGATCTTGGCTGCTTCCGTCAAATTCGCTGCCGTCGGCTCGAGCTTGAGCGTCTCACGGCAGCGCCGTCCCTGAAACCGGAACGTGATGCGGATGCGATTGCCGTGAATCTCGATACCTTTCCCCGAATTTGCGCGCGTCATGTTTTCTCCTCGACCCAGCGGTAGTACGCCCGCAGGTTCATGGTAATTCTGCCGTCCTGGGCACGACGGTAGTGCTTGCCTTCCAGCCAAACACCGTCGCGGATCTTGCAGCGAATGGCGTTTTCCGTGTAACCCGTCAATTTGGAAAACAGCGGGATCAGAATCCATTCCAACTGGATGCTGTCAGTGGTCATTGATGTTCTCTCCTAAGTCCTTCGTCGCTCCGTCGCGCCAGGCGCGACGGCTAGCCGTTTTGAGTCAGTTGATCCATTTCAATTGCCTTGTCATGCACGGACTGGCCCACATGCGAGCCGGGTATCCCCTCATGCCTTCTCTTGCGAGTCCGCATGTTCCACTAGGCAGGGGCAGAGATATTTCCCGGCGCACAGGCAGAATCATGCACGACTCGTTCGGTGCGCCTGCAGTATCTAGTCGCACCGATGCAACAGATTTGCTGTCGTAGCGTCGGGCCGGCCGTGTACACTGGGCTGCGGCCAGCTCATCCATGAATATGACGCCCGAAGCATCTTTTCCGGGGTTTGCAAACGAGCGTTTTTGGGCGAGCAGAGCTCACCCGACAAATGTTGCAAGCGGCGGGCGGTGACCCCGATGCCGCTGAGAAGGTGAGTGCGTTTCGTCGCCAGGCGCTGGCAGCCTCGATTCGCCATCACACAAATCCACACTTGATGCTTCGGGGCGACTGGCCCAGGCACGCGAGCAGATCGTGGACGTCGATCAGTGTACGGCTCGCATACAGCGTACGCCCGACGGCCTCACGCAACGCGCGACGTACCAGGCGCGGAGGATGTTCGGCAAGGGCATTGAGAGCGTCGTCCACCAGACTGATCCCCCGCGTCGCCATCGGCATCTCTGCGCACAGGTCTTCCCACAGGCGGCGTGCGATCGCGATGGACTGTTCTGACGTCGGCGCTGGGATGTCGATCTGCCGCAGCCGACTGCGGATCGGCGCCGGCAGCGTAGCGGCATCATTGCTCGTAGCTATGAAGACCAGGCGCGAGGCGTCAATTGTTAGCCAATCCTGGCAAGCATCATGAAACCGTGACGCGGAGTCGCGCTCGAGCAGAGTGAGCATCGGCCCCAATGGGTCGTAGCGGTCCGTACTCACCTTATCGATCTCGTCGAGGATGATTATCGGGTCGGCGTGCGGGCCATACACGAGTGCATTGAACACGGCGCCGGGTCGCGCGTTGGACCAGAACGCACTGCTGCCGCCGAGGGCTGAGTTGTCCTGCGCAGACGCGATGTGCACGGTGTGGCAACCGGTGCCGAGCAGCTGGGCTACGCGCGTGGCCAGGAGACTCTTGCCTACGCCCGGCGGGCCGTTAAGCAAGACCGGTTCGAGGCGCAATGGACTTCCTTCGCGTTCGGCGAGCACAAATGCCGTGCGCAGGTAATCGATGTAGTCGACGCAGTTCGGAAACTGCTGCTGGAGGCCATCGAGTTCCTGTCGCCAGCTCGGGCGAATCATATGCAGCGACCGGTACACGCCGGAGCGGCGCAGGTGCCCGATGACCTGGCTTACCTGGCCGCGCTCTTCCTGGTCCTTCAGGCGTCGGCTGTATACGGCCTCATACGCATCGATCTGTTGCGCATCAAAGACGGCGATCAGCGGCCCCGCCGACGCCGAGGCAGGCCAGGCGGGTGGCGCCGGTGGACCAAGGGCCGCGCGCGACCGCGTGCTGTCACGCTGCGTGTCGGAAGCCTCGTTCAGATCATCGGAGGCATCGCACGGCCGCTTGAGCGCCCCGTTCCGATCGTCGTCAAACAGGTCGTGCTCGTGCATGTCTGCTCCTTTTCTCTCAATGACGAGCTGCTGAGTGCACCAGCAGTACAGCATGCCCGCGCAGTGGCGCCGCATTGGATGGGATGACCGATCGAGAGCGCGTGCGAGCGACAGCGCCGCATACAGGTCCGAAGGTTTGAGGGATTCCATGAGGCGGACGAATCGGAGCGGCCGCCGCGCGTACTTCGCGAGTTCGACGATCGTCAATGAGTTCGGATGCCTGAACGCACCTGTCGCATCGGCCTCAGCGTAATCGATCGCAGTCTGGTACGGGAGGCTGTTTCTCCCCGCTCGGCTTATCCCTGCGCACCAGCAGTTGTCGTGTCCGTTACAGGGACCGACCTGCATCCGCCAAGACCGGCATTCCATGAGCACCTCCTCCGCAAGATTCCACACCCGCGACGCGATGAGACCCCGGCTCGCACAGCGATTGTTTTATCCAATCCCGCCAAAGATTCAAGGCAAATAGCAGGTAGATGGCAAGAAGAGGGCAACGGCTTCGCCAATTGCGTTTGCCGAAGTAGAACCTACACCGCATTCTTGGCCGTCTTGACGCGGCCCGCTACCATAAAAAGGCCATTTGGGGGACATGCTTACCCTGCAAAGCACCGGTCCATTTAGGCACCAGTGCGCCGGCACTGACGCCACTCGTGCTCGTTCCACCTGCCGTTATGATGTTTAGCGAAATGTCTCGGTGAGGATGGAACGAAGGGGGAGTGTATGCATGACCAAGAGAGGTTACGTGCCGCGGGCGATGACGATCGCGAACAATGTAGCCCTGGCAGGCGCGCGCAGTTTGGTCGCCGTCGAGCAATACATCGCTTTCATCGACGGCGCGGCTGCAAGCGCCGCTGCACGCGAGAGGCGGCCCGGGGGACGCCTGATTCGCGGGCCTCGCGCCAGGACATGCGCGACAAGCGCGCGCGGTGGCTTCGCGTGTCGTCGCTGTTCGCCGCTGCCCGCTGCCTCGAGCCTACGCGGTCCCCCGATCCCGAGCCGGTGTTCGCTAGGTCGGGTAATTCTGACTCGGAGGGGCGTGGCAGCGTAAAGCAGACGAGTGCTGCCACCCGGGTGGAGCGGCTCCCCCTTGCCGCCATCGATAGGGGCCGGTTGCGGCTTCGCAGCGGTTACAACGAGCAGGAACACGCCGAACTCGTCTCAAGCATCGCCGCCATCGGCGTCCGGAATCCCATCCATGTGCGGCCAACGGGGAACGGGCGCTTTCAAGTCATCGATGGCGGGCGGCGGGTGCGGGCGCTGCAGGATTTGCAACAGGCCGAGGTCCCGGCATTGGTGATCGAGCGCGAGGATCACGCTGCTTTGCTTGATGCGATCCTGCTGAACTCTGCACGGGCAGAACTCTCGGACTACGAGCGTGCAAAGGCGTATCGGCAGCTCCTCGATCAGGGCATCGTGCGGTCCCAGCAAGAGCTGGCGAAGTTGTTCGGCTGTTCTCAGCCGACGGTGTCGAATCTCCTGTCGATGCTGGACTTGCCGGCTTCCGCGCGCCAGTTTTTGGAAAGACACCCGCGTGCGATTTCGTCGAAGTGCGCGCGGCATGTCGGCACGCTTTACCGGGAGTTCCCGGAGCACGAGGCCACCCTTCTTGAAGGATTGGACCAGCTTCGGCAGGGGATGAAACCGCAGGGGCTCAAAGCATGGATGGCGAAGCGAATTCAAGAGACCCAAATGGCAGCACCGGCAGCGCCGACGGCGACGGCTCGTACGACTGGGCTGAAGCGCGTCGTCATCAGGAATGGCGCTAACGGCGATCCCGCATTCGTGGTCGAGACAAGTGTTGAACAGCGTGTGATTCGAGTGCAGGTGGAGGATTCCGGTTTCAGCATGACGATGGCAGCGAAGGCGATCCTGCAGGCGCTGCGGTCTGCCGCGCTGGAAGGGGCGGCGGATGGTCCGCCGACAGGCGATGCCGAGGAACCGATTCAGGACCCAGTCAACGAAGGCCGCTGGTAATCAGCTGATCGCAGGATTATTAACCGGTAATAATCCTGCAAGCGTGGCTAAAGGATCGGGGCGAGTCGTACTCGCACAACCTGACGCTAACTAGTCTACGGGGGCGCCGTCATCACCACCATCGTCGTCATCTGGCGGAGACTGGCGCGGGGTAGCGCTGCCGAGGCCAGGCGTATGCAGCGTAAGGATTTGCCAAAGGGCCAAACCCGCCAGCGTGCGAAACAGAGTACGTGCGCCGTCAAGCGACGGCAACTTATACGGGGCTGGTACGGTGCGCCTGCCCACGTTGCGGATAAGTTGTCGACAGCCCTCGAACAGGCGACCGAACTGGTCCTTCGTACCATACTTCCGCACGCGAGTCAGGTGGCGGTCCACAAGCGCGAGCTGTGCTGGCGTGAGATCATGCAAGACCACCAGATTGGTGCCGGATGGGTTCGCGCTGTCGCACGTCCCCGTCGAGGCCAGTACGAGGGCCGGGATACCCGCGATATCGACCCGTCGCGCTCCCCGCCAGGCGCGCGGCCGCAGTCCCGTAAAAACGCCGGCCAGGAAGAACTCCGCGGCAGCAGTTGCCCACTTGCTCCTCGCCTCGACCAATGCTCTGAGTAATTTTGCGAGATGCAAAGTCGGGCACGTCTCGCCTCTCGCGTCATCCGTATCGCCGTAGGGGCGAGGCGGCTTTGCATGAGCGGCCTTCAGAACGAGGTGTAAGGTTGGGTCGTGCGGCCTCAAACCGCTAAGGATCTCGAGTGCCTGAACCGCATGCGCGGTGCCTCTGGCGAGAAAGTAGCGCGAGAGCGCGTTGCGGTACACCCTGCAGGACGCCGCTGACAGCTTCTCTTTCTCGACGCGGTAGATATGCACCATGTGGATTTCAAGTGGCACGTCTTTGCTCACCAGCCCGTCCACCCTGTCCTGGTGCAAGCGGCGGTGGTATTTGCGGACTACCTGGTCGTACTTGTCGTCCGGGTCGACCGGCCCATGTGCAGCCTTGCCCTGCGGATTATCCTGCATAGCGTCCTCCTGGATGGTTGTCGAGATCAAGTCTTATTCCTGGGGCGGGGATTCCTTTCATTCTGGCTGAACGACACTACCAAAGAATCTTCTGAGGGCCCTCAGGAGCCAGGCGCCTCCGTAAAGACGCTTGGAAGATTAAAAACGCCACGTTCTCCTCGTTACGTGGGCGTCGCGACGAACCGGCATTCGTCGACATGCTTTCCCTGTCCGTCACGGGACCAAGGTATTTTTGCTGGGGGCGGCATGAAGAACGTATGAGGAAATCGTAGCTGGCACACCGCCTCTGGATCAAAGTGCTGAGAAGGTGCCGGACTGGGTGGTGCGCATCATCGGACACGGAAGAGGCATTCAAGGATCCCATCCCGCGCAAGCTTCGCTTCGCGAGAAGACACGGTACCGTCTCGGCCCAGCCCTCTTCCCAGAAAGTGGCGGTCAGCTGACGCCAGCTGGATCGAGTTCGACGCCAAGCGGCGTGCAGCGCGCTTGCCTCGTCCTTTTGCACGGCTGCTCACCGCCTTGTCTCGTTCAAGAGTTTTTGGCGAGTGCGGATGGCCCGCCGCTGGTACGCTATTTCAATGGGGCAAATCCGGAGCGACGGCAGGCACGACAGATATGTAAACGGCCCGGCGGGCCATTTACATATCGCGTCCCAAAGGGCAGGCCCTTTGAATCCCAACCCCATCCGTGCTGACGCACGGGCGCGGCGCGATCGCGGTGCAGGAGGCGTCCATGGACACCAAACACGATGCAGGCAGCAAGCGCAAGCTGGAGGCGACAGTGGCTTGCCGACTCACCCAAGGCGAATACGACGCGCTGCTGCAAAAATGCCAGACGGCGAACCTCCGCCTGTCCGAGTATCTGCGCAGAACGATCATCGGCAACGAGACGGTCATCCGGGCCGCGCCCCGTCTCAACTACGCCGATCGGCGATTGCTCAGTCTTTATAGCGCGCTCGGGAACAATATGAATCAAATCTCGAAGCGCTTGCATTTCGATCATTTGAACGGACTCGTCACGAACGACACGTATCAGGCCGTGCTTGAGCAGCTGCATCTGATTAACCGAATACTTTGTTCGAGGTTGCCACCATGATCGCGCGCCAGCGCGGCGGAAAGGCCGGGGTGGTCCAGTATCTGCGCGACGGGAAAAAGCGTGGGCGACCGTACGCGCGGGACCAGTTGGACGAGCGCGTAGTGTTGCACGGCGATCTGGACGCGACCGATAAAGTCATTCAGACCATGGAAACGGCGGGCGAACGGTACCTTCATATCAGCTTGGGTTTTGCCGAGCATGACGACCTGCCGAATGATCGTCTCGCCGCCATTACCGAGCGCTACATGGAATTACTGCTGGCAGCCTACGAGCCGGAGGAGGTCATCTGGTACGCAGAGGCACATCGCCCGCGCATCAAGCGCTACATGAACGCCACGACGGGCGCCACAGTGGACCGCCTCCTGCATGCGCATGTTGTGGTGCCTAAAGTGAATTTACTGACCGGCGGGCGGCTAGACCCGATGGGGATGGCACTGCGCAGTGCTCCCTGGCTCGACGCGATCCAGGAGCAGGTTAATTTTGAATTCGGCCTGGTGTCGCCCAAGGACCGCCCGCGCGCAGCACCCGTCAGCTGGGCCGACATCATCGGCCGCAACCGCCCTACGCAGTTCAAGAAGGGCCGGATCGGGGATTTCAAGGCACGCGTCGCCAATGAGATGGTTACGCGCGACATCCGAACGAAAGTGGGGTTGGATGAACTGTTGCGAGAATACGGCGAGGTGAAGCTGCGTAACGCCGGCAGATCGAATGAGTATTTTGCGGTGAAGCCTTCGGGACACACGGCGTTCATCAACCTGCGCGAAGAAATCTTCGCTGACTGCACTCGCCCGCCCGCGCCGGCGATCTACCGGGACTGGCACGACATCGTGGAAAGGGCGGACGCCGACGCCGCGCTTGAGCCAGTGGGCCCCGTCGTCGGTGTCGGTAAAAAGGACCCGGAAGACATAGCGGTCCTCGTGGAGGACTGGGTGAGCCGGCGCTCGATGGAAATCAAGTACCTCAATTCCGGCAATCGCAGGAAATATCAGGCTTACCGCGCGCTCGATACAGAGGCACAGAAATTGATCCTGAATGACCTCGCCGATGACTTTTACATACGTCACAACCACAGGAGGCAGCATGGAGAAGAACAACACCGAACCCGCAGTCCCGCACCCGGCTGGTCCAGCGAGGCAGCCGTCCATGCCACTTGGCAGCAGAACGCTCGCCGCGCTGCCAGCGGAGCGCCAGCCACAGGAATTTTCGATCTGCCAAACCTGCATTCACGCGACCTGGATAGCAACGTCCACCGAGCTACGGTGCTTCTGCAAAAGCCTGTTTCAGATCGTCTGGGACGATCGGGAGCCAGTAGCGACGACCCATTGCGACGCGCACGAGATTCCAGCGGAGGAGCTCGGGAGCGGGACTGGGCCGCATTCCGCGCCATAAACCCGGCAACCGGCAGGGAAGCCGATACTGTCTTTTCCCAGCTGCTCCGTGACCAGCGTGAGGCCCGAGCTATTCAGGAGACCGGTCAGCGCGCTGACATAAGAGAGATTTGCGCCGATATCGATCCTCATGTTTTGCTGGCCGACTTGGCGAGCAGTCATGGTATCTGTCCGGACAATTACACGGTCACGCAGGGGAGGGATAGTGTGCCGCGCATTCGGTTCAAGAAGAGCACGGACGACCTGAGCCTGATCGATCTTCTTAGCTCCCATATGCATCTCGCAGACGCAGTAGGCTATCTGCGCGCCGGTTACAGCCGGCAGTTATCCAGTGAGCAGAGACAGGCTCCCACGCCACCGCCTCAGGCGGAATACTGGCAGATGTATCAGGCATGGTGGTGGCAGGAGCGTGCCAAGCGACGCGAGAAGGAGCTGACGATAATCGAGCAGTGCAGGCAACACCAAAGAGCGCTGCGAGAGTCGTACCGCGGCGACCTAACGCGCCTGTCACAGTGCGGATTACCTTATTCGGTGTTCCGGGTTCAGCGCAAGCTGCTCAAGCTGGCGCTGGCGAAGTCTGAGCAAGACCTTCAGAAAGACTTGCAGACCGCCAGTTTGCGCTTGGCCAAGCTTGATCGTCCGGATCCACGGCGCCTCAGGTATCGGAGGTGGCTGGTCGAGCGGGCCGAAGCAGGGGATTGGGATGCTATTGCCGAGTTGCGGCGTCAGCGGTTCGAGACAGAGAAAGCCGTGGAGGCAGGAGGCCGCGCAATAGTACTGTTGTGGGGGCGAATAGCCGTGCAGGCCGTCCAGCCACTGGATGACCTCAGCTATAGAGTGCATAGAAACGGTGACTTATCGGTGTACTGGGCGGACGGCGCAGAGCTGCTCCGCGATACCGGCAGTGCCGTGTATGTCATACAGGATGACGATGATGCGATCGAACTCTGCCTGCGCATGTGCCAGAAGAATTGGGGGAACGGGAATTTCTCTTTGTTCGGAGATAGGGCCTTCATTGAGCGTGCTCTCCGGGTTGCCGCCAAACGCCGCCTCAGTATCACGTTTAGCGATGAAGACCAGAATATCCGCTTGCGGCGTGTCGAGGCGAGCCTTGTCCTTTGATAACCACTACTGGCGGGGTTATCACACCACTTGGCGTGAATCTAGTGGCAACCGGAGTGGTAGCCAAGCTTAAGAGGGAGCGACCACCGTAGCGCGGGCGAAGTCGGACCTAGATTAGGGATGCAGTGCGCTGAGACCGATGAGAACACCGGACCGGCGCAGAGTTCATGATCGTTCCCAGGTTTAGCCTTCGGCGTCAGGCCGTCTGATCTTGTCATTGTGCCGGCCGCGTAACGTCGGAGCTACGATGGGCGACGATAGGGGCGGTCGCTCGTTGTTATTAAACTGCCGCCACTTCTGAATCACGATTTTCCGTACCCCCCAAGGCGAACCCGGTTGTTCGCGGCTCACGCCACCCGTCATACCACGTGTCGTTGACGCGCTCGATCCGCCGATCGCGCTGGCCTTGGTCCTCCAAGCCGGTCGCCACCGTCATCGTCTTCCAGTAAGCGTAGCAGGCTGCGCTTACGGTGAGCACTATGGACGCGTTAGCGAACTGCGGAAGCGCCGCCTGGTAGCTTTGAATCGCGCGACGGACCGGCGAGGATGGCGCCGGCCGAGACCACGTATTGAGTTGACGAAGCGACACACGAAATGCGGTTGCGGGCGCCCACCAGCTCCGACTCGTCGATCCAGCCGCAATAGCCAAAGTCCTCCTCGCCAGCTGTTGGACGAACCTCTTGCTTCGCCTTTAACCATCGACTTGTAGCGAGGCAGTGAATGCGTCGCACGCAAGTGCTGGCGCAAACAAGAAGCCCTGCATCAGGGAACACCCGGCCGCCTCCAGGTAAGCGGCCTGCTCGGTGGTCTCCACGCCCTCGGCAATCACCTTTAGAGACATGGCGTTGGCAATCGAGATTACCGCGAGGACCATCGGATAATGCCCACCCGGATCGACGATGTCGCGCACGAACGAGCGGTCGATCTTGAGCGTATGGACGGGAAACCGCTGCAGATACGCAAGCGAAGAATAGCCCGTCCCGAAATCATCGACCGCGATGGAGACCCCGATATCAGCCAGGGCGCTCAACTGCATCACCGCATTCTGCGGATTGGAGATGAACACATTCTCTGTAATCTCGACCTCCAACTGGGAGGAGGGGATGCCATGCGCACGCAGCGCGTGGGCGATCCGCGTACCGATATCGCCCCTATCAAAACATTGCGGCGAGAGGTTGATCGATATGCGCTCGATGCTGTGATTGGAATTGTTCCACTTCTGGAGGTCCCGGCAAACGTTGTCGATGAGCCATGCGGTCATAAGGCGCATCAACCCGTTTTCTTCCACAAACGGAAGAAACTCGCCGGCCGCGAGAATGCCGCGCTCGGGATGGTTCCAGCGCAACAGGGCCTCTGCCCCCACAATGCGGCGCGTGCCGACAGCGATTTGGGGCTGATAGTAGACCTCCAGCTGGTTGAGTTCGATGGCACGATGCAGCGCGTGAACTACCGAGACCTTTTCATTGGCCGCGGCCTCCATCTGTGCATCGTAAAATTGATGGCCGTTCTTGCCGGCGACCTTGACCTGATACATTGCGATGTCGGCGTGGCGCAACAGATCCTCCATCGTTGTGCCGTCTTCGGGGAAGAGTGCAATACCAATGCTGGCGGAGAGGTGCACCACCTGACCGCCCAGTTCGAACGGCTGCTCCAA
Organism: Noviherbaspirillum aridicola; assembly: GCF_019656455.1. Classification (GTDB taxonomy): domain Bacteria; phylum Pseudomonadota; class Gammaproteobacteria; order Burkholderiales; family Burkholderiaceae_D; genus Noviherbaspirillum; species Noviherbaspirillum aridicola. The sequence goes on from NZ_BPMK01000010.1 coordinate 141,374, forward strand.
CGACCAGAGGAATTTTTGAGCAATGGTGGCAGCATCGTCGCGCCGCTTGACCTCGGGCAGCAGTAACGCGAACTCATCGCCACCCACCCGCGCCAGCGTATCGCCTTTGCGCAAGTTACTGCGCATACGTTGTGCGACTTGCTGAAGCAGTTGGTCTCCCATGTGATGTCCGAGCGTGTCGTTGACCAGCTTAAATCCATCCAGGTCGACGAACATGACGGCAATGCCCGTGTTGTTACGCGATGCGTGGATGGTCGCCAGGTCCAGACGATCCTTGAACAGCGCGCGATTCGGAAGGTCCGTCAGCACGTCGTGGTATGCCTGGTACAGGATGCGGCGTTCCGCGCGCTTGAGGTCGGTAATGTCACGTGCGACGCCGAACGTCCCGAACAGCTGCGGTTCTTTGTCAGTGGCAGCCTTTGTGTACAGCGCGGTCGAGTTGAACGAAATCGTCAGCAACGTGTTGTCGAAGACCATTTGTTCGCCCATTGCGTTGCATGACTTCATACGTAGCTCGACGTTGCGAGAGGCCCGGTCGCCCACCCGACGCTCCTGGAAGACGTAGCGCGCCCTGTCCAGATCCTCTTCGTGGACGATCGAAGAGTAATGCTCGCCGATTAGCTGGTCACGCGTGTAGCCCAGCAGGTGCTGGGCCCGATCATTGACATAGGTGAAGTGGCCGTCGGGGTCCAGCGTGTAGATGATGTCGGGCAGGCTGTCGACGAGATAGCGGTACATGCGCTCCGAGCATTCGAGACGATGGCGCATTTCCTCCTGCTCGATCTGCAGTTGGCGCTTCTGCAGCGCTTGGCCGACCGCGTTGATCAGTTCTTCCGATCGGAAAGGCTTGCGCAGGTAGTTGATGGCGCCGCGCTTGAGCGCGCCAACGGCTGCATCGATATCCTTCTCGCCGCTGACAACGATCACCGGCACCTCGATCCCGCTGTGTGCGAGCAGATCCATCGTCTGGTGCCCGTCGATACCTGGCATACGCAGATCCAGTAGCATCAGATCATAGGAGTTGTCCGATAGCCGCCCGACCGCCTCCAATGCAGAATTGGAGACCTCGACATCGTAGTCAAATGTCGTCAGCAGCGCTCGAATGCTTGATGCAACCCGTGCATCGTCATCGGTGATCATGATGCGCGGCCGCCCATTCCGGGCCTTCTGCACAATGGGCAGGCCGAGTGCGCTTGCCAGCGCGCCGGAGTATGGTGCACTGGTCAAAGGGATCGTTGTCATGAAGCGCCCTGTGTAAGCGCGGTGGCGGGCCGCCCTGAGAGGGGCGACAGTGGCAACAACAACTCAAAGGACGTTCCTTCTCTACTGCTTTGGCAATAGATCTGTCCGCCGATTTTTCTGATCAGGCCGTGGACAATGCTCAGGCCGAGACCTCTGTGTTCGCTGCCCTTGGTCGTTTCCACGGGCTGAAAAAGCCGTTCCAACACTTGCGGCGGAATTCCCGTTCCGTCATCCCTTACCGTGATCGACAGGTAGAGTATATTTTCCCTGCTGGTGAAACCATCGTTGCATACCTGCACTGTTCCCTCTTCGCCGATTGCCTCGACAGCATTCCGAAGCAGATTCAGGAAGATCTGCTTGAGCATGCCCCTGTCGCACGCCACCTGGAGTGCTGGATCAATCGTGTCGGCCAGCAGCCGCACTCCGGACGGTACCATTTCCGACTCGCGCAGCATTGTAACGACATCGTGAACGATGGCGGCCGGATGCGCACCGGCTTGCTTTGCCGCCGGCTCCACGTTGGACAGTCCCCCGACCAGATCGCTGACACGATCGATTTCCTCCTGCAGGATTGCGATCTCCTGGCTCACTGACTGTTTTTTCTCGATCTTGCGTTCTAGAACGGACAAGTAGTTGCGGATGATCGACAGCGGATTGTTCACCTCGTGCGCAATCTCGCGGGCGGCCTGTCGAAACCCTCTTACTATCTCGCGGTCTTCGAGAGTGTTTGGCACAGGTGCGGAGACTGTCTCTCGCGTTCTCTCTCGGAGCATCGCTCCGGCATGTTCGCCGAACAGGCGCAGCAGCTCGACACGGTGGGTGAGTGAAAGCGCGAGCGCCGCGTCGGCGGCGCCGACCAGAATGCCGTAATAACCTTCACCGTCGACGATGGGCAGTGTCACCAAATGGGTGCAGTCCAACACGCGCACAAGCTGGTCCTCGAATATGCTGAGGCTGCCCTCGGCCGCCGCCAAGTAGGTTACTTCCCGGCGTAGCAGGGTTTCGTTCAGGCGCGTCGTGGCAGACAACGGCATCGTAAACTCGGCCAGGCGTTGGTCAGCCTCCGTCGCACTTACACAACGCAACACGCGATCCGCCTTGTCCATTTGCAGGATTGCGGCGCGAGTGAAACCGAACAATACCGTGGCTGCACGCGTGACCGCTCTCGGTGCATCCGCTGAGTCTTCAGCGTGGCCCAGACACCGGCTCAGCTCTTGCGACAGCGCCATGTCGCGCATCTGATTCTGGATTATCGTGACGGCCGGGTCGGGCGCCGTGAAAACCGGCGGAAGGCGTGGGGAGGCGTCGGCAAGTGCCGCAGGATCGATCCCCACGTGCCGCGCGAGCTGATCGACGTGTATGCGGGTCTGCTGTTCAATCTGCTCGATCGGGCCTGCCTTCAGACCCAACAGAGCAGCCGCTGCCAGGACACGGGTCTCGCCACGGTTTTTCCGTGGCATATGGTGAGCAAGGGCGACAATCCGTAGCAGCGGATGGGTGGAAACCAGCCGGGTTTCATGCTCATGGTGATAGCGGATAGCGTCGGCGACAAATGACTCCAGCCGCCACTGTTCTGCCAACCAGGCGCCTGCTTCAGCATGTGTGAGCCCGAGGCTGTCCGTCTCGTCTCGTATCAGGGACTCGTCATCCGGAAGATGGAAGTGGTCGCTGTACTGTTCTGGCGCAGCCGCCAGTAGCGCGAGACGGCCGACATCGTGCAGCAGCCCTGCCAGGTACGCCTCGTCGACGCGCTGATAGCCGATGGCCATCGCAATTTCGCGCGCTGCCACCGCGGCGTGTAACGAATGCGCCCAAAAATGACGCAGGTCGATTGCGCTGTTACGTCCGAGCGGCCCAAACGCCTGGAACACGGCCTCGCTGATCACGATCGTCTTGACCATGTTGGTGCCAATCGCCATCAGTGACTGCTTAAGATTCATTGCAGTCTCCCTCCGTCGGAACATGGCGCTGGAGGCGACCTCCAGGATACGGACGGTCAGGCCCGGATCCTGCCGGATCAGCGTTGCAAGTTCTGGCAGCCCCATGTTCTCTTGTCGACACAGTTCCAGCAGCTTCGCAAGCACTTGCGGCACCGCAGGCAGTCGTATCCTTCGGAGACGGTCAACGATGTCGGAATCGGCAAGCGCTTTCATGGTCAGCGGTGGATGAAAGAGGAGGTGTTCTCATATATTAACATCAGTGTTTCTGACAGGCATTCACGCTGTTCTACTTTTTGTATCTATTCCCCGCTGCTAGCTAGAAGCATCGCATTAAGAGTTGGCCTATTCTTTCGCTGTTGGAACAGGAATCATGAAGCTTAGTCGTTCGACTAATGCGTGAATATCCCGTGTTTATGGGATGCGGCGTTGCGGGATTTGATGTGGCGTTTCGTGTCCTATGCGCCGTCCGACAGCCTCATCTTGTCCCTATACTTTTAGGTAGGCTGCCTAGGATGCAGCAGCAATTCGATGTGGCAGAGCTCAATTGCGTACGGGTTACCCATATCACGCCCATCCGTACCCATGATCATTGGCTTTTCTTGGCTACGGTCATCGATTTATTCTCACGAGGAGTAGTAGGTTGGTCAATACAAGCCAGGATGGACCGGGAGCTGGCATTGAACGCATACTGATGCGATATGGCGTCGTCAGCTAATGCAGTCCGTGACGGTACATTTCGACTAGGACAGCCAGTTCAGCAGTTATGACTGGTAGGACTTCATGAAGGCTCACAACCTGCAGGCAGCATGAGCGTGGGAATTGCCAATTTAGTGGCAGAGAGTTTTTTCCAGCTGCGGAAACGGGGAGCGGATAAGACGCGGTATCTGCAGCACGGGGGAAGAAGCACGTCAGGACGAGGAACGCTTGGCTATTGAGGTGGGAGAGTCGCTCCGTAACCAGGACGCGATTCTGACGCTATCACGGTCGATGCGCTTTTATGGCAAGCCTGCCTTTCGGGTTGGTCGCCCGGCCGGCGAATCGCAGGGAGCGCGGCAGACCGTGAAGCCCTCGACGCTCAAGAATAGGGCGTGCGCGGGAAAGAGAGAAGCGGCTTGTTCCGGGGAGCGGTGCACACCGTGGCGCTTTGATCGAGGGCGGCGGTCAGGCGCGCAAAGATGGGCCAGTCCACAACCCCTTAAACCCCTGCCTGACGATGCCGTGATTGTTCGTCTGCCCAAAGTGCCCCGCGACTGCTGACTGTTTGGCAAAATTCCTACAGTCAAGTACACTTCCATACCGTTTGTATGTTGCGTGTGGACGCACGGCGTCCGCGCTGGTCCCGCCCTAGCGGCGCGGTGAGCCGGGTTCGCTCGATACCGCTACAGACGTACGCCTGGTTATTGGTAGATGGTACGGCTGGATAGGTAGCTATGAAGTTTAATCAACATGCATTGGAGACAACGCGCCCATTACCGGGGTTGCTGCGCTCTCCATACACGAGCACGCGACGACTGCCTTCGGATTGCCGGCGGGGCCAATGGCAGAAACTGGATTTGAGCATTGAGGTGCCGCAGGCGGTTGGGGCATGATGAACGCTCGTCAGTTTGAAGGACTCGACTGGCTGAGGTTTGGACTGGCCTGTTATCTCATCCTGTTCCATACCGCGCGCAGTTATGTGGAAGGACCCTCGGGCCTCTTTGGGCTCCTCTCGCTGGGGAACTTTGCGACCTCCTGTTTTTTTGTGCTCTCGGGTTTTCTGCTGACGTGGGTGTACGTGGCGGTGCGTTCGTCTGCGCCGATCGGGCGCCGCGCATTCCTGATCAACCGGCTGTCGGCGCTGTACCCGCTGCATCTGCTGACGTTTGCGCTGGCCTTTCTGATCGCATTCGTCAACAAGGCAGGCGTGGGCGCGGTCGTTGCGCGTGTCTCGCCTTTCTCGGATGAGTACCGCACGCTGGGTGGGCTGGAGACGACGTTCAACGTGGTCAACCACCTGACCCTCACCCATGCCTGGAACCCGGCTTACCTAATTTTCAACGTGCCATCGTGGTCGATCTCGGCATTGCTGTTCTTTTACCTGCTGTTCCCATTCATCGCGGTCCGGTTGTTTCGGGTACAGCAGCATGTCGCCGTCCTGCTGGCCCTGGGGATCCTGTTTGCAATCCCCGGGGTGGTGGTAACCCTCTTCGCATGGTATGACCCGATCATCTTTGGTGTACTCCACCGCAATCCCTTGCTGCGTCTGCCATTGTTTCTCGCGGGGATCATCCTTTGCTCCATGTATGTGGCTCGTGTCCGGTCGGGGCAGGACGCACTCGACTGGCGCGCGACGGCTGGTCTGTCCATCCTTCTCGTGGTGTCGTTGACAGCGGCTGGCGTGCTTTTGGCAGGCAAACCGGTGGTGCCGCCGGCATTCATCAATACCGGCCTTTACTACCTGCCGGCGCTCGCCACAGTCTGGATGGCCGCGCACTGGGCCGGAAGCGGCCATCCGCGGTCGGCGTATTGGGCGTCGCGCCTAGGAAAGGCTTCCCTTTCCATGTTTGCGCTGCATCTACCGCTGTTTCGCGTCCTGCTGCGCATCGAATTCCTTGCGGTGGACTATCTACCCAGACTCATCACCGGTAAGGGTTTGGCGCACATCGTTCCGCAGACGGATTACACGCCGGTCCCGTTGCTGTATCCGCTCTACTTCCTGATTATCGTTGCGGCGTCTGTCGCGTTACAGGAACGTGTGGTGGATCCGGTCCAAGCGTACGTCAAGCGCCGCTTCGTGCGCCCGGGTACGGCCGGCCCGGCTGTTCGCGAAAAGAGCCCGGGTTCAATCAGCACCGCATGAGGCAACGAGCAACGACTTAGGGAGGGGCGGGAACTATCACGCGCGGTGTTACGAACGTCAGGTGGAGACCCTGTCTGCGATACTGAAGGCTACATCAGCACTGACTGCAACGGGTGAAACATGGCACAGCAACAGGTCGATGATCTCTCCATTCGGATAGTCCCGTTCGCGCCGCGATCGTCCGGCGCTCCGTATTCAGCAGTTCCGCGAGGCGGCTCAGGCCTATGCTGCTCGCTGGGCACGGGCAGATAATCACATTGACGGAGGAAGGGGGAAGTTTGCCGCGGCCTATATAGAAGAATTAACGCATGGGATGTACCCAGCATGGTTAAATTCCGTTGGAATAACGTTAAGTCATTAGATTTTTCGGCCAGTGGTCATAACGTGGCGATCGAAAACATGATGTATCGCCAGTCCCTGATCTACTGATGGCTAATTCATATCCGGAAGTCGAACTTGCGCTGGGCATCGGTCGGCTTTGAGAGTTGTCCGCGTGACGTTTGTGATCGAGACCCGTGACCGAACCCACCGGGCCGCAGCCCTTGGCAGAACGGATTTGTCGAGAGCTTCAACGGAAAACTACGCGACGAGTGCCTGAACCGCCAGTGGTTCGTCAACCGCCGCCATGCGAAGTCCGTGATCGAGAAATGGCGACAGTTTTATAACAACGAGCGACGGCATTCTGCGCTCGACAATCGCACCCCGGCCGCAGTCCGCCAGATGCGACGGAAAAATCAGACTGCTTGAACCCGAAGACTAACCTTGGACTGGCTACAAATTCCTCTATCAGTGCAACAGAAGTAGTTGGCAGCTTGGCAGTCACGCGCACTGCACCTGTTACCCGGGCGAGGTAAATGGCAGATGCAAGCTATGGGTTAGACTAACCGCCTAATTCATCCTCCACAAAGCTTTGGCTGATTTTCGTCCCTTTGCTGCTACGCGCCCCTGCTACGGCTTCATGGGAAGTCAAAAATCGCCCGGCAAGCCGGGCGATGCGCGTGTCGTTAAACAGGGTGGCGGGAGGCACCACCGCGGCGGGACGCAAAGGCGAGCACACCCAAGCCTAGCAACAGCATGGCGTAGGTCGAGGGTTCCGGAACCGGGCTCGACACCGGCGGCAGCGCCGTCAGGTTCAGGTTGTACGAACCCGAGAACCCTTGTGTGCCGGTGCCGGAGACGACGAACCGGTAGCTGCCGGACGACAGTGCGGTACTGGCCAGAGACCAGGAATCCTTTGTGTCGGAGAACGTGTTGCGGCCCGCGGTGCGGGTGGTGGTGATTGGGTAGCCTGCAGTCGGGGCTCCCAGCACGACTTCCGCATTGGTCAGCGCGTTGATCAGCTTAAAGCCGGTCAAGTCGAAGCCGCTGCGCTCGATGTTGTTCTTCACCGAATAGGTCGAGGTCACGATAGCGTCGATGGTGGCGCTGAAACCCTGGTCAACCGAGAAATTCAGGTTGCTCTGGTCGAACGTGGTCACGGCGCCAGCCGTGGACGCAGTCATGGCGATGGACGTGGCGAGTACCGCCCTCGCGAAGTTATGGAGGATGTGCATAATTTCCTTTCTTAAAAGATGTCAGAACGGAAGTTCCGACAGTTAAGGGTAGCGGCGAAGAAAGGAAGTGACAATCAATTTCGGCAAAAAAATCACAAAGTTGATGATTCTCTCAAAGCTGAGAATGGGGAACCGCTACGGAAATGTGAGATTTGTTAATCCGCCGCAAAGCGCGAGTTGAAGTAAGAGTTTCTCGCGGACGGTGTGTGTACCGGCAAGCGGCGACGCCGCCGGTGAATCAGAGCCGAGTCTGCCTGGACCGGGAAGCTCCGGCCAGTGTGATCACGCCCAAGCCGGCCAGTAGCATCGCCCAGATACCGGGTTCGGGCACAGGTGTAACGTTGAGCGGGGGCGTCAGGTCTACCGGCGGTGTGGTGACTCGGGCGGGCACGGGCGCACGCGAAGCGCCGCCGACGACTTCCGAGAATGCGCCACCGCTGCTGCCACTGCCGAGCAGCGCCAAGGTATTAATCCCCCTATCGGTAGGGCCAGCGCGCATCGGGAACGGTGCGGTGCCTGCCTCGACGCCGCGCACGACGTCGTTGAAGCTTGGTGTGTCGTAGGTCGGATAGTTGACCGAGTCGGTGCCGGTTGGGATTGGCGCATACCCGAGCGGGCGCAGGTCCAGCGACGGTGGCTCGGCGACGTCACGGCGCCCTGGCGGCGTGAAGAAGTAGGTTAGCCCGTTGTCGGTACTGGCAAAGGCCTTGCGCGAAGCGCCTCCTGAACCTGCCGAGCGCAGGGCGTTCGTGCCAGAGGACGCCTCGGCACCGATCTCGCGGTTAAAAATCGCCCCATTGGTAACGGCGGCGTGAGCGACAGCGGTTACGACGCCAATACCGATGGCAGCGCTGATATAGACCTTGGGCGGAATCGACAGGCGCATGGCGCAAAGTTTTTTCTGAAGACAACCAATAGTAACACTTACTTTCCCAAAAAAAACGCAATTTTTCGGTGCCGCCGAAGTCGCTTGCCCAAACTACGGGAGAATCGCCGGAACTCTTGCTCACCAGCAATATCCTCAATCGTTCCGGAATCCATTGCGGCGCCGAACGAAATGGTTGAGAATACGCAACCGTTACCTCTAGTCACTTCCAATGTTGATAGCGGAAGTGGTCTCCGTTGCGAGATTTTCATGGCTTTTACTCGTCCGCCGTTTCGCCCGATGCCAGCCCTGCGCACTGCAGTGCTTGCGGCTGCCGCCGTGGCGGGCGTTGCTTCGGCCAACGACAACGTTCGTCCATTCGTCGGCGCATCGGTTCTCTATAACAGCAACGTGCTCGGTCTGCGCGACCGGGACGCGGCGCTGGCGCTGACCGGGGAGGATGACCTGGGTGACACTTCCCGCACGTTCTCCGGCGGCATTGATCTGGACTGGAAGCTGAGTCGCCAGACATTGAGCGCGCGAATCGCGGCCAGCACGACGAAGTACTCGCGCTTGTCCGCGCTGGATCATGACGGCAAGGACCTGCTGGCGAAGTGGGGCTGGGAATTCGGCGATTACGTATCGGGTAATCTGGGGGCGAGCTATGTCGAGTCGCTGTCGACGTTTACCGATTTCCATCAGTACGCCCGCAGCCTACGTACGCAGCGCCGCGACTTCTTTGACGCGGCGTGGCGATTGCACCCGAGCTGGCGCGTCACCGGCCAGGTCGCTCGTCGCGACCTCGACTACCGGCTCGAGAGCCAGTCAGGCGCGGATCGGATTGAAACGCAATACCAAGCGGGCATCGACTACGTGTCCCGCGCCGGTAATTCGGTCGGCGTATTGTGGCGCCGCGGCAAAAACGAGTACCAGACGGTCCGCGCTGGCTCGCCGCTTCGCGACTTTCGCCAGCAGGACATGCTACTGCGCGCAGAATGGCGTGCGGCGGGAAAGACGCATCTGACGGTGTCGGCCGGGCGCAGCCAGCGCCAGTACGACTCCCTGTCGAACAAGAATTACAGCGGCGCCAGCGCGCGCGTCGAAGCCGACTGGGCGGTCAGCGGCAAGTTGTTGCTGAACGCGGCGATCTGGCGGGAGATCGGCTCTGTCGAGGATTTGCTGGTCAATCACTCGGTCAACCGCGGCATGTCGTTCTCCCCGCAATGGCTGGTTTCCGAGAAGGTCACGCTGCGCGGCGAGGTCAGGTACGAGCGACGCCGCTTCCTGACCGTGATAGGAGGCTCGGATGATTTCGGTGACCGCGTCCGAAATGCGTCGGTGTCGGTGGTGTATCAGCCATACCGGGCGCTATCGCTCGAGACCACGGCGTTTTACGGCAGCAAGGACGCCGATTCGGCGTTGACAACGTCCTATCGGCGTCAAGGCATTGCGTTCAACGTGCGCCACACCTTCTAACGGAGGCCCTGACAGGGAACAGACAATGCGGTGGTGCCAGATTTGCGACCAAAAATTTAACACACAACCAAGAGTGTTCCGACACTAAAACCCGTTTATTCACATCAACATGTGTTCCACGTGGCCTGATCAATGCGTGATGTCAAGCCGTGGGCGCGTAAACAGGAAAGAGTAGTCATGAGAAGTAGAGGATGGGCCGGGCGCGGTGCGCTTGCGCTGATGTGTGTCGCGGTGCTGACTGCATGCGGCGGTGCCAGCGAAAAGAAGGCGGGGCAGGCTCTTGCACGGGTCGACGACGCCGAGATCACCGCATTGCAGCTCAATGCCGAGCTGCAGGGGCTTGCCGTGCCGCCGACGGCGGATGCGGAGAAGGTGCGGCAGCAGGCGCTGGAATCGCTGATCGACAGGCAGGTGCTGGTCAATGGCGCGCTGCGTGAAAAACTCGATCGCGATCCCCAGGTGCTGCAGGCGATCGAGCGTGCGCGCAGCCAGGCGCTTGCCGAAGCGTACCTGCGCAAGCGCATGGCGTCGGTGCAGGAGCCGACCGAGCAGGACATCCTCGCCTACTACCAGGATCATCCCGAACTGTTCTCCAAGCGTCGACTGTACGACATGCGCCAGGTGCTCCTGTCGGCCGCCGACTTCAACGATGAAGTCAAGAAGATGGTCGACGGCGCCGGGTCGGTGGAGGAGGTCGCGGCATGGCTCAAGAACAAGGGGGTAGCCCAGGTCAAGTCCCAGGACGCGCGGACTACCGCGGACCTGCCGCCGCAGCTCGTGGCCAACCTTGACACCATCGGCAATGGCAAGCCGTTCGTGATGCGCGACGCGGCCCAGGTGATCGTGGCCTCGCTGACCTTCGTGAAGGATGACCCGGTCGGACGCGACGTGGCCATGCAGCAGATTGCCCGTTATCTCGCCAACCGCAAGACACGTGACTCGGTCGCCGATATCGTCGCCCAGTTGCGCCAGTCGTCCAAGATCGACTACCTGCAGGCCGGCGCGCCTGCCGCCGCAGCGCCGGCGGCTGCTGCCGCGCCAGCATCGGCTGCGTTGCCGGCCGCCGCACAGGCTCCCGTCGGGCAGACGGTGCCCGGCGAGAGCGACGCACAGCGCCACGTCGAGCGTGGCGTCGCAGCGCTGAAATAGCCGACGGTTTCCCTTATTGCACAAAGACGGATTGGATAGCGAGATGATGACGGTGATGGTTCGATGGTTGGCGGCGCTGATGCTGGTATTGGCTGGCGCGCCCGCGCTGGCGCAGGACGCAGTGCTGGGGGCGGGCGATGTGATCCGGGTACAGGTGTTCGGGAATCCGGACCTGACGCTGGAGACGCGCGTGAGCGAGGGGGGCAGCATTTCCTACCCGCTGCTGGGCGACGTCAAGGTCGCTGGCATGAACACTGCCACGGCCGAGAAGCGCCTGGCCGGCATGCTCGAGACGGGCGGGTTTGTGCGTAATCCGCAGGTCAACGTGACCGTGGTCCAGCTGCAAAGCCGCCAGGTATCGGTGCTCGGCGCCGTGCACCGTCCCGGCCGCTATCCGCTGGAGTCCAGGCGCACGCTGGTCGATGTGCTGGCGGTGGCCGGTGGCATCAATGCCGAAGGCGGCGATACCGTGCAGGTGCTGCGTACCGAGGGCGGCAAGACCACCAAGACCATGGTGGACCTGCCCAGCATGATGGGCGCGGGCACCCTCGAGGCCAACAGCGAGATCCTGCCCGGCGATGTCGTCTACGTCGAGCGCGCGCGCAAGTTCTACATCTACGGCGAGGTGCAGCGCCCGGGTGTCTATCGCCTCGAGCGCAACATGACCGTGATCCAGGCGCTGACCACGGGCGGCGGCCTCACCCCGCGTGGCACCGAACGCGGCATTCGCATCAAGCGCCGTGCAGAGGATGGCCGCGTGCAGGTCATCAACGCCGCGCACGATGACCTGGTTCAGCCGGACGATGTCGTGCAGGTCAAGGAGTCGCTGTTCTGACTCCGAACGGACCATCGAAAAACGCCAGTCGCAGCCACATCAGTCACGGGAACCTTCCATGAACTTCGAGCAGTTATTCCTCATCGTCAAAGCCAGGATGAAGACCATCGTCATCACCCTGCTGTGCACGGTCATCACCACCATCGTGGTCAGCCTGCTGCTGCCCAAGACCTACACCGCCTCAACGCTGCTTGTGCTTAATCACAAGGGCGTGGATGCCGTGACCGGACAGACGCAACCGTCGTTGCTGATGCCGGGTTATGTCGCCACCCAGGTTGACATCATCAACAGCCTCAACGTCGCGTTGCGGGTAGTCGACCGGCTCAAGCTCACCGAGAGCCCGGCCGTACGGGAAGACTTCATGAAGGACACCGGCGGCGCCGGCGACATCCGCGTATGGCTGGCGGGCCTGCTGCAAAAGCGCCTGGAAGTCGTGCCGTCCCGGGAAAGCACCGTCATCGAGATCACGTTCAAGAACCAGAGCCCGGAATTCGCTGCGCTGGTTGCCAACGCGTTCGCCGCGGAATACCAGCAGACCGCGCTGCAACTGAAGGTAGAGCCGCTGCGCCGGGCATCGACCTTCTTCAACGAGCAGATCAAGACACTGCGCGAAAATCTCGAGGCCGCCCAGGGGAAACTGTCGAAGTACCAGCAGGAGAACGGGCTGGTCAGCGTCGACAACCGCCTCGACGTCGAATCGGCGCGCCTCAACGATCTGTCCACCCAGCTGGTCGTCGTGCAGGGCCAGCTCGCGGAGGCGATGTCGCGCCAGCGCCAGGTCAAGAACGGGCGCGCCGATGAATCGCCGGATGTGGTCGCCAATCCGCTGATCCAGAACCTGAAGGCATCGCTGGCGCAGGCCGAGGCGAAGTTCTCCGAGGTCTCGTCGAAACTGGGCGTCAACCATCCGCAATACCTGGCCGCCAAGGCCGAGCTGGACAAGCTGCGTGGCGAACTGGCCCAGCACATCCGGCTGACCTCCAGCAGCGTCGCCAGCAGCGCCGCCATCCTCCAGCAAAGAGAGGCGGAGGTGCGTGCCAACCTCCAGGCACAGAAGACCCGCGTGCTCGAGCTCAACCGCGCCCGCGATGAACTGAACGTGCTGTCCAAGGAAGTCGAAAGCGCACAGCGTGCCTACGAAACTTCCGTTGCCCGCTTCAACCAGACCAGCATGGAGGGGCAGGCCAACCAGCCGGATGTCGCCGTGCTCACCCCGGCGCTGCCGCCGATGGAGCCGACCAGCCCGAAACTGGTGCTCAACGTCGTGCTGTCGATTTTCTTCGGCACGCTGCTGGGCCTCGGCCTGGGCATGCTCGCCGAGTTCGTCGATCGCCGGGTGCGTTCCGAGAGCGATCTGGTGCAGGCGGCAGGCGCTCCGATGTTCGGCGTCATCGCCGACGCGGCAGCGGTGGCGCCTTCCAGGCGCTGGTTTTTCAAGCGTGGCGGCGCGCCCCGCCTGGCCTGATCATCGATAGGAATACTCATGGACCACGTTATTGAAGAGCGCCCGGCCAGCCGGCAGGCGACCCGCGACACCAGCATCGGGCGTATCCTGCTCGAACAGGGCAAGATCACCCCGGAAGATGCCGAGCGGGTGCTGCGCGCGCAGAAAGAGCTTGGCATGCGTTTCGGGGAGGCGGCCAAGCATCTGGGCCTGGTCACCGAATCCGATATCCAGCAGGTGCTGTCGCAGCAGTTCGCCTACCCGTACCTGCTGCCCGGGCAGGGCGGTTTTTCCAACGAGCTCGTCGCCGCCTACAATCCGTTCAGCCCGCAGGTCGATACCTTTCGCGCGGTACGCAGCCAGCTGATGCTGCGCTGGTTCGGCGCCGGCCGCAAGGCGCTGGCAATTGCGGCCGTCCACCCCGGTGACGGCGCAAGCTATTGCGCCGCCAACCTGGCCGTGGTGTTTTCCCAGCTCGGCGAAAAAACCCTGCTGGTCGACGCCAACCTGCGTGCCGGGCGCCAGCAGGCGCTGTTCAACCTGAACAGCCGTACCGGCCTGTCCGACGTGCTTGGCGATCGTTCCGACCTGGATGCGATCGCCCCGGTCGCCGCGTTTGAGAGCCTGTCGGTGCTGGGTGCCGGCACGCCGCCGCCGAACCCCCACGAACTGATCAGCCGCCCCGCGTTCCCGGCGCTGACAAGGGAAGTCTCGGCCCATTTCGATGTCGTGCTGTTTGATGTGCCGGCGTTCGCGTCCGGCCCTGCGGCGTTGTCGGTGGCCGCTGCCGTCGGCGGCGTCCTGCTGGTGGTGCGCCGCAATCAGACCCGCTGGAGCGAGGTTGCCACGGCCAGCCAGCAGATCCGCTCCGCCGGCGCCGAACTGGTCGGCACCGTCCTGGTGGATCGCTGATCATGGCCGGAACGCTGCAGCCAGTGCCGAGTGCGTCCGGCCGCACGTCGGCCGCGCTCGCGCCTTGGCTGCCGCTGGTGGCCGGAAGTCTCGCGCTGTGGGTGCCCACCTTGTTTGGCCTGTTTGCCGGCGCCTGGAGCACCGAAAGCCAGGCTCACGGGCCGCTGATCCTGGGCGTTTCCGTCTGGCTAATGGCGCGAAACTGGCGCGCGATGATTGGTGCCGCGCGTCCTGCGCAGTCGGATACTGCGGCATGGGTCCTGCTGGGTGCTGCGCTGCTGATGTACGTGCTCGGGCGCTCGCAGGAAATCCTGGTATTCGAAGTCGGATCCCTGGTCCTGGCGCTGGCGGCCACGCTGTGGCTTACGCTAGGCAGCAGGGCGCTGGCCACGCAGTGGTTCCCGCTTTTCTTCATGCTGTTCATGGTGCCGCTGCCGGGCACCGTCGTCGACGCGCTGACCCTGCCGATGAAACTGGCGGTCTCCAACGTCGTCGAGTTCCTGTTGTACTGGGCCGGCTACCCGATTGCCCGCACCGGCGTCATTCTTCAGATCGGCTTCTACCAGTTGCTGGTGGCCGATGCCTGTGCCGGTCTGCAGACGTTGTTCACGCTCGAGTCGATCGGCCTGCTGTACCTCAACCTCGTGCGGCACGCATCGGTCGCCCGCAACATCGCGCTGGCCATCCTGATCGTGCCAATCTCGTTTGCGGCCAACGTGATTCGGGTCATCGTGCTGACCCTGATCACCTTCCATCTCGGCGATGAGGCGGGCCAGGGTTTCCTCCACGGCTTTGCCGGCATGGTGCTCTTCGTAAGCGCCCTGGTCCTCATCATCGCAGCCGACGGCGCGCTGCGCGCGGTGGTGCGACGCGCCACTGCCGGGAGTGCCGCATGAGGGTATCCCTGCTGCGCAATCTCGTCATCATGGCGGTCATGTTCTTCGCGGCAGCCGCGGCCGTCGGTCTCAAGCCGACGCGGCACGTGGCCGATGAGGTCGGCCGGGTGGACTATGAACAGGTCGTGCCCCGCCGATTCGGCTCATGGAGCATGGTCGAGGCCGACGTGATCACGGTGTCCGATCCGGGGCAGCAGGAATTCCTCGACCGGATCTATTCGCAGGTCGTGACTCGCTCCTACCGGGATGCGGTCACCGGTCAGGTCGTCATGCTGGCCATTGCGTATGGCGAGGAGCAAACCAAGCAATCGCAGGTTCACTTGCCGGAGATCTGCTACCCCGCGCAAGGATTCCAGTTACTGCGCCGTGCCAAGGACAATATCGCAAGCGGCGCACAGTCGCTGCCCGTCATGCGCATCCTCACGCAGCGGCAAACACGCCTGGAGCCGGTCACCTATTGGGTGCGCATCGGCGAGCGCGTGGTCCGCGGCGGAATCGAGCAGAAACTGGCAACGGTCACCGATGGCCTGGGCGGGCGCATTTCGGACGGACTGCTGTTCCGGGTGTCGTCGGTCAGTGCCAGCGCGGAAGACGGCTACCGGTTGCAGGACCGTTTCGTGACAGACCTGCTGTCGAGCGTGCCGGCGCGCGAACGCTGGCTGCTGGTCGGCGGCCAGGACGCCGGCGGGACGATGCGGCAATGAAGGCCAGGCATTTCGTTCATACCGCCGTCTCGATCGGCAGCCGCCTGCTGTCGAGCCTGGTGCTGTTCGTGCTGCTGGCACGCCTGCTGGGTCCGACCGATTTCGGTCACTTCACGTTTGCGTTCGGGGTATCGGTACTCGCCGCGCTGATCGTCGACTTCGGTTTTGCCGGTTTCCTGCTGCGGGAGGTCGGCGTGGACGCCTCTCGCGCGGCAGCGCTGGTGCAGACCAGCTTCTGGGCAAAGCTCTGGCTCGCCGCCGTCTACGCGGTGTCGGCGGCCGTCCTGTTGCCGCTGGCCGGTGATGCGATGCCGCTGTCGCTGACGGCGCCGCTTTTCGTGGCCGCGGGCCTGGCTTCGTTTGCCGATTTCTTCATCGCTCCCCTGCGTGGCATGGCGCGGTATGCGCGCGAAGCCGCAATCGTTACCTCCAGCAATGTTATGGCGCTCGCGCTGGGGGCTGGTGCGGCGCTCGCGTACGGCACGCCGCAGGCGGTTGCGTGGGCCTTGCTTGCGGCTCGCGCGGTCTATCTCGTCATCGCCTGGCGCGCGGCAGCGGCGACCGTCGCCGGCTTTACGCTGGCCGTGCCCTCGGGCACATCGGCGTGGCAGACGCTGTCGCGGGTCTGGCCGTACGGCGTCGATGGCATGCTGACGACCGCCTGGAGCCAGCTCGACGTGGTGCTGGTGCGCCTGCTCTTCGGCGCGCAGGCCGTGGGCCTGTACGCGGCAGGACAAAAGATCGTCCAGGGCGCCGCGTCGCTGATTCCAGTCATTGGCAACGTGATGATCCCGAGCCTGTCGCGCATGGTCGGCGGCGGCGCGCCGGGCATGCGTGGCGCCATGTTGCGCACGGTCGCGGCGCTGGCGGCGTGCGGCGTGGTATTCGGTCTGCCGCTTTTGCTCTTTCCGGTCGCGTTGGCGGTCCTGCTGTACGGTGCCGAGTTCGCCGGTGTGGGCCACCTGCTGCCGGTCTTTGGGGCCTTGCTGATCGTGCGCTTTGCCGCGGCGGGCACCGGCATCGTCGCCACCGCGAGCGGCTTCCAGAAGAAACGCGTGGCCGTGCAGATTGGCGGCATGGCCGCCTTCCTGGCGCTTGTCGCGGTCGTGTGGGTCGCCGGGCTCGAGGTGCGTGCGTTCATCGGCGCCTACATCGTCGCCATGGCCGCCATCGGCGCGGCCTACGCGCGTTTATGGTGGAAGCCGCCAAACGAGCGCCGGCCGACCACGGCATGTTGCGCGAATCATTGAAGGAACGAAGGTCAGCATGACGCTTGAAACCATTGTCAATGCCGGGCTGTGCACCGGATGCGGCGCCTGTCAGTACGCTGTCGGCGAACAGGCCGTATCGATGCGCCTGTCCGCTTCCGGCTTCCTGCGGCCCGTCGCGCTGCGCACGCTCACGGGCGTCGAGCAGGATGCGGTGCGCGCGGTGTGCCCGGGGATCGGGCTGGAGCGCAAGGAGGGCGGGCAGTCGCCTCGGTATCACCCGGTTTGGGGGCCGATCGTCCGAATGGAGGCCGGGCACGCGACCGACGAAGAGGTTCGTTACAAGGGGTCGTCCGGCGGCGTGCTGTCGGCCATCCTGATTCATTTGGTCGAGTCGGGCAAGGTCGATTTTGTCGTGCATACCCGCGCCTCGAAAGCGCAGCCGCTGATGAACGAAACGGCGTGCAGCGCGACGAGGGGCGAGATCATCGACGCCGCGGGTTCGCGCTATGCGCCCGCCTCGCCGGTGTCGGCGCTGACGGCGGCCTTGAACCGGCCCGGCCGTTTCGCCTTTGTCGGCAAGCCCTGCGACGTGGCCGCCGTGCGCAAGATCATGGACCGCGAGCCAGCGGTGGCCGCGCGCATCCCTTATCTGCTGTCGTTCATGTGCGCGGGCACGCCGAGCATGAAGGGGACGATGGAGATGTTAAAGCGGATGGACATGGATCCTTCCGCGGTCACCGCGCTGCGCTACCGCGGCGATGGCTGGCCGGGGCTGGCCTGCGCGGAAAGCGCCGACGGCGCCAGGCGCACCATGGAATATAACGAGGCGTGGGGGCGGATCCTGAACCGGCATCTGCAACCCCGCTGCAAGATGTGCGCCGACGGCACCGGGGAGTTTGCCGACATCGTGGGAGCCGACGCCTGGCACGGCAAGGATGGTTATCCGGATTTCACCGAGCAGGAGGGCCGCAGCCTGATCATTGCGCGCACCGCCGCGGGCGAGGCGCTGCTGGGCGAGGTCAAGGCGGGCGGGGTCGTGTCGGCCCAGGCGTTCAGCGAGACCGAGTTGGTGGCCATCCAGCCGTACCAGTACCGCCGCAAGTCCGAGCAGGTCGCGCGGCGCATGGCTGCCTGGTTCCTGCGAAAGCCGTGGCCTCGCTTCAAGAACATGGGTATCGGGCAGTGCGCGCTGCGCTACAGCCCGGTCCAGAACGCCAAGGCATTTGTCGGAACCGGCAAGCGAATCCTGACCGGACGTTTTTGAACATTCCGCGCCCCGCTGACGGCGGAGCGACGCGCAACGAACTGGAGAGCGCACCTGATGCGAACAATAAACATCGGCCTGTTGTGGCACAGCCTTGATTCCCCGAACCTCGGGGTGGCTGCGCTCACCCACGCGCAAATGCATCTGGCCGGCGAAGTCGCGCGGTCGATGGGAATAGAGCCGCGCTTCTCGCTGCTCGGGTGGGTGCAGGACGGCGCCTCGCCGTCCGCAGGCGCCGTGGCCCGCGCATGCCGCGTCAACGGCAAGCGACTGCTGGGCCTGGAGGGAGATTTCCACCGCGCCGTGAAGCAGTGCGACATCGTGCTTGACATCGGTGAAGGCGACAGTTTTTCCGACATCTACGGCTGGAAGCGTCTGGCCTATCTGGCGGGGACCAAGGTCGTGGCACGCCTGCACAAGCGGCCGCTGGTCATGAGCCCGCAGACGCTGGGGCCGTTCAGGCATCCGCTGGCCCGCCGGATCGGCGATTTCGTCATGGCGCACTCGCGTGCGGTGTTCTCGCGCGACGGATTGTCGACCGAGTATTTCCAGGGGCGCGGACTGGACGTCGAGTTTCACGAAGCGATCGACGTCGCCTTTGCGCTGCCGTTCGAGCGCGCGCCGCGCACCGCCGGCCGCGTCAGGGTCGGGATCAATGTGTCGGGGCTGTTGTGGTCGGGCGGGTATACCGGCAATAACCAGTTCGGGCTGACGATCGACTACCGCGACGCGGTGCTCAGGGTGATCGACGAGGTCAGCGCGGGTGGCGACGCCGACATCGTGCTGGTGCCGCACGTGATTACGGCCGACCGCGCCGCTGAAGACGATCTGCGGGTGTCGCAGGAGATCGCGCGCATGCGCCCAGGCGTGACGGTCGCACCGACGTTCGCTAGTCCCGTCGAGGCGAAAAGCTTCATTTCCGGCCTCGATTTCTTTACCGGCGCGCGCATGCATGCCTGCATCGCGGCATTTTCGTCGGGCGTGCCATGCGTGCCGATGGCCTACAGCCGCAAGTTCACCGGCTTGTTCAACACGCTGGGCTACCCGCACGTGGCCGACTGCACGCGGGAGACGACCGACCAGGTGGTGGCCCGCATCGTCGACGCCTGCAACCAGCGGGCACGACTGGCCGAGCAGGTAGCTGCGGGCAACGTCGTCGCGCAACGCCGGCTCGACCAGTACAAGGCGACGCTGGGCCGGATATTCGCCGAGGTGGAAGGTGCTCATGAAGCGCATGCGTGACACCGTCGGCGGTGTGCCGGGAGGGCGCGGTGAATAACCTGCATTACCAGCCCGCCATGCCGGGATATAACCGCCGTCGCGCCGAATGGCGGGTGACGGCCATGTGTATCGCCGCCTCGGTGGTCCTTGGCGCGGCGACCGTGATCCTCCCATGGTGGTTCGTGTTCGCGCTGCTCCTGCTGCCCATCCTGGCTTTCGTGGCGTGGAATTATCCCGAGATCGCCGTCGTCGGCATCATGGCCATGCTGTTTGGCGCGGTGCCGGAGGCGCTGATGCCGCGCCTGCCGATCGCCGGTGGCGGGGTTAATCTCGAGGACCTGGGTATCGTCGGCATGCTGCTGCTGCTCCTGATCAGGCGCTCCGGGCGGGTGCGCGAGCTGATCGCGCCGGTGGGCGGCCATTTGCCGGCGCTGGTCGCGTTTCTGGGCGTGGCGGTTGTCTCGGCGGTGATCGCCATTTTCTACAAGACGGCCGCCCCGAAGGACGTGCTCAACGAGGCCCGGCCGTATTTCACCTGGCTGCTGTTGCCGGTACTTTGCCTGGCGGTCGATAACGATGTTCGCGCCCGACGTTTCAAGAAGTGGCTGTTTGCGCTGGCCGTGGTGCTGGCAGCCGGCATGGTGCTGCAGTCGCTGACCGGTGTGGCACTGTTCGGCAAGGGCAGGGTCTGGTCGAGTATCGGTGTCAGCGGCGAGGTCCTGCGCAGCACTACCCCCGGCATGTTTCTGATGGCGGGCGGACTGATCTACCTGCTGGCGGCTTACGCACACGGGCGGCATCGCTTCGGCGTCTGGATGATGGTGTTCGGTGGCCTTGCCGCCGGCGGCACGCTGGTTGGTTTCGGCCGCGGCCTGTGGATTGCGGTCATTGCCGGCGTCGGCCTGCTGGCGCTGCAGACACGCGGCGAGCGGTATATCCGGTTGCTGATGGTGCTGTCGGTCGGCGCGCTGGTCCTGGGTGGGCTGGTCGCCGTGGCCAAGCCGGAGTACCTGATCGCCGCATCGGATCGTCTGCTGAGCGTCGGAGACGAGGTCGAGCACGGCGCCTCCTACGGCAGGCGCAAGGTGGAGAATGCCTACGCAATGGCCAAGATCGCGCAGCACCCGGTGCTGGGGGTGGGCCTGGGCGGCGCGTACAAGCCGCCAGAAGCGGAATACGCGAATTTCATCGCCGATACCCGTTATATCCACAATTCGTACGTGAACATCACGACCAAGCTGGGTCTGCCGGGCCTGGCCGCGCTGCTGTGGCTCGTGGTGAGCGTGCTGCGCCGCACGTGGAGTGCGGCGCGCGACCGCGCCGGCGATCGCGCGCTCGGTTTTGCCGCGTTCTGGATCGCGTTCGCCACGATGGTGGTCACCGCCATGACGCAGCCGAACATGGCGGCCGCCAACGGCGTCGGCTCGATCGCGCTGGCGATCTTCCTGGCCGAGTATGCGCGCCGCGACCGGACGACCGGTGGCGCATCAGGGGTACCGGTGGAGGTGCGCCATGGATAAGTCGGTCTGGATTGTCGTGCTGAACTGGCGCAACGGCCGCGACACGGTCGACTGTCTGGAGTCGATCCTGGCGCACGGCGGCGGGCAGGTGGCGGGCGTGGTCGTCTGCGACAACGCCTCCGGCGACGACTCGGTGCCGGTCATCCGTCAATGGGCGGCCGGCCGTGGCGTCGCGCTGCCGGAAATGCACTGGCGCGACGGTCGTTGCGAGCCGGATATTCACTGCGCCAGTGCGACGGCGTCGCATCCGGCCTTCTGCCTGATCCATACCGGCGCAAACCTCGGTTTTGCCGGAGGCAACAATGTCGGAATCGAGTATGCGCGCCGCCATACCGATTTCGATTACCTCTTCCTTCTCAACAATGATGCGCTGCTCACGCCCGGCGCGATCGCCGCCCTGGCCCGCCGCATGAGCGAGACCGGCGCCGGCATGGCGGGCTGCAAGGTCGTCTACTACCACACGCCCGACACGGTGCAGGCATGGGGTGGCGCACGGTACTCGCCGGCGCTGGGACGCGCGCGTCATCTAGGCGCGGGCGCGCCGATCGGGCAGCCGTGCGGTCCGAGCGATGTCGAGCCCGAACTGGACTACATCCTCGGTGCTGCACTGATGGTAAGCCGCGAGTGCATCGATCGCATCGGCCTGATGGAAGACCGGTATTTCCTGTACTACGAAGAAGTCGACTGGGCCACCCGCGCGCGACGCGCGGGCCTGACGCTGGCGTACGCGCCGGACGCGGTCGTCTATCACAAGGAGGGTGGCACCATCGGCTCCAGCGCCAAGAAGGGGCAGCGCAGCCTGCTCTCGGAGTATTACCTGACTCGCAGCCGCTTGCTGTTTACCGCCCGGTTCTATCCGTGGTTTGTACCAACGGTGCTGGCGTTTACTGTCGCGAAAATGCTGCAGGCGCTCGCGCGCCGCGATGTCGCTCGCGCGCGGGTGGGCGCCCGCGCGTTGCTGGGGCGTCCGTTCGGGGCGGGGAGGTAAGCATGCGCAGCCCATTGATACGGTTTGCCTGCGCGTTTTTGTGCATGACCGCCATCGTGCCCGGCGCAACGGCGGCGCCCGTGGAACGGTTTGGCGACCTGGAGGCGGGCATCGAGAGCTTCCCGCGCATAAAGAACCTGTGGGGCGCGCAAAACCTGACCTTCGTGCCCAGGCCCGATGGCCGGGGAAAGATCATGCGGGTGTTCGTGCCTCAGGGAGCGATCGACCCCGGGTCCATGCGCAAGCGCGGCCTGCCGCCGGGCGGCGCAGGATTCAAGACGCAGGTCTTCCCCGCGGGCGAGCGCCACGCGCTGCTGTCCTACTCGGTGCGGTTCGCCGACAACGTCGATTTCGCGCGGGGCGGCAAGTTGCCCGGTCTGTATGGCGGATCCGGCAACTCCGGCGGCAAGATTCCTGACGGTCGCGACGGGTTCAGTTTCCGCCTGATGTGGGGCGAAGGCGGGCGCGGCTCCGTCTACGCATACCTGCCCACCAGCGTGAAGTACGGCACGTCCCTGGTGCGACACCGTTTTCACTTCAAGAAGGGTGTGTGGCACCGCGTTGTGCAGGAGGTCGTGCTCAACGACCCCGGGCAGGCCAATGGGGTCGTGCGGATGTGGTTTGACGGCGTCGCGGTGGGCGAGGCGACCGGACTGGTGGTGCGCACCGACGATGCGTTGAAGGTGGACGGCATGTTCTTTGATGTCTTCTACGGCGGCAACGACGATACCTGGGCACCGTCGGTGGACACCACGATCGAGTTCGCGGACTTCGTCGTACGGGCGGGCGGCGCCGCGCCCGCGAGTGCGGCAACGAATTGAAATGGACGACAGGATGATACTGGTTACAGGCGGAGCGGGATTTATCGGCTCCAATTTCGTGCTCGAGTGGATCGCCCAGGGTTGTGGCCCCGTGGTCAACGTCGACAAGCTCACCTATGCGGGCAACCGGGGCAACCTGGCCGCACTGGAAGGCGACGCGCGCCATGTGTTCGTGCAGGCCGATATCGGCGACCGCGCGACGATGTCGGACCTGCTGCAGCGGCACCGGATACGCGCAATTGTGAACTTCGCCGCCGAGAGCCACGTGGACCGCTCGATCGGTTCGCCAGGCGTGTTTGTGCAGACCAATGTTGTCGGTACGTTCGAGTTGCTGGAGGCTGCGCGCGCATACTGGGGCCAGTTGGCCGGTACGGAGCGCGACGCCTTCCGCTTTCTCCATGTGTCGACCGACGAGGTGTACGGCACGCTGGAGAAGAATGATCCGGCCTTTAGCGAAACCCACCGGTATTTGCCCAATAGTCCCTATTCGGCGACCAAGGCCGCGTCGGATCACCTGGTGCGCGCCTATCACCACACCTATGGCTTGCCGGTACTGACGACGAACTGCTCGAACAATTACGGGCCGCGACATTTCCCCGAAAAACTGATCCCGCTGGTCATCCACAACGCGCTGGGCGGGCTGCCGCTGCCGATCTACGGCGACGGCGCCCAGGTGCGCGACTGGCTGTACGTGACCGACCATTGTGCGGCGATCCGCCGGGTGCTGGAGGCCGGCGTGCCGGGGGAAACGTACAACATCGGCGGCTGGAACGAAAAGACGAACCTGTCCGTGGTGCAGACGTTGTGCGCGGTGCTCGACCGCGAAAGCCCTCGCGCCGACGGCCGCAGCTATGCCGAGCAGATCACCTTTGTGAAGGACCGCCCGGGGCACGACCGCCGCTACGCAATCGATGCTTCCAAGATCGAACGCGAACTGGGGTGGCGTCCGGCGGAGACGTTCGAGACCGGGATTGCGAAGACCGTGCGCTGGTACCTGGACAATCAGGCGTGGGTGCGCAGCGTGACCTCCGGTGCCTACCGCAACTGGGTGGCGGAGCAGTACGCATGATGCGCATTCTGCTGCTGGGCAAGGATGGCCAGGTCGGATGGGAGCTGCAACGCGCGCTGGCGCCGTTGGGGCAGGTCGTATCCGCCGGACGCGGGCAGGCCGACTTCGAGCAGCCCGACCAGGTGCTCGCGCTGGTGCGCCAGGTCATGCCGCACGCGATTGTTAATGCGGCCGGCTATACCGCAGTGGACCGCGCGCAGACCGATGAGGCGCGCGCGCGCCGCGTGAACGCGGAGACGCCGGCGGCGCTGGCGGTACTGGCGCAGGAAATCGGCGCCTGGCTGGTCCACTACTCGACCGATTACGTTTTTGACGGCACCGCGCAAGGCCCCTATACCGAGGAGGACGTGCCCAACCCGCTGTCGGTGTACGGCGCCTCCAAACTCGACGGCGAGATCGCGGTGCGCGAACTGGCGAGCCGGCACCTGGTGTTTCGCACCAGCTGGGTCCATGCGGCGCGGGGTGCGAATTTCGCCAAGACGATGCTGCGCCTGGCCCGCGAGCGCGACGTGCTCAAGGTGGTGGCCGACCAGGTCGGCGCGCCCACCGGTGCCGAGCTCATTGCCGACATCACGGCACTGGCCCTGCACCGGGTGCTGCGAATGCCCGATGCAGGTTTTGCCGGCGTCTACCACCTGGCGGCGGCCGGCGAGACTACCTGGCATGGCTATGCCCGGCACGTGCTGAGCCGCGCTGCCCGGCAAGGCGCGGTCTTGCGGGCAGGCGCCGACGCGGTGATTCCGGTGCCGTCCGCCGAGTATCCGACCGCCGCCGTGCGGCCGCGCAATTCGCGCCTTGCCTGCGGCAAGATCGAGCAGGCGTTCGGGGTGGTCATGCCCGCGTGGCAAATCCATGTGGACCGCATGGTCGATGAACTCGCCTCACAAGGAGTCCTATGAAACGTAAAGGCATCATCCTGGCCGGCGGCTCCGGCACGCGCCTGTATCCGGCGACGATGGCCGTCTCCAAGCAGCTGCTGCCGGTCTTTGACAAGCCGATGATCTACTACCCGCTCAGCGTGTTCATGCTGGCCGGCATCCGCGACATCCTCGTGATTTCGACGCCGCAGGATACGCCGCGTTTTGCGCAGCTGCTGGGGGACGGCAGTCAGTGGGGCATTTCGCTCTCCTACGCGGTGCAACCGTCGCCGGACGGGCTGGCGCAGGCCTTCCTGATCGGCGAGTCCTTCGTGGGCGGCGACCCGTCGGCCCTTATCCTCGGCGACAACATCTTCCATGGCAATGACCTGCCCGCGCTGCTGGCCGGCGCGATGGCCAGGGAGGAAGGCGCCACCGTGTTCGCGTATCACGTACAGGACCCGCAGCGCTACGGCGTGGTCGACTTCGACAGCGGCGGGCGCGCGCTGTCGATCGAGGAAAAGCCGGCGCAGCCCAAATCCAACTACGCGGTCACCGGCCTGTATTTCTATGACGCCCAGGTCGCCGACTTCGCCCGCAGCCTGAAGCCGTCGCCCCGCGGCGAGCTCGAAATCACCGACCTGAACCAGCGTTACCTCGATCAGGGTTCATTGTCGGTGGAGATCATGGGGCGTGGCTACGCATGGCTCGATACCGGTACGCACGAGTCGCTGCTCGACGCCAGCCAGTTCATCGCCACGCTGGAGGCGCGGCAGGGCCTGAAGGTCGCGTGCCCGGAAGAGATCGCGTTCATCCAGAAATGGATCGACGCCGGACAGCTTGAGCGTCTGATCGCGCCGCTGGCGAAGAACGGCTATGGCCGCTATCTGCAGCAGGTGCTGCGGGAAAGGGTGTTCTGATGGAGGCGACACGACTGGCGGTGCCCGATGTGGTGCTGCTTGAGCCCAAGGTCTTCGGCGACGAGCGCGGATTCTTTTTCGAGAGCTTCAACCAGCGCCGCTTTGAAGAGGCGATCGGCCGCAAGGTCGCGTTCGTGCAGGATAACCATTCGCGCTCCGCGCGCAACGTCCTGCGCGGCCTGCACTATCAGATCGCGCAACCGCAGGGCAAATTGGTACGCGTGACGGCCGGCGAGGTGCTGGATGTCGCCGTCGATCTGCGCCGCGCTTCGCCCACGTTTGGTCAGTGGGTCAGCGCAGTGCTCAGTGCGGACAACAAGCGGCAGATGTGGGTGCCCGAGGGATTCGCGCACGGCTTCCTGGTGCTGTCGGATGTTGCCGAGTTCCTTTACAAGACCACCGATTACTACGCGCCCGAGCACGAGCGCTGCATCGCGTGGAATGATCCGCAACTGGCGATCGACTGGCCGCTGGCCGACGCGCCGGTACTGTCGGCCAAGGACGCGGCCGGCACGCCGTTCGCGACGGCCGAGATGTTCGAATGACGCCGACAGGCCCGTCGCATGCTGCGGCAAACAGGGAGAGTTCGATGAAAAAACAGGGTGGACAGTTGTATTTTGCGTGGATCGGGTTCCAGCGCAGGCAGATCTCGATGGCGCCGCACTGCGGGTTCGAGACGGTATTTCTGCCGGTTGAGCGCCGCGCGGGCAGGATCGCCAAGTTGCGTAACTACCTGCGCAACAGCCTGGCCATGATGTCGATGATGCTGCGCCAGCGGCCGCAGGCGGTATGGGTCCAGTTGCCGCAGGTGCCACTTCTCTGGTGGGCGCTGCTGTACCGCGCGCTCGTGCGCCGCGACGCGGTGGTGGTAGCCGATTGTCACAATGCGATGTTTCGCCCGCCCTGGAGCAGGGTGCCGCTGGGACTGTCGCTGCTGTCCCGCTGCGACGTGGTGCTCGCCCATAACGCCGACGTGGCCCAGTCCGCGCTGGACCTGGGGGTCGATCCGGAGCGGCTGATGGTGGTCGAGGACCCGCCGGCCAGTTTCCTTGGCACCGGTTCGTTCGACCCGGGTGCCGGTGTGCCACGTCCCTGGTTCGTCTTCCCCGCATCGTTCGCCAAGGATGAGCCAATCGCCGAACTGCTCGAGGCGGCCCGCATGCAACCGGGCGTCACCGTTCTCATCACCGGCAATGTCGCCAACTGCAAGGACCAGGAACTGATCCGCCGTGCTCCGGCCAACGTGCGCTTCGTCGGCTTTCTGTCGCGGCAGGATTTCGATGCACTGATGATCGGGTGCGACGCGGTGATCGCGTTCACGCGTTTTGACGGCATCCAGCTCAGCGTCTGCGGCGAGGCCGTCGGCGCCGGCAAGCCGATGCTGATCTCCAATACGGCCACGCTGCGCCGTCTGTTCCCGAAGGGGACCGTGTTCGTCGACACCGACCGGGCGGAAGATATCGCGGCCGGTTTCACGCAAGTCCTTGAGCGCCGGGAGGAACTGGCCGCCGAGATCGACAAGTTCGGTACGGAGATGCGGGATCACTGGTTGCAGACACGCGGACGACCGCTGTTGCGCCGCCTTAACCTTGGCCCGTTCTGAGGCCCGAAATACAGCACGAGAGGACCTCGACACCATGACTACCCTCTATCCCGTCATTCTCTCCGGCGGCTCCGGCACCCGTTTGTGGCCGCTGTCGCGCGCGGCGCTTCCCAAGCAGTATCAGCCGCTGGTATCGGACAAGACCATGCTCCAGGAGACCGTGCTGCGAACCGCCGGCATTGCCGGGGTGGGCGCGCCGCTGCTCGTTTGCGCCAATGAGCATCGTTTCCTCGCCGCTGACCAGTTGAGCCGTGCCGGTGTGACCCCGCTGGACATCATTCTCGAGCCTCAGGGGAAGAACACGGCCCCGGCGGTCACCGTGGCGGCGCAGTATCTGCTCTCACGCGACCCCGATGCGGTGATGCTCGTGATGCCAGCTGACCACGTGGTCGGCAACCTGCGGGCCTTCGAGCAGGCGGTGGCGGTCGCCTTTGAGGCCGCCCGCAACGGTGCGCTCGCGCTGTTCGGAATCCAGCCGGATACGCCGGAGACCGGTTACGGCTACATCCGCAAAGGGAAGTCCGCGCGGGCGGCCGACGGTTGCTTCCTGGTGGACCGCTTCGTTGAAAAGCCTGTGCGCGAGGAAGCCAGGCGCATGCTCGACGCCGGAGACTACCTGTGGAACAGCGGGATGTTCATGTTCCGGGCTGACGCGTTTCTGGCCGAGATACGGCAGTTCAGACCCGACATCGCCCAGGCTTGCGAGGCTGCGCTGGCCGCGGCGGCCCGCGATCTGGATTTCTGCCGCCTGGATGCGCAGGCTTTTGCGCAATGTCCGTCGGATTCGATCGACTACGCGGTCATGGAACGCACGACCAAGGCCGTCGTGGTGCCCGCCGATCTCGGCTGGAGCGACGTCGGCTCCTGGCAGTCCCTGGCCCAGGCGGGGCAGGCCGACGGCAGCGGTAACGTGGTACGCGGCGACGTCCACACGGTGGACGTGAGCGGCTCCATGATTCGCTCGGAAAGCCGCCTGGTCGCGGCCGTCGGCGTGCAGGACCTGGTCATCGTGGAGACGCGGGACGCGGTGCTGGTGGCGCACAAGAACGAGTCCCAGCGCATCAAGCAGGTGGTCGATGATCTGAAGTCGCGCGGACGGGTCGAGCACGAGAGCCATACCGTCGTGCATCGTCCATGGGGATGCTACGAAAGCATCGATGCCGGCCACCGCTATCAGGTCAAGCGCATTGTCGTCAAACCGGGCGCCAAGCTGTCGAGCCAGATGCACCATCACCGTGCAGAGCACTGGATCGTCGTCTCCGGCACCGCGCTGGTCACCCGTGGCGACGAGGTCAAGCTGCTTACCGAGAACGAATCGACGTACATCCCGATCGGGGTCACTCATCGGCTGGAAAACCCCGGCAAGCTGCCGCTGCATCTGATCGAGGTGCAGTCGGGCAGTTATCTGGGGGAGGACGACATCGTGCGCTTCGAGGATGACTACCGGCGGACGTAAACCATTGCTACCGGAAGTGTTGTTTTCTTACGGAATGATCGCTCAAAAGTAACAACATAATGTTGCCATGCTACACACTTGATTAAACTTAACTTAACGCTGCAGTTCAGCGAAATCGGGGGCGCGCCGCGGGGGCCGGCGCCGACATATGACAGGGAGCGAAGAAAACGTGGGAAAGAAACGAATACTTGCGGTCGCCTCGGGAGGCGGACACTGGGTGCAACTGCTGCGCATGAGGCCGGCGTTTGACGGATGCGAGGTCAGTTACGTGACCACCAATTCGGACTACGCTCGGGAAGTGGACGGCCCATTATATGCGGTGGCCGACGCGAACCTTTGGGAAAAAATCAAACTGCTGAAGATGTTCGCCCAGGTCGCATGGGTCGTGCTGCGGGTGCGACCGGATGTCGTGATTTCAACGGGCGCCGCGCCTGGATTTGCCGCGCTGCTGTTCGGGCGGATGATCGGCGCCAAGACGATATGGGTCGACAGCATCGCCAATTCCGAAGCCCTGTCCAACTCCGGTCGCAAGGCCAAGCGTATCGCCCATGTCTGGCTGACACAGTGGCAGCACCTTGAATCGGAAAACGGTCCGCGTTTCTGGGGGAGTGTGCTGTGATCTTCGTGACTGTCGGCACCCAACTGCCGTTTGACCGCCTGGTCGCCGCCGTGGACCGCTGGGCGCAGGACCATCCGGACGAGAAGGTGTTCGCCCAGATTGGCCCGACAAGTAATCGCCCTGTCCACTTCGACTCGGCGGACTTCGTTGCGCCCGGCCGGGCAAACGAGCTGTTCCAGCAGGCGTCACTAATTGTCTCGCATGCCGGCATGGGCTCGATCCTGACCGCGCTGCGCTACCGCAAGCCGATTCTGCTGATGCCGCGCCGCGCGGCCTTGGGCGAGCATCGCAACGATCACCAGGTGGCTACCGCGAAATGGGTGGGCGGGCGCGCAGGGCTGGCCGTCGCCTGGGACGAGGATGAACTCATTGCCGCCCTCGACAAGCGTCACGGGCTGACCGGCGGCGGGGGGATCAGTGAACACGCCGACCCGCAACTGATCAGCAAGCTGCGCGAGGTCATCCTCGCAGACTGATTGCAGTACGCGCAGGGGCGCCGACGGGGCGCCTGCGAGCATCAATACTGGGGCCTGGAGACAGGCGCCGCAATAAGAAGAGGTGCATAGAAGTGAAAGCAATGATTCTTGCAGCCGGCAAGGGGACCCGCGTGCGGCCGCTGACCTATGAGTTGCCCAAGCCGATGATCCCGATTCTTGGCAAGCCAGTCATGGCTTACCTGATCGAGCATCTCGCCCGCCACGGCGTGAAGCAGGTTATGGTCAATGTCAGCTACCTGCACGAGAAGATCGAGGAGTATTTCGGCGACGGACACCAGTTCGGCGTGCAGATCGGCTATTCGTTCGAAGGGTATTGCGACGACGACGGAAAGGTGGTTCCCCGGCCGCTGGGCTCCGCCGGCGGCATGCGCAAGATCCAGGAATTCGGCGGGTTTTTCGATGACACGACGGTCGTGATGTGCGGTGACGCGGTCATCGACCTCGACCTGCGGGCCGCGCTCGCGCAGCACCGGCGCAGCAGTGCGCTGGCCACGGTGATTACCCGCGAAGTGCCATGGGACAAGGTATCGAGCTACGGCGTGGTCATCAGCGACGCGGACGGGCGGGTCACTTCGTTCCAGGAAAAGCCGGCCCAGGACGAAGCACGGTCGAACAACGCCAGCACCGGCATCTATTTGTTCGAGCCGCAGGTACTCGACCTGATCCCATCCGGAGAGGAGTTCGACATCGGCTCGCAGTTGTTCCCGATGCTCGTTGAGTTGGGCCTGCCCTTCTACGCCCAGAAACACGACTTCAACTGGATCGACATCGGCACCGTCACCGACTACTGGGCGGTGCTGCAGGCGGTGCTCAAGGGAGAGGTCGAGGGGATGCGCCTGCCTGGGACGCAGATTGCACCGGACGTCTGGGTTGGCCTTAACACCCGCATCGAATGGGAGGGTACGCACATCGAGGGACCGGTCTACATCGGGTCCGGCACTCACATCGAGGCCGGTGCCTGCATCACCGGACCATCATGGATTGGTGCCGGCTGCCGCATCCAGGCAGGCGCACACCTGGAGCGCTGCGTGCTGTTTGACTATACCCGGGTCTCCGCGCAGGCAGCGCTGTCGGAAGTCATCCTGTTCAAGGATTACAGCGTCGATCGCACCGGACTCATCACCCATGCGTCGCGCCTCGACAGCCTGTGGGGCAACGCAAGGGATCGCCGCAGCCGGCGCCGCACGCGACCGCAGCCGGTCGCGGTCGCCGCCGGATCGTAACTATTTTTGTAAGCAGGGGAAGAAGTGAAGATCACGATCATTGGAACAGGCTACGTCGGCCTGGTAACGGGCGCATGCCTGGCCGAACTGGGCAACGATGTGTTTTGCCTGGATGTGAATCAGCAGAAGATCGATATTCTCAATGGCGGCGGCATCCCGATCCATGAGCCCGGCCTGGAGGAGATCGTGCGCCGCAACCGGGCCGCCGGCCGGATGACGTTTGCATCGGACGTGCAGGCGGCCGTCGCTCATGGCGACGTGATGTTCATTGCGGTGGGCACGCCGCCCGATGAAGACGGCTCGGCCGACCTGCAGTATGTGCTGGAAGCCGCGCGCTCCATCGGTCGCTACATGAACGACTTCAAGGTCATCGTCGATAAGTCCACGGTGCCAGTGGGTACGGCCGACAAGGTCCGTCAGGCGATCGCCGATGAACTGGCTCGTCGCGGCGCGGCGCTGGAGTTCTCGGTGGTGTCCAACCCGGAGTTCCTCAAGGAGGGCGCCGCGGTCGAGGATTTCATGCGCCCGGACCGCATCGTCATCGGGTGTGACAGCACGCCTGCAGGCGAACGCGCCCGCGCGCTCATGCGCCGCCTGTACGCGTCGTTCAATCGCAATCACGAGCGCACGCTCTGGATGGACGTGCGCTCGGCGGAATTCACGAAATATGCGGCCAACGCGATGCTGGCGACGCGGATCTCGTTCATGAACGAACTGGCCAACCTGGCCGACAAGGTGGGCGTGGATATCGAGGCCGTGCGGCAGGGCATCGGATCCGATCCGCGCATCGGCTACAGCTTCCTGTATGCGGGATGCGGCTACGGCGGCTCTTGCTTCCCGAAAGATGTGCAGGCGCTCGAGCGCACCGCGCGGGTCTACGACCAGGAGTTGCTGATCCTGCGCGCGGTGGAGGAGGTCAACGCGCGCCAGAAGTATGTGCTGCCCAAGAAGATCAGGGCACGCCTCGGCGCGGATCTGCACGGCAAGCGCGTGGCGGTCTGGGGCCTGGCCTTCAAGCCGGATACGGACGACATGCGCGAAGCGCCCTCGCGGGTGATCATTGGCGAACTGCTGCGCCTGGGCGCTACCCTGGCGGTGTTCGATCCGGTGGCCATGGACGAGGCCCGGCGTGTGCTGGCGCTCGATTTCGCCAGCCGGCCTGAACTACTGGCGAGGGTGGAGTTCTCGGATACCCAGATGGCAGCGGTGCAGGGAGCTCATGCACTGGTCATCGTGACCGAGTGGAAGGCGTTCCGCAATCCGGACTGGACGCAGGTGCGGGCAGCCATGCAGTCCGCGCTGGTCTTTGACGGGCGCAATCTGTTTGAGCCGTTCGCAATGGCCGAAGCTGGGGTCGAGTATCACGGTATCGGCCGCGCTACTGGCGTGCCGAATTACTAGTCGCGCCATCTCGGCCTGGCTTCGACAGAGATGATGTACGGCCCGCCGCCTGCGGTGGCGGGTAGGGAGGTGAACTTCTAGGCGTAGTGGCGCACGCGCGCCAGCGTCATTGCGGGTAGCGGAAAGTCACTCCAAACGCGATTCTGCATTTCTACTCAAAATAATTTCCGCAAGGAAATACTGGAAGTCAACTAGCACTTTGTAAATTTTTGTTGCTGCGAAATTGTCTGTGTAGTATCTTTCGTTGTAGCGAAGCAAAGTTGTTGTAGCTGGTCCGTGTCGTTGGCGGTTTAACCAACATCTCTATGAGGAGTAACAATGAAACAGGTAGTAAGCAAGCTTGCGGCCGGACTCGTTCTGGCTGCTTCGGCCCTAGCCGCGCATGCGGCGCCAGTCTACGATATCAATCGTAGCTATTCGCTGGATCTGTCTCAGAACACTGCGTCGTTCGCCGATTCCTTCGTCGGCCTGACCGGCAAGACATTCCGCGACGTGTTCACGTTTTCGATCGGCGCGCAGTCGGACCTCGACGCAGCTCTGACCTCGATCGCAACGCTGCGCAAGTCCGACCTCAACATCACCGGTTTCAGCCTGTTCCAGAATGGTACCGAGATCGCCACCGGCGTGCCGCTGATGAGCGGTCCGCTGGACCTGTGGTCGCTGTCGGCCGCCGGTATCGTTCGCGGCGCCTATTCGCTGGCCGTGACCGGCAAGATCACCGGCACTACCGGCGGCAGCTTCGGCGGCAACATCAACGTGTCGCCGGTGCCGGAACCCGCCACCTGGGGCATGATGCTGGGCGGCCTTGCGCTGGTCGTGTATGTCGCCCGCCGCCGCAAGGACACCGCTCCCAGGCACGGCGGTTTCGCCGCGGCCTGAGCCGGGACGCGCGTGACAAGGCCGGGGGCTACGCCCCCGGTTTTTTTTATTGAGTCAATGAATCTGCCGCGCGCCCGCGGCGCTGACCTGTCGGCGCCACGCGGTGTATGCGCGAGCAACTTGCTCAGGCGTCTTGGGCGAGTCGGGGTGTCGGGGCGGGCAGGCGCAGCCGTCTAGTAGGCGGTGTCTTGGAACCAGACGGCGACCCCGGTCATCAGGATGATCTTCAGGTCCAACCACAGCGACCAGTGTTCGATGTAGTGGAGATCGTATTCGACGCGTCGGCGCATCTTGTCGTCGGTGTCGGTCTCGCCGCGCAATCCGTTGACCTGCGCCCAGCCAGTAATGCCGGGCTTGACATTGTGACGGGCGAAGTAGTCGGCGATGATGCCGGCATACTGGTGGTTGTGCTGTACCGCATGGGGACGAGGGCCGACGATCGACATGTCGCCCTTGAGGACGTTGATCAGCTGCGGCAGCTCGTCCAGACTCGTCTTGCGGATGAAGCGGCCGACCCGGGTCACGCGCGCGTCGCCCCGGGTGGCCTGCACGACGTTGGGTGCCGCAGAATCCGCCACCCGCATCGAACGGAACTTGTAGACGTCGAAGATCTGGTTGTTGAAGCCGTGCCGCTTCTGCTTGAAGATCACCGGCCCGCGGCTGTCGAGCTTGATCGCCAGCGCGGTCAGCATCAGAACCGGGCTGGCGGCCAGTAGGAGGAGGCTGGAGATAGCGAGGTCTTCCAGGCGCTTGACCATGCCCATCTGTTCGTCGACCTTGCCATTGGCGATGGTTAGCAGCGGGACCCCGCCCAGGCGTTCCATCTCAATGGCCGGAAACTGCCAGATGATCTCGTGCGGCACCAGATCGACCCGCACAGGAACCGTGCGCATTTTTTTCAGCAGCGCGTCCACGCGGTCGGACCCGACCCAAGGCAGCGTGACCACGATACGGTCGACCCGGTTCTGGCGCACATAGGCCAGCAGGTCATCGGTGGATCCCAGGATCGGCACGCCGTGCAGCGCCGGCAGGGGCCGGTTGATACGGTCTTCAAACATGCCGAGAATGCGCACGTTGCTGGACTCTTCGCAGCGGATCGTCGCGATCATCCGGTCGGCCTGCTCATTGGCCCCGACCATGACAATCCGTTCAAGGAAATGCCCGCTCGCGATGCCTCGCCGTAGCAGCAGCGTCACGGCAATGCGGTTAGCCAACAGCAGGGTAGCGGCGACCACGGTCGTCGCCAGCACCCAGATCCGCGAATAATCGTGCAGGCTGCCGGACAGGTAGCCGCAAGCCAGGATCGCCAGCAGGGCACCGACCCCGCCAACGAACAAGGCGCTCAGTTGTTCGCTAAATGACTTTACCGTGCGTACCCGATAGCTATGGGACAGGTGTAGCGAGACCACCGTCGTGATACTGCTTAAATACAGGAAGAGGTGGGCAGACGAGGTATTGGGCAGCCACGTGCCGAACCGCATCAGGTGTCCCAGCAGGCCGGCGGCCACTACAGCGGCAAGATCAGCCCCCCGCAACAGGTTGAGCAGGGTCTTCCATTGGTACAGGCCGCGTGGCGGCGGAACCGGTCTGGCCGGGGCGTCGCTCTGGGTGCGGGTGCTGTTGGGATCTTGCGGTGCGGTGGAATTGATCAGTAGGGCCGGGTCGAGCTGATTGTCCATGAGGCGGTCCGTGGTCATCGTACGGGCGGCACGGCGGCCATCCGGATCGCGAAAGGACGGGGCAGGCGGAGGGCCGGCTGTCGTTTGCGGTGCAGTGGCGCAGGCCATAACTAACAGTTACTGCTCGGCATCATAACACTTACCGCTAAGCAAATCGCTGATTTATCGACCAACTGTTGAAAAACGCCAGTTGCATTCCGGTGGTAGCAAGAACTGCCAGCGAGCGCACGCCGGAGACCGGCGCGAGGAGGGGGTCAGGCCGCCAGGGCCGGGGCCGACGGGGCGGTGGCGACCAGCCGGCGGCCGCGCCACGCGACGAATGCCAGGCCGGTCAGCAGCATGGCCCAAGTCCCGGGTTCCGGGATCGGCGACAGCGGGGTGGTGGCGGCCACTGCCGCGAATTTGACGGAATTGCCGCCATTGATAGCGTTGACGTGCGCCTGCAGGTCGCTGAACTGGCTGGCGGTCGTGTTGCGGAACACCCAGGTCACTGCGTCGCCGCTCTGGAAGCGCCCGCTATTGTTGGCGGTACTGAAAGTTACGCCCTTGGCATCCACGCCCTTGAGCGTGACCGCACCCTGGGTTACGGTGAAATCGCTTGCGGCGAGCCCGGGTTTGCCCTTGCCGCCACCGGATCCGTCCGAATACGTATAGGCGATCCCTTGCAGGAAAGCCGACGGGTAGCTGCGCGCGTCATAGGTGCCCGTCAGCGACCACAGCGTGCCACCGGCGATATCGCTGATCGTCAGCGTCGCCACCGCCTGGTCGGCAAAACTCGGGGAGAGGCTGTCGGAGAACACATAGGAAGCCGCTTGGGCAGGCAATGCCGACGTCGCCGTGCACGCAATGGCTAGGACGAGGCACTGGGTCTTGAGGGTCTTGATCATCATTGGCTCCTTTTCCGACAAATTTCAAGCAGGAGCGAATGTATCATGACTCTGGGCATCGCGTTTACAACTAGAAACAATTTTCTAATTTTCAGCCGTATCTTGATTGGGGAGCGGTTAGGTTTATACCCCTAGCGCAGCACCTGGTCGGTCATTAGATTTTCGCTAAGGACAGTTCATTCAAGACGGCGTCCCCGGGTTGGTCTGGGCGCCCGCGCGGCCACCATCTCGGGCTGGATCAGGATAGATCTAACAGCCGGTACGACTGTAACTGCTTGTCGCCCGGCCCGAATCGATTGGCTTTTTTGTCGATGCTGCCCTTCGGCGAAACAATTTAAATCATGCCTGACTGAATTTCCGCCTGGGAAGCGCGCTGCTTTATCAGGGCTTCGACTGCATCGGCTAGGCCCGGAAGTGTATCGAGTTGTACGTTGAGTGCCGTGACGACAGACGCAAGCACTTTTTCTGAGTCTGCTTCCGTATGCTTCGCTCTTTGTGAAAGCGCTGCGACTGCCTCCGGCGGCGCCGACGGGAAGAACGTTACATAATCGCCAAACTCGCGCCCGACCGCCTTGCCCTGCCAGTAAATTAGATTTTCCATAATGTATTCATGTGAAGGGTGACATTTGTATCCTACGAGCACTATCAATGAACGTAAATGCAGAATTGTTAACTGCTGCAAAAAATATTGAGTTCTGTGCGGTTGCAAAGCCCACTCGGTCATTTTGTTTGCCATCCGCCTGCCGTACTGGCTCCGTAAATTCGAACACATTCTTGGAAACAGCTAAGACGGTCGAGACGGTATCGGTGTCCAAGGTGGCAGGGCAGTGGTTGTGGCGCCAGTAAAGGGGGGGCACGTGGGAGGCCAGAGCCGTCACCCACCAGCAGCTGCATAGCGGAGCCTCGCATCCGACCGCAGCACCCACTCCTGCGCGCCACGTACGCTCTTGCTCTGCCCAGTCAAGTGGCGGGGATCGGGAAAAGTTCTATGGGTTATTCCGAGTCACAACGCAAGAAGGTTAGCTCGGTCCTGGCTTTCTTGTTCTTGACGAGGAGTCCCGGATTATCTGCGCTGCATACGTCCCACATACGTCCCACTTTGATTGACAATTCCGCGCACCAGCGGGGCGAGCAAGTTGCTCGGGGACGAGCTGTTGGGGCAGTAGCTTGGGGCAGAAGGGCCCAAAAAGCACCGACTGAGACCAATGCGCCCCTTGCCTGTCCTCGTGTGGTTGTGTATAGTCATGTCTTCTTTTTGGTTCGAGTCCAATCGAGCCTACCAACGAATTCAGTACCTGACCCGGTACACTTTGTAAGAGCGAGAAAGGCACTCCCGGTTATGACACCGCGAACTACAACCGACAAGGTTATGGTGCGACGCTAGTCGGGTTCTTTTTCGTCTTTCACATCTGAAAAAAACGCGGCTGGTCCGCGTTTTTTTTCGTCCTCATTTTCTGGCGTCCGCCAGACGCCGCTTCCCGGGGCAAGCCCGATACGGAGAACAGCATGGTTTCAGTCCGACTTCCCGATGGATCGCAGCGCCAGTTCGACGCGCCGGTCACCGTCGCCCAGGTGGCCGCCAGCATTGGTGCCGGCCTCGCCAAGGCCGCACTCGCCGGCCGCGTCGACGGCAAGCTGGTCGACACCTCTTATCTGATCGACCGCGACGCCAACCTGGCAATCGTCACCGACAAGGATCCCGACGGCCTCGACGTCATCCGGCATTCGACTGCCCACCTGCTGGCCTACGCGGTCAAGGAGTTGTTCCCCGAAGCCCAGGTAACCATCGGCCCGGTGATCGACAACGGCTTCTATTACGACTTTTCATACAAGCGTCCCTTCACACCGGAAGACCTGCAGGCGATCGAAAAGAAAATGGCCGAGCTCGCAAAGAAGGATGAGCCGGTGCAACGCAAGGTCCTTCCGCGCGACGAGGCGGTGGCCTATTTCAAGTCCATCGGCGAGCACTACAAGGCCGAGATCATTGCCTCCATTCCGCAGGGCGAGGACGTGTCGCTCTACAGCGAGGGCAACTTCACCGACCTCTGCCGCGGCCCCCACGTGCCGTCCACCGGCAAGCTCAAGGTCTTCAAGCTGATGAAACTGGCCGGCGCCTACTGGCGCGGCGACTCCAGGAACGAGATGCTGCAGCGTGTCTACGGCACCGCCTGGGCGAAGAAGGAAGACCAGGAAGCGTATCTGCACATGCTCGAGGAGGCCGAGAAGCGCGACCACCGCAAGCTGGGCAAGGCGCTCGACCTGTTCCATTTCCAGGACGAGGCGCCCGGCCTGATTTTCTGGCATCCGAAAGGCTGGCTGATCTGGCAACAGGTGGAGCAGTACATGCGCCGCGTCTACCAGGAGAGCGGTTACCAGGAAGTCAAGGCGCCGCAGATCCTCGACCGTACGCTGTGGGAAAAAACTGGCCACTGGGAGAACTACCGCGAAAACATGTTCGTGACGGAGTCGGAAAACCGCAATTACGCGCTCAAGCCGATGAACTGCCCCGGCCATGTACAGATTTATAACGCCGGTCTGCGCAGCTACCGCGACCTGCCGCTGCGCTTCGGCGAGTTTGGCCAGTGCCACCGCAACGAGTCCTCGGGCGCACTGCACGGCCTGATGCGTGTGCGCGGCTTCACCCAGGACGACGGCCATATCTTCTGCACGGAAGAGCAGATCCAGGACGAGTGCACCGCCTTCCACCAGCAGGCGATGCAGGTCTACAAGGATTTCGGCTTCTCCGACATCTCGATCAAGATCGCCCTGCGCCCGGAAAACCGCATCGGTTCCGACGAGACCTGGGATCGCGCCGAGGACACGCTGCGCAACGCGCTGCGCGCCTGCGATGTGAGCTGGGAAGAGCTGCCGGGCGAGGGCGCGTTCTACGGCCCCAAGATCGAATACCACCTGAAGGATTCGCTCGGCCGCCCCTGGCAGGTCGGCACCATGCAGGTCGACTTTTCCATGCCGGGCCGTCTCGGCGCGGAATATGTCGCCGACGACAACACCCGCAAGGTGCCGGTCATGCTGCACCGGGCAATCGTCGGTTCGCTCGAACGCTTCGTCGGCATCCTGATCGAAAACCATGCCGGTGCGATGCCGCTGTGGCTGGCGCCGGTGCAGGTTGTCGTGCTGAACATCTCGGACGCGCAGTCTGATTATGCGCAAGCGGTGGCACAAAACCTGAAAAAACAAGGGTTTAGGGTCCAGGTTGATTTGCGCAACGAGAAAATAACCTATAAAATACGCGAACATTCGGTTCAGAAGCTGCCTTATATCGTCGTCATCGGCGACAAGGAGCGGGACGCGAATACCGTGGCCGTGCGTGCGCGGGGCAATGTCGACCTGGGGGTCATGTCGGTCGACACACTGGTGGAGCGCCTCAGGAACGAGGTCGACACCAAGGCCTGATGGCCTAGCCCGAGCGCGAGAGCACGGCTTAATTATTTGATTTTAAAAGGACACTGCAATAGCTACTGACAAGTCGCATCGCATAAACGGCGAAATCACTGCGCCCGAAGTGCGTTTAACTGGGGTCAACAACGAGCCGCTCGGCATCGTGAGCCTGGCCGAGGCCTTCCGCTTTGCGCAGGAGGCCGATGTCGATCTGGTGGAAATTGCGCCCACCGCGCAACCGCCTGTCTGCCGCCTGATGGACTACGGCAAGTTCAAGTATCAGGAGCAGAAGCGCCTTCACGAAGCCAAGCTGAAGCAGAAAGTCATCCAGGTCAAGGAAGTGAAATTCCGGCCGGGTACCGACGAGGGTGACTACAACATCAAGCTTCGTAATCTGACCAAGTTCCTCGAAGAGGGCGACAAGACCAAGATCACGCTCCGCTTCCGCGGGCGCGAGATGGCGCACCAGGACATCGGCATGCGCATGCTGGAGCGGTTGAAGGCCGACCTCGAGCCTTTCGGTCAGGTAGAGCAGTTTCCGAAGATGGAAGGCCGCCAGATGGTGATGGTGCTGGCGCCCAAGAAGAAGAAATAATCACCGGAATTCACGCGGCTGCCGGCACTCCCGGACGGCTGCGGAATCGCGGCGAAGAACTCGCCGCCAGATAAGTGAAAGCAGGCATCCAAGAGCAGCGAAGTGCTGCCACCTGCAATCATGTCAAAAAGGAGCTGTCCGAGAGGACAGAGATTGTCATGCCTAAAATGAAGACGAAGAGCAGCGCCAAGAAGCGCTTCCGCGTACGTCCGGGCGGCACCGTCAAGCGCGGTCAAGCCTTCAAGCGTCACATCCTGACCAAGAAAACCACCAAGAATAAGCGCCAGTTGCGCGGCGCGGTGGACGTTCATGAGACCAACATGAACTCCATCAAGGCCATGATGCCGTTCGCCTAATCTCACAGTTAAGGAGCTACCATGCCTCGAGTTAAACGTGGGGTTACCGCACGGGCCCGTCACAAGAAAGTCCTTGATCAAGCCAAGGGCTACCGCGGTCGCCGCGGCAATGTCTACCGCATCGCCAAGCAGGCGGTCATGCGTGCAGGCCAGTATGCCTACCGCGACCGTCGCAACAAGAAGCGCGTGTTCCGCGCCCTGTGGATCACCCGTATCAACGCGGCCACCCGCGCACACGGCGTGACCTACAGCGTGTTCATGAACGGCCTGAAGAAAGCCAACATCAGCCTGGACCGCAAGGTGCTGGCCGACATGGCAGTGACCGACAAGCCGGCGTTTGCCGCGATTGTCAACCAGGTGAAGGCCAGCATCGCTGCCTGAGCGTTGTGATCGCATGCGCCGCCTCCGGCGGCGCGCAATGGAAGCGGGGCAAGGGTCGACACCTGAGCCCCGTTTTATTTTTTGAACGCCGCTTTTGGATGATGCGCGAGGCGCCGTCCCGCAGCGGTTGTCCATAACCGATCGAATCTAATCTGGGCAAGAACGCCGCATGAACTCCCTAGAACAACTTGTCGTCCAGGCACAGGCCGATTTCGAAGCCGCCGAAGACGCCGCCGCGCTCGAGAACGCAAAGGCCAGGTATCTCGGCAAGACCGGTCAGATCACCGAACAGATGAAGGGCCTCGGCAAGCTGCCGCCCGAGGAACGCAAGACGCAGGGCGCGGTGATCAACGCCGCCAAGGAACGGATCGAGTCCGCGCTCAACGCACGTCGCGACGCTCTCGCCAACGCCCAGATGCAGGCCCGCCTCAACGCCGAGGCGATCGATATCACGCTCCCCGGCCGGGGACGCGGCACCGGCGGCATCCACCCCGTGATGCGGAGCTGGCAGCGTATCGAGGAGATCTTCGCGTCGATCGGTTTCGACGTGGCCGACGGCCCGGAAATCGAGACCGACTGGACCAACTTCACCGCGCTGAACAGCCCGGAAAATCATCCGGCCCGTTCCATGCAGGATACCTTCTACGTGGACGGCAAAGACAGCCAGGGCAAGCCCCTGCTGCTGCGCACCCACACCAGCCCGATGCAGGTGCGCTATGCGCGCATGAACAAGCCGCCGATCAAGGTGATCGCGCCGGGCCGCACCTATCGTGTCGACAGCGACGCCACCCATTCGCCGATGTTCCACCAGGTGGAGGGGCTGTGGATCGACGAGAACATCAGCTTCGCCGACCTCAAGGGTGTGTACCTGAACTTCGTGAAGGCCTTTTTCGAGACGGACGACCTGCAGGTGCGCTTCCGTCCTTCCTATTTCCCGTTCACCGAACCGTCGGCCGAGATCGACATCGCCTTCGGCAGCGGTCCGCTGAAAGGACGCTGGCTGGAGGTCTCCGGATCCGGGCAGGTGCATCCGACCGTGGTGCGCAACATGGGGCTGGACCCGGAGCGCTACATCGGTTTCGCATTCGGCTCCGGCATCGAGCGCCTGACCATGCTGCGCTACGGGATCAGCGATCTGCGCCTGTTCTACGAAGGCGACCTGCGCTTCCTGAAGCAGTTCAACTAGCGGACCGGCCTCGGGCCGACGCATGAACCGGAAACCCCACATCACGCATTCGCGCCGCCGGGCAGGGCCCGCGGCGACGGATAAAGAGTATTCGAAGGCTTAACTATGCAATTCTCCGAAAGCTGGCTGCGCACCCTGGTCGATCCGAAGATGACTTCGGACGAGTTGTCCCACCTGCTCACCATGTCCGGCCTGGAAGTGGAAGAGATGGAGCCGGTCGCGCCTCCGTTCTCCAACGTGGTGGTGGCCCGCGTGGTCGAAGTCGCCAAGCATCCGAACGCCGACCGGCTCAACGTCTGCCAGGTCGATGCCGGGACCGGAACGCTGCTCAACATCGTTTGCGGCGCGCCCAATGTGCGCGCCGGCATGAAGGTGCCGTGCGCGCTGGCCGGGGCC
Organism: Noviherbaspirillum aridicola; assembly: GCF_019656455.1. Classification (GTDB taxonomy): domain Bacteria; phylum Pseudomonadota; class Gammaproteobacteria; order Burkholderiales; family Burkholderiaceae_D; genus Noviherbaspirillum; species Noviherbaspirillum aridicola. Next base: position 183,657 of record NZ_BPMK01000010.1, read on the forward strand.
AAGCTGCCGCCGGGCGAGGATGGCAAGCCGTTCGAGATCAAGGTCGGCAAGCTGCGCGGCGTCGAATCGCAGGGCATGCTGTGCTCGGCCCGCGAACTCAAGCTGTCGGAAGACCATGGCGGGCTGCTGGAACTGCCGGACGACGCGCCGGTGGGCCAGAACTTCCGCGACTATTACCAGCTCAACGACCTCAGGCTGACGATCAAGCTCACGCCGAACAAGGCCGACTGTCTGTCGGTGCTCGGCGTGGCGCGCGAAGTGGCCGCGCTCACGGGCGCGGAGCTGAAGCTGCCAGGCTTCAAGCCGGTTGCGGTCACCACCGATGAAAAGCTGCCGGTGAAGATCTCCGCCCCCGACTTGTGCGGCCGTTTCTCGGGACGCGTGATCCGCAACCTGAATGCGCGCGCACAGACACCGGACTGGATGAAGCGCCGCCTCGAGCGCAGCGGCCAGCGCCCGATCTCGGCGCTGGTGGATATCTCCAACTTCGTGATGCTGGAACTCGGCCGCCCGTCGCACGTGTTCGATCTCGACAAGATCCACGGCGGCCTCGACGTGCGCTGGGGCAGGGCGGGCGAATCGCTCAAGCTCCTGAACGGGAACACCGTCAGCGTGGACGAATGGGTGGGCGTGATCGCCGACGACAAGGAAATCGAATCGCTGGCCGGCATCATGGGCGGCGACGCCACCGCGGTCTCCCTCGATACGCAGAACATTTACCTGGAAGCCGCGTTCTGGTGGCCGCAAGCCATCCAGGGGCGTGCCCGCCGCTACAATTTCTCCACCGATGCCGCCCACCGCTTCGAGCGCGGCGTCGATTACGCGACCACCGTCGAGCATATCGAGCGTATCACCGCGCTGATCGTGGAAATCTGCGGCACCCGCGACACTACCGTGGGGCCGGTCGACGATCACATCGTCAACCTGCCCGAGCGCAAGCCGGTCCGCATGCGCACCGCGCGCGCGGTCAAAGTGATCGGCGTGCCCGTCAGCGAAGACCAGATCGCCGACATCTTCAACCGGCTCGGGCTCGCTTTCACGCGGGAAGACGGCGCGTTCGTGGTGACGCCGCCGTCATGGCGGTTCGACATCGAGATCGAGGAAGACCTGATCGAGGAAGTCGCGCGCGTCTACGGTTTTGAAAACATCCCCGCACTGGCGCCGGTCGCGCCGAACGTGATGCGCATCGCGCCGGAAGCCCGCCGCTCGCTGCACGGCATCCGCCGCCAGCTCGCCGACGCCGACTACCAGGAAGTCATCAACTTCAGCTTCGTGGAAGAAGCCTGGGAAACGGATTTCGCGGCCAATGCGGCGCCTGTGCGTCTGCTCAATCCCATCGCCAGCCAGATGAGCGTCATGCGTACCACGCTGCTGGGCAGCCTGGTGGCGAACGTCAGATATAACCTGAACCGCAAGCTCAATCGCGTGCGCGCGTTCGAGCTCGCCGCGGTGTACAAGCGCAACGCCGCCGTGGCCGACGGCGAACTGAGCGTCGCCGGCTACGAGCAGCCCAAGCGGGTGGCGGCGATCGCTTACGGTCCGGCGGCGGAAGAGCAATGGGGGCAGCCGACCCGCAATGTCGATTTCTTCGACATCAAGGCCGATCTCGAGGCGCTGTTCGCGCCGGCTCAGCTGCGCTTCGCGCGGGCGGCGCATCCGGCCCTGCATCCGGGGCGCTGCGCGAGCGTGTCGCTCGATGGCGAAGAGATCGGCGTGATCGGCGAACTGCACCCACGTCTGCAACAGAAATATGACCTGCCACTGGCACCGGTGATGTTTGAAGTCTCGGCGGAGGCGCTGCAGCGGCGTGGCGTGCCGGCTTACCAGGAGATATCCAAGTTCCCGCCGGTGACGCGTGACGTGGCGCTGGTGGTGAAGCAATCGGTGGCGACACAGGACCTGATCGATGCCTTCAACGCGGAGCGCCAGAGCAACCCCGCCTGTGCTATCATGCAAGCCCTTGTTTTATTTGATGAATATCGCGGCAAAGGCTTGGAATCGGACGAAAAAAGTCTTGCTTTCCGATTTACCTTGCAAGATACTCAGACTACTCTGCAGGACGAGAAAGTCGATGCTGCGATGGCTGCCTTCATTGCCGCCGCCGACACGAAGCATGGCGCCCGCTTGCGGGCATGACCGGACCGGGAAGCGGTGGAATGCGCTGCACGCGCAGGTGAAAGCAGGCAGCGCAGGAATACAAAACTATGAATGACGTGAACTCCGCCGAATTCCAGTCCGTTCTGGACGCCGACCTCGACCGCGCACTGCAGGAAGCGCAGGCACGCAACCAGGCGGCCCGCGACCTGCCGACGCTGACCAAGGCGGAACTTGCCGAGCTGTTGTTCGAACAGGTCGGCCTCAACAAGCGTGAAGCCAAGGACATGGTCGAGACCTTCTTCGACGAAATCCGCAATGCGCTCGAGCGCGGCGAGTCGGTCAAGCTGTCCGGCTTCGGCAACTTCCAGTTGCGCGACAAGCCGCAGCGCCCGGGACGCAATCCGAAGACCGGCGAGGAGATTCCGATCACCGCTCGCCGCGTCGTCACCTTCCACGCAAGCCAGAAACTCAAGAGCATGGTCGAAGTCGCGAGCCTCAAGCCGCTCGTGCGGGCGGCCTGACACGCCTGAATCATGAGCGAGCGCGCGATCAAGCCCGAGGTTGCCGTATTGCCGCCGATACCGGCCAAACGCTATTTCACGATAGGTGAGGTCAGCGAGCTGTGCGGCGTCAAGCCGCATGTGCTGCGCTACTGGGAGCAGGAGTTCACGCAGCTCAAGCCGGTCAAGCGGCGCGGCAACCGCCGCTACTACCAGCACCATGAAGTGCTGCTGATCCGCCGCATCCGCGAACTGCTCTATGAGCAGGGCTTCACCATCAGCGGCGCCCGCAACAAGCTGGAAAGCCGCGCCGCCAACGGCGCGCTCGAGGCGGAAACCCATGCCGCCGCGCTGCCGCCGCTCGACGTCGATACCGCCTTCCTGCGGCGGGAGCTGAGCGAGATCCTGTCGGTGCTCAAGCCGCAATCCTGAGCGATCGATGAATGCCGCCGCGTGCGGCATTTTTCCTGGCAGGGCCCACAGTGTTCGCCCGATGCGATGAGCCCATGCGGCAGCCGTGCGGAGCAGGCCCGGCCCCGACTGCTGCGCTGCATGCTGCCCGACTTGCTTCTTCCCCTCTATAATCCTCGACCGGAACCCGGGGCCGCGCCGCCATTCGCCAGCGCGCAATGTCCTTTGCGGTCGGAAGATGGAGCACAGATGAAAACCTCGATAGCCGCCTCCTGGGATGTGGACAGTATCCTGCGGGTCGGCATGCAGTCGCTGCTGGATCTGCTCGACGAGTCGTGCGAAGGCACGGTTGCCGTCGATGAGCACGGCAGGATCGCATGGATCAACGACAAGTACGCGGCGTTCCTTGGGCTGAAGGGGCCGGAGGACGCGCTGGGCAAGCCGGTGGAAGAAGTTATTCCGAACAGCCGGCTGCGCGAGGTCATCCGCAATGGCAAGCCCATCCTGCTCGACATCATGATGATCCGCGATCAGCCGCTGGTCGTGATGCGCATTCCGCTCAAGGACGACGCGGGGAAAGTGATCGGCGCCATCGGTTTCGCGCTCTATGACAGGCTGCAGCGGCTCAAGCCCCTGGTGTCGAAGTTCGCCGAGCTGCAATGGGCGCTCGCGAATACGCAGAAGGAGCTGGCACAGCTCCGTCACACCAAGTATTCGATTTCCAGCTTCGTCGGCGTGAGCCCGGTGTCGCTGGAACTCAAGCATCGCGCCCGCCGCGCCGCGCAGCTCGACACCACCGTGCTGCTGCTCGGTGAGACCGGCACCGGCAAGGAGTTGCTGGCCCACGGCATACACGCCGCTTCCGGACGCGCGGGCAAGCCCTTTGTCGGCATCAATATCGCGGCCGTGCCCGAGACCCTGCTCGAGGCGGAGTTCTTCGGCGTCGCCGCCGGTGCCTATACCGGCGCGGACCGCAAGGGACGCGAGGGCAAGTTCAAGATCGCCGACGGCGGCACGCTGTTCCTCGACGAAGTGGGCGACATGCCGCTGCAGGTGCAGGCCAAGCTGCTGCGCGTGCTGCAGGAGCAGGAGATCGAGCCGCTCGGTTCGAATACGATCACCAAGGTCGACGTGCGGGTGATCGCGGCCACCAGCCATGACCTCAAGAAGCTGGTAGCGGAGGGCAGGTTCCGCTCCGATCTCTATTACCGGCTCAATGTGCTGCCGATCGCGCTGCCGCCGTTGCGCGAACGGCTCGCCGACCTCGATGCGCTGTGCGAGCATCTGCTCGAACAGATCGCCGCCCGTACCGGCATGCCGCAGCGCGAACTCACGCCGTCGGCCCGCGCCTTTCTCGCGTCCTATCACTGGCCGGGCAATGTGCGCGAGCTGCGCAACGCGCTGGAGCAGGCGGGCATGCTCACCGAGAGCATAGCGCTCACCGCCGAGGATTTTGCGACCATCCTGCAGCCCGGCGCCGGTCCGGAAACCGCGGCGCCGGCCGAGGCGCCGCAGCCGGACGAGCAGCGGCCGCTGGGTGAAGCGGTCGCCGAACTCGAGCAGAAGATGATCCGCAGCGCGCTGCAAAGCACGCGCGGCAACAAGGCGCTGACCGCGCGCATGCTCGGGATTTCGCGCGCCACCCTGTATCAGAAATTGGGCGAATACAAGATAACGTCTGACTTCTGAACAGGTGTATGGAAACCATACACTGCTTAATACCTTTATTATTCAAAGAGATAACACGATATAAGCAATGCTTGTATTGGTTCTGGACAGAATCCGGTCCTCCGGCCGCTGCCTAGCGGCGGCCGGATCCGCGGCTTCTTCATTTTTCCCCATCAAATCAAAGACTTGTGTGAACTGGCACGCGGCTTGCCACAGGGCCTGAATCGACGATGAAGCTGCAGCGGACACAGAGCCGCCGCTTCGATCGTTCCGCCGCTGACAGGAGACACAGTGCGACTCAACAACAAGGTAGCCCTCGTGACGGGCGCCTCCCGCGGTATCGGCAAGGCCACCGCCATCAAGTTTGCCCGCGAAGGCGCCAGGCTGGTCGTATGCGACCTCGACGACTCGGTCGCCGAAACCGTTGCCGAAATCCGCCTTCAGGGCGGCAGTGCGGTCGGCTACAAGGTCGACGTCACCAAGGCCGAAACCATCGAAGCGATGATCGGCGGAGCGCTCACCACCTACGGCCGCATCGACATCCTCATCAACAATGCCGGCATCGTCGCCGACGCGCAGCTGCGCAAGATGACGGACGAGCAGTTCGAGCGCGTCATCGACGTCAATCTCAAGGGCACCTACAACTGCACGCGCGCGGTGGTCGACGCGATGATCGAACGCAAGAGCGGCGTCATCCTCAATGCGTCGTCCATCGTCGGCATCTACGGCAATTTCGGCCAGACCAACTATGCCGCCAGCAAGTTCGGCGTGATCGGCATGGCCAAGACCTGGGCGCGCGAACTCGGCAAGCACGGCATCCGCGTCAACGCGGTCTGTCCCGGGTTCATCGAGACGTCCATCCTCAAGAGCATGCCGGAGAAAGTCATCCGCGGCCTGGTGGAGCGGGTGCCGCTCGGCCGGCTGGGCAAGCCGGAGGAGATCGCCAATACATTCGCTTTCCTCGCGTCAGACGAGGCGAGTTATATCAACGGAGCAGTGATTGAAGTGTGTGGAGGGATGACGCTGTAGCTTTAGGGCAGGCGGCAAGAGGTGAAGGATCGGTTGTATCGCATGTGATTCCATATAAACCACGATCCGGGCAACGGCGCCCGGAGCAATAAAGGAGACAGACATGGCAATACGCGGCAAACTGAAGTGGACAACGATGGTCGTAGGCGGCGTGGTCGGTACTTGCGCCGGTGCGGTGGCGAACGCGCAGGAGGTCAACGTCAAGCCCGCGCATGTGGGCGTCGTCCAGCATGCGAGCTACGACGGCGTTACCGACGATTTGCTCACCGCCGGCCTCGGCAAGACAGGGCTTCAGGGCGCTGCGCCGGGCTATCTGGATCCCGCCAATCCCACCGCCGCCGAACTCCGCCGCGCCGCCATCTATTCCAACTACCGTGCGCTGATCGATCCGTCGACGAATGGCGGCTACGGCACGCTGTACGGCCCGAATGTCGATAACCAGGGCAATCCGTCGCTGGGGGAAGGCAAGATCGCGGGCGATGAATATATCGCCTTTGCCAATGACGGCGGTAAGGATAACGTCGTCCTGATGGTGCAGATTCCGGCCGATTTCGACCGTCACAATCCCTGCATCGTCACCGCTACGTCTTCGGGATCGCGCGGCGTGTACGGCGCGATCGGCACGGCCGGCGACTGGGGCCTGAAGCAGAAATGCGCGGTGGCCTATACCGACAAGGGCAGCGGCATCGGTTTCCACGACCTGCAGAACGACCGGGTGAACCTGATCAATGGCCAGCGCAGCAGCGCGTCCGCAGCCGGCAAGAATTCGCATTTCACGGCGAAGCTCAGCGAGCAGGAACGCGCGGCCTTCAACGCCGCCACGCCGAATCGATGGGCGATCAAGCAGGCGCATTCGCAGACCAACTCCGAGAAGGACTGGGGCAAGTACACGCTGCAGGCGGTCGAATTCGCGTTTTATGCGCTCAACGAGAAATTCGGTGAGCAGGCGCCGAATCGCGGCCCGCGCCGGGCAACATTCAAGCCGTCCAACACGATCGTGATTGCGTCGAGCGCATCCAATGGCGGCGGCGCCGCCGTGCTCGCCGCGGAGCAGGACAGGAAGGGCCTGATCGACGGCGTGGCTGTCTCGGAGCCCGTCACCGAGGTTGCCCTGCCGCCGGGCGTCACAGTCCGGCGCGGCGGCAATCAGGTCAGCAAGGCCGGGCTCGGCCTCTATGACACCCTGACCATCGCCAACCTGTACCAGCCCTGTGCCGTGCAATCGGCGCAGCTCGCCGCCTCGCCGATGAAAGTGCTGGTCAATGCGACACTCGCCGCCAATCGCTGCGCCTCTCTGAAGGCGAAGGGACTGCTGAGCGCGGACACGCTGTCCGCACAGGCAGATGAAGCCTTGCAGAAGTTGCGTGCCGCCGGTTTTGAAAGCGATTCCGATCTGCTGCACGCCTCCCATTACGGCACCTACGCGCTGCTCGCACCGTTCTACGCGAACATGTATGGACGCTTCAGCGTCAAGGACAATGTCTGCGGCTACAGCTTCGCACCTGTCGTTGCGGCCACCGGCGCGCTGCGCACCCTGGCCGCCAACGAAGATGCGCAATTGTTCGCCGTTGCCAACGGGACGCCGAGCGGAGGCCTCGGGTTGGTCAACAATTTGAATCCCGCGGGGCCGGTCGCCGACGCGTTCTCGGTATCGACCTCGACCGGCGTGCCGGACTACAACATCGATGGCGCGATCTGCCTGCGCAATCTGGCGACGGGTACCGACATCGTCACCGGTGCGCCGCTGACCGGGGAGGCCCGTGCAAACTCGGCGCGGGTGCGCGAGGGCATGAACCAGGTTTTACGCTCGGCCAACCTGCGCGGCAAGCCGGCCATCTTCGTCCACGGCCGCAACGACGCGCTGATTCCGGTGAATCACAACTCGCGCGCCTATTTCGCGGCCAACAAGGCGATCGAAGGCCAGGCCAGCAGGCTGTCCTACATCGAGATCACCAACGCCAATCACTTCGACGCCTTCCTCGGCTTCCCGGGCTATGACTCGCGGCTGATCCCCATCCATCGCTATCACATTCAGGCGATGAACATGATGTACGCGCACCTGAAGAACGGCGAGGCGCTGCCGCCGAGCCAGGTAGTGCGCACAGTGCCGCGCGGCGGCGCGCCCGGTGCGGCGCCGGCGATCACCGCTGCCAACGTGCCGCCGATCCAGCCGGCGCCGGCGGCTGAAAACCGGATCACGTTCGAAGGCGGCGCGGCGAACATACCCGAGTAAGAACCGGCCGCCGTCCCGTCGATGCGGGACGGCGGCCGGGTGCGCGACGCCGGATGAAGGTCGCGCGACAGATTCTGCAGCACTACTGGAGATTAGGATGGCAAGCGAAGTAATACTCGAGACGCGAAACCTGACCAAGGGGTTCAAGGGCTTCATCGCGGTCAATGACGTCAACTTCAAGGTCAGGCGCGGCTCGATCCATGCGCTGATCGGGCCGAACGGCGCCGGCAAGACGACCTTCTTCAACCTGTTGACGAAGTTCCTGACGCCGACGTCCGGTTCCATCCTTTACAACGGAGAGGACATCACGTCGCTGGCGCCGGAGCAGATCGCGCATCGCGGCGTGATCCGCTCGTTCCAGATTTCCGCCGTTTTCCCACACCTGACCGTGCTGGAGAACGTGCGCATCGGCCTGCAGCGCTCACTCGGCACATCCTTCCATTTCTGGAAGAGCGAAAAGACGCTGAACCGGCTCAATGAACGCGCCCGGCAACTGCTGGCCGAGGTCGACCTCGAAAGCTTTGCCGACACCGTCACCGTGGACCTGCCATACGGGCGCAAGCGCGCGCTCGAGATCGCGACGACGCTGGCGATGGAGCCGGAGCTGATGCTGCTCGATGAACCGACCCAGGGCATGGGGCATGAAGACGTGCACCGGGTGACCGAGCTGATCAAGAAGGTGTCGGCCGGCCGCACCATCCTGATGGTGGAGCACAACATGAGCGTGGTATCGGGCATCTGCGACAAGATTTCGGTGCTGCAGCGCGGCGCGCTGCTGGCCGAGGGCACGTATGAAGAAGTTTCGAAGAACCCCCAGGTGATGGAAGCCTACATGGGCACCGCCTCGGGCGAACTGCAAGGAGCGCATTGATGGCAACACCGGCACTGGAAATCCGTAACCTGAAGGCCTGGTACGGAGAGTCCCATATCCTGCATGACGTGAACCTGATGGTGCAGCCGGGCGAAGTCGTTACGCTGCTCGGGCGCAACGGCGCCGGCCGCACCACGACGCTGCGCGCGATCATGGGCCTGACCGGCACCCGCAAGGGGTCGATCAAGGTCAACGGCATGGAAGCGATCCATCTGCCGACCTACAAGGTGGCGCATCTCGGTGTCGGTTACTGCCCGGAGGAGCGCGGCATTTTTTCGTCGCTGTCGGCGGAAGAAAACCTGATGCTGCCGCCGTTCGTGTCGAAGACGGACAAGGGCATGTCGATCGAGGAGATCTACGACATGTTTCCCAACCTGAAGGAACGGCGCCACAGCCAGGGCACCAGGCTGTCAGGCGGCGAGCAGCAGATGCTGGCGGTCGCGCGCATCCTGCGCACCGGCGCGCGGCTGCTGCTGCTCGATGAGATTTCCGAGGGTCTGGCACCGGTCATCGTGCAGGCGCTGGCGCGCATGATCACCGCGCTCAAGGCCAAGGGCTACACCATCGTGATGGTGGAACAGAATTTCCGCTTCGCTGCGCCGCTGGCGGACCGGTTTTACGTGATGGAGCATGGACAGATCGTCGAGTCCTTTGCCTCGTCCGAACTGGAGTCGAAGATGCCGGTTCTCAATGAACTGCTCGGCGTCTGAGTAAATAGCAGCAGCACTACACCCCACTACAGAGGAGAAAACATGAAACTCAAGGCAAACCTCACCGCTCTCGCCGTTGCCGCCGCTTTCGCCGGCGTCGCCGGCAGCGCGCATGCGCAATACTCGGGCGACGTGATCAAGATCGGCCTGATCACCGACATGTCGGGCGTGTATGCCGACGTCGACGGTCCGGCAGGCGCCGAAGCCGTGAAGATGGCGATCGCCGACCTGGGCGGCGCGATCAACGGCAAGAAAGTCGAGTTCATGGTCGCCGACCACCAGAACAAGGCCGACATCGCCGCCTCCAAGGCACGCGAGTGGATCGACCAGGCCGGTGTCGACATGATCATCGGCGGTACCAACTCCGGCGCCAACCTGGCCATGGCCAAGGTCGCAGCCGAAAAGAAGAAGGTCTTCTTCTCGGTCGGCGCCGGCACGGCCCGCCTGACCAACGAAGACTGCACGCCGTACACCGTGCACTATGCCTATGACACCATCGCGCTGGCACGCGGCACCGGCGGCGCCATCGTCAAGCAGGGCGGCAAGGACTGGTACTTCCTGACCGCCGACTATGCATTCGGCGCCTCGCTCGAGAAAGACACCGCAGACGTGGTCAAGGCTTCCGGCGGCAATGTCAAGGGCGCGGTCAAGCATCCGCTGTCGGCATCCGACTTCTCGTCCTTCCTGCTGCAGGCGCAGTCGTCCAAGGCGCAGATCCTCGGCCTCGCCAACGCCGGCGGCGACACCATCAACGCCATCAAGGCGGCCAACGAGTTCGGCGTCCAGAAGCAGATGAAGCTGGCCGGCCTGCTGATGTTCATCACCGACATCCACTCGCTCGGCCTGGACCTGACCCAGGGCATGTACCTGACCGACGGCTGGTACTGGGACCAGAATCAGGAAAGCCGCGACTGGTCGAAGAAGTTCTTCGCCAAGATCAAGCGCATGCCGACCATGCTGCACGCCGCCGACTACTCGGTCACGACGCAGTACCTGAACGCCGTCAAGGCGGTCAACTCGGACGATGCCGACAAGGTCATGGCGCAGCTGAAGAAGACCAAGATCAACGACATGTTCGCCAAGAACGGCGTGATCCGTCCGGACGGCCGCATGGTGCATGACATGTACCTGATGGAAGTGAAGAAGAAGTCCGAGTCCAAGTACCCGTGGGATTACTACAAGGTCGTCCAGACCATCCCCGGCGACCAGGCCTATGCAACCAAGGCCGAGTCCAAGTGCGCACTCTGGAAGTAATCTGAGTTGAGCGGGAGGGCGGGGCGGAGCGCCGCCCTCCGTAGTCATCATGCCGCACGCGCTGTGGCTTCTTGAGCAAAGTCTTATGGAAATCTTTGGCATACCCTTGCAAGCGTTATTGAGCCAGCTGCTGCTCGGCCTGGTCAACGGCTCGTTCTACGCGATGCTGTCGCTCGGCCTGGCCGTCATCTTCGGCCTGCTCAACGTGATCAACTTTGCGCACGGCGCGCTGTACATGATGGGGGC
>NZ_BPMK01000011.1 GCF_019656455.1 Noviherbaspirillum aridicola
CCCTGGCGCTGCCGTTCTTCGTCTACCCGGTGTTCCTGATGAAGGTGCTGTGCTTTGCGCTGTTTGCCTGCGCCTTCAACCTGCTGATCGGCTTTACCGGGCTGCTGTCGTTCGGGCATGCGGCGTTCTTCGGCGGCGCGGGCTATGTGGCCGGCCACATGCTCAAGGTGTGGGGCCTGCCGTTCGAACTCGGCCTGCTCGGCGGGGTGGCGGCGGCCGCGCTGATCGGCCTGCTCATGGGTGCGCTGGCGATCCGGCGCCAGGGCATCTACTTCACGATGATCACGCTGGCGCTGGCGCAGATGCTGTTCTTCGTCTGCCTGCAGGCGCCGTTCACCGGCGGCGAGGACGGCCTGCAGGGCGTCCCGCGCGGCAAGCTGCTGGGCCTGGTCGATCTCGGCAGCGACATGACGATGTACTACGTGGTGCTGGCGATCTTCGTGGCGGGCTTTGCGCTGATCCTGCGCACCGTGCATTCGCCGTTCGGGCAGGTGCTCAAGGCGATCAAGGAGAACGAGCCGCGCGCGGTGTCGCTCGGGTATGACGTGGACAAGTACAAGCTGCTCGCGTTCGTGCTCTCCGCGGGTCTGGCGGGCCTGGCTGGCGCGACCAAGACTGTCGTCCTCGGCTTCGAGACGCTGACCGATGTGCACTGGTCGATGTCGGGCCTGGTGGTGCTGATGACGCTGGTCGGCGGTCTCGGCACGCTGACCGGTCCGGTGGTGGGCGCGATCGTGATCATCGCGCTGGAGAACAAGCTGGGCGACTTCGGCAACATGCTGGCGGCGATCACCGGCATCGAATGGTTCAACACCATCGGCGAGTCGGTCACCATCGTCACCGGCTTCATCTTCATCGTCTGCGTGCTCGCCTTCCGCCGCGGCATCGTCGGCGAACTGGCCGAGTTCGCCAGGCGACGCAAGACCGAGACGGCGCCGGTTCGCCCGACGGTCATCAAGACGGTGGAGGGCTGACGTGAAGGCACTTGCCTGGTTGCGGTTCGCGGTTGGATGTGCGGGAGCGGCCTTCTCGGTCGCGGTATCGGCGGCTGACGAAATCGTGATCGGGCAAGTGGCGCCGCTTTCCGGCGTGCTGGCCGAGACCGGCAAGGACATGGTGCTCGGCGCGAAGATCTACTTCGATCACGTCAATGAGCAGGGCGGGGTCCACGGCAAGCGGATCCGCCACGTGATCAAGGACGATGGCTACAAGGTCGACGAGACCCTGCGGCTGACGCGCGAAGCCATCGACAAGGATGGCGCGCTGGCGCTGATCGGCTTTGCCGGCACCGGCAATGTCGGCGAGCTGCTGGCGCAGAAGGTGCTGGAAAAGGCCGGCATCGCGCTCGTGGCGCCGTACACGGGCGGCGAGATTCTGCGCACGCCTTTCAATCCCTACATCTTCCATATCCGCGCCGGATACGCCGACGAGGCGGAAGGCATCGTCAACCAGCTGGTGATGCTGAACATGAAGCGCATCGGCGTGATGTACCAGGACGACCCCTTCGGCAAGGCGGGGCTCGCCGGCGTCGAGGCGGCGCTGAAAAAGCGGGGGCTGGAGCTGGTCGGCACCGGCGCCTACGAGAAGAACACCGACAAGGTGGAACAGGCGGTGGCGCAGCTGGCCAAGGCCAATCCGCAGGCGATCGTGATGATCTCGGTGAACCGCAGCACCGCCGCGTTCAGCAAGCAGATCCGTGCGGCCTCGACGGTCGCGCAGCTGGTCAACATTTCCGTCGTCAATCCGAAGGAAATCGTGCGTCTGGTCGGTCCGGAGAGCGCGCGCGGTATCGGCGTCGCGCAAGTGATGCCGTATCCGTACACCGCAAACATCCCGGTGGTGAAGGAATACCAGCAGCTGATGAAGAAATACGCGCCGCAGGGCAGCGAAGTGTCCTACACGAGCTTCGAGGAATTCGTCGGCGCCAAGGTGCTGGTCGAAGGCCTGCGCCGGGCAGGGCCGAATCCGACGCGCGAGAAAGTGCTGCGCGCACTGGAGACCCTCAATCCCTATGACGGGGGCGGTTTCACCCTGCGCTTCTCGCCGACCAACCGGGTGGGATCGAATTTTGTCGAGATCACGGTGATCGGCAAGGACGGCCGCCTGCTCAGATAGTTTGTTGTGTTGTGGTAGTGGTTGTAGTTTGTTGTTCCCCAGCAGTTGGGGCCACGCGCGCGTGGCCCCTTTTTTCGTCGGCGGCGAGACATCAGATGCCGGAAGGCCAGGTCTCCGGCGCCTCCTGATCGTGAATCGCGGCGGTGCGCTCGAGCGGATGCAGCGCATGCGTCTCATCGAAATGCACGACGGCGTCGAACTGCTCGGCGAGCGCCGCTTCGAAATAATGACTGAAGCGTTCGGTCTGCGGCAGATAGATCACGCCGATGGCCCGCTCCAGCCGCCGTGGACGCAGCACGTCCCGGGCAGCAGGCGACGCGCGCAGCGGCAGGAAGAAATTGGGCAGCCCGGTGTCGTGGAAGAGCCGCTCGAAACTCTGGTCATGCGACGGGCGCACCTGTTTCAGCTCGGCGGGGCTGTCCCATTCCGAGGCTGCCGTGACCGTGCCGGCATGCGTGGAGAACCCGAGCAGGAAGCAGCGGTCGCGGCCCACACGCTGCCGCACCAGCTGGCCGAGGTTGTGCTGTCCTTCGTCGCCCATCTCGGTGGCGGACGCATCGCCGATGTGCGAGTTGTGCGCCCAGACGATGATGCGCGCCGGACGGCCGCGGCGGCCGCCGATATGTTCCTGCAGCGCCGCCAGCGTGTCGTCCATGTGCGAGTCCCGCAGGTTCCACGAGACGCTTCCGCCCTGGAACATGCTGCGGTAGTAAGCCTCGGCGTTGGCCGCCACGCGTGCGTTCTGCTGCGCATGGAACAGCTCGTCCAGCTCATCCGCGCCGGCGCCGGCCAGCAGGCGGTCGCGGTCGCTGGTCAGCGCCACCAGCTGCCGCACGACCTCGTCTTCGCAATCCTTGCGCATGCCGAAGTTGGCGGCATAGCCATAGCGCTGCGGGTCCTCGGCGAGATGGTCGAAACAGGCATACCGGGCGCGCGCCTGGCGCGCCGCCTCCGGGTCGACCTCCGACAGGTAGCGGATCACGGCGTCGATCGATGCGCGCAGGCTGTACAGGTCCAGCCCGTAAAACCCGATCTTGCCTTCGCGGTCGGTGCGCTGCTTGTTCTGCAGGCGCAGCCAGCTCACCAGCTCCACGATCTCGGTATTGCGCCACATCCATTGCGGAAAGCGCTCGAAACCGTTGAGCGCCTCGTGAGCGCTGTCGGCATTTTCGGCGGGGCGGATATAGCGGTTCACTCTCAGCGCGTCCGGCCAGTCCGCCTCGACGGCGATCGCGTCGAAACCTTTTTCGGTGATCAGCCGTTTTGAAATTTCCGCGCGCAAGCGGTAGAACTCGCGCGTGCCGTGCGTCGCCTCACCGAGCAGCACGACGTCGGCATCGCCGATCGCGTCGATCACGCCATCGACGTCGGTATCGTCGCGCAGAACATGCGCGGCGGCGCGCAGGGTGTCCAGCGCGGCCTGGTTTGCATCGGGACTGTCCATGGCTCGCATCCTCCGTATCGCAGGTTCGGCGGCCGCCGCCGCCGATAGTTCCGGCGCCGATGTCAAAAAAACACTGCACCCCGCGGCGCGGATCTTGTCTACCGAAGAGCAGGGCACCCGGCCCTTCAGACCTCAGACAGGAGAAGATGATGCAGAGAATTGCAGACATAATGACCCGCGACGTGCGCAGCATCGCGCCCCAGGAGACGATACGCCGCGCGGCCGAGATGATGGACGAACTCAACGTCGGCGCCTTGCCGGTGTGCGACGGCGAGCGCCTGGTCGGGATGATCACCGACCGCGACATCACGGTGCGCGCGGTCGCCGCCGGCACCGCGCCGGAAGCGGGGCAGGTGGGCGAAGTGATGTCGGCGCAGGTGCGCTGGTGCTTCGAAGACCAGCCGGTGGACGAAGTGATGGCGCAGATGAGCGACAGCCAGATCCGGCGCGTGCCGGTGGTCGACCAGCAGACCCACAGCCTGGTTGGCATCGTCTCGCTCGGCGACCTGGCGACCAAGCATTCGGCGCAGGTGGACCGGACGCTGGAAGAGATATCGAGTCCTTCCGAACCCGACCGCTCGGGCCTCAATTCCTGAGGAGGCGGCTGGCGCGCGCAGCCGTTCTGATGCGGCGCGCGCGTGCCCGGAAGACGGGCAGGCCGTGCGGCCCGTATCGCGATAGGCAAAAAAGATTGCCGGCGGCCACCGAAACCGCTTCCATTCGCGCTGCAGTTCTGGCTATAATGCGCGCCTTCCCATCGCCCAGATGGCGGAATTGGTAGACGCACTAGGTTCAGGTCCTAGCGGTGGCAACACTGTGGAGGTTCGAGTCCTCTTCTGGGCACCAGATTTTTTCCCTCTTTCGAGAGGGCGCGAGCGGGCCGCAGGCCGCCTGCGCATCCTTCCCGGCGCATCCGGCGTCGGCGGCATTCAAGATTCCAGGCTGATCTCCCGCGACCACGCTGCGTGCGGCCGTGCGGCGATGTCGCTTGATGAAGACAGGCTTCATCCGCCAGCCGTTCCGGCAATAAATTAACCTTGAAGCAGCCCATTCCCCGCTGGTAACATAGCTGACCTGTCACGCCCTCCGCTTCTCCGCTTTTTTATGGACAGAAGAGCGCCGGAAGCGGTTGTTTCTGGATACTTTGCAAGAAGATCGACACCATGACTCCCGATAGCGCCGTCTCTCCCGACCTTTCGCTGCAAACCGAAGTCGCCGAATTGATCGTCGAGGCGCTCAACCTGGAAGTCAGCGCCGACCAGATCAATCCTGACGATCCCCTCTATGGCGACGGCCTCGGCCTCGACTCGATCGACGTGCTCGAGCTGGCACTGGTGGTGTCCAAGCGCTACGGCCTGCAGCTTCGCGCCGACGACGACAACAACCACCGCATCTTCAGCTCCCTGCGCAGCCTGAGCCAGTACATCGGCGAACACCGGGCGTCCTGATGCGGGCACTGGTGCGCCACGCACGCCGGGCCGGCATCCTCGTCCTCGCGCTCGGCTATGCGCTGCTCGCCCACTACACCAACATCCGCGGCACCGAAACCCTCGGCACGCTGGTGGCGCTCGCGCCGCTGATCTTCCTGTCGGTCTCGATGGCCTGGCATGCAGAGCGACGTGGCGTCGCGCTGACATTGCTGGGCGCCGGTTTCGCCGCGCTCGGCGTCGGCTGGGACCACGTGACCCGGCTGTACAGCACCATCTACTGGATCGAACACGCGGGCACCGAACTGCTGCTCTGCCTCGGCTTCGCGCGCACGCTGGGGCCGGGGCGGGAGCCGATGGTGACCGGCTTTGCGCGCATGATGCACGGCGAGCTGTCGCCTGAACTCGCTGCTTACACGCGCAGCGTCACCCGGGCCTGGGTCTGGTTCTTCGGCGCGATGGCGACGCTGTCGACCGCGCTGTTCCTCGCCGCGCCGCTCGTTGTCTGGTCCGCCTTCGCCAATTTCTTCACCGCGCCATTGATCGCGCTGATGTTCGTCGTCGAATACATCGTGCGGCGCCGCCTGCATCCACGGATGCGGCATGCGCACATCATGGACGGGGTCAAGGCCTTCTGGAAAACGCAGGCGCGCTAGCGACGCGGGCAGCGCCGGATTTCTCAATACCATGGCTTCACTTCCCCTGATAACCCATCCCAGCGCCGACAGCATCATCGCCTGGCGCGACGGCGAGCCGGTGACGGCGGCGCAATTCCTGGCCGATGTCGAGCGCCTGCGCGGCCTGCTCCCGGCGGGCGGCCACATGCTCAATGCCTGCGGCGACCGCTACCGTTTCATGGTCGGCCTGTGCGCCGCGCTGCTGTCCGACAAGATCAGCCTGCTGCCCTCGACGCAGACGCCGGAAATGATCCGGCAGATGCTGGCCTACGCGCCCGATGTGTTCTGCCTCACGGATGCGGCGGACTGCGCGATCGCGCTGCCGCAGGTACGGTTCCCCGAAGGCGGCGCGCGGCCTGAACCGACCGCATTCGCCGTGCCGTCGATCAGCGTGGAGCAGATCGTGGCCCAGGTATTCACATCCGGCTCCACCGGCACGCCGATCCCGCACCGCAAGACCTGGGGGGCGCTGGTGCGCAACGTGCAGGCCGAAGCGCAGTTGTGGGGCCTGAACGACGGCCGCCGCCACGCGGTCATCGGCACCGTGCCGCCGCAGCACATGTACGGTTTCGAGTCGACGGTGCTGGTGGTGATGCAGAGCGGCAGCGCCATGGTCGCCGCGCGGTCCTTCTATCCGGCGGACATCGTCCATGCGCTGCAGGCGGTGCCGCGTCCGCGCACGCTGGTGTCGACGCCGGTGCATCTGCGCGCGCTGCTCGCCGCCGGACTCGACCTGCCGGCCGCAGACCTGGTGGTGTCCGCCACGGCGCCCCTGTCGGTCGGCCTGGCGGTCGAGCTCGAGGCGGCTTTCGATGCGCCGCTGCTGGAAATCTACGGCAGCACCGAAACCGGCCAGATCGCGGTTCGCCACACGGCGCGCACGCAGGAGTGGCAGCTCTTTCCCGGCGTGCGCTTCCGCCAGGACGGCGACATGACCATCGCCCACGGCGGCCATGTCGAACAGCCGACCGAGATGCAGGACGTGATCGAACTCGTCGGCGAGGATCGCTTTCTGCTCCACGGTCGGCGCGCGGACATGCTCAACATCGCCGGCAAGCGCAATTCGCTCGCCTATCTCAACCTGCAGCTCACCGCAATTCCGGGCGTGGCCGACGGCGCATTCTTCATGCCGGACGAGCATGACATCGATGGCGTCACCCGGCTCGCCGCCTTCGTGGTGGCGCCGGGGCTGACGGCCGCCGCCGTCTTGCGCGCATTGCGCGACCGCATCGATCCGGTGTTCCTGCCGCGCCCGCTGCACTTCGTCGATGCGCTGCCGCGCAATGCGACCGGCAAGCTGCCGCGCGAAGCCCTGCATGCGCTGCTGCGATCGCTGGTCGCCCAGGCGGACGAGAGCAGGTCATGAGCATGACGCGCGTGGCGCTGGCCGTCGCCGCCGACCATCCCGCCTACGCCGGGCATTTCCCCGGCACGCCGGTGCTGCCAGGCGTGGTGCTGCTCGATGAGGCGCTGTGCGCGATCGGGACGGCCTGCGGTCTGAGCCTCGACCGCTGCCGCATCGCTTCGGTCAAGTTCGCCAGTCCGGTCGCGCCCGGCGAACCGCTGACGGTGGAATATGACGCATCCGCGGGGGCGAATGGCGGCAGGATCGCCTTCACTGTCCTGAGCGGCGACAGGCGCGTCGCCAGCGGCGTGCTGCAGGCCGGACCGGAGTGAGCGGCATGGAAGCGGGCAAGAGCGCAAGCGCGGAATGGGCCAGCCGGCCGGAGCGCAGCAACATGCTGATGCTGCGCATCATGACCTGGATTTCGCTGCATCTCGGGCGCGGCGCCGGCCGCGTGGTGCTGCATCTGATCGCCGGCTATTTTCTGCTGTTCGCGTCGGCGAGCCGCCGCGCGTCCTCCGCGTATCTCTCGCGGGTGCTCGGGCGGCGCGCGCGCTGGCGGGATATCTACAAGCACTTCTTCTGGTTTGCCTCGACCATCCACGACCGGATCTACCTGCTCAACCGGCGCTTCGACCTGTTCGACATCCGCATCCACGGCGAAGAGCTGATGCGCCAGGCGCTGGCGGACGGGCAGGGCGCCTTCCTCATCGGCGCGCACATGGGCAGCTTCGAGGCGCTGCGCGCCATCGGCCGGCGCGACACCTCGCTCAAGGTGGTGATGGCGATGTACGAGGAGAATGCGCGCAAGATCAACGCCATCCTGTCGGCCATCAGCCCGGGCGCCACCCAGGACGTGATCGGTCTCGGGCATCTCGATTCGATGCTGAAGATCCATGAGGCGATGCAGCAGGGGGCGGTGGTCGGCATGCTGGCCGACCGCGGCCTGGCCGACGACAGCAGGGTGGCGGTCACCATGCTCGGCGGCGAGGCGCGGCTGCCGGACGGGCCGTTCCGCATGGCGGCGATCATGCGGCGGCCGGTGCTGTTCATGGTCGGTCTCTACCTCGGCGGCAACCGCTATGAAGTCCGTTTCGAAAAGCTCGCGGATTTCTCGGCGACGCCGGCGGGGCAGCGGCAGGCCGCGATCCGGCAGGCGGTCGAGCGATACGCGCAGCTGATGGAAAACGGCTGCCGGCGAGCGCCCTACAATTGGTTCAATTTCTTCAGCTTCTGGTCCGCGCCGGAAGCCGGACGCCCGACAACGAACGGCTCGCCAGGCGAGCGGGAATCCTGATCATGGACGCCACACCGACGGTCTTCTTCAAGCGAGCGCTGTCCGCGCTTGCGCTTGCCTGCGCCATGCTGCCCGGTGCCGCCGGTGCCGCAGGCTGGGACATCGACCAGCTCATGCAGTCGCTCGCCCAGGCCCGGCCGGGCCGCGCCGCATTCGTCGAAAAAAAATACATTGCCATGCTCGACCGGCCGGTCGAGTCCTCGGGCGAACTCAACTACACCCCGCCCGACCGGCTCGAAAAGCGCACCGTCAAGCCGCGGCCGGAGCGCATGCTGGTCGAGGGCGACACGATGACGCTGGAGCGCGGCCAGCAGAAGCACAGCGTCAGGATGCAGGAATACCCCGAAGTCGCGGCGCTCATCGACAGTATGCGCGGGGCGCTTGCCGGCGACCGCAGACAGCTGGAGCGGGCCTTCCGGCTGCGGCTGGAAGGCGCCCCGGCCAACTGGACGCTCGCGCTGACGCCCACCGACGCGGCGGTCGGCCGCAGCGTCCACCTGATCCGCATCGCCGGCGCCAGGGATGAGTTGCGCAGCATCGAGATCATCCAGACCGACGGCGACCGTACCGTCATGAACATCGATCGAATCGGCGGCAAATGAAGCATGCGGCCTCATCCCGTCGCAGGATCGCGATCGCCGCCTGGCTGACCGGCCTGCTGCTGTGCGGCGTGGTGATCGCGCGCAGCAGCTTCACCGCCGATCTTTCCGCTTTCCTGCCAAAGTCGCCAACCAGGGAGCAGCAGGTGCTGCTGGACCAGCTCAGCGACGGCGTGGTCTCGCGCCTGATGCTGATCGGGCTGGAAGGCGGCGATCCCGCGGCCCGCGCCGGGGTGTCCAGGGGCATGGCCGCGCGGCTGCGGAGGGACCCGGCCTTCGCCGCGGTCAACAACGGCGAGCCGGTGCATGCCGAGAAGGACCGTGCCTTCCTGTTCGACAATCGCTATCTGCTCAGTGCGGCGGTGCGTCCGGAGCGCTTCAGCGCCGAGGGCATGCGGGCCGCGATCCAGGACAGCATCGATCTGCTCGCCTCGCCGGCAGGCATGATGGTCAGGCAGCTGCTGCCGCGCGACCCGACCGGCGAGATGGTGCAGCTGTTCACGCAGCTCAATGCCGGCGGCCGCCCCACCCTGAGCGAAGGGGCGTGGGCATCGCGCGACGGGCAGCGAGCGCTGCTGCTGGTGCAGACGGTCGCCAGCGGCAGCGACACCGATGGGCAGGAACGCGCGCTGGCGAGCGTGCGTGCCGCCTTCGAGGCGGCGGTCGCGGCCTCGCAGCCACGGGCGTCGGCGGTCCGCATGGAAGCCACCGGGCCGGGCGTGTTTTCGGTGATCTCGCGCGCCACCATCGAACAGGAAGTCAAGCGGCTGTCGGTGCTCGGCACCGTGGTCATCGCGGTGCTGCTGCTGCTGGTGTACCGCTCGTTCACCGCGCTGGCGCTCGGCATGCTGCCGGTGGTGTCCGGCGCGTTCGTCGGCGTGGCCGCGGTCAGCCTCGGCTTCGGCATCGTGCACGGGCTCACGCTCGGCTTCGGCACGACGCTGATCGGCGAGGCGGTGGACTACTCGATCTACCTGTTCGTGCAGTCGCGGCAGGCCGACCAGGGCAGCCAGGAAGCATGGGTACGCGATTTCTGGCCCACGATACGTCTCGGCGTGCTGACCTCGATCGCCGGCTTTGCCTCGCTGCTGCTGTCCGATTTTCCGGGGCTGGCGCAGCTCGGCCTGTATTCCATCGCGGGCCTGCTCGCGGCGGCGGCGGTGACCCGCTTCGTGCTGCCGCACCTGCTGCCGGCGGGCTTTCGGGTGCGCGACGTATCCGCCCTCGGCCTGCGGCTGCAGGCGGCCGCGCGCATGGCGCCGGCGCTGCGCCTGCCGGTGCTCCTGCTTGCGCTGGCTTCCTGCGCGCTGGTCTACCACCAGCGCGCCAGCCTGTGGAATCCGGAACTCGCCGCATTGAGCCCGGTGCCGGCACGCGACCAGGCGGTCGACGCCATGCTGCGCGCCGACATGGGCGCGCCCGACGTGCGCAGCATGGTGGTGGCGACCGCCGCAAGCCGGGAAGCGGCGCTGCAGGCCGCCGAGGCGGTAGGCGTTCAGCTCGACAGGCTGGTGGCCGAGGGCCGTCTCGCCGCCTATGAGAGTCCGGCCCGCTATCTGCCGAGCGAGGCCACGCAGCGGGCGCGCCTGGCCAGCCTGCCCGAGATCGCCGGCGACTCCGATCTGCGCGAGGCGATTGCCGGACTGCCGGTGCGCGCCGAAGTGCTCAGGCCGTTTGTCGCCGATCTGGCGGCCGCGCGGGCGGGCGGCCTCATCGACCGGTCCGACCTGGACGGCACCTCGTTCGCGCTGGCGGTCGATTCCCTGCTGTTTCAGCGCGACTCGCGCTGGCTGGCGCTGATGCCGCTGACGGCGGCGGCGGGCAGCGATGCGATCGACGCCCGCGCGGTCAGCGCCGCCATCGCCGCATCGAGTACGCCCGATACCCTGTATGTCGATCTCAAGGTGGAATCGGACCGGCTGTATGCCGGCTACATGAAGCAGGCGGTGCTGCTGTCCCTGGCCGGCGTCGCGGTCATCCTGTTGCTCCTGTGGTGGTCGCTGCGCTCGCTGCGGGCGGTGGGACGGGTGGTGCTGCCGCTGGCGGCGACCGTGGCGGTCGTGCTGGGCATGCTGGTGCTGGGCGGGCACAAGCTCAACATCCTGCACCTGATCGGCATGCTGCTCGTGGTCGCGGTCGGTTCCAACTACGCGCTGTTCTTCAGCGCGCCGGGCGGGGGGCAGGACGCGCATGGCGGCATCGCCGCCAGCCTGCCGCCGGCAACCCTGACCTCGCTCGCTTTCGCCAACTTCACCACGGTGGTGGGCTTCGGGATGCTCGCATTGTCCGAGGTCCCGGTGCTCAATGCCATCGGCAGCACCGTCGGGCCTGGCGCCGTGCTGGCGCTGGTGTTCGCGGCCGCGTTTTCCGGCCGCCGGCCGCGCGGCGGAGGCTAGCGCGATGCGCGTGCTTCACGACCATTTCAGCGGACACGCACGCACGCTCTTCGTGCTGCTGCCCGGCGCGATGCAGCAACCCGAAGACTTGCTGCAGGCGGGCTTCGCGGCCGCGGTGAGGGAGCGGGGCCTGGCCGCGGACGTGGCGCTGGTCGACTTCGGCCTGCCGTTCATCGGCGACGTCAGCAATGGCGTCGCCACCGGGCTGCTGCAGCGGGAACTGCTGGCGACGGCCGCGCAACGCTACGATCGCATCTGGCTGTGCGGCATATCGATAGGCGGGTCGGTGGCGGGGGCGTGCGCCGACGCTTTTCCTGGTGTCGCGCACGGTCTCTGCCTGCTCGCGCCTTACCCGGGCGACAACCTGACGCTGGGCGAGATCCGGCGCGCCGGCGGACCACGGCAGTGGCGTGCGGCGGAAAGCGCGGACGATGCGGAGCGCCGGCTATGGCGCTGCCTGCAGCAGGCCGGCGAGCGGCGGCTGGAAGTACACCTGGCCTATGGCGAGCAGGACCGGTATGCTCCGGCCCTGGCGCTGATGGCCTCGCTGCTCGATGCCCGCTGCACGTACACGATTCCGGGCCGGCACGAGCTGGCGACCTGGGCGCCATTGTGGCGTCACTTCCTCGACCGCATCCCATGCAGACATCCATGAACACAGAGCAGGCGACAGGCACCCCGGCCATGGCCTGGCGCATGCCGGTGCTGGTGCGCATCAGCATCCTGCTCCACGCGGCCGCGCTTCCCGCGCTCGCGCTGGCGCCCTCGCGGTGGGCGATCGTACTGGCGGTCATCGCCGCCAATCATGCGCTGCTGACCTTCGTGGGCCTGTGGCCGCGCAGCACCTGGCTCGGGCCGAACTGGACGCGGCTGCCCGCCGCTTGCGCGGCGCGCCGGGAGATCGCGCTGACCATCGACGACGGACCGGATCCCGACGTGACGCCGCGGGTGCTGGACCTGCTGGACCGCCACGGCGTCAGGGCGAGCTTTTTCTGTATCGGCGAGCGCGCCGCGCGTCATCCGGAACTGGTCCGGGAGATCGTCGCCCGCGGCCACGCGGTGGAAAACCACAGCCAGCATCATCGCCATCATTTTTCCCTGATGGGCCTCGCCGGCCTGCACAAGGAGATCCGCGCGGGGCAGGAGACGCTGACCGCCATCACCGGCCGCCGCCCGCGCTTTTTCCGCGCGCCGGCCGGACTGCGCAATCCCTTCCTCGACCCGGTGCTGGCGCGCCTCGGCCTGCGGCTCGCCGCCTGGACCCGGCGCGGCTTCGATACCCGCCGGGGCGACCCGCGCCAGGTGGCCGACCGGCTGCTCGGCGCCCTGCGCCCCGGCGCGATCCTGCTGCTCCACGACGGCAACTGCGCGCGCACGTCCGCGGGCAAGCCGGTCATCCTGGAAGCGCTGCCCATCGTGCTCGACGCCGCCGCCGCCGCCGGACTCCAATTCATCACCCTCGACGCCGCCCTGCAACCGACCCATGACCAGCCAGTTCGTTAAACAACTCATCGATACCGCTTCCGCTCCCTACCGTGCCGCCGGCAAGTTCGCCTGGCATTTCGCGCGCGGCAAGCTGGGAGGCGACCCCGTTTTCGTCGGCCTGCTCGAGCACGGCCTGATCGGCGAGCGCAGCCGCATCCTCGACATCGGCTGCGGCCAGGGCCTGCTGGCATCCTGGCTGCTGAGCGCGAAGGCTGCGCATGAAAAGGGGCAGTGGCCCGCCCACTGGCCGGCCGCGCCGTCGGCGGTTTCCATACACGGCATCGAGCTGATGCCGCGCGACGTCGCGCGCGCGCAGCGGGCGCTGGGAAACGCCGCCCGCTTCACCGCCGGCGACATGTGCAGCACCGATTTCGGCAAGGCCGACACCGTCGTCATCCTCGACGTCCTGCACTATGTGAGCATCGAAGCGCAGGACGATGTGCTGCGCCGGGTGCGCGATGCGCTCGCGCCGCGCGGGCGGCTCGTGCTGCGGGTCGGGGACGCGGCCGCCGGCCTGCCCTTCCTCGCCAGCGTCTGGGTTGACAGAATCGTCACCTTCGTGCGCGGGCATCGCAACAGCCGCATGTACTGCCGGCCGCTCGCCGACTGGAAAACCGCGCTCGAGAAGCTCGGCTTCCGCGTACGCAGCCTGCCGATGAACAAGGGCACGCCGTTCGCCAACATACTTCTGGTCGCCGATCTGGGCGATTAAGCAACGGAAGGGCGCGCCGCGTTTGCTAGAATCGTGCCCTTATTCAACGCTCACGGACGTATTGAATTGAAACCGCTGCATCTATCGCCGCTGCATCTCGCGCATTTCACCGCCGCCAGCTGCATCGGCCGCGGCCAGGCAGAGATGCTGGAGGCACTGCGCACGCGCCGCAGCGGACTGCGCCACTGCGATTTCGACGATGTCGATCTCGATACCTGGATCGGCGCGGTCGAGGGCGTGGATGAGGTGGCGATGCGCGCCGACGTGCGCGACTACGATTGCCGCAACAACCGCCTGCTGCAAATGGCGCTGGAACTGGACGGCTTCCGCCAGGCGGTGGAGGCCAGCATTGCCAGGCACGGTACGCGCCGCGTCGGCGTCTTCCTCGGCACCAGCACGTCCGGCATTCTCGAAACCGAGCATGCCTATCGGCGCCGCGATCCGGGGACCGGCGCGCTGCCGCCGGACTTCCGTTACCGCCAGACGCACAGCACCTTTTCCGCCGCCGAGTTCGCACGCGCCTGTCTCGGCCTCGCCGGTCCGGCCTTCGTTGTGTCGTCCGCCTGCTCGTCGAGCGCCAAGGCATTTGCTTCCGCGCGCCGCATGATGGCGGCCGGCCTGATCGATGCGGCGATCGTCGGCGGCGTCGATTCGCTGTGCCTGACCACCCTCTATGGCTTCAACTCGCTCGGTCTGACTTCCGCCCAGCCGTGCCGGCCCTACGCGGCCGACCGCAGCGGCATCTCGATCGGCGAGGCCGCCGCCCTGGTCCTGCTGGAGGCCGCGCCGCCGAGCCTGGACGCCGACGCGGTGCTGGTGACCGGGATCGGCGAGTCGAGCGACGCCCATCACATGTCCTCGCCGCATCCCGAGGGCGCGGGCGCGCGGCTCGCGATGGAGCAGGCGCTGCGCGACGCCGGACTGCGGCCGGACCAGATCGACTACATCAACCTGCACGGCACCGCCACGCCGAGCAATGACGCCTCGGAAGGCAAGGCGGTGGCCGGCCTGTTCGGCGCGGGCACGCCCTGCAGCTCGACCAAGGGCGCCACCGGCCATACGCTCGGCGCGGCGGGCGGACTCGAAGCGGTGATTTCCGCGCTGGCGCTGCGACACGGCTTCATGCCGGGCGGGGTAAATACCGCCCAGGTCGATCCGGCGCTGCGGCTCGACTATCTGCTCGCCAACCGCGATCAGCCCCTGCGCCATGTGCTCAGCAATTCCTTCGGGTTCGGCGGCACCAACTGCAGCCTGGTGCTGAGCCGGGCCAACTGACATGGCAAGATTTCACGCATACATCGATGGCATCGGCCTGATCGGGCCGGGATTCCATGACTGGGCCGGCGCCCGCGCCATCCTGACAGGCGGGCAAGACTTTCAGTCGCAGCCCACCGTCATCCCGGCGCCCGCCGCCTTGCCGGCCGCCGAACGCCGGCGCTGCGGCGCCATCGTCAAGATTTCGCTGGCCGCCGGCTACCAGGCAGCCGCGCACGCGGGCGCCGACGTGGCGACGCTGCCGACCGTGTTCACCGCATCCGGCGGCGACGGCGCGAACTGCCATGAGATCTGCCAGATGCTGGCTTCCGACGACCGGCAGATTTCGCCAACGCGCTTCCACAATTCGGTGCACAACGCCGCCTCCGGCTACTGGAGCATCGCCAGCGGCGCCATGGCGCCGTCTTCCGTGCTGTGCGCCTACGACGGCAGTTTCGGCGCCGGCCTGCTGGAAACGCTGGCGCAGGTGCGATGCGAGGACAGGCCGGTGCTGCTGATCGCCGCCGACACGCCGTATCCGGAGCCCCTGCGCAGCACCCGCCCGATTCCCCATGAGTGCGCGGTCGCACTCGTCATCAGCCCGAGCCAGGGCGCGCGATCGCTGGCCCGCATCGAGGCCGAGCTGTGCGATGCCCCGGCCGCCCGCATGGCCGACCTCCGGCTCGAGGCCCTGAGGATGGCGATTCCCGCCGCCCGCGCGCTGCCGATGCTCGGCCAGCTGGCCGCGGGAACGCCGGGCAGCGTCGTGCTCGACTACCTCGACGGCTGCGCCATTGCCGTCGCCATGACGCCATGCAGCTAGACCGCGACTGGATCGCCGCCCGCATTCCCCATCAGCACGACATGCTGCTGCTGGATCGGGTCGAAAGCTGGAGCGGGCAGGGGGTGCGCTGCGCCGCGAGCAGCCACCGCGACAGCGCCAACCCGCTGCGCGCGCGCGGCAGGCTGGCGGCCGTGTGCGGCGTCGAGTATGCCGCGCAGGCCATGGCGGTGCACGGCGCGCTCGATACCCTCGGTGCCCTCGGTGCTGAGAACAGCGCCCGTCCGCGCGCGGGCTACCTGGTCAGCCTGCGCAATGTGCAACTGCACGTCGCCCGCCTCGACGACATCGCGGGCGAACTCGCGATCGAGGTGCAGCGCTTCAGCGGCGACGGCAACAGCGTTCTCTACGATTTCTCGGTGCAGGGCGACGGCAAAGTGCTGCTGGAAGGACGCGCCGCGGTCGTCATCGACGCCGGCCATCTCATCGGCGCATGATCTCCGACCGCTGCCCCGTCCGACGAACCATGAAATGACGACCCACACATGAAACACGCACTCGTTACCGGCGGCAGCGGCGTCCTCGGCGCCGCCATCTGCCACACGCTGGCCGCCGACGGCCATCATGTTTATGTCCATGCCAATCGCAGGCGGGACCAGGCGCAGGCCGTGGTCGACAGCATCCGCGCGTCCGGCGGCCAGGCCGAGGTGCTGGTGTTCGACGTCACCGACGGCGCCCGGGTGAGCGATGTGCTGGCGCCGCTCGTGGACAGCCAGCCGATACAGATCCTCGTCAACAACGCCGGCATTCACGACGACGCGGTGTTCCCGGGCATGCGCGAATCCCAGTGGCAGTCGGTCATCGATGTCTCGCTCAACGGCTTCTTCCACGTCACCCATGCACTGATGATGCCGATGATCCGCAGCCGCTGGGGAAGGGTGATCAACATGTCCTCGGTCGCGGCGCTGGCCGGCAATCGCGGCCAGGTCAATTACGCCGCCGCCAAGGGCGCGCTCAACGCGGCCACCAAGTCGCTCGCCCTCGAGGTGGCCAGCCGCGGCATCACGGTCAATGCGGTGGCGCCCGGCATCATCGACAGCGACATGATCGAGGGCGCGTTCGACAAGCAGGCCATAGAACGCATGGTGCCCATGAAACGCGCCGGCCAGCCGCAGGAGGTGGCCGACCTGGTCGGATTCCTGGCCTCGACGCGCGCCGCCTACATCACCGGCCAGATCATCTCCATCAACGGCGGCCTCGTCTGAGACCGCATTACTCCGGATATCCAACATGAGCATTACAGCCCAGGTCCACGACGCCGTCTCGGTGCACAAGATGGAAACCCTGCTGTTCTTCGTGCTGATACAGCTGACCGTGATCGTGCTCGCCGCCCGCATCGGTACCGCCATCGCCCGGCGCTTCGGTCAGGCTGCCGCGGTCGGGGAAATCATCGTCGGCATCCTGCTCGGGCCGTCGCTGTTCGGCCTGCTGGCGCCCGACACCTTCAACTACGTGTTCCGCTCGGCCGCGCCGGAGCCGATGCAGATGCTGTCGCAGATCGGCCTGGTGCTGCTGATGTTCCAGATCGGGCTGGAGTTCGATTTCGCGCACCTGACGGAGCGCCGGAACCGCAAGGCGGTGCTGTGGGTGTCGGTC
The DNA here is from genome assembly GCF_019656455.1 of Noviherbaspirillum aridicola. GTDB lineage: Bacteria > Pseudomonadota > Gammaproteobacteria > Burkholderiales > Burkholderiaceae_D > Noviherbaspirillum > Noviherbaspirillum aridicola. The sequence goes on from NZ_BPMK01000011.1 coordinate 17,189, forward strand.
GCCAGCCTGGCGCTGCCGTTCGCGCTCGGCCTCGGCGTCGGCTATGCAGCCGCGCCGGTGCTGTCGCCCGGCGTCGATGTCACCGCCTCGGCGCTGTTCGTGGCCACCGCGTTTTCCATCACCGCGCTGCCGATACTCGGCCGCATCATGATGGAGTTCGGCATGACGCGCAGCCAGATCGGCGTGATCGCCATCAGCGCGGCCGCGATCAACGACGTGGTGGGCTGGCTGCTGCTGGCCCTGGTGACCATGCTGACGGTCTCCCGGTTCGACGGCCCCGGCTTCGCCGCCAAGTGCGGCATGGTGCTGGCCTTCCTGCTGTTCTGCTGGTTCGTTGTGCGTCCGCTGCTCAAGCACCTGATGCGGCGTTTCGACGTCGCCCGCAACGGCCTGTCGCACAACCTGCTCGGCATCGTGCTCGCAGTCGTGTTCCTGGCATCGATGACGACCTTCCAGCTCGGCATCTTCGCCATCTTCGGCGGCTTCATGATGGGTGTGATCCTGCATGACGAAAGCGCCTTCGTCGAAGCCTGGAAGGAGCGCATCGGGCCTTTCGTTGTGGTTTTCTTCCTGCCGATCTTCTTCACCTATACCGGCTTGCGGACCAACATCGGCAGCCTCGACAGCATGGCGGCATGGGGCTGGTGCGCGCTGATTCTCGCGCTGGCCACCATCGGCAAGTTCGGCGGCGCCTACGTCTCGGCGCGCGCGGTCGGGCTGAACCGCCATGAAGCCAGCATACTCGGCATCATGATGAATACCCGCGCCCTGATGGAGCTCATCATCATCAACGTCGGATACGACCTCGGCGTGATCTCCCAGCAGATGTTCACCATGCTGGTCATCATGGCGATCGTGTCCACCGTGGTGACCTCGCCCTGCCTGCGCAGCTGGCTGCCGCGCATCGGCATGCCGGTCGCGGGGCGCTGAGGCGGGGACGGCGCGGGGAAGGTCGCGCCGTTCAGCGCAGCTTGCGCAGGGCCAGCAGCGGCAGGCGCACCGCAAATCCGAAGAACAGGCGGGTGTGCATCCAGGTGAGCAGGGCGTTGTCGCGCAGGTAGCGGAAATGGGAGACGCCGCCTTCCTCGCTGCTGAAGTACTGCACCGGGGCGTCGACGTTGACCGGCCTGACCCCGCGCCAGCACAGGCGCACCACCGCCTCCGGATCGAAGTCGAAGCGGCGCATCCAGCGCTGATTGCGCATCACCGCTCGCAGCGGTTCGATCGGATAGACGCGGAAACCGAACAGCGAATCGCCGATGCCCGCCCACAGGGTTTCGAGATTGGCCCACCAGTTCGAGATCTGCCGCCCCTTCACCCGCAGCGCCGGCGCGCTCGCATCGAATACCGGCTTGCCGAGCACCATCGCGCCGGGCTGACGCTGCGACTGCGCCATGAACGCCGGAATCAGCGCGGCCGGATGCTGGCCGTCGGAGTCCATCGTCAGGGCATGCGTGAATCCCTCGGCCGCCGCCACGTCCAGGCCGTGCAGCACGGCCGCGCCCTTGCCCATGTTCTGCGGCAGCACGATCACGCGCAGGCCGGGATCGGCTTGCGCGATGCTGGCGAGCTTTTCGGCGGTGCCGTCGGTACTGCCGTCGACGACGACCCAGACCGGATTCCACACGGCGCGCGCGGCATTGATCGTTTCGAAGACCTTCGGTCCCGGGTTATAGCTCGGGATCAGGACAAGGTGGGTGGTGGATGCTGTGTTCATCAGGAGTGTCGGACATCGGGCAGGACCTCGACCGCGGCGTCCGCGACATCCGTGCCCGGGGCCGCGGCCGGGGCCGGCGCGCACGGGATGCCGCCGCACTCGATGGTCTGCTCCATGAAATAGTGTTCGAGCCTTGCCACCAGGGCAGCGCTGTCGGCGCCGGCCTCGAAGCGCTCGCCGAGGCGGACCCGGTAATGCATGGGAAGGGGCGGTTTTTTCCAGACCGGCCAGCCCTTGGTCAGGAAGGGCGAGTCGGTCTCGATGATGACGGTCTGCACCGCGGCGCCCGAACGGCAGGCGATCACGCCTATGCTGCCGGTGAGCGGATTGACGGGCCGGCGCACGGTGCGGGTGCCTTCCGGGAACAGCAGGATGCGGTCGCCGCGCTTGAGCTCCGCGACCGCCAGACTGATCATCTGGCGCAGGGAGCCGTTGCGGATGTAGCGCGCCAGCCGCGCCCCCGCGCCGAGGAAGATATTGTTGATGACCGCGGCCTTCATCACGCACGCGACGTCGGGCAGGCGCGACACCACCAGCACCGCGTCCCAGAGGGAAGGATGATTCGGCGCGATGATCAGGGAGTCCTCATGCTTGAGCGTGTCCAGGGAGCGCAGATCGAAGCGGAACCGACCCGACGCCTGCAGGAAGGCGAGGAAGCCGCGGAAGGCAAGCATGATCGCGGCGCGCCCGACACGGCGGCCGATGGCGCGCGGCAGCACCGGATACAGCACGACCGCCGCCAGCGTCCAGGCCAGGGCCAGGAGGCCGAAGGCCAGCACCCCGAGATAGAACACGACAAAGTCGTAGAGGCAGAAAAAGGCGCGGGATAGGAACTTCATCGCTTTGTTACCTGGTTCTTCCGACCGGGGACAGCCTGCGGGCGCCGTCGGAAGTCCGGACAGCACCCGCAGCCATGATAAGGGATGCGCACGCGCCCGGAAAGCCGCGCACCCGCTGCGGCTTCCAAAACAACACGGGCGGGACCGGCATCACGCGGCTGCATCATTCATCGGCCATGAACTGCATCGGATGGCCGGCCGTGGCCTCGATCTCCACCAGCAGGTCCTGCCGGCAGATGTCGGCGCGCAGGTACAGGATGCGCGTCGACGCCGGCAGGGCGGCGCGCAGTTCGCGCGCGATCACCGGCACATCCGACGCGCGGCGCACATAGACCTTGTAGCACAGCGCCTCCATCGTGAAGCCGGCCTGCGGCGCCGCGCGGTTCGCCTCGCGGACCATGGCGTCGATATTGGCCAGCGTCTCGCGCACCTGGGCCGCGACATCGCCGACGTGCAGCGACTGATGGCCGACGATGCTCGCCGTCCCCGACAGGAACAGCACATCGGCTTCGCCCAGCCTGGCCACGCTGGCGCGCGAAAAGGTCGGCGCGCGCGGCCCGTACTGCGACGGGTAGTCGTAGGCGCTGACCTGGCGCGGATTCTCGATGGCGAGCGGGCGCTGGCCCCGGCCCGCGAGGAAGTAGACCGTCAGCGGTCCCGGATCGCAGCCGACGGCCGACGCCGCCGGGACCACTTCGCCCCGGACCGCGCGGCCGCTCGCCAGAAAGCCGTCCTGGCGTCCCATGTTGAACTGCCGGTAGCGTTCCATGCCGTGCGACTCGGCGTTGATGTCGGCGATGTAATTCCAGAACCTGAGAACATGCGGGAATGCCAGTTCGTCGAGCAGGCTGAACACTGCCGTGTAGGCTGCCTCGGATGCCAGCTGCAGCGGCGTCTTGCCCGCGCGCGCGGCCGCGGCCGTGTCGAACGACGTCTCGTGCAGCTGCACGGCGCCGAACAGCAGGTCGCGGTTGTAGCCGAAGGCCAGCGGTCCGCGCGTGCCGTAGCGGACCTCGCCTTTGCCGCACCAGATCTCGCTCGCGCAGTCTTCGGCGCCGGCCGCCGCCAGCGCCGGCATCGGCACCCGCACCAGCGGTGCGCCGGCGGGCAGGGCGGCCGTCACTGGAGCGGCGCCGAAGCACATCGCGCCGAGCAGTTCGGACTGCGATGCGGAGGCAAGCGGAGTGGCGCGGTCCAGCCTGAGATAGGCGCACTTCAGGGGCGCCGGCGCGACATCGATCAATTCATGCTCCCGCTCACCGCATCGACGCTGCGGATATTGTTTCTGCGATGGCGCCATGCCGTCACCGTGCGCTTCAGATTCAGTAGCGAGATGGTGTAATACACGCACTTGAATGCGAAGAGCGGCAGGCGGATCGGCGTCTTGCCGAACACGTCGCCGGCGAGCACCGACAGCAGCCCTTCCTGCATCCGCAACAGGTTGCGCGGACCCATGAACAGATTGCGCATGGTCGGGTTCGTCACGCGATAGATGAACCAGGAGAAGCGTTTCGGCCCGACGCGCATCATGCGGTCGAACTGGCGCAGCGCGCGTGGTGCCTCGGCTGGACGGCGCAGGCAGGCTTCCACCGTGTCCGCGCCGACGAAGGCGCTGTTCATCGCCAGCATCACGCCCGACGAGAACACCGGATCGATGAAGGCGTAGGCATCGCCCAGCAGCAGGTAATTCCCGCCGTGCGTGTGATTGCAGGTATAGGAGTAGTTGCCGGTGGCTTCCACGTTCGCCACGATGCGCGCGCCGCGCAACCTCTCGCTCAGCTTGGGGCAGAGCGCGATGGTGTCGAGCAGGAATTCCTCGAGCGGCTTCTTGCGGGTCTTCAGGTAGTAGGGCCAGGTCACCGCGCCGATGCTGGTTCGCCCGTTCATCAGCGGAATGCACCAGAACCAGCCGTGCTCGAACCAGTAGATCGTGATATTGCCTTCGGCCTTGCCCTCGTTGCGCTGCACATTCTCGAAATGCGCATACAGCGCGGTGCTGTTGTGCTTCTCGTTGCGTTCCTTGGCCTTGAAGCGGTTGCCGAGAAAGGTGTCGCGGCCCGAGGCATCCAGCACGAAGCGCGCCCGCCATGTCTTGGTCATGCCGTCGTCCGACTGGGTCTGGGCGATCGCGCCTTCGTCGTTCGGCAGGAACTGCACATCCGTCACCCGGCAGCCTTCGATCACCCGCGCGCCCTTGCGCTGGGCATTGCGGATCAGGATCTCGTCGAACTCCGCGCGCTGCACCTGGTAGGCGTAGGGCATGGACTTGTCGATCGCCTCGCCGAAATGGAAAACCTGCTTGTGCTCATGCCATGGCGAGACGAATTCCGCTGCCCATTTTTCCATGCCGATCGCGCGCACCTCGTCCGCCACCCCGAGTTTCTCCAGCAAGGGCAGGTTCGCCGGCAGCAGCGACTCGCCGATATGGAAGCGGGGATGTCTTGCCTTTTCGACCAGCGTGACGCGAAAGCCTTTTTGCGCCAGCAGGGCGGCCGCGGTGGAACCGGCCGGGCCGCCGCCGATGACGAACACATCGCATTCGTCGGCGTCGACAGGGGGAACTGCACGAGCATTCATACGGAACCGATCAGTGTTGAAACGGCCGTCACTTTATCATTTTCCCCCTGTTAACAGCAGGGGTTTTTCGGCCAAACAACGGGACAGAACGTGCCTTACTCGTCGGCCTCGACCCGCTGCGAGGACTCGCCGAATATCCAGTTGATCGCCACGCCCGCCGCCACCGACTGGTGCTTCAGCACCAGCGGACTGTCCTCGAAGGAGGCGCCCCTCAGGTTGTCATAGCGCAGGAAGGCGCCGACCCAGTAGCGCGGAAAGCGCTTCGACAAGGCGGTGGTGAACTGCGTCCCCGAATAGCCGCCGGATGCCGAATAGGCGGGCCGGTCCGGCAGCGCCTGCGCCGGGCTGACCGAATAGAAGTAGGCGTTGTACTTGCGCGTGCTGAACAGCGGCCCCGCCAGCATGCCGAGCCGCCAGCCCGAGAAACCGGCCGGGTCTTCGATGTCGATATTGAGATTCGGGGAAAACACCCAGCCGATGTGCTTGGGCGAGGATTCGACCGTCACCGCCGCCCGCAGCGGCAGCCGCAGGTCCAGCCGGGTCTTGCCGTTTGCCGACTTCCACAGGTTGATGCTCGCATTGCCGCCCATCTCCACGGTCGGCCGCAGATCCGGCATGCCGCGCCGGGCTTCATTGTCATCGCTGCTCACCGGCAGCGTCGCATTCAGGCTGAGACTGATGTCGACCCGCTCCGAGTCCAGCAGCTCGGCGCGCACGCCATTGCGATCCGCCTTCAGGTGTTCGCCGCGATAGACGAAGTAGGGCGTCGGCAGAACGAAAGCCCGCTCCTGGTCGGAGCCCCGGTATTCCGGCAGAACCAGCGCGCCGACGCCCGCGCCGACTTCCCATAGCGGCAGTGTTTCAGCGGCGGCGTCTCCAACGGTGCCGGCGACCGCGCAGAAGGCCGCCGCCATGGCGAGCGACGGGAATGTGGCCCGCGTGAGTGGAGCGGCCAGGGTAAGGGCACTTGTTTTTGTCATTGATCTTCCTTTTCTTGGTCGGCAAGCTTGCGCTACGCCAAGCAGGAAGGATAGAGCAGGAATCGGTCAATGTGCTGAAGTGCGGCAAGTTGCGCGGCAACGCCGCAACGGTTCGCCTGAGTGCCGGATTGCCCGGATACGGCGCCACCGCGATCGGAACGCCGTCGACCGGCGCCCCGCAGTCGTCATTTGCGCAGTTCGCGCAATCGCTGCCACACGGCATCCACCGTGATGTTTTCCATGCCATTCCCGGCAATGCCCTGCAAGAGGGGGTCGTGACCAAGCGGGCGGGTCGTGCCGAACAGTCCGAGTGCATGCACATTCACCGCCGCCGCGATATTCAATATGCCTGTGTCGTTGCCGATGCAGTAGTCGCACAGGCTCAGCGCCGCGGCCGACTTCAGGACGGACGACTGGCACATGACGACCACCCGATCCGCATACTCGTCGGAGAGCTGCGAAAAGCACTGCTCCGCCTCCTGTCTTTCACTGGGCCCGCCCATGACCAGTACGCTCCCGCCGTCTTCCAGCAGTCGCCTGGTGAGTCTGGCGAAATTCTCCATCCCCCAATTTTTTTCCGGCTTCGACGCACCGACGGCAAGCGCATACAGCGGTCGCTGCAGATGCGCCAGCTTGTCGCCCGCCTCATCCAGTAAGGCTCCGGGAACCGTGAACTTGGGGACCAGCGGCGCATCGACAAAGCCATGCGCGACGGCGAAGTCCGTCGCTTCCGGATAGACCCAGCTCCCTTGCCCCCGGTAGCGCTCGATGTAAGGAGGGCAGTTGAGGAATAATCTCTGCGCTGCGCTGAAACCGAACCCGGCGCGCACCGGAATGCCGGCAAGCAGGCCTATGATCGCGTACCGTACCCGGCCGGAGAAGATGATCATCCGGTCGAAGTTCTGCTTCTTCAGATCGAGACAGAGTCGGGTTTGAGCGAGAAGGCTGCTGTGCTTTCCTTTTTTCGTCTTGTCGCGAGGACGGTGATCGAACTCGATGACGTTCTCGACCCATGGCTTGCCCGACAGGAGATCCGCGGCGCGACATGAGGGCTTCGCCATGACCGTCACCTTGCCATCGTGGCTGGTCGCGGCAATCGCCCGGAAATAAGGAATATGCCAGACCAGGTCGCCAATTCCACTGTGGTGGTGGACTACTAGGGTTTTTTGCATGATGACTATGTTGCCGGCTGCTGCTCAGCGCTGCCGCTGCAAACCGGCGCTGTCCGCATTCTCTCGCAGTAGCGGATGGCGCCGGCCGGGACGGCCAGGCATAACACCAGTGCCTTGGTTCCCGGACTGGTTCCGAACAAGCCTTCCGTCATGGCGAACACGGCCGTGCCGACCAGCACCAACAGGCCGCAAAGCGCGAAGTAGTGTTCTTCCTGGTTGCCCGCCTTCAGATGCGCATGGAAAAAGCGCCACCCGATGATCCAGAACGCGATCACCGCGAGCGCCGAAGGCAGACCACCCAGGGCCAGGCTGGTAATGATCTCATTGTGCAGGTTTGCGTAACCGATGAAGTCCGGCGGCAGTTCGCCGGAATCCACCGCCGCTTTCCGCTCCTCCTCATAGGCTGAAAGTCCCATGCCCGTGAGCGGGTGTTCCATGAACTTCTTGATCCCCCAGTACCACATGCCGAGCCGTACCCCCACCGGCGCCGCATGCGATTTCGGATCGTCTGGCGCCGCGATGAACTGGGTAATTTGCGCCTGTGCCTCGCTGACGCGCGAATGCATGCGGTCGGAAGTGGAAAAGAATACGGTCACGACCCCGAGGATCACGATCAGTGCCAGTCCCCGCGATCTCCTGCTCAGCTGGTCGTTCAGGAAAACGCAGAGCAATACGAGCAGCGGAATGGCAACCCACCCGCCACGGGTTCCGGAGAGCAGGGAAGCGGTCAGGCCGGCGACAACGCCGGCGAATGACAGCAGCAGATGCAAGCGGCGCGGGGCCGGGGCTTCCAGTCCCCGTGGAACCAGTCCGGCGGCGGCAACACAGAAAAAGCCGACAATCAGGGAGAAGTTACCAAAGGGTACGGCGTTCCACCGGTTTCCGAGACCGAAGACCCGTGCATTGCCGAGATAGACGCCTTCATAGACCGCGATGCCGAGTGCCGTGAACGCGCCAAGAAGAGCGGCATAAAAGAGCGTGTTGCGATGAAGGCCGATGCGGCCGATCAGGCAATAGATCAGAAAGCCTGCGAAGAGATGGATGGGCCTGTCGAGGATGTCCGTCTCCCAGCCTGTGATCATCATGTTCCACATGTAGGCCGCCGGCAGAATCATGCAGAACGCCAGGAAATGCCAGTCGATGAACCTGAACCGGCGTTCCGTGGCCAGTGCCGCCAGTCCTGCGAGTGCAAGAACGCCCATGAGCGAGCCGGCAGTCCTTGGAAACGCCATGAGTAATGGCAGCGCAAGAAGTATGCAGATGGACAGTGCCAGGCGGCTCGACGAGGTGCCGGGAATTCGATTCAACATATGTAGGAAGCCTCTCGTGCGGCGAGGCTTGTCACAGCAGAGCGATATTGTATAAAAGAAAAAAGCCGCACATGGCGGCTTTTTTGACTTCTTAACTAATGGTCGGGGCGGCGGGATTCGAACTCGCGACCCCTTGCACCCCATGCAAGTGCGCTACCAGGCTGCGCTACGCCCCGACGAGCCGGCAATTATAGCAGAGGAAACGGAATTGCCAATCCTGTCCACTTGCCCCGGCGCGCCAAAGGCCGAAAAAACGCGCCGCGAATGCCTACAGGCCGAGCAGTTTGGCCAGCAATCCCTTCCTCTGCGGCTGCGCCTGGGCGACCACGGCCGCCGCGACCGGGACTGGCCCGGGTACTGCGACCGGCTGGGGCTGTGCCTGCCCGGCATGCTCCAAATACCATTTTCCGAACCGCAGGTCATGGGTCATGATGTGCCCGATCAGCCACTTGTTCAGGAAGCGACGCAACTCCTGCACCCGTTCTTCAGTCCATGCGTCCCCGCTGCCGAGGAAATCCGCGACGTGTGCGGCGAACTCTTCGTGCAGCTTGAGATGCTGCTCGAAGGCCGGGTATCCGCTCTTTTCCATCAGCGCCTGCTCGTTCGTGAAGTGGACGACGACATAGTCCAGCAGCTCTTCCACCGTGTGCTCGACCGTTGCGAGATCGAGCGCCTTGACGAGCGCGAACAGATGCTGATGTTCTTCGTCCACCTCGGGAATGCTTACCGAGAATCCCTTCCGCCATTCGATGACGAAGGGGGATTTGTGTTCTTCCTGGGTCATGTCGTTTCTCCCGTATGCATGGTTGATGTCGCGGCATCCGACACTGTTGCGTGCGGACTGCCGCCGTCAGAATTTTTTGCTGTGTGGTCTTGTGGTGCGCCGGCGGGGGCGGGGCCGGAGAGATGGTCGAGCAGGGCGTCGACGACGTCGGCGTCGTACAGCGTCCCGCGGCCGTCGATGAGTTCGCGCACACCCTCGTCCGTGCTGCGTGCCGGACGGTAGGGACGGTGCGCGGTGATGGCGTCGAAGACATCGGCGACGGCGATGATTCGTGCTTCCAGACAGATCCGGGCGGCCTGCAAGCGGCGAGGGTAGCCGCTGCCGTCGAGCCGCTCATGGTGCTGCCACACCATTTCCGCAATCGGCCACGGGAATTCGATCCCCTTGAGGATTTCATAACCTGTCTGCGGATGATTGCGGGTGATCTCCACCTCGGGACTGCTCAGGCGCCCGGGCTTGCCGAGGATCTCGATGGGAACGCCGATCTTGCCGATGTCGTGAATGCTGGAGCCGAGCTGCAATCCGCGCCGGCGGTCTTCGTCCAGGCCGAGGCGCGCGCCGATCACATCGCACAGGCGTGAGACCTGGGTCTGGTGCCCGGCCGTGTAGGGGTCGCGCATTTCCACAGCGCGTGCAATGGCTTCTACCGTGTTGCCGAAGGACGATGACAGCCGCTGGCTCTGATCCAGCGCCTTTTCATTGGCGAGCATGAGAGGCGTCAGGTCTTCATGCGCGACGATCGCACTGACCGCGTCGTGGCCTGGAAAGGGCGAAATCGTCAACAGGAACCAGTGCCGCTCGGTCGGTGAATCGCAGGGGTACTCGAGCTGGAATTTGTCCGACTCCCCGTTGAGCACCTGACGCAGGCCTGCGGCCACCCGGGTTGCAATGCTGATGTCGTGCTCGCTCGCGTGAAAGCGCGCGTCGCGTATGGCATCGAGCAGACGCAGATAATTGGTGCCGATGCCGTAGGTGGACTGGCAGTTGCCGTTGGCGTCTGAAAAGCGGCGCCACGCCTTGTTGACCGCGAGGATGGTGCCGGCGCGGTCGACCAGCGCGATATGCGCGGTGAGCGCGTCGATGATCGGCTGGTACGGCAGCTCCTCGTGCGCGCGGGGCGCATGGCGCTGCGGTTCAGGGTGCTTGTAGTGCGTCCACATGGGTCAGGGCTTTTGGCCGGCGGGTTGGCGAGGCGACTTGTCGTCCTGGCTGAGCGAGTCGACCAGGTTTTATTGCTGAGAAACAATAGCCGAAGGACGGCCATACGACGTTTCTTTGCAGAATGAAATTATTGGAAAGTTTGATTCAGAGCAAACGCGCCGGGAGGCCGCGGGCGTTCCATGAGCAGGGTCGGACTTCGGTCGGCGGCGCCGGCCGGCATTCGGCGAAATCCCGGCACAACGAGGATATGCAATGCTCTCGATTACCTACATCAGCGCGGAGGCCGAAAGCTTCAGCGAGGCTGCCCTCACAGAGCTGCTTCATCTCTGCCGTGAGCGCAATCGGCGCGCGGGGGTGACCGGTCTGCTGCTGCACAGGAGCGGCAGCTTCATCCAGACCATCGAAGGCGATGACCACGTGATCCAGGCCCTGTTCGAGAAAATTCACGCCGACAGGCGGCACCGACAGGTGACCGAACTGGCGCGCACACCGATCAGCAACCGGCTTTTTCCGCAGTGGTCAATGGGATTTCAGCGACATTCGCCCGAGGTCGGGCTGGAAGGGTTCGAGGACCTCTTGCAGCACCGGGATCCCGCGGCTTTTGCCGCAAGCGGGCAAGCGGTGCACCGGCTGCATGCGCTGTTCCGGAAGATCGCCTCGCAATGAGAGATTCAGTCGAGCGTCGCGCCGGTACGCCTGATGACGGCGGCCCACTTCCGGGCATCCGATGCGATCAGGGACGCGAATTCCGCGGGGCTGCCGCCGGTCGGCATCAGGCCGGCGCGCTGCAGCCGCTCTGCCACGTCGGGCAGCCTGAGGATGGCATTGATTTCCTGATTGATGCGATGGACGGTCTCGGCCGGCGTGCCGCGCGGGACGAGCAGGCCGTTCCAGGTGATGGCCTCAAAGCCGGGCAGTCCGGATTCGGCCACGGTGGGCAGGTCGGGCAGCAGGGGGAAGCGGCTGGCGCTGCTGACGGCGAGCGCGCGCAGCTTGCCGGCGCGGATCTGAGGCATGACGGCGGCGGGCACGCTGAACAACGCCTGGGTTTCGCCGGCGGCGACCGACATCGCGGCGGGCGGGGCACCGTTATAGGGAATATGGACGATGAAGGCGCCGGTCATGCTCTTGAACAGCTCCATCGTCAGGTGGGAGGACGAGCCATTGCCGACCGAGGCATAGTTGAGCCGGCCGGGTCTGGACTTGGCATGGCGGATCAGCTCGGCGACCGTGCGCACCGGCAGCCCGGCGCTGACCACGAGCACGTTCGGCTGCGCACTCGTCTGTATCACGGGCACGAGGTCTTGCTGCGGGTCGTAGGGCAGGCGGGTGAGGAACTGGGTGTAGGCGAGCGGGCCGTTGAAGGACAGCAGCAGCGTGTGGCCGTCGGCTGCGGCGCGCACGACCTGGGCGCTGGCGATGGTGCCCGACGCCCCGGGCTGGTTGTCCACGATGACCGGCTGGCCGAAGCGCTCCCGCAGATGATCGCCGATCGCGCGCGCGATCAGGTCGAGGGAGGAACCGCCGGGCGCGGCCACCACGATGCGCAGCGGCCTCGACGGCCAGTCGGCGCCATGCGCAAGGGTCCCGGCCACCAGCAGCACGCAGGAAAGCAGGAGTCGGCGTAACATGATCGGCTTCACCTTCGTTTCATGGAGAAACGGAGCATAGCACCGGCGCGCGCCGGACCGCCAACAGCTGGACATCAACATGCCGATCAAGATCAGCGACACTTTCGAAGCAGGCGCCATCGAAGTGCTGAGCGCCGACCATCCCGACAGCATCACACTGGCGCTGCGGCCGGATTCGCACGCCGATGTGCGCCAGTGGTTTTTCTACCGGCTGCAGGGCGCGCGCGGACAGCCGTGCACGATGCGCATCGTTAATGCCGCCGAGGCGGCCTTCGCCGATGGCTGGCGAAATTATTCGGCCTGTGCGAGCTACGACCTCGAGCACTGGTTCCGGGTGCCGGCCAGCTACGACGGCAAGGTGCTGGAAATCCGCCATGCGCCGGAGCGCGACAGCGTTTATTACGCCTATTTCGAGCCGTACTCCTGGGAGCGGCATCTGCGGCTGCTGGCCAGGGTCGATGCCTCCCCGCAGGGAAGGCTGCTCGACCTCGGCGGCACGGTGGACGGGAGGGACATGAACCTGGCCCTGCTCGGCGATGCCGGCGCCCCGTTCAGGATCTGGGTGATCGCGCGTCAGCATCCCGGCGAAACCATGGCGGAATGGCTGGTGGAGGGGATGATCGACGCATTGCTGGACGAAGCCAACCCGGTCGCCCGAAAGCTGCTCGCGGGAGCGGCGCTATACATCGTGCCGAACATGAATCCCGACGGCTCGGTGCGCGGCAACCTGCGCACGAATGCGGCCGGCGCCAACCTCAATCGCGAGTGGATGTCGCCGTCGCCCGAACGCAGCCCGGAAGTCTTCGCCGTGCGCAATATGATGCACGAGACCGGCTGCGACCTGTTCCTCGATATTCACGGCGACGAGAGCCTGCCTTATGTGTTCGTCGCCGGCTGCGAAATGCTGGAAGGCTTCAGCGACGGGGAGCTCGCCCGGCAGCAGGCTTTCGTCGACAGCTTCCGGCGCGCCAGTCCCGATTTCCAGACCAGGCACGGGTATCACGCGAGCAAATACAAGCAGGACATGCTGCAGCTCGCGTCCAAGTACATCGGCCACACCTTCAAATGCGTGTCGCTGACCCTGGAAATGCCATTCAAGGACAATGCGGACTTGCCCGATGCGCGCACGGGCTGGAACGGCGCGCGCAGCGCGCGGCTGGGCGCGGCACTGCTGCAGCCGATGCTCGATGCGGTGGAGAGGGGACGCTGATGGGCGTGGAAATCGAACGAAAGTTTCTCGTGCGCGGCGACGCGTGGAAGACGCTCGCCACAGGCGTGCTGCTGCGCCAGGGCTATCTGTCCTCGCACCCGGAGCGGGTGGTGAGGGTGCGCATCGAAGGAGGCGCCGCGCGTCTCACCATCAAGGGCAAGTCGAGCGGCGCGAGCCGCGGCGAGTGGGAGTATCCAATACCGCTGGCCGACGCACAGGTCTTCCTCGATACCCTGTGCGAGCGGCCGATCATCGAGAAGTACCGCTATCGCATCCCCTGCGGTGGACTGACCTGGGAAGTAGACGAATTCCTCGGCGAGAACGCGGGCCTGATCGTGGCGGAGATCGAACTCGCCTCGGAAGACCAGGCCTTCGAGCGGCCGGACTGGGTGGACGAGGAGGTGACGCACGACGCCCGGTATTTCAACTCCAGTCTGCTGCGGCATCCGTATGCCCGATGGCCCACCGGCGGGGCGGGCGCTTATCTGGACGAGTGAATGCCTTTGTCATCGGACTGGCCCGGAGCCAGTTGCACCAGATTTTCAAGTTCCTCGGTGGCGGCGTGAACACGGTCGGGCCAGCTGCTCTCACTCGGCAAGGTAAAGCTTTCAGCCCTCGGGATTTCAGGCTCTGCTTGCCGCGCGCTTTCCGGAAGTGCCTCACTCCCCATCAATTGCTGCAGGAACGTCGCGAAATCCTCCGGATCGTCTCTTACGGGTCGCGTGGACGCGGAAGAGACGATGTTCCCTTCCGTTCCAGTGTCATCGGTAGGCGGGGCCTGGTGATGAGTAGGCAGTGATTCCGTTCCAATCTCATCGGTCAATGCGGCTCGCTGATGAGCAGTCAGTGCCGCCGCTTCGCCACTGGGGCCGGGGGGAATGCCTCCGTTGTCGATGTTGTGAGGAACCGGTTCGGAAGGCGTCTGTGGGCCGGGTCTCGTATTCCGTCCATACCTGAGCGAAGGCAGTGACAAGGCATTGCGAAGCTGGCCGCTCATATCTGCTCGGCGGACTTTGACTTTCTCACGCGGCGCCCCCGTTTCGCAGATCTCTGAACGAGGGGAAGTCGGACTAGAGGATGTGCTGCCACCGACGAAAAAACGGCGGATGAGGGTGGCGGTTGGGGATCTGCGCTGGCCGGGTGGGGTGCGTTGCTCGCAGGTTTCGCGACTGGTCGTCCCCGAAGGGCCGGCCGATCGCGCGTTTCGTCCGTTCTGGCTGTCGGGGCTGCCCGGCCCGGTCGTGCGGCGCGAAGCGCCCGCAGTACCGGTAAACAGAGAGGGGACTCGAAATGGAAATCGCATACTGACCGTTTCTGAAAAAGAAAACGGTGAGTGGTGCCGGTGCGAAAAGATATCCGTCCCTCGCGCAGCGATCGGGACCGCATCGAGTCGGGCGAGAAGGCATGCCGCCGCTTTGCAGTGGATGCCGCCGCGACGCCTCTCGATGTCAGTGAAAATGCCCGGTGCTGGTCGGCACGTCCTCGGGCATTTCGGCATGCACGAGTTCTGCATCGGCATCCGGATAGAGCGGTGCGCCGCAGTCGTCGCAAAACTCCATCGGAAAATGCTCGGTATGACGTTTGATATGGGTGACGCCGCAGGCGCGCAGCAGGGCGACGATTTCCTCGACCGGGGTGCGCAGCTCGGTCTCCAGCACTTCCGGCGCGGTCAGCCCCTCGAAACTGTTGGCGGCCGTTTCCTCGTCGTCTTCCTGGCCGTACAGCGGCCACACCACGCCGTAGATCACTTCCGGATTCTGCCGCAGGGTGAAGCCGACGCGGTATTCGTCCACGCGCTCGCCGTCCTCGCTGAATCCGCCGATGATCGCCCGCAGGCCGCTCGCATCGATGCCGATCGCATTCGTCAGGAAGTGCACCGCGGCCCGGATGGAGATCGGGCGGATCTGCCGGTCTGCCTCGCGGCAGGCGATGTAGTAGGCCTCGGGCATCAGCAGCTCGATGCCGCAGCCCGGCAGCAGGGTGCCGATGTTGGGCGCGGCCTGCTTGCGCCAGCGCTCCAGCGCCTGGTCGCGTCCGGCGGGGTTGAGATCGGCCTGCCAGACAAACATCGGCTTGCCGGCCGGGGCCGCCACCGCCGCCAGCAGGTAACGGGTATCGGCGAGGAAGGGCGCCGTTTCCTGGCCGCTGGCCGGCGCGCGCAGCGCGGTGCCCTTGACCGCAGCCTGCGCCATCCGGTGGACGAGGCTGTAGGTTTCGGCATGGGTACGCGGCAGCTGGTCGATCGAATACAGGGTGGGGGCGAGTGCCAGCCGGGCGCCATCGGCCAGCAGGTGGCCGTGCAGATGGGCGTTCAGCGTGGTACGCATCTCCTCGCCGATCGGACCGGAAGCGATCGAGAATCGCGTCCAGGCAAGAATGGGGGCGGCGATCAGCAGCACCTGCCAGGTTTCGCCTTCATGTTCGACGGTGCAGGATTCGCTGCCGGCCTCGATCGCTTCCATCAGTGCATCGTAGGCGGCCAGGTCGGTGCGGTAGAGGTGGTCCAGCGCGGCGTCCAGCGACTCCTGGTGGCTGCCCTTGAGGGTCTTGTGCAGCAGCGAGTCGAGCGCGTGTTCCCACAGCCTCTCCTCGACGCGGCTGGCGGATTGCACCATGCCTTGCGCGGCCGAAACCATGCGTTGGCTGTCTGCGGACAGTCTGTTGGAAGAGCTTTTTGAAGAACGGCGCATGTCGAAGCTGTGAATTTCAGAAGAATCGTATTGTAGTTGATTCAACTGAGGGGCGACATGAAGCGGGTCGAACCGGCGGAGGCAAAGGACGAAAAAAAGCCGCACGGCGTCGGCCGTGCGGCTTCATTGTCCCGAGCGAGCTTACTTGGATTGCGGCTCGGCAGGCGCTGCGGGAGCGGCAGGGGCGGCAGGAGCGGCGCCGGGGGCGGCCGGCGCTGCGGGCTCCTCATGCTTGGCCGAATCGGTGGGCAGGCCGTGGCCTGCCTCGCCCTGCATGTCCACCTTGTCGCCTGCCTTCAGAATGACAAACAAGGCCACTGCTGCAAATACGAGGAAGCCTGCAAAAATTTTCCACATGATGTGTCTCCAGATCGTTATATCGGGCAAATATCGGAAATAACGCCGGCATGCCGGCGTTTATCTTGATGCGGAGGATACCGCCCGATCCTTACACCGGGCTTGCATGGCGCCGCCGCAGGAGGCGGCGCCGCGCATCACGCGGCCAGCAACTGGCGCAGCACGAAGGGCAGGATGCCGCCGTGCTTGTAGTAGTCGACCTCGATCGGAGTGTCGATGCGCAGCAGCACCTTCACTTCCTGGGTGCTGCCGTCCTCGCGGCGGATGACCAGCGTCGCCTGCTGCTGCGGCCTGATGTCGTCGCCGATCCCCTGCAGGTCGAAGCTTTCCTTGCCGGTGATGCCGAGGGACTCCACGCTGTCGTCGCCCAGGAACTGCAGCGGCAGCACGCCCATGCCCACCAGGTTGGAGCGGTGGATGCGCTCGAAGGAACGCGCGACGACGGCCTTGACGCCGAGCAGCTGGGTGCCCTTGGCAGCCCAGTCGCGCGACGAGCCCGTGCCGTATTCCTCGCCCGCGAAAATCATGGTCGGCACGCCGTCGCCGATGTACTTCATGGCGGCGTCGTAGATCGACATCTGCTCGCCGCTGGGCTGGTGCACGGTGATGCCGCCCTCGACCCGCGAACCGTCGGCCTTGGGCGGGATCATCAGGTTCTTGATGCGGACGTTGGCGAAGGTGCCGCGCATCATGACTTCATGATTGCCCCGGCGCGAACCGTAGGAGTTGAAGTCAGCCTTGAGCACGCCATTTTCCAGCAGCCACTTGCCCGCCGGACTGGTTTCCTTGATCGAGCCGGCCGGGGAGATGTGGTCGGTGGTGATGGAGTCGCCGAACACGCCGAGTGCGCGGGCGCCCTGGATCGCGGTCGCCGCCGCCTTCGGCTGCATGTCGAAACCCTCGAAGAAGGGCGGCTCGGCGATATAGGTCGACTTCGGCCAGTTGTAGACGTCGCCTTGGGCGATGCCTTTGATCTTCTGCCAGAGTTCGCCCGGCGCCGCCTGCACCTCGGCATAGTTCTGCTTGTACTTGGTCGGGTTCATTGCGAACTTGGCGACCAGCTGATTGATCTCCGCCGAGGTCGGCCAGATGTCGCCAAGGTAGACGTCGCGTCCACCCTTGCCCTTGCCGACCGGTTCCGTCATCAGATCGCGGGTCACGGTGCCGGCGATCGCGTAAGCGACCACCAGCGGCGGCGAGGCGAGGAAGTTGGCGCGGATGTTCGGATGGATCCGGGCCTCGAAGTTGCGGTTGCCGGAGAGGACGGCGGCGGCCACCACATCGTTCTCGACGATCGCGTCGTTGAGTTCCTGCGTCAGGTCCCCGGAGTTGCCGATACAGGTCGAGCAGCCGTAGGACGTGACGACAAAGCCGAGCTTTTCCATGTAGGGCAGCAGGCCGGCGGACTTGAGATAGTCGGTGACGATGCGCGAGCCGGGGGAGAGCGAGGTCTTGATGTGCGGGGCCACCTGCAGGCCGGCCTCGACCGCCTTCTTCGCCAGCAGGCCCGCGGCCAGCATCACGTTCGGGTTGGAGGTGTTGGTGCAGGAGGTGATGGCCGCGATCAGCACATCGCCATTCTTCAGCGTCACGCCGTCGCGTGTCTTGTATTCGGCGTCGAGGTCTTCCGGCTTCTTGTTGAAGCCGTTCTCCGCGACGGGCCTGGAGAACAGGTCGGCGAAGTTGGACTTCACGTGGCCGATCTCGATCCGGTCCTGCGGGCGCTTCGGGCCGGCCAGCGACGGCGCCACGGTGGCGAGGTCGAGGGTGAGCACCTTGGTATAGTCGATCTCGCCTTCCTTCGGGATGCCGAACATGTTCTGGGCGCGGAAGTAGGATTCGAAGGCATCGATCTCCTGCTTGCTGCGTCCGGTGCCGCGGAAGTAGTCGATCGTGGCTTCGTCGACCGGGAAGAAGCCCATGGTGGCGCCGTATTCCGGCGCCATGTTGCCGATGGTGGCGCGGTCTGTGGTGGACAGCGAGGCCAGGCCTTCGCCGAAGAACTCGACGAACTTGCCGACGACCTTTTCGCGGCGCAGCATCTCGGTGATGGTGAGCACCAGGTCGGTACCCGTCACGCCTTCCCGCAGCTGGCCCTTGAGGTTGACGCCAATGACGTCCGGCGTCAGGAAATACACCGGCTGTCCGAGCATGCCGGCTTCCGCCTCGATGCCGCCCACGCCCCAGCCGACGACGCCGATGCCGTTGATCATCGTGGTATGGGAGTCGGTGCCGACCAGGGTGTCGGGGTAGTACACGTCATCCTTCTTGTGCACGCCGCGCGCCAGGTACTCCAGGTTCACCTGGTGCACGATGCCGAAGCCGGGGGGCACCACGCCGAAGGTGTCGAAAGCCTGCATGCCCCACTTCATGAACTGGTAGCGCTCGTTGTTGCGCTGGAATTCCAGTTTCATGTTCAGATCGAGCGCATTCTTGACCCGCGCATGGTCGACCTGGATCGAGTGGTCGACCACCAGGTCCACCGGTACCAGCGGTTCGATGTTCTTGGGCGTCTTGCCCATTTTCTGGGCCACGCCGCGCATCGCGGCGAGGTCCGCCAGCAGCGGCACGCCGGTAAAGTCCTGCAGCACGACGCGCGCGACGACGAAGGGGATTTCGTCCGTGCGCGAGGCATTGGGCGCCCAGTTGGCCAGCTGCCGCACATGCTCCTCGGTGACTTTCTTGCCGTCGCAATTGCGCAGAACGGATTCAAGGACGATCCGGATCGATACCGGCAGTCTCGAGACGTCCACGCCGAGGGCTTCCCCGAGCGCCGGAAGTGAGTAGAGCCTGCCTTTTTTTGATCCGGAGATCGGGAATTC
Source organism: Noviherbaspirillum aridicola (assembly GCF_019656455.1). Taxonomy (GTDB): domain Bacteria; phylum Pseudomonadota; class Gammaproteobacteria; order Burkholderiales; family Burkholderiaceae_D; genus Noviherbaspirillum; species Noviherbaspirillum aridicola. The sequence goes on from NZ_BPMK01000011.1 coordinate 36,439, forward strand.
CTTGAGGGTGTTCAGAGTATTGCGGGACATGTAGTCACTCCTTGTTTATTAGAACTGAACAGCTGTGGTCGAAAAATCATCATGCCGGCGGCGGCCTGTTCCTCCCGGCCGCACCCCGCCGCGTCAGCGCTTCTCCGCCGAGAGCTGCGCCGCCTGCTCGGCGGTGCGGCATTCGTTGGCGAGCTGCTTGCCCTTTTTCGAATCGAGCAGCATGCCCTTGGCCGGGATGCCGATCCAGACCAGGCCATTCTTGCTGTCTTCGAATCGATGGGCGCCGGTCGTGGTGCCGACCCGGCTGAGCTGATGCAGGCGCTTGTTCCAGCGCAGCGAGATCTGCTGATCGTCGCTCGCATTGTTGTAGATGGTGAGTTTGTTGCCGAGTTCGCAATCGTAGGCGACCGGGGTCATGCCGCCGACATCGGGTTCCTTCTCGTCGGCCTTGGCTTCCTCTTCCTTGGCTGCCTGCTTCTTCTTGGCGACGGCCTTCTTGACCGGCTTGGTCTCTTCTGCGAACGCCGGGCCGGTTGCGCAGGTCAGGCCGGCGAGGGCCAGGATGATGGCGGATATGGTTTTCATCGAATGTTTCCTCTGTGGTGCGCCGGACTCGAGCTTCCTGTTCTATGCGCCGCGGTGTTGAAAAAGACTCCCTGATGATTCTGGCAAGGGCATGCCTGCGGCATGCGCGCGCTGCAGAATCATCCAATAGTAGCGGTAACTGGCGCGGTCGTGGAGTCTTCCCTGGTGCTGTATGGGTCCCCACGCCACATCCCTGGCGGCCGACAGGATGGCCGCGGCTTCCGCGATCTCGGCACTGTCGGGCGACATGGCTTTGACGATGCCTTCGATCTGCGACGGATGGATGCTCCACATCCGGGTATAGCCGAACTCCGCCGCCGCGCGTGCCGCGTCCTGTCCGGCGGCCTGCGGATCGCGTATCTCGGTCGTCACGTTGTGCGAGGGCGTCTTGCCGTGCGCATGGCAGGCGGCGGCGATTTCCAGCTTGGCGCGCATGACGAGCGGATGGCTGAACTGCCCGGGGGAGCGCATCGCCGATGCGGGCACGGCGCCGTAGTGGGCGGACACGAAATCCATGATCCCGAACGACAGGCATTCGACCTGAGGCAGGGCGGCGATGCGGTGCACGTCTTCGAGCGCGCCATGGGTCTCGATCAGCACATGGACGGGCAGGTCCGTGCGGCCGGCGGGCAGGGCGTGGCGGTTGACCGTCTCCAGCCCGCGCAGCACGTCGTCCAGGCCCTCGGCCTTGGGCAGTACCAGGTAAGCGAGCCGGCTTGCGGACTCGCCGCAGATGATGGCGACATCCTGTTCGAAGGCGGGATGGGCAAGATCGTGGACGCGGGCGCCGACGCGCTTGAACCGGTTGTCGTCCGAGTTGATCAGCGACGCCACGAGCCGGGCGTGCGCTTCCTCGTTGCCGGCGGCGGCGCCGTCCTCGCAGTCGAAGGTGATGTCGAACACCGGACCAAGGCTTTGCTGCAGGGCGAGCGACCGGCGCATCAGCTTTTCCGAGCCGGCATAGTGGTCGCAGACCGGTATCGAGACCGGCTGCCGTTCGCCCTGGAACAAAACTTCGGACGGATGCATGAGCGTTCAGGTAGCAGGAAAAAGAACGGCGGCTGATGCCGCCGTTCCGTTGCCGGTGTTAGCCGACCAGGTGCTTTACGCCGTCGCGCTCTTCCTGCAGCTCCTTGAGCGTCAGGTTGATGCGCTCCTGCGAGAAGGCGTCGATCTGCAGGCCCTGGACGATCTTGTACTCGCCGTTTTCGGTGGTCACCGGGAAGCCGAACATGATGCCTTCCGGGATGCCGTAGGAACCATCGGACGGGATGCCCATGGTGGTCCACTTGCCGTTGGTGCCGAGCACCCAGTCGCGCACATGGTCGATGGCTGCATTGGCCGCGGAAGCCGCCGAGGACAGGCCGCGGGCTTCGATGATGGCCGCGCCGCGCTTGCCGACGGTCGGCAGGTACACGTCCTTGGTCCAAGCTTCGTCGTTCACCAGCGCCTTGGCGGGCTGGCCGTCGACGGTCGCATGGGTGAAGTCGGCGTACATGGTCGGGGAGTGGTTGCCCCACACGCACAGCTTCTCGATCGAGGTGATCGGCTTGCCGACCTTGGCGGCCAGCTGGGACAGCGCGCGGTTGTGATCCAGACGCAGCATGGCGGTGAAGTTCTTGGCCGGCAGATTCGGCGCCGACTTCATTGCGATGTAGGCATTGGTGTTGGCCGGATTGCCGACCACCAGCACCTTGACGTTGCGCGAAGCGACGGCGTCGAGCGCCTTGCCCTGCACCGTGAAGATCTGCGCATTGGCTTCCAGCAGGTCCTTGCGCTCCATGCCGGGGCCGCGCGGACGGGCGCCGACCAGCAGGGCGACGTCGGCGTCCTTGAACGCCGTCATCGGGTCGCTATGTGCGGTCATGCCGGCCAGCAGCGGGAATGCGCAGTCGTCGATCTCCATCATCACGCCCTTGAGCGCCTTCTGGGCTTTCTCGTCGGGGATCTCCAGCAGTTGCAGGATGACCGGCTGGTCTTTGCCCAGCATATCGCCGTTGGCGATGCGGAACAGCAGGGAGTAGCCGATCTGGCCGGCGGCGCCGGTAACGGCAACGCGCATGGGGGCTTTAGCCATGGTGAATCTCCAAAGTGGGAAGGAAAACGGATGAAGCTGGCGAAATCTGTCTCAACTTCTGGCAAGCCTGTAATGATACCTTTGAAACTCCTCGGGCGTCAGGGCTTGCCGCCAGCAAATCTCGTCGCGAGTGTAGGCCGCGGTGGACAGTATGTCAATGCGCCTCATCTATCTTATATAAGACATAAAACCTATCAGTTTTTGCTAGACGGCAAAGGGGCTTTTGTGGTGAAATCCGGTTCATGTCTACCGCCACGTCCAACCCGTCGAACAACGGCGCTCCCGCAGCAGGGGCAGGCGGTTCCGCTCCCGGAAGTTCTCCCACCTTCAGTCCGCTGTACCAGCAGATCAAGGCCCTGATCACCCAGAGCCTGCAGTCGGGCGAGTGGAAGCCGGGCGAGCTGATTCCGAGCGAAGTCGAGCTTGCCAACCGTTTCAAGGTCAGTCAGGGAACGGTGCGCAAGGCGATCGACGAGCTCGCCGCCGAAAACCTGGTGGTGCGCCGCCAGGGCAAGGGCACCTTCGTCGCCACGCATCACGAAGCGCGTGCGCAATTCCGTTTCTTGCGGTTGATGCCGGATGCCGGCGAGCCGCATTATGCCGACAACAGGATCCTGGAAGTCAAGAGACTGCGCGCGCCCGCAGAAGTGGCGCGGCTACTGGATATCAAGTCGGGCGATTCCGTCATTTACATCAAGCGCGTGCAGGCATTCGATCACGCTCCGACCATCGTCGAAGAGCTGTGGCTGCCCGGTTCCATCTTCAAGGGACTGACCGCCGAACGTCTCGTCGAATACAAGGGGCCGATGTACGGCCTGTTCGAGACCGAGTTCGGCACGCGCATGATTCGCGCCACTGAAAAGATCCGTGCCGTCTCTGCCGACGAGTCGACAGCAGAGTTGCTCAATATCGCGCAAAATACACCGTTGCTCGGCGTCGAGCGCGTGTCCTACACCTACGGCGACCGTCCGGTGGAGGTCAGGCGCGGTTTGTATCTCACCGATCGCCATCATTATCTGAACGAGCTGAGCTGAGCGGCGGGATGAGGGCAATTCGATTTTTCCCCGATTGACAGACGGAATTGATTGCTTTCTGTAAATTTAACAGTTGGTGTGCCGCACAAAAATCGGCGAAAATTACGGGATTTTTATCGCCCTGGGAGGTGTTGTCATGTCTGAAGCCGTGAAGAAAGTCCGGCGCCATGGGGTCATGAGCTTTGCTCAGGCCGTTCAGTACCGGCTGCCGCTGGCCGGTTATATCTCGATCCTGCATCGGATCAGCGGCTTGCTGATGTTCGTGCTTTTGCCGTTCGTGCTCTACCTGCTCGACAAAAGCCTGACGTCGGAAATCTCGTTCGAGTACATGAAGGGCTTCGTCTCGAACTGGTTCGTCAAGCTCGTCATTCTCGGCCTGGTCTGGGCCTACCTGCATCACTTCACCGCGGGCATCCGCCACCTGTTCCTCGACTTCCACTTCGCGCTTGACAAGGACAGCGGCCGCAAGACTTCGGTTGCAGTATTCGCGATCAGCCTGACGCTGACCGCGCTGATCGGCCTGAAACTGTTCGGAGCATTCTAAACATGGCAAACAATAACAATATCGGACCGAAGCGCCTCGTCGTCGGCGCGCATTACGGTCTGCGCGACTGGCTCGCGCAACGGCTGACCGCCATCGTCATGGCGCTGTACACCGTTATCCTGCTGGTGGTTTTCCTGACGGGCAACAACTTCAGCTATGAAGGCTGGGCCGGGCTGTTCGCGCAGCAGTGGTTCAAGATCGTGACCTTCGCTACCTTCGCTTCGATGTTCTACCACGTGTGGGTAGGCATGCGCGACATCTGGATGGACTACATTTCGAACTCGATCGCTCTGCGACTCGCGTTCCATGCTGCCACGATCCTGTGGCTGGTCGGATGCGCCGGTTGGGCCGCACAAATTATCTGGAGAGCGTAATCGTGGTAGCAATCAAACAATCCCTTCCCGTCCGCCGTTTTGACGCGGTGATCGTCGGTGCCGGCGGTTCCGGCATGCGCGCCTCGCTGCAGCTGGCCGAAGCGGGCCTGAACGTCGCGGTTCTGTCCAAGGTTTTCCCGACCCGCTCGCACACCGTGGCTGCCCAGGGCGGCATCGGCGCTTCGCTGGGCAACATGTCGGAAGACAACTGGTACTGGCACATGTTCGACACCGTCAAGGGTTCGGACTACCTGGGCGACCAGGACGCCATCGAATTCATGTGCCGCGAGGCGCCCAAGGTCGTCTACGAGCTTGAGCACTTCGGCATGCCGTTCGACCGCAACCCGGACGGCACGATCTATCAGCGCCCGTTCGGCGGCCATACCGCGAACTTCGGCGAAAAGCCGGTGCAGCGCGCCTGCGCCGCCGCCGACCGTACCGGCCATGCACTGCTGCACACCCTGTATCAGCGCAACGTGCGCGCCCGCACCCACTTCTTCGTCGAGTGGATGGCGATCGACCTGATCCGCGACCAGGACGGCGACGTGCTCGGCGTGGTGGCGCTGGAGATGGAAACCGGCGACGTCATGATTCTCGAAGCGAAGACCACCCTGTTCGCCACCGGCGGAGCAGGGCGCATCTTCGCGGCATCGACCAATGCCTTCATCAACACCGGCGACGGCATGGGCATGGCGGCGCGCGCGGGCCTGCCGCTGCAGGACATGGAGTTCTGGCAGTTCCACCCGACCGGGGTGTCCGGCGCCGGCGTGCTGATCACCGAAGGCGTGCGCGGCGAAGGCGGCATCCTGATCAACGCCAACGGCGAGCGCTTCATGGAGCGCTACGCGCCGACGCTGAAGGACCTGGCGCCGCGCGACTTCGTGTCCCGCTCGATGGACCAGGAAATCAAGGAAGGCCGCGGCTGCGGTCCGAACAAGGACCACGTGCTGCTGGATCTGCGCCACATCGGCGCCGACACCATCAAGAAGCGCCTGCCCTCGATCCTGGAAATCGGCCACAAGTTCGCCAACGTCGACGCCACCAAGGAACCGATCCCGGTCGTCCCGACCATCCACTACCAGATGGGCGGCATCCCGACCAACATCAACGGTCAGGTCGTGGCGCCGAAGAACGGCGCGCAGGAAGTCGTCAACGGCATGTACGCGATCGGCGAATGCGCCTGCGTCTCGGTGCACGGCGCCAACCGCCTCGGCACCAACTCGCTGCTCGACCTGGTGGTGTTCGGCCGTGCCGCCGGCAACCACATCGTCGCGTCCAACCTCAAGCAGAAGAGCCACAAGCCGCTGCCCGCCGACGCCGCCGACCGCGCACTCGAGCGCATGGCGCGCCTGGAAAACAGCACCGGTTCCGAGCGCGTGCAGGACGTGGCCAACGCCATCCGTTCGACCATGCAGCAGAACTGCGGCGTGTTCCGCACCGACGAGCTGCTGCAGACCGGCGTCAAGAAAATCATGGAACTCGACGAGCGCCGCAAGCACGTCTCGTTCAAGGACAAGTCCAAGGTGTTCAACACCGCGCGCGTCGAAGCGCTGGAACTGGACAATCTGATTGAAACCGCGAAGGCAACCATCATATCGGCAGCAGCGCGCAAGGAATCCCGCGGCGCGCACGCACACCGCGACTACGAGAAGCGCGACGACGAAAACTGGATGAAGCACACGCTGTTCTTCTCCGAAGGCAATCGTCTGGACTACAAGCCGGTCAATACCAAGCCGCTGACCGTGGAAACCTTCAAGCCTAAAGCCCGTACTTTCTAAGGTAAGAACATGGCACGTACCCTCAAATTCAAGATCTACCGTTACGATCCGGACAAGGACGACAAGCCCTACATGCAGGATCTGACGGTGACGCTGCAGGACACCGACAAGATGCTGCTGGACGCGCTCCAGCGCATCAAGGCCGACGTCGACGACTCCCTCGCGCTGCGCCGCTCCTGCCGAGAAGGCGTGTGCGGTTCCGACGCGATGAACATCAACGGCAAGAACGGCCTGGCCTGCACCACCAACCTGAACGAACTGACCGAGCCGATCGTGCTGCGTCCGCTGCCCGGCCTGCCCGTGATCCGCGACCTGATCGTGGACATGACCCAGTTCTTCAAGCAGTACCACTCGATCAAGCCCTACCTGATCAACGACAGCATTCCGCCCGAGAAAGAGCGTCTGCAGTCGCCGGAAGAGCGCGAGGAGCTGGACGGCCTGTACGAGTGCATCCTGTGCGCCTGCTGCTCGACCTCCTGCCCGTCGTTCTGGTGGAACCCGGACAAGTTCGTCGGCCCGGCCGGCCTGCTGCAGGCTTACCGCTTCATCGCGGACAGCCGTGATCAGGCCACCGGCGAGCGCCTCGACAACCTCGAGGATCCGTACCGCCTGTTCCGTTGCCATACGATCATGAACTGCGTCGACGTCTGCCCCAAGGGCCTGAACCCGACGCGCGCGATCGGCAAGATCAAAGAGCTGATGGTGCGTCGCGCTGTCTAAGCCGCGTCCGGCGGAGAGTCCCAGGGCTTTCCGCCTATTTCATGAGCCCGCCGGCAGGGGCTGTGCGGGTTCATGAAATAGAGTGAACGGGAAAATATGTCATCCACCCATCAATCCGACCCGGTCAAGCGCGCACGCCTGCGCTGGCGCGCCCGTCGCGGGCTTCTTGAAAACGACCTGATCATCACGCGTTTTCTCGATGCACATGAAGCCGAACTGACCGACGAGGAGGTCGACGCGTTCTCGCGCCTGATGGACCTGGCCGACAACGATTTGATGGACTTGCTTCTGGCGCGTAAGGAACCTACGGGCGATGTGGATCTTCCGCATGTCCATGCGTTGCTGACGAGACTGCGCGCCGCCTGAAACAGCCGGCCACAGGCTGATACGGCGTTTGTACTTCGGTTTTTTTACAATCGACTCACCCCTCCTCACTAGAAGGAAGAGACATGACCAACTCAGAAACCAAAGCAACCCTATCGTTCTCCGACGGCTCGCCGTCGCTGGAACTGCCCATCTACAAGGGCTCCATCGGTCCGGACGTCATCGACATCCGCAAGCTGTATGGCGCCACGGGCAAGTTCACCTATGATCCGGGTTTCATGTCGACCGCCGCCTGCAACTCCTCGATCACCTACATCGACGGCGACAAGGGTGAGCTGCTGTACCGCGGCTATCCGATCGAGCAGCTCGCGGTCAACTGCGACTTCCTCGAGACCTGCTACCTGCTGCTCAACGGCGAACTGCCGAACGCGGCGCAGAAGGAGAAGTTCGTCAACACCGTGACCAACCACACCATGGTGCACGAGCAGATGCAATTCTTCTTCCGCGGCTTCCGTCGCGACGCGCACCCGATGTCGGTCCTGGTCGGCACCGTCGGCGCGCTGGCTTCCTTCTACCACGACTCGCTCGACATCAACGATCCGCATCACCGCGAAGTGTCCGCGATCCGCCTGATCGCCAAGATGCCGACCCTGGTCGCGATGGCCTACAAGTACTCGATCGGCCAGCCGTTCATCTATCCGCGCAACGACCTGTCCTACAGCGCCAACTTCATGCGCATGATGTTCGCGACGCCCTGCGCGGAGTACAAGGTCAACGACGTGCTGGTGCGCGCGCTCGACCGCATCCTGATCCTGCACGCGGATCACGAGCAGAACGCCTCGACCTCGACCGTCCGTCTGTCGGGCTCGTCCGGCGCCAACCCGTTCGCCTGTATCGCTGCCGGCATCGCCTGCCTCTGGGGCCCGGCGCACGGCGGCGCGAACGAAGCCGCGCTCAACATGCTGGAAGACATCCAGCGCCAGGGCGGGGTGGAGCGCATCGGCGAATTCATCGCCAAGGTCAAGGACAAGAACTCCAACGTCAAGCTGATGGGCTTCGGCCACCGCGTGTACAAGAACTACGACCCGCGTGCCAAGCTGATGCGCGAAACCTGCCACGAAGTGCTGAACGAGCTCGGCCTCCACGACGACCCGCTGTTCAAGCTGGCGATGGCGCTCGAGAAGATCGCACTGGAAGACGACTACTTCGTCCAGCGCAAGCTGTACCCGAACGTCGACTTCTACTCGGGCATCGTCCAGCGCGCGCTCGGCATCCCGGTCTCGCTGTTCACCGGCATCTTCGCGATGGCGCGTACCGTCGGCTGGATCGCGCAGTGGAACGAAATGATCTCCGATCCGGAGCAGAAGATCGGCCGTCCGCGCCAGCTGTTCGTGGGCTCGCCCAAGCGCGACGTGCCCGCCATGGACAAGCGCGCCTGAGCACCGGCGTGAAGCGATGAAAAAGGCGAGCCCGCAAGGCCTCGCCTTTTTTGTTGCCAAACAAATGTGCTATGCTAACGCGTCCATTTTTGGAACCGCCCTCAGGTCGTCAATAGCCCTTCCCCCACAACTTGATGTGCGATCCGCTAACCGGTCAGGCCGTGTCGCGGAAGGTTAACTCAACCCGCTAATCTCGCGAAACGCGAAGAAAGGTGAGCAAGATGATGCAGCAGTACTTCTCCAACTCCTACCTGTTTGGAGGCAATGCTCCGTACGTCGAAGAACTGTACGAAGCCTACCTCAACAATCCCGGCTCGGTCCCCGACAACTGGCGCGCCTACTTTGACGCGATGCAGCATGTGCCTGCCGTCGACGGCAGCGCAAAGCCCGACGTCGCCCACGCGCCCGTGATCGCCTCCTTCGCCGAGCGCGCGAAGCAGGGCCCGATCCGCACCGTGGTCGCCTCGCAGGATGTGGAGATGGGCCGCAAGCGCGTCGCGGCCACGCAGCTCATCGCTGCTTACCGTTTCCTCGGCAACCGCTGGGCCAACCTGGATCCGCTCCAGCGCCAGGAGCGCCCGGTCATTCCCGAGCTCGAACCGTCGTTCTACGGCTTCACCGATGCCGACATGGACATCGTGTTCAACATCAGCAATACCTACTTCGGCGGCGAGACCGCGACCCTGCGCGATCTGACGCAGGCGCTGCGCGACACCTACTGCCGCTCGATCGGCGCCGAGTTCATGTACATCTCCGACCCTGCGCAGAAGCGCTGGATGCAGGAGCGTCTCGAGTCCGTGCGTTCCACCCCGAATTTCAGCGCCGAGAAGAAGCGCCACATCCTCGACCGCCTGACCGCCGCCGAAGGCCTCGAGCGCTACCTCCATACCCGCTACGTCGGCCAGAAGCGCTTCTCGCTCGAAGGCGGCGAGAGCTTCATCGCCTCCCTGGATGAGACCATCCAGCGCGCCGGCGAGCGCGGCGTGCAGGAGATCGTTATCGGCATGGCCCATCGCGGCCGTCTGAACGTGCTGGTCAACACCCTCGGCAAGATGCCGCAGGACCTGTTCGCGGAATTCGAAGGCAAGCATGCCGACGACCTGCCGGCCGGCGACGTGAAATACCACCAGGGCTTCTCGTCCGACATCTCCACCCCCGGCGGCCCGGTCCACCTGTCGCTCGCCTTCAACCCGTCGCACCTCGAGATCGTCAATCCGGTCGTCGAAGGCTCGGTCAAGGCGCGCATGGACCGTCGCGGCGACAAGGACGGCTCCCAGGTGCTGCCGATCCTGGTGCACGGCGATGCCGCATTCGCCGGCCAGGGCGTGGTCATGGAAACGCTGAACCTCGCGCAGACCCGCGGCTACGGCACGGGCGGCACGGTGCACATCGTGATCAACAACCAGATCGGCTTCACCACCTCCGATCCGCGCGATTCCCGCTCCACCCTGTACTGCTCCGACGTGGTCAAGATGATCGAGGCGCCGGTGCTGCACGTGAACGGCGACGACCCCGAGGCAGTCGTGTTCGCGACCCAGATCGCGCTCGATTTCCGCATGGAGTTCAAGAAGGACATCGTCGTCGACATCATCTGCTTCCGGAAACTCGGCCACAACGAGCAGGACACCCCGGCGCTGACCCAGCCGCTGATGTACAAGAAGATCGGCCAGCATCCGGGCACCCGCAAGGTCTACGCCGACAAGCTGATCGCCCAGGGCACCATTCCGGCCGAGCAGGGCGACGCGATGGTCAAGGCCTACCGCGACGCGATGGACGCCGGCCGTCACACGGTCGATCCGGTCATCTCCAACTTCAAGAGCAAGTATGCGGTCGACTGGATGCCCTTCCTGAACCGCAAGTGGACCGACGCCGCCGACACCGCGGTGCCGATCGCCGAACTCAAGCGCCTGGCGGAACGCATCACCAAGGTGCCGGAAAACTTCAAGCTGCATCCGCTGGTCGAGAAGGTGCTGGCCGACCGCGCCGCGATGGGACGCGGCGAGCTCAACCTCGACTGGGGCATGGGCGAGCATCTCGCCTACGCCTCGCTGGTGGCGTCCGGCTACGCCGTGCGTCTGACCGGCCAGGACGCCGGCCGCGGCACCTTCGTCCACCGTCACGCGGTCCTGCATGACCAGAACCGCGAGCGCTGGGACGCGGGCACCTTCATCCCCCTGCAGAACGTGGCGGACAACCAGGCGCCGTTCACCGTGATCGACTCGGTGCTGTCGGAAGAAGCGGTGCTCGGCTTCGAGTACGGCTATTCGACCGCGGAGCCGAACGCACTGACCATCTGGGAAGCCCAGTTCGGCGACTTCGCCAACGGCGCGCAGGTCGTCATCGACCAGTTCATCAGCTCCGGCGAAGTGAAATGGGGCCGCGCCTCCGGCCTGGTCATGATGCTGCCGCACGGTTACGAAGGCCAGGGCCCGGAGCACTCGTCCGCGCGCATGGAGCGCTATCTGCAGCTGTGCGCCGACAACAACATGCAGGTTGTGCAGCCGACCACGGCCGCGCAGATCTTCCACCTGCTGCGCCGCCAGATGATCCGTCTGTTCCGCAAGCCGCTGGTGATCATGACGCCGAAGTCGCTGCTGCGTAACAAGGATGCCGGCTCGCCGCTGACCGAACTCGCCAAGGGCAGCTTCCAGACCGTCATCGGCGAGGTCGACGAGAAGATCGATCCGAAGAAGGTCAAGCGCGTACTGGCCTGCTCCGGCAAGGTCTACTACGACCTGGTCAACGCGCGCAAGGAACGCGGTGTCTCCGATATCGCCATCATCCGCGTCGAACAGCTCTATCCGTTCCCGCACAAGGCCTTTGCGGCAGAGCTCAAGAAGTTCCCGAACTTCACCGAGCTGGTGTGGACGCAGGACGAGCCGCAGAACCAGGGTGCATGGTTCCAGATCCAGCACAACATCTTCGAGAACCTCGAAGAGGGCCAGAAGCTTGCCTACGCAGGCCGTCCGGCGAGCGCATCGCCCGCCGTCGGCTACTACGACAAGCACTATGCGCAGCAGAAGGCGCTGATCGAAACCGCATTCTCGAAGCTCAAGGGCTTCGTCCTGACGAAGTAAAACAACCGGCGGCGCGCTAGAAGCTGGCGCGCCGTTAGAACAAACCGAAACGGAGTGTTACATGGCAATTATCGAAGTGAAAGTACCGCAGCTGTCGGAATCGGTCGCCGAAGCAACCCTGCTGCAATGGCACAAGAAAGTCGGCGAGGCAGTGGCCCGCGACGAGAACCTGATCGACATCGAGACCGACAAGGTGGTGCTGGAGCTGCCCGCGCCCGACGCCGGCGTGCTGGTGGAAGTCCTCAAGGGTGACGGCAGCACGGTCGTGGCGGGCGAGGTGATCGCGCGTCTGGATACCGAAGCCAAGGCTGGCGCCGCCGCGCCCGCAGCCGCCGCTCCCGCGCCGGCACCGGCCCCCGCGCCGGCGCCCGCCGCAGCCGCCGCACCCGCGGCTGGCGCAATCGCGATGCCGGCCGCCGCGAAGATGCTGGCCGATAACAACATGTCGGCAAGCCAGGTCGCCGGCACCGGCCGCGACGGCCGCGTGACCAAGGGCGACGTCATCGGCGCGCTCGAGAACAAGGCAGCCCCGGCGCCTGCGCCGGCTCCCGCCGCGGCCGCGCGCCCGGCGCTGCAGCAGGTCGCGGCACCGGTGGCCCCGAACCTCGGCAACCGCCCCGAGGAGCGCGTGCCGATGAGCCGCCTGCGCGCGCGTATCGCCGAGCGTCTGCTGCAATCGCAGTCGACCAACGCCATCCTGACCACCTTCAACGAAGTCAACATGCAGCCGGTCATGGACCTGCGCAACAAGTACAAGGACAAGTTCGAGAAGGAGCACGGCGTCAAGCTGGGCTTCATGTCCTTCTTCGTGAAGGCGGCGGTCGCGGCGCTGAAGAAGTACCCGATCCTCAACGCATCGGTCGACGGCACCGACATCGTCTACCACGGCTATTTCGACATCGGCATCGCCGTCGGTTCGCCGCGCGGCCTGGTCGTGCCGATCCTGCGCGACGCCGACCAGATGACCATCGCCGAGATCGAAAAGAAGATCGCCGAGTTTGGCGCCAAGGCCAAGGACGGCAAGCTGACGCTCGACGAACTGACCGGCGGCACCTTCTCGATCTCCAACGGCGGCGTGTTCGGTTCCATGCTGTCGACGCCGATCATCAACCCGCCGCAATCGGCCATCCTCGGCGTGCACGCGACCAAGGATCGTCCGGTCGTCGAAAACGGCCAGATCGTGATCCGCCCGATCAACTTCCTGGCGATGTCCTACGACCACCGCATCATCGACGGCCGCGAAGCCGTCCTCGGCCTGGTGGCCATGAAGGAAGCGCTGGAAGATCCGGCACGCCTGCTGCTGGACCTGTAAGACGCGCAGGCGGCGTCGCGCGGCGGGCAGGTTCCCGCTGCGCGGCGCTGCCCGTCACAGACAATCCGCAGATCAATCCGCTTGCGAGAATAGGGTATTCAAATGTCGAAAAATTTTGATGTGGTCGTCATCGGCGGCGGCCCCGGTGGCTACATTGCCGCCATCCGCGCTGCTCAGCTCGGTTTTTCCACCGCCTGCATCGACGAATGGAAAAACGCAAAGAACGGTCCGGCACCGGGCGGCACCTGCACCAACGTCGGCTGCATTCCGTCCAAGGCGCTGCTGCAGTCGTCCGAGTTCTACGAGCATGCCGGCCACGGCTTCGCCGAGCATGGCATCGACGTCAAGGGTCTGGGCCTGGATGTCGCCAGGATGCTGGCGCGCAAGGACAACGTCGTCAAACAGAACAACGACGGCATCCTCTACCTGTTCAAGAAGAACAAGGTCAGCTTCTTCCATGGCCGCGGCTCCTTCGTCAAGGGCGATGCCTCCGGCTATGAGATCAAGGTCAGCGGCAATGCCGAGGAAACCCTGGTCGCCAAGCATGTGATCGTCGCCACCGGCTCCAATCCGCGTGCACTGCCCGGCGTGGCGTTCGACGAGAAGCTGGTGCTGTCGAACACCGGCGCGCTGGCGATCGACGCCGTGCCGAAGAAGCTGGGCGTGATCGGCGCCGGCGTGATCGGCCTCGAAATGGGCAGCGTCTGGCGTCGCCTCGGTGCCGAAGTCACCGTGCTGGAAGCCCTCCCGGCGTTCCTCGGCGCGGTCGACGAGCAGATCGCCAAGGAAGCGTTCAAGTACTTCACCAAGCAGGGCCTGTCGATCAACCTCGGCGTGAAGATCGGTGCGATAACCCCGGGCAAGAAGGATGTCACCGTCGAATACACCGACGACAAGGGCAATGCGCAGAAGGTGGTGTTCGACAAGCTGATCGTCTCGATCGGGCGTGTTCCCAACACCATCGGCCTCAACGCGGAAGGCGTCGGCCTCAAGCTCGACGAGCGCGGCTTCATAGCCGTGGACGCGGACTGCAAGACCAGTCTGCCGAACGTGTGGGCGGTCGGCGACGTGGTGCGCGGCCCGATGCTCGCGCACAAGGCGGAAGAAGAGGGCGTGGCGGTTGCCGAGCGCATCGCGGGCCAGCATGGGCATGTGAACTTCAACACAATCCCCTGGGTCATATATACGTCCCCGGAAATCGCCTGGGTCGGCAAGACCGAGCAGCAGCTCAAGGCCGAGGGCGTCGCCTACAAGGCCGGCACCTTCCCGTTCATGGCCAATGGCCGCGCGCGTGCGCTTGGCGATACCTCGGGCATGGTGAAATTCCTCGCCGACGCCAAGACCGATGAAATTCTGGGCGTGCACATCGTCGGCCCGATGGCTTCCGAGCTGATTTCGGAAGCGGTCGTCGCAATGGAGTTCCGTGCGTCGGCGGAAGACATCGCCCGCATCTGCCACGCTCACCCGTCGCTCTCCGAGGCAACCAAGGAAGCCGCTCTCGCGGTCGACAAGCGCTCGCTCAACTTCTAGGAGTCCTCATGCGTCACCTGATCCTGCTGGTCCCGTTTGCATTAGCCGCATGCGCGACCACCGGGTCGGGTGGCGGCGGCATGACGATCGAGACGGTATCGCGCGGTGAGCAGATCACCGGCGCGAGCTGCGCGGTAAGCACCAATGCCGGCACCTGGAACGTCGTCACGCCGGCCACGGTCGAGGGTGTTACGCCGAACGGCAATCTCCGGGTGGTTTGCAACAAGCCGGGCTATCGCACTTCCGAAGTGATCCAGGGGCCCTCCAACCCGCTCGGTTCCAGCGTCGGACTGGGAGTCGGCGGAGGCGGCGGCAATGTCGGCGTCGGCGTAGGTCTCAACTTCCCCATCCGGGTCGGCGGCGGCAACTATCCGTCCCGCGTGACGGTGGAACTCAATCCCCTGTAGACTTTCTGCGGTTGCCATGCACATTCCGGCGCAAGTACCGGGCGCCGGGCAGCGCGGCCGCGGCAGGGCGTCGCCGCAACAGCACAAGCCCGATACGGGCAATAAAAGGATATGAACGTCAGGGAGTTCTACGAACACGCGCTGGCAGAGCGCGGCTACCAGTCGGACGAGGCGCAGCTGCGCGCGGTGGAACGCCTGCAGCAGGCGTATGACGACTGGCGCGAATACAAGTCGCAGCGATCGAGCACGCTGCGCCGCCTCCTGAGCCGGCCGGAAGTGCCGCGCGGCGTCTACATGTGGGGCGGGGTAGGGCGCGGCAAGTCCTTCCTCATGGACAGCTTCTATTCGGTCGTGCCGGTGGTGCGCAAGACCCGCCTGCATTTTCACGAGTTCATGCGCGGCGTCCATCGCCAGCTCGATGAACTCAAGGGCGTCGCCGACCCCCTCGATGAAGTCGCGAAGCGGATCGCGAAGAAATACCGCCTGATCTGCTTCGACGAGTTCCATGTCTCCGACATCGCCGATGCGATGATCCTCTACAACCTGCTCAAGGCCCTGTTCGACAACGGCGTGTCCTTCATCATGACGTCCAACTATGTCCCGGACGCGCTCTATCCGGACGGCCTGCACCGCGACCGCATTCTGCCCGCGATTGCGCTGCTCAAGGACCGGCTGGACGTACTGAACGTCGACGCAGGCAACGACTACCGCAAGCGTGCGCTGGCCCAGGTGGAGGCCTACCATGCGCCGCTCGGCGCGGCTGCGGACAAGGCCCTGCGCGATGCATATGCGAAGCTGGCCGACACCGGAGACGAGGACCCGCGCATTCATATCGAGGCGCGCGAGATCCGTGCACTGCGGCGCGCGGGCGGCGTGGTCTGGTTCGATTTCGCGACCCTGTGCGGAGGCCCGCGTTCGCAGAACGATTATCTCGAGCTCGCTAGCCGGTTCCACACCATCATCCTGTCATCGGTGCCGCGCATGTCGGCAGCGATGTCGTCCGAGGCCCGCCGCTTCACCTGGCTCGTCGATGTCCTGTACGACCACAAGGTCAAGCTGCTGATGTCGGCCGAGGTCGAGCCCGAGGAACTGTACACGGAAGGCACGCTGTCGAATGAATTCCATCGGACGGTTTCGCGTATCATCGAGATGCAGTCTCATGAATACATGGAAAGCGAGCGGCGCGACGTCGCCGGCTCCATCGCCTGACTTATGAACAAGCCATCCACGATCTTCACCGCGGCCCGCGCGGCCATCCTGATGCTGGCCGCCGGCGCCGCCTGGGCACAGACCCCCGCAGCGCAGGACGCCGCCGAACTGGCCGCGCGTTACCCGAAGGGCAGCATCGACTCGGTCGAGGCCGCCGACAAGGCCCTGGAAGAAGTGGCGCGCGTGCGCGGTGCAATCAATGCCCGTTTCGAGCAGGAAGAGCAGGCCTGCCTGCCCAAGTTCTTCGCCACATCATGCATCGACAAGGCCAAGGACAAGCAGCGCGAGGACTTGAAGCGCCTGCGTCCGATCGAACTGGAATCCAACACGATCAAGCGCCAGGCGCGGGTTGAGAAGCGAGACGCGGATCTCGCCGACCGGCAGGAAAAGGCCGAGGCGAAACGCCAGGAAGCCGAGGCCATGCCACCGGCAGCGCCGCGCCAGCCGAAGCTTGCCGCGCCCGAGAAGTCCGCGCCGGCAGGCCGGCCGCAGACCACCGAGGAGCGTGTCGCCGAGCACGAGGCCAGGCTCAGGGCACGGGAGGCCAAGGAACAGGCCGAAGCGCCGGAGCGGGCCGCACGGGCTGCCGCCTACGAGCGCAAGGTGCAGGCATCGAAAGCGCGCCAGGAAGAGGTGGCCCGGCGCAAGGCGGAAAAGGAAGCCAAACGCCGAGCCAGGGAAGAAGCGGGTGAATCCGCTTCGCCAGCAGCGGTGGTCCGGCCCTGAGCCCGACCGGCTGCGTCAGATGGCCCGACGCATTTTTCCGATGTTGAATTCCTTCGAGGGCTCCACCTCGACAAGCTTGATGACGGCCAGCGTGCAGTTGTCGGCATCCTTTTCGGCGGCCCGTTCGCGCGCCTTCCCGATCAAGAGTTCCGAGGCCTGGCGCGGGCTGTTCATCGCAAGCGCCGCACCCAGCTCGGCATCCTCGAAATAGGGCCACAGGCCGTCGGTGCATAGCAGGAAGGCATCGCCGCCGCGCAGGCCGTGTTGCCGACCGACCGCTATTTCCGGCTCCTGCTCGGGCGAGCCGAGCGCGCTGACGAGCACGTTGGCCAGACGGTGTTCCCTTGCCTGTTCGGGTGTCAGACGACCCTCGCGCACGAGTTTCTCCACGTAGGAATGATCGATGGTGCGCTGCGCGCAGTTCGGGCCGCGGAAGCGGTACAGGCGGGAATCGCCGACGTGCGCCCATACCGCGTTGCGTTCGGGCGTCAGGACAAGCGCGACCATGGTGCTGTGCGGTTTTTTCTCGGACGAGATGGAGATGAGCTTGATGACCGTATGTGCCTCGTGCGCTATGTCTCGCAGCATCTTCTCGACATCGTCCGTCTGCGGCGAGAAGAGGTCGAAAGCCTGCTTGGCGGTGCGGATGACCTGCTCGGCGGCGAGCGCGCCGCCGCTCATGCCGCCCATGCCGTCGGCGACGACGGCCATCAGGTAGCCGGGCGCGCGGGGCGCCGTAAACAGGGCGACGCGGTCCTGCTGCTCGCTGCGGTCGCCGATATGCTGACCGGTCCCTGCTTCGATCTTGTATTGGCTCATGTGAGGCTCTGGATTAAACTGCCGGACGGCGAAAATTATTGCACATGGGAATTCCTGCCGCCGATGCTGTTTGCATTTGTTACACCTGTGCCAACCCCTGTTGCCGCCCGGTCTCATGCTACACCTGTTCGGCGTTCCCTCTTAAAATACGGCTATTGCAGAAACGCGACTCATCATGATCCCCCAGGAAGACATTCGGCGTCGCATCGTCGAGCTCGAAGTAGAACACCGCGATCTCGACGCGGTCATTGACTTGCTGACGCAAGACGCCACGCATGACGAGCTGCAGGTCCGGCGCCTCAAGAAGCGCAAGCTGCAATTGAAAGACCACATTACTTTGCTGAAGATGCAACTCATCCCGGACATTCCGGCCTGAGCTGCGCCACGGCGGCATCTACCCCTCCAGATTTTGCAGCTTTGACCGAACCTTCCCCCATAACGCCCGCAGAGGGTGCGCACGACGACGAAATAGAGCAGCTGTTCGGCACGGACGGTCCGATGGGCGCGTCGATCCAGGGCTTCCGCCCGCGGCGGTCGCAGACCGAGATGGCCAAGGCGATCGCGTCGGCCATTGCCGCGCAGCGCACGCTGGTGGCCGAGGCGGGCACCGGAACCGGCAAGACCTATGCGTACCTGGTGCCCGCGCTCCTGTGGGGCGGCAAGGTCATCCTGTCCACCGGCACGAAGAACCTGCAGGATCAGCTCTACCTGCGCGATATTCCCACCGTGCGCAAGGCCCTCAACGCGCCGGTATCGGTCGCGCTGCTGAAGGGGCGCGCCAACTACGCCTGCCATTTTCACCTGGAGCGCACGCTGCAGAACGGCCGGCTGACCTCGCGCGAGGACGTCGGGTATCTGCGCGAAATTTCCCGTTTCGTCAAGACCACTAGCTCCGGCGACAAGGCCGAGCTGTCGCGCGTCCCCGAATCCGCGCCCGTCTGGAACCTGGTGACGTCCACCCGGGAAAACTGCATGGGCGCCGAGTGCCAGTACTACCAGGACTGCTTCGTCATGAAGGCGCGCAAGGAGGCGCAGCAGGCGGATGTCGTCGTGGTGAATCACCATCTGTTCTTCGCCGACGTCGCGCTCAAGGACACCGGGGTAGCCGAACTGCTGCCGTCGGCGAACACCATCATCTTCGACGAAGCGCACCAGCTTCCCGAGACGGCGACACTGTTTTTCGGCGAGACCGTGTCGACCTCGCAGGTGCTCGAACTCTGCCGCGACGTCCTCGCCGAGGGACTCGCGCATGCGCGGGACGGCGCGGACTGGCCGAAACTGATCGCGCCGGTCGAGCGGGCGGCGCGCGATCTGCGGCTGGCCTTCCCCCAGGACATGGTACGACTCGCCGCGCACCAGATCGCGCCCTCCAGCACCTTTTTTCCCGCGCTGGAAAAACTCATCGACGAGATGCAGGCGATGGGGGAGGTCCTGTCCGGTCAGGCTGAGCGTGCCGAGACCATCGAGCAGTGCCGCGCCAGGACCGTCGAACTCTGCGAAAAACTCTCGGCCTGGGACAGCGCGCGCGGCGCGGCGCAGGAGGAGGGGGCGAACGACCGCGTGCTGTGGCTGGAAGCCTTCACCCATTCGCTGCAGCTGCATCGCACGCCGCTGTCGATCGCGCCGATCTTCAACAAGCAGCGCGAAGGTTCGCCGCGCGCCTGGATCTTCACATCCGCCACCCTGGCGGTGAAGAACGACTTCAATCACTATCTTTCGCAGATGGGGCTGTGGGATGAACAGGCGCAGGCCTGGCCGAGCCCCTTCGACTATGGCAAACAGGGCTTGCTGTATGTGCCCGAGAACCTGCCGCAGCCGAACGCGCTGGAATACACGGACGCGGTGATCGATGCCGCGCTGCCGATGATCGAGGCGTCCGGCGGCCGCGCGTTCCTGCTCTGCACCACCATCCGCGCCGTCAATCGCGCCGCCGAGCGCTTGCGCACCGAATTCGAGAAGCGCGGCTTGCCGTTTCCGCTGCTGGTGCAGGGGGAGAGCGGCCGCACCGAACTGCTCGACCGGTTCCGCACCGCGGGCAACGCCGTGCTGATCGGCAGTCAGAGCTTCTGGGAAGGCGTCGATGTGCGCGGCGAGGCGCTTTCGCTGGTCATCATCGACAAGCTGCCTTTCTCGCCGCCCGATGATCCGGTGCTGGCCGCACGCATCGACGCGCTCGAGAAAAAGGGATTGAACGGCTTCGTTCACCACCAGCTGCCGGCGGCCATCATCAATCTGAAGCAGGGCGCCGGACGCCTGATCCGCGACGAGACCGATCGCGGCGTGCTGATGATCTGCGACCCAAGGCTTATATCCAAGCCCTACGGCCGTCGCATCTGGCAAAGCCTGCCGCCGTTCCGGCGCACGCGTGATGCGCAGGTCGCGCGCAGCTTCTTTACGGCTCCGCCAGACGGGGATTCGCCGGCCGAGTGAGCCGGCGGGGAGAGGGCGCCGGCTCAGCGCCGGCGCGCGCCGCCTATCGCTGCGGCTGGATCACGATCTTGCCGGTCACCTTTCGCGCCGCCATGTCGTTCAGCGCCTGGGGCGTCTCGGCGAGCGCATAGCGCCCCGAGATATGCGGCCGTACCTTGCCCTCGGCCATCCAGCGCATCAGTTCCTGCATGGCCGCCGCGTTCGCCTTCGGTTCGCGCCGTGCGAATTCGCCCCAGAACACGCCGACGATCGACGCGCCCTTGAGCAACGGCAGATTCAGCGGCAGCTTGGGAATTTCGCCGTTGGCGAAACCGATCACCAGGTAGCGGCCGCGCCAGCCGATCGAGCGGAATGCCGGCTCCGCATAAATGCCGCCCACAGGATCGTAGATCACATCCGGGCCCTTGCCGTCGGTCGCCGCCTTGATTGCTTCACGCAGGTCTTCGGTGCTGTAGTTGATGATCGCGTCGGCACCGTGCTCTTTACAGATCGCCAGCTTCTCGTCGGTGGAAGCAGCGGCGATCACGCGCGCGCCCAGCGCCTTGCCGATCTCGATGGCCGCCAGTCCCACGCCACCTGCCGCGCCCAGCACCAGCATGGTTTCGCCCGCCTTGAGCTGTGCGCGGTCAACCACGGCATGATGCGAGGTGCCGTAGGTAAGCGTGACCGCCGCCGCGGTGTCGAAGTCCAGGCCTGGCGGCATTGGCATGACGGCCTTGGCCGGCACCGCGACCTGTTGCTGGAACGCGCCCTGGCTGACGAACGCAAGCACCTTGTCGCCCGCCTTCAGATGCGTGACGCCTTCTCCGACGGCGCGCACCACGCCCGACAGTTCGCTGCCGGGGGTGAAGGGCAGTTCGGGCTTGAATTGATACTTGTTCTGGATGATCAGGACGTCGGGGAAATTGACGCCGGCCGCGTGCACGTCGATCGCGACCTGGCCGGGCCCCGGCGCAACGTCGGGCAATTCCTCCACAACGAGGGTATCGGGTAATCCCCAGGACTTGCAGAGGACTGCTTTCATGTTGTCTCCTTTTCGCTTTGTGAATAAAAAAAGAACGATCGTTTTATTCTAGGCGTCCGCGAGAAAATGTCAACAAGCGCAGACAGAGCGCGCTGATGCTTCAGGTAAAATTCGCGTATGAAGATTCTCGTTAGTAACGACGACGGCTATCTCGCGCCCGGCCTTGCGGCACTGGCGGATGCGCTGTCCGCCATCGCAGACATCGTCGTCGTGGCGCCCGACAGCAATCGCTCGGGGAGTTCGAACTCGCTGACGCTGGATCGTCCGCTTTCCGTCTACCGCGCCGCCAACGGATTCTACTTCGTCAATGGCACGCCCTCGGATTGTGTCCATGTGGCGCTGACCGGCGGCTTGTCGTTTCGTCCCGATATCATCGTTTCCGGTATCAACCAGGGCCAGAACATGGGTGACGACACGCTGTATTCCGGCACGGTGGCTGCGGCGACCGAAGGTTTCTTGTTCGGCATTCCCGCAATCGCCTTCTCCCAGGTCGAGAAGGGCTGGCTCCATGTCGATGCGGCGGCAAAAGTCGCGCGCGACATCGTCGAGCATGGTTTCGACATGCTGCCCAAACCCTATCTCCTCAACGTCAATATTCCCAACCTGCCGTACGACCAGTTGCGCGGATGGCGCGCCACCCGGCTCGGCAAGCGGCATGAGTCGGAGCCGGTGATCAAGGCGACCGATCCGCACGGCCGGGAGATTTTCTGGATCGGCCCCGCCGGACGTGCCAGGGATGCGGGCGAGGGCACCGATTTCGACGCCGTGGCGACCGGCCATGTGTCGATCACGCCGCTGCGGGTCGATCTGACCCACACCCAGCAGCTAGACCTACTCAGAAAGGGCCTCCAATGAGCGGCAGCGACAAGCGCTTTCCGTTGCCGTTGTCCTCGGTGGTGGAGAAGCCGCCGGCGGTCGCGAACGGCAGGAAACAGCCGCTGGCACGAATCGCCACGCCCCAGACGGCGACGCAGAACGCCGTGCAGAATCTGCAGCGAGCCCCGCAGCAGGCGCAGGCGATCCGGGTCATGCCCGCCGCCGCTGTCCCCGATGCGGCGCCGCGGCCGGCGGCAATGGTCTCGCAGGCGGTGCGCGCGGCAATGGTGGCGCGGCTGGCAAAACAGGGCATCAAGGACGGCAAGGTGCTTGCCGCAATGGAGGCGGTGCCGCGCCACATGTTCATCGAGCCGGGGCTGTCGAGCCAGGCCTATATCGACGCGTCGCTTCCGATCGGGCATCATCAGACGATTTCGCAACCGTACATCGTGGCCCGCATGATCGAAGTGCTGCGCGCCGGACCGAACGGCGCGGCGATGGACAAGGTGCTCGAGATCGGGACCGGATGCGGTTACCAGGCGGCGGTGCTGTCGCTGGTGGCCAAGGATGTTTTCTCGATCGAGCGCATCAAGGGTCTGCATGAATTAGCCAAGGCCAACCTGCGTCCGCTTCGCATTGCAAACATCCGTCTGCAGTATGGAGATGGTATGCTTGGCCTGCCTCAGGTTGCGCCGTTCGACGGCATCATCCTGGCGGCAGCAGGCCTGGAGGTGCCGAAAGCGCTGCTGGAACAGCTCAGCATCGGCGGCCGGCTGGTGGCGCCGGTGGGCGACCGCCGCCAGGTACTCCATCTCGTCGAACGCGTGAGCAAGTTCGAATGGACGAATACCCAGCTCGAAGACTGTCACTTCGTCCCGCTTCGGCCGGGCGTCGTATGAAGCGGTCATCGGGCGTGCGCCGGATATCGGCGCGCATCGGCAAAATAACCTAAGAGTGAGAATGACAATAGCACGTTACGCCGCCGCGGCAGTCCTGCCCCTGTTCATTGCCGCCTGTACCACGCCGCGCCAGTCGGCGCCCGTCGTCGACCGTCCCTTCGGCGGGAGACAGGCGGAAGCCCCGCGCGCAGCGGCACCCGCAACGCCTTCGGCGAGCGCGCCGACCGGGCCGGTGCGCCAGCTCGAAAACCGCGCCTACTATACCGTCCGCAAGGGCGACACCCTGCTGCAGATCGCACTCGACTTCGGACAGAACTACCGCGACCTGGTCGTGTGGAACAACCTGGCCAACCCGAATGACATCAAGGTCGACCAGGTCCTGCGCGTGCTGCCGCCGGAAGGCGCGCCGCAGACGGGCAGCGTCGCCACGTCCTCGGGCATCGAAACCCGCGGCCTGAACACGGCACCGGCGCCGGCCGGCGTGCCCAACAAGACTGCACCGCGCGGCGAAAAACGGCCGTACTCGGATGCGGCACTGGCGGAGCTGCAGAAGCCCGACGGCGCGGCTGCGCCTGCCGTGCCCCCGGTCACGCGCGGCGAGACCCGCCCGCCCGAAAAATCGGCCGAGCCTCCCCAGGCGATCGCCCCCGACGACGAGAACATCGCCTGGGTCTGGCCGGCAGAGGGACGCATCGTATCCACGTTCGGCGACGGCAAGCGCGGTATCGACATTGCCGGCAAGCTCGGGCAACCGGTTGTTGCGGCGGGAGCGGGAAAAGTGCTGTATGCTGGCAGTGGCATTCGGGGTTACGGTAATCTCGTGATTGTGAAGCATTCGAACAACCTCTTGTCCGCCTATGCGCACAACAAAACGATCTTCGTGAAAGAGGATCAGAATGTGAGCAAGGGACAAAAGATCGCCGAGATGGGTAATTCCGACAGCGAAGAGGTGAAGCTGCATTTTGAGATTCGTCATCAGGGAAAACCGGTTGATCCAACCAGATTTTTGCCAAGCCGCTAAATGAATCGCGACCCGCACAATCCTCTCGACGATGAAACACCTTCGGACGACATCTCCGGCGGGATTCCCCTCGACATGGCCGAGGGCGGAGAGGGTGGGCTGAGCGACGACTCGGAGGCGGCGGGCGACGACGAGGTGCTCGAGGCGTCGGACGCCGTCGATGAACTCAAGACCGTGCTGGCGGCTGAGCTGTCCACCGACACCACCCAGCACTACCTGAACCAGATAGGCGCACGGCCTCTGCTCACCGTGGAGGAAGAGGTTCGGTACGCCACACTGGCCAAGCAAGGCAACTTCGAAGCGCGTCAGAAGATGATCGAGCATAACCTGCGGTTGGTTGTCTCGATTGCAAAGCACTACATCAATCGCGGCGTCGTCCTGCTCGACCTGATCGAAGAGGGCAATCTCGGCCTGATGCGCGCGATCGACAAGTTTGAGCCCGAACGCGGCTTCCGCTTCTCCACTTACGCCACCTGGTGGATCCGCCAGAGCATCGAGCGCGCGATCATGAACCAGGCGCGCACCGTCCGGCTGCCGGTGCACATGGTGCGCGAACTCAACCAGATACTGCGTGCCAAGTACCATCTGGAAGCGCAGCACCATGACGGCAAGGATGCGACGGCGGAGGACATCGCGCATCTCGTCGACCGGCCGGTGGAAGACGTGCAGGACATTCTTGCCCTGTCCGAGCATGCGACATCGCTCGATGCGCCGCTCGACAACGACCCGCAGGCGAGCCTGATGGACATGCTGCCGGGCGATGCCGAAGACGGGCCCGATCTGCGCGCCGAACAGCATGAAATGAGCGTGCTGGTGCGGGACTGGCTCAAGAAGTTGCCGGAGAAGCAGCGTCTCGTGATCGTTCGCCGTTTCGGCCTCGACAATGACGATCCCGCGACACTGGAGGAGCTGGCGGCAGAAATGAGCGTCACCCGCGAACGCGTCCGGCAGATACAGCAGGAAGCACTGGTCAAGCTCAAGCGCGCACTGACCGCGCGCGGCGTCGGAAAGGACGCGCTGTTGTGATTCCGGTTCTCGTATTCGACATCGAGACGATCCCCGATGTCGCCGGCCTGCGCGCCCTGAACAACAGCCCCGCGGAACGCAGCGACGCGGAAGTCGCATCCGACGCTTTCGCAGCGCGCCGCGAAAAGACGGGGTCCGACTTCCTGCCGCACCATCTGCAGCGGGTGGCTGCGATTTCCTGCGTATTCCGGGATGACGAAGGCTTTCGGGTACGATCGCTCGGCACGCTCGAGGATGGCGAGACACGCCTGATCAACGATTTTTTCCGCATCATCGACAAGTACACGCCGCAACTCGTGTCGTGGAACGGCGGCGGCTTCGATCTTCCGGTCCTGCACTACCGGGCCATGATCAACGGCGTGACCGCTGCCCGCTACTGGGAAATGGGTGACGACGATCGTGACTTCAAGTGGAACAATTACCTCAGTCGCTATCACACGCGCCATACCGACCTGATGGATCTGCTGGCGCTGTACACGGGACGCGCCAATGCTCCGCTGGACGATCTCGCGAAGTTGTGCGGCTTTCCGGGCAAGCTCGGCGTCGACGGGTCGCAGGTCTGGACGCTGTACCAGGAAGGCCGGCTGGAGGAGATCCGCAACTATTGCGAAACCGACGTGGTGAACACATATCTGGTCTATTGCCGCTATCAGCTCATGCGCGGCACATTCACGCGGGAAGCGTACGACCGTGAGGTCGAACTGGTAAGATCCGCTCTCGGCGCGCTCGCGGCGCCGCACTGGAAGGAGTATCTGGCCGCATGGTAGGCTGAAAGCTCGCCGGATCTCGCATGACAACGGGCCCTTGCTGGCCCGTCATTTTTTTCAATTCTTCTCTATGCAGCAGAACACCATCGTTATCGAATCCCTGGACATGGAAGGCCGAGGGGTAGGCCACCTCGTCAACGAGGACGGCAGTTCCGGCAAGGTCATCTTCGTCGAGGGAGCCCTGCCCGGCGAGCGCGTGAGCTTCCAGTCCTTCCGCAGGAAGCCGAAATGGGAAGCCGCGACGCTCACCGAACTGCATAACGAATCCTCTCTCAGGGTCCGTCCGAAGTGCGTCCATTTCGGCGTGTGCGGCGGCTGCGCGATGCAGCATCTCGAACCGGGCGCCCAGGTGGCGATCAAGCAGCGTGTGCTCGAGGATAACCTGTGGCATATCGGCAAGGTGCGCGCCGAGCGCATGCTGCGCCCGGTCTACGGCCCCACCTGGGGCTACCGCTACCGCGCTCGGCTTTCGGTGCGCAACGTGCCGAAGAAGGGGGGTGTGCTGGTCGGTTTCCACGAGCGCAAGTCTTCGTACATTGCCGACATGAAGACCTGCGAGATCCTGCCGCCGCATGTATCGGCGATGCTGGTGCCGCTGCGCGGGCTGGTCGCGTCGCTGTCCATCTTCGACCAGATGCCGCAGATCGAACTGGCGGTCGGCGAACAGGTGACGGCTCTGGTCATGCGCAACATGGCGCCATTGACGGCTGACGACGAGCAGAAACTGCGCGCGTTCGCCGACACCTGGAAGATCCAGTGGTGGTTGCAGCCCAAGGGACCGGACACGGTGTATCCGTTCTATCCGGCGGAGCAGAAACTTGAGTACGTGCTGCCGGAGTTCGGCGTGCGCATGCCCTTCAAGCCGACCGACTTCACCCAGGTCAACCACCAGATCAATCGTGTCCTGGTGTCCCGCGCACTGCGTTTGCTCGAGGTGCAGCCGGGGGATCGCGTGGCCGACCTGTTCTGCGGTCTGGGCAATTTCACGCTCCCGCTGGCCACGCAGGCGCGCGAGGTCGTGGGCATCGAAGGGAGTACCGCGCTGAACAGCCGCGCCATGGAAAACGCCAAGGCCAACGGACTGGACACCAGGACGGCCTTCCATTGCCGCAATCTGTTCGAAGCAAGCGTCGAGGATTTCATTGCCCTGGGCAAGTTCGACCGCATGCTGATCGATCCGCCCAGGGAAGGCGCTATCGCCGTGTGCCAGGCCATCGTCGGCATGGGAGAGCAATTCCCTGAGCTGCGGCCGAAGCGCATCGTCTATGTGTCCTGCAGTCCCTCGACGCTTGCCCGCGATGCGGGTTACCTGGTCCACCAGGGCGGCTATGTGCTGTCGCAGGCCGGCGTCGTCAACATGTTTCCGCATACGGCCCACGTCGAATCGATTGCGGTCTTCGACCTGCCCTCCAGGCAATAAAAAAGCCGGCCATGCGGCCGGCTTTGCTGGGGGCGAGGGCGTTCAGTCGCGGTCGCCGCCGAAAATGCCGAGCAGCGCCAGCAGATTGCTGAAGATGTTGTAGACGTCGAGGTAGATCGCCAGCGTGGCGGTGATGTAGTTCGTTTCCCCTCCGTTGAGCACCTGCTGCACGTCATACAGGATATAGGCGGAGAAGATGGCAATCGCGATCACCGAGATCGCGAGTTGCAACGCGGGCAACTGCAGGAAGATGTTCGCCACCAGGGCGACAAGCAGGACCAGCACACCGGCGAACAGCCATTTGCCAAGGCCAGAGAAGTCTCGCTTGGAGACGGTGGCGATGGTTGCCATCACGGCGAAGATCGCGGCAGTGCCGCCAAAGGCGGTCATGATCAGGCTTGCACCGTTGGAAAAACCGAGGATATGGCCGATCAGCCGTGACAGCATCAGGCCCATGAAGAATGTAAAGCCGAGCAGCACGGCGACGCCGAGGCCCGAATGCTTGGTTTTCTCGATGGCAAAGAAGAAGCCGAATGCGATTGCCAGGAAGGCGATCAGACCGATTCCCGGGCTGCCGCTGAAGAAGCTGAAGTTGAACTGCACGCCGATCCATGCACCGAGCACGGTGGGCAGCATCGACAGAGCCAGCAGCCAGTAGGTATTGCGCAGGACGCGGTTGCGCACCACCAGCGCGTCGCTGCGGTTTGCATAAGTGTGTTGTAGTTCCTGATTCATATGTCCTCCGTTTATCCACGGCATGGCCGCGTTCCAAAAGCATAACACGTACGATACCACCTACGATGAGCCTGCAGCAGGGAAGTTCGACGAGGCGCAGGCGGAGACGGGGGCGCATGCCAAATTCCGGCTGCTTTGCTTTCCTGTTATAATGGAAGGTTAGTTCAGTCCTGGATTATCAACCTTAACCCCTTCTTTTTATTGGAGTTTTTACAGATGGCAATCGAACGCACCCTGTCGATCATCAAGCCCGACGCCGTGGCAAAGAACGTGATCGGCCAGATCTACACCCGCTTCGAAAACGCAGGCCTGAAGATCGTCGCCGCGCGCATGGCGCAACTGTCGCGCGCTGAAGCCGAAGGTTTCTACGCCGTGCATCGCGAGCGTCCCTTCTTCAAGGACCTGGTCGATTTCATGGTCTCCGGCCCGGTGATGATCCAGGTGCTCGAAGGCGAAAGCGCAATCGCGAAGAACCGCGAACTGATGGGCGCCACCGACCCGAAGAAGGCCGAGAAGGGCACCATCCGCGCCGACTTCGCCGACTCCATCGACGCCAACGCCGTGCACGGTTCCGACGCACCGGAAACCGCGCAAGTCGAGATCGCCTATTTCTTCCCGGCGCTCAACGTCTATTCCCGCTAATGCAAGTCCCGTCGGAGCGGCTCCGCGCCGCTCCGACGGCAGTTTGAGAGAAATATCATGACGCAACTCACCAACCTGCTGGATTTCGATCCCGCGCAACTTGCCGCCTTCTGCGCCGGGTTGGGTGAGAAACCGTTCCGCGCCAAGCAGTTGCAGCGCTGGATACATCAGTTCGGTGTCGGCGATTTCGATGCCATGACCGACCTGGCGAAATCCCTGCGTGACAAGCTCAAGACGAGCGCGACGGTCGTTGCGCCCGCTGTCATCAGCGATCACACCTCGGCCGACGGCACCCGTAAATGGCTGCTGGATGTCGGCCAGGGCAACGCTGTCGAGACCGTCTTCATTCCCGAGGAAAACCGGGGCACGCTGTGCGTGTCGACCCAGGCGGGATGCGCGGTGAACTGCCGCTTCTGCTCCACCGGCAAGCAGGGATTCAGCCGCAATCTGACGGTTGGCGAGATCATCGGCCAGCTCTGGATGGCGGAGTTCGCCCTGCGCCGCAGCAAGGGCGTCGAGCCTGGTCCCAAGGGCGAGCGCCAGATCACCAATGTCGTGATGATGGGCATGGGCGAGCCGCTGCTCAATTTCGAGCCCACCGTCACCGCGCTCAGGCTCATGCTCGACGACAATGCATACGGTCTGTCCCGCAGGCGCGTGACCGTTTCCACGAGCGGCGTGGTGCCGATGATGGACAAGCTCGCACAGGAATGTCCTGTCGCCCTGGCGGTTTCGCTGCACGCGTCGAACGACCCCTTGCGCGACGGCCTGGTGCCGCTCAATCGCAAGTATCCGCTGGCCGAGTTGATGGCGGCCTGCGTGCGCTACCTGGACCACGCGCCGCGTGATTTCATCACCTTCGAATACTGCATGCTCGATGGCGTCAACGACAGCGACGAGCATGCGCGCGAACTGGTGGCGCTGGTGCGGCAGGGCAGTCAGCCGGTGCCGTGCAAGTTCAACCTGATTCCCTTCAACCCTTTCCCCGAGTCGGGCCTGAAGCGCTCGAACAATGCGCGCATCAAGGCGTTCGCCCAGATTCTGATGGACGCCGGCATCGTGACCACGGTGCGCAAGACGCGCGGTGACGATATCGATGCTGCCTGCGGACAGCTGGCGGGCGAGGTGCAGGACAGGACCCGGGTGCAGGAGCGTATGCAGAAAATGGTCGAATATCAGAAGAAATTCGGGCCGGGATTCGGCCGTATCGTCGAGGTGCGCAAGTGAGGCTGGCGGTTCGGCCCAGGCTTCTTGCCGCGACGCTGCTGGCCGCATTGCTGGCGGCGGGATGCGGCGCGCCGGGCGAGCGCGCCGGCGACCTGCCTACCGCGTCCGATCAGACCGACAGTCAGCGTCGTGCCCAGCTTCGACTCCAGCTGGCCATCAGCTACTATGAGCAGCGACAGATGGCGACGGCGCTCGACGAGATCAAGCAGGCGCTGACGGCGTATCCGAACTTTGCCGAAGCGCACAGCATGCGCGGGCTGATCTACATGGACATGGGCGAGAACCGGCTCGCGGAAGAAAGCTTCCAGCAGGCGCTCCGGCTTTCGCCGGCTTCGCCGGATTTCAACAACAACTACGGCTGGTTCCTGTGCCAGAACGGCAGGGAGCGCGAATCCCTGTCCTACTTCGAGACTGCGCTCAAGAGCCGCGCCTACCAGTCGCCGGCCAAGGCGCTGAACAACGCCGGCACATGCAGTCTGCGTCTGAAGGAAACGAAAGCGGCGGAGCAGTATTTTACGCGCGCGTTCCAGGCCGATCCGGGCAACCCGACTACCAACTTCAACCTGGCGAAAATCCATTACAACCAGGGCGACTATGAGCGGGCGAAGTTTTACGTCGGCCGCGTCATGAAGGCTGAAGTCATGAGCGCCGATGTGCTGTGGCTGGCGATCCGGATCGAGCGCAAGCGCGGCGACCGGACGGCGGAACAAAGCCTCGTCACGCAGTTGCGGCGCCGCCATGGATCGTCCGCAGAGTTCGCCGCATACCAGAGAGGTGCGTTCGATGAATGAGCAGGATAGCGGCGATCACATGCGGCCGGATGATAACCTCGCTTCGCAGCCCGCCATGTCGGCCGGCGCGCAGCTTGCGGCCGCGCGCGAAGCCCGCGGCTGGTCCATCGAGGACGTCGCGGCACAGCTCAATCTCGCACCTCGCCAGGTTTACGCGATCGAGACCGACAACCATGCTGCACTGCCGGGTCTGCCGATTACGCGCGGTTTCATCCGCGCCTATGCGAAGCTGCTGAAGATCGACGCCGCGCCGCTGCTGGCGACGCTGGGTGGGCAGGCCAGCGCGCCGATGGAGCCGAGCGCCACGCGCAAGGTCGTGTCCGCGCCTTTCGCCGAGTCGCGCCTGCCGTCACTTGGCGCGCGCAAGCGCTCGCCGCTGCCCGTGGTTGCCGTCGTGGCCGTGCTCGTGCTGGGTGCAGCCGGCTACTGGGTACTGCAGAACCGCGACCTTTTGCCCGCGATCCCTGGCGTCACATCGTCGCCGGCTGCAAGCGAACGGGCGCCCCAGTCGTCGGCCGAAACACCGGCTGCCGGGACCCCTGCGGCGCCCGCCGAAGGTGCGCCGGCGGCAGCGCCTGCCGAGCCGGCAGCGACGGCGGCGCCTGTGGCGCCAGTTGAGCCGTCCGCAAATCCCGCTGCGGATGCTCCGGCCGGCAATGCGCCCGCGCCAGCCACGTCGCCCGCATCCGCCGCTCCCGCATCAACGCCATCGGCCGGCGCCGCAAGCGTTCCGGCATCGGGGCAGCCGGCGTTGCCCGTGCCTGCACCGTCGGCCTCCGTTACCTCCGCGTCCGATGCGTCGGCCGACGTACTGCAACTCACCGCGCGCGAAGAGACCTGGGTCGAAGTGCGGCGCGTCAGCGGCAACGCTATCGTGCTGTCGCGGCTGCTGAAGCCCGGTGAGTCGCAGACCGTGCCGGTCGGCGAACCGCTGTCGGTGGTGATCGGAAACGCCGGAGGCGTCGACCTGACATTGCGCGGCTCGCCGGTGGCGCTCAAGGGCGGTACCGGTAATGTTTCGAAAATCACGGTTAAATGAGATTGAACATGGCAACTGACGCGCCGATTCCCTCCGGACCTCAGGCAAGACGCCTGACACGAGGCGTCACCATCCGCTACGGAACCAGGGAAGTCCTGGTCGGCGGCGGTGCGCCGGTGGTGGTCCAGTCCATGACCAACACCGACACGGCCGACGCCATCGCCACCGCGATCCAGGTGAAGGATCTCGCGCGCGCCGGCTCGGAGATGGTGCGCATCACGGTGAACAACCCCGAGGCGGCGCAGGCGGTGATCGCCATCCGCGAGCAGCTCGACAGGATGGGCATCGATGTGCCGCTGGTCGGGGATTTTCACTACAACGGCCACAAGCTGCTCACCGAGTATCCGGACTGCGCGCAGGCGCTGTCGAAGTATCGTATCAATCCGGGCAACGTCGGGCAGGGCGCCAAGCGCGACACCCAGTTCGCACAGATGATCGAAGTCGCCTGCCGCTACGACAAGCCGGTGCGCATCGGCGTCAACTGGGGCAGCCTGGATCAGTCCCTGCTGGCCCGTATCATGGATGAAAACGCGGCCCGCGCGGAGCCCTGGAGTGCCCAGGCCGTGATGTACGAAGCGCTGGTGACGTCCGCGATCGAGAACGCGCGGCGCGCCGAGGAACTCGGCCTGGCCGGCGACCGCATCATCCTCTCGTGCAAGGTATCGGGCGTGCAGGACCTGATCGCGGTGTACCGCGAGCTGGCACGCCGCTGCGATTACCCGCTGCATCTCGGACTGACCGAAGCGGGCATGGGCAGCAAGGGCATCGTGGCGTCGACTGCCGCATTGTCGGTGCTGCTGCAGGAAGGCATCGGCGACACCATCCGCATCTCGCTCACACCCGAACCCGGCGGCGACCGCACCCGGGAAGTCGTGGTGGGGCAGGAAATCCTGCAGACGATGGGACTGCGCAAGTTCACGCCGATGGTGATCGCTTGCCCGGGCTGCGGCCGCACCACTTCCACGGTGTTCCAGGAACTGGCGGACCGCATCCAGACTTACCTGCGCGAACAGATGCCTGTCTGGAAGCAGCAGTATCCCGGCGTCGAGAACATGAACGTCGCGGTCATGGGCTGCATCGTCAACGGCCCGGGCGAGTCCAAGCACGCCAATATCGGCATCAGCCTGCCGGGCACCGGCGAATCGCCGGCGGCGCCGGTATTCGTCGACGGCGAGAAGAAGATGACACTGCGCGGCGAACGCATCGCCGAAGAGTTCCAGGAGATCGTCCTGGACTATGTGAAGAGTCGTTATGGAAAGGCGGCCGCCTGATAAGGCCGCATCAAAGGTTTCAACAACAGAATGTCCGAAAACAAGAAGACTGAGAAAATCGTCGGCGTGAAAGGGATGAACGACATCCTGCCGGCGGATGCGCCCCTATGGGAGCTGTTCGAGAATACGGTGCAGTCGGTTCTCAAGAGCTATGGCTTTCAGCAGATCCGCACGCCGATCGTGGAGCCGACCGCGCTGTTCGCGCGCGGGCTCGGTGCGGTCACCGACATCGTCGAAAAGGAAATGTATTCCTTCGTCGACTCGATGAACGGAGACCAGTTGACACTGCGCCCGGAAAGCACCGCCGGCGTGGTCCGTGCCGCGCTCGAGCACAACCTGACTTACGACGGCCCCAAGCGCCTCTGGTATGCCGGCCCGATGTTCCGGCATGAGCGTCCGCAGCGCGGCCGCTACCGGCAGTTCCACCAGGTCGGCGCGGAAGCGCTCGGCTTTGCCGGCCCCGACATCGATGCAGAGCTGATCATGCTGTGCCAGCGGCTGTGGGACGATCTCGGCCTGCAGGGCATCCGCCTCGAACTCAACTCCATCGGCAACGCGGAAGAGCGCAACCGGCACCGGGCGGACCTGGTCGCCTATTTCGAGCAGCACAAGGATATCCTCGATGCGGACGCCCAGCGTCGCCTGCATTCGAATCCGCTGCGCATCCTCGATACCAAGAACCCGGCGATGCAAGACATGGTCAACGCGGCGCCGAAGCTGCTCGACTATCTCGGCGAAGAGTCGCGCACCCATTTCGAGGGTGTGCAAAAGATCCTGCGCCACAACAACATCCCGTTCACGATCAATACCCGTCTCGTGCGCGGTATGGACTACTACAACCGCACGGTGTTCGAGTGGGTGACGGATCAGCTCGGCTCGCAGGGCACGGTCTGCGGCGGAGGCCGGTATGACCCGCTGATCGAGATGTTCGGCGGCAAACCCACGCCTGCATGCGGATTCGCCATCGGCGTCGAGCGCCTGCTCGAACTGCTCAAGGCCAACGGCGAGCAATATGCACCCAACCAGTGCGACGTCTAC
This sequence comes from Noviherbaspirillum aridicola, assembly GCF_019656455.1. Classification (GTDB taxonomy): domain Bacteria; phylum Pseudomonadota; class Gammaproteobacteria; order Burkholderiales; family Burkholderiaceae_D; genus Noviherbaspirillum; species Noviherbaspirillum aridicola. The sequence continues at coordinate 70,531 of NZ_BPMK01000011.1, forward strand.
GTCGTTCACCAGGGCGAAGCCGCGCAACTGCAGGCATTCGTCGTGGCCGAGCGGCTGCGCGACGCGGGGCTCGATGTGATACTGCACTGCGCCACGGCGGCCGGCGCCGGCAGCTTCAAGTCGCAAATGAAGCGTGCCGATGCGAGCGGTGCAGGTTACGCGGTCATCATCGGCGAGGACGAAGTCGCGGCCGGCGTCGCCTCGGTCAAGACGCTGCGCGCACAGGAAGGCGAGGGCGGCCAGCAGAGCGTGCCGCTCGAATCGGTCGCCGATTACGTGGTCGGCCAGATCACCTGCGGCGACGGCTGCGACGACCCTTCGCACCACCATCATCATTAATCGACTGACGATCTCCCCATGGCATACGATCTCGAAGAACAGGAACAGCTCGCCACGCTCAAGGCGTGGTGGAACAAGTACGGCGATCTCGTCACCTGGCTGCTGATCGCCGCGCTGGCCGGTTATGCGGCCTGGAGCGGCTGGAACTACTACCAGCGCAACCAGGCCACCCAGGCAGCCCTGCTGTACGACGAGCTGCAGAAAGCCGTCAGCGCGAAGGACAACGCGCGGGTACTGCGTGCGGCGGGCGACATGCAGAACAAGTTCGGGCGCACCGCCTATGCGCAGATGGCAGCGCTGGCAGCCGCGAAGACGGCATGGGAGTCCAAGGATGCGGCCGCCGCCAAGGCGCAGCTGCAGTGGGTGATCGACAACGGTCGGGACGCCGAGTACAAGGCGCTCGCACGCATCCGGCTGGCCGGCGTGCTGCTCGACGAGAAGGCGCATGACGACGCGCTGAAGGTGCTCGCAGCCGACATGCCGCCTTCGTTCGCCGCCGCGGCGGCGGACCGCAAGGGCGATATCCTGGCTGCGCAGAACAAGCTTGAGGATGCGCGCGCGGCGTGGAAGCTCGCACTGGACAAGACCGATGAGAAGAACCCGGCGCGCCAGCTGATTCAGCTGAAGCTGGATGCGGTCGGCGGCGCCCCGAAGGCAGCCTGAAAATAATAAAAGGGAGGTATTGAATGCGTCTGAAGGAAAAGCTCTGGTGTGTCGGGATGATTGCCGTTTTGGCAGGATGTTCCTCCCTCAATCCTTTTGCCAGCAAGGCGGCGCCCCGCAACCCGCCTGCGCCGCTGCAGGAAATCAAGCCCGCGCTCGGCGTGCGCACGGTATGGTCTGCGACGGTCGGCAACAGCGGCAACTACCAGTTCGCGCCCGCGCTTGCCGGCGACAGCGTCTACGCGGCGGCGGCGGACGGCACTCTGACCCGCATCGACGCCGCCAGCGGACGCAGCATCTGGCGGATCAGCGCAGGCGCGCCGCTGACGGCCGGCGTCGGCAGCGACGGCACCACCGTCGCGGTCGTGGCGGACAAGGGCGTGCTGATGGCGTTTGACGCCGACGGCAAGTTGCGCTGGAAGGTACAGGCATCGAGCGAGGTGCTTTCCGCACCGGCGGTCGGCCAGGGGCTGGTCATCGTGCGCAGCGCCGACAATCGCGTTTCCGCCTATGACGTCAGCTCGGGCACCCGGCGCTGGGTCGCGCAGCGGCCGACACCGCCGCTGACGCTGCGCAGCGCTCCCGGCCTCGTCATTTCAGGCAATAACGTCTATGTCGGCCTGCCCGGCGGCCGCCTGCTCGCATTGGCCCTGACCAATGGCGGCGCGCGCTGGGAAGTGGCGGTCGGCGACCCGCGCGGCACGACTGAACTGGAACGTATAGCCGACATGTCCGGCACGCCGGTGGTGCAGGGTGGCGAGGTCTGCGCGGTCGCCTATCAGGGACGGCTTGCCTGTTTCGATGCCGCTTCCGGCGCCGCCCGCTGGGGCAAGGAACTGTCGAGCGAAGTCGGCGTCGGTGTCGATGAACGGCATGTGTATGCCGCCGACGCCGCCGGCAATGTCACCGCTTTTGTCCGGGGCACGGGCAGCGGCGCGTGGCGCAACAACAAGCTCTCATACCGTCGTCTGTCGGCGCCGGTGCCCGTCGGCAAGGCAGTGGCGGTAGGAGATTTCGAGGGACACGTTCATTTTCTGTCGCGTGAAGACGGCGCCTTGCTCGCCCGCGTCCCGACCGACGGCAGCCAGATCAACGCCGGACTCGCCGCCGGCAACGGCGTGATGATTGTCCAGACCCGGGCGGGTACTGTCACGGCCCTGAAAGCAGAATAAGGAATTAATGAAGCCGGTTATTGCATTAGTAGGCCGACCGAACGTCGGCAAATCCACGTTGTTCAACCGGCTCACCCGGTCGCGCGACGCGCTCGTTGCCGACCTTCCCGGATTGACCCGCGATCGCCACTACGGTGAAGGCCGGATAGGCGAGCGCCCGTTTCTTGTCATCGACACCGGCGGTTTCGAGCCGGTGGCCAAGGACGGGATCATGCACGAGATGGCCAAGCAGACCAAGCAGGCTGTCGCGGAGGCCGACGTCGTCGTCTTCATCGTCGACGGCCGTCAGGGGCTCACGCCCCACGACAAGACCATCACCGATTTCCTGCGCAAGTCTGGACGACCGGTGATGCTCGTGGTGAACAAGGCCGAGGGCATGAAGTACACCACGGTCACCGCCGACTTCTACGAGCTCGGTCTCGGCGACCCGTACGTGATCTCGGCGGCGCATGGCGATGGCGTGATGGATCTGGTCAACGAGGCACTCGATGCCGCGTTCGCCCAGCGTCCCGCCGAAGAGGCCGCGCCGGACCCGGCAACCAGGGGAATCAAGCTGGCGATCGTGGGCCGGCCGAATGTCGGCAAGTCCACGCTCGTCAATACGCTGCTCGGGGAAGAGCGGGTGATCGCCTTCGACATGCCGGGCACGACCCGGGACTCGATCGAAATTCCTTTCGAGCGCGACGGCAAGCACTACACCCTCGTCGACACCGCCGGCATCCGCCGCCGCGGCAAGGTCTTCGAAGCGATCGAGAAGTTTTCGGTGGTCAAGACCCTGCAGTCCATTTCGGAAGCCAATGTCGTTCTGCTGCTGCTCGACGCGCAACAGGACATTTCCGAACAGGACGCGCACATCGCAGGCTTCATCCTCGAGTCCGGGCGCGCGCTCGTCGTCGGGGTCAACAAGTGGGACGGCCTGGACAACGACCGGCGCAACCAGATCAAGATGGACATGGAGCGCAAGCTGAACTTCCTGTTCTTTGCCAAGTTCCATTTCATCTCCGCCCTCAACAATAGCGGCATCGGGCCGCTGATGAAGTCGGTGGACGCCGCCTATGCCGCCGCCATGGCCAAGCTGTCCACGCCGCGACTGACCCGTGCCCTGATCGAGGCGGTCGAGCACCAGCAGCCGAGGCGCAAGGGATCGATCCGGCCGAAACTGCGCTATGCTCACCAGGGCGGCCAGAACCCGCCGGTCGTGGTCATCCACGGTAACGCCCTGGAAGCGATCGACGATAACTACAAGCGCTACCTGGAAAAGCACTTCCGCGAAACTTTTTCGTTAGTAGGCACTCCATTACGTATCGAACTGCGTTCCGGAAAGAACCCCTTTGTCAGGGAAGAAAGGTAGTTTGTACGGATTGCCAGCCACCGACGAAATCGTATACATTCATTATTAACAATATTTCGGGCGCTTGAAATTCCTTCGGGTCGCCTCCAACTCCTATCACAACAACACAACGGAGCCGCCATGAGCAATAAAGGGCAACTTCTACAAGACCCCTTCCTCAACGCCTTACGCAAAGAGCACGTCCCGGTTTCGATCTACCTCGTCAACGGAATCAAGCTGCAAGGCCACATCGAGTCCTTTGACCAGTATGTCGTTCTGCTGCGCAATACCGTCACGCAGATGGTCTACAAGCACGCCATTTCCACCGTCGTGCCGGCCCGCGCAGTCAATCTCAACCTCGAATCCGACGCGGAATAACCTATCGTCACCTCGTCCCAACCTCAAATGCGCGCAGCCCTGGTCGGTGTTGATTTCGGCAAGGGCGACTTTGCCGCGAGCCTCGAAGAGCTTTCCCTGTTATCCCGTTCGGCGGGTGCGGAGCCGGTCGTCACAATCACCGGCAAGCGCTCCAGCCCGGACGCGGCCCTGTTCGTCGGGTCGGGAAAGGCCGAAGAAATCGCCGGCGCGGTCGGCGATGAAAAACTCGACCTGGTCATCTTCAATCATGCGCTCTCGCCGGCGCAGCAGCGCAATCTCGAGCGTCACCTGAAAACCCGGGTGATCGACCGCACCAGCCTGATTCTCGACATCTTTGCGCAACGCGCGCAAAGCCACGAGGGCAAGGTGCAGGTCGAACTCGCGCAGCTGCAGCATCTCGCCACCCGCCTGATCCGGGGCTGGACCCACCTTGAGCGTCAGAAGGGCGGTATCGGCTTGCGCGGTCCCGGTGAGACGCAGCTCGAAACCGACCGCCGTCTGCTCGGCGACCGGGTAAAAGCCCTGCGCGCGAGACTCGACAAGCTGCACAAGCAGCGTGAGACCCAGCGACGCGCGCGCGGCCGCAACAACACGTTCTCCGTCTCGCTGGTGGGCTATACCAACGCCGGCAAGTCGACCCTGTTCAATGCGCTGACGAAGGCTCAGGCCTACGCGGCCGACCAGCTGTTCGCCACGCTCGACACCACCTCCCGGCGCATTTACCTCCCTGAAGTCGGCAATATCGTCATTTCAGACACGGTCGGTTTCATTCGCGAGCTGCCGCACCAGCTGGTGGCTGCCTTTCGTGCCACGCTGGAAGAAACCATCCATGCGGACCTCCTGCTGCATGTCGTCGACGCCGCCAGTCCGGTGAGGATGGAGCAGATCGAGCAGGTCAACGATGTGCTGGCGGAGATTGGCGCGGATCACATTCCCCAGATTCTCGTCTGGAACAAGATCGACGCCGCCGGCATGGAACCAACGGTGGAACATGATGAATATGATAAAATCCGCCGGGTTTTCATCAGTGCCCGGACCGGCGCCGGCCTCGATCTCCTTCGGGACGCGATCGCCGAGTACGCGAAGGGGAGCGCGGAGGCGCATCTGGAGCATCTGAACGTGCCTGACGATATCGCGCGTGACAAGGGGCCGCTTCCTCTCAGGGGCCAGCCGGAACAATAAGCAGGAAGTCATCAACATAAGCCGGATAGCGAGAGAATGCCTATTCCTCTAATCAAAAAAATCGGCCTCAAGTTTTCTTTGAATGATCCAAGGTGGGGGCGGGGCAATCAGGATAACGACGGTCAGAACCAGGACGGCAAGCGGCCCAATGACGGGCCGCCCGATCTTGATCAGCTGTGGCGCGATTTCAATCAGCGCCTGAACCGCCTTTTCGGAGGCAAAGGGGGCGGTCGTGGCGATAATGGCGGGTTTGGACCCGACATGAAAGGCGCGGGAATCGGCGTCGGCCTGATTGCCGCCATCATTGCCTTCCTCTGGCTCGTCAGCGGCTTCTTCATCGTCCAGGAAGGCCAGACCGCAGTCGTCATGACCTTCGGTAAGTACGACGCGCCGGCCCGTCCGGCGGGTTTCAACTGGCGCTGGCCCTATCCGATACAAAGCCACGAAATCGTGAACGTGTCGCAGGTGCGCACGGTCGAGGTCGGCTATCGCGCCAACATCAAGAACAAGCAGCCCCGCGAGTCCCTGATGCTGACCGACGATGAGAACATCATCGATATCCAGTTCGCCGTCCAGTACCGCCTGAAGGATGCCGCCGAGTGGGTCTTCAACAACCGCGATCAGGAAGAAACCGTGCGCCAGGTGGCAGAGACCGCCATCCGTGAGGTTGTCGGCCGCAGCAAGATGGATTTCGTGCTGTACGAAGGCCGGGAGAAGGTCGCCTTCGACGCGGGCCAGTTGATGCAGCAGATCGTCGACCGCTACAACGCCGGCGTGCAGATCGCCAACGTGACCATGCAGACCGTGCAGCCGCCCGAGCAGGTCCAGACCGCTTTCGACGACGCGGTCAAGGCCGGCCAGGACCGCGAGCGCCAGAAGAACGAGGGCCAGGCCTACGCGAACGACGTGATTCCGCGTGCCCGCGGCGCGGCATCGCGCCTGCTGCAGGAGGCAGAAGCCTACCGCTCGCGTGTCGTCGCGAATGCCGAGGGTGATGCCTCCCGCTTCCGCCAGGTGCTGGTCGAATACCAGAAGGCGCCTGCCGTCACCCGCGACCGCATGTACCTGGAAACCATGCAGCAGATTTTCACCAATACCGCGAAGATCATGGTCGACAGCCGCAGCGGCAGCAACCTGCTGTATCTGCCGCTGGACAAGCTGATCTCGCAGACGGCGAGCGAGGCCAACCCGGCTCGCAACGGCGCAGCGTCCGGGCAGCAGCCTGCCGCCCAGCCGAGCGCCGACGCCCTGCAGCAGAATATGGAAACGCAACGACAGAGGGATTCCCGCACGCGCGACAGCCGGGATGCCCGTGACAGGGAGACGCGCTGATGAACCGTCTGGTGTCTTATTCGATCGCAGCGCTGATCGTCCTGTCGGTGCTGATGTCCACGCTGTTCGTGGTCGACCAGCGCAAGTTCGCCATCGTGTTCGCGCTTGGCGAAGTCAAGAAGGTGATCAGCGAACCCGGCCTGCACTTCAAGCTGCCGCCGCCTTTTCAGAATGTGATCTTCCTCGACAAGCGCATCCTGACGCTGGATACGCCCGAAGCCGACCGCTTCATCACGGCCGAGAAGAAGAACATCCTCGTGGATGCCTACGTGAAGTGGCGCATCGCCGACCCGCGCCTGTATTTCGTCAGCTTCACCGGCGACGAGCGCCGCGCGCAGGACCGGATGTCGCAGATCATCAAGGCAGCGCTCAACGAAGAGATCACCAAGCGCACGGTGCGCGAAGTGATCTCCGGCGAGCGCGGCAAGGTGATGAACGCGATTCACAAGAAAGTAACCGACGAGGCCAAGCAAATCGGCGTCGATATCGTCGACGTGCGCCTCAAGCGCGTCGACTATGTCGAGCAGATCAACAACTCGGTGTACGACCGGATGCGCGCCGAACGGGTGCGTGTGGCCAACGAATTGCGCTCCACGGGTGCGGCCGAGTCGGAAAAGATCCGCGCAGACGCCGATCGTCAGCGGACCGTGATCCTGGCCGAGGCCTATCGTGAAGCCGAACAGATCCGCGGTGACGGCGACGCCAAGGCGACGCAGATCTACGGCCAGGCATTCGGCCAGAACCCCGAGTTCTTCAAGTTCTACCGCAGCCTGGAGGCCTATCGCGCGAGCTTCAAGGGCCGCAACGACATGCTCGTGGTCGACCCGAATTCCGAGTTCTTCCGGTATTTCAAGAATTCCTCCGCCGGCCCCGCCGCAAACGCGAAGTAAAGATGGCCGGTCGTGGAGAATCCGTGGTTAACCGCTCTTGGAATGATGTTCCTCCTCGAGGGCATCATTCCTTTCCTCTTTCCCGGGCGGTGGCGCGGCATCTTTGATCGCATCTGCCGCCTGAGGGACGGGCAGATCCGATTTCTCGGCCTGGGCGCCGTGGTGGTCGGCTTCGCTCTCCTGTGGCTGGCTCCTCTCTAATTCATTCAGCTTCTTCCCGCCATGCCGAACTGGCTCCTCCCTGAAAACATCGCCGACGTTCTGCCGTCCGAAGCGCGCAAGATCGAAGACCTGCGGCGCGCGCTGCTCGACCATTTCCGTCTCTACGGCTACGAGCTGGTCATGCCGCCGATGCTGGAATATCTCGAGTCGCTGCTGACCGGCGCCGGAAAGGACATGGACCTGCGCATCTTCAAGCTGGTCGACCAGTTGTCCGGACGGACCATGGGCGTGCGGGCGGACATGACGACGCAGGTTGCGCGCATCGACGCGCACCTGCTCAACCGCGACTCGGTTACGCGCCTCTGCTATGCGGGGAGTGTCCTCCATACCCGTCCCTCGGGCTTCCATTCAACCAGAGAGCCGGTGCAGATCGGGGCGGAGATTTACGGTCACGCCGGCCTGGAAGCGGATGCCGAGATCCAGGAACTGGCGCTGGCCTCGCTCGCACTGGCGGGTTTTGGCGAAGTCCGCCTCGACTTGTGCCACGTCGGCGTGCTTCGGAGCATCATCGCGGGAGATGAGGCGGCCAGGCGGCATGAAGCCGAGCTGTTTGCGCTGCTCGAGTCCAAGGACGTGCCCGGCCTGCGGGGCCTCTGCCGGAATTTCGCGCCCGAGACGGGGGCCGCGCTGCTCGCATTGCCCGGCCTGTACGGCGGGGTCGAGGTGCTTGAACGCGCGCGAGCGCTGCTCGGCGCGATCCCGGGCGTCGCCCGGGCGCTTGACGAACTGGAAACGCTGGCGCGCCAGGCGGGCGCTGCAGCAACGGTTACAGTGGATATGGCGGACCTTCGCGGATACCATTACCACAGCGGCGCGATGTTTGCGGCTTACGTAGCGGGCTTGCCCAATGCCGTCGTCCGCGGCGGACGCTACGACCACGTCGGCGAAGCGTTCGGCCGGTCCCGACCGGCGACCGGATTCTCGATGGACTTGCGCGAACTGGCGCGCTTGATGCCGGGCGCCGAACGCAAGCGTGCGATCCGCGCCCCGTGGGGCACCGATGCCGCGCTGCGGGAAAAAATCACTGAATTGAGAAAACAGGGCGAGGTCGTCATCCAGACCTTGCCCGGTCATGAAAATGACCAGGATGAATTCGACTGCGACCGCGCAGTCGTGTGGGAAAACGGAAACTGGATTCTTAAAAACTAGGCAAAAGCATGGCAAAGAACGTCGTTGTCATCGGCACCCAATGGGGCGATGAAGGAAAAGGGAAGATCGTCGACTGGCTGACCGATCACGCGCAGGGCGTGGTCCGCTTTCAGGGCGGACATAACGCAGGCCACACGCTGGTGATCGGCGGGCAGAAGACCGCCCTGCAGCTCATCCCCTCGGGCATCATGCGTGCCGGCGTGGCCTGCTATATCGGCAACGGCGTGGTGCTGTCCGTGCCCGACCTGCTGCGCGAGATCGACAAGCTGCAGGCCAACGGGGTCGAGGTGGTCTCCCGCCTGAAGGTGTCCGAAGCCTGCCCCGTGATTCTGCCGTACCACACCGCCCTCGATGCCGCCCGCGAGGCGGCCCGCGGCGCGGCCAAGATCGGCACCACCGGCAAGGGCATCGGTCCCGCTTATGAAGACAAGGTGGCGCGCCGTGCGATCCGCGTGGCGGACCTGCTGAATGCCGAGCGCTTTACCGAAAAGCTGCGCGAGAACCTGGATTACCACAACTTCGTGCTGACGCACTACCTGAAGTCCGACGCCGTGGATTTCCAGAAGACGCTCGACGATGCGCTTGCGCTCGTGCCGCGCCTGGCGCCCATGGTGGCCGACGTGTCCAGCGCGCTCTATGCCGCGCACAAGGCAGGCGGCAACCTGCTGTTCGAGGGCGCGCAGGGCAGCCTGCTCGACGTCGATCATGGCACCTATCCGTTCGTCACCTCCAGCAACTGCGTGGCGGGCAATGCGGCTGCCGGCACCGGCGTCGGCCCGAACATGCTGCATTACGTGATGGGCATCACCAAGGCTTACACGACGCGCGTCGGCTCAGGCCCGTTCCCGTCCGAGCTGCCGACCGATCAGGGCGTCGGCAAGCACCTGGCCAGCGTCGGTCATGAATTCGGCACGGTGACCGGTCGCGCACGCCGCTGCGGCTGGTTCGATGCAGCGCTGCTGCGCCGCTCCGTCCAGATCAACGGGGTGTCCGGCATGTGCCTGACCAAGCTCGACGTGCTCGACGGACTCGAGTCGCTGCAGCTGTGCACCGGCTACAAGCTCGACGGCAGGATGGTCGACATCTTCCCGGTCGGCGCCGAGGATGCATCGCGCTGCGAGCCGGTGTACGAAACCATGCCGGGCTGGGCCGAGTCCACCGTCGGCGCCAAGTCGCTGGACGCGCTGCCGGCCAATGCGCGCGCCTACATCAAGCGCATCGAAGAGTTGGTCGGGGTGCCGGTCGACATGATCTCCACTGGTCCGGATCGCGAGGAAACCATCGTCCTTCGCCATCCATTCGCCTGACGCCGCAGGATGCAAGAGATGACAGACAAAATGAACGACATGTCCAGCGACAAGGACCTGTGGGTATCCTGGGACGACTACAACCGGGCCGTGGTCGGACTGGCGCGAATGATTCACGAGTCGGGCTGGAAGTTCGACCAGGTGCTGTGCCTCGCGCGCGGCGGCCTGCGCCCGGGCGACATTTTTTCGCGGATATTCGATGTGCCGCTGGCGATACTCTCGACCAGTTCATACCGGGAAGATGCCGGCACCGTGCGCGGTTCGCTCGACATCGCCAAGCACATCACGATCACCAAGGGCGCGCTCGCCGGCAGGATTCTCCTGATCGACGACCTCGTCGACTCGGGGGTGACGCTGGAGAAGGTTCAGGCCCACCTGAAGGAAAACTTCCCCTCGGTGACCGAAGTCCGCACCGCGGTGATCTGGTGCAAGGCCTGCTCTTCGGTGCGGCCGGATTACTATCTGCACTATCTGCCGACCAATCCCTGGATCCATCAGCCGTTCGAGGAGTATGACAGCCTGCGCCCGCACCAGCTGTCGGCATGGCTGAAGAAGGGCGAACCCGGTTGAGGCGTCCGAGCGGCGGCGCGGCCGGTTCGTGCCGCACCGTTCAAACGTGTGCCGGGGCAGAACTTGCCCCTCGATTCAGACTCAAATTTGCCGGTCGCAGAGATACGAGCGAAGGAGAGGGCGGTGCCATGAATGAAAAACCCGTTGCTCGCCAACGGGTTTTTTGTTTGGGCGGTGAACGGCGATCACGCGACGAGGTGGTTGCGCGATGTGGCAGGCAAGAGGAAGCGCGGGGTGGACGATTTCCGGGGCGGAAAAAGAAAAAGGTCCGCGATTGCGGACCTTTTTAAACCTGGTGCCCAGAAGAGGACTCGAACCTCCACAGTGTTGCCACCGCTAGGACCTGAACCTAGTGCGTCTACCAATTCCGCCATCTGGGCTGCGAAAGACAGGCATTATATCGGAATTTCTGGTCATGTCAATTCGCGGGTGCAATGCAGTGAATTCAGTGATGAGGCGGGGGCATTAGGACAATGCAACAGTAGTCCGTTACACTAGCCCCTGAATGAATAACAATTTTAACGAAGCAGCTTTTGAGCCAATTTCAATACTCCATTCCCAGCCGTGAAGAAATCCTCGGCATCTTGCGAACCGTGGGCGCGCCGCATGACCTGCAGTCGCTCGCCGCCGCACTCGATGTGAAGCCCGAGGAAATCGACGCACTCACCCGACGCCTCAATGCGATGGAACGTGACGGTCAGATCAAGCCGAACCGCAACGGCGAATACCAGCTTGCGCACCAGACCAATTTCCTCGAAGGGCGCGTCAGCGGCCATCGCGAGGGTTACGGATTTCTGATTCCCGACGACGGCGGCGACGACATCTTCCTCCCCGAGAAGGAAATGCAGAAGGTGCTGCACGGCGACCGGGTACAGGTACGCATCGTCGGCCTCGACCGCCGCGGCAGGCCGGAAGGCAGCATCGTCGAAGTGCTGGAACGGGCCAACACCCAGGTCATCGGCCGCCTGCTCAATGAAAACGGCGTGTGGCTGGTGGCGCCCGAGGACAAGCGCATCGGCCAGGATATTCTGCTCTCGGGATCGCCAGGCAAGGCCAAGACCGGCCAGGTCGTGACCGTCGAACTGATCGAGCAGCCCTCGCGCTACACCCAGCCGGTCGGCAAGATCGTCGAGGTGCTCGGCGACATCGACGACCCCGGCATGGAGATCGAGATCGCGGTACGCAAGTATGGCGTGCCGCACGAGTTTTCCGATGCCGCCCTCAAGCTCGCGGCCAAGCTGCCGCTGGAGGTGAGGGAAGCGGACCTGCAGGACCGGGTCGACCTGCGTGACGTGCCACTAGTGACGATCGACGGCGAAGACGCGCGCGACTTCGACGATGCGGTGTACTGCGAACCGGTCAAGATCGGCCGCAGCAACGGCTTCCGCCTGATCGTGGCCATCGCGGACGTCAGCCATTACGTCAAGCCCAACGATGCCCTGGACGAGGACGCGCTCGAGCGCAGCACCTCGGTGTATTTCCCGCGGCGGGTGATACCGATGCTGCCGGAAAAACTGTCCAACGGCCTGTGCTCGCTGAACCCCGCGGTGGACCGCCTGGTGCTGGTCTGCGACGCCGTCATCACCGGCAAGGGCGAGATCAAGGCATACCAGTTCTATCCGGCGGTGATCCATTCCGCGGCCCGCCTGACCTACACGGAAGTGGCGGCGATACTGGGCAACACCAAGGGACCGGAAGCCGCGAAGCGGCAGGCGCTGGTGCCGCATCTGCAGAACCTCTACGGCGTCTTCCAGGCCCTGCTGCAAGCCAGGCAGGCGCGCGGCGCCATCGATTTCGAGACGACCGAGACCTATATCGTCTGCAATGCGGCGGGCAAGATCGAACAGATCCTGCCGCGTACGCGCAATGACGCCCACCGCCTGATCGAGGAGTGCATGCTCGCGGCCAACGTCTGCGCCGCCGACCTGCTCGCCCGTCACAAGCATCCGGGGGTGTACCGGGTACACGCCGGGCCGTCGAAAGAGAAGCTCAACCAGGTCCGCACCTTCCTCAAGCAGATGGGATTGCACCTGGGCGGGGGCGACACGCCGGTGGCCTCGGACTATGCCGAACTGATCCCGAAGATCAAGATGCGGCCGGACGCGGTGCTGCTGCAGACCATGCTGCTGCGCTCGATGCAGCAGGCGGTCTACAGCCCGGACAATATCGGACACTTCGGCCTCGCCTACGAGGCCTATGCACACTTCACCAGTCCGATCCGGCGCTATCCCGACCTGCTGACCCACCGCGCGATCAAGGCCATCCTCCAGGGCAAGCGCTATGAGCCCAAGGGCATCGACCTGAGTCAGCTCAACACGCAGCTTTCGCCCGCCGCCCGCCGCATGGCCGCCGAGGACAAGGCAAGCGGCAAGAAAAAGAAGGAAGGCGACCTCGCGATCTGGGAAGCGCTCGGCATCCATTGCTCCGCCAATGAAAGACGGGCCGACGAAGCCTCGCGCGACGTCGAGGCATGGCTCAAGTGCTATTTCGTGCGCGACAAGCTCGGCGAGGAATTCACCGGCACGATTTCCGGCGTCGCGCCCTTCGGTATCTTCGTTCAGCTCGATGCGCTGTTCATCGAGGGCCTGGTGCATGTCACCGAGCTCGGTTCCGATTACTTCCAGTACGACGAAGTGCGGCATGAATTGCGCGGCGAGCGCACCGGCATCCGCTACCAGTTGACCGATCGCGTGACGGTGCAGGTGAGCAGGGTGGATCTGGACGCGCGCAAGATCGATCTGCGCCTGGTCAACGAGCCCGATATCCGCACCGTGATCAAGAACGAGGCGCGCCGCGCCGATGCCGCCCAGTCGGCCGAGAAGAAGCCCAAGGCGAAGAAGGCGGCCAAGCCCGCGACCAGGACGGCGGGCGCCTCGGCGGGCGCGCGCAAGGGCGCGGCATCCAACAGCACCAACAGCAGCAAGAGCGCCAAGACGGCCCGCACCAGGAACGGCAAGAAGAAACGATAACAATGAAAAGCAAACTTATTTTCGGCTTCCACGCCGTGACCGCACGCCTCCGTCATGAGGCGTCGTCGGTGGAAGAAATCTACATCGATGCCGCGCGCCATGACCGCCGCATGCAGGATCTGATCCGTGCGGCCGAGGATGCGAAGGTGCGCATCATCCATGCCGAGGGCGGGAGGCTCGACGGCATGGCGGGCACGCGACGCCACCAGGGCGTGGTGGCCAAGGCCGGCGAGCTGTCGCTGGCGCGGAACCTGGATGAACTGCTCGACGCGATTTCGGGGCCGCCGCTGCTGTTGATCCTCGACGGCATCACCGATCCGCACAATCTCGGCGCCTGCCTGCGCGTCGCGGACGGCGCCGGCGCGCATGCGGTGATCGCACCCAAGGACAGGGCGGTCGGGCTGAATGCGACCGCGGCCAAGGTCGCCAGCGGCGCGGCCGAGACGGTTCCCTACATCACCGTCACCAATCTCGCCCGCACCATGCGCGAACTGAAGGAGCGAGACATCTGGCTGATCGGCACCGACGACCAGGCGCCCCGGGGCCTGTATGAAGCCGACTTCTCCGGCCCCTGCGCGCTGGTGATGGGCTCCGAAGGCGAGGGCATGCGCCGCCTGACGCGCGAGACCTGCGACCTCCTGGTCAACATACCGATGCTCGGCAGCGTCGAAAGCCTGAACGTGTCGGTGGCCTCCGGCGTCTGCCTGTACGAGGCGCGGCGCCAGCGATTTGCCAGGGCCTGAGGCGCGTCGCTGTTCATTCCGTTTCACTCCCTCATGTTCAATCGTCTTCGCGAAGACATCGCCAGCATCATCGAGCGCGACCCAGCGGCCCGTAACGCATGGGAAGTGCTGACCTGCTATCCGGGCCTGCATGCGATCGTCATGCATCGCTGGGCCAACTGGTGCTGGCGGCACGGGCTCAAGTGGTCCGGACGTTTCATTTCTCACGTCGCCCGCGGCCTGACCGGCATCGAGATCCATCCCGGCGCGACCATCGGCCGGCGCGTCTTCATCGACCACGGTATCGGCGTGGTGATCGGTGAAACCGCCGAAGTGGGAGACGACTGCACCATCTACCAGGGCGTCACCCTCGGCGGCACGTCGCTCAGCAAGGGCGCCAAACGTCACCCGACGCTCGCGCGCGGCGCCATCATCGGCGCCGGTGCCAAGGTGCTCGGCGCATTCACCGTGGGCGAGGGGGCCAAGGTCGGCTCCAATGCGGTGGTGGTCAAGGAAGTGCCGCCGGGTGCGACGGCGGTCGGAAACCCGGCGCATATCGTGCAGAAGGACGCCGGCCGGCAGCGGGAGGAAGCGACCGCGCGGGTGTTCGCCGCCTACGGCATCAGCCCCGGCAGCGGTGAGGACCCGCTGGCGACCGCGCTGCATCAGCTGATCGATCACGCTGCGGCGCAGGACAGGCAGATACAGGCGCTGATGGCGGCCCTGGGACGGGCGGGGGTGAGCTGCGAATCGGTGCCGCCGGCGGGCGGCATCGATCCCGAACGCTTGAACAAACTGGTTGACTAGAGGCGAAGATGGAAGCGGATACGATGGCGAATCCCGGGCAGGACCTGCTCGACGATTTCGAGGTGCGGGTGCTGGCGGTGCTGGCCGAGAAGGAGGCGATCACGCCGGACAATTATCCGATGTCGCTCAATGCGCTCACCGCCGGCTGCAATCAGCTGTCGAGCCGCGATCCTGTGATGTCCATCAGCGAGGATACCGTGCTCGACGTGCTGCAGCGCCTGACGAACCGGCGCCTCGTGTCGGAGGTGCGGCAGGCCGGCGCGCGCGTGGCGAAATACGAGCACCGGATGCGCATGAAATGGTCGCTGGAGCAGGACAAGCTCGCCGCCCTGGTGCTGCTGATGCTGCGCGGTCCGCAGACTGCCGGCGAACTCCGGACCCGCAGCGGCAGACTGCATGAATTCGGCTCGGTACAGGACGTCGAGGCGGCGCTACAGTTTTTGATCGACAAGTATCCGCCGCTGGTGGCGAGGCTGCCGCGCGCGCCGGGCACGAAGGAAGCGCGTTACGCACACCTGCTGTGCGGCGAAGAGCGGCTCGATCAGCAAGGGACCGCCGCCAGCTTCTCAGGCAGCGTGGAAGCACCGGCGCGCGGCGACCGCATCGGACAGCTCGAGGAAGAGGTGGCGCGCCTGAAGGCGGAAGTGGAGAGCCTGCAGCAGCAGTTTGCGGAATTCCGGCGGCAGTTCGAATAAGCGCCTTCTGCCGACGCAAGGAGTCGGAAGCGTCCGCGCGCCACGATTCTTTTGCGAGGCCCCGATGGCGTCGCGGGCACGAATGCCCCGCTCGGCATCCATTCAGTCAGGCCTGTTTCACGACACCGCGTCGACAGCGACAGGCACGAGTTCGCCGTCCGCAGTCAGCGCCAGCCAGCCGCCGCGCCGCGGCTCCCTGTCGCAATCCCAGTCGGGCAGGACGTGGCGCACGCCGCCCTGATGCGGGTGGCAGCCGGGGCGATGGGTATGCCCGTGCACCATCAGCTCGGCGCCCGACGCGCGAAACAGCGCGTCGATCGCTTCGGGATTGACATCCATGATCTCGTACGACTTTGCGCGCTGCGCCTCGCGGCTGCCGCTGCGCATTCCCTCGATGATGGCCTTGCGTTCGGCGAGCGGCCTGCCGAGGAAGGCCGCCTGCCAGGCCGGGTCGCGCACCTGTGCGCGGAAAGCCATGTAGCCGGTATCGTCCGTGCACTGTGCATCGCCGTGCACCAGCACCAGGCTGCGGCCGGCGAGCTGCACGACATGCGGTTCCTGCAGCAGCGTCAGGCCCGCCGCGCCGGCAAAGCCCGTGCCGACCAGGAAGTCGCGGTTGCCGGGGAGCCAGAACAATTCGACACCGGCCGCGCCGACCGCTTTCAACGCCGCGATGATGCCGGCGTTGTACGGATCATCGCGATCATCATCGCCGGCCCAGTACTCGAACATGTCGCCGAGCAGGTAGAGGCGCCGGGTCCGGCGCGCGGGACCCCGCAGGAAGTCGAGGAAGGCGGCGGTGGTGCGGGGCAGGCCGGGCTGCAGGTGGACGTCGGAAACAAAAAGCGCAACCGTCTCCGGTTGCGCCTTGCCGTTCCGTGCGACGGATGAGGCTGTCACAGACATGGGGTCAGACGATTTCCGCCTTCTCGATCACCACGTTCTCTTCCGGTACGTCGGCGAACATGCCGGCGCGGGTCGTCTTGACGGACTTGATCTTGTCGACCACGTCGGTGCCTTCCGTGACCTTGCCGAACACGCAGTAGCCCCAGCCGTCCTGGCCCGGGTAGTCGAGGAAGCTGTTGTTCTTGACGTTGATGAAGAACTGCGCGGACGCGGAGTGCGGCGCGGAGGTACGCGCCATGGCGATGGAATAGGCTTCGTTCTTGAGACCGTTCTTGGCCTCGTTTTCGATCGGGTCCCTGGTGGGCTTCTGTTTCATGCCGGGCTCGAAGCCGCCGCCCTGGATCATGAAGCCATCGATCACCCGATGGAAGATGGTGCCGTCATAGTGCCCGGAGCGGACATATTCGAGGAAATTCTCGACGGTCTTCGGCGCTTTCTCCGCGTCGAGTTCAATACGGATCTTGCCGTGATTCGTGGTGAGGATGACTGCCATGCTGTTTCCTTTTCAGTGAGTTACTTGACGACCGTGGCCGACTCTATGACCACCGGCTGCAGCGGGACGTTCTGGTGCATGCCCTTGTTGCCGGTTTTGACCGACCTGATCTTGTCGACCACGTCGGCTCCCTTGATGACCTTGCCGAATACGGCATAGCCCCAGCCGTCCTGGCCGGGATAATTCAGAAACTGGTTGTCGCCGACGTTGATGAAGAACTGTGCGGTGGCTGAGTGCGGATTGGATGTCCGGGCCATGGCGACGGTGAGCGGTTCGTTCTTCAGACCGTTCTTGGCTTCGTTCTCGATCGGCGCCGAGGTCGGCTTCTGCGCCATGTCCTTGTCGAAGCCGCCGCCCTGGATCATGAAGCCGTCCATCACGCGGTGGAAGATGGTGCCGTTGTAGTGGCCGTTCTTGACGTACTGCAGGAAATTGGCGACGGACTTGGGCGCCTTTTCCGGATACAGTTCCATGACGATCTCGCCCATGTTCGTCTTCATCGAGACGCGGGGATTGTCGGCCGCGAGCGCCGCGGGAAGGGCGCCGGCGATGCCGGCCGCGACGGCCAGCTGCATCGAGAAGTTCATGAAGCGACGACGCGAGAGGAAAGACGTGAGGCGGGTTGCTGGCATTGCTGCTTCCTTTGCTCTTTACAGGAGGATAGTGTTTGTGTATCTTCCGTGTCCCTTTTGCCGGCTGCCGGGGCAGGGAAGTAACGGTGCTATACTGCCGCGAAACTGTGCATTTTATCAAAAGAGAAGCATCCCCAAAGGGTTTCGGCGACCGGGCTTTGCGGAATGCGGCCCTGCGCAAGAATGCGCGGTTGACAATACAGCGGCGCGTCGCATCTCCTGCCGAAACGACTACAACACATGACTGCCATCAAGATCTACAACACGCTCGCTCGTGACAAGCAGGCTTTTGTGCCCATGCAGCCCGGCAAAGTCCGCATGTATGTGTGCGGGATGACAGTTTATGACTACTGCCACCTCGGCCACGCGCGCGTGATGGTCGTGTTCGACATGGTGCAGCGCTGGCTGCGCGCTTCGGGTTACGAGGTCACCTACGTCCGCAACATCACCGACATCGACGACAAGATCATCAAGCGCGCGGTGGAGAACGGCGAATCCATCTCCAGCCTCACCGGACGCTTCATCGCCGCGATGGACGAGGACGCGGCGGCCCTCGGCGTGCAGAAGCCCGATCACGAGCCGCGCGCGACGCAGTATGTGCCGCAGATGCTGGACATCATCGACAAGCTTGAGAGCCGCGGCCTGGCCTACAAGGCGGCGGACGGCGACGTCAATTATTCGGTGCGCGATTTCCCTTCCTACGGCAGGCTCTCCGGCAAGTCGCTCGACGACCTGCGCGCGGGCGAGCGCGTCGAGCGCAACAGCGACAAGCGCGACCCGCTCGACTTCGTGCTCTGGAAGTCGGCCAAGGCAAGCGAGCCGGATGAAGTGAAGTGGGATTCGAAGTGGGGCAAGGGACGTCCGGGCTGGCATATCGAATGCTCGGCCATGAGCTGCGAACTGCTGGGCGAGCAGTTCGACATTCACGGCGGCGGCGAAGACCTGCAGTTCCCCCACCATGAGAACGAGATCGCCCAGTCCGAAGGCGCGCATGGCCATGCCTTCGTCAACTACTGGATGCACAACGGCTTCATCCGGGTCGACAACGAAAAGATGTCGAAGTCGCTCGGCAATTTCTTCACCATCCGCGACGTGCTGAAGAAGTACGACGCCGAGGTGGTGCGCTTCTTCATCCTGCGCGCCCATTACCGCAGTCCGCTCAACTACTCCGACGCCCACCTCGACGATGCGCGCCATGCGCTGTCGCGACTCTACACGGCGCTCAAGGAAGTGCCGGCCGACGACGCTCCGCTCGAGCGCGAGGAAGAACATGCGCTGCGCTTCGCCGCCGCGATGAACGACGACTTCAACACGCCGGTGGCCATCGCCGTGCTGTTCGACCTCGCCAACGAGGTCAACCGCGGCAAGTCGCCGGCGCTGGCCCGTCAGCTCAAAGGCCTGGCCGGCATGCTCGGGCTGCTGCAGCGCAGCGCCCAGGACTTCCTGCAGTCCGCACCCGCCGGCGCCGAAGGCGGCCTCGACGAGGCGGCGATCGGAGAGCGCATCGACGCGCGTGCCGCCGCCAAGAAGGCGAAGAACTTTGCCGAAGCCGACCGCATCCGCGCCGAGCTTCTCGCTGCCGGCGTCGTCCTGGAGGACAAGCCGGGCGGCATCACCGAGTGGCGCAGGGCCTGACGGCATGGCGGCGATTCCCATGGCAAGCGTCGTGCCCGGCGTGCCCGACTACTGGCAGGATGCGAAGGATGAGCTGATGCGGCGCGACCGCATCATGCGCAAGCTGATTCCCCAGTTCGGCGATCTCCACCTGAAGGGGCGGGGCGAAGCCTTCGTCACCCTCGCGCGCTCCATCGTCGGCCAGCAGATATCGGTGAAGGCGGCCGACGCGGTCTGGCAGCGCTTTCTCGAGGCTTGTCCGAAATGCACCCCCGCGCAAGTCATCAAGGCCGGGCCCGAAAGGCTGGCCGAATGCGGCTTGTCGAAACGGAAAGCGGAATACGTGCTCGACCTGGCCGAGCATTTCAAGGCCAAGCGGGTGCACGCCGAGAAATGGGCGGAGATGGGCGACGAAGAAGTCATCTCGGAACTGATCCAGATACGCGGTATCGGACGCTGGACAGCAGAGATGTTTTTGATATTTAATCTGCTCCGTCCGAATGTGTTGCCTCTCGACGATCTTGGTCTGTTGAAAGGCATCAGCGTCAATTATTTTTCCGGCGAGCCAGTATCCCGCAGCGATGCGCGAGAGGTTGCGGCCAATTGGGAGCCGTGGCGCACCGTCGCGACCTGGTATCTATGGCGCAGCCTCGACGCTGCCCCGGTCGTGTACTGAGTCCCGGCACGCAACGCTCTGCTGAACAAGGAGTCACGATGAGCAAGACCACTTTCCTCGGTTTCGAACAGCCGATCGCCGAACTCGAGGGAAAAATCGAAGAACTGCGCTTTGTACAGGACGACTCTGCCGTCGACATCTCCGAAGAGATCGAGCGCCTGTCCAAGAAAAGCCAGCAGCTGACCAAGGATATCTACTCCAAGCTGACGCCGTGGCAGGTCTCGCAGATCGCGCGTCATCCGCAGCGCCCCTACACGATGGATTACGTGAACGAGATATTCACGGACTTCCATGAGCTGCATGGCGACCGCACTTACGCCGACGACCTTTCGATCGTCGGCGGCCTGGCCCGCTTCAACGGACAGGCCTGCATGGTGATCGGCCATCAGAAGGGGCGCGACACCAAGGAGCGCGCGCTGCGCAATTTCGGCATGCCCAAGCCCGAGGGCTATCGCAAGGCCATGCGCCTGATGAAGCTGGCGGAGAAATTCGGCCTGCCGATCTTCACCTTCGTCGATACCCCCGGCGCCTTCCCCGGCATCGATGCCGAAGAGCGCGGCCAGTCCGAAGCGATCGGACACAATCTCTACGTGATGGCGGAGCTGAAGGTGCCGCTCATCGCCACCATCATCGGCGAGGGCGGCTCCGGCGGCGCGCTGGCGATCGCCGTCGGCGACGTGGTGCTGATGCTGCAGTACGCCACCTATTCGGTGATCTCGCCGGAGGGCTGCGCCTCCATCCTCTGGAAGACCTCGGAAAAGGCGGCGGACGCCGCCGACGCGCTCGGCCTCACCGCGCACCGGCTCAAGGCGCTCAACCTGATTGACAAGATCGTCAATGAACCGCTGGGCGGCGCTCACCGCGATCCCAAGCAGATGGCGGCGCTGCTCAAGCGCGCGCTGGCGGATTCGCTGCGCCAGGTGCAGGGCATGAAGCCGCGCGAACTGGTCGCGGCCCGCCACGAAAAGCTCATGAGCTACGGCAAGTTCAAGGAAATCAATCCCTCGGAATAAAGTGGCCGACATGCAGCAGGCCTCGCTGCGCGAGGCTTTTGAACGCGCGCTCGGAGCGATCCTGGCGCGCGTTTGCGTTTCCGGCGACCCGCCGGTTCTTGCGGTGGCATGCAGCGGCGGGCTCGACTCCATGGTTCTGCTCGATCTCGCGCGCCGCCACGCCGGCGAAGCAGGGTTGCGCATGCTCGCGCTCCACGTGCATCACGGTCTCAGTCCGAACGCCGACCTCTGGCAGCAGCACGTCGAACGGGAATGCGCCCGGCATGGCGTCCCCGTGCACGCCGCGCAGGTCACCGTGCCCAGGGAAGGCGACGGCATCGAGCAGGGTGCACGCCTGCAGCGTTACCGTGCGCTCGGCGAGCTTTGCCGCGAGCACGGCGCGCGCCTGCTGCTGACCGCGCACCATCTTGACGACCAGGCGGAGACGGTCCTGCTGCAACTGCTGCGCGGCGCCGGCGTCGCGGGCATGGGGGCGATGGAAGCGGTGAGCAGCGCCCCCGGACTGCTCGGCGACGCCGGCATCGCGCTCGCGCGCCCGCTGCTGGGCGTCACCCGCGCTGCGCTCGAAGCCTATGCCCGGGAGTGCGGGCTGGCATGGATCGATGATGAATCGAACCGCGACCCGCGCTTCGCGCGCAACGCATTGCGGCACGCCGTCATGCCGGCGCTGGCCGCGCATTTTCCCGGCTATCAGGCGCGGCTGGCGCGCGCGGCCGACCATGCACGCGCCGCGCAGCGCCTGCTCGACGAGATCGCGGCCGAAGACCTGGCGCGCTGTCTCGAGGGCGAGAGCCTGCGCCTAGATCGTCTTGACGAACTCGGGCCGGAACGTGCGTCCAACGTCGTCCGGCACTGGTTTGCCAGGCGCGGCATGCGCATGCCGAGCACTGCCTGGCTGGAGCAGATGCTGACCCAGGTGGGTGCGGCGCGGGAGGATGCACGGGTGCGCGTCGAACATCCCGACGGCGAGATACACCGTCACCGGGGCCGGCTGTTCCTCGTGCCGTGCATCGAAGACGCGATGCTCGACGCGGCACCGGTTCCGTTCCGGTGGCAGGGTGAGGAGGTGCTGCATTTCCCGTCTTATCGCGGCAGCCTGCGCTTCGCGGTGGAGGGTGAGGCCGGGCGGCGCTGGCTGGCGTCGCAGCCGCTTGAACTGCGGCGCCGGCAAGGCGGCGAAACGCTGAAGCTTGCCGCCAACCGTCCCGCGCGCAGCCTCAAGCAGCATTTCCAGGCGCTCGACGTGCCCGCGTGGGAGCGCCGGATTCTTCCGCTGGTGACGGCGGACGGAAAGCTGCTCTTTGCCGCGGGCATCGGCATGAACCGGGCCGTGACGCCGGAAGAGGCCGGCATTTCGCTGAAATGGGAGCCCGACCGCCGCTGACGGCGCACGAGGGCGACCGTATTTTGTGCGGTTTTGCAGGGGGAAGCCTGAATTATCGCGCCTACCGTCTTGCTTTCCTGTCTTGTGGCAGGTAAAGTAAAGGGTTGATTTTTATCACAATTTCTCCTTTCTCCTGAAGCTTCCTCATCCTCCGTTATGGCTTTAATCGTTCACAAGTACGGCGGCACTTCGATGGGCTCGACCGAGCGCATCAAGAACGTCGCTAGGCGCGTCGCCAAGTGGCACGACGCCGGACACCAGATCGTTGTCGTGCCGTCGGCCATGTCCGGCGAAACCAACCGGCTGATTGCGCTGGCCAAGGAAATCATGCCGCAGCCCGATCCCCGCGAGCTCGACATGCTGGCATCCACCGGCGAGCAGGTCTCGGTGGCGCTGCTGTCCATGGCGCTGCAGACCATCGGCAAGCAGGCGGTGTCCTACGCCGGCTGGCAGGTGCCGATCAAGACCGACTCGGCCTATACCAAGGCCCGCATCCAGTCGATCGACGACGCGCGCGTGCGCAAGGACCTCGCCGCCGGCCGCATCGTGATCATCACCGGTTTCCAGGGCGTGGATGAGGAAGGCAACATCACCACCCTCGGCCGCGGCGGCTCCGATACCTCGGCGGTGGCGGTGGCGGCGGCGCTGAAGGCGCAGGAATGCCTGATCTACACCGACGTCGACGGCGTCTACACCACCGACCCGCGCGTCGTATCCGAAGCGCGCCGGCTGCGCACCGTGACCTTCGAAGAGATGCTGGAACTGGCGTCGCTGGGTTCGAAGGTCCTGCAGATCCGCTCGGTCGAATTCGCCGGGAACTACAAGGTGCCGACGCGCGTGCTGTCGTCGCTCACCGATCCGCTGATGCCGCTGGAAGAGGAAGCGACTTCCGGCACCCTGATTTCGTTTGAGGAAGACACACACATGGAACAAGCCGTCATTTCCGGTATCGCGTTCAATCGCGACGAGGCCAAGATCACCGTGCTCGGCGTGCCCGACAAGCCCGGCATCGCCTATCAGATCCTGGGACCGATCGCCGACGCCAACATCGAAGTCGACATGATCATCCAGAACCAGTCGGTCGAAGGCAAGACGGACTTCACCTTCACCGTCGCACGCGGCGAGTATGCGAAGGCGATGGACGTCCTCAACAAGAGCGTGAAGGAGCACATCGGGGCGGGCAGCATCGTCGGCGACACCAAGGTATCGAAAGTGTCCGTGGTCGGCGTCGGCATGCGCAGCCACGTGGGCATCGCCTCGCAGATGTTCCGCACGCTGTCCGAGGAGGGCATCAACATCCAGATGATCTCCACCTCGGAGATCAAGATCTCGGTGCTGATCGACGAAAAGTACATGGAGCTCGCCGTGCGCGCGCTGCACAAGGCTTTCGACCTCGAGAAGGCTTGAGTAAGCGCATTCGAAAGCAATGTTTCATTGACCAATTGCGCATGAGTCGCTATCATGCGTGACTTCACTGCGGTGGCGTAAGCTGCCGGGTGTGGAGACGTGGCCGAGAGGTCGAAGGCACTTCCCTGCTAAGGAAGCATACGGGCTTAAACCTGTATCGAGGGTTCGAATCCCTCCGTCTCCGCCAGTACAGACAAGTCCCTCACGGACTTGGGTGGATGAAGAAGGCGCCTCAGCCGAAATCTTCTTCCACTGCAAAGAGCCTCCCCTGCGGAGGCTTTTTTGTTTCCCGCGTCCTCCAGGTTCTGCCCGGTGTGCTTCCCCGGCGGCGGATACAGTCTCCGCACGAGTCGTGCACGCATCTCCGGGCGTGCAAATACGTCCCTTTGCGTGCGCATGTTTTACCCCGCTCATGCGCGCCGAAGCTGCTTGCCTTCGCTGACGCCCCTAACCGGCGACGGAAGCCGCCTGCAGTCTTCCCTCGCGCAAGCTGGTAGGAATTATGCTTGGTATCGGCATGCCCGACGAAACCCATTCTTCTCTGTCCTTTGCCGAACTCGACCTGGGAGAGCCGCTGCTGCGCGCTCTGCGGGACCTGGGGTATGAAGTGCCGTCCCCGATCCAGGCGTCGGCCATTCCCATTCTGCTGAGCGGCCGCGACGTGCTGGGCCAGGCGCAGACCGGCACCGGCAAGACGGCGGCGTTCGCGCTGCCGGTACTTGCCCGCCTGGGCCTTGAGGACGGGGGATTGCAAGCCCTGGTGCTGACACCGACGAGGGAGCTTGCGATCCAGGTCGCCGAGGCATTCCAGAAGTATGCGGCGCATCTTCGCGGCTTCCGCGTGCTGCCCGTTTATGGAGGACAAGCTTACGGCCCGCAACTTGCCGCCCTGCGGCGCGGCGTGCATGTCGTCGTGGGCACGCCCGGGCGCCTGATCGATCACATTGAAAAGGCCACCCTCGACCTGTCGCGGATCAGGACCCTGGTGCTCGACGAGGCGGACGAGATGCTGCGCATGGGCTTCATCGACGATGTCGAGACGATCCTGCAGCGCACGCCGGCGATGCGGCAGAGCGCGCTCTTTTCAGCCACCATGCCGGCCCCGATCCGGCGCATCGCGCAGACCTATCTGCGCGAGCCGGCGGAAGTGACGATTGCCGCGAAGACCGCGACCGCCGTCAACATCCGGCAGCGCTACTGGCTGGTCAGCGGCATGCACAAGCTGGATGCGCTCACACGCATCCTGGAAGCCGAGCCGTTCGACGGGATGATCATTTTCGTGCGCACCAAGCTTGAAACGGAGGAGCTGGCCGGCAAGCTGCAGGCACGCGGCTTCGCCGCCGCCGCGATCAACGGCGACATGGCGCAGCAGCAGCGCGAACGCACCATCGGGCAGCTGCGGGAAGGGCGGATCGACATTCTCGTGGCGACCGACGTAGCCGCGCGCGGCCTGGACGTGGAGCGGATCAGCCATGTGGTGAACTACGACGTGCCGTACGATCCCGAGAGTTATACCCATCGCATCGGCCGCACCGGACGCGCCGGCCGCAGCGGCGAGGCCATCCTGTTCATCGCGCCCCGGGAGCGACACCTGCTCAAGACGATCGAGCGGGCGACGCGCCAGCGTATCACGGTGCTCGAACTGCCGACGGTGCAGGCCATCAATGACGCGCGTATCGCCCGCTTCAAGGACCAGATCTCCGAGGCGCTCGCCGAGAATGGACTCGATGTGTTCCGCTCCCTGGTGGAGGACTATGAGCGTGAACGGAACATTCCCGCGATCGAAATCGCGGCCGCGCTCGCCCGGATGGCGCGCGGCGGGACGCCCTTGCTGCTCGAGAAGAGCGGGCCTGCCCGGGCGGAAGAAGCGCGCGGCGGAGAGCAGCGACGCGTCCGCAACGCGGCGGACGACGATCCGGCGGAACCCGGGATGAAGCGCTATCGCATCGAAGTCGGCCATATGCATGGCGTCAGGCCCGGCAACATCGTCGGGGCGATCGCGAACGAGGCGAAGCTCGACGCCGGGCATATCGGGCGTATCGACATACGCGACGACCATGCGCTGGTCGAACTGGACGCCAGGCTTCCGGCCGCAGCGCTCGACAAGCTGGGTGAAGCGTGGGTCGCCGGGCGCCAGCTGCGCATCTCGGAAGTCCGCGGGCCTGGATCGGAAGCCGGGCATGGCAGGGAGGGGCACGAGCCGCCCGCCCGGCGAAGCGGTGCCGGGCACAAGGAAGACAGCAAGCGCGCAAAGCCATCGGACCCCCGTCCGGCGGTCGGCATGGAGACCTACCGCATCGAGGTCGGACGCATGCATGACGTCAGGCCGGCGAGCATCGTCGGCGCGATCGCGAATGAAGCGGGGCTGGAAGCGCGCTACATCGGCCGCATCGAAATCCTCGACGACCACAGCCTGCTCGATCTGCCGGAGGGCATGCCGAGGGAAATCATGCGGCAATTGCAATCGGTGGCGGTCGCCGGCCAGCCCCTGCGTATCAGCCGCGTCGGTCCCGCGCAGGCCAGGGCCGGGAAGGCGCCGAAGCCGACGGAGCCGGCCGCCCAGGCCCGCTCCCATCGCAAGGGAAAGCGCGGCGGCTAGCCCGGGGCCATCCGTCGCACTTCGCACGCCCTTTTGTCTGCACAACCGCCGTCATCGAAGACAGACGCCCGGACGCCTGCTGTAGGACGAGAGATGACGCGCCTGTCGGGGTCCCGCTGCCTGTTTCCAATCCATCCAGCAACCTATACTTCGGCTGACAGAAACCATGTCGTGCGCAGGTGTAATCGCCTGGTCCGGACCGGGCCGGCGCCGGCATGACTCACCGACAGAAAGGTCAAAGTAATGAAGTGGTCATTTCGCAAGAAGCTCTTCGCCCCGCTCGTCATTGCATGGATCAGCCTGTGGGCGATCACGCTGACCGACATGTACAGCAACAAGGTGCGCCGGCTGGAGGAGCGCCAGCTGTCGCTGCGTTACGCGACGCAGATCGGCCTGTCCGTGGTGCAGGAGTATGCGGCGCTCGCGGCGGCCGGGAAGATGAGCGTGGAGGAGGCGCAGAAGCAGGCGCTGGCACGCGTGAAGGCCATGCGGTTCGGCGAGGATGGCTATCTGACCGTGATCTCGTCGCGCGCCGCGGTGGTCATGCATCCGCTCAAGCCTGAGCTGGATGGCAAGGACATGGGGGACTACAAGGACCCGGCGGGGAATTACCTGTTCCGCGACATGGCGGCGATCGCAAAAGGGAAGGGCGAGGGATGGGTGGAGTATGTGTGGCCCAAGCCGGGTCACCCGGACCAGTCCAAGGTTTTCCCCAAGGGCTCGTACGTGCTGACCTACAAGCCCTGGGACTGGAGCTTCGTCACCGGCGTCTATCTCGATGATCTGACCGACGCGCTCATCAGCGACTTCTGGCGCGCCTTCCTGATGCTGACCATCGTCGGCATTTTCCTCAATGGCAGCATCCTGCTCGTCATCCGCAGCGTGGAGCGCTCCATCGGGGGTGATCCGGATGACGCGGCCGAGGTCGCCCGCCGTATCGCCGGCGGCGACCTGACCTCGCCGGTGGTGCTCAGGAAGAACGACGGCGGCAGCCTGCTGTCGGCGATGAAGACCATGCAGGACAGCCTGCTCGGCATTGTCAGCCAGGTGCGGTCGGGCACGGAATCGATCTCGACCGCCTCCGGCCAGATCGCCGCCGGCAATCTCGATCTGTCCTCGCGTACCGAGCAGCAGGCGGCCTCGCTCGAAGAGACGGCGTCGTCGATGGAGGAGCTGACCTCCACCGTGCGGCAGAACGCGGAGAACGCACGCCAGGCCAACCAAATGGCGATCGCGGCGTCGGAAGTGGCGGGCAAGGGCGGCGAAGTGGTGCACCAGGTGGTGGAGACGATGTCGGAGATCAATGCGTCGGCAGGCAAGAT
Organism: Noviherbaspirillum aridicola; assembly: GCF_019656455.1. Taxonomy (GTDB): domain Bacteria; phylum Pseudomonadota; class Gammaproteobacteria; order Burkholderiales; family Burkholderiaceae_D; genus Noviherbaspirillum; species Noviherbaspirillum aridicola. Next base: position 98,304 of record NZ_BPMK01000011.1, read on the forward strand.
CGTGGACATCATCGGCGTCATCGACGGCATCGCTTTCCAGACCAATATCCTGGCACTGAATGCGGCGGTGGAGGCCGCGCGGGCCGGCGAGCAGGGCCGGGGCTTCGCGGTGGTGGCGGCGGAGGTGCGCACGCTGGCGCAGCGCTCGGCGTCGGCCGCGCGCGAGATCAAGGAACTGATCGGCAATTCGGTGCAGAAGGTGAACGACGGCAGCGCGCTGGTCGACCAGGCGGGCGCGACCATGCAGGACGTGGTGGCGAGCGTCAGGCGCGTGGCGGACCTGATCGGCGAGATCGCCGCGGCCAGCGACGAGCAGACCGCGGGCATCGAACAGGTGAATCAGGCGATCGCGCAGATGGATCAGGTGACCCAGCAGAACGCGGCGCTGGTGGAAGAGGCGGCCGCCGCCTCCGATTCGATGCAGAAGCAGGCAAAGGAGCTTGCCGAGTCCGTCAGCGTCTTCAAGCTGTCGACCGGCGGCGACGCCGCGCCCGCCCCGGTGCGCGCTCCCCGGCAGCCGACCGCGGCACGGCCGGCGCCGGCGGCCAGATCGTCGGTTCCGGCAAGGCGGCCGGCGGCCCCGCCCGCACCGGCGTCCGCGCCGGCGCGCGCCAGCCTGCCGGTGGCCGCGGGCGACGACTGGGACGAGTTCTGATCTCTCCAGGACCGGCCCCCGGAACATGGGGGCCTTTCCCTTCAGGATCCGCTTCGGCGGATTTTTTTTTCGGCGGCCCTAAATCGGGCTGCGGGTCTGCCGTTATTCATAAGGAAGGCAGTACGAGGCCGGCGAAAATTTTTTTCGCGGACACCCTAAATTTCCTGAAATTGCTGCCGATAAGCAACAGAGGCGACCGGAAGCGGCATTTTTTTATGCACGAATCTGGCTGCCGGGAAGTAAGTTTTTTTAACAATATGTTACCGGCAAGGGATGCCTGGCGAGGCCCGTCTGATCGCCGCAAACCCAGTATCCATGCCGCTTCCAGCGCTTCAGTCTGCAAGCGCTGAATAGCTCTGTTCGTCTTTTGTAGGACAAAAGACGACAGGGCTGCTCGCCGTTTGTCCGTCTCCAAATACGGGCAAAGGCCTATTCCCCTTCCCATAGTTACTCTGGAGAATCGCCTTTCACGGAATGCCGTTAGGCAATAAGCCGCGATCTCAACCGACGGGGGTGTACATGAAAACGAGCGACATGCTGGCTGAAATCCGGGATGCCAACCTGAGCTATCTGATGCTTGCACAGCAGATGATCCGGTCGGACAAGGCCACCGCGGTTTTCAGGCTGGGGATCAGCGGCGAAATCGCGGACCTGATCGAGGGCCTCAACAATTCCCAGCTTCTCAAGCTTGCCGGTACCAACATGATGCTCGCGCGCTTCCGTTTCGACGATGGCGCGATACTCGGCATGCTGACCAACTACAACAAGGATCGCGAACTCGCGCATACGCACGCGGCGATCCTGATGGCGGGCCAGCAGGTCGAGCAAGTGGCGTAAGGCGTTCGGACAGAGACGGGATCGACATGACAAAGAAAAGCGTAGTAACCGAAGCACAAGAGATTCAGCTCGCCATCGAGCTCATCAATCTCGGCGCCCGACTGCAGCTGCTCGAATCCGAAACCTCGCTCTCGCGCGAACGCCTGCTCAAGCTCTACAAGGAACTCAAGGGCGTGTCGCCGCCCAAGGGCATGCTGCCGTTTTCGACCGACTGGTTCATCACCTGGCAGCCGAACATCCATTCCTCGCTGTTCATCAACATCCACAAATACCTGGTCGAGCATGCCCAGATCAGCGGCATCGAAGCCGTGATGAAGGCCTACAAGCTCTACCTCGAACAGGTCGAACCGGAGCCGGGCGGCGAGCCCGTGCTGTCGCTGACCCGCGCCTGGACGCTGGTGCGCTTCTTCGAGAGCAAGATGCTGGAGACGGCCTGCTGCAGCAAGTGCGGCGGCGAGTTCGTCGTGCACCGTCTCGACCTCAACCACGATTACACCTGCGGCCTCTGCCACATGCCGTCGCGGGCGGGCAAGACACGCAAGGCGCGCGAAGACGCGGCTTCGGCTTCGGCTTCGGCCCCGGCTTCGACGCAAGCCTGATTGCCATCGCTTCATCCCACGCCTGCCGGGCCCGCAGTCTCCTCACATGAATAACGATCGGGCGCCGGCGCGCCGTCCGCCCTGGCGCATTCCCTCGGTGCAGGCGCTCGCGGTCCAGCTCGGCGCATTCGCGCTGGTGCTGGCGCTGTCGTTCGCAGCGGCCCGCATCGCCGGCGTCGAACTCAGCATCGCGCATGCCGTGCTGCTGCAGGCCGTAATCGCCGCGCTGTTGTCCCGCCTGGCCGGCATGGCCAGCTGGTGGACCTGGATTCATCTGCTGTTTCCGCCGGCCGCGGCCGCGATGCATGCGCTGCGCCTGCCGCCGGTACTGTTCCTGTCCGCTTTTGCCGCGCTGCTCGCGCTCTACTGGTCGAGCTTCCGCACCCAGGTGCCGTACTACCCGTCGCGGCGCGCCGCATGGGAGGCTGTCGTCGGCCTGCTGCCGGCGCCGCGGCCCGGCGAGCCTGTGTCGTTCATCGATATCGGCAGCGGCTTCGGCGGCATGGCGATGCATGTCGCGCGGGTACGCCCGGATGCCGAGGTCGAAGGCGTGGAGCTGGCGCCGCTGCCGTGGCTGGCCAGCGCGCTGCGGGCGCGCTGGCTCGGCAGCCGCGCGCGTTTTTCGCGCGGCGACTACGAGGCGCTGGACTTCGGGCGCTACGACCTGGTTTTCGCCTATCTGTCGCCGGCGGCCATGCCGGCGCTCTGGGCGAAGGCGCGGCGCGAGATGCGTCCCGGCTCGCTGCTGGTCAGCCATGAATTCCCGGTTCCGGGACAGCAGGCCTCGCAGGTTCTGCAGACGGGGCAGGGCCATCCTCCGCTTTTCGCCTGGCGCATGTAGCAAAACTCAAGTTTTCCATCCTTGCGGACGTAAATTCCTTACCGCTTTCGAGAACAGGGGCGATTCGACGACAGATTCGACGACAGTCGGCCAGATACTGGTTGTGATCCTGTCGGTGAATTGGCAAAATGCTCGTGGGAAATATCGTCCCTGGAAAGTAACCATCACGCCGGAGCCGGGTCTTGTTAGTCATTGTCGGATACATCATTGTTTGTGGGTCGGTCTTCGGCGGCTTCCTGCTGGCGGGCGGTCATTTGCATTCCCTGTTCCAGCCGGTGGAGCTGCTGATGATCGGCGGCGCCGCGGTCGGCGCTTTTTTCGTCGGCAACAACGGCAAGGCGATCAAGGCCACCATGAAGGCCCTGCCGACCGTGCTCAAGGGCTCCCGCTACACCAAGGCGCTGTACATGGAGCTGATGACCCTGCTGTTCGAGATCCTCAGCAAGGTGCGCAAGGAGGGCCTGATGTCGATCGAAGGCGACATCGAGAAACCCGAGGACAGCCCGATCTTCAGCAAGTATCCCGGCATCCTGGCGGATCACCACATCACCGAATTCATGACCGATTACCTGCGCCTGATGGTGGCGGGGAACATGGATGCGTTCCAGATCGAGAACCTGATGGACAACGAGATCGAGACCCACCATGTGGAGGGGGAGATCCCGGTGCACTGCGTCTCGAAACTCGGCGACGGCCTGCCCGCCTTCGGCATCGTCGCGGCGGTCATGGGCGTGGTCCACACCATGGCCTCGGTCGGCCTGCCGCCCGCGGAACTCGGCATCCTGATCGCGAATGCACTGGTCGGCACCTTCCTCGGCATCCTGCTGGCCTACGGCTTCGTCGGCCCGCTTGCCAGCTTGCTCGAGCAGAAGCTGCATGAGTCGAGCAAGATGTTCCAGTGCGTGAAGGTGACGCTGCTGGCCAGCCTCAACGGCTATGCGCCCGCGCTGGCGGTGGAATTCGGCCGCAAGGTGCTGTTCTCGACCGAGCGCCCGTCGTTCAGCGAGCTGGAAGATCACATCAAGCAATCCAAGTCGAAATAAGCAGCCATGATCCGCAAGGCGGCTGGGGGAACAGGAACATATGGCTGACGAAGGGCTGCGGCCGATCATCGTAAAGCGCATCAAGAAGGGCGGCGGCGGACATCACGGCGGCGCCTGGAAGATCGCGTATGCCGACTTCGTGACGGCGATGATGGCCTTCTTCCTGCTGATGTGGCTGCTCGGCTCGACCGCCAAGGGCGACCTGCAGGGCATCGCCGAATATTTCCAGACGCCGCTGAAGGTCGCCATGTCGGGCGGCTCGGGCTCGGGCGACAGTTCGAGCGTCATCCAGGGCGGCGGCAAGGACCTGACGCGCAAGGAAGGTCAGGTTCGCAAGGCCGACGACCCGCAGATGAAGAAGACCTACAACCTGCAGGCCGCGCATCTCAAGGACCTGGAGCAGGAGCTGGAGCGCGCCGAACTGGCCCGGCTGCGCACGCTCAAGACCAAGATCGAGGACGCGATCAACGCGCGTCCGCTGCTCAACCAGTTCAAGAGCCAGCTGCTGCTCGACATCACCTCCGAGGGCCTGCGCATCCAGATCGTGGACGAGCAGAACAGGCCGATGTTCGCACTTTCCAAAGCCGAGCTGCAGCCCTACACGAAGGAAATCCTGCTCGAGATCGGCAAGGCGCTCAATGACGTCCCCAACCGCATCAGCCTGTCGGGCCACACCGACGCCACGCCGTATGCGAGCGGCGAAAAGGGCTACAGCAACTGGGAGCTGTCCTCGGATCGCGCCAACGCGTCGCGCCGCGCGCTGATCGCCGGCGGCATGGACGAAGCCAAGGTGATCCGCGTGGTGGGCCTGTCGTCGGCGATGCTGTTCGACAAGGAGAATCCCTTCAATCCGATCAACCGCCGCATCAGCATCATCGTCATGAACAAGAAGGCGGAAGAATCCGCCCTGAAGGATGGCGGCACGGTGGAGGTGCAGGCGCAGGGAGCGCAGGCTCCCGCCGCGCCGGCCGCCCCCGCGGCCAGGCCGCAATAATGTCGGTCGCGATACGGGCGACCCTGAGGACGGAATGAGACCATGACAAGAGAGAAGCTGCTCGGATCGCAAGTCAGGCACTTGCTGTCGAACTTGTCTGACCACGGCACGCAGCATCTTGCGGAGATCGAGACGGACCTGGTGCAGACGAATGTCCTGCTCGCCGAAGCCATACAGAAGCTCGGCGCCAGTTTCATGTCCATCCACGAGGCGGTGAGCGCCCAGCAGCAGGCCATCGATGCGCTGCTTGCCTCAGGCGCCGACGTCGCACCGGAAACCGCCGCGCAGATCAGGGCGCGGCAGGAAGAGGTCGGCCGCCATGTGAACGCCGCCGTGACCGGACTGCAGTTCCAGGACATGACCAGCCAGCTGATCGGCAGGACGATGCAGCGGGTGACCGGCCTGCGCGACGTACTCGACAGCGTCGGCTCCGGCAGCACCGGCATCTCCGAAAGCAGCGCCGAGGAAATCGTCGCCGCGCTCACCAGCATCAACAACGCGCTGGAAGAACAGAGCGTGAAGCTGGAGAGCGCGCTGTACAAGGCGGTGTGCCAGACCCACATGGAAAGCGGCGACATCGAGCTTTTCTAGTCATCGCCGCGCGACAGGAACAACGATCGGCGGGAAATCCCGCAAACGGAAATCAGGAGCAACAAACATGGCAAAGACGATTTTGGCAGTGGACGACTCGGGCTCGCTGCGGCAGATGGTGGTGTTCAGCCTGCGCGCCGCGGGCTACCAGGTCACCGAGGCGGTGGACGGCCAGGACGGTCTCGACAAGGCGAAATCTCAGGTCTTCGACCTGGTCCTCACCGACCAGAACATGCCGCGCATGGACGGCCTGACCCTGATCCGCTCCCTGCGCGGCCTGCCCACCTACCAGAAAGTGCCGATCCTGATGCTGACCACGGAATCGAGCGACGAGATGAAGAGCAAGGGCCGTGCGGCCGGCGCGAACGGCTGGCTGGTCAAGCCCTTCGATCCACAGCGGCTGACCGAGGTCGTGAAGAAGGTCATCGGCTGAGCAGGAGCGGCCGCCACAGCATATGCAGATAACGGAGTCCGACCATGACCATTGACATGAGCCAGTTCTTCCAGGTGTTCTTCGACGAGACAGAAGAGCTTCTCGCCGAGATGGAAAAACTGCTCCTTGCGATCGATGTCGACGCGCCCGACGTTGAGGATCTCAACGCGATCTTCCGCGCCGCGCATTCGATCAAGGGCGGTGCCGGTACCTTCGGTCTCACGGATCTCACCGATGTCACCCATGTGCTGGAGTCGCTGCTCGACAAGATACGCAAGGGCGAGATGACGCTGTCGTCCGAGCATGTCGATGCCTTCCTGAACGCCAAGGATGTGCTGAAGATGCAGCTCGACGGACACCGCCTGCAGACGCCGGTCGACCAGGATGCGGTCGCCAACGCGCGCATGCTGCTGCTGTCGCTGTCCCAGGGCGAGGTGCCGCATCCGCCGCCGACGGGCGCGCTCGACGTGCCGGCGCGCGCCCACCATGCCGACGTCGAGGGCGGCCCGCATCGTTTCCGCATCGTGCTGCCCGCGGTCTCCGACCGCGACGCCGAGGCGCTGCAGGCCGAGCTCGGCCTGCTCGGACAGATCAGCCGGGCACAGACCGCCGACGGTCACGTGGAATTCACGCTGCAGGGCGGCTGCAGCCGGGATGACATCCTCGCGATCTGCTCCTTCATCGTCGACGCCGACGACATGCAGATCCATGACGAGACCGTCGTCGTCCCGGCGCCGAGCCCGGAACAGCAGGCGGCGCAGGAAGCCGCGCAGGGTTACGGCTTCTTCGAGCCGCTGGAAAATTTCGCCGGGCCGGACGCCAGGGCGGCCGCCGAGAAGGCGGCGCAGGAAGCGCGCCAGGGCTACGGCTTCTTCGACAACATGGAGCTGCCGGTACGGGGCAGGGAAGACGCGCCGGCGGCGGAAACGCGTCCGGCGGAAGCGGCGCAGCCGCCGCAGCACGCGCCCGATGCGGCGGCCCAGGAAAAGAAGGCGGCCGCAAAGCGCGAGGCGGAAAAGGCGGCGCATGCGCACAATGCGGAGACCACCTCCATCCGGGTCGGCATCGAAAAGGTCGACCAGCTGATCAACCTGGTCGGCGAGCTGGTGATCACGCAGGCCATGATCGAGCAGCGCACCAATACCCTCGACCCCATTCTGCATGAACGCCTGATGGCGTCGGTCAACCAGCTCACCCGCAATACCCGCGACCTGCAGGAAGCGGTGATGTCCATCCGCATGATGCCGATGGACTATGTGTTTTCGCGCTTCCCGCGCATGGTGCGCGATCTCGCCGGCAAGCTCGGCAAGCGCATCGAATTCGTGACGCAGGGCGCGGCCACCGAACTGGACAAGGGCCTGATCGAGCGCATCGTCGATCCGCTGACCCACCTGGTGCGCAACAGTATCGACCATGGCATCGAGATGCCCGAGGTGCGCAGGGCGGCCGGCAAGAACGAAACCGGGCGCCTGTCGCTGTCGGCCGGCCACCAGGGCGGCAATATCGTCATCGAGGTCTCCGACGACGGCGGCGGCCTCAACCGAGAAAGAATCCTGGCCAAGGCGCAGTCCCAGGGCATGCCGGTGTCGGACAGCATGAGCGACGACGAAGTCTGGCAACTGATCTTCGCCCCGGGCTTCTCGACCGCGGAAGTGGTGACCGACGTCTCGGGCCGCGGCGTCGGCATGGACGTGGTCAAGCGCAATATCGCCGCCATGGGCGGCGTGGTCGACATCCGCTCGGCCAAGGGATTCGGCACCACGATTTCGATTTCGCTGCCGCTGACGCTGGCCATCCTCGACGGCATGTCGATCAAGGTCGGCGAGGAGATCTACATCCTGCCGCTCGGCTACGTGGTCGAGTCGCTGCAGCCCGATCCGGCGGACGTCAAGGAAATCAGCGGCCAGGGCCGGGTGGTCAAGGTGCGCGGCGACTATCTGCCGCTCATTCCGCTGTACCAGATGTTCGACATCACGCCGCGCTTCACCGATCCGTCGGAAGGCATCGTGGTGATTCTCGAATCCGAAGGCAGGAAGGCCGCGCTGTTCATCGACGAACTCGTCGGGCAGCAGCAGGTCGTGGTCAAGAACCTCGAATCCAACTACCGCAAGGTTGCCGGCATTTCCGGTGCCACCATCCTCGGCGATGGCGGCGTCTCACTCATCATCGATGTGGCGGCGCTGCTGCGCTCCTCGCGCCAGCTCGCCGATGAATCCATCTTCTCCTGACAGGAAGGAAAAACCATGACACAAATCGCACAAACCGCCCAGATCCCGGGAGACAAGGCCGACCGCGACAGCACCGGCCAGGAATACCTCGCCTTCACGCTGGGCAAGGAAGAGTACGGCATCGACATTCTCAAGGTGCAGGAGATCCGCGGGTACGAGACCGTGACCCGCATCGCCAACGCGCCGGACTTCATCAAGGGCGTGGTCAACCTGCGCGGCATCATCGTCCCGATCGTCGACATGCGCATCAAGTTCAAGCTCGGCGAGCCGACCTACGATCAGTTCACCGTGGTCATCATCCTCAACATCGGCGGCCGCGTGGTCGGCATGGTGGTCGACAGCGTTTCCGACGTCATCACCCTGTCGCCGGAGCAGATCAAGCCGGCGCCGGAAATGGGCACCGCGCTCAACACCGACTACCTGATCGGCCTCGGCACGCTGGAGCAGCGCATGCTGATCCTGGTCGACATCGACCGCCTGATGTCCAGCTCGGAAATGGGCCTGATCGACAAGATCGCCGCCTGAGCCGACGACGCACCCGCCACGCCGCGCAGACGGCGGGCGACATATAACGATAACAAGCCCGGCTGCGGAAGCGCCGCAGCCGACGGCCCCCGGAGACGACATGTTCAAGAACCTGACGATCAAGTCACGCCTGATCTTTGTGATCGGCTTCCTGTCGCTGCTGCTCATCGGCAGCGGCGTCATCGCCGTCGCGAGCCTGCGCTCGGCCAACGAATCCCTGCGAACCATCTACGACGGACGACTGGTGCCGAGCGGCCAGCTGGCACAGATCGTCACGCTCATCGGCGAGAACCGGATGGCGGTGGCGGAGTCGGTCAATGGCGATCCCGCGGTGGTCAACAAGCGCATGGACGAGGTTGACAAGCGGATGGCCGAGGTCGACGCGATCTGGAAGCAGTTCATGGCGGCAGATCTGACCGAACGCGAGCGGGCGCTGGCGGACAAGGTGGCGGCCAGCCGCGAGCGGTTCGTGAACGAGGGGCTCAGGCCTGCGGTGGAGGCGCTGCGCGCGGCCAACGTGCAGATGGCGATGGAAGTGCTGGCGGGGCAGATGAGCCAGACCTATGCCGGCTTCAAGCAGCAGGTGGATGCGCTGGTGAAGCTGCAGCAGGACGTGGCGAAGTCGGAGTTCGACAGCACCCAGCGCCTGTACTCAATGGTGCTGGCGGTGTCGATCGCCGCGGTCGCGTTCGGCGTCGGCCTCGCCGCGCTGATCGGCTGGTGGCTGATCAATGCGATCTCGGTCCCGCTGAACAAGGCGGTGAGGGTGGCGCGGGCGGTGTCGGAGGGAGACCTGACGCAGCAGATCGACATCCGGTCCAACGACGAGACCGGCCAGTTGCTGGCCGCGCTGAAAATGATGAATGACGGGCTGGCGGCGACGGTGAGCAAGGTGCGCGTGGCGACCGAGACCATCGGCGTGGCGTCGCGCGAGATCGCGGCCGGCAATGCCGACCTGTCGGCGCGCACCGAGGCGCAGGCGAGTTCGCTGGAAGAAACCGCGTCGTCGATGGAGGAACTGACCTCCACCGTGCGGCAGAACGCCGACAACGCGCGCCAGGCCAACCAGCTGGTGGTGTCCGCCTCCGACGTGGCGACCCGGGGCGGCGACGTGGTGGGGCAGGTGGTGCAGACCATGGCGTCGATCAAGGACAGCTCCCGCAAGATCGTCGACATCATCGGCGTCATCGACGGCATTGCCTTCCAGACCAATATCCTGGCGCTGAACGCCGCGGTGGAGGCGGCACGCGCCGGTGAACAGGGGCGCGGCTTCGCGGTGGTGGCGGCGGAGGTGCGCAGCCTGGCGCAGCGCTCGGCAGGGGCCGCGCGGGAAATCAAGGCGCTGATCGGCGATTCGGTGGAAAAGGTCGATGCCGGCTCCAGCCTGGTGGACGAGGCGGGCAAGACCATGGACGAGATCGTGAGCTCGGTCAGGCATGTCGCCGACATCATGAACGAGATCAGCGCGGCCAGCCAGGAGCAGAGCTCGGGCATCGAGGAAGTCAATCGCGCGGTCGGCCAGATGGATGAAATGACACAGCAGAACGCGTCGCTGGTGGAGCAGGCCGCGGCGGCGGCCGAGAGCATGCGGGCGCAGGCGGCCGAACTGGCGGCCGCCGTGGCGGTGTTCCGTCTCGATGCTGCGCGACAGGCGGTGGCGCCGGTTGCGCCGGCACGCCCGGCGGTCCCGGCGACGCGCGCCGTCGCCCCTGCCGCCCGCACCGCAGGCGCCGCCGGCAGCGCCGTCGCGGTGGCGAAACCGGCGCCGGCTACGCGTGCTCCGGCGCGTGTCGGAAGCCGTGACGCCGACGAGTGGGAAGAATTCTGACAGCCGCTGTTGCGCGGCAAGCGAAGAAGGCGTGTTCAGGCAAACACGCCTTTTTCTTTTGGGAAATAGGCGCAATAATACCGATGTGTTCCGTCGACCAGGTCGCGGCCTGCCGCGGCATTGTGACGGCGGGCGCGTGCAGAACGGGAATGCTTGCCAGGCAAGCGAAAACGGCAGGGAAAGATTTTGGGTGTGGATAGCACGGGACGACAGCTGAGCAGGCCGGATACGGTGAAGGAATTCGATTTCACGCCGCGCGACTTCGAGCGCGTGCGCTCGCTGATCCATCGCCGCGCGGGCATCGCGCTGGCAGAGAGCAAGCAGGAAATGGTGTACAGCCGGCTGGCGCGGCGTCTGCGCGCCACGGGCATCCGTTCCTTCCAGTCCTACCTGGACGGTCTCGAAAGCCATCCCGACAGCGAGGAGTGGGAATCCTTCACCAATGCGCTGACCACCAATCTGACGTCCTTCTTTCGGGAAGCGCATCACTTTCCGATCCTGCACGACCACGTGCGCGGGGCGAAGGAGCCGGTGCTGATCTGGTGCGCCGCCAGCTCCACCGGCGAGGAACCGTATTCGATCGCGATGACGCTGTGCGAGGCTTTCAATACCATGACGCCGCCCGCCCACGTGATCGCCACCGACATCGATACCAACGTGCTGGCCACCGCATCGGCGGGCATGTATTCGATCGACCGCCTGGAGAAGATGCCGCCGGAGCAGGCGCGCCGCTTTTTCCTGAAGGGGAAGGGGCAGCACGAGGGCATGGTCAAGGTGAGGCCGGAACTGCGGCAGCTGGTGACCTTCAAGCAGCTCAACCTGCTGTCGGACCAGTGGCCGGTAACCGGGCCGTTCGATGCGATCTTCTGCCGCAACGTGATGATTTACTTCGACAAGCCGACGCAGGGAAAAATACTGACGCGCTTTGCGCCGCTGATGAAGCCGGATGCCCTGCTGTTCGCCGGACATTCGGAAAACTTCCTGTACGTGTCGGATGCGTTCAGGCTGCGGGGCAAGACCGTCTACGAACTCGACCCGCGGCACGCGTCCGGACAGCGCGCGCCGGCCCGCAAGAACGGAATGTGACCATGAGCTTCGGCATACAAGAGCAGTTCGCCACCAACGTCTACTACGACCGCACCTTCGATTGCGACGCGGCCAAGATCCTGCCGGGCGAGTACTACTACACCTGCAAGGACATGATGATCGTGACCGTGCTCGGCTCCTGCGTGTCGGCCTGCATCCGCGACCGCGTGACCGGCATCGGCGGCATGAACCACTTCATGCTGCCCGACGGCGGCGACGCCGACAGCCCGGTCTCCGCGTCGATGCGCTACGGGACCTACGCGATGGAAGTCCTGATCAACGACCTGCTCAAGGCCGGGGCGCGGCGCGAGAACCTGGAGGCCAAGGTGTTCGGCGGCGGCAACGTGCTGCGCGGCTTCGTGGCGATCAATGTGGGCGAGCGCAACGCCCAGTTCGTGCGCGAATTCCTGCGCGCCGAGAATATCCGGGTGGTGGCGGAAGACCTGAACGACATCTACCCGCGCAAGGTGTACTTCTTCCCGCGCAGCGGCAAGGTGCTGGTGAAGAAGCTCAGGCAGCTCAACAACAACACGCTGGTCAACCGCGAACAGGATTACGCGAACCGCCTGCTGTCCACGCCGGTCGCGGGTGATGTCGAACTGTTCGGTGATTAATCATGAACAAGACAAAAGTACTCATCGTCGACGACAGCGCGCTGATCCGCAGCGTGATGAACGAGATCATCCGCAAGCAGCCCGACATGGAAGTGGTGGGCGTGGCGCCCGACCCGATCGTGGCGCGCGAGCTGATCAAGCAGACCAACCCCGACGTGCTCACGCTGGACGTCGAAATGCCGCGCATGGACGGCCTCGATTTCCTTGAAAAGCTGATGCGCCTGCGGCCGATGCCGGTGGTGATGGTGTCGTCGCTGACCGAGCGCGGCTCGGAAATCACGCTGCGCGCGCTGGAGCTGGGCGCGGTGGATTTCGTCACCAAGCCCAAGCTGTCGATCCAGAGCGGCATGCTCGAGTATGCCGAACTCATCACCGACAAGATTCGTGCCGCGGCGCGTGCGCGCGTGAAGGCCCGCAGCGTGCCGCATCCGGAGCACAAGAGCAGCGCCGAGGGTTTGCCGCTGATCCGCAATCCGCTCACCAGCAGCGAGAAGCTGATCATCATCGGCGCCTCCACCGGCGGCACCGAAGCGATCAAGGATTTCCTGATGCAGATGCCTTCCGACTGCCCGGGCATCCTGATCACCCAGCACATGCCCGAGGGCTTCACGCGCTCCTTCGCCAAGCGCCTCGACAGCCTGTGCCGGATCACCGTGAAGGAGGCGGAGGGCAACGAGCGGGTGCTGCCCGGCCATGCCTTCATCGCGCCCGGCCACTCGCACCTGCTGCTTGCGCGCAGCGGCGCCAACTACGTGACCCAGCTCGACCAGGGCCCGCCGGTCAACCGTCACCGGCCGTCGGTCGACGTGCTGTTCGAATCGGCGGCGCGCTGCGCGGGCAAGAACGCGGTCGGCGTGATCCTGACCGGCATGGGCAAGGATGGCGCGGCCGGCATGCTCACGATGCGCAACGCGGGCGCCTACAACTTCGCGCAGGACGAAGCGTCCTGCGTGGTGTTCGGCATGCCGCGCGAAGCGATCGCTGTCGGCGCCGCGCACGAGGTCGGTTCGCTGCAGGCGCTGCCGGGCATGGTGCTCGGCCACCTGGCCGCACAGGGCAGCCGCGCGCTGCGGGTGTGATGCCCGCGTGTTGTCAAACTTCTCACGCTCTTGCGGGAAGTGCGGCGGCGGGGAAACGGATTCGCGCCGGATGCGCTCCGGCGGAGTTGATGTACGACAAAATCAGGGGCGGAAGGATTATACTTGGAGCGCCTTCCGGCTCTGTCAGTAAACAGTTAGCAGCTTCAATTGGAGTAACACATGGCTAGTCCCAATACGAAATTCCTGGTGGTTGACGACTTTTCGACCATGCGCCGCATCGTTCGCAATCTGCTGAAGGAATTGGGCTACACGAACGTGGACGAAGCGGAAGACGGCTCCATGGCATTGTCCAAGCTGCGGAGCGAGCAATTCGACTTCGTCATCTCGGACTGGAACATGCCGGTCATGGACGGCCTGACCATGCTGCAGACGATCCGCGCCGATCCCGCATTGGCCAAGCTGCCGGTGCTGATGGTGACCGCCGAGGCCAAGAAGGAAAACATCATCGCCGCCGCCCAGGCCGGCGCCAACGGCTACGTGGTCAAGCCCTTCACCGCGGCCACGCTGGACGAGAAGCTGAGCAAGATCTTCGAGAAGCTGGAAAAGGTCGGCGCCTGACGCCGCAGGGCTCGACCCTGGCACACGCGCACGGCTGCCCGCCGCGGTCCGCTGTCCGCGACGCGGCGGCTTGCTGAAATCACGGGGCAGGGCGGACCACCGCGCTGCCTTTGTCGTTTCTCACCCGGATCACTATGCAAGAAGACAACTACATCGTCCGCGAAGCGCTGGTCAATGCGCAGGAGCGCGTGGTCGGCTATCGGCTTTCCTGGAACACGACGCCCGAGGGCGCGGCGGTGACGCCGGACGGGGCACGCCAGCTGGCCGCCTTCGTGGTTGGCCAGATGGCTGAAGACGGCACGGCCGCGCTCGGCGCGAGCCAGACCGTGGTGCTGGACATGCCGGCGTCGCTGCTGGCCGATCCGGTCTGCGCCGCGCTGCCGCCGAAATCCACGATCATCGCGCTCGACGCCTCCGGGCTGTCGGCGGCCGGCGCGCAGGAAGACGCGCGCGGGCTGCGCGCCGGCGGCACCGGCATCCTGCTGCGCGGGTTCAGGCCCGACGAGCATGCGGCGCTGCTGCCGCTGGCGACGCACCTCGAACTGGATGTCAAGGCGCCCGATTTCGCCGCCCTCGTGAACCAGGTGCGGGCCATGAATCAGCCCGGCCTCACGCTCATCGCGCGCGGCATCGACAACTGGCGCGTATTCGCCGCCTGCGCCCAGGCCGGCATGCTCGCCTTCTGCGGCAACCTGCATCTGACTCCGCGCCCCGAGAGCGGCGTGCGCGAACTCAATCCGGCGCAGACGCTCATCCTGCAGCTGATGGACATGGTGCGCAAGAACGCCGACGTCAGGCAGCTCGAAAGCGTGCTCAAGCGCGACGCCGCGCTGTCCTACAAGCTGCTTCGCTACATCAACTCCGCCGGCTTCGGCCTCGGCTGCGAGATCCAGTCGCTGCGCCACGCCGTCTCCATGCTCGGCTATTCGCCGCTGTACCGCTGGCTGGCGCTGCTGCTGGCGACCGCGACCACCACCGGCTATTCCCCGGTCCTGATGCAGACCGCCGTGATCCGCGGCCGCTTCTCCGAGCTGCTGGGCGCCGGCTTCCTGCCGAAGAACGAGGCCGAAAACCTGTTCGTGGCCGGCATGTTCTCGCTGCTCGACCGCCTGCTCGGCGTGCCGATGGAAGACGTGCTCGAAAAGATCCAGCTGTCCGAGTCCGTCACCCAGGCGCTGCTTGCGCGCGAAGGCATCTACGGTCCCTTCCTCGCGCTGGCCGAAGCCTGCGAGCTGCACGATCCGAAACTCGACAGCATGGCCACCTCGCTCTGCCTCGGCAGCCGCCACGTGAACGAATCCCAGATGGCCGCCCTGGCCTGGGCACAGAACCTGGACATTTAGCAGGTTACAGGCTACAGGCTACAGGCTACAGGTTACAGGTTACAGAGGTCAGTACCAGAGGTCAGAGGTCAGGGGACAGAGGTCAGACACGCAAGAAATGGCCTTAGCATTCCTCTCTGACCTCTGTAGCCTGACCTCTGGTACTGACCTCTGTAACCTGACCTCTGACCTCTGATACCGATTAACGCGGCTTTTTTCCCCCTGTTCCCCGCATGGTTGTCCTGACATTTCGAGAATAATGCAGGCTATCCATCCGTGCGCGTCCATTCGGAAAGCGCGCCGGACGAAACAGGAGTGAGTCGGCGATGGCCGAGGATAGCGATCTCGAAAAAACCGAACCAGCGTCGCCCAGAAAACTGGAGCAGGCGCGAGAGGAAGGCGACATTCCCCGCTCGCGGGAACTCGCTACCTGCACGGTTTTGCTCGCGGCCGGCCTCGGTCTCTGGGTGACGGGGGAGCAGCTGGTGCGCCGCCTCAACCACATGCTCGCCGAAGGTTTGTCCTTCGAGCGCGAGCAGGCCTTCGATTTCAGCCTGCTGCTGATGCGTCTCGGCGACGCCTGCATCGATGTGCTGATCGCGCTCGCGCCGCTCGCCGGCATCCTGCTCCTCGTCGCGCTCGGCTCGCCGCTCCTGATCGGCGGCTGGCTGTTTTCCTCCAAATCCCTGGCGCCGAAGTTCGCGCGCCTGAATCCGCTTTCCGGCATCGGCAACATGTTCTCCACGCGTTCGCTGGTGGAGCTGATCAAGGCCATCGGCAAGACCGTGCTGGTCGGCGTCATTTCCTGGACCGTGATCGCCGGCCAGCTCGAACCCATGCTCGCGCTGAGCACCGAGCCGCTGCAGAACGGCGCGGCCCATCTCGGCGACATGCTGGTGATCGGTTTCATCACCATCGTCTTCGGCCTGGTGGTGATCGCGCTGATCGACGTGCCGTACCAGCTCTGGCACTACGCCAACAAGCTGAAGATGACGCGCGAGGAACTGCGCCAGGAGTCGAAGGAGTCCGACGGCGATCCCCAGGTCAAGGCCCGTATCCGCCAGCTGCAGCGCGAGATGGCGCGCCGCCGGATGATGTCCGAGGTGCCGACCGCCGACGTGGTGGTGACCAACCCGACGCACTATGCGGTGGCGCTCAGGTACACCGAGGGCAAGAACCGCGCGCCGGTGGTGGTGGCCAAGGGCGCCGACGAAGTCGCGGCGAAGATCCGCGAACTGGCGGCCGAGAACAATGTCGCGCTGCTGGAAGCGCCGCCGCTGGCGCGCGCGCTGTACAAGCACACCGAGCTTGGCGACGAGATCCCGGCGGCCCTTTACACCGCGGTGGCCGAAGTGCTGGCCTACGTGTTCCAGCTGCGCGTCTTCAACAAGCAGGGCGGCGCGCGTCCGAACATGCCGACCGAGCTGCAGGTGCCGGCCGACATGGACCCGGCCAATGCGGCCGCGGCTAGCGGAGGCGCACGATGAACAGCCTGCGCATGCCCGCCTGGCTGACCGCGAACACCCGTGCGATGGCCGCGCCCATCCTCATCATCATGATGCTGGCGATGATGGTGCTGCCGCTACCGGCCTTCGTGCTCGACATGTTCTTCAGCTTCAATATCGCGCTGTCGATCATCGTCCTGCTGACCAGCCTGTACACCGTCAAGCCGCTCGACTTCATGGCCTTCCCGGCGGTGCTGCTGGTTTCCACCATGCTGCGCCTGTCGCTCAACGTCGCCTCCACCCGCGTCGTGCTGACCGAAGGCCACAACGGCCCGGACGCCGCCGGCAAGGTGATCGAAGCCTTCGGCCACTTCCTCATCGGCGGCAACTACGCGGTCGGTATCGTGGTGTTCGTGATCCTCACCATCATCAACTTCGTGGTGGTCACCAAGGGCGCGGGCCGTATCGCCGAGGTCGGCGCGCGCTTCGCCCTGGACGCGATGCCCGGCAAGCAGATGGCGATCGATGCCGATCTCAATGCCGGCCTGATCGGCGAAGCCGAAGCCCGCCGCCGCCGCACCGAGGTGGGCCAGGAGGCGGAGTTCTACGGCTCGATGGACGGTGCCAGCAAGTACGTGCGCGGCGATGCCATCGCCGGCATCCTGGTCACCGTGATCAACGTCTTCGGCGGCCTGATCGTCGGCATGCTCCAGCACGACATGGCCTTCGACGCCGCGATGAAGAACTACACGCTGCTCGCCATCGGCGACGGCCTGGTGGCGCAGATTCCTTCGCTGATCATTTCCACCGCCGCCGGCGTGATCGTTTCCCGCGTCGCGAGCGAACAGGACATCGGCAACCAGCTCGTCACCCAGCTGTTCGCCAAGCCGCAGGTGCTGATGATCACCGGCGGCATCATCGGCGCCATGGGGCTGATCCCGGGCATGCCGCATATCGCCTTCCTGCTGCTCGGCGGCACGCTGTGCGGCGGCGCCTACCTGATGAGCCAGCGCGCGAAGAAGAAGGAAGAAGCGCCGCCGCCGGTGCCCGAGGCCGCGCTGCAGGCGCCGGAACAGGAGGAAGCGAGCTGGCAGGATGTGATGCCGGTGGATACGCTCGGCCTGGAAGTCGGCTACCGCCTGATTCCGCTGGTGGACAAGGCGCAGAACGGCGAGCTGCTGCGCCGTATCAAGGGCATCCGCAAGAAGTTCGCCCAGGAAGTGGGCTTCCTGTCGCCGCCGGTGCATATCCGCGACAATCTCGAACTCAAGCCCGCCGCCTACCGCATCACGCTCAAGGGTGTCGAAGTCGGCAGCGGCGAAGCCTATGCCGGGCAGTTCCTCGCGATCAATCCCGGCATGGTGAGCGGGACCCTGCCGGGTACGCCGACCACCGACCCGGCCTTCGGCCTGCCGGCCACCTGGATCGATGCGTCGATGCGCGAGCATGCGCAGGCGCTCGGCTACACCGTGGTCGACGGCGGCACCGTGATCGCCACCCACCTGAACCACCTGATCACCAGCCACGCCGCCGAACTGCTCGGCCGCCAGGAAGTGCAGGCGCTGCTCGATCACCTGACCAAGGAATCGCCGAAGCTGGTCGAGGATCTCGTGCCCAAGCAGCTGTCGCTGTCGGCATTGCAGAAGGTGCTGCAGAACCTGCTGGCCGAGGGCGTGCACATCCGCGACATGCGGACCATCATCGAGACGCTGGCCGAGTTCGCGCCGCAGTCGCAGGACCCGAACGAGCTGACCGCCATGGTCCGCATCGCGCTCGGCCGCGCCATCGTCCAGCAGATTTTCCCGTCGACCAACGAACTGTCCGTGATCACACTCGACAGCCGCCTCGAGCGCATCCTGATGCAGGCGCTGCAGGCGGGCGGGCCGGACGGCGCCGGCATCGAGCCGGGCCTGGCCGACACCATACAGCAGCAGGCCGCGCAAGCCGCGCGCCAGCAAGAACAAATGGGACTGACTCCGGTGCTGCTCGTGCCCGGGCCGCTGAGGGCGCTGCTGTCGCGCTTCCTGCGGCGCGCGCTGCCGCAGCTGAAAGTGCTGTCGCACGCCGAACTGCCCGATTCCAAGACAATTAAAGTGACCAGCCTGGTCGGAGGCCAAGCATGAACGTAAAACGATTTACCGCCACTTCCTCGCGCGACGCATGGCGCGATGTCCGCGAAGCGCTCGGACCCGACGCCGTGATCCTGTCGAACCGGACCGTCAACGGCATGATCGAGATCCTGGCGCTGGCGCCGGAAGACATGTCGGCGCTGGCGGAACCGGTGGTGGAAAAGCCGGTGGTCTCCGCCTCCACGCTGGCCGCCCTCGGCGGCGCGCGCCAACCGGCGGCTCCCGTCCAGCCCGTCCAGCCCGTCCAGCCCGCCCAGCCCGCCCTGCAAGAGCGTCCGGCCGAGGACCAGGCCTCGCGGCTGGCCGAGACGCTGGCGGCGAGCAGGGCGCCTTCCGGCGAGACCGCGGCCGAGTTCGCGCAGGTGATGAAAGAGCTGCGCTCGATGCGGGGCATGCTCGAATCGCAGCTGGCGGAAATCGCCTTCAGCAGTCAGCAGAAGCGCGAGCCGGGCAAGACCGCGGTGATGCGCGAGCTGCTGTCGGCCGGCTTCTCCGCCAGCCTGGCACGCTACCTGATGCAGAACATGCCGAAGCAGGAAGCCGAGGGCATGAACGCGGTGGCCTGGGTCAAATCGGTGCTGGCCCGCAACCTGAACGTGATCGGCAACGAAAACGAGATCCTGGAAAAGGGCGGCGTCTACGCGCTCGTCGGTCCGACCGGCGTCGGCAAGACCACCACCACCGCCAAGCTGGCCGCGCGCTGCGTGATGCGCCATGGCGCCGGCAAGCTGGCCCTGATCACCACCGACGGCTATCGTATCGGCGCCTATGAACAGCTGCGCATCTACGGCAAGATTCTCGGCGTGATGGTGCATTCGGTGAAGGACGAGACCGATCTGCGCATCGCGCTCGCCGAGCTGAAGAACAAGCACACGGTCCTGATCGACACCGTCGGCATGGGCCAGCGCGACAAGATGGTGGCCGAGCAGATCGCGATGCTGTCGGGCAGCGACTGCAAGGTCAAGCGCCTGCTCTGCCTGTCCGCCACCTCCAACGGCGAGACCCTCAACGAAGTGGTGCGCTCCTACCAGGGCGGCGGCCTGGCCGGCTGCATCATGACCAAGCTGGACGAGGCGGCCACCGTGGGCAGCGTGCTCGATGTGCTGATCCGCTCCAAGCTGCCGCTGTACTACGTGGCCAACGGCCAGCGCGTGCCGGAAGACCTGCATGTGCCGAACCAGCACTACCTGGTCGACCGCGCCTTCAAGCTCAAGCGGGAGACCGCGCCCTTCCAGTACCAGGACGAAGAGCTGCCGCTGGTGATCGGCAATACCGCCCAAGCGATGAACGACAAGGCCCTGCGCGAGGTGACTCTTGGCTAGTTTCGATTTCGATCAGGCGGAGGGCCTGCGCCGCATGCTGGCCGGTCCCCGGCCGCGGGTCTTCACCTTTCTCTCGGCCGAGACCGCCGAGGAAAAAAGCGCGATGCTGGTCAATGTCGCCGCCTCGCTGCAGCAGGCCGGGCGCGATGTGCTGATGCTCGACGCCTGCGTCGCGTCGCAGGGCATTGCGAGCCGCCTCAATGCGCAGAAGGCCGCGCCGCTGCATCAGGTCGCGCGCGGCGAACGCACGCTCGACGACGCGGTGCAGGCCATGCCGCAGGGCTTCGGCGTCGCCGCGCTGCGGCGCGGTGGCAGGGCGCTGAACGACGACGAGCGCGAGCGCCTCGACGGCATCTTCGATCTGCTTGCCGCCCGCACCGACATCCTGCTGGTCGACGCCGAACTCGATGGCGACGACGCCTTTCCGATCCCGGCCCTGGCCGACTCCGAAATCGTGGTGCAGGTCGCCAACAGTCCGGCGTCGATCAAGGCTGCCTACACCATCATCAAGCGCGTGCATGCCCAGCTCGGCCGGCGCCCGTTCTCGCTGCTCGTCACCGGGGCGAACGAGAAGGAAGCGCAGGTCGTCTTTGAAAACATGGCCCAGGTCGCCAACCGCTACCTGGCCGTCAAGCTCAACTCCGTCGGGTCCGTGCCCGCCGACGAACACCTCAAGCGCGCCATGAAACTCGGCAGGGCGGTGGTCGATGCCTTCCCGCTGGCGGGCGCGTCGGTCGCTTTCCGGCGTCTCGCGGGCCGCTTCGTGGTGGCCGACGCGGCGGCGGCGGGCTGAGCGGAATGACGCTGATGCCCGGCGCCCGCGCGGACCGGGCTTGCTATCCAGACTATGTACACCGTTAGCGGAAAATCGGACAAGAACCACCTGCTGCAGGAGCATTCGCAGCTGGTCAAGCGGCTGGCGCACCAGATGAAGGCCAAGCTGCCGCCGAGCGTCGAGGTCGACGACCTGATCCAGGCCGGCATGATCGGCCTGCTGGACGCGCTCGGCCGCTATGAAGAGACGCATGGCGCGCAGTTCGAGACTTACGCGGTGCAGCGCATCCGCGGCGCCATGCTCGACGAGCTGCGCAACAACGACTGGCTGCCGCGCAGCGTGCGCCAGACCATGCGCAAGATCGAAGAAGCGATGAACCGCGCCCAGCAACGGCTCGGCCGCCCGCCCAAGGAGGCCGAGATCGCGAAGGAAATGAAGATCTCGCTCGAGGAATACCAGGAAATGCTGGGCGAGGGCGGCGGCCACCAGCTGGTGTACTACGAAGACTTCCACGAGAAGGAAGACAACGACCATTTCCTCGACCGCTATTGCGTGGACCTGGTCAGCGATCCGCTGCAGGCGCTGATGAACAGCGGCTTCCGGCAGGCCGTGATCCACGCGATCGAAGCGCTGCCGGAGAGGGAGAAGATCCTGATGGGCCTCTACTATGAGCAGGAAATGAATCTCAAGGAAATCGGCGCCGTGATGGGCGTGTCGGAATCGCGCGTGTGCCAGTTGCACAGCCAGGCGATCGCGCGCATGCGCGCCCGTCTCAAGGAGCAGGCATGGACTGGGCTAGCCTGAGCGGGCTGCTGCTGGCGCTGGCCGGCATCTTCATCGGCCAGGCGCTGGAAGGGGGCGAGATCGCCTCCCTGCTGCAGCCGACCGCTTTCCTCATCGTCGCCGTCGGCACCATGGGCGCGGTGCTGCTGCAGAGCGGCATGGACAGCTTCATGCGCGGCATGAAAATGCTGCGCTGGGTGTTCAGGCCGCCCGTCGCCAAGAGCAATACGCTGCGCCAGGACGTGCTGCTGTGGAGCGCCACCGCGCGCCGGGAGGGTCTGCTGAGCCTGGAGCGTTTCGTCGAAACCGTCAACGACCGCTTCGCCCAGAAGGGACTGCGGCTGATCGTCGACGGCATCGACCCGTACAAGATTCGCGAAATCCTCGAGACCGACATCACCACGCACGAGCGCCGCGAGCGCCAGGCGGTGCGGATCTGGGAAGCGGCGGGCGGCTACTCGCCGACCATCGGAATTCTCGGCGCCGTGCTGGGCCTGATCCACGTGATGGA
Source organism: Noviherbaspirillum aridicola (assembly GCF_019656455.1). Lineage (GTDB taxonomy): Bacteria > Pseudomonadota > Gammaproteobacteria > Burkholderiales > Burkholderiaceae_D > Noviherbaspirillum > Noviherbaspirillum aridicola. The sequence continues at coordinate 120,523 of NZ_BPMK01000011.1, forward strand.
AAATCTGAGCGAACCAGCCAGGCTCGGCAGCGGCATCGCGGTCGCCTTCGTCGCCACCGTCTACGGTGTCGGCCTGGCCAACCTCGTCTACCTGCCGATCGCCGGCAAGCTCAAGACGCTCGTCGGCGAAGAAGTCCGGCGCCGCGAGATGCTGACCGATATCTTCTGCAGCGTCGCCAATGGCGACAACGCGCGCGTGGTCGAGGAACGACTCCTCGCCTATGCCTGAACCCGGGGCCGCGATGGCACGCGAACGACGCAGGCGGTTCGACGATGAAGAGGGCGACAACCACGAGCGCTGGGTGGTGTCGTACGCCGACTTCATCACGCTGCTGTTCGCCTTCTTCGTGGTCATGTACGCACTGTCCACCGTCAACGAGGGCAAGTACCGCGTCCTGTCCAATTCCCTGCTGAGCGCCTTCGGCCGCCAGCAGGTCGGTCCTGTTCCCGCCGACCTCCCGTCGGGCAGCGTGGCGCCGCCGCCCGTCGTGCCGCGCGGCGTGCCGATGAAACCGCGCAATGCCGAGGCAGTCCGCCGCGAGCGCGAGCATCTGACCAGCGTCGCCCGCGACATTCTCAAGGCGCTGGCGCCGCTGGTGGAGCAGGGCAAGGTGCGGGTCACCCAGACGCCGCGCGGCGTGACCGTCGAAATCAATGCAAGCGTGCTGTTCGCTCCCGGCGACGCCCGCTTGTCCGGTTCGAGCATCGCCGCGCTGCGCGCGGTCGCGGATGTACTGAAGAACGACGACCATTCGATACAGGTCGAGGGGCATACCGACAGCGTGCCGATCCGCAACGCATCGTTTCCGTCGAACTGGGAGCTGTCCGCGGTGCGGGCATCCGCGGTCGTGCGCCTGTTCATCGACGGCGGCATCGCCGAGGAGCGGCTGACCGCCGTCGGCCATGGCGCCACGCGCCCGGTCGAATCCAACGACACCGCGGAAGGGCGGCTGCGCAACCGGCGGGTATCGCTGATGATCCTGTCGAACGTGCCGGAAGAGCGGACCGAGGTGCCGGTGAAGTAGGGAGGCGTGCTATCTGCCTGGGTGGGGAGCCAACCAATACCAGAAATCTGCACCTTCACGGTGCTCATTTGCTTTTCTAGCACTGCTCCGGTAATCCCCCCGGAATTGAGGGCGTTTAGAAGTAAAGTCACGCGGCCATGGCCAGCCGCTGCTTTGGCGTAAAGCCGCCCAAGGTTTGCACTGCGCCGCTGATGTTTTCCGGTCCATTGTCACAGCGAATTGCGGCCGGCTTGCCGCGCCACTCGATGATCTGCTCCAGGGCTCGTATCACGCGCTCGGCCGGCAGGGAGAAATCGATCTCCCGGTTAAAGTCATCGATCACATTCAGTAGGCGGAAGCAGCGGCCATCACCGAGCTGATCATGCATGAAGTCCATGGACCAAACCTGGTTGATTGTTGTCGGCACCGTCAGCGGCTCCGGCCGCTCTCGCACCAGCCGCTTCCTTGGCTTGATCCGTAGATTCAGCTCCAGCTCCCGGTAAATCCGGTACACGCGCTTGTGGTTCCAGCCATACCCACGCACGTTGCGAAGGTACAGGAAGCACAAGCCAAAGCCCCAGTTGCGATGGTTGTCGGTCAGGCGCATCAGCCAGCCCGCAATTTCTTCATTCTCGGCGTTGCGCTTTGCACTGTATCGGTAGCAGGTCTGGCTGACCTGGAAGATATCGCACGCCAAGCGGATGCTGATCCCCTTGCTGTCAACGGCGTCCTTGGCCATCTCACGGCGTCGAGATGGCCTCAAAATTTTTTTGCCATTGCCTCTTTCAGAATGTCAGCCTTCAGACGCTCCTCGGCATACATCTTCTTCAGCCGTGCGTTCTCCGCTTCCAGTTCCTTCATCCGGGCCATCATCGACGTGTCCATCCCGCCGTACTTGGCACGCCATTTGTAGAACGTCGCCGAGCTGATCCCCAGCTCCCGGCACAACTCCGGCACCGCCAGCCCACCTTCCACCCGCTTGAGCGCTTCAATGACCTGGCTGTCGGAAAACTTCGACTTCTTCATGCAGAACTCTCCCTCAGTGAGAAAATTCTACTTCCGATCGCCACTTTTGGCCGGGGGGATTACCGCCTAACGAAACTGCTCGTTGCAAATTGTGCAACCATTAGGGTCTCGTGGTTATTTCCCAGTTACCAGAATTGCCCGAATTGGGGAGGCAAGAGGCGTCCCCTGCTCAGGCTGCCGCAGCCTCTCTCGATCTCGGGCTGCATGCGTTTCCAGATGTCGCCGGGCTCGATCTCGGGACGATAGGACATGGCGGCTTCGCAAATACGATCAATTATGTCTTCGGGGCGCGTCAACGCACAGTATTCACGTCCGAATGCAGCCAGGGATTCGCGGTCAGGCCAGCTCTTTGCGCCGGCTAGTTTCAGAGCAGGAATGTCCTTCTGGATGTAGCAAGTGGTATTGACGACATCATAAAGCGGCGACAGCCGGACGTCGTTCGTTTGGGGGCTCGTATAGAGCATGCCGAAGTTCTTCAGATGCGCATCGCCGTTCCGCAGCGAAACGGACAGCACCACGCTCGAGAACAGCGCGATCAGGGAGTCTTTTTCGTAATCCCGCGAGGAGAACAGCGAGACCGCCTTTGCAGCCATCTCGTAACTGCCGAGATATTTGTCTTCGTTGCGACGTCCGGTCAACGCAGTCAGATCTTCAAAGCCGAGGTATCTTCCATCTGGCAGAATGTCAAAGCGCTCCATGATGAACAGGCTGCGGTCGTCGGACAGCCAGAAGTTTGGGACTACGAGTCCGGCCTTACGCGCAATGCTCATGCAGTGATACTCGTTCTCCGGCAGCCCCGGGAAATCCTCGCCCGCCGATTTCACGATCAGGCGCCGGTCGCGCAAGGCACTCTTCTCGATGAATGGCGCGTCATCGTCTCGTGTTGCAGGTACCAATACCTTGGGCTGGACACCCGAAATGCCTGAATTGAGCGCATAGCGCTCCGCCAAGTAGTCGAAAAGAGACTCCGTGCCCTTCCAGGTCAGCAGGTCTTTGAGGCTGATGGGTGAGACGCCGTGGTCGGGAGGCTGTTCGGACCCTGCACACCGGACTCGGCCTATCATCTCGCCGCCGGTCAATGCGAGCAGGTTGAAGTCGTCCATCTTCATAAGTTTCGAGAACAGCCTTTCGCGAAACCAGTCACGCAGGTAGCCCTCGGGCAGGTTCTGCCTCAATACGCCGGGCAGCACATTAGCCGAGTAACTTTCCGCCTGCAGAGGCATTGTGAGACTGATCTCGCACTGTGGGTCATCAGTGTGGTAGCTGAATACATACTGACTCTCGCGGCTCAGGGGCCCGGCATAGCCCTGCGTGGTATGGAGATACAGCCTCTTGAGCCTACCCTGGGGAGCTGGCGCGCTCATTCATCCTCTCCGAAAATCTCGAGCAGTTCCGACTCGCGTGGGCGACGCTTCGTCCGTGCGGCCTCGGTCAGGCCGATTTCGAGGCCCAACACGCTGAGCACGGAGAGCAGGCGGGTGAGAGTGATGTCGGTTTTGCCGGCCTCGACGGCAATGAGGGTGCGGCGGCTGAGACCCGCGCGGACAGCCAGCTCTTCCTGCGTCATGTGCAGTTCGCTGCGCCTTGCCCTGATCCGGTTACCTATGGTCCTGGTCGTATCCATATGTGCAGGATACTGCACAAGAACTCTCTTCTCAAGGAAAATGTGCAGAGAACTGCACATTCATCGAGGCGCCGGAATGGATCCGGGGCGACCGGACAGCCGGTCGCCGAACATATGACAGGGAGATAAAGCGGAAACGGCCGGCGCGTAAGCGCTCAGCCGACCACCAGGCGCCGCGAACCGCCCTGCGATGCCGCCTGGCCGTTCGGCCCGTACAGCGTGCCGGCCGCCTGGCCGCCGCCTTGCAGCGCATTGAGTGCGTTCTGGTTGCGCGACATGTGCTGGCCGATCAGGAGGCCGTTGACGCGGTTGAGTTCCTTGCCCTCGCGCGCGACGGCCAGCAGCTGGTCCCAGTCGGCGCGGACGGAGGAAGGGGCGTTCTTCAGCAGGGACTGCATGCCGGCTTCGGAGTCTTCGATGCCGGCGTCCGCCAGCGCGCGCTGGCGCTGCATGGCGAATTCGCCCAGGCGGGCGAGGAGTTTCGATTTTTCCTCGGTAAGCGCGCCGAGCCCTTCGATGTCGGCGGCGATCAGGCATTCCTGCTCCTGACGCAGTACCTCAAGCAGGGCCTTGCCTGCCGCGATTTCCTCGCCGAACTGCAGCGCGGGTGCTTTACCGGTTTGTTGCATGAAAATTATCCCTTGCGGGTCTTGATCAGGTCGCTGACCGTGTCGAGCAGTCCGTTGGCGACCTTTTCCGGGTCGACCCTGAACGTGCCGTTGGCGATCGCTGCCTTGATCTCTTCCACTTTCTGGCTGTCGAATACGCCGCCGGCGCTGGCCTGGGCCAGCGACTGCGCGGTCGCGGACAGCTTGACGCTGTCGGTTTCCGCTGCCGTCTGGCTCACGCCCGCCGCCTTGTCGGCGCCCTTGCCGCGCGCCGGCGTGCTCGGCACGCCCAGACCCGCGGTTTTCTTGAGTGTGTCTTCGATCTTCACTTGCGTTTTCCTTGCTTGGTTAGCAGTCTTTCACTACTTCTCATTGTTCTTATCGACGCTCAGGCTCGAAACTTTAGCATCCCGACCGAAAAAACACTGATTTTCATCAGTAAGTTACTTCCACCACGCCGCCGGCCCGCGCCACCCCGCTGACCACCTGCCCGGAAGCGGTGCGCGCCTGCGCGACCTGGCCGTCGGCGGCATTGTTGAGAGCGCGGCCCTCGGCCGAAACCCTGAATCCGGGACCGGCGCTGACGATCCGCACCGTCTGCCCCTGCTGCACCGCCGCCACGCTGCGCAGCGAGTCGGCGCGCAGCGGCGCGCCGGCGGGCAGCGATATCGCCATCGTGCGTCCTACCGCCTGCGAGACATCGGTGACGATGCCGGCCGGCAGGGCGGTGAGTTCACCGCGCATGCCCACGATATCTTCCGGACCCAGCGTCTTGCCCTGGGCGAGCGGCGCGGCGGCGACCAGGTACTCGCCCTGGACCCTGACCGTCGCCGCGATGTAGATCGTCCATGTCGACGGCGCGTTGCAGCGGATGCCGACGGTGGTCTTGCCCCAGGCGCGGCTGCCGGCCGGCAGGAAGGCCTCGGGCGCGGGGCAGACCGCCAGGTTCATGCGCGGATCGACCTGGCCGACGCTGATCTGCGCCTCGCCGGGCAGCCCCGCGCTCTGCACCCGCAGGAACTGTTCCGCCACCTGGCGCAGCGCCGCCGGATCCTGGCGCGCGGGCGCCGGAGTCTGTGCGGACGCGGCGGCCGGAAGGCTCAGGGCGGTCAGTGCTGCCAGCAGGGCTTTGACGGAGATTCTCATGAACGGGAAGGGCTTTGAACCAGCGTCATTGTTCACGAGTCGCGCGTGATTCAAAAGCGCGAACAGGACGCGGTTTTCGAGTCTTATTCCCCGATCGGCGTGACATCTCCCTCCTTACCATCCAGCCTATATCAATCCATCATCGCTTTTCGGTCCCACGACCGGCGGTGATGCAGCGGCAATGCCTGGAGATCGACATGATAGGAAAGCTGGACGAACAACTGCGCTTCCACCAGACCGCGCTCCGACTGCGGTCGGAGCGGCAGGAGGTGCTGGCGTCGAACATCGCCAACGCCGACACGCCCAACTACAAGGCGCGCGACGTCGATTTCAGCGGCGCGCTGAAGCAGGCGATGGCCGGCCCGCAGGGCAAGGGCGGGGCGCCGGCGGACGTGCTGGCCAAGACCTCGCCGCGTCATCTCGGCGGTCTCTCCGCCGGCACCACGCTCAGCGGCGCGCAGCTGCTGTACCGCACCAACGCGCAGGGCAACGTGGACGGCAACACCGTCGACATGGATGCCGAGCGCAACCAGTTCATCGACAACGCGCTGCGCTACGAAGCCGGCGTCACCTTCGCCAGCGGCCAGCTCAAGACGCTGCTGACGGCCGTACAGGGACAATAATCATGTCGCTCTTCAATATCTTCAACGTCGCCGGCTCGGCAATGAGCGCCCAGGGCCAGCGCCTCAACACGGTCGCCTCCAACATCGCCAACGCCGACAGCACCACCAGCTCCACCGGCCAGCCGTACCGCGCCAAGCAGGTGGTGTTCGAGGTGGTGCCCACCGCCAGCCCGGCGGCCGCCGGCGTGAAGGTGGCCAAGGTGGTGGAAGACCAGTCGCCGCTGAAGACCGTCTTCGATCCCAAGCATCCGCAGGCCGACGAGAACGGCTACGTGACGATGCCGAACGTGAACGTGGTGGAGGAGATGGTCAACATGATCTCCGCCTCGCGCTCCTATCAGAACAACGTCGAAACCATGAACGCAGCCAAGACCATGCTCTTGAAGACGCTGACGCTCGGCCAGTAACAGGAGAACTGAATGGCAACCGTGCAAGGAACGAACAACAACGTCCCGGCGGATCTGATGGCGGCGATGAACGGCACCAAGGCCGCCACTACCAGCGTGCAGGAAACGCAGGACCGCTTCATGACGCTGCTGATCACGCAGATGAAGAACCAGGACCCGCTCAACCCGCTCGACAACGCGCAGGTCACCTCCCAGATGGCGCAGCTGTCGACCGTGACCGGCATCGACAAGCTCAACACCACGCTGCAGGCGCTGCAGGCGAGCTACCAAACCAGCCAGGCGCTGCAGGCGACCGACATGATCGGCCACGGCGTGCTCGCTCCCGGCTCCACCATCGGCCTGACCGACGGCCAGGCCATACTCGGCGCCGACCTGCCGGAAGCCGCCGACAGCGTGCGCGTCACCATCATGAACAGCTCCGGCGTGCCGGTGCGTACCCTCGACCTCGGCGCGCAAAAGGCCGGCACGCTGCCGATCACCTGGGACGGCAAGAACGATGCGGGCACCCAGCTCGCCAACGGCAGCTACACCTTCGAGGTGAAGGCCGTGCGCGGCGACACGGCGGTCGCCTCCACCGCGCTGTCCTTCGGCGAAGTCGTCAGCGTCACGACCAACGCGCAGGGCGTGAAAGTCACGATTCCCGGGCTGGGCACCGTGGCCTTCGCCGACATCCGCCAGATTTACTGATTCGTTGCATATCCTCCAAGGAGTAAGAAATGAGCTTTCAACAAGGACTGAGCGGCCTGAATGCCGCATCCAAGAACCTGGAGACGATCGGCAACAACGTCGCCAACGCCAACACGGTCGGCTTCAAGTCATCGCAGACACAGTTCGCCGACGTCTATGCGAATTCGCTGACCGGCGTGTCGGGCGCGCAGGCCGGCATCGGCGTGAAGGTGGCGGGCATCGTGCAGCAGTTCACCCAGGGGAATATCACTGCCTCCAGCAATCCGCTCGATGTGGCGATCAACGGCGGCGGCTTCTTCAGGATGAGCAACAACGGCGCGATCACCTTCGCCCGCAACGGGCAGTTCCAGATGGACAACCAGGGCTACATCGTCAATAACACCGGCGCCCGCCTGACCGGTTATGCGGCCAACGCCGCCGGCGTGCTGGCGACCGGTGCGCCGACCGAGATCAATATCCGCACCACCAATCTCCCGCCGCGCGCCACCACCGACGTGGATCTGGAAGTCAATCTCGACTCGCGCAGGGATGTGATCGCCGTGGCCTTCGATCCGACTCGGCCGGAGACCTACACCAATTCAAGCTCCGTCTCGGTGTTCGACAGCCTCGGCAACGAGCATGTGCTGCAGCTTTACTATGTGAAGGACAATCCCGCCGCCGAGCCCGGCGTGATGTCGACCTGGCAGGTTTATGGATCGCTGGACGGTGTCATGCTGTCGCAGGCCAATGCATCCGGCGTTGCGACAGCCGCGCCGTACGACGCGCTCGGACAATTGAGCTTCGATGGCCGCGGCCAGATCGTTCGGACTCCCGCCACCGCCACCACGCCGAGTCTGATCGGCACGGGCTCGATCCTTCCGGGCGGCATCAATCTCACATCGGTCGCCAGCGCGGTCACTGCCGCGACCGGCCGCACGGTAGTCAACAACGCCGTCACGCCGTTCAACTTTTCGTTCAACATGGGCAGCGCGACCCAGACCGGTTCCGCCTTCGGCGTCAGCAAGCTCGATCAGGACGGCTACACCACCGGCCGCCTGTCCGGCTTCAACGTCGGCGAGGACGGCGTGATCACCGGCCGCTACACCAACGGTAAGTCGGCGACGCTGGGGCAGGTGGTGCTGGCCAACTTCACCAACCCGAACGGCCTGCAGCCGCTGGGCAACAATGAATGGGCGGAGTCGTCGATGTCGGGCCAGGCCCTGGTCGGACCGCCGAACTCGGCCGGCCTCGGCACGCTGCAGTCGAGCGCGGTGGAAGACTCCAACGTCGACCTGACGGCCGAGCTGGTGAACATGATCACCGCCCAGCGCGTGTACCAGGCCAACGCCCAGACCATCAAGACCCAGGACCAGGTGCTGCAGACCCTGGTGAACCTGCGCTGATAAGCCATGGACCGCCTGATCTATACCGCCATGACCGGCGCCAAGCATATTCTCGAAAAACAGGGGAATACGGCGAACAACCTGGCCAACGTCAGCACCGACGGCTTCCGCGCGCAGGTCGACAGCTTCCGCGCGGTGCCGGTGCTGAATGCGCCGCTGCCGACCCGTTCGTTCGTGGTCGACGCCACCGTCGGCACCGACTTCCGTCCCGGTCCGATCCAGCAGACCGGGCGCGAACTCGATGTCGCGGTGCAGGGGCCGGGCTGGATCGCGGTCCAGCTCGAGGACGGCACCGAGGCCTACACCCGCGCCGGCAGCCTGAAGCTGAGCGAGAACGGCCAGCTGCAGACCCAGAGCGGCAAGACGGTGCTGGGCGACGGCGGCCCGATCGCGGTGCCGCCCGATGTCAGCGTCACCATTGCCAAGGACGGCACCGTCACCACCATCGATACCGGCTTCAAGCCGGGCGCGCCCAACATGCTGGGCCGGATCAAGCTGGTCAATCCGCCCGAGGCGGACCTGGTGCGCGGCGACGACGGACTGTTCCGGCTCAAGGCCGGCGGCGAGGCGGAAGCCGACGCCAACGTGGTGCTGATCGGCGGCGCGGTCGAAGGCAGCAATGTCAACGTGGTCGACGCCATGGTGGACATGATCGAGCTTGCACGGCAGTTCGAACTGCACATGAACTTGCTCAAGAACGCCGAGAGCAACGAGGCGAAAGCCGCTCAGCTCCTCTCTTTGACGGGCTGATGAACAAGCCACAATGACGATGCCGGCAATCTGCCGGCAATGTGCCGACAACGCGCGTCCGCGGGCATGAATCCCGGCGGAGGCGGTGGAGAATGCAATGATTCGATCCCTCTGGATTTCCAAGACCGGTCTCGATGCGCAGCAGACGCAGATGGACGTGGTTTCCAACAACCTGGCCAACGTCAGCACCGCCGGCTTCAAGCGCTCGCGCGCCGTGTTCGAGGACCTGCTGTATCAGACCATGCGCCAGCCCGGCGCCCAGTCCTCGCAGCAGACCCAGCTGCCTTCCGGCATGCAGATCGGCACCGGCGTGCGCCCGGTTGCGGTCGAGAAGATTTTCACGCAGGGCAACCTGCAGCAGACCGGCAATGAAAAGGACGTGGCCATCCAGGGCCCGGGCTTCTTCCAGGTGCTGATGCCGGACGGGACCACCGCCTATACCCGCGACGGCTCCTTTCAGACCGACAGCCAGGGCCAGCTGGTGACCGCCAGCGGCTTCCCGGTGCAGCCGGCCATCACGATTCCGGCCGACACCCGCAGCCTGACGATCGCGCGCGACGGCACGGTGACGGTGACCACGGCGGGCAACGTCAACCCGACCCAGATCGGCAACATCCAGCTGGTGACCTTCGTCAACCAGGCCGGCCTGGAAGCCAAGGGCGAGAACATGTTCGTCGAAACCGCGGCATCCGGCGCGCCGCAGGTGACCGCGCCCGGCACCAACGGCGCCGGCCTGCTGGTGCAGAACTATGTCGAGACCTCCAACGTCAACGTGGTCGAGGAACTGGTCAACATGATCCAGACCCAGCGCGCCTACGAAATCAACAGCAAGGCCATCACGACCTCGGACCAGATGCTGCAGCGCCTGTCGCAGCTGTAATCCGCCGCGAGTCCATGATCATGAAACGTCTTTCCGCCGTCGCCAGCCTCGCACCGCTGCTGCTGCTCGCGGCCGCGTGCTCCACCGTGCCCGACACGATCACGCACCAGCCCGCCGCCCGCCAGCCGATGCCGGCCCCGGCGCAGGCCGCCAACGGCGCCATCTTCAACAACGGCTACCGCCCGATGTTCGAGGACCGCCGCGCGCGCAGGGTGGGCGACATGCTGACCATCGCCATCAACGAGCGCACCAGCGCCGGCAAGTCGGCGGCCAATGCGGCCAGCAAGAGCGGCGATGTCGAATTCGGCGCGTCGCAGCTGTTCGGCATCCCGGCGGCCACGGTGGCCAAGCTGGGCCTCGGCGTGGAAGGCTCCAACAAGTTCGAGGACAAGGGTACGAGCAGCTCGAGCAATACCTTCTCCGGCACCATCACCGTCACCGTGATGGAAGTGCTGCCGAACGGGAATCTGCTGGTGAGCGGCGAGAAGCAGGTCGCGCTCGACAAGGGCGTGGAATATGTGCGCTTCTCCGGCGTGGTCAATCCCGACAACGTCATGAGCGGCAACGTGGTGTCGTCCACCCAGGTGGCCGACGCGCGGGTGGAATACCGCACCAACACCCGGGTCGACAAGGCCGAGCTGATGTCCCAGCTCACCCGGTTCTTCCTCAGCGTGATGCCGCTGTAACGAGGCGACGGGCAGATGGATCAGTATTTCGCAACGATGAAAAAAACCGCGGCCGCCGTGCTCTGCGCCTGCAGCCTGCTCGGCGCCGGCGCCGCCCATGCGGAGCGCCTGAAGGACCTGGCCAGCATCCAGGGCGTGCGCCAGAACCAGCTGATCGGCTATGGCCTGGTCGTCGGCCTCGACGGCAGCGGCGACCAGACCACGCAGACGCCGTTCACCGTGCAGAGCGTGGTGAGCATGCTGCAGAACCTGGGCGTGAACCTGCCGCCGAACAGCACGCTGCAGCTCAAGAACGTGGCCGCGGTGGTGGTGACCGCTTCGCTGCCGCCGTTCGCGCAGCCCGGCCAGATGCTGGACGTGACCGTGTCCTCGATGGGTAATGCCAAGAGCCTGCGCGGCGGTACGCTGCTGATGACGCCGCTCAAGGGCGCCGACGGGCAGATCTACGGCATCGCGCAGGGCAACGTGCTGGTCGGCGGCGTCGGCGCCTCGGCCAACGGCAGCAAGGCCCAGGTCAATCACCTGAGCGTGGGCCGTATTTCCAACGGCGCCACCGTCGAACGCGCGGTGCCGACCTCGCTCGGCAACGGCGATTCGGTATTCCTCGAACTCAACGACAGCGATTTTTCCACCGCCAGCCGGGTGGTGGATGCGATCAACCGCAGCTTCGGTCCGGAGACCGCCGCCGCCCAGGACGGCCGCGTGATCCGCGTGCGCGCCCCGCTGGAGAATGACAGCCGGGTCGCTTTTCTCGGCCGTCTCGAAAGCCTGAACGTGACGCCGGCGCAGGGCAATGCCAAGGTCATCCTGAATGCGCGCACGGGCTCCGTCGTGATGAACCAGGCGGTGACGCTCGAGGATTGCGCGGTCTCCCACGGCAACCTGTCGGTGGTGATCAATACCGAGCCGGTGATCAGCCAGCCCGCCCCGTTCTCGGCCGGGCAGACGGTGGTGGCCGGCAGCTCGCAGATCGACATCAAGAAGGAGCCGGGCCAGGTCCTGCTGCTCAAGGGCGGCACCTCGCTGGCCGACGTCGTCAAGGCGCTCAATGCCATCGGCGCCACGCCGCAGGATCTGCTGGCGATACTGCAGGCGATGAAAGCGGCGGGCTCGCTGCGCGCCGAACTCGAAATCATCTGACCGCACACCATGACCAGTCCCGTCAACAACAACGCCACCGACAGTTTTGCGCTCGACCTCAAGCAGGTCGGGGATCTGCGGCGCTCGGCGAGGAACAACTCGCCCGAGGCGCTGAAGTCGACCGCGACCCAGTTCGAGGCGATGTTCGTCAACATGATGCTAAAGAGCATGCGCGATGCGACGCCGCAGGAGGGCGTGTTCGACAGCCAGCAGAGCCGCATGTACACCTCGATGCTGGATCAGCAGCTGAGCCAGACCATGGCTTCCAAGGGCATCGGCCTGGCCGACGTGCTGACCCGCCAGCTGTCGAACATCGTCCGCCAGCAGGAGGGGCAGGGCGCGGTCGATCTCGACGCGGTCAAGCCCTTCGAGCTCGAGCGCCGGCGCTTCGAGGCCGCCAAGGGGAACGCACCCGGCGCGCCCGCCGTACCCGAGGCGGCGGCATCGAAGTCTTCCCGTCCGGCGCATGTGCGCGCATTCCAGGAACGCCTCGGCGCGCATGCGGAAGAAGCGAGCCGCAGCACCGGCATTCCGGCCAAGTTCATGCTCGGCCAGGCGGCGCTGGAGAGCGGCTGGGGCCGGCGCGAGATCACGGCGGCCGACGGTACCCGCAGCCATAACGTGTTCGGCATCAAGGCCGGCGCCGGTTGGAAGGGCAAGGTGGTGGAAGCCGCCACCACAGAGTATGTCAACGGCGTGCCGCAGACGAAGATCGAGCGGTTCCGCGCCTATGACACTTACGCCGATGCCTTCCGCGATTACGCCAGCCTGCTCAAGAACAACCCGCGCTACAAGAACGTGATCGCCAATGCCCAGGACGCGGTCGGCTTCGCGCACGGCCTGCAGAAGGCCGGCTATGCGACCGATCCCCAGTACGGCGCCAAGCTGGCGCGCATCATCACGCGCTCATTGTCGGCTTAATAACGAAAACGGCAGCGTGGCAGGCGGCCCTCAAGTTTCCGCCGGCGCTGCCGTTCAAACAGACATCGAATCCCGGGAAAACCCACCATGAGCTCAATCCTCAGCATCGGCAAGAGCGCGCTGGCCGCGGCGCAGGCAGGCCTGGCCACCACGGGCCACAATATTGCCAATGCTGCCACGCCGGGCTACTCCCGCCAGGAAGTGCTGCAGACTTCGGCGGGCGCACAAAACCTCGGCTCGGGCTACATCGGCAAGGGCACGGCGATTTCCGACGTGCGCCGCATCTACAGCGACATCCTCGCCGGGAACGTGCGCACCGGGATGTCGGCCCAGGGCCAGACCGAGGCGTACTACACGCAGCTCAACCAGATCAACAATGTGCTGGCCAACAGTTCGGCCGGTCTGTCGCCGACGCTCCAGGACTTCTTCGCCAGCATTCAGAATCTGGCGTCGCACCCGAACGCCAACGAGGCGCGCCAGTCGGTGATCTCCGCCGGGCAGACGCTGGTGTCGCGCTTCCAGGCGCTCGACGGCCAGATGCGCGAGCTGGCGGGCAACGTCAACAGCCAGATCGAGTCCACCGTCACCACCATCAATACCTACGCCGAGCAGATCGCCAAGCTCAACGACGCGATCGAACTCGCGGCCGGCGCCGCCGGCGGCAAGGCATCCAATGACTTGCTCGACCAGCGCGACCACGCGATCACCGAGCTGAGCAGGGAAATCAAGACCACCGTCGTCCGCCAGGGCAACAGCTATAACGTCTTCGTCGGCAACGGCCAGCCGCTCGTGGTCGGCGCCAACGACTACAAGCTGACCACGGTGGACTCGGAATACGACCCGACGCGTACCGAGGTCGGCTATCTCAGCAACGGCAAGATCATCGAGCTGGGACAGAACAGCCTGTCGGGCGGCCGTCTCGGTGGCCTGCTGGAATTCCGCAGCAAATCGCTCGATCCGGCATTCAGCGCGCTCGGCCGGGTGGCGATAGGCCTGGCGTCGACCTTCAATGCGCAGCATCGTCTTGGCGTGGACCAGAACGGCGCCAACGGCGGCGACTTTTTCAGCATCGCGCTGCCGACCGCCCAGGGCAGCAAGGACAATACCTCGGGCGCGAGAATACAGCTTGCGCTCAGCGATGCCGGCGCGCTGACCGGCGACGAATACGAGCTGACGTTCAACGGCGCCGCGAGTTACACCCTGGTCAACCGCACGACCGGCGAGCGCTCCACCGGTCCGTTCGACGAAGTCACGTCGAGGATCAAGGGCGTAACCGTTTCCGCGCCGTCGCCGGCCATGGCGAACGGCGAGTCCTTCCTGATCGCGCCCGCCCGGAGCGGCGCCGCCGATATCAAGTTGGCGGTGACAGACGTCGCCAAGCTCGCGGCAGGGTCGCCGGCGGTATCGTCGGCCCCGACCGGCAATACGGGATCGGGCAAGATTTCCGCGGTCACCGTGAACTCCTCGGTACTGATGCAGGCTGCGCCGCTGAGCCTGACTTACGCCGGCGCCTCGCCCGGTGGAACACTGTCAGGCTTCCCCGCAAACCAGCCGGTTTCCGTGACGCGCGGTGCCACCACCACCAGCTATCCCGCAGGCACCGCGAGCGTTCCTTACGATACCGGCGATGTCGTCACGGTCGGCGGGGTGGCGCTGCACGGCATTCCTGCCGTAGCCGGAGCCCATCCGATCGATCGGCCCTACACCACGTTGCAATTCAGCGGCGGCAGTCTTCGGAATTTCCCCGACAATGCCGTCGTCAGCGTCAGGCATGCCAACGGCACGACAGCGACGCACAATGTCGCAAACTGGACGACGACCATCCCCTACGCCGAAGGCGATACCTTCAGCTTCGGCGGCATCAGCGTCACCATTACTGGCACGCCAGTGGATGGCGACAGCTTTGTCATCGGGCCCAATCCGACCGGCGCCGGCGACAACCGCAACGCGCTCGCGCTCGGCGCGCTGCAGACGGCGAAAACCATGGCCGGCGGCACGACGACCTACCAGGGCGCCTACGGGCAGCTGGTGAGCGCGGTCGGCAACAAGACGCGCGAACTGGAGGTCTCCAACAAGGCCGAGACCAAATACCTTGAACAGGCGGAAGCCGAGTTCCAGGCCGAATCGGGCGTCAACCTCGACGAGGAAGCCGCCAACCTGATGCGTTACCAGCAGGCCTACCAGGCCGCCGCGAAGATGATGCAGACCGCCAGCCAGCTGTTCGACATGCTGCTGCAGATGGGCGGATAAACCGGGCAGCGCCAGCAAGACGGGAACATGACATGACCATACGCATCAGCACCAACTCGCTATTTTCGACCAGCTCGGGCCGCCTGAGCGATCTGCAGGCGCGCCTGAACAAAATGCAGGAACAGATTTCCCTCGGCAAGCGCATCACCGTGCCGTCGGACGACCCGGTCGGCGCTGCCCAGGTGCTGGAACTGACCCAGGGACAGTCGATCAACAACCAGTTCGCGGTCAACCGCAACAATGCGAAGGCGGCGCTCGAACTGGAGGAACACATGCTGCAGGGCGTCACCACGCTGATCCAGAACGCGCAGACGCTGGTGGTCTCGGCCGGCAACGGCAGCCTGCTCGACCAGGAGCGCGGATTCATCGCGACAGAGCTGGAAGGCCATCTTGCCGACCTGTTCGGTCTGGCCAATTCTCGCGATGGAGAGGGCAACTACATCTTCGGCGGTTACAAGGTCAATGACCCGCCGTTCGTGAAGACGCCGACTGGCGCGCGTTACGACGGCGACCAGGGGCAGCGGCAGCTGCAGGTCGGCCCGATGCGCAACCTCGAAATTAACGATGCCGGCAATCGGGTATTCGAGGACATGCGTACTGGTACCGGGCTGCTGACGACCAGCGCGGCAGCCGGCAACAGAGGAACTGGAATCATTTCCAATGCGGCGATCAAGGGCAGCTTGACCACCGATACGTACACGATCGCGTTCACCAGTGCGACGCAGTACACCATCCAGCGCAACGGTGATCCTGCCTCCCCTCCAATCGACTATGTGAGCGGCCAGTCGATCAGCGTCGGGCCCTATGAACTCACCATCACGGGCATGCCGGCCACGGACGATGTCTTCCGACTAGAGCCAAGCCCGAAGCAGGACCTCTTTAAAACGATGACCGACCTGATCGAACTGCTCAAGAGGCCGGCGACGAGCGATGCTGACAAGGCCAGGCTGGCCAACGGCCTCAATATGGCAGGCAACAACCTCGCCAACGCGCTCGACAATGTGCTGACGGTGCGCGCCGGGGTCGGCGCCCGTCTCAAGGAAGTGGATGCGCTCGACACGCAGGGCGAGGAGCGCGATACGCTGTACGCGAAGAGCCTGCAGACCCTCCAGGACCTGGATTACACCAAGGCCATCTCCGACCTGTCCAAGCAGCAGATCATCCTGGAGGCGGCGCAGCAGTCCTTCGTCAAGACCTCCGGCCTGAGCCTCTTCAATTACATGTCCTGATCCGGCGCGGCGGGCGGCCGCACAGGCCGCGCTTCCCGCACCCCCCGGGCGAGCCGGGGAATGGCGATCGCCGCTTTCGGCGCTCGCAGGGATGCCTGCCCTCCCTATTCAGACCGTGCGTTCCCCGGCGCGGTTTCCCGTCGTTCGCGGTTCAACGCGCGGGCACGACCAGCGTCTGGCGGATGAAGCCATTCCCCTGCTCGAACATCCGTTCGATCGGCCCCCGCAGGTAGGGCAGGGACAGCATCAGCACGATGAAGCCCGCGCCGAGCGTGACCGGAAAACCGATGCCGAACAGGTTGAGCTGCGGCGCGGCGCGCGTGAGGATGCCCAGCGCGATGTTGGTCAGCAGGAGGGCGGCGATGACGGGCAGCGCGAGCTGCACGCCGGCGCTGAAGATCAGGCCGCCCCACAGCGCGAGCTGGCGGAAGCCGCCGGCGCCCATCGGCGTCGCGGCGATCGGCAGGCTGACGAAGCTGCGCGCGAGCGTTTCCAGCATCATCAGGTGCACGTCCAGCGCCAGGAAGATCATCAGCGCCAGCAGGGCGAGAAACTGCGCCAGCGCCGACGTGCGTGCGCGCGTCTGGGGGTCGAAGAAGGTGGCGAAGCCGAAGCCCATCGTGAGGCCGGCGGCTTCTCCCGCCATCTCGACCGCCGCCATCACCAGCCGCATGGCAAATCCCATCGCCAGGCCGATCACGAGCTGCTGCATCAGGATCAGCAGGCCCGCGAGCGACATCGGGTCGGCGGCGGGCTGGGCCGGCACGGTGGGCGCGATGACCAGCGTGAGCATGATGCCCAGCCCGAGCTTGACCCGTACCGGCACCGACAGGTTGCCGAACAGCGGCGCGGCGGCGATCAGGCCGAGGATACGGGTCAGCGGCCAGAGGAAGCCGGCGACCAGGGCATAGAGTTCTGTGTTGGTGAAGGAGATCATTGCAGATCGGGCTTAATGCCGCCCAGCGCGGGTTTCCGTGCCTGTGTCGCGGTGCTCGAGGCGGTGGCACTGCGCGGCGACGGCGCTCTCTTGTTTTTCGTCGGTGCCCCGGCACGCCTGCTGATACTGCGGCGTCGCTTCGTGTTCCTCGGCTTGCACTGCTGGTCCGGCTTTCCTAGCCCAGCATCCCCGGAATCCCGGTGAACATCTGGCGCATGTAATCCAGCATCACGGTCAGCATCCACGGACCGGCGATGATCATGGTGACGAAGATCGCGACCAGCTTGGGAATGAAGGAGAGGGTGGTTTCGTTGATCTGGGTGGCGGCCTGGAAGATGCTGACGATGAGGCCGACGATCAGCGCCACGAGCAGCATCGGCGCAGCGACCATCAGCGTGACTTCCATTGCGTGGCGGCCCATCGTGATTACGCTTTCGGGTGTCATCGGCGGTCCTCAGTAGAAGCTTTGCGCAAGCGAGCCGATCAGCAGCTGCCAGCCGTCGACCAGCACGAACAGCATCAGCTTGAACGGCAGTGAAACGATCGCCGGCGACATCATCATCATGCCCATCGACATCAGGATGCTGGCTACCACCATGTCGATGATCAGGAACGGAATGAAGATCGCGAAGCTGATCTGGAACGCGGTCTTGAGTTCGCTGGTGATGAAGGCCGGGATCAGTATGCGCAGCGGCACGTCCTCGGGGCCGTTGAGCTGCGGGCTGTCGGACAGCTTGACGTAGAGCGCGAGATCGGATTCCCGGGTCTGGCGGATCATGAAGGTCTTCAGCGGCGCGGCGCCGCGTTCGAGCGCCTGCTGCATGGTGATCTTGTTTTCAGACAGCGGCTGGTAGGCCTCGGTGTAGACCCGGTCGAGCACCGGTCCCATCACGAACAGCGTCAGGAACAGGGCCAGGCCGACCAGTACCTGATTGGGCGGCGCGGTCTGCGTGCCGAGCGCCTGGCGCAGCAGCGACAGCACGATGATGATGCGGGTGAAGCTGGTCATCATCAGCAGCGCCGCCGGCAGCATCGACAGCGCGGTCAGCAGCAGCATGGTCTGCAGGCTGAGGGTGTAGGTCTGGCTGCCGCCCGGTCCGGGAGTGCTGGTGAAGGCCGGCAGGCCGGCCTGCTGCGCCCAGGCGAATGCGGGCAGGCAGAGCAGGGCGGCGAGCGCGAAAGTGCGGGTGAATCGTGTCACGGAAAATCCTGCGGCGCGTGCCTCAGCGGGCATTGCGCCTGTCCATCGTTTGTTTGAGCCAGGCCGGGAAGTTCGGCTGCGAGGCGGCGGGCACGGCGGAGGCCGGCGCCTCGCCCCGGGGCATGGTGGAGAGGGCGCTGACGCGGCCGGGGGCGACGCCGACCACGATCCACTGGTCGCCGACTTCCACCACCAGCACCCGCTCGCGGTTTCCGACCGAGACGCCGCCGACGACGCGGGCGACGCTGCCCGCGGCGCCGCGCGCCAGGCCGGTGCGCTTGGCCAGCCAGGCGGTGCCGGCCAGCAGCGCCAGCACGACCGCCAGCCAGAGCAACACCTGCAGCAGACCGCCGGCGCCGACTGCGGACGGCGCCGACGCGGAAACGGCGGGCGCCGCGGTGCCGGCGGTCTGCGCCAGCGCGGGCGCGGCGGCCGCGAATGCGATGACGGTGGCCGGCAGTAGTGCGCGCATCTTCATTTGTTCAGCTTGCGGATGCGTTCGGAGGGGGTGATGATGTCGGTCAGGCGGATGCCGAACTTGTCGTTCACCACCACCACCTCGCCCTGGGCGATGAGGCAGCCGTTGACCAGCACATCCATCGGCTCGCCGGCCAGGCCGTCAAGCTCGACCACCGAACCCTGCGCCAGCTGCAGCAGGTTCTTGATCGCGATCTTGGTGCGGCCGAGTTCGACCGTCAGCTGGACCGGGATGTCGAGAATGAAGTCGATGTCGTTGTGGGTGCCGGTCTTGATGCCGGCGCCGGAAAACTCCTGGAACACGTCGGCCGGGGCCTGCTTGGCAGCGGCGGCGGCTTCCGCCTGGGCCTGCTCGGCGATCGCCGCGCCCCAGTCGTCCTCGGTGATGCTGCCGTTTTCGTCAGCCATGATCTTCTCCTGTTAATTCATTGACGGTGTGCGTCAAAAGCTTTTCCACGCGCAGCGCATACTGGCCGTTGAACTTGCCGTAGCGGCATTCCATCACCGGCACGCCGTCGACCTTGGCTGCGATCATTTCCGGCACGGCGATCGGAATCACGTCGCCCGCCTTCATGTTGAGTATGTCGCCGAGGGTGAGCGTGGCGTGGCCGAAGTCGGCCACGATCTGCACCTCGGCGGTCTGGATCTGCTGCGTCATCAGACGTACCCAGCGCTTGTCCATCTCCAGCGTCTCGCCCTGCAGGCTCGAGGTCAGGATGTCGCGGATGGGTTCGATCATCGAGTACGGCGTGCAGAAATGCATCTCGCCGCTGACGGGGCCGAGCTCGATGGTGAAGGTGGTGGCGACCACCACCTCGTTCGGCGTGGCGATGTTGGCGAACTGGGTGTTCATCTCCGAGCGCACGTACTCGAACTCGACCGGATACACCGGCTCCCACGACTTGGCGTAGGTCTCGAAGACGATGTTGAGGATGCGCTGGATGATGCGCTGCTCGGTCTGGGTGAAGTCGCGGCCTTCGACCCGGGTATGGAAACGTCCGTCGCCGCCGAACAGGTTGTCGACCAGCAGGAACACCAGGTTGGGGTCGAACACCATCAGCGCGGTACCGCGCAGCGGCTTCATGTGCACCAGGTTGAGGTTGGTCGGCACCACCAGGTTGCGGATGAACTCGCTGTACTTGTGCACCCGCACCGGGCCGATCGACACTTCCGCGCTGCGGTGCAGGAAGTTGAACAGGCCGATGCGCAACAGGCGCGCGAAGCGCTCGTTGATGATTTCGAGCGTCGGCATGCGGCCGCGCACGATGCGTTCCTGCGTCGCCAGGTTGTACGGGCGTATTCCGGAAGCATCTTCCGGCGCGGCGGTATCGTCCTGGTCGCCGGTGACGCCCTTGAGCAGGGCATCGACTTCTTCCTGTGACAGGAAATTGTCGGCCATGGGCTTACTGGATCACGAAAGAGGTGAACAGCACGGCGGAGACGTCGAGCGGGTCGCCCTTCTTGGTGAACGGCTTGCTGACGGCCTCGACGATTTCTTCCTGCAGCTTTTCCTTGCCCTCGGTGGTATTGAGTTCCGATGCCTTCTTCGATGCGAGCAGCATGAGGATGCGGCTGCGCACCAGCGGCATGTATTGCTTGATCAGCTCTACCTGGGTATCGTCGGCGACCTGCATGGTGACCGTGACCTGCAGATACTGGTCGATGCCCTCGGACTGCAGGTTGACGGTGAACGGTTCCATCGGGACGAAGACCGGCGGCTTGCCCGGCTGCTGCTTGGCGGCCTTGGCCGGCTTGGCCTCCTCGGCCTCGGCGTGGTCCGATCCTTTCATGAAGAACCAGGCGGCGCCACCGCCGCCGGCGGCGAGCACGACGGCCGCGAGGGCGATGATCATGAGCTTCTTGGTGGATTTCGGCGCAGCCTTGGCTGCGTCATCCAGCGGTACGACTTTAGCGGATGCCTTGGGAGCGGTTGCCATCTTCTATCCTTGGTGCGCTGTCTTCCGACAGACTCGTATGCCTATGATTATCCTGCCGGGCGCGCCAACGGAATGCGCTGAACAGAAGGCCGAAGAACCCCCTGTTTCATGCTTGCCCTCGCCGGACGTGCGCGTCAGGCGAAGGTATCGACCAGACCGTTGCCGCCGCCGGCGCGCACCACGGTCGACACGCGCTGCCCGCTGTCGCCGCCGGTGCCGCCGCCACGGCCGGTGCCGCCGTTGCCGTTGCCGCGCGCGCCGGACTGGTCCGTGCCGCCCTGCTGGTTGGGCGCGCCGCTGTTGACGCTCGCCTGGCCCAGCTGGATGCCCGCTTCGCCGAGCATGTCGCGCAGTTTCGGCAGCGCCGCTTCAAGCGCTTGCCTGACTTCCGGCTGGGCGGCGGTGAAGGTGGCGCTGGCTTGCGAATTCGACACGCTCAGCACTACCTGTAACGGCCCGAGATCGGGAGGATTGAGGGTAAGGGATGCGGATTGCTGTTCGCCGGCCACCATCCAGACCACTTTCTGTCCGAGCGCCTGGTCCCAGGCCGGCGTGCCGACCGCCGGTGTCAGCCTGTCCGCGGCGGCGGGCTGCGCATGGCGCATGGCCTGCAGCGCGGGGTTCTGGGCGACCGGCGTGGCGGCCGCCATGCGGCTGGCGGACTCCTGCATCGCTTCGAGGAAGGCGGCCTCGCCGGCCTTGCCGGACTTTCCGTCCGCGATCTCCATGCCGGGCAGAAGCTCGCCGGTCCCGGCGGTCCCGTCAGCCGGGGCGGCGGCCGCTTCGGTGTCCCTGGCGTTCGCGCCGAGGACGGCAGACAGATCCGTTTCAGCCTTGCCGGTGGCGGTGCCGAGTTCGAGTGCCGGCGCATCCGCGCGGGCATCGGCGGCGGCGTCGGGCCTGTTCTGGCCGGTGATGCTGTTGATCGCCGCAACGAGCGCCAGCATCTCGGCGGAAAACTGGCTCGCGCTGTCGGCGGCCGCGGATCCGGCGCCGCCGTCCTCATCGGACTTGTCGGCCTTGTCAGCCTTGGCGGACTTTTCGGGGCCGCGGGTTTTTTCCGCCGTCCTGCCGTCCGCCTGCCTCGCGGGCGAAGGCGTCTGCGCCGTCTCCGGCTTGTCGTTGGACGAAGACGAGCGTTGCTCGCCGCGGCCGGCGACTTCACGCGACAGCGCCTGGTCGAAGCCTTGCCCGCCGTCGTTGTCGACCTGCTTGCCGGGCTGCCTGGGGCCGGAAAGCATGCTTGCCGGGCCGTTTACTTGTGTTGTCTGCATGTTCGCTGCCTACCGTTTGTAGTTCGCCAGGCGTGTGGCGTATTCATCCATCATTTTCTGGTCGCGCTTGTTTTCCTTGCGCTGTTCCAGCGCCTGCGCGCGTGTGGCGAGCGTGTCGTACGACAGCCGCTTGCGCTCGCAGGACTGCCATTGTCCGCGCTCGTTCTCGATGCGCTGGCGCGCGTTGTCGACCGCTTTCTGCTGGCCGGCGATCGCCGTGTCCAGCTTTTCCAGGAACTGCTGGAAATTGCGATAGCCCGCCATGCTGATGCCGTTGGCGACGCCCGCGCGGAAGCGCGCTTCGTAGTCGTCGCGGTACTGCATCAGCATGGCCAGCTTCTGTTCGTTGTCCTCGCATGCGCGGACCGCGACGCCGAGCCGCCTTGCGGCTTCGTCGCTTTGCGTGCTTGCCAGTTCGATAAGTATGTCGAGGGCTGAGTTCTTGGCCATGCTGCATTATAGGCAGCGGTCCTTGCCGCCTATCCGCCGAATAGCGAGGCAAGTTGCCCCAAGCTCTCCGCTATGCCGGAGCGCTCGTCGATGTCCTGCTGGAGGAAGGCCTCGATCCTGGGAATGAGCGCGATGGCCTCGTCCAGCACCGGATCGGTCCCCGCGCTGTAGGCGCCGACGCTGATCAGGTCGCGGTTGCGCTGATAGCGGCTGTACAGCTGCTTGAGACGCCGCATCTGCTTCTGATGCCCGGCGTCGGTGATGTTGTGCATCGCGCGGCTGATGGATTGCTCGACATCGATGGCAGGGTAGTGACCGGCTTCGGCCAGCGCGCGATTGAGGACGATGTGGCCGTCGAGGATGGCGCGCGCGGAATCGGCGATCGGGTCCTGCTGGTCGTCGCCCTCGGTCAGCACGGTATAGAAGGCGGTGATCGAGCCGCCGCCTTCCTTGCCGTTGCCGGCCCGCTCGACCAGCGCCGGCAGCTTGGCGAACACCGACGGCGGATAGCCCTTGGTGGCCGGCGGCTCGCCGATCGCGAGCGCGATCTCGCGCTGCGCCATCGCATAGCGGGTGAGGGAATCCATGATCAGCAGCACGCTCTTGCCCTGGTCGCGAAAATACTCGGCGATGGTATGGGTGTAGGCCGCGCCCTGCAGCCGCATCAGCGGCGGCGTGTCGGCCGGCGCCGCGACCACCACCGAACGGGCGAGGCCGGCGGTGCCGAGAATCTGCTCGATGAATTCCTTGACTTCGCGTCCCCGTTCGCCGATCAGCCCGACCACGATCACGTCGGCGCCGGTATAGCGCGCCATCATCCCCAGCAGCACGCTCTTGCCGACGCCGGAACCGGCGAACAGGCCCATGCGCTGGCCGCGGCCGACCGTCAGCATGCTGTTGATCGCGCGCACGCCGACGTCGAGCTTGTCGGTGATCGGCGCCCGCGCCAGCGGGTTGGCGGCACGCACCGACAAGGGGGCGGAGTGCACCGAGTTGAGCGGGCCGAGGCCGTCGAGCGGACGGCCGGCGGCGTCGAGCACCCGGCCCAGCAGTTCATCGCCCACCGGCAGATGGCGTCCGCGGTCGCTCGGGCGGCGGCGCGGATGGCTGACCGCGCCGGGACGGGGCAGGGTGGGGGCCACTTCGATCGGGAAGACGCGTGCGCCGGGGACCACGCCCTCGACATCGCTTTGCGGCATCAGGAACAAGCGATCGTTCTCAAAGCCCACGACTTCGGCTTCGATGCGCGATCCGCTCGGCAGCGCGATGGTGCAGCCGGCGCCGACGGCGAGGCGCAGGCCGACCGCTTCCATCACGAGGCCGGCGACCCTCGTCACGCGTCCGGAAACCAGCATCGGTTCCGGGATCGTCGCCAGCGCGCCGCAGTCGGCCAGAAAGGCCTGCCAGCGGGCGGCGTGGGATGCCGCGGCTTCGTTCATTCCAGCCAGTCCGTGTTGTCGCCGAGCGCCTCGGCGATACGCTGCCAGCGCACCGGGGTGGTGGCGTCGATCTGGTTGCTCCCGGTATCGATGCGGCAGCCGCCGGCGTCGATCTGCGGGTCCTCCGCCAGCCGCCAGCCGCCGCGCTCGAGCTCGTCGCCGATGTGCGAGCGGACGATCTCGGCGTCCTGCGGATTGAGCACCAGCAGGGCGGGCTGCTGCACGCTGGGCAGGTAGCGTATGGCTTCGGTGACGACGGGCAGCACGAGTTCCGGCCGGACCTTCAGCGCGGTTTTCAGCATGGCCTTGGCCAGGTCCAGTGCGAGGTTGAGCATGTCGGCCGCGACCGTCTCGTCCGCCGCCGCGAGCGCGCCGCTGAAGCCGCCGGCCAGCGCGCGCAGGCGCTCCGCCTCCTGCGCGGCGGCGGCGAGGCCTTCGGCGCGGCCGGCTTCGCGGCCTTCCCGCAGGCCGGCTTCCAGGCCGGCCGCGTGGCCTTGCTCAAAGCCCTGTTCGTAGCCCTGCTGCCGGGCCTGCTCCTGCATAGGTGCGGCTTCCTCGGCGGCCGCGCGGGCGGCGAGCAGCTGCGCGTCGGCCGCGGCATGCTTGGACGAGGGGCGTTCGTCGCCAAACGAGGCCATTTCCCAGCGCTGGTAGGCGGACAGGTGTTCCTTGGGGATGACGGGAGAGCTCATACGTGGTCAGTGTCGCCGTGTCAGATGAAGGCGTCGTCGCCCTTGGCGCCGAGGATGATCTGGCCCTCGTCGGCCAGGCGGCGCACGATCTGCAGGATTTCCTTCTGCTGCGCCTCGACCTCGGACAGGCGGACCGGTCCCTTCGACTCCAGGTCTTCGCGCATCATTTCGGCGGCGCGCTGCGACATGTTCTTGAAGATCTTGTCGCGCAGCTCCGGGCTGGCGCCCTTGAGCGCGACGATCAGGGTCTCGGACTGGACTTCGCGCAGCAGGACCTGGATGCCGCGGTCGTCGATGTCGATGATGTTGTCGAACACGAACATCTCGTCCATGATTTTCTGGGCGAGGTCGGTGTCGTAGTTCTTCAGGTTTTCCATCACCGACGCTTCGCTGTCGCCGCTGAGGAAGTTCAGGATCTCGGCCGCGGTCCGCACGCCGCCGATCGGCTTCTTCTTCAGGTTCTCGTTGCCGGTCAACAGCTTGGTCAGCACTTCGTTGAGCTCGCGCAGCGCGGCCGGCTGCACGCCGTCGAGCGTGGCGATGCGCAGCACCACGTCGTTGCGCAGGCGGTCGGTGAAGTAGGTCAGGACCTCGCTGGCCTGATAGCGCTCGAGGTGCACCAGGATGGTGGCGATGATCTGCGGATGTTCGTTGCGGATCAGGTCGGCCACCGACTGCGCGTCCATCCACTTCAGGCTTTCGATGCCGCTGGCGTCGCGCGTGCCGAGGATGCGGTTGAGCAGGGTGGAGGCCTTGTCCTCGCCGAGCGCCTTGGTCAGCACCGAGCGGATGTATTCGTCCGAGTCCAGGCCGAGCGCGCTGCTCTTCTCGGCCTCGGTGCGGAAGTCGCTCAGCACCGCTTCCAGCTGTTCATTGGGCACGCCCTTCATCTTCGACATCGCCGCGCCGAGCTTCTGCACTTCGCGCGGGCCGAGGTACTTCATCACCTCGGCGGCCTCTTCCTCGCCGAGCGCCAGCATCAGGATCGCGCCCTTGACTACGCCGTCCTCACTCATTTTCCACCCATGACTTGACTATGTTGGCGACCACCTTGGGGTCGTCGCGCGCCAGCTTGCGCGCCGCTTCCAGGTTGTTGAGGTAAGCGGGCAGCTTCGGCGTCTCATCCTCTTGCTCGGCCTGGTTCGCGATCTGCACCACCGCGTCTTCCTGCTCCTCGCCTTCTTCCTCTTCCTTCTTTTCCTCCGCCGGCGGAGGCGGCAGGTAGGGCGCGATGATGCGGCGCGTCAGCGGCCGCAGCACGCCGAAGAACAGATAGGCCAGCACGGCGGCGGCGACCAGCCACTTGGCGGCGACCAGTGCGAGGTCGATCATTTCCGGGCGCTGCCAGAACGGAATCTCCGGCAGCACTTCCTTCTCCAGCCCGGCGAAGGGGCTGTTGACCACGTTGAGCGTGTCGCCGCGATCCTTGTTGTAGCCCATGGCTTCGCGCACGAGGTCGGCGATCTGCGCCTTCTCGGCCTCGGACAGCGGCTTCATCGTCACCTTGCCGTCCTTGCCGACTTCCTTGCGGTAGTTGACCACCACCGCCACCGACAGCCGCTTGATGCCGCCCATCGGCTGCTGGACATAGCGCACCGTCTTGTCGACTTCGTAATTCACGGTCGATTCGCGCTGTACGCTCGACGGCGGCGATCCGGTCGCCTGGGCCGGCGCGGCGCCGGGCGCGGTCGCCCCGGGCGCGGCATTGGCCGGGGCATTCACGGGCGCGGTCGCGTTCGGCTGCGGCTGGTTGGTCAGCGCGCCGGGGATGCCGCCCACGCCCGCGCCGCCGCCGACGTTCTCGCTCGTCTGCTGGCTGCGGATGGCGGAATTGGTCGGCTGCCCGTTCGGGGTGTAGACCTCCGCCGCCTGCTCGCTGTGGGAAAAGTCGACGTCGGCCGTCGCCTCGGCGCGCACGTTGGCGGCGCCGACGATGGGCGTGAGGATGGATTCGATGCGCCTGACGATGTTCTGCTGCAGCTCCTGCACATACTTGAGCTGGGTGGGATCGAGGCCGTTCATTCCGGCCTGCTTGCCGTTTTCCGACAGCAGCGTGCCGTTCTGGTCGACCACGGTCACGTTCTTGGTCGAGAGCTCGGGCACGCTGCTGGCGACCAGGTGAACGATGGCGCTGACCTGCTGCGGGTCGAGCGTGCGGCCGGGATGCAGATTGAGCAGCACCGAGGCGGTCGGCTTCTGCTGGTCGCGCACGAACACCGAGGCCTTGGGCATCGCAAGGTGCACGCGCGCCGCCTGCACCGCGGCCACCGACTGGATGGAACGCGCCAGCTCGCCTTCCAGCGCGCGCTGGAAGTTGACCTGTTCGAGGAACTGGGAAATGCCGAGCTTCTGGTTTTCCATCAGCTCGAAGCCGACGCCGCTGGCCTTGGGCAGGCCCTGCGCGGCCAGCTTCAGGCGGGCGTCATGCACCTTGTCGGCCGGGACCAGGATCGCGGTGCCGCCCTCGGCGAACTTGTAGGGAACGTTCTGCTGCTGCAGCGCGGCCACGATGGCGCCGCCGTCGCGGTCGGAGAAATTGGAGAACAGGACGCGGTAGTCCGGCGTCTGGCTCCAGAGCCACACGCCGGCCATCACCGCGAGCACGGCCGCCACGCCGAGCATGAGGAAGAAGTTCTTGCCGCCCGGCGTCTGCGCGAAGCCGATGAGGCCGGAGGGCGGCGTGGCCGGAACGGTAACGGCGCCTTCGCCTGCTGGCGTCATCGCAGTGCTCCCGGCGCGCGGCCGTTGGTCAGGTTGACGATTTTCTCTTGCATGGGAATCGATGTTCCGGGCTTTTTCCTAGGCTCGCATTGTCACCCCGCGGCGGCAAATCAAATCCGCGAATAGAAGGCGATTCCCGCGCCTAATCAGGCAAAAAACATGCCGCGCGCGGTGTTAACTTTGCAGCACTTGGAATGGGGTCCGTTTTGCGACGGGCCGAAAGCATGAGGCAGTCATGAAAACAGGTGGAATCGATACCAGCAGGATCGAGTCGATGATCGCGCAGCTCAAGGCGGCGGCGACGCGGCCGGAGAATGGCGTGAAGGCGCCGCAGCAGGACGACGCGCCGGCGCCGAAGGTGGATTTCGCGGCGGCGCTCAAGGCCTCGCTCGACCAGGTCAGCAACGCCCAACGCGGCGCGGATGCGCTTGCCAGGCGCTTCGTCGCCGGCGACGACAGCGTGAGCCTGTCGGATGTGATGATCAATTCGCAAAAGGCGAGCATCGCCTTCCAGGCCACGGTGCAGGTCCGCAACAAGCTCGTGAGCGCGTATCACGACATCATGAACATGCAGGTATAGCGCGCCGCCCGGGCCTCGCGCCGCCGCGCCGGCCCGTGCGTGCGATCCGCTTCCTTTCCTACCGGGGGCGCACCGCTTCCGTCTCTCTGCCGAGGTGCATCTGCACCCGGCCCCGTCCCGCATCCTTGGCCTGATACATCGCCCGGTCGGCGCAGCGCATCAGGCTCGCCTGGTCGGTGGCGTCGCCCGGATAGGTGGCGATACCGATGCTGGCCGAGATATTCAGCACATGGCCGTCCAGCTCGAAAGGACGGTTGAGCGCGGCGAGAATGTTTTCGCCGATCGCCTGCGCGTCATCCTCCGCGCCGATGGCCGGCAGCAGGACCACGAACTCGTCGCCGCCCACGCGCGCCACCGTGTCCGACCCCCGCAGGCAGCCGCGCACGCGTTCGGCCACCGCTTCGAGCAGCCGGTCGCCGGTGGCATGGCCCCAGGTGTCGTTGACCGGCTTGAACTTGTCGAGATCGAAGTAGATCAGCGCCAGCGGCGTGTTCTCCCGCCGCGCGCGCAGCAGCGCCTGCTGCAGGCGGTCGTTCAGGAGCGCCCGGTTCGGCAGGCCGGTGAGCGGATCGTGCCGCGCCATATGCTCGATCTGCGCCTCGCGTCGCTTGCGATCGGTGATATCGCTGAAGGTCCCGACCATGCGCAGCGGCTTGCCGCTGCGGCTGCGCTTGACGAGCATGCCGCGCGAGAGAATCCATACCGGCGGCTTGCCGCCGAGCGAGCGCACCCGGTGTTCCATCAGATAGGTCGGCGTTTCTCCGACCAGATGCTTCTGCAAGGCGCTGCGCACCGCATTCAGGTCGTCCGGATAGACGAGATCCTGCAGGGCTTCCATCGTGCCGGGCACTTCGTTCTGCTCGAGCTGCAGGATCTGGCGGGTGCGCTCGCTGATGGTCACGCTGCCGCGCGCCAGGTTCCAGTCCCAGACGCCGTCGCCGGAGCCCTCGAGCGCAAACTTCCAGCGCGCCTCGCTCTCGGCCAGTGCATCGACGGCCCGCGCGCGGTGGCGCGCCGCCAGCAGCAGCAGATAGCCGGCGCCGGCCACGAGCAGCGACGCGCCCAGTCCGGCCAGCAGGAAGGCGCGCTGCTGCGCGGCATAGCGCGCCCGCACCGATTCCACGGAGCGTCCGGTCAGTACCGTGAGCTGGTAGCGGGGCAGGTCACGCCAGGCATAGATGCGCTCGATGCCGTCGACTTCCGATACGCGGCGATACAGGCCTGCCGCCGGTCCCTCGGGGCGCAGGAAAAGGCCGGCGTCCATGCGTCCGCCGATGCCCTTGCCGTCCGGGCCGGCGGGATTGCGCGCGAGGATGTCGCCGCCCTGGCGCACCAGCGCCACCGTCGCATCCTCTCCCAGGTTGATCTTGTCGAGGAAGCGTACAAAGTAGGCTGGCGCCACGGAGGCGACGATCACGCCGTCGAAGGTCCCGTCTTGCCGGTACAGCGGACGGGTGAACTGGATCGACCACTGGCCGCTGACGCGGCCGAGTATCGGCTTGCTGATGAAAAGGCGGTCGCCCTGTCGTTCCATGTGCACGCGGATGTGTTCGCGGTCGCTCAAATCCATGCCGACGGCGCTCGTGTCGACGCTCGAGTAGACCAGACGCCCGCGTGCGTCGGTGATCGCCACCTGGAACAGGACGGTCTCGCCGATATGCTGCTGCAGCCGGCGGATGATGCCGCCGAGATCGGCGCGCTGCTGCTGCAGGCGGTCGCGCAGGCCGACGAGCGACAGGTCGATGGTGCCGACGGTGGCGCCCACTTCCTCGGCAAATGCGTGGACAAGGTTGCCCACCTCGGATTTCGTTTCCTGCTCCGCCGCCGCCCGCAGGCGCATGATTTCAAATCCGAGCAGGCCCCACATCGGCGGCAGCACCAGCAGGAGCCCGAGCGCGAGCTGCAGGCCGATGCGCAGGCGCCCGTAAGCGAGATAGGCGGAGTACAGGCCGGTGCCGAGCCGGGTGGCGGCCATCATGCCGCGTCCCCCTTGCCGGCCGCGGCCTGCAATGCCTCGAGATGGCGCAGCAGTTCGCGGTGCAGGTCGAGCAGGGAAGGCGGCAGGGCGGTGGGCGCCGACGGATCGGCAAGCAGATCCGCCGCCATCCGGTGAATGGCTTCATGCGTGGCGAGCAGCGGCGGGAACGCAGGCCGGCTCCCGAAGCGCTGGGCGGCCTCGCCGTGCAGCCAGATGCCGAAGCGGCACTTGTGATGGTCGAGTTCCGGCCCGCTGTCGGCCGCGCCGGCCAGCCGTGCTTCCAGCGCGCGCATCCAGGCGCGGTGCTCGACGCTCGCATACAGCAGCGGCAGGTCGTCGCGCTGCAGCGTGGGGCAAGCCGCCCAGTGCGGCGGCGGATGCCAGCCGCGCAGCCAGCCCGGCAGCGCCGCGGCCGGCATCGGGCGCGCGATGCCGTAGCCCTGGGCGTGGACGCAGCCGAGGCGCAGCAGCAGTTCCGCATGCTCCAGCGTCTCCACGCCTTCGGCCACCGTATCGCGCCGGAAGGCGGAGGCGAGACCCAGAATGCCTTCCAGGATGGCCAGGTCTTCCGGATCGTCGAGCATGTCGCGCACGAAGCCCTGGTCGATCTTGATCTGTTGCGCGGGCAGGCGCTTCAGGTAAAGCAGCGAGGAATATCCGGTGCCGAAGTCGTCGAGCGCGAACGGCACGCCGATCTCCCTGCAGGCAGCGATCACGGTCGTCACATGCCCGATGTCGTCCAGCGCGCTGGTTTCCAGCACCTCCAGCTTCAGCTGTCCCGGCATGAGCGCCGGATACGCGGCCAGCCTGGCCTGCAGCCGCCGCACGAATTCGGGCTGCGCCAGCTGGCGCGCGCCGACATTGACGCTCACGCCGATCCGCACGCCCCCGGCGCGCCAGGCATCCATCTGGGCCAGCGCGGTGTCGAGCGTCCAGTCGCCGATCTCCACGATGAGCGGATGGTCCTCGATCTGCGGCAGGAATTCCATCGGACCCAGCAGGCCGCGCGCGGGATGACGCCAGCGCAGCAGGGCCTCGGCAAAGGGCACCGCGCCGCTGCGGAGGTGCACCACGGGCTGGTAGTACAGCTCGAACTCGCCGCGGCGCAATCCCAGGCGAACCTGCTCCAGCAGTTCATTGCGGCCCTTGACGCTGCGGTCGAGCGCGGTGTCGAACACGCTGTAGCGGTTGCGTCCGGCCAGCTTGGCCTGGTACATCGCCTGGTCGGCCTGGCGCAGCAGCTGGTCGGCGTCGACTTCCTCCGCCTGCGGGAAGAGGGTGACGCCGGCGGAGGCATTGATATGGATGGCGCGGGCGCCGAGCTGCACCGGTTCGGCGACCGCCGCCAGCAGGCGCGTGACCTGTGTCTGATAGTCGGCATTGCCGGGAAGGTCGTTGAAGACCGCGACGAACTCGTCTCCGCCTAACCGGGCGACCGTGTCGCACTCGCGGATGACCTGCTGCATGCGGCCGGCCAGCGCCACCAGCAGGTGATCGCCGACCGCATGGCCGTAGCGGTCGTTGACCTGCTTGAAGCCGTCGAGGTCGAGGCAGGCGATCGCCACCCGCGTGCCGTGGCGGCGCGCGCGCGCCAGCGCCTGGCTCACGCGGTCGGCCAGCAGCAGGCGGTTGGGCAGGCCGGTGAGGGCGTCGTAATGGGCAATCTGCTCCAGCTGCTGTTCATGCGATTTCTGCGCGCTGATGTCGGAAAACAGCGAGACATAGTTGAGCGTCGCGCCACCGGCGTCGCGCACCGCGCTGATGGTCAGCAGCTCGGGATACACCTCGCCGTTCTTGCGGCGGTTCCAGACCTCGCCTTCCCAGTAGCCCTGGCTGGACAGCTGCTGCCACAGGGCGGCATAGAATTCCTTGCCGTGGCGCCCGGACTGAAGGATGCGCGGATTGCGTCCTTCCACTTCGTGCCGCTCGTAGCCGGTGATGCGCAGGAAGGCATCGTTGACGTTGAGGATGGTGCCGTCGGTGGCGGTGATCATGATCGCTTCGCGCGCATGCGTGAACACGCTTACCGCCAGCCTTACCTTTTCCTCGGCCTCCTTGCGCCGGCTGACATCGACCAGAGTGCCGGAAATGCCCCGCCTGCCTTCGCTGTCCACCGTCAGCCGCGCGATCAGCTCCAGCCACCGGGTGCCGCCGTCGCGATGCAGGCAGCGCAGCTCATGGCGGCAATGATCCTGGCTGCGGTCGAGCAGCGGACGGAACATGTCGAGCCAGCGCTGTTTTTCCGCGGGGTCGAGATAGTCGAGGAAATGCGTGCCCAGCGTGTCCTCCACCGGATAGCCGGTGATGTCGGTCCAGGCCGGATTGAGGAAGGTCCACAGTCCGTGCTCGTCGGTCTGGAAGATGACTTCCTTGATGCTGTCGACCACGGAGCGGTAGCGCGCCTCGCTCTCGCGCAGCCGGAGCGCCGCGTTGCGGCTCTCGGTGATGTCTTCCACGGTGGACCATACGCAGGGCGGCCGGTCCGGTTCACGCACCGCCATCGCGGTCACCCGTACCGGCACCCAGTGGCCCGCCCGGTGCAGATATTCCTTTTCATAGGGGCCGAGGCGGCGATGCTGCTCAAGTTCGGCGATGAGCCGCGGGTGCGCCGCGCGGTAGCGGCCGCCGGTCAGCTCGTGATAACCGAGTCCGGTCAGCGAGGCGTCGTCATGCCCGAGGATGCGGGCGAAGGCGGCGTTGTGTTCGATCAGGCGGCCGTTTTCATCCCACAGCGCGATGCCCAGCGGGCAGAGTTCATAGAACCTGGCGAGCCGGGCGCGGGCGGTCTCGCCGCTGTCGATGCTCGGCCGGACGAAGGCGCTGGCGCCGGCGAAGCGGCCGTCCTGGTCAAGGTGCGGCATCGCATGGACGCGGCAGCGTATCACCGTGCCGTCGCTGCTTCGCAGCCGCCGCTCGTAGTGTCCGGGCAAGCCCGCGATGCGGCGTGCCTGCTCGGCGCGGTGGGATTCGCCGTCCTCGGCCAGGATGAAACGGTCCGCGGGCAGGCCGACCAGCATCGCGGGATCGTCGTAGCCGAGCATCGCCGCCAGGGCAGTGTTCGCGTACGTCGTGGTGTAGTTCGCGTCGACCTGCCAGAACCCGTCGTGCGCGTCGTCGAGCAGCGCTGGCGGAACGGCATGCAGGGGCAGGGGAGCCCCGAAAAAATCCTCCGGCTCGGGAAGCTTCATCGGCCCGCTTCCCGTGCTGCAGGACAGGATGCGGAAGGCGTGTGGCGGGACAGGGGAGCGCGGGTCATGGTTCTCGTGGCTGTGCCTGCCTGCGGCGGGCAATGAAACAAAGCGTCGGCGAAGCCGTCGCCCTGTTTATAACAGCCCGTGACATAAAGAAACATTGACCTGGGTCAATTGTGCCCGAAGCGCGGGCCGGGATGTCAGCTCAGGCCGGTCGCCTTGGCATTGCGCTCGCGCTCGAGCTTGGTGATATAGCGCTGGATGGTCGCCATCGTCGCATTGGGCAGGTCGACGAACATGCAGCCGAGCTTGCGGATGGACCGGCTTGCGGAAAGCTGCAGGTCGGCGGAATTGCGCACCTGCAGCGTGCAGACCACCGGCCCGGCGCCGGGCAGGTCGATGCGGCAGTCCTTGTAGTTGCGGCCGACGGTATTGTCGAGCAGCTTCTTTTCGTCGATCACCCCGATGCCGCCGCCGCTGATGTCCTTGAGCGTGACGACCACCGTCGCGCCGCCAAGCCCGTGGTCGTCCGGTGGGATGGTGATGGTGCAGCGCACCGGGTTGGCCACCGGGGTAGGCACCCGGTAATGCTCGCGCCGCTGCAGGCGGACCAGGCTGCCCGGGATCGCGATATACAGCGCCGGCGAACCGTCATACAGGCATTCGCCGACTTTTTCGGCGAAGAACATAATGCGGATATTGTCGAGCACGGTTTCGAAGGACACATTGTCGCTGTCGATGATGCGCTGGTTGACCGTCCTGCCCGGCGCCCGGTCGATCACCACCAGGCCGGCATCCTCGTCGACGTCGAGCACGGAGGTCACTACGGCGTCGGCGCCGCCGCCCGCCTGCATGCTGACCAGCTGGTTGCGTTCATGCATGGCCCTGAGCAGGCCGATGATCTCGCGGCGGGAATGGACCTGGTACGGACTGACGTCTTCCGTGCCGAACTTGGTGTTGAATGACATTGTCTCTTCTTCTATGAATCGCTCAGGGACAGTTTCTGGGGTCCCTTATTTTTCAGCGCGTCGATATGGTATAGCCATGCGAGCAATTCCGCCACTACGCGATAGAGTTCCGGCGGAATATGGCGGTCCAGCTCGACCTGCATCAGCAGCGCCACCAGCTCCTTCGACTCGTGCACGAACACGCCGTGCTCGCGCGCGCGGGCGATGATCTGTTCCGCGATCATGCCGCGCCCCTTGGCCACCACCTTGGGCGCCGCGTCGCCCGTCTGATACGCGAGGGCGACAGCGTTCTGCAGGCGGTCAGGCCGATTCATCGCGCTTCACCAGCAGGCCGTCGAGCGAGGCGCCAGCGGCCTGCAATGCATCGGCCAGCGAAGCCGCATGCCCGCGCAGCAGCGTCGCGCTGTCCTCGCTGGCGGTATTCACCTGCAGCTGCACATGGTTGCCGGACAGCCGGATCGTCGCCGACACCGTGCCCAGGTGCGGCAGCTCGAAGCGCACCGCGCTGTTCCAGACTTCCTGCTCGGGCGCCTGGCCGTCGTCGCCGCGCTGCTCGCGGCTGACATCCCATTCCAGCTCCTGTCCCGGCCAGAGTTCGCCGCGCCACCGCAGCTGCTGCTGTTCGAGCGCGTTGAGCTGGAGTCCGATCAGGCGTGCGGCCTCGGGATCGATGGCGGGCATCGCCGCGCCGCTGCGCGCAATCACATCGGCATCGAGCAGTTGCGGATTGGCGGCCGGCACGCGCGCGTCGCGCATCAGGTCGAGCAGCTTGTTCACCCCCTCGCCCAGCTCGCGCAGATTGCCCGCCAGCTGCGCCAGTTCGCCGTCCGCCTGCGGCGCCGCGCGCCCGAAGCCGGCCTGCGGCTCCTGCGCCAGCTGTTCGGCGGTGCGGCGTCCATTCATCCATTCCTGGAGGTGCGATTCATAGAACAGCCCGCTGCGCGCCAGCTGGTCCCTGAGCGCATCCGCGATGCGGCCCGGGTCGGCCTGGGCGGAAGAGGGAAGCAGCGGCGTGCTGCCGGTCACGCCGTCGGCGTCGGCGGCGGCATGCAGGGCATGATCGATCAGGCGGGCGGTCGCGGACAGCGTGGCCGGCGCGCTGCCGCCGGACTGATTGAGAAGAAAGGTGGGCCGCGGTTCGCGCGCGATGAAGATCAGCGACAGCTGGTCGCCGACCCTGGTCCCGACCGGCAGCGCCATGCGCGCATTGCCGTCCGCGATGCGCACCAGGTAGCTGCCGTCGTCGAGCATGTTGTCGACCGTCGCCTGCAGCTCGCGGCCGATCGCGATCTGGTCGAACCGCCGAAAGACCTCGAGCCGGGCGTCGGTGGAGGACACCGACCGGGTCGAGGCTTCGACCGAGGACGGGGGGCGGGCGGTATTGAGGTCGGCCCGCGGCAGCATGACTCAGCCGGACTGGTTCGCGCCGTAGGCCTGCGCGAGCTTGCGCTCGACGCCGGCGCTGTTCATCAGCTTGGACAGGCGCGCCATCCACGGCTCGGTGATATTGCGGATCTGGCGGTCGTCCTCCAGGATCTTCTTGATGATCCGGGTCTTGTGCTCGCGCGCGGTCGGCGTCAGCGGCTCGCGCGGCGAGTCGTTGCGCTTGATGATCTCGACCTGGCTGGAGCACTTGGATTCGAGCGCCGCGAGCTGTTCCCAGTCGCCGGTCCTGGCCGCGGCCAGCATCTTGTCGGTGATGTCGGCGACGGACTCGTAGAGGGAGATGATTTCCTGGTTGTCCATGGTCAGGCTTTCACGAGGCGGTTGGGCTGAGGGGCGAGGGGATCGGCGGCAGCGGGCGCAACGGCTTGCACCGGGCGCGCGGCTTCGGGATTGATCGATTCCCAGGCGTCCTTCAGGCCTTTCAGTAACTGATGCACTTCTTCCAGTATTTGCGGCTGATTCTTGATATTGGCGATCACGAGGCGGTCGCTCATGTACTCGTACAGCGCGTCCAGGTTGAGCGCGATCTCGCCGCCGACCTTCTTGTCGAGGCTGGCGCGCAGGCCGCTGTCGATGATGGTAATCGCCTTGGAAATGGCTTGTCCCTTCGCGGGGATATTCCCGGCCTGCATGTGCTGGATCGCCGAAGCGATCGCCACCATGGCGCCGTCGAAAAGCATCACGACCAGTTTGTGCGGGCTGGCGGCGGCGACGCCGGTCTCAACACCCACATTTGCATAGGCGCTTGCGCCCATCCTGTTCGAACCGAACATTCTCGTCCTCTTATTTGAGTGCAGACAGGCTTGCCAGCTGCTGCGTCAGGTAGTTGCTGGTTGCGGCCATGCTGGTAAGCAGGCTGTCGAGCGCCACGTACTCGGCGCGCAGACGTTTTTCCGTTTCCGCCAGCCGCGTATTGAGTGCGGTGCGGCTCTTGTCGATATCCTTGATCGTGCGGTTGAGGCCGTCGGTGCGGTTCTTGAGCATGCCCGAACTACCGAGGTAGCTCTCGATGGTCTTGCTGAGCTGTCCGGCGATGCCGGTCGAAAAGTCGATGCTGCCGCGCGGACCGGTCGTGCCGCCGTTGACCTGTATTTTCAGCCCATCGACGGCGGTATTCGTGGCGCCAGTCAGGACCTGGCCATTGCCGGCGGCCGGCATGCCACCGATGGAGCCGGCGACGTCTTCGCCTTCCGCCTTGGTAATGACAGCTCCGAAAAGCGTCGCGATGCCGGTGCCGGCGTCGTCAGTTATTGCGACCTTGGAGGCCGGTCCATAACGATTGGAGGTGACTTTCAGGCGACCGCCTTCGTCAAGCGACACTGCAACCGAGTTCCCGGCGCTGGAGAACGCCGAGGTGCCGTTGATCGCTGCCTGCATCATGGCGACCAGCTCCTGCGGCGCATAACTGCCTGCGGTGAGCCCCACCTTCGCGCTGACGCCGTCGAGTGCCACGTTGAGCGTCGTGCCGGCGGCAATCGTGACCGGTCCGCTCAGTGCGGCGTCGCCGGTCTGATAACCCTGCTTTGGAAGATTGGAAATCGACACGTCGTACTTGCCGGCCTTGGTCGAAGCCTTGGAGCCGGTCACGCTGATAAGACTGTCGCTGGCCCGTCCCACGGTCGAAAACAGCGCCGCCAGGTCTTCGGGACTACCGCTGACTGCCTTCTGCAATTTCGAGTTGTCGAGTGCGAGCGTGCCGTCCTTCTGAAAGGATATGCCGGCCGCGGAAAGGGTCTTCAGGGATCCAGCATTGTCATTGCTTGCACCGAGCATCTGGCGCATGCTGGTCTGTAGGGAACGGATGGTCGGGTCGCCTAGCAGGATGCCGGCAGCCTTGGTCTCTGTGTTGTAGGAGGTCAGCTGTTTGAGCGTGGATTGCAGGTCATTGTAGGCCTTGACGAAGGACGTCACCGTGTTCGTCACCTGCGCGCTGTCCTTGCTGACGCTGAACGTCGTGCTGCCGGCCTTGAGCACGTTGAGCGTCACGCCCTGGATCGCGTCGGACACGCTCTTGGTCTCGCTGCTGATGCTGATGCCGTTGACGGTCAGCAGGGCATTCTGACCCGCCGCCGCCTGCGTCATCTTCTGGCCCCCGGCCGTGGTCGGATCGAACGCGAGCAAGTCTTGCAGCGCCGTATCCCCGCTGACGGCGATTTTCATGTTCGATGCCGCCCCGGTTTTGTCCGAGGTAAGCACCAGGCGGTTCGGGGTCGCGCTGCCGTCGGAAATGATGGTGGCGGTGACGCCGAGCCCGGCCTTGTTGATTGCGTCGCGAATGCCCTGCAGCGAGTTGTTGGTGCCGTCGATCTTGATGGTGCCCGTGGTACGCGTGGCGCTCTGCGTAAACTTTGTGCCGTCGGGGTACACGCCGTCGCTGGCCGCCGTGGTGTCGTAGCTGCCGAACTGGAAGGTGATGGTGGTTTCCGCGCCGGTGCCGATCTTGGCGGTGCTGCTGCCCATGCCGGCGGACTTGAGCGTCTGTGCCTGCGGCAGCTGGGTGACATTGATGTTGTAGCTTCCGGCCGCGGCCTTCGTGCCCGCGCTCGCGGTGAGGATGGTGGCGTCGCCGACGCTCGCGGACATACCCTGGTATTTCGCCGGGTCCGCGAGCTTGCCCAAAGCGTCCTGGAAGGTCGACAATGCGCTGCTGACGCTGCCGAATGCCGACACCTTCGCCTGATAGCTCGCTTCCTTCTGGGCCAGCTTGGCAAGGGGGCGCTGCTCGATCGCCATGAGCTGCGACACGATGCTGTTGACGTCCAGTCCTGAGCTGACGCCTGATGTCGATGTGGCCACGTCACTCTCCCGATAAAGTTGCACTATAACTTTTTATCGGCATTCCCAAATCCGACTTTAGAGGAGGATTTACGGTGCTATTCCGGGGCTTGGGGGGTACGGGGATGCCGTCGCCGTGATTAAAACGGCAACGGGCAGTGACGGCGGGAAATCGCCGCGAAGAGAAAAGCCGCGGACCGCCGGTCAGGCGGTCTGACGCAACAGCAGGCCCTGGACACGGTCCAGCGCCTTGGAAATTTCGAGGGCTTCCTCGGTCGGGATCTGGCGGATAACGTCGCCGGTCTCCGCATCGCGCACCCGGACAATCGGCTCCTTGCTCTCGGCATCGACCGAGAATTCGATCTTGTTGGACATGGCCTTCATCGCCGAGTTGATGTCCTGAACCGCCTTCTTGACCTGTTCTGCGTCCGGAACGCCACCCGGTTGCTGAACCAGTGCGCCAGCGATGGTGGGATCGGCTGCCGGCTTTTGCGCCGGCGCCGTGCCAGGCAGAATGGGGGCGGGCGCTGCGCCAGCCGCGTTTCCTGTACCTACTGGGCGTATGTCCACGATCATCTCCCGAATGTGAAGAAACCCGGCCGAAAAATTCGACCGGGTTTTGTTGCCGTTTGACTAAGCGATTAGCCGCGCAGCAGGCTCAGCACGCTGTTGGGCAGCGAGTTCGCTTGCGCGAGCATCGCGGTACCGGCCTGTTGCAGGATCTGGCTGCGGGTCAGGCTGGCCGTCTCGGCAGCGAAATCCGTGTCCTGGATGCGGCTGCGTGCGGCGCTCAAGTTCTCAGACGACGTTTGCAGGCTGGTGATTGTCGATGCGAAGCGGGACTGCAGTGCACCAAACTTCGCGCGCTCGCCGTTGATCATGTTCAGCGCGGAGTCGATTGTCTTGATCGCTTCCTGTGCCTTGTTGAAGGTGGACACGTCGACTTCGGAAACCTTGTTCAGCTTAGAGTTCGTCGTTACGGCGCCTATTGCACCGAGGATGTTGGTGCCGCTATCAGCTTGGACAGCCGAGAAGGACTTTTCGGAGTCGAAGGTCACGAGGCCCGTGGTATAGGCGGTGTTGACGTCGGTGTCGACGGTCAGGACGGCTGGATCACCTACGGCTGTGCTGCCGTCGGCCTTCAGACCTTGCACCGTCGTCGTGCCGCCGTTGGCGACTGCCGTGTCGGCGATGACAATGTCCGCACCGGTCGAGCTGGTCAGGATCACGGCATCGCCCGTGCTGTTGAGCGATGCGGTAACGCCGGTCTTGGCGGACTTGTCGTTGAAGGCCGTGACTGCCGAGGACAGGCCGTCGGCTGTGTTGAATGCGGACAGCGAGAAGCTGACGGTCTCAGCCGTGTCGTTGTCACCCTTGATCGTCAGGTTATACGAGCCGCTGGCGCTAAACGAGACTTTCGCATCGGTACGGGCGGTAGCGGTGACGCCGGTGTCGGTCGTGACCTGGTTAACCTTGGCTGCAACCGCCTTGGCGCTGTCGCCAGCGCCGACAGCGATGTCTTTCGAGCCTGCGAAACCATTGACCGTCACGGCGCCGGCGGTCACTGCGCTGCTTGTGGCAACAGCCGAGCCCACGCCTGCACCGGCAGCGGTAGTCGCCTGGTTGTTGCCATAAGCGGAGGTGCGCAGGTTGGCGGTGTTGGTGGTGATCGTCTGACCTGCGTTCGCGCCGACCTGGAACTGGGCGCTGCCGAATGAGCCGTCGAACAGCTTCTTGCCGTTGAACTCGGTGGAGTTGGCAAGACGCTCGAGTTCCTGGGTCAGCTGGCCGACTTCGGCGTTCAGCGACTGGCGGTCGCCTGCGGAGTTGCTGGCATTGGACGACTGGACTGCCAGTTCGCGGATACGCTGCAGCAGGTCGCCGGCGTTGCCGAGCGCGCTCTCAGCGGTCTGGGCCAGCGACACGCCGTCGTTGGCGTTGCGGCGGGCGACGTCCATGCCGTTGATCTGAGCGGTCATGCGCTGGCTGATGGCCAGGCCGGCGGCATCGTCCTTGGCGCTGTTGATACGCAGGCCGGAAGACAGGCGCTGCAGCGAAGTCGACAGGGCGCCTTCGGACTTGTTCAGGTTGCGCTGGGAGTTCAGCGAAGCGATGTTGGTATTGATGTATGCAGCCATGGTGTTTCTCCTGTTTTGACTGAGTGCCGTTTGCTTCCGGCTTGAGTCTCTGGGTCTCGGTTCCGCCGCTTTTACCGGCCGTTTGAACCGCTGTTGCTAGCTTTATCGGACAAGACTGGAAAAGCTTTAGGATTTTTTTGCCTGTCGTTTTTCCAGTCCAGCCCTGCTCGAGCCAGACAAACCGTTCTTCGGAAGCCTTGGGAAAAACTTTAACTACGGAAACTGTTTTTTTGGGGAGGATGCCCCGGAAGGTTGAGGCAGCACGCAGGGCACGATCCGCCGTGCCCGCAAGTGCTTGATTTTGAGGAGAGAATTGTGATGAGGGGCCGAGCGCCTGACGCCGGGAATTTCTGCTTTCAAATCAAGGGCTAAAGTATTTTGAAACGGCGCCGTAACGCGTCGTTCGCGCGCGTTGGATCAGGCACGACGCCGAACCGGCGCGGCCTCGTTCTGCTGACCCCGATGTAGAACCGCCTCGACCAGCGTATCGATATCCTGCTGCCGCGTCCGGTGATTGAACAGCGCAGCACGAATGGCCAGCCGGCCGTTGACGATGGTGGTCGACGGCGCGACCAGTCCCGACTCCTGCAGCGCGATCACGATTTCGCGATTGACCTCGTCCGCCTCCTCGCAGCGATAGCCGAAGCACACGATGTTCAGCCCCACCGGCGCCAGCAGTTCCAGCCGCGGCTCGCTCTCGATCCGCTGCTTCAGATCCTGCGCGAGCCGGCAGCCGTGGCTGATGACCTCGCCCAGCCGTTCGCTGCCATAGGCCTGGATCGCGAACCAGGTCTTGAGCGCGCGGAAGCCGCGCGACAAATCCGGCCCGAAGTCGCTGAGCCACGGCGAATTGGCCGCCATGCCGCGCGTCTCCCGCGCCAGGTAGGCGGCCGGCGATGCAAAGCTGTCATGATGCAGCCGGCCGTCGCGCACGAGGATGAAGCCCGCGTCGTACTGCACCTGCGCCCACTTGTGAAAATCGAAGGCGATGGAATCCGCGCGCTCCAGTCCCGCGAGGCGCGGCGCGATCTCGGGCGACAGCATGGCAAGCGCGCCATAGGCGCCGTCGACATGAAACCAGAGGCCTTCGCGCGCGGCGATGTCGGCCAGCGCCGGCAGCGGGTCGATCGCGCCGATGTCCACCGTGCCGGCGCTGCCGACGATGATGAAGGGCGTGAAGCCCTGGCGGCGGTCGTGCGCGATGGCGGCTTCCAGCGCGACCGTGTCCATGCGGCCGAGCGCGTCCACCGGGATCAGTCGCAGCGCGTCGGTGCCC
Organism: Noviherbaspirillum aridicola; assembly: GCF_019656455.1. Taxonomy (GTDB): domain Bacteria; phylum Pseudomonadota; class Gammaproteobacteria; order Burkholderiales; family Burkholderiaceae_D; genus Noviherbaspirillum; species Noviherbaspirillum aridicola. Next base: position 162,366 of record NZ_BPMK01000011.1, read on the forward strand.
AGGCCGCACAGGTCGACCGCCTGGCTGACGCACTGGTGGGCGGCGACGGATGCATAAGCGGTGAGCCGGCGACCGGAGGCGGCGAGGCCGGTCTTGCGCACCCCGGTGCCGAGCGCGCCGGTGCGGGCCACCAGCACCGCGATCATGTTGGCCATCGAGCTGCCGGTGACGAACAGGCCGCTGGCCTCGTCGGGGAAGCCGAAGAGTTCCCGCACCCAGTGCAGCACCTGGCGTTCCACTTCGACCGGGATCTGGTCGCGGCCGCCGAGATTGGCATTGAGGCCGGCCGCCAGCATTTCGGCCAGCATGCCGACGGCGGTGCCGCCGCCCTGGACCCAGCCCATGAAGCCGGGATGGGCGTTGCCGATCCCATAGGGGAGAATCTCGTCGAGAAAACGCGCATGCACCTCGGCCAGCGGCGTCGGCTGGCGCGGCAGCGGCTCCCGGAAAGCGTCGCGCACTTCCTGCGGCGCCGGCTGCCATACGGGTTTTTGGCGCAGGCCGGCCATGTGATCGAACATGTCGTCGAGCATGCGGTGGCCCTGGGCGCGCAGTTCATTCCAGTCCGTCGGGTCGAGTGAGCTGTATGGCTTGTCTTGCATGGGAATCTGTCCGGCCGGCGCGTCGGATTGTGCGCCGCAACGCGACTATACGGGTTTTTGGAAGGGCAGGCCTATTTGGAAGGGCGGCCTATTGCGCGGCCACGACGCGGTTCTTGCCGGCGCGCTTGGCTTCATAGAGCGCCTCGTCGGCGCGCTTGGTCAGGGATTGCTGGTCCTCGCCCGGACGGCGCAGCGCGACGCCGGCGCTGAAGGTGATCAGCAGGCGCTGGTTTTCGTGCATGAAGATCTGCTTGGTGAGTTCGCGCTGCACCCGCGTCACCGTCTGCATCGCCTCGGGCAGCGGGGTGTCCGGCAGCACGATCATGAATTCCTCGCCGCCGAAGCGCGCCACCACGTCCATCGTGCGCAGCGTGTCCTTGATGACGCGCACCAGGTGGATCAGCGCCTGGTCGCCGGCGGAGTGGCCATAGGTGTCGTTGAGGCGCTTGAAGTCGTCGAGGTCGAGCAGGGCGACGCAGAGCGGGCTTTCCCGGCGCACCGAGCGCGCCATCTCGCGCTCGAACACGTCGTCGAGGCCGCGCCGGTTGAGGCTGCCGGTCAGCTGGTCCTCGCGCACGAGTTCGCTCATCTGCTCCAGTTTGGATTCCAGCTCCTGGATGCGGGCCTCGGCTTCCTGCACTTCCTGGCGGGCGGCGATCATTTCATCGCGCGAGCGCAGCGCCTCGTCCTGCGCGGCCTTGGTGTCGCGCATCATGTCATCGAGGATGTGGTTGAGCTCGACCATGCCCCTGGCGCCGGCGATCTTCTGCTGGTAGTTGTCGATTTTCTTGTGGAAGTCGCCGGTGCTGACGGCCACCGCGCCGAGCCGGTCGATGAAGGTCATCATCATGTTCTTCACCGTGACCTTGGCTTCCTTCAGGCTGTGCTTGAGCACGCCCTGCTTGTAGATCACTTCCTTGAGGCTGCGGTGGGCGTCGAGCAGGGCGGCGTGGCTGATCGGGCCGGACAGCAGGTCCTGGACGTTGGCGATCTGGCCGCTGAGCCAGGAATCATCGTCGAGCAGTTCGCTGACGTTTTCCAGCAGCAGCTGGAACAGCCGCAGCAGCAGTTCATGCTCTTCCGCCATGTCGTCGGCCTTGAGGCCGACCTTGAAGCACAGCTGCTTGAGCCGTCCGCCGATCTCGTTGAGCGCCTGCTCAGTGTAGGCGGTACGGATCGCCTCGGCCAGGGATTCGGCTTCCTCGGCCAGTCTGGGCGCGCCGCGCAGCATGGACACGAGCGCCAGCGTCAGGGTGCGGATCAGCAGGTCGCGCAGCAGCTGCATCTGCCGGGTTTCCTGCACCGCCGGCGCGAGCGCCTCGAAGGTGCCGGACGCCGGCTCCGGCGCGGGCTGCGCCGCGCGGCTGAGCTGCAGGTCGATCAGGCGGTTGAGGTTGCGGCTGCAGTCCTGCCAGTCGCGCTTGCCGGCGGCCAGCTGCAGCTGGGCGGCGAGCGCGGCGATGTCCTTCGGTCCGCGGACGAGGGCGGCGGCGAAGTCGGCGAGCACCTGTTCCGCCCCCGGCTGCGCGGTCGTGCCGGCGATCTCTTCATAGATCTCGCGATAGGCTTCCGGTGTCGGCGCAATGCGCCGCACCGCGAGGCGCTTGAATGCCTCGCGCGCGATTTCGGCTGGACTCTGCTCCGGCTTGTTGAGGTTTTCCCGCATCCCGCGCAATCGACCGTCGGTTAAAAATCACGCCACTTTACGTTGATAAACGGAAAATGAGAAGACCCGCAAAAACAACGTCCGCCTTATTCGACGAGGTGATTCTTGATCGCGTAATGGGTCAGCTCGGCGTTGTGCCGGAGTTTCATCTTTTGCAAGAGCCGGGAGCGGTACATGCTGATGGTCTTGACCGACAGCGCAAGCTCGGCGGCGATGTCGCTTACCGTCTTGCCGGAGGCGATCATGACCAGGGTCTGGTATTCGCGGTCGGACAGGGTTTCATGCGGCGGGACTTCGCGGTTCTCGTCGCCGACGTGGTTGGCCAGTTCCTGGGCGAGGGCAGGGCTGATGTACTTCTTGCCGGCGGCGACGAGGCGGATGGCGTCGACGAGTTCGGCCGGCGCGCTCTGCTTGTTCATGTAGCCGGCCGCGCCCGCCTTGAGCGAGCGGATCGCGTACAGGTCTTCGCGGTGCATGGACAGCATCAGCACGGCGAGGCGGGGGTTGTCCTTCCTGACCTGCTTGAGGACTTCGATGCCGCTGCGGTCGGGCATGGAGATGTCGAGCAGGAGCACGTCGGCGTCGCTCTTGCGGGCGAGCTTGATGGCGTCGTTGCCGTTCTCCGCGTCTCCGGCGACCGTGATGTCCTTGTTATCGGTGAGGATCTGGCGCAGGCCCTCGCGCACGATCGCATGGTCATCCGCGATCAGGACTTTGATGGTTTCGGTGGCTGTCATTGGTGCTGCTTTCTATTGTTTCAACGGCAGGGGAATCCTGATAGCGACTTTCGTGCCACCCCCCGGCGCGCCGCTCACCTCCAGCTCGCCGCCGAGCGCGCCGACCCGTTCTTCCATGCCGCGTATGCCGAAGGATTTCGGCTTGAGCCTGTCTGTCGGCACGATGCCGCGGCCGTTGTCGGTCACTTCCAGCAGCACGCTGTCGGCGCTGCGCTGCAGCGTCACCGCGACCCGGCCGGCCTGCGCGTGTTTCCCGATATTGGTAAGCGCTTCCTGAAAAATGCGAAACATCGCGGCCGCTTGGTCGGCCGGCAGCTCGATGTGTTCATCGCTGCTGACTTCGCAGGGGATGCCGAGCTGCTTTTCGAATTCCCGCGCCTGCCATTCGATGGCGGCGACGATGCCGAAATCGAGAATGCCCGGCCGCAGGTCGACCGTGATGCGGTGGATCGCCTCGATGGTGCGGTCCACCAGCGTGTCGACGTAGGCGGCCTTTTCGGCCAGCGCCGCGTCCTCCGGCGGCAGCCGCTTCTTCACCAGCGCCATCGCCATCTTGATGGCGGTGAGATTGCCGCCGAGGTCGTCGTGGATCTCCCGCGCGATGCGGGTGCGTTCGATTTCCTTCACCGTCTGGATATGCGCGGACAGCTCGGCCAGCTGCGCCCGCGAGCGCCGGATCTCCGCCTGCTCCAGCTTGCTCTGGGTGATATTGGTCATGATGCCTTCCCACTGCACGTCGTCGCCCGAGAGGGCGCGCGGCGTGGAGCGGATATTGATCCACTTGGTGTCCTTCCACTTCGCGACGTGGATGCGGCCTTCCCAGTTCAGTTCCTTCATGCCCGCAGCCGATGCGTTGAGCGAGTCGATGAAGGACTGCCGGTCCTCGTCCACGATCAGGGCGACGAACTGCCCCGGATCGGCCCGCAGCTGTTCGGCGCTCACGCCTAACAGCGCATGGCAGCCGTCGCCGAGATAAGGCATGGTGGTGGTGCCGTCTGCCTTGCGCAGCAGCTGGAAGAACAGGCCCGGCGTGTTGGAGACGATGGTGCGGAAGCGCGCTTCCGACAGCCGCAGCGCCTTGGCCGCCGCATGCCGCGCGCTGGTGTCGTTGCCGATCATGACATAGGCCGGCGCCGTGTCCGACGCGCAGTGATAGAGCCTGAACTCGACCGGATAGGTGGAGCCGTCCTTGCGGGTATGGACGGTATCGAGCGAGGCGCGGCTCGCCTTGCCGCAGGCGAGGGGCATCAGTATGTTTTCCAGCACCTCGCGCGATACCTGGCGGGCGAGGTCGAGCGGCGTCATCGCCGCGAGTTCGGCCGCGGTGTACTGCAGGTTCTTGCGGGCGGCGGGGTTGGCGTGCAGGATGCGGAAGCTGCCGCGGTCGACGATATAGATCTCGCTGAACGATCCCTGCATGACGACCGGCAGCCATTCGGAGCGCAACATCTTCTTCCTCGTTGTATCGGTGCGGACGGCCTCGCGGCTTTCATCTGACTGCCGGGCGCGTCGCCTGTTCTGGCTCTGCTCCGCGCCGCGCCGGATAGGGGGCGGCGGTGCTGTAAAGAAATGGGTGCGGCGACTTTAACACAAGTGCACGGGGGCTCAGCCAGGGGGATGCGGCGGACGGGGCAGGGCGGCGGCGCGGGCGGCAGGATTAATTTCCGCGGAGGGCTTCCTTTTTTTATTGAACGGGTGCTATACTTTCGTTTTACGCGGCTGTAGCTCAGCTGGATAGAGTACTTGGCTACGAACCAAGGGGTCGTGGGTTCGATTCCTGCCAGCCGCGCCAGCATCACCCGAAGGGGCCTGTCGAAAGACAGGCCCCTTTGCTTTGGGGCGCGGGTTTTCGTGTGATGGTTTCTTAGGGGTGGGCGTTGGTCGCACGGCCTGCGCGACCCGATGCGACCTGCGCATCAATCGCTCTCCGACTCAGCCCAAGTAGGGCCGGCCTCCGTGCCGGCCCAGCGGAGGTGGCACGACCTGCATCGCCCCGCGCGACTGACGTATTACCCTTTCTCCGGACCGCCGTCGGTTGGGCCGGCAGGGACGCCGGCCCTACTTTCTTGGAGTGAGTGGGCCCGTCGCGCGCGGAGGTGGCACGACCTGCGCTGCCCGGTGCGACCTGTGCATCGGTCGCTCTCCGACTTGGCCCAAGTGGAGCCGGCCTCCGTGCCGGCTCAGCGGAGGTGGCACGACCTGCATCGCCCCGCGCGATTGACGTATCAACCGTTCTCCGGACCGCCGTCGGTTGGGCCGGCAGGGACGCCGGCCCTACTTTCTTGGAGTGAGTGGGCCCGTCGCGCGCGGAGGTGGCACGACCTGCGCTGCCCGGTGCGACCTGTGCATCGATCGCTCTCCGACTTGGCCCAAGTGGAGCCGGCCTCCGTGCCGGCTCAGCGGAGGTGGCACGACCTGCATCGCCCCGCGCAACTGACGTATCAACCGTTCTCCGGACCACCGTCGGTTGGGCCGGCAGGGACGCCGGCCCTACTGGCCTGGAGTGTACGCACGGCGAAGGTCGCGCGACCTGCGCTGCCCGGTGCGACCTGTGCATCGATCGCTCTCCGACTTGGCCCAGGTGGAGCCGGCCTCCGTGCCGGCTCAGCGGAGGTGGCACGACCTGCATCGCCCCGCGCGACTGACGTATTACTCTTTCTCCGGACCGCCGTCGGTTGGGCCGGCAGGGACGCCGGCCCTACTGGCTTGGAGTGAGTGGGCCCGTCGCGCGGTGGAGGTGGGACGACCTGCATCGCCCCGCGCGACCGACGTATCAACCGTTCTCCGGAACACCGTCGGTTGGGCCGGCAGGGACGCCGGCCCTACTGACCCGGCTGCCCTCCGTGCCGGCGTATGCAGTCACCTCTCGAAGTGCGAACGAATCAGGCGGCCAGTACCGCCGCCCCCGGGTCATACTGCGCGAGCAGGTCCCGCGCCGCGTCCCGCAGCGCCTGCGGCGCAAGGCTCGGCAGCTCGATCAGCGGCGCCTGCGACAGCGCAGTGTAGTGGCGCGTGGTCGAGCGTGTGTAGGCGGGGTCGTAATGAACTTCCATGATGCGCTGGAAAAGCGCCGGCATCCTGCGCTCGCGGGCCATCTCTTCCCATACCGCGAACTCCGCGCCGCCGATCAGCTTGCGAAGATGCTCGAGGCGGGCGACGAAGGCTTCCGGGTCGTCCTCGAAATGTCGATAGTCTTCCCGCCACAGCAGGACGCGCTCCGCCATCGGCGCATCGATGCGCAGCAGGCGCGAGCGTTCGTGCATGGTGTCGAGCAGTGCATCGGGCAGGCGTACATTGCCGATCTTCTTGGACTCGGCTTCGACCCAGATCGGGCGAGCCGGGTCGAAGGCGGACAGCTTCTGCACCAGCAGGCTGTCGAAATACTTCTGCGTCGGTTGCGCCAGTCCGGGCACGGCGCCGATGACCGAGCCGCGATGGTTGGCGATGGCTTCGAGGTCGAGCACCTGGGCGCCGAGCGCATCGAGCTGATGCAGGAGCCGTGTCTTGCCGCAGCCGGTCGGGCCCGACAGGACGATGTAGGAGAACTGCGAGGGCAGGGTCTCGAGCTGCTCGTTGATCCAGCGGCGGTAGCCTTTCCAGCCGCCTTCCAGCTTGTGGACCCGGTAGCCGATGGTGTCGAGCGCGTCGAACCACAGCCGGCTGCGCTTGCCGCCGCGGAAACAGTACACCAGTATCTGCGCATTACGGGGACGTCCGGCGATGACCTGGTCGAGGTGGCGCGCGATGTTTCTGAGGGAGTAGCTGACGCCGATCAGGTAGGCGCGCATCTTGTCGGTCCGGTGCAGGGTGCCGACTTCCGCGTATTCCTCGTTGTTGACGACGGGCAGACTGATCGCGCCGGGAATGTGGTCTTCCTCATATTCGCGCTCGGAACGGGCATCGATGATCAGGTCGTACTGTTTGAATCTTTGCATGGCAGGTCTCGCGTGACGGGCGTCGATTGTGCCACAGCTTGCGGCGCGGCTTGTCTTTTCCGGGGTGGAGGGGGCGCGGGCGGGTTTCGGGGAAAATTGATCTAGATCATTAAAAAATCGGGTGCGGTCGCGCATCCTCTCGGCACGATTGATTCCAGGGCCGTCGCCCGGCCGAGGCAACAAAAATGAGGATGGAACGCGCCCGATCCCAGCGCGAGGACAGCGTGCACAACATCAAGGGCATCCTTGCCAACACGTCGCTGTTTCGCATGCTTGACGAGCGTCAGCTCGAAAAACTCACTGCGGTCGCGCAGCCGCTGCGCACCGCTTCCAATGCTTGCCTGATCGGCCAGGGCGATGCGCCGCACGGACTGTTCGTGGTGGTCTACGGCCAGGTGAAGGTGGGCTTCGAGCGCAAGGACGGCAATGAGAAAACGCTCGCCATCCTTGGCCAGAACCGCTGCTTCGGCCTGGTCGAAATGCTCATCGATCAGCCGCACCTGGCTTTCGTCAAGACCACGACGGACTCCATGCTGCTGCATGTCGATGCGGCCACCGTGATGTCGCTTGCGCGGGAGAACTTCAGTTTCGCGCATGAACTGATGCTGCGCGTTTCGCGTCAGATGTATGCGCTGACGCGCGATATCGAGAGTTACTCACTGCAGACGGCGCGGCAACGGCTGGCCAATTATCTGCTGCGGCAGGGCCGCTACCAGGCGGGGCAGCTGGTGGAGCTGATCGCGAGCAAGACGCTGATCGCTTCGCGCCTGAGCCTCACGCCCGAAACCCTGTCGCGCCTGCTGCACGAGTTCTCCGCCGAAGGCATGATCAGCGTCACCGGCCGGCGCATCAGGATTCTCGACCAGGACCGCATCGTCGCGCTGGTCGGCGCCTGAGCGCCCGCCGCCTCCATTGCCGCGGGAGCGCCGTGCGCGGCGCTTTCGTCACCCGTTTCCTTTCATGAACCTCGACATGCTGTTCCCCTTGGCCGCCGGAGCCGCGGCATGAAGCTCGAAGCCCGTTCGCTCGAGTGCCGGCGCGGAGACCGCGTGCTGTTTTCCGGACTCGATCTCGCGCTCGATGCCGGCGAGGCGCTGCGGCTGGCCGGACGCAACGGCAGCGGCAAGACCAGCCTGCTGCGCATGCTGTGCGGCCTGACCCAGCCGGAGCAGGGCGAGGTGCTGTGGTGCGGCCAGAATATCCGCCGCCACCGCGAAGAGTTCAATTCGGCGCTGGTGTATCTCGGCCATGCGGCCGCCATCAAGGACGAGCTGCTGGCCTGGGAAAACCTGGCGATGTCGGCCGCCATCGCCGGCAGGCCGGTCGACGAGGATCAGGCTTGCGGCGCGCTCGAACGGCTGGGCCTCGGCGCGGCGGTCGACCTGCCGGCGCGCGCGCTGTCGCAGGGGCAGCGCAAGCGGGTGGCGCTGGCGCGGCTGACGCTGGCGCAGGACCGGCCGCTGTGGGTGCTGGACGAGCCCTTCACCGCGCTCGACGCGGCCGCCGTGCAGGCGCTGTGCGAGACGGTCGACCGCCACCTGGCGGCCGGCGGCATGCTCATCTACACCACGCACCAGGAGATAAGCCTGCAGGCGCGGCGGCATCTGCGGCTCGAACTCGGCGGTGCCGCATGATCCGGCTGCTTGCCGCCGTGGTGCGACGCGACCTGCTGCTGGCGATGCGGCGGCGCGCGGAAGTGCTGACCACGCTTTTCTTTTTCATCATCGTCGTCAGCCTGTTCCCGCTCGGCGTCGGACCGGAGCCGCGTCTGCTGCAGACCATGGCGCCGGGCATCCTGTGGGTCGCCGCGCTGCTGGCCTCGATGCTCGCGCTCGGCCGCCTGTTCGCGCCCGACTACGCCGACGGCACGCTGGAGCAGATGGCGCTGTCGCCGGAGCCGCTGACGGTGATCGTGATCGGCAAGGTGCTGGCGCACTGGATCGTGTCGGGCCTGCCCCTGGTGCTGCTGTCGCCGCTGCTGGCGGTGCAGTTCGGACTCGGTGCGCCGGAGATCGGCGTGCTGGCGGCGAGCCTGCTGCTCGGCACGCCGGTGCTGAGCCTGATCGGCGCGATCGGCGCGGCGCTGACGCTTGGCGTGCGCGGCGGCGGCGTGCTGGTGGCGCTGCTGGTCCTGCCGCTGTACGTGCCGGTGCTGATTTTCGGCGCCGGTTCGGTCGGGGCGCAGGCATCCGGGGTCGGCGCGGCCGCCCACCTGCTGCTGCTCGGCGGCGCGCTCGCCGGATCGGTTGCGCTCGCGCCATGGGCGACCGCCACGGCGCTGCGTATTGCCATCGAATAATGGCATGCCGATTGCAATTGGAGGACGGCAAGCCGGAAGGCGGGAAAGAAACCGTTTTCCGTAGCGGACAGTCAATGAAACAGGCGGGTTTTGGCGGCAAGCAGGGGTGCAAGGAAGCAGCCCGATCAATCGCTTTCCCGATTTCCGGAAAGCGCCTTGAAGAACTTATATTGGAGTAAGACAGCAGTGTCCACCGGCAGCCAGATTCTCGATAGCAGGAGAGCAACAAGCGGCGCAGGATTTTTCAAATACGCATCGCCGCAGCAGTTTTTCCCATTGGCGGGAAAACTCATTCCCTGGTTTGCGACCGCGGCGGTGCTCCTGGCCGTGGTCGGAATGGTCATCGGCTTCCTCGTCGCGCCCACCGACCACCAGCAGGGCGAGGCCTACCGCATCATCTTCCTGCACGTGCCGGCGGCCTGGATGTCGATGTTCGTCTATCTCGTGATGGCCTTCTGGTCCGGCGTGGGCCTGGTGTTCAACACGCGCCTGTCGTCGATGATGGCGAGCGCGCTGGCGCCGACCGGCGCGCTGTTCACCTTCATCGCGCTGTGGACCGGTGCGCTGTGGGGCAAGCCGACCTGGGGCACCTGGTGGGTGTGGGATGCGCGCCTGACCTCCGAACTGATCCTGCTGTTCCTGTACATCGGCTTCATGGCCCTGCAGGCGGCGATCGACGATCCGCGCCGCGCTGACAAGGCCGGCGCTGTGCTGGCGCTGGTCGGCGCGGTCAATGTGCCGGTCATCTACTTTTCGGTCCAGTGGTGGAACACCCTGCACCAGGGCTCGTCGGTCAGCATGACCAAGGCGCCGAGCATGGCGATGACCATGCTGGCCGGGATGCTGATCATGGCGCTGGCCGCCTGGGCTTACACGATCGCCGTTTCGCTGATGCGGGTGCGCTGCATCATGCTCGAGCGCGAACGGCATGCCGAATGGACGCGGCAATACCTGGAGGATCAGGCATGAACTGGAACAGCGTCGGCGATTTTCTCGCCATGGGCGGTTATGGCTTGTACGTGTGGGGATCGGTCGTGGTCAGCGGACTGCTGCTGGCCGGTGAAGTGGGCGCGCTGAAGATGCGCAGCGCCGGATTGAAGAAGCGTCATGCGCGGCAGGCAGGCCGGTCGCGTCGGGCGCGAAAGGAAAACCAATGAAGGCAAGACAGAAAAGGGCGGCGCTGCTGCTCGTGGGACTGGCCACGCTCGGCCTGGCCGCGTGGCTGGTGATTTCGGCGTTCCGCCAGAACATGGTGTTCTTCTACACACCGACCCAGGTGCAGTCGGGCGAGGCGCCGCAGGGCCGCAGCTTCCGCATCGGCGGCATGGTGGAAGAGGGCAGCCTCAAGCGGCAGGCCGACGGCGTCACCGTGCATTTCGTCGTCACCGATACCGCGCAGAAGATTCCGGTGGCGTACAAGGGCATCCTGCCCGACCTGTTCAAGGAAGGCAAAGGCGTGGTGGCGCAGGGCAAGCTCGCCGCGGACGGCCGCTTCACGGCCGACGAGGTGCTCGCCAAGCATGACGAAAACTATATGCCGCCCGAGGCCGCGCACGCGATCAAGCAGGCGCACGAGGGCGCGCAGACGGGCAAGGGTGCTCCGCAATGATTCCTGAACTCGGCAACTTCGCGGTGATGCTGGCGCTGTGCGTGTCGCTGGTGCTGGCCATCCTGCCGCTGGCGGGTTCGTTCAGCGGCCGCCGCGCCTGGATGGCGGTCGCCCGCCCGGCCAGCTTCGCGCTCTTCCTGCTGGTCGGCGTCGCCTTCGCGGCGCTGGTCGCTTCCTTCGTCGCCAACGATTTCTCGGTCGCCTACGTGGCCGGCAATTCCAATTCGCGGCTGCCGGTCTATTACCGCATCGCCGGCGCCTGGGGCGGCCACGAGGGCTCGCTGCTGCTGTGGATCGCGATGCTCGCCCTGTGGACGCTGGCGGTCGCGCTGCTGTCGCGCCGCCTGCCGGAGGAGACCGTGGCGCGCGTGCTCGGCGTGCTTGGCATGATCGCGGTCGGCTTTCTCGCCTTCCTGCTGTTCACCTCGAATCCTTTCGACCGTGTGCTGCCCGCCGTGCCAGAGGGGCGCGACCTCAACCCGCTGCTGCAGGACTTCGGCATGATCATTCATCCGCCGCTGCTGTACATGGGCTATGTCGGCTTCTCGGTGGCGTTTGCGTTCGCGATCGCGGCGCTGCTCGGCGGCCATCTCGACAGCGCATGGGCGCGCTGGTCGCGGCCCTGGACCACGGCGGCCTGGATGTTCCTGACGCTCGGCATCTTCATGGGCAGCTTCTGGGCCTATTACGAACTCGGCTGGGGCGGCTGGTGGTTCTGGGATCCGGTCGAAAACGCCTCCTTCATGCCCTGGCTGGTCGGCACCGCCCTGATCCATTCGCTCGCGGTCACGGAAAAGCGCGGCAGCTTCAAGAACTGGACCGTGCTGCTGGCGATCCTCGCGTTCTCGCTGTCGCTGCTCGGCACCTTCCTGGTCCGCTCGGGCGTGCTGACCTCGGTGCATGCCTTCGCCACCGACCCGGAGCGCGGCACCTTCATCCTGATCTTCCTGGCCATCGTGATCGGCGGTTCGCTCACGCTGTACGCCTGGCGCGCGCCCTCGGTCGGCAACGGCGGCAGCTTCGCGCTGGTGTCGCGCGAATCGCTGCTGCTGGTGAACAATGTGCTGCTGCTGGTGGCGGCGGGCACGGTGCTGCTCGGCACGCTCTATCCGCTGTTCCTCGATGCGCTCGGGCTCGGCAAGATTTCGGTCGGCCCGCCGTACTTCGAAGCGGTGTTCGTGCCGCTGATGCTGCCCTTGCTGCTGCTGATCGGCGTCGGGCCCTTCGCCCGCTGGAAGCGGGCAGAGCCGGGCGAGCTGCTCAAGCGCCTGCGTGTGCTCGCAGCGGGCAGCGTGCTCGCGGCCGTCGCGCTGGCGGTGGTACTGGCGGCCACGCCGATGGTGGCGGCCGGCATCGCGTTCGCGATCTGGATCATCGTCTCCGGCCTGGCGCACCTGGTCGAGCGCGTGCGTCACGCGCCCAAGGGCATGCCGCTGCGGCAGCGGCTGTCGCGCGAGCCGCGCAGCTACTGGGCGATGCTCGTCGCCCACGCCGGCGTCGGCGTATTCGTGGTCGGCGTGACGATGGTCAGCGGCTTCGACGATCACCGCGATGTGCACATGCGCGCCGGCGAGAGCGCGGAACTCGGCGGCTACCGCTTCAGCTTCGTCGCACTCGACGAGGTGGCGGGGCCGAACTACATGGCCGCGCGCGCGCGTTTCGAGGTCACCCGCGACGGCAGGCCGGTGACGGTGCTGCATCCGGAAAAGCGGATCTACATCGCGCAGCGCATGCCGATGACCGAGGCCGGCATCGACCGCGGCATCACGCGCGACCTCTATGTGTCGCTCGGCGAGGCCACCGGCGACGGCGCCTGGGTGGTGAGGCTGCAGCACAAGCCCTTCATCGGCTGGATCTGGGGCGGATGCCTGATCATGGCCTTCGGCGGGCTGCTCGCCGCCAGCGACCGCCGCTATCGCATCCCGGCGCGCGCCCCGGTCCCGGCGGCCGGCGCCGCCGCCATCGTTGCCAACGGGTGAAATGATGAAACGTTTCCTGATTCCGCTCGGCCTGTTTTTCGGACTGCTGGTGTTTCTCGCGGTCGGACTGCGGCTCAATCCGCGCGAGATTCCCTCGCCGTTCATCGGCAAGGCGGCGCCGGCGTTTTCGCTGACGCAACTGCATGAGGCCGACAAGATGATCACGCCGGCGGACATGGCCGGCAAGGTCTGGGTGCTGAACGTCTGGGCATCCTGGTGCACCTCCTGCCGCGTCGAGCATCCGGTGCTGATGGACTTCGCCAGGACCGGGCAGGTGCCCATCGTGGGACTCAACTACAAGGATGGCCGCAATGAAGGCCGCCAGTGGCTGAGCGAACACGGCAATCCCTACACCGTCTCCGCTTTCGATGCCGATGGCCGCGTCGGCATCGACTACGGTGTGTACGGCGTGCCCGAGACCTTCGTGATCGACAAGAAGGGCGTGATCCGGATGAAGTTCACCGGTCCGCTCACCCGCGAAGCACTGGCCGGCAAGCTGCTGCCCCTGATAGAAGAGTTGAATCGTGCATAAGCGACTGATCAAGCACTGGCTGGCCTTGCTGCTCGCCTTTTCCGCCTGCCTTGCGCAGGCGCAGCAGGGCGGCGATGCGCAGCTCGAAAAAAGAGTGGACGCGCTGTCGGCGGAGCTGCGCTGCCTGGTCTGCCAGAACCAGACGCTGGCCGACTCCAACGCGGAACTCGCGCTCGACCTGAAGCAGCAGGTCAGGGAAAAGCTCGCCTCGGGCATGAGCGAACGCGACGTCATCGATTTCATGGTGCAGCGCTACGGCGACTTCGTGCTCTACCGTCCGCCGGTGCGGGCCACGACCTGGCTGCTCTGGTTCGGGCCTTTCCTGCTGCTGGCGCTCGGAATCGGACTGCTGGTACGGCGCCTGCGCACGCGTGCGCCGAGTGCGAATGACATGACCGACAGCGAGCGCCGGCGCGCCGCGCAGCTGCTGGCGGGCAAGGAGGATATGCAATGACGGGTTTCATGGTGGGCGTGGCGGTACTCATACTCGGCACGCTGCTGCTGTTGCTGCCGCCGCTGATGCGGGGCGGGCAGGGCGGGGGCGGACAGCGCCGCGAAGCGCTGAACCTGGCGGTGTTGCGTCATCAGTCGCGCGAGCTGGAAGCCGAACATGCGGCCGGGCTGCTCGGCGCCGAGGAGTATGCGCAGGCGCGGGAAGAACTGGAGCGCAGGGTGGCCGAGGAAGTGCGGCCGGAGGCGGTGGCCGAGACCCGGGGCGCGAGCCGCTGGACCGGCATCGCCGTCGGTACGCTGCTGCCGATGCTGGCGGCGGCGCTGTACCTGGGCCTCGGCTCGCCGGCCGCGTTCCTGCAGGACCAGGCGGACCCGCACGCCGCCGCACCCGAGGCCATGTCGCAGCAGGTGGAGTCGATGGTGGCCGGCCTGGCGCAGCGCATGCAGCAGGACCCGGACAATGCGGAAGGCTGGCGCATGCTGGCGCGTTCGTACAACGTCCTCGGGCGCTATGCGCAGGCCGCCGAGGCTTATGCGCGCCTGGTCAAGCTCAAGCCCGACGACAGCGCCGCATTCGCCGACTACGCCGACACGCTGGCGATGGCGCAGGGCCAGAGCCTGCAGGGCGAGCCGGAGCGGCTGGTGGAGCGCGCGCTCGCGCTCGATCCCGCCAACCTGAAGGCATTGTCGCTCGCGGGCAGCGCCGCTTTCGAACGCGGCGACTACGCCGAGGCCGAGCGCCGCTGGCGCAAGATGCTGCCGCTGGCCGAGCCCGACAGCGAGATCGGCCGCAACGCCGCCGCGGGCATCGCCGAGGCGCAGCGGCGGCAGGCGCAGGGCGGCCAGCCCGCGCGCTGAGCGCCGCCTGCACGCCGGCCGGTTCGGGCGCACAATAGCCGCGTCTTCATGAAACGGAGTCTTCATGTCCAGCCTGCGTCCCATCCTCGGGGCGGCCGCCCTGGCCGTCATGTTCGTTTCGCAGCCGGCAGGCGCCGCGTGTCCCGCGCCGGCGACCTGGATGGCACCGGGCGGCGCCACGATCGAAGCGCCGACGCTGATCGCCGCCATGTCGCGCAAGCAGGCGGTGCTGCTCGGCGAGCAGCATGACAACGAGGATCACCATCGCTGGCAGCTGCAGGTGATCGCCGCGCTGCATGCGCAGCGGCCCGACATGGTGCTCGGCTTTGAAATGTTCCCGCGCCGGGTGCAGCCGGTACTCGACCGCTGGGTGGCCGGCGAGCTCAGCCAGCAGCAGCTGCTGGAGCAGACAGGATGGAGCGAGGTCTGGAGTTTTCCGCCGGCGCTCTATATGCCGATGTTCGAATTCGCGCGGCTCAACCGCATTCCCATGCTGGCGCTGAATATCGACCGCAAGCTCAGCCGCGCCGTCAGTACGCGCGGCTGGGACGCGGTCCCGCCGGCGGACCGCGAGGGTGTCGGCCGTCCGGCGCCGCCGTCGGACGCCTACCGCGACTACCTGCTGGACATCTACCGCATGCATGCCAGCCATGGCAAGCCTTCCCGCGGCAAGCCTTCTGCCGGCGACACCGGATTCCGCTACTTCGTCGAATCGCAGCAGGTGTGGGATCGGGCGATGGCCGAGGCGATTGCCGTTGCCGCGCGGCGCGGCGCCTTGCTGGTGGGCGTCATGGGCGGCGGCCATGTGCGTCACGGTTACGGCGTCCCGCATCAGCTGCGCGATCTCGGCATCCGGGAAATCGGCACGCTGCTGCCGCTCGGCCCCGAAGAGTCATGCGAGCGGCTGGCGCCGGGCCTGGCCGACGCCGTCTTCGCGGTGCCGCCGGCGCCGGCGGCAAATGCGCCCGAGCCGCCTCGCCTCGGCGTGCGGCTGGAAGAAACCGATACCGGCGTGCGCATCGCCGAGGTCAGCGCCGGCAGCCTCGCCGAACGCAGCGGCATGCGCGCCGACGACAGGCTGGTGGAGGTGGGCGGCAGGGCGGTCTCGCGCGCCCGCGCCGTGATGGATGCGGTGCGCCAGCAGCCTGCCGGCACCTGGCTGCCGGTGCGCGTGGCGCGCGGCGAGCAGCTGCTTGACCTGGTGGTGCGTTTCCCGGTCAGGCCATGATGCGGCGCTGGCTGCTCCGGCTCTCGCTCTGGCTGTTGCTCGCGCCCGGCGCCGCCTTCGCGCTGCCGCTGCTCGAGCTGGACGTGAAACTGGACCCGGACAGGCGGCGCCTGGAAGCGTCCGCATCGCTGCCGGTGTCGGGGCCTGCTTTCCGCTTCGTGCTGCATCCTTCTCTCGCCGTGCAGCGCGCGGAGATCGACGGCAAGGCGCTGCGGGTCCGGCCGGGGAACAGCGCGAATGATCTCAGGGAGTGGCGGATCGAGCTGCCGTCGGCCGGCGGCCGCTTGCGCGTGGACTACGCGGGGGAGCTGCCGCCGCTGGATCGCCAGCGGGACCACCGCGGCGTGCTGACCGCGATGCCGCCGATGGCCTCCGCGGAAGGCAGCTTCCTGCCCGCCTACGGCGGCTGGTATCCCCACCCCGGACAGGCCCACTCCTATCGCGTGCATCTGTCGCTGCCGGCCTCGCAGCGCGGTCTGGTGCCCGGCAACCTGCTGTCCGAGTCGCTGCCGTCCGCCGCCGATGCACGGTACCGCGCGAGTATCGATTTTCCGCATGCATCCGATGGCATAGAACTTATGGCCGGTCCCTGGATAATGCGGGAGAAGCGCCACAGGCTTCCCGGCGGCGAGGAGGTCGCGGTGCGCACCTTGTTCGACGCCGAACTCGACGCCACGCCCGGCCTCTCCGAGGGTTACCTGGAGGATGCCGCCCGCTATCTGTCGCGCTACAGCGCGCATATCGGCCCGTATCCGTGGCGCGGCTTTTCCATCGTCGCCGCGCCGCTTCCCACCGGCTTCGGCATGCCCGCGCTCACCTACATCGGCCGCGATGTACTGAAGCTGCCCTTCATCCGCGCCACCTCCCTCGGTCATGAAGTGCTGCACAACTGGTGGGGCAACGGCGTGCGCATCGACCCGGCGCAGGGCAACTGGTCCGAGGGACTGACGACCTTCATGGCGGACTACGCCTATCGGGAAGACGCTTCGCCGCAAGCCGCGTACGAGATGCGCCTGTCCTGGCTGCGCGATGCCGCAGCGGTGCCGGCCGCGGAGCGCAAGCCGCTGTCGGCGTTTCGCTACCGCACCCATGCCGCTGGCGCCAGCCTCGGTTACGGCAAGGCGGCGATGCTCTTTCTGATGCTGCGCGACGATATCGGCGAGCAGGCGTTCGCGCGCGGCATTCGCCTGTTCTGGGAGCGGCAGCGGTTCCGGGCGGCCTCATGGGACGATCTGCGGTCCGCATTCGAACAGGCCTCGGGGCGCAGCCTGGACGGTTTTTTCGCGCAATGGCTGCAGCGCGCCGACGGGCCGCGCGTACGCATCGCGGCGGCGCGCAGTGTCGCCGGCGGCACGGAGGTGACGCTGGAGCAGGAGGGGCAGCCGTACGATTTGCGCCTGCCGCTGCAGCTGCAGCGGGAGGAAGGCAAGGCGGGCATGGCGGGCATTGAGCTGCACGTGGTGCGATTCGGCGAGCGCCGCCGCAGCTTTCTCCTGAAGTCGCCTGCCGATGCCGTGCGCCTCGATCCGGATCTGCGCGTCTGGCGCGAACTCGATGCGGCGCAGCTGCCGCCTATCTGGCGGCAATGGATAGCGGCCCGGGCACCGCGGCTGGTCGTGCTGTCTGCCGACGGGCGCACGGCCGAAGCGGCGCGTGCACTCGCCGCGGCGCTGTTCGAGAACCCGCCGAAGGAGGCCGATCTTTCCGGGCTCCGGGAAGGGCGGGAACCAGTGCTCCTGGTCGGCCTGCACGCCGAGGTCGACCAGGCGCTCGCCCGTACCGGCCTGCCCGCGAGACCCGCGGATCCCGGCACGCGGGGCAGTGCGCAGGCGTGGACCATCCCGGGCATCGCGGGAGCGCCGGTCGCGGTCGTGTCGGCGGCCGACGCCGAGGCGCTCGCCGCGCTGAGCGGGCCGCTCCCGCACTATGGCGGACAGAGCTGGCTGGCGTTCGAGGGGCGGCGCGCAATCGCACGCGGCGCCTGGCCGGCGCTCATGCCGGCCGTGCCGGTACGGCCCTGATCAGCCGGGGCGAAAGCCGAACAGGCAGTCGAGCCGGGCACAGCGCTCGATCGCCTGGCCTGATTCGCCGCTGTTTCCCGGCGCGCTCGACAGGCGCGCGCAGCGCGAGACGAGCGGATTGAGCCTGACCCAGACTGGCTGGCACGCCGGTAATGTCCTGGCGTCGCCGCCCTGGTTTTGCATGTGATGCTCCTGTTACGTCGCGGCCGCGGTCTCGGCGGCCATCATTTCCCAGACTTCCTGCGCCGGCACCGGGCGGCTGAACAGATAACCCTGCAGCATGTCGCAGCGGTGGTCGCGCAGGAAGATGTATTGCTCGTCGGTTTCCACCCCTTCCGCCACCACCTTGAGCTTCATGCTGTGCGCCAGCGCGATCACGGCGGTGACGATGGCGCGGTCGTCGGGGTCGGTGTGGATGTCGCGCACGAAGGACTGGTCGATCTTGAGCACCTGGATCGGCAGCCGCTTCAGGTAGGAGAGCGACGAGTAGCCGGTGCCGAAATCGTCGATCGATATCTGCACGCCCATGTCATGCAGGCGGCCGAGGGTTTCCATGCCGCGCGCGCTGTCGGTCATCAGGATGCCTTCGGTGAGTTCCAGTTCGAGCAGTTCGGGCGGCAGCGAATGCTCGGCGAGAATCCCGGCCACCGTCGCCGCCAGGTCGCCGTGATGAAACTGGATCGCCGACAGATTGACCGCGATCCGTACCGGCTGCCCCGCCAGCTCCCATTCCCTGGCCTGGGCGCAGGCGGTGCGCAATATCCATTCGCCGATCGGCAGGATCAGGCCGGTTTCCTCCGCCAGCGGGATGAACTCCGCCGGCGACACCATGCCCAGCTCGGCGTGCTTCCACCGCACCAGGGCTTCGCAGCCGCGAATCCGGCCCGTGACCACGTCGGCCTGCGGCTGGTACACCAGCAGCAGTTCGCCGCGTTCCAGCGCGCCGCGCAGCGCGCTCTCCAGGCGCAGCTTGCGGCGCGACTCCGCGCTCATGTCGACGGTGAAGAAGCGGCTGCCGTTGCGGCCGCCGTCCTTGGCGCGATAGAGAGCGGTGTCGGCGTTGCGCACCAGGGTCTCGGCGTCGCCGCCATCGGCCGGGTACATGGTGATGCCGGTGCTGACGGTGACGAACAGCTCATGTCCGTCGAGGTGGAAGGGCTCGCTGAGCAGCGCGGCGATGTCGTCTGCGAGGCGCGCCATGTCCTCCGGCTGCGTCACATCCCGCACGATCATGCCGAACTCGTCGCCGCCCATGCGGGCAAGCAGATCGCCCTCGCGCAGGCGCGTGTCGAGCCGGTGCGCGATTTCCTGCAGCAGCAGGTCGCCCATCTCATGGCCGAGCGAATCGTTGACCGTCTTGAAGCGGTCCAGGTCGAACAGCATCAGTCCGAACCGCGCGTCGGGCTGCGCCGTCGCCTTCTGCAGCGCATCGATCAGGCGGCGGCGGTTCGGCAGTCCGGTCAGCGCATCGTGGAACGCCAGCCGCCGGATGGTCTGCTCGGCCTGCTTGCGCGTGCTGACATCGTCGCTCACGGCGACAAAATGGGTGATATTGCCGGACTCGTCCTTGAGCGGGGAGATCACGCTCTGGCTCCAGTAGCGTTCACCGTTTTTCCGCGTGTTGCGCAGCTCGCCGCGCCACTCGCCTCCGGACAGGACCGTGCTCCACAGGCGCTTCCAGGTCTCCGGGCTGGTGTCCGCCGACTTCAGCAGCCGCGGCGTATGGCCGATCGCTTCCTCCGCGGTGTAGCCAGTGATCAGGGTGAACCACGGATTCACATACTCGATCACGCCCTGGCGATCGGTGATCATCACCGCGTTGACGCTCTGCTCGACCGCGCGCGACAGCTTGCGCAGCTTGTCCTCCGTGCGCCGCCGTTGCGTGTCGCGCTCGATGTTGTCGAGCGCGAACGACAGGTCGTCGCTCAGCTCCACCAGCATCAGCATCGACTGCGTATTGAAGAAATCCGGCGCGTCCGCGTGCAGGCTCAGCACGGCGACGGTGCGGCCGGCCTGACGCAGCCTGAGCGCGGCATGGGAGCGCGGTCCGTCCGCCTGCACGCCTTCGTCGGCGAGCACCAGTACGCGCGCCGGGTCCGTCGCCAGCCACGCCGCCACCGGGCAGGCCGTGTCCCCGATCTCGTCGCTCCTGCCGCTGCCGGCCTGCCAGTGCCAGTCGCCATGCTCATCCAGCACCGCCACCCGGGCGAGCGAAAAACTGCCGTTCTCCACCGCCAGCGCGCAAACCTCCCGCAGCAGGGCATCGCGGTCGGCGATGCGCATGATGGCCGCGTTGATCCGGCTCTGCAGGCTGTACAGGCGGTTGAACTGCTCGACCATGCGGTTGATGCGCATTTTTTCGGCTGCCTCTGTCTTCAGCCTGAGGATGGAATCCGCCAGTTCCCGCGTGCGCAGGTAAACCTTCCGCTGCAGCAGCAGCGGATGCCGGAAGCTGGAGTAGGTGAACAGCGCGGCGAGGCATGCGGCCAGCAGCACCAGGAAACCGGCGGCCAGCGGCATGTACGGCGCCAGCCCGCGGCTCGCCGGGGCGATGCTGAGGTGCCAGGTATTGTTGGGCAGGCGCACGGGCTGCTCGGCGGCGTCCATGAAGCCATCGGCGGTCGACTCCGCGATCGTGCGGCGCGTGCCGCCGGCGTCGACATGGGTCAGCCGGAAGTCGTAATCCTGCCGTGGCAGCTGCTGCAGTCCGCTCATCGCGAGCAGGTCGGGCACGCGCAGCAGGGCAATCGTGAAGCCCCAGAAATGCTCGCGGCCGTCGGCCTGCGGCAGGAAAACCGGCAACCGGCCGGCAACCGCTATGCCTCCCTGCCGCAGTTCGAGCGGCCCGGCAAGCGTCAGCGACTTGCTTTCCAGCGCCAGCATCGCTTCACTGCTGCGTGCGCGGTCGTGCAGCAGATCATGTCCCAGGGCCGCCTTGTTGGGCGCCAGCGGGACGACCGCCGATATCACGCCGCGCGGGGCCAGCTGCAGGCTGCTGATGCCGCCGTACATCTTCAGCATCTCCTCGCCCAGCGCCTCGAAGCGGTCTATCCTGCCGCCGCCCTGGCGCACCACCGCAGCCAGCGCATAGGTGCTCGCCATCGCATGGCTCAGGTGTTCCTCGATCATCGCCGCCTGGCTGGCGGCGATCAGCTCGGTTTCCTTGCGCTTGTCCATCTGGTGCATCTGCACCACCAGCGTGGCGATGGCGCCGCCGGCCAGCAGGGTGATGGCAAAGGACAGGGCCGTGAACAGGCGCAGGCGAAAGCGGTGCTTCGCTTCATTTCCGCCCTCGTCGATCAGAGCTGTTTGTATCTCGGTCATTCTTTGCAGCTCCGGTGGGGGGGGGCCTGGAACACGAGCCGTTTCGATGCGCGCTTGCAGCTGCTGCAACTATCATGCCATAAGATTCCCGGCGGAAATATTCCGATTCTTCCTGTCCATGGGAAAAACAGGGTGTGAAATCCCAGATGCGAGAATGGAAACGGGGGAACGAGAAGGATTTGTCCTGCCTGCCGGCACGCGGCGCGTGGAACCGTTCTTGCTTTGGGGTATGTCTTATCTGCTGTCAGACGAGCTCCTACGCATGACCCTCACAAGCAAGCTGCTCGGCGCCTTTTCCGGACCTGTCCAGACCGGGGCGGGCGAGGCGCCGGCCGACGCCGCGGCCGGCAATGTGTTTTCGGTGCGAAGCAAGGGCCTGATCGTATTCAGCCTGCTGATCGCCTATGCGCTGATGATCGCCGTCTTCGTCTTCCATCAGAAGAACCGCCTGCTGACGGAATTCGATCACATCGCTCATTCCGTGGAAGCCGACACGCTGTACCAGCGCGTCGACAACGCCGCCACGCATGTCGTGATGAGCGTGTTCGCCAATATCGACAGCGATGACCGCGAGGCCGCCATGCGCCGGATCGGCCTCCACTACGAGATGCTGCGCATGAACTTCGAGCAGCTGCGGGCGCGCGAACCGCAGCTCCGCCTCAGCCTGCAGGGTCCGGAAGCCGCCCTGCGGGCCGCCAATGCCGATCCCACCCGCGCGGCGCTGCGCGCGCTAGCCGAAGAGCTGGTCGCGCTCAAGGACGAGTTCGCGGGTCTCGCGCAGGAATCGCAGCGCAAGCGGCAATTCACGATAGAGCACTACCGGGGACGGGCCGATTCGGTGGCAATGACCACGCTGCTGCTCGGCGTGGTCGGCGTCGCGCTCCTGTACGCGGTCGGCGCGCTGTTCTTCCGCCGCCTGACCAGCGACCTGGTGGTGCTGCAAAAACGCGGACTTGAAATCGTCAACGGCTATCGTGGCCCGCCGATACCTATCCGGCGGCACGACGAAGTCGGCCAGCTGATGGCCGCGGTCAATTACATGGCCACCGCCCTCGACAAGCGCGAGAAGGAACTGATCCTGGAACGCCAGAAATATTTTCACCAGGAGAAGATGGCCGCCATCGGCGCGCTCGCCGCGGGCGTGGCGCACGAGATCGGCAATCCTATCGCCGCCATTTCCGGCATTGCCCAGGACATGGTCGAGCGCCGCACCCACGGCTTGTCCTGCAGCCGGTCGCAGTGCGGCGACTGCCGTCCCGACATGATCCTGGAGCAGGCTTCCCGCCTTGCGTCGATCACGCGCGAGATCTCGGAGTTCGCGTCGCCCCGCCAGGCGGAACCGCAGCTGCTCGACCTCAATGCCCAGCTGCGCAGCACCACCAGCCTGGTGCGCTACGACAAGCGCCTGCAGCGGGTCGACCTGCGGCTGGAGCTGGACCCGGCCTTGCCCGCGATTCACGGCGTGCCGGACCAGGTGACGCAGGTGATCATGAATCTGCTGCTCAACGCGATGGATGCACTCGAGGAGGTCACCGACCGCCAGCCCGTGATCGTCGTGTCGACCGGCATCGAAGGCGACAGCGTGCGCATGTGCGTGGAAGACAACGGCAGCGGCATGCCGGCCGAAGTCGCCGAACGCGCGTTTGAAGCCTTCTATACGACCAAGCCGGCTGGCAAGGGTACCGGCTTGGGATTATCCTTGTGCTACTCGATAATGAAGAATCACGGGGGCGGCATAGAAATCCAGTCGACGCCCGGCCGCGGCACCCGTGTCCAGGTCAATTTCCCTTGCAATAATGAACAAAGCTGAAGACAACCCGATGAAATCACTCGAAGTGCTGGTCGTGGACGATGAGCCCGCGATCCGCCAGATTCTCGCCGCCCATCTCGGCCGCGCAGGCTTTTCCGTCTGCCAGGCCGGCAACGGGACGGAGGCGTTCGAACGCCTCTCCAGGGGCGACATCGACGTTGCCATCAGCGATATCAAGATGCCGGACTTCACCGGCATCGACCTCGTGCGGCGCGCCCGCGCGGCCGGCATCGAGACCAGTTTCATCATGATGACCGCGTATGCCTCGGTCGATACCGCGATCGAAGCGATCAAGGCCGGCGCGTCCGATTACATGATCAAGCCGGTGCGCAACGAAGAAGTCATGCACCGGCTCGAGAAAGTGCGCGACATGCGCCGTCTCAGTTCCGAGAACCGCGTTCTCAGAAATCTCGTGCTCGGCTCGCGTGAACCGCTGTTCGGTTTCGTCTCGTCTGCGATGAAAGCGCTGGAACGCCTGGTCGCCAAGGTCGCGCCGACCGACAGCACGGTGCTGGTGACCGGCGAGAGCGGCACCGGCAAGGGCGTGATCGCGCGCCAGATCCATCAGAACAGCCTGCGCGCGGACGGACCCTTCATCCCGGTCAACTGCGGCGCCATTCCCGAGAACCTGATGGAGAGCGAACTCTTCGGCCACGTGAAGGGCTCCTTCACCGGCGCCGACAAGGCGCGCAAGGGCCTGTTTCTCGAGGCGGACAAGGGCACCATCTTCCTCGACGAGATAGGCGAGCTGCCGCTGGCGCTGCAGGTCAAGCTGCTCCACGTGATCGAGGAAAAGACGGTGCGTCCGGTCGGCAGCGAGCAAGCCAGGCGCGCCGACGTCCGCATCGTCGCCGCCACCAACCGCGACCTCCGGCAGATGGTCGCGGAGGGCAAATTCCGCGAAGACCTCTATTTCCGTCTATCGGTTTTCCATGTGCACGTACCGCCGCTGCGCGAGCGGCGGCAAGACATCCCGGGGCTGGTGCACTTCTTGCTGCAGAGGAGTGCGAAGCGTTTGAACAACGGTGGAGAGATCTCCATCGACGCTGATGTCGAAGAAATCCTGAGCGCCTATGACTGGCCCGGGAACGTGCGGGAGATGGAAAACGTGGTTGATCGAGCATTGATTCTGGCCGACGAAGGCCGTATTACCCGGGCTGACCTGCCGCCTCAGGTCGCACGCGTGGCGCCGCCACAGAGAACGGGCAATGGCGAAGCCGGCGGCGAGAGCCTGCGCGAGCAGGTGCGCCGCTTCGAAAGCACGGTGATCTGCAAGGCGATCGCCGACGCGAACGGCGACCGCCGCGCGGCCGCTCAAAAACTCGGCATCGGCCTCTCCAGCCTGTATCGCAAGCTGGAAGAGTACGAGGCGCTCGGCATCCTGCCCGAGCTGGTCGACAGCCGGCAGCGCTGATCATGGCGCCGCTCTCGACTTCGGGAACCGCAGCCTCTTTTTCGGGAAAGCTGCTGCAGGCCGCCAAGATGGCTGCCGCGCTGATGGTGGCGGCGCTTGCGCTGTCGGTGTCCGGCACCGCCTTCGCCGAACCTGCTTCGTCGCCGGCTGTCCACAGCCGGACCTGACCCATCCCTTCGCGCTTGCCGCCGCGTGCCCCCGGGTACGCGGCGGCAAGCGCATTTCATTCCCGCCTGCCATATCGCATGACTTCCAATTTCGCCCCGCTCAAGAACGACACCTTCCTGCGCGCGCTGCTGCGCCAGCCCACCGAGTACACGCCGCTGTGGCTGATGCGCCAGGCCGGCCGCTACCTGCCCGAATACTGCGCCACCCGCAA
>NZ_BPMK01000012.1 GCF_019656455.1 Noviherbaspirillum aridicola
TGTTACTCACCCGTTCGCCACTCGCCGCCAGGGTTGCCCCCGCGCTGCCGTTCGACTTGCATGTGTAAGGCATGCCGCCAGCGTTCAATCTGAGCCAGGATCAAACTCTTCAGTTCAATACCTGTTTTGTGCCCTCTCGGGCAGGTTCCGTAGAACCGTCGCTCACTCAAAATACTGACAGGTAGTTCTCTTGCGATTCCTACCTATATTTTGTGCGAGCACTTGATTACTTTTTAGCTTCGACGATTGCTCGCCTACGCACCGTACCAAGTACCCACACTTATCGGCTGTTACTTGTTAAAGATCTGCTTGCCGACGAAGCGTCGTGTTCGTCCGCTGACCATCCCTATCTGTGGTCCGCGCTATGGAAATCAAGGACTTCCTTCGCACTTTTCGCGCTTCACGCACCGAGCGTTTCGGCTCGTTTGTTTGTCGTGCTGCGCGACGGGAGGCGAACTATAGCGAAGACAAAGACCTTGTGCAAGTGCCCGCGCGAAGTTTTTTATTTTTTTCTTTTTGAAGAGCGCGGGTCTTCTAAAAATGGCAATCGCGGGAGACACCGGAAGCGGGTCTGCTACATGCCCGCCTTGGTCCACAGGCCGGTGCGCGGCCGGACGGGCGAGCGTGGCCGGCGGCCGGCGGCGACGCTCGCCGCGACGAATCCTCCGCAGAGATGCCAGAGCTTGCGCGCGTCCGACACCCTGAGCCGTGTATCCCATGCCGCCGGCCCTTCCGCGCGGAGCTTGAGTCCGATGTCGCGATAGATGCGCAGCGCGCCGGCGATCGCCCAGCCGCATCGCCAGGGCAAGGCGGCGATGCCGATGCGGGCGGAGTCGTAGTAAGGCTCGGCCAGTTCGACCAGGTCGCAGGCGAGTGCGTGCAGCGCCGGCGCGTGCGCCGGCAGGTGAGCCTGGCCGGGATCGATGCGCGCGCGTGCCAGCCACTCCTCGGGCAGGTAGCAGCGCCCGACCTGGAGGTCCTCCCGCACGTCGCGGGCGATGTTGGTCAGCTGAAAGGCGATGCCGAGGTCGGCCGCACGATGCATCACCTGCTCGTCGCGCACGCCCATGATGTAACCCATCATCACGCCGACGACGCCGGCGACGTGGTAGCAATAATGCAAGGTGTCGTCGAGCGTGGCGAAGGGCGCTTCGGCGGCGTCGAGCGCGAAGCCGTCGAGCAGTTCGAACAGGTGCCGGCGCGGAATGCGATGGCGGCGCAGCACCTCCCCGAGCGCCGCGAAGGCGGGCAGGTCGCTGGCGTGGCCGTCGCAGACCTTTTCCGTTTCCTCCCGCAGCAGCGCGAGCCGCCGGTTCTTGTCGGCCTGGCTCAGCCGGTGCTGATCGTGGCCGAGCACCTGGCCGTCGATCACGTCGTCGCAATAGCGGCACCAGGCATAGAGCATCATCACGCTCTCGCGCATGCGCGGCTCGAACAGCGCGGCGGCCCGCGCGAAGCTTTTCGATCCGAGGCGGATGCTTTGTTCGCTGTATGCGCTGACGCTTTCCATCATGCCGCGCTCCGCTGCAGGCGATCCTGGAGGATGAGGCCGGCGGTGGCCTTGGCGGAGCCGACGACGCCGGGGATGCCGGCGCCGGGGTGGGTGCCGGCGCCGACGAAGTACAGGCCGGGGATGTCGCGCTCCTTGTTGTGGGTACGGAAATAAGCGCTCTGCCAGAGCACCGGTTCAAGCGAGAAAGCGGACCCGAGGTGGGCGTTGAGTTCGTCGCGGAAATCGCAGGGCGTGAAGATCCGCGCGGTGACGAGGTCGCGCCGCAGTCCGGGGATGATCTGCCGCTCCAGGTAATCGAGTATGCGGTCGCGGTAGCGCGGCCCCTCCACCTCCCAGTCGATCGCGGCGTTGCCGAGATGCGGCACGGGCGCGAGCACGTACCAGGCGCTGTGCCCGGGAGGCGCGAGGCTCGGGTCCGTCACCGTCGGCGCATGCAGATAGAGCGAGAAATCCTCCGCCAGCTCCTTGCCGTGGAAGATGTCCTGCAGCAGTTCGCGATAGCGCGGCCCGAACAGCACCGTGTGGTGCCGCACATCGGGCCGCACGCCCCTGAGGCCGAAGTAGATCACGAACAGCGACATGCTGAAACGCTTGCGCCTGAGCGACGCCGCGCGGCGTCGCCCGGTCGCATCCGCGCGCAGCAACCGGTCATAGGTGTGCATCACATCGGCATTGCTCGCCACGAGCTGGCTGTCGACGCGTTCGCCGCTTTCGAGACGCACGCCCGCCACCCTGCCCTGCTCGACCAGGATTTCATCGACGCCGGCGTTGAGCCGGACCTGGCCGCCGAGCTCGGTGAACAGGCGCAGCATGCCGGCCACGAGGGCGCCGGTCCCGCCCTGCGGAAAGAACACGCCCCACTGGCGCTCCAGCGCATGGATCAGCGCGTAGATGGACGAGGTCTCGAAAGGATTGCCGCCGACCAGCAGCGAATGAAAGCTGAATGCCTGCCGCAGGTGCGGATCGCGGATGAAGCGCGACACCATGTTGTAGACGCTGCGGTAGCTCTCGAGGCGGATCAGTTGCGGCGCCACCCGGACCATGCTGCGGAAATCGGGAAACGGCACGTGGCCGAGCTTGGTATAGCCCTCGTCGAGGACCGCACGGGAATAATCGAGGAAGCGGCGGTAGCCGGCGACGTCGTCCGGCGACTTGGCGCCGATCTGCCGGTCGAGCTCTTCCTGGTCGTTCACGTAATCGAAGCTGTAGCCGTCTTCCCAGCACAGCCGGTAGAAGGGACTGACGGGCAGCAGCGTCACATAGTCGGCCATGCGCCGTCCGGACAGTGCGAACAGTTCCTCCAGCGCGGTCGGGTCGGTGATGACGGTCGGCCCGGCGTCGAAGGTGAAGCCGGCGTCCTGATAGACGTAGGCGCGGCCGCCGGGCTTGTCGCGCCGCTCCAGGATGATGGTGTCGATGCCCGCGCTTTGCAGGCGAAGCGCGAGCGCGAGTCCGCCGAAACCGCTGCCGATGACGATGGCCTTGCTCATGCCTGTCCTCCTGTCCATACCGCCGCCCGCAGCGCGGGCAGCACGGGTACCGGCGGCTTGCCGGCGAGAATCCGGAATTCGTCGAACCGGGTGAGCCGGCCGGCGTAGAAGCGCTCGATCAGGCCCTGCGGCAGGGTGTAGAAGCGCTGCAGGACGCGAAAGCGCTGCGCCGGCGAACCGGCGAAGAACAGCATGCGGTTGAGCAGGCGCATGAACGCCTGGGCGCGCCACTGTTCGACGGAGAAATCATGAATCAGCGCGCGCAGCGCCGGCGGCGTGAAAGTGTCGAGTCGGGCCACGCGGTCGGCAAGACGCACCGCGCAGGGCAGCGAGTAGCCGGTGGTGGCATGGAACAGGCCGGCGCGCAGGCCGCTGCACGGCAGCTGGCGGGCCGGCTCGCGCCAGAATGCATCGATGTCGCCGGACAGGGTGATCGGCAGGATGCCGGATTCTTCGCGCGTGACGGCGGCGATCTTCCATCCCCGTGCGGCGGCGTAGGCGTCGATGCCCGCGCGCGCGCGGACAGCATCCAGCGCCGGCCCGTTGCTGTAGTACGTGTCCTCGATCAGCATCCTGTCTGGACCGAGCGGCAGCGTATAGACGAAACGGTAGCCGTCTTCCTGGGCGACGGTGGCGTCCATGATGCAGGGCAGCGCCTGTCCGTGCGGCGCTTCGAGCATCACTTCCCGGCCGAGAAATTTTTGCCATGCATAGCGCATGTGGTGGGAAGCGGCATGGCCGCGCCCGTCCAGCACCGCTTTCGCCTGCAGCAGCTTGCCGTTCGCCCGCACGCCGGTGGCGGTCAGGTCCTGGACATCGGCGCCGCATACGATCGATGCGCCGAGCATGTCGCGCAGCACTTCCTGGAAGCGCGCCGAGCTGATGCTGTGACAGCCGGTGTCGAGCCGGCGGTGATGGCCGGGGAAACGTACCTCGTAACCGGGCCAGCTGTGCGCGACGAGCGGCCGCAGCCAGTCGAGCTGCCCCGGGCTGAGGTCACGCCGGTAGAAAGACCAGGTATGGTTGCCGCCGGGCGCCGCCTCTCTTTCCAGGATGAGCAGGCGCAGCGAGGGGCGCAGCATCTTCAGCCGCAAGGCGATCAGGCCGTTGGCCAGCCCGCCGCCGACGAGGATCAGATCATGCATGGGCGAGCTCGCTTTCGATCACGTCGCAGGCTCGGCCGACGCCATCCTCTTGCCTTGCCGCCAGCGCAAGCTCGGCGGCGCGGCGGCCCATGCCTTCGCTGCGCAGCACCGAGCGCAGCGCGCGGGCCAGGCTGCGCCGGCCGGTGCGCCTGCCGCCGATGACTTCGGCCGCGCCGAGTCTCGCCATCCGCAGCGCGTTGTCGAGCTGGTCATGCGCGTGCGGCACCAGGACCTGCGGCACACCCGCCTGCAGCGCCTTGAAGACGGTGCCGATGCCGCCCGCATGCACCACGACCGCCGCATGCGGGAAGACGTCTTCGAAGGGGGCGTAGTCGACGCGCAGCGCCCAGTCGGGCAAGGGGTCGGGCAACGGAGAAGTGGCGGCCAGACCGCTGGCCACCAGGAGCGCGCGCATGCCGAGCATGCCGGCCGCCGCCAGGCCCTCGCGGTAAAAGTCGCCGGCATCGTTGCTGGCCGAGCCGGACAGCGTGAATACCGCCAGCGGCGGTCCGCCGCGCGCAAGAAATTCATTGAGTGCCGGCACGCGCTCGCGGCGCGACTCGCCGTACACCGCATTGCCGGTCTGCACGGCGGACGCCGGCCAGTCGGGACGCGGCGAGCCGAACAGCGGCGAGAACATGGCCAGCACGCGCCGCGGCGAATGCTGGCCCTCGTACATCGGGTGCTCGCGGCCGGCGATGCCGAGTTCGCTGCGCAGGTCGAGCACCGGCTTCACCCATTGCGCCGTATGCAGCCGGACATAATGGAACACGCGGGCGTGCAGCGCCGGCGAACGCCCGCACAGCCATCGCAGCAGCGGCGACGGCAGATAGTTGGGCTGGTCGTGCAGCGAGAACAGGGTCATCGGCTGAAACACCGCCGATATCCAGGGAATGCCGGTCCTGGCGGCGAGCAGCGGCGCGGCCAGCGCCATCAGCGACTGGCTGACCAGCAGGTCGGCGTCGGCGGTGGCCCTGGCCAGGTCGGCGTAGCTGTCGCGCACGGCGGGTGCGAGATGGTGCCGGTACGCGAACTCGCCGCCGGTCTTCGGATGCATGAAGCGCGCATGGAAGGCCGCCGTGTTTTCCGGGTCGGGCCGCATGTGACGAAAGCCGAGGCCCGCCGCCAGCACCGCATCGCGGTGGTTGGCGCTGGTGGCGATGCTCACCCGGTGGGCGCGCCGCTGCAGTTCGCCGCCGAGCGCGAGAAACGGATAGAGATCGCCGAGCGAGCCGGCGGTGGCGAACACGATATGGCGCGATGGCATGGGTGTCTTCAGTCTCCTCTTCTCAGCGCTGGCAGGCGCCACCAGGGTACGTCCGGCCGCCGGTGATGTTCATGGTGATAGCCGAAGTGAAAGCAGCTCAGCAGCGAGGCGAGATAGTCGTAGCGGCTGCTGCGCGCGCGGTGCCGGTCGGGGAAGGCGGCGTCGGTCTCGTGCCGGTGAGGCAGGTAGGTGCCGAAATAAAACAGCTGGAACGAGGACAGCAATCCGGGCACGGCGAAGAAGAGCAGGATGTTTTCGATACGGGCGCCGAGCAGCACGTACGCACCGACGCGCAGCGCCATGACCGCGCATTCGCGCGCGCCGAAGTAGGTGCGCATGAAGCGCAGATACCAGGGCAGCAGCGCCGACGGCGTGTCGGGCGCGAAGTCCGGGTCCTGCGGGGTGCCGGCGTACAGGTGGTGGGAGCGGTGCATCGTCACCAGGCGGCGCCAGCCGAAGCCCGCGTACAGCCACACCGCGAGCGCGCCGACGCGCTCCCCGGCCTTGCGCGAGCGGAGGAGCGAGCCGTGCATCGCGTCATGCGCGACGATGTAGAGGCCGACCGACAGCCAGGTCTGCAGCACCACCAGCAGCGCCGTGGCCGGACGGCCGGCGTCGAGGAAGAATACGCCCGCCACGTGCAGCGCCAGCCAGGCGCCGGCGATGAGCACGGCGAGCGTGGCGCCGGTGGCGTCCTGAAGACTGCGCCTCATTGCCGCACCTGGCGCGAACGCAGTTGCCGGCGCACCGTCTCGACCGGCGGCGCATACAGGAAGCCGAAGGAAACCCCGCCTTCCCGGCTGCGTACCGCGTGATGCAGGCGATGCGCGGCCACCAGGCGCCGCAGGTAGGCATGCCTGGGTTGCCAGTTCGGGCCGAAGCGGCGATGCGTGAGAACGTCATGCAGCAGTCCGTAGAGCAGGCCGTAGAGCGTGATGCCGAGCGCGATCCACCACACGCCGGCGTGACTGCCGCCCAGTATGAAGAGCAGGATGGTGGCGCCGGCGAACACGACCGCGAACCAGTCGTTCCGCTCCCAGCCCCGGCCCGCGCCGCGCTCATGATGCGATGCATGCCACTTCCACCCGATCCCATGCATCACATGCCGATGGAACAGCGTCACCGCGATCTCCATGATCACGAGCGTCGCTGTCAGCAGAAGGATGTGGGTGAGTTGCATTGGCGTAAGCAGGCTGGTCGCGGTCCATCCACGATCTTACGGTTGCGGCGGAATGCGCCGCGGTAAACATGCACCGGACCGGACTTTGATCAGACATCGCCGGCGGCCGGGAGTGCGAAATGCTTATCGAGAGCAATTCCGACGATGCGCGGCGGCACGCGAATGGATGTCGCGGGTGAACTCGCGCGGTGCGCCGGCGTCTGAAAGGTGTGAGCAACCATTGACGAAGGAGCCAGTCATGAACCAGGACCAGGTCAAGGGCAACATCAAGGACGCGGCAGGCAAGCTGCAGCAGAAGGCGGGCGAGCTGGCCGGCAACGACAAGCAGCAGGTCAAGGGCGACGTCAGGCAGACGGAGGGCAAGATCCAGAAAGGCGTCGGCAATCTCAAGGACACCTTCGGCAAGTAGGTCAGGCCGTGGATGAAGAAAGGCGGGTATCCCGCCTTTTTTCATTCCGACACGGCTGCCGCGTTTGTCTTTCCCTCGAGCAGATCGAGATAGGCGCCTTCGACGAGCTGCGCCGCATCCACACCCAGCCGCGCCATCAATTGTTGCGCCTCGCGCATGCCGTCCCCGGCCGCCTCGCCGTCGGCCAGCACCACTTCCAGCTCCATGAAATCGCCGAGGCCCTCGACCCTGTCGAGGTGTATGCGCGTCCGCCCCATCATGTAGAGCAACCTCTGCTTCCTCACCCGTCCGCGCATGCCATAGGCGAGCGTCAGCGCTTGCCGCAAGCCATCGGGGCCGGCGGTCTCGGACATCACATAGAAGGACTCCTTCGGCCCTTGTTCATCGGCGCGCCGGTAAAAGATCAGCTGCCCGGTGCCGTCGTCGAACGCGCGCAGCTTCAGGCGTCCGTTCTCGCAGCGGAAGAAAGTGTCGTCCTGCGCGATGGGCTGCGGGCCCGCGCCGCCGATCGCCACCACCCGCCGTTCCAGCGCCCGGATGTCATCCACGCGCGCCTTGATCTCGATGTTCCTTGCCATGCGTGAACCTATTCCTTGAAGTACACCAGCTGATGGCTGGCGGCGAGCAGCTTGCCGTCGCCGCTCCAGATTTCCGCGGACTGGTCGAAGAAGCCCTGTTCGAAGCGATTGGCGCGCGCCACGCCGAGCACGGGCGCGGCACCGACCGCGGCGAGCTGCGCGGCGTCGGCGTGGAAGTAGGTGGTCAGCGTGACGGTGCCCACCGGCACCCACTTCGGACGCCGCACGAAAATGCGCGGGAAGAAGGCGTCGCAGATCGCGGAGAGCGATGCGTAGTCGAGCGGGCGCGGCGGCTGGTCGCGTATCCAGAGCCGGGTCAGGGAGTCGGCGCGCTCTCCTTCCTCCATCGTCAGGGCGCCGTCGATGAAGCGCATTTCATAGCTCGCGGTCCATGCGGCGCGGGGCACCGGCGGCGCGACCGCGACCCTGTCGGCCGGCGGCACCTCGGGAAAGACGGCGTCGGAGGCGGACCAGGTATCGCGCCGGGTGGCGGTAACCGCGGTGGCATAGGCGGCCACGCCGCCGGCCTGCACGAGTTCGACGAGCCAGTGCTGGGTCGTGCGGTTGGTGCGCATCACCCTGGGGACAAGCCCGAATCCGCCGTCGGCGATCGGCGCGGCGTAATGCACCGTGAGCGACACCGGGTCGCCGAGGCGCTGCGGATGCTGCAGCACCGCATTGAGCAGGACGGCGCTGATCATGCCGCCGAATGGGCCGACCATGTTGGCGTAGGCCGGATGGGTGTGGCCGGTGAGCGTTTCCCCGGCGCCGTTCAGCGCGAGCGCTGCGTCGAAAACATGTGCTGTCAATCTCGTCTCCCGTTTTTCTGCATGTCATCCGCGCGCTAGTATCGCTCAGCTGCGGAAAACCTACCGGACGCGCCACGACCCCGCCGGCACCGGGATTCAGCGGCGCCCTTCCCACCACGCCACGATGCGCTTGCGCATGCTGTCATCCGGCAGCACGCCTGTTCCAGCGCGGCAGTTGTCGGCCATGTGGCGGGGACGGCTGGTGCCGGGAATCACGCAGGTGACGGCGGGATGGCCGAGCACGAACTTGAGCAGCACCTGCGCCCAGCTCTCGCAGCCGATCTCCGCCGCCCAGTCGGGCAGCGGCTGGGCGGCGAGGCCGCGCAGCAGGCCGCCGCCGCCGAACGGCTGATTGACGAGCACCGCGATGCCGCGCTCGGCGGCGAGCGGCAGCAGCCGCGCTTCGGCGGCGCGATCGTTGAGGGCGTAATTGAGCTGCACGAAGTCGAGCTTTTCGCCGCGCATCACCGCCTCCAGTTCGTCGTAGGCGCTCTCGGTATAGTGCGTCACGCCGAGATAGCGGATGCGGCCTTCCTCCTTCCACGTACGCAGCGTCCTGAGCTGCGTGCGCCAGTCCACCAGGTTGTGCACCTGCATCAGCTCGATGCGCTCGTCCCGCAGCAGCTGCATCGAGCGGCGCATCTGGCGGATGCCCTCTTCCCGTCCGCGCGTCCAGACCTTGGTGGCGACGAAGGCGCGCTCATGCACGCCCAGTCCCGCCAGCAGATCGCCGGCCACCTCTTCCGAGCGGCCGTACATCGGCGAACTGTCGATCACCGAGCCGCCGGCGGCAAACAGCACCTGCAGCACTTCCCGCAAGGGCGCCCGCTCGGCTTCGCCGGGGCCGGCATCAAAGGTCTGCCAGGTGCCGACGCCGATCACCGGCAGGGCTTCGCCGCTGGAAGGAATCCGCCGGGTGAGCATGCGGGCCGGCGCCGGCTGCGCACCCAGGCCGGGACCCAGGCCGAGACCGACCGCGGCGCCCATGGCCAGGCGCAGAAACTCGGCGCGCGACATGCCGCCTTTCGACGGGCGTTCATTCGATGCGTGGTTCATGATCTTCCTTTCGCTGCGTTGTCGATTCCTCCGCGTACCGCGCCTGCCGCCGCGACAGCCACGCCGACAGTCCCACCCACAGCACGGCGGCCGGCGCGAAGGCCGCGCCCATGCCTGCAAATCCCAGCCCGAGCGCCGTCAATGCCGCCGACAGCCAGCCGCTGACTGCATCGCCGCCGCGATAGACGACGGTATCGATCACATTCTTGGCCTTGTACTTGGCGCCGAGCGCGACCACGGTGAACAGCGTCTCGCGCGCCGGACGGGCCAGTGCATAGTCGAGCGAACGCCGCAGCACCTGCACCGCGCCGAGCACGGCGACGGTGGGCCAGGCAGCGAGCGCGCCGAAGGCGGCCAGCGTGGCGAGCGGCAGCACCGCGAGCGCGACACCCACTCCCGCGCGGCGTATCACATAGGCGCTGCCGAACAGCTGCAGGCTCAGCGCCAGCCCCGACACGCACAGGTCGACCAGGGCGAAGAAGCGCGTGCGCGAGGCCGTGTCCGCAAAGCCGGCGGCGACGATGCGGCCCTGCTCGAAGTACAGCAGGGTGGATGCGCAGCTGTGCAGCAGCAGGTACACGACGATGCCGAGCAGGTAGCGGTCCCTCGCGATGAGCGTGACCCCCGCCAGGATGCCGCCGCCGAGGCGCTCGCCGGCCGGAGGCCCGTCCTTCCCGCCGTGCGATTCCGCATGTTGCAGGCGCCGCAGGCACTGCACCGCGACTTCCAGCAGCAGCGCCGCGATGAGCGCCAGCAGCGCGACGCCGAAGCGTACCGCGAGCACCGCCGCGAGCGCCGGCCCGAGCAGCGCGCCTGCGGTACCGCCGGCCGCGATGAAGCCGAACAACCGCTTGCCCTGCTCGCTGCTGAAGCCGTCGGCCATCACACTCCAGAACACGCTGATCACGAACAGGTTGAACACGCTCAGCCACACGAAGAACACGCGCGATACAGCCACCTCTTGCACGCCGGTCGCGAACAGCGCGCCGAAGCCGAGGATGTTGAGCGCGAAAAAACGATAGACCAGCGGCACGAAGCGGCGCGGCGGCAGGCGCGCGGTGAGCGCGCCGAAGACCGGCACCAGCGCCAGCATCGAGACGAAGGTGGCGGAGAACAGCCAGGGCAACTGGCCGACGCCGCCGACCAGTCCCATCGCGTCGCGCAGGGGACGCAACAGGTAGTAGGCGCACAGCAGGCTGAGAAAGGCGGTGAAGCCGAGCAGCAGCGCCGCCGTTTCCTGCGGCCGCAGCACGACGGCGCGGGCGAGCAGTCTGTGGACCACGGCCTCGGCTGCGCCTGGCTTCCCCGGAATCACTTTTTCCCACCTCCACTTGCTTGCGGTTGCGTCGATAGTCTCATTTTTTGGCGCCGCCCGTGGCGGACGTCCCGCGCCGCGTCCGCTTAGAACTTTGACCAGGAAATACGATCGGACCGTGAATGACGGGGCGCTTGCCTCGTCCGGCCCCTATCCAGATTAAATCGAAGAAAGGATGCGCTATGCTTG
This sequence comes from Noviherbaspirillum aridicola, assembly GCF_019656455.1. GTDB lineage: Bacteria > Pseudomonadota > Gammaproteobacteria > Burkholderiales > Burkholderiaceae_D > Noviherbaspirillum > Noviherbaspirillum aridicola. The sequence goes on from NZ_BPMK01000012.1 coordinate 10,952, forward strand.
GTCGTCGTATTGCTACCGCCGCAGCCATTGCCGTCGGCGGCTACCTGCTCTCCAAACAGCTCACACGCTCGCGCGGATCGGACATGACCTCGACGGTGGAAGAATCCATCGAAGTGGATGTGCCGATCAGCACCGCCTACAACCAGTGGACGCAGTTCGAGGACTTGCCGCAATTCATGGACAGCGTGCATGAAGTCCGCCAGCTGGATGACAAGCGCCTGCACTGGAAGGCAAGCATTGCGGGCAAGGAAAAGGAATGGGATGCCGAGATCACCGAACAGATCCCGGAAGAGCGCATCGCATGGCGCAGCCTCGGCGGCGTGCACAACGCCGGCGTAGTGACCTTCCACAAGATCTCGGAAAACAAGACGCGCGTGATGCTGCAGATGGACTACGATCCCGAGTCGATCGACGAAAAGGTCGGCGACGCCCTCGGTTTCGTCAAGATGCAGACCAAGGCCAACCTCAAGCGCTACAAGCAGCTGGTGGAAAGCCGGGGTGTCGAGACCGGCGCGTGGCGGGGCACCATTCCGCGCCAGTAAGGTAGCGGCAGGCGGGCGCGGGCGTGCCCGCTATGACCGCCGCGCCGGTTCAGTGGCGGCGGCGTCCAGGATCTCGCTCAGCCGCTGCAGGTCCGCCGGCTTGATCAGGTGATGGTCGAAGCCGCTGTCGATGGCCTTGTCCCTGTCGTGCAACTGGCCGTAGCCGGTGACGGCGACGAGCAGTGCCTCGCCGTGACGTGGCAGCCCCCGTATGCGGCGCGCCAGTTCCATGCCGTCCATTCCGGGCAGGCCGACGTCGAGCAGAAACGCGTCGAAGTTTTCCTCGCCGGCGGCGGCGAGTGCCGCATGGGAATCGAACTCGAGCCGCACGCGGTGGCCGAGCGACGTCAGCAGCATGCCCAGCATTTCCGCCGCGTCCCGCCTGTCATCGACCACCATGATTTTCAGCGGCCGCGCGACGCGCGGGATGGTCTTGCCGCGGCCCGCAGCTTCAGCAGGTGCTGCCTGCGGCGCGACGGCGGGCAGCACGACCGTGATCGTCGTTCCCCTGCCCTCGCCCGCGCTGCGCGCGGCCACGCTGCCGCCGTGCAGCGCGACCAGGCTGCGCACGAGCGCCAGGCCTATGCCCAGGCCGCCCTGCATGCGGTCCGGTGCGCGCTCCGCCTGCGTGAACAGCTCGAAGGCGCGGCTGGTCATTTCCTCCGACATGCCGATGCCGTTGTCGGCAATCTCCACCCTGAGTTCGCCCGGCCGGGCGTCGATGCTTACGGCGATCTCGCCGCCGTCCGGCGTGTACTTCGCCGCATTGGCGAGGATGTTGGCGAAGACCTGCACCAGGCGCTTCCTGTCGCCATGGACAAAGGTGCTGCCCGGCGAGGTGTTCACCGCGACCCAGTGGCGGCGGGCCTCGACCAGCGGCCGGACCTGTTCGACCGCCTCCGCGATAATGCCCCGGATGTCTTCATCCCGCCGCTCCAGCCGGATCTGGCCGCGCGTCACGCGGGAGACGTCCAGCAGGTCGTTGATCAGCGCCGACATGTGCGAAACCTGGCGCGAGATCACGTCGCTCGCCTGCTTCATCCCGGCGGCATCCAGCCGTCCGACCTGGAGCAGGTCGGCGGCCGCCGCGATCGGCGCCAGCGGATTGCGCAGTTCGTGCGCGAGCATGGCGAGGAATTCATCCTTGCGCCGCTCGACCTGCATGTCGTCGGTGATGTCGCGGATCTCGAGGATCTTGAGCGAGGGCGCGCCGTCGACGCTGATGGTGCTCGCCGCGCACGACACATGGAAGGGGGAGCCATCCTTCCTGAAGAACAGGTCTCGGTGATTGCGGACGTTTTCGTTGCGGCCGAGGGTGTTGCCGATCGGGCATTCGGTGATCGGGAAAGGCCGCTCGTCGGGGTGGTGATGATGGACCCAGTCGTGAACCGGCTTCGAGACCATGTCTTGCGCGGTAAACCCGGTGATCTCCGTCCATGCCCGGTTGTCGTAGAGGCAGTAGCCGTCGTCGTCCATCACGACGATGCCGTGAACGGAGTTCTCGGCGATGGCGAGGGCCAGGTCCTGCAGTGGCATGAATCGGTTGAGCATCGGCTGGCCCTGTGATGTGTGATCGGGCTTGCAGCGGCCGGCGCCCGGGCGGCCGGACTGGCGCCTCCGGAAAGAGGCACTTGCAAGGGAACAAGTCCAAGCTGCGCAGTGTAGAAGAAGATTGCTCGTGGAGCAACAAGGCAAGGGCGCCCACCGGGGCGCCCTTGCTCCGCGGACCGCCGGTCCGGGTCGACGGAGATGCCGGCGCCGGATCAGGCGGCCGCGAGTTCCGGCAGACCGTCCGGCAGCATGCTGCCCGTTTCGCGGTAGCGGATGTGCCAGGCGAGGGCTTCCTCCAGCAGGTGGGGGGTGTGGCCGCCGCGGCGGTTGGCCTCGGCCAGGTAGTCGAGCAGCAACTGGCGGTAGGGCTCGGGCACGCAGTTGCGCACCACGGTCTGCGCCTTCTCGCGCGGCGCCAGTCCGCGCAGGTCGGCCAGGCCGACCTCGGTCACCAGGATGTCGACATCGTGCTCGTTATGATCCACGTGCGAGGCCATCGGCACGATGCTGGAGATGGCGCCGTTCTTCGCCAGCGACTTGGTGGCGAAGATCGACAGGTAGGCATTGCGGGCGAAGTCGCCGGAGCCGCCGATGCCGTTCATCATGTGGGTGCCGAACAGGTGGGTGGAATTCACATTGCCGTACACGTCGGCCTCAAGCGCGGTGTTGAGCGCGATGATGCCGAGCCGGCGGATGACTTCCGGATGGTTGCTCATTTCCTGCGGACGCAGCACCAGCCGGTCCTTGTAGCGGCCGATGTTGGAGAACACTTCCCTGCCCTTCTCCGGCGACAGCGTGATCGAGGAGCCGGAGGCGAAATCGAGCTTGCCGGCGTCGAACAGATCGAAGGTGGAGTCCTGCAGCACCTCGGAGTACATGGTCAGGTTCTGGAAAGGGCTGTCCGCGAGCCCGGCCAGCACCGCATTCGCGATGGTGCCGATGCCGGCCTGCAGCGGCAGCAGGCTGCGGGTCAGGCGTCCCTGGCGCACTTCGCGCTCGAAGAACGTCACCAGGTGGCCGGCGATCGCGGCGGTTTCCTCGTCGGCGGGCAGGATGTTGGAGGGGCTGTCCGGCTTGTCGGTGAAGACGATGGCGACGATCTTCTCCGGCGGAATCGGGATCATGCTGGTGCCGACGCGGTCGTCCACCTCGCAGATAGGGATCGGGCTGCGATGCGGCCGGCGGCCGGGGATGAAGATGTCGTGCAGGCCTTCTAGCTCGGGCGACTGGCTGAGGTTGATCTCGACGATCACCCTGGAGGCGAGAATCGCGAAGCTGGCGCTGTTGCCGACGGAGGTGCTGGGCACGATGCCGCCGTCCTCGGTGATGGCGACCGCTTCGATGATGGCCACGTCCACCGGCGCGAGCTGGCTGGCGCGCAGGAACTCGACGGTCTCCGACAGGTGGTGATCGACATACATCACCTCGCCGCGGTTGATGGCCGCGCGCAGCACGGGGTCGGACTGGAAGGGGATGCGGCGCGACAGCGCGCCCGCTTCGGTCAGCTTCTTGTCGATGTCGCCGCCGAGGGAGGCGCCGGTGATGAGGGTGATCTTGAGCTTCTCATGCAGGGCCTTCTCGGCCACCGCGAGCGGCACCGCCTTGGCGTCGCCGGCGCGGGTGAATCCGCTCATGCCGATGGTCATGCCGTCCTTCACCCACTGCGCCGCCTCGGTGGCGTCGACCACGCGCGAGCGCAGCTGGGGCATGCGGATACGTTGTTCGAACACTGCTTGCATTGATTTCTCCGGGAGGTGGAAGAGCTGCAGCAGCGAACGGTGCGGGAACCCGACGAAGGATGCTGCCAAACTGCTCACATTCACTAATATACGAGTGATTGAATCACTTAAGCCCTGTTGCGTCAAGGCTATAATCGACAACAGGCGAGACCAGGAGACTTCTGAAAAATGAAGAAAAACGCAAACCGTCGGGTCGCATACCGCAACCTGCCTCAGCTTTTCCTGCAGGCGCGGGAACGCCTGATGATCCACTTCCGTCCCTTGTTTCAGCATTTCGGCTTGACGGAGCAGCAATGGCGGGTGTTGCGCGCGCTCGACGAACAGGGCGAGCTCGAGCCATGGGAATTGTGCGAGGCCTGTCATTTCCACAGCTCGAGCATGGCCGGCATCCTGGCGCGCATGACGGAGATGAAACTCATCGTCCGGCATGCGGTGCCCGAAGACCAGCGCCGTCTGCGCATCGCGCTGTCGGCCAAGGGCGACCGCACCGTGCGCGATATCGCGCCGCTCATCGACCGCCAGTACCGCTACCTGGAACAGGCGCTCGGCGAGCGCATGGACCGGCTGGCCGCTGCGCTCGAGGATTTCATCGCCGCCGACATGGGGCCGGTGAAGAAGGTGGACTTGCCGGCGGCGGCCGGGGATGGAAAATAGCAGCTGTATGCATTGCGCATGGAGGAGGCTCGGATGAAGGCCCGTATTTCCGTCATCACCCTGGGCGTCGACGATCTCGAACGCGCGCTGCGCTTCTATCGCGACGGACTGGGATGGCGCACCGATGGCGTCGTCGGCCAGGAGTTCGAACACGGCGCGGTCGCCTTCTTCGATCTCGAAGGCGGACTGAAACTGGCCCTGTGGCCGCGCGCCAGCATGGCCGCGGACAGCGGCCTGCCCGCACCGGCCGCCACAGGCGGCGTGACGCTCGGCCACAACGTGCGCACGCAGGCCGAAGTCGACGAGGTGATGGCGCGCGCGGCCGCCGCCGGCGGACGCATCGTCAAACCCGCCGCGCCGACATTCTGGGGCGGCCGCTCCGGCTACTTCCAGGACCCGGACGGACACCTCTGGGAAGCGGTCTGGAATCCGCAGCTGCTGCCGGCCGGCTAGCATGACCCGCGCCCCCATCGCGGCACCCGAAACCGCCGCCGACTATTCCCCACCCGCAGAAGGCCGGATGCCCGCGCGCCGCATGTCCCTGACGCCCGAACTCGTGGCCCTGGTCCACCGTGCCGTGGAAGACCCCGGCCCGATCGCCGGCGTCGATTACCAGACGGACGACGATTACGAGCGCATGGTCGACGGGCTGCTGGCCACGCATCCTCCTGGCGAGGATGCATGGCTGTTCGCCTTCGGCTCGCTGATCTGGAAACCGGAATGCGAGCACACGGAGGAAAGTCCCGGCGTCGCACGCGGCTGGCACCGATCGTTCTGTTTCCGCATCCGCCGCTACCGGGGCAGCGAGGAATGCCCGGGTCTGATGATGTCGCTCGACCGCGGCGGCCAGTGCAAGGGCATGCTGTATCGCATGCCCGCCGCCGGCCTGCGGCAGCAATTGCACAAGCTGTGCAGGCGGGAAACCACGGTCAAGCCCGCCAACACGCTTCCGCGCTGGGTGACGGTGATGCGGGACGGCGCGCCCGTGCGCGCGATCGCTTTCGTCATCAATCGCGGCTCGCGCGCGTATACCGGCAAGCTGGCGCCCGAAGAAATCGCCGCCGTTCTGTCCCGCGCCTGCGGCCATTGGGGATCGGGCGCGGAGTATCTCTTCAATACGGTGCGGAAACTGGAAGAACACGGCATGCACGACCGCTACCTGTGGCGGCTGCAGCGGCTGGTCGCGCGGCGCATCGCGCTCGACCACGGCCTGTCCGCGCCGGCCTGAACGCGGCGGCCGGGCGTTTTGAACTCGCCACGCCTGCGCCGGTCTGTCTTAGGCGTTTCCGTCCGCACACGAAAGCCTCGCGCGTATTCTTGCAGCGCAATGACTCCGGCCGCTGTGCTTGACAAGCCGGCCGCATGGCGCAAAGTGAGGTCTCGGGTGACCCATCCCGCGGCGAGTCGGCGACGCATGGCGTGACACCGAAGGAAACCGAATGACCTTAGCAAGCGACCAGAATACCGATGCGCGCGGCCTCTCGCCGCTGAGTCTCAGGATGCTCGAGCTGCGCGAACCTGTCTTTGCGGAATGGATGAAGAAAGTCAGCTCATCCGTCAAGGGCGCCGGCTCGCTTCCTCACCCCATCCTGATCAACACGCTGCCGACGCTCTACGACAACATCGCCGAAGCGCTGACGCCGGATTATCCGAGAACCGGGGCCGCCAGCGTCACGCCGTCGGCGGCAATGGAGCATGGCGGCGAGCGCGCGCGGCTGACGAACTATGAAGTCACGGCGGTGATCTGCGAGTACCAGATTCTGAGGACGACGATCTTCGAGGTGCTTGAGCAGCACGGCGTCGCGCTCGGCACCCACGAGGTGCGCATCATCAGCACCGCGATCGATGGCGCGGTACGCGAGTCGGCCACCGCGTTTTCGCTCGCGCAGGCGGCCTTCCGCGAGCAGTTCGTCGCCACGCTGGCGCACGACCTGCGCAGTCCCCTCGCGGCCGCGACGGCATCAGCGCAAGTCATTCCCTATCTGCGGGACTTCGACAAACTGGAGAAGGTCGCCGGCAAGATCGTCGAGAATCTCGGCCGCATCGACAAGATGATTCAGGACCTGCTCGATACCGCGGTGTTTCAGGGCGGGCAGAGAATGTCGCTGCATCCGTCCTGCTTCGACATCGCCGAACTGGCGGGGGATGTCTGCGAGCAGGCCGCGACCGTGTTCGGCCCGAGATTCGAGCTGACGGGCCCGTCGGTGCACGGCTGGTGGGACCGCGACGCGATCAAGCGCGCGCTGGAAAACCTGATCAGCAATGCGGTCAAGTATGGCGCGCCCGACACGCCCGTGCGCATCTCTTACCAGACGTATCACGAACGCCTGCTGCTGTCGGTGCACAACCGCGGGGATCCGATCCCGCCGGACCAGGTGGAGTCCATCTTCCAGGTATTCCGCCGCGCGACCGCGGCCAGGCAGGGCGAGAAACAGGGCTGGGGCATCGGCCTGCCCTTCGTGCGCAGCGTCGCGGAAAGCCACGGCGGCAGCATCGACGTCGACAGCGACCAGGAGCGCGGCACCACCTTCGCCATCGATATTCCCCTGGATTGCCGCCCCTTCCAGAACGCACCCGTGCTGTCGTAGCAGGCGTTTGAACTTCGCCCGCCGACGGCTTCTAAGCGATTTCAGCATCCGGCCTCCGGCATTCCTGCCCGGGCGGCCGGCCTGCATCGAGGAGAAGGCACATGGCAACGCGCAGGCTTGCAGCGCTTGCAATACTGGCGACGGCGGGGACGGCGTTCGCGCAGGTCCCGGGCGGAAGCGCTTCCGATCCGACCAAGGTGGAGGCGGAGGCGGTCGGCCCGCAGGACAGCATCGGCACCAGCGGCGAGTCACCGACGAAGAGCATGATCCAGAAGGGCGACAGGAAAGATGCGCAGCGCCGCAAGGAGGGCGAAGCCCGCCGCGGCAAGCCGGACGACGCGCAGGACGCAAAGCGGGGCTCCGCGCGCGACGCGCCGCCGGCGACCGGCCGGTAAGCCGTCAGTGGCGGCTCGGCTGCTTGCCCGTGCTCGGGCGTTCCGGCGGCTGCGGCGCCGAGATGTCTTCGAAGGTGCTGTCTGTGTCGGCGTCGGCGCGCGTGGCCAGATCGCCCAGCGCGACCATGCCCGCCAGCTCCATGTTGCGGCTGACCACCGGCAGCCGCCTGATCTGCCGGTCACCCATCTGCTGCAGCACTTCACCCACGGTCTGATCCTCGAAGCACCAGAGCACCTCGTCGCTCATGATTTCCGAGACCTGGACCTCGTCCGGCCGCCTGCCCTCGGCGGTGGCGCGTATGGTGATGTCGCGGTCGGTGATCATGCCCACCAGCCGCCTGCCGTCGCACACCGGCACGGCGCCGATGTTCCAGTCGCGCATCAGTTGAGCCGCCTGTTGCAGCGTGTCGTTCGGGCCGACGGTGGCGACGTCGCGCGTCATGACTTCCGAGATTGCCTGCATGCTGTTCTCCTGTGGGGCGGGATGTGGGACAGGATTGGAACGCGGCCCGGGCGGCGAGTTCGCCGCCCCGCGCATCATGCCGGCGCCGTACCGGAGGCATCGGCGGCGCGGCCGGCGGGCGCGGCGTCGTTCGCGGCGGCAAGCAGGGCAATGATCTCGGGATCGCTCGCCAGCGCGGCGGCGGTGCCGCCGTCGCCATCCAGCACGGCGGCCGAGGCGCCGGCGGCGAGCAGTTCGGCGGCGACCTCCATGTGCCCGTGCATCGCCGCGAAATGCAGGGGCGTATAGCCATCCCTGTCGCGCGCATCGAGCTTGCTGCCGGCGGCCAGCAGGATGCGCACCACTTCAAGCTGCCCTTCCGCGGCGGCAAGATGCAAGGGCAGGCAATCCTCGTCGTCGCAGGCATTGACGTTGGCGCCGGCGCCGATCAGCAGCGGCACGCTGACCGCATCGCCGCCGACCGCGGCCATGTGCAGGGCGGTGAAGCCTTCGGTCTCCCTGGCGTCGACCTCGGCACCGGCCTGCAGCAGCAGGCGCAGCGCATCCCGCCTCTGCTCGCTCATCGCGACATGCAGCGCGGTGCAGTGGTGCCGGTCGCGCGCCTCGATCGCGGCGCCCGCATCCAGCAATAATTGCATCAGCACCGTGTCGTCGTTGGCGGCGGCGAGGTGCAGCGCGGTGCGGCCCGAGGCGCCGGCGGCCGAGGGATCGGTGCCGGCGTCGAGCAGGAGCCTGACCGCCGCGGGATGGCCGTTGGCGGCGGCCAGGTGCAGCGGCGCCCATCCCTGCTCTTCCTGCGCCCGCGGATCCGCTCCGGCGCCGAGCAGGGTCTGCACCATGTTTTCGTAACCGGCGCCGGACGCGATATGAAGCGCGCTCATGCCGCGCCTGTCGCGCAACCCGGGGTCGGCGCCGGCGGCTAGCAGGCACTCGGCCACCGCCACATGGCCATATCTGGCTGCCCAGTGCAATGCGGTGTAGCCGAGTTCGTCGCGGGCGCCGGTGTCGCTGCCGGCCGCCAGCAGCACTTCGGTCGCCTCGCGATGACCGTTGCCGGCGGCGAGCAGCAGCGGCGTCATGCCGTAGCGGTCGGTATCGGCGACGAGCGCGCCCCAGTCGACGAGCAGACGCATCAGCGCCACGTGGCCGTGGCCGGATGCCGCGTGGAGTGCGCTCATGCCGTCCGCTTCCCGCGCGTGCACGTCGCTGCCGCCCTGGAGCAGCGCTTCCGCGATCTCGGCATGCCCGTTGTTGGCTGCATAGATCAGCGCGGTCGCCTGGTTGTTGTCGCGGTCGAGGGTGTTGGCGCCCGACGCCAGCAGCGCGCCGACGGCGTTGCGGTTGCCGAGCGTGGCGGCAATCATCAGGGTGGTGCTGCCGTCCCGTGTCCTGGCATTCGGATCGGCCCCGCATTCCAGCAAGGCCTTGAGGACCTCGACGTCGCTGCAGCCCGCGCTCCGCTGCAGCAACGGCCAGCCCTCCTCGTCCAGCGTACCCGGGTCGGCCCCCTCGCGCAGGCAGGCGCGCACCGCCGCCGCATCGCAGCCGTCTATCGCCTCGACCAGGCGCGCGTTCAGATCCCCGGAATCATCCATGGCGTCCCCGCAGGCACGCGCGCGCGCGTTCGGGCGAGTGCCGCTTCATGCCGCCCCCGTTCAAAAGCGACCGTCCGCGGTGCTGGTGGAGGTCCGGTGGCCATGCGTCGGTGTCGACGCCAGCTGCTCCGGGCCGAACACCCGCTCGGCTTCCTGGCGCACCTCGTCGGAGAACCCGGCCACGCGGTTGGCCATGTCGGTGAGGGAAACCATTCCTTCTATCCGCATGTTGCGGTCGAGCACCGGGACATGCCGGACCGCATGCCGGGCCATCAGCAGCAGGACGTCGTCGGCCGGCTGATCGTCGAAACACCATACCGGGTCTTGCGTCATCACCTGTGCCACCGGCTTGCTGTCCCAGTCGGCCTCGTCCGCGCTGGCGCGCTGGCGGATATCCTCCTCGGTCACGATGCCGACCAGGCGCTCGTCCTCGCGCACGGGCAGCGCGCCGACGCGGGCGTCGCGCATGCGCTCCAGCGCATCCTTCAGGCTGCTCTGCGGCGTGGCCGCGGCGAGCCCGTAGCTCATGATGTCGGCAATGGTCTGCATAACCCTTCCCCGTGGTTGCGGATGTCGTCGCCGCGGGCAGGCTTTGCACCCGCGGCAGCTTTTTGAACCCGAAACCCCGGCGGAGTTCTGGCCGGGCGGCCGCGTCAGCTTCCCGGCATGCCATGCAAACGGGCAAGCAGGGCCGAGGTCCGGCGCGGCCATCCCACCTGGCCGAACCAGGCGCCGCCGGCGATCGCCGCCGCATTGACGCTGCCATACACCAGCAGGGCCAGCGCCTGCGCGAGAAACACCAGCAGCAGGCCGCCGCCGAACTTCAGTGCGAGCCAGCCGCCGATCGCCGCCACCGCCAGCCGCAGCACATTGCCGGTGACCGGCCAGAACAGGCGTCCGGCGCCCTGCGAGGCGAAGTAGAGCACCAGCCCGAGACCGAAGAATCCGTAGAACGGCCCGACCGCCCGCAGATATTGCGCGCCGGCGGCCTGCATCGCGGGATCGGCGTCGAACAGCGACAGCCATGCATGCGGAAACGCCGCGGCGAGCAGGCCGATGGTCTCGGCCATGGCAAACGACAGCGCGGCGCCCGCCCAGGTCGCGCGCAGGGCGCGCTCGCGCTGGCCGGCGCCGATGCAGGTACCGACCATCGCCACCAGCGGCGCGCCGAGCCCGAAGACCAGCGGCACCAGCAGGTATTCCAGCCGCGCGCCGGTGCCGTAGCCGGCGATCGCGGCCGTGCCGAAGCTACCGACGAGCGCGGTGGTGATGCCGATCGCGAGATTGGTGGCCACGGTGGACACGGTGCCGGCCAAGCCCACGCGCAGGATGTCGGCAAACAGCGGCCAGCGCAGCGCCTGCCCTCTCAGCGAGGGGCGCAGCACGCTCTTGCCGGCCCACAGGTAGGCGCCCAGGATCAGGCTGCCGAGCAGGTAGTAGGCGAGCAGCGCGGCGGCGCCGCCGGCGATGCCCATTCCCCTGACCGGACCCCAGCCGAAGATCAGCAGCGGCGACAGCGGCACCAGCACCAGCAGGCCGCCGACGGTGACGATCGCGGGCACGGCCATGTTGCCGGTGCCGCGCAATACCGCCGACAGGGAATTGAAGATCCAGACGACGATGGCGCCGGCGAATACCCAGTTGGAATAGGTGAGCGCCGCCTCCAGCGCCGCGCCGGTGCCGCCCATCGATGCGTACAGCCAGCGCCCGCCCGTGAGCACCACGCCCATGAACAGCAGGCCGAAGAGCACCGCGATCAGCAGCGCGTGCAGCACCAGCGCGTCGGCATCGGCCTTGCGGCGTGCGCCGAGCGCGCGGGCGATGGCCGAGGCGATGCCGCCGCCCATGGCTCCTGCAGAGGTCATCTGCATCAGCATCACCACCGGGAACACGAGTGACATGCCGGCCAGCGCTTCGGTGCCGAGACGACCGACGAACCAGGTCTCGATCAGGCCGACCGCGGCCTGGGCCAGCATCACCAGCACGTTCGGCGCACCGAGGCGCAGCAGGGTGGGCACGATCGGGCCTTCGAGCAGGCGCCGGGTGCGGGGGTCGAGTGCGGCGCTCATGCCCGCACCGCCGCTCTGGCCTGCATCGGCGCTTCGCGTATCGGCAGATGGATCAGGGCGGCGCCGACCGCGAGCATGATGTCCACGTACCAGAGCCAGTCATAGCTGCCGGTGAATTCGAACACCCGGCCGCCGAGCCAGGCGCCGAGGAAGCCGCCGATCTGGTGCGACAGCATCACGATGCCGAACAGCGTGGCCATGTTGCCGACGCCGAACAGCTTGGCGACGAGCCCCGCCGTCGGCGGCACGGTCGACAGGAAGGTCAGGCCCATGACCGCGGCAAACAGCAGCACCACGGTCCCGGTCTTCGGTGCGAGCAGGAAGGCGAGCACCGCGGCCGCCCGCGTGGCGTAGACCAGCGACAGCAGGGACTTCATCCGCCAGCGGCCGACCGCCCATCCCATGGCGACGCTGCCGACGATGTTGAACAGGCCGATCACCGCCAGCGCCCATGCGCCGTACTGCAGGGGCAGGCCGCAGCCGGCGATCACGCCCGGCAGGTGGGTGGCGAGGAAGGCGACATGGAAGCCGCAGACGAAGAATCCGCCGGCCAGCATCAGGTAGCTCGGCTCGCGCAGCGCGCCGCGGATCGCCTCGCGCGTGCCGAGTGCCGGCTGCTGCGGGCCGGCCGCCTGCGGCGCGCCGCGCAGCAGGAAGGCGGCGGGTAGCGCGAGCAGCACGATCAGGCCGAGGACCTGCATCGCGCTGATCCAGCCCGTGGCGGCCATCAGCGCGCCGGCGACCGGGGCCATCACGAACTGGCCGAAGGAGCCGCCGGCATTGATGACGCCGTTGGCGAGGCCGCGCTTCTCAGCGGGAATCATGCGGCTGGCGGTGGCCATCAGCACCGCCGGTCCCGCCATGCCCGCGCCGCCCGCGGCGAGCACGCCGATGGCGAAGACCAGGCCGGCGGTGCTCTGCATCCAGGGCGTGATCAGCGTGCCGATCGCCACCAGGACGATCCCGGCGAACAGTACGCGTCCCGCGCCGACGCGGTCGGCGAAGGCGCCGGCGAAGGGCTGGGTCAGGCCCCACCACAGCTGGCCGAAGGCGAAGGCGAGGCTGATGCTGCCGATGCCGAGGCCGGTCGCGGTATTGAGCGGGCTGAGGAACAGGCCCATGGTCTGGCGGGTGCCCATCGTCAGCGCGAAGGTGCCGGCCGCGGCCAGCAGTACGATCCAGAACGCGGCTTGCCGGGCGCCGCCGCCGTGTGCATCACTCATCATCGGTCTCCTCGGGGGACAGCAGCGCAAGCGCTTCATCGATCAGCGCGTGCAGGGCGAGCACGCGGTCGACGCCGAGCACCCGGTTGATCTTGTCCTGGGCGGCCCGCCAGTGGCGCTGCGCCTCCTCGCGCCGCGCGCGGCCGGCTTCGGTGATGGCCACGCTGCGGCTGCGTTCGTCCCTGCCCGGCAGCACCTCCAGCAGGCCGGCCTCGACCAGCGGCTTCATGTTGCGGCTGAGGGTCGAGGCATCCATGCGCATGTTCCTGGCAAGCTCGCGCGGCTGTACCGGCCCGAGCCGGAGCACCACCGACAGCAGGGAATACTGGGTCGTCTTCAGGCCGGTCCTGGCGAGTTCGGCGTCGTAATGCTGGGAAACCCGGCGCGTGAGCTGGCGCAGCTTGAAGTTGGTGCAGCCTTGCGGCTTCGTACCTGCGGCGGTGGGCGACATTGCGCGGCTCCTTTCATTGCATATGCAATCGTTGCATATGCAACTGTATAGCACCTCCTGGCGGCCGGCGCAAGCGCGAACTTCATTGACGGTTAATTGCGGGGCGAGGAAAAAGCGCGGGCTTGAGGACCGCGATGCGGATTACGCGGCGGATTACATGGCCGATTACATGGCGGTGCGCAACGTACTGCCCGGTGGCCGGACGCTGGCTGGGGAAGCGACGTCTTTCGACGCCGACAAGTGCCGGTCGGGAAGGGTCTGGCGGGCGCCGAACCGGTTGTTCAGGCGGCGAATGCTAGAGCGCGAGCGAAACGGGCGCCAGGATGCAGAGCACCGTCAGCACGGCCGCTGTTTTCACATGGGGATTGAAGGTGGGCAGGGTCGCGCCCGCACGCTCCTGCGGGTCGCGCGAAAACAGGCGCGCGTAGTAGCGGTTGTATTTCACCCGATACCTGTAGTGGGAATAACCCGCTCCCGCGAGCACAGCCATGGCCAGTAAGGCCCAGAACGCAGCCAGCATATGAAAAACCTTCCTGAAAAAAGCTGCCGATTCTAGCAGCAGGACGGCCGGAACGGGTCGCGGCCTACGCTCCCTTTCCCGGCCGCTCAGTTTTTCGGCCGGGCTTTCGGCAGGAACTCGATGTTGGTACGCCTGACCAGTTCCTCATAACTGATCGGCCTGCCCGCGCGCGCCTGATCCGTGTTTTCGATCCAGTGCGCCCACGCGCGGCCGGTCGCGGGGTCATACACGAGCTTGAACAGATAGACGGGCACCCAGACGCGGCCGCGGCCTATCGTCTTCGGCTTGCCCCGATACACCGGACCGGTGATCACGTACACGTCCCCTTTTGCGCGCATCGCATATTTGCGGGTGGCGCTTTCTATGCCCGCCCAGGACTTCTGATTATTCCTCGGCGCCTGCGGCACCATGTTGGCGAGCGAGAAACTCTGTGCCATCGCGCGCGCGTCGGGCATGTCCGCCGCCGGCGCCATGTGGCCGCGGTCATAACCACTGCCCCTGTAATCGTCGAGCTGCGCCCGCTCGGCGACCGGCAGGCGGGCGTCGGCAAAGAAGCGGTTGGTGCGTTTTTCGTCCCTGGCGTCCGACAGCTGGGCGCGGCTGAGCCGTTCGGCCACGAACACGGGCGTTTTCGACAAGCCCGAATACAAGACCGCGAACGCCTGATAGCAGAGCGCGCGCGGCGGCACCTGGAATGACTTGTTCACCCGGGGAGAGGCGGCGCCGGCGAAAAACTGCGGACAGGCGCGAAATCCCGGACTGCTGTCGGGGGTGTTTCCGGCGGAGAGTGGCAGAGCGAGGGCGAGCAGCGATGCTGCGAGGAGGTACTGCCTGGATGACATCAGTGACTCGAAGAACGGGACCGCGACGGATCCGAGCGCCGTCGACGGCGCCCGGAGAATTTTCAGTGCGTGATTCTAGCCGCAGGCCGGCGGGCTGGCGACAGCCACCAGGTCGCTCGGCCGCTTGGTCGCTCAGCCCCGCTCGATGCTATAGTGGATCAGGCAGGCACGCTCGCCGTACAGGGCGGCCACGCTGCGCTCGGTGCCCTCGTCGCCGTGTTCTATGCTGACCGACAGGCAGTCGGGCCGGCCAGGCGGCAGCGCCGTGCAGGTGCGCGCATAGTGCCGCTGCGGCAGGACGGTCTTCGGCATCACCCACTCGCACACGGTCGTTGCGACGTCCAAGGCGGGGATGACCGGCAATTGAGGGAAGATTCCTGACATTCGTATTCGTTCCGTGGGCTGCTCCGCCGCAGTCATGGCGACGACGCGGGCCGTCTTGTCGGCTTGTCTGAAAGGCGGCGGCGGAACATGTCCGGGTTTCCGCCGGCGCCGCCGTCCGCGGCACCGCGCGGACCCGGTTTGGATGCGGCGCCGGGATGCGAGTTCCGGAACATGCCTGCCGGGCGGGCGGTCCGCCTCACGTCGTCTTCGGAAGGCGCCGCCAGTGGTTTGCCGTCTTGTAAAGCGCGACGTCGGCCTCGTCGACGAGCCGCTTCAGCTCCGCCTGCTTGCTGGCGGCATCGTAGGGGACGGCGGTCCGGCTCCCGTCCTGGATACGCAGGACGGTGCCGTCCTCGTCGATCACCAGGAAGATCTTGCCGCGGTTGGCGGGCAGCGTGCTGTAGACCGTCAGCTCGTCTTCGCCGGCGTAGATCCCCGGCGTGCCGACGATCTCCGCGTACACCGCATTCGGCACCTGATGCAGGCCGCCGACAAAGTCCGCCGCCAGGTGCGCCATTTCGGGGGTCTGCGACAGCGCGGAGGCAATGTTGTGCGCGTTTCTCGTCCGGGCAGCCGCGTCATCCTCGCGGGCCTCGATCGCCTGTCGCAGTGCGTTCCGTATCTCCGTCGCCGGTTCATTGAGCGCCAGGAACAGGCAATCCCCGCCGCCGGCATTCTCGATGGGGATCGACGGCAGGTCGGCGGGCGCGATGCCGCCGAGCGAAGGATCGCGGGCCGCGTGCTGATACTGCATGGTCTCGCGCGCCACCTCGCGTTCATGCGCCAGGTCGTCGCCCGGGCGCGCAATCGACATCAGCGTCGTCAGCCACTCCGGCATGGGCGGCTCCGCCTCGACCTTCGCGGTGCCCTCGCCCTGGTCGGCCGCCGGCGCGGCGTCGCGCGAGGCGCCGTGCCCGTAACTGCTCACCATGGCCTCAAGCCGCTCCCGCAACAGGGTGGATGCGATCTCCTTCTCCATCTCCATCACCCTCTTGGCGGCCGCGTGGTATTCCTCGTCCGTCACCGTGGTGCCCGCAGCCTCCTGCGCTCGCTCGTCCTGCTCGCTGCCGGTTGCGAGTGCCTTGTCGGCCAGCGCCTCGAATTCCGCGCGATGCGGCGCGACGCGGCGCCCCAGCTCTGCCTGGTAGGCCGGATCGGCTTCGATCACTGCGATCACCGATGGCGAGGTCAGCAGATAATCGAAGAATACCCCGTCGTCTTCGATGACCGCTTTCACCCTCTCTTCGACCCTTGCGAGGTCACGCCGCGAGATACCGGCTACGGTACCCTTGAAGCGCATGTCCCGGACTTCATCGCGCAAGCCGAGCCGCCTGCCCATCGCAATTTCCGCGAGCAGAGCGGCTTCGACCTCCTGGCGCGGCGTCACCAGCTGGCGGCCCTGCATGCGGCGCTCGTTGATGTATTCGGTCATCACATTCTGTATCACCTGCCGGATGAAGCCCTGGCGCGCCAGGGCCAGCAGGACGGCTGGCTTGCTCAATCCGTCCTTGCCTTTCATCGCCTCGTCCCAGGCGACCAGGAAGTGCAGGTCCTGGTACACGGTCTGTACCCTGTTGCCGCAATCACCCTGCGCGTCCAGCGCAATCTCGATGAATTTCCTCACAAAGCCGCGGTCGCCGTTGGCGAGGCGGTCCGTCATGGCGACAACCTGTCGCAGGAGACCGGGACGGGTTGCCTCGTTCTCGTAGTCGGCGAGCGCGGAGATGCGGTTGAAACACTGGAACAGAATGCTGTCCCAGCGAGGGATTCCGCCCGCGTGAAGACGCACATTCTCAAGAAACGATGCCGGCAGGTCGGTAGTGCAGAGATTCATACGCATCGCATCCCTGCGGAGGATGGCGACGACCTCCATGAGCTGTTGCTCCTGCTGGCTTTGCGGCTGCGACGGTCTGGAGGGGTCCGATACGGGGGCCGGATTGACGGCCGCGCCGCGGCTCTGCTCCATGCGCGGCTCAAACCGCCCCCGCAACTGCGCCCGGATGCGGTTCCCCTGGCGTCTTGCCGCTTCCGACACCGGATTCGCGGGACGGGAGGGGAATCTGGCCGGATTGATGAAGTCGTCGTTGAAGAACGCGTTGCGCGTCGTCAGCTTCGTGGCGTCGAGATTCCGCCATTGCCCGCGCAATCCCTCGAACGCGCGCGTCAGCTTTTCCCGGTGCGTGCCGTCCACCTCGCTCCAGTCCTTCCTGAGCGAGGACAACTGCCGCTTGAGCAGATACAGCGCGGTTCCCTGGACTTGTTTTTTCGTGCCGAGATAGGCGGCCAGCGCAAACAGGCCGATCGTGCCCGCGGCCGCACCGCCCGATGCCGCGGTGATCGCCGTGGCGCCGACAGCGACGCCGGACATGATGATCGGCAGCGCCGCGACATGGGCGACGGCCAGGCCGCGCATCGCCCGGTTTGCCAGGTGCGGCGAGTAGCGACGGCTCGCCTGCGTGCTGAGTTGGGTGATGTTCGTCGTCAAGTGCTCGAGGATCTCGGCCCGGGCGTTCGGGCTCAGGGACGACATCAGTTCTTCCAGTACCAACAGACCGCGGCGCTGCACGTTGCGGGACAGGACCGCGTTTTGCTGCAGATCTGGAAGCACATCGATCAGCTTCTTGAGCAGATCGACCTTCCGGTTCTCGTTTTGCAGCAGCGGAAAGGATTGCAGGATGGTCTCGAGTCCCATCTTCTGCGTCAGGCGGCGCCTGGGATCGATCGCGACCTCCTGGCGGAAAGAATGGCCGTCGACCCTGTTGGAATTGAGGTGCCGCTCTGCCAGCCCGGCGATCCTGGCGACGTCCTTCGCATCGGGAACTGGCTTTACAGGATTCGATACTTCATACCGGGCCTGCCTGAACGAGACGACCCGCTCCGCGAAACGCTGCGCGTGTTGCCGGATCGTTTTGTCGTCGGCGTCCAGCGGACAGGCGTGGAGTTGATCGAAATACTTCTCGGGCGGATGCGCTTCATTCGCCGGCCTGAAGAAATCGGCGTCGAGCAAACCGCTCAGCGCGGCATATACCCGGTCAGGTTCCTGACGCTCGCCGCGTGCGGCGTGCTCGATGGTCCGGTCCACGGAAAGGATCGCCCGGAACTGGTCGAACTGTATCTGCCTTCGCTCGGCATGCTCGATCCTGAAATGCGGGCGGCCGCCGTTCTCCGGCCTGTGCACCTGTCGGCTTGCCGCGGGCGCGGGCGGCGCGGCCTGCCGGGACGAGTGCGGCTGCGGCTGTGCTTCACTCGCCCGCAGGTGACGGCGCAGGGGCGACAGGAAGGCGGTCATTGAGGGAATGTGCATGGTCGTGGCCTCGGGCTGGTGAAGGAAAGGCCCCACGGCGCGTGCAAGCGGCGCCTTCGGCCCCTCCAAAATCGCTGAGTGCCGCGCGCGCGCGATCCGGTTCCATCGCGCGGACTTCCGGTCCACGCGCGGCGCCGCCGCCGACGACCGCCGGCCGCCCCCGCAGCAGCCGCCGCTTACGCCGGGCGGGCCAGCCGCCGCCAGTGGTCCGGCGTCTTGTACAGCGCGATGTCGGCCTCTTCCACGAACCGCCCGAGCGCCGCCCGACGGTCGGAGACCTCATATTCGAGGCCCTGCCGGGTGCCGTTCGCGATAAGCAGGACCTTGCTGTCGGCGTCAATCACGACAATCTTCTTGCCACGGTTTTCAGGCAGGCCGCTGTAGAGCGTCAGCTCGTCTTCGCCGGCATAGACGCCCGCCGTGCCGACCATTTCCGCATACACGGCATTCGGCACCGAGTGGACGCCGCCGGAGAGTGCGGCGGCGCGATGCGCCGTAGCGGGCATCTGCGCAAGCGCGGCCGCTACGCTCTGCGCATTCATTCCCCGCGTCCGCTCGTCATCCTCACGGCCTTCGATCGCGCGCCTGAGCGCCGCGCGGGTTTCGGCGACGGGCGCCTCCAGTGCCAGAAAGAGGCAGTCTCCGCCGCCGGGGTTCTCGACCAGCGGGAACGGTAGGTCATCGGGGCGGATGACCGCCGCCGGGGAATCGGGGACCGCGTACTGAGACGCCATGACTTCCGCCGCCACCCGGCGCTCATCACGCGCGTCATCCTCCGGGTTGCGCAGCGACTGCAATTGCCTCACCCAAGCCGGCTCGACGGCGTGTGCGCCGTCCGGCGCCGCAAGCGCCTCGTCCGGTCCCGGCGCGCCGCCGTCCGTGGCGGCAGAGTCCGACGCCAGGTTCAGGATGTTCCGGATGCGCGTGCGCAGCAAGTCCGCCGTCGCCTCTTTCTCCACCTTCACGACTTCGTCGGCGGCTTCCACGATCTGCCCGTCCGGCACGGGACGGCCATCCCGATCGCTGAAAGCGGCGCGGGCCGATGCGATGCGCTCGGCCAGCGCGGCCCCGAAGCCGGGATCGCGCGCGATCACATCCCTCAGCGGCTTCCATTCCGCCAGGAAGTCGAGCAGCATGTCCTCATCGTCGACGATCTCCCTGGCTCTCGCCTCGATGCCTGCGAGTTCATGCCTGGTGACATGGCTGACCGAGGACCGGTTGTCCATGTTCCGCACGGGATTCCCGAGGCCGAATCGCCGGCCGAGAACGCTTTCGGCGAGCAGGCCGACGTCCACCTCGATGTCGGGTGTGATGCGTTCATTCCCGGCCTGCCGCCAGGCGTCGATACATCTCGCCGTCGCTTCCGCCAGCGCCCGGCGGATGAAGGCCTGGCGCGCATGCCCGACCAGCGCCCCGGCATCCTTGAAGCCGTCCTCGCCCCGCCTCGCCTTGTCATATACCACCGCGTCGCACATGGCGTTGTACGTGTCCCTCGCATTGTTTCCGCAACGCGCCGGCGCCTGCTCGGCCTGGACGACGAACTCTTGCACGAATTCGGCGTCTCCCGTCGCGAGGCGATCGATCATGGCCATCAGCTCCCGGAGCACGCCGGGGCGGGTCGACTCGTTCTGATACTCGGCCATCCCGCGCATGTGCCTGAAGCATGCTTCGAGGATGCCGGCCCACCTTCCGCCAGGGCTGCAATGCGTCCGGAGATTCTCGAGGAAGCGATCGGGAATGCCTGCCTCGCTCACCTTCATTCTTTTCGCCTCCCGGCACAGCGCGTCGACGACTTGCATGAGCGCCCGCTCGGCGCCGTTCGGCGGAGGCGAAATGGCGGGGCGGACGGACGGGTGGAGGCGTGTCCAGTAATGGCCGGCATGGGCGCCGATGCCCTCATGCGCGGCCGCGAATTTGGCGCGGAGATATTGCCCCTGCCGCCTCATCGCCTCGCTCACCGCGTGGCCGCCCGGCGCGGGAAAATTGGCCGGATCGATGAAGTCATCCCTGAAGAACTGGAAAAGCGTCGTGTGCTTCGTCCCGTCGAGCTGTTCGGAATTCTCCCGCAGGTTCCGGAACTCCCGCGCCAGACTTGCCCGGCGTGCCTCATCCACCCTGGCCCAATCCTTCCTGAGGCCGGCCAGTTCCCGTTTCAGCAGGTAAAGCGCGGTGCCCTGTGCCTGTTTGCCGATGCCGAGATAGGTGGCGACGCCGGCCGCCGCGAGAACCCCCACGAAGGCCCCGGCGGACGCCGCGATCAACGGCACCGAGACCATGCCGATGCCCGTCATGCCGGCGGTGACGGCGAGCGGCGCGCCGGTGGTGGTCATTCCTTTCGCCGTCTGGCCCAGCAGCTTCATCGCCACCGGCGGGTAACGGCGACTGAATGCGGTGCTGAGACCGCCTATGTTCTTCAGCAGATGTTCGATAAGCTCGGCCCTGTGGTCGGGACTCAGGCCTTGCATCGCCTCCTCGAGGATGAACAGGCCGCGCCGCTGCGTGTTCCGCGCCACCACGGCGTGATGCTCCAGGTTCGGCAAGACGTCGATAAGCCGCTTCAACAGCGCCACCTTCCGTTCACTGTCCCGCAGCAGGGGCAAGGCTTGCGCGAATGTTTCCAGTGCCATTTTCTGCGGCTGGCGCCGGCCGGGTTCGGATGCGGCCTCCTGATAGAAGGAGATGGCGTCGGACCGGTTCGACGCGAGATACCGCTGCGCCAGCCCGGCGATCCTGTCGACCTCCGTGCGGGCCGACTGCGCAGCGGGCCCCGACGGACGGCGCGCAACGACGCTTTCGGCAAAGTCGCGCGCGTGCGCCTGTATCGTCGCGTCGTCGGCGTCCAGCGGACGTGCCTCGAGAGGCTGCAACAGCGGCTCAATATCTTCCATGCGACACGCGGGCCGGAAACATCCGAGGTCCAGGACGTCGCCGAGCGCCTGGCTGATGCGATGGTCGTCCTGCACGGGAGCCTGCACCGCAAGCGCCAGTTCCCGGTCCACGGCGGCGATCGCGTCCCGGTGTCCGGAATCCATCTGCCGGCGCTCACGGTGACGAACCGTGAACTGCGCGCGGGCGGGATGGCGCGAAGCCGCGGGCGCCGCCGGTGGAGCGGCCGCCGCGGCACCAGTTGAACGTTCTGACTGGCCGGAATGAAAGCGGGAATGCGTCCTGGAGGCGATCGACGCGAAAAGGCGCATGGTCATGATCTCGATTGAATGCGAAGCCGGTGAGTGGCGGCGGCCGCCGGCGGGTTCCACCGCCCGCTCATCGCCCGCTCGCCGCGCGAACACCGTTCGCCGCAGGCGCCGATGGGACGATGCGGGATGACGAAGCGGCATACAATCCTGCTTTCCGTTCCCTGCCGCCCCTGCCGTCCCATGCACGATCACGCTCTCGTTCAATCCGCCGCCGCCATCCTGGCGCAACGCCAGCGGCAGCAAGCCGCCGGGCCGCGCCTGCCCGAATCCTGCCGCCCTGCGGATATCGACACCGCCCTCGCCATCCAGGAGAGGACGACCGAAGCCCTCGGCGCGCGGATCGGTGGCTGGAAATGCGGAACGCCGGGCGCGGGCAAGCTCGTCGTGGCGCCGATTCATGCGGACCGCATACGGCACTCGTCGCCCTGCCCGGCCCCGGCCCGGGCGACCATGGTGCGCATCGAACCCGAACTCGCCTTCATCCTCGCGCGTGATCTTCCTGCGCGGACCGCGCCCTATGCGCCGGCAGAGATCGACGAGGCGGTCGGCGCGGTGCACCTCGCGCTGGAGCTGATCGGCAGCCGCTACGAAAAGCCGGAAGAAGTGCCCTTCGCCGAACACCTCGCCGACCGGCTGCTCAACGACGGCCTCTACATCGGCCCGCGCATCGACGCCGGCGCGGCGCGCGAGGCGGCATCGATGCCGATCGCGGTGTCGGCCGCGGGAAGCGAGCAGCGCTTCGACGCCGCCCATCCCGACGGCAATCCGCTGCTGCCGCTTTACTGGCTGGCGAATTTTCTGCGGGAATGCGGGCGGGGACTGCGGGCGGGCGAGGCGGTGATTACCGGCTCCTACGTGCCGAGCTTCGAGGTGCCGGCGGAGCAGGATGTATCGGTGAGCTTTGGCAGCCTCGGTGTGCTGAACGTGCGTTTCGGGGGCTGATTCCGGCTGCTTACCGCCTGCCCCACTGCTGCCCGGCCAGCGCGTGCGTCTGCATGTGCAGCGGCCGTGCGCCGTCGGCGCCCTGCAGCGGATTGCCGATCTCCGCGTTGTAGCGGTCGCCGAGGTAGAGCGCGGCGCGGGTATTGATGTGGTTGGAATCCTTGTAGAAGGCCATGTTGCCCGACCAGGTCTTGCATTCGCGGGCATCGCACATGACCTGCTTGGGGTCGATCACGAGCAGCTTCGGATGCCGGGCCTGCAGGCCATCGATCATGCGGTCCGCCGGACCCTGGGTTTTCTCCATGTGCGCGCGCGGTATATGGCAGTTGGTATCGGCCGGCAGCCAGCCGCGCTTGCGGTGCAGCACGCACTGGGACAGGTCGGGCTCGAAGTCGGCGTTGTCCTTGAGGATGATGGGCGTGGCGCCGGCGGCGATGATCTTCTCCACCACGATCCCGAGTTCCTTCTCCAGCGACGCCAGGGACGGATGGGTGGCCCACTGGCCGCCGAGCGCGACGTACCTGTAATGACCGGCCAGCGCGAGCAGCGCCGCATTGCGCCGCTCGCAGGTAGTGCCTTCGGCGCCGGTCGCGGACAGCACGCCGGTGGTCGGGAAGCAGCCGCCCTGCACATGGTAGACGCCCCTGACGTGGGCCGCGGTCGCGAGCTGCTGCATGAATGGCTTGAAGTGATGCGCATGCGAATCGCCGATCAGCAGCAGCGAGGCCGATGTCCGCGTGGTGTCGCCCCAGGCGCAATGACGCTCCAGGTATTGCCTGTCGATCTCGCGCTCGTCGCCCTCGCGCACCGCGCAGAGCCGGCCGAGGTCGCGCTCGAAGGAATAGCTGGAGATCAGCTCGCGCATCTCGCCCGAGAAACGTTCCGGCATGCCCTCGCTCGCGTAGGAATACAGGCCGACCGCAAGGAAGGCGCTTGCCGGCAGCACGTAATAGCGCAGCGCGGCCTGCCTGAACCCGAGTTCGCGCCGATGGCGTATCGGCTGTTCGATGAATTTCCAGGTGAGGATGGCCAGCGCGAAGGTCAGCAGCACGGCGAGCGCGGCGACTTCCAGGCTGAGATCGATGCGACGGTAGCGCAGGAATGCGAAGATCGGCCAGTGCCAGAGATAGAGCGAATACGAAATCAGTCCGACCGCGACCATCGGCTTGCTCGCCAGCGCGGCGCGCAGGGGTGTGCCGGTACGGCCGGCATAGATCAGCAGCGCCACGCCGAGGCAGGGGTAGAGCGAGTTCAGGCCGGGAAAAGGCGTGTCCTGGCCGATCACGAGCATCGACGCCAGCACCATGCCGAGCCCGGCCGTTCCCGCCGCGAGGGCGGCACCGGGGCGCAGCGCCGGCAGGCGCTGCGACGCAAACCAGGTGAGCGCGCCGATCATCAGTTCGTGTGCGCGCGAGCTGAGCAGGAAATAGGAGCGCACCTCGCCGATCTTCCACTGCGAAAAGGCGAGACAGGCCGCGCCGATCGCAAGCAGCAGCGGCACCAGCCAGCGGCGCGCGTACCGGTGCAGCAGGATCAGTATCACCGGGAAGATGAAATAGAACTGTTCCTCGACCGACAGCGACCAGGTATGCAGCAACGGAAATTCCTCGGTGCGCTGACCGAAATAGCCCCAGCTGAGCATCGAGAAAAACACGTTCGAGGCAAAGGCCCAGGAGGCCGCCAGCGAGGTGGTGTAGAAGATGTAGTCGTTGGGGATCAGCAGCCAGGAGGAAAAACCGAGCGTCACCAGCGCCACCGCGATATACGCGGGGAGGATGCGCTTGATGCGGCGCAGGTAGAAGTCGCCGAAACTGAAGCTGCCCTGCTCCAGGGACTTGTAGATCAGGCCGGTGATCAGAAAGCCCGACAGCACGAAGAAGACGTCGACCCCGATGAAGCCGCCGGGCAGCAGGTCGGAATTGGCATGGAAGGCGATGACCGCCAGTACGGCGATGGCGCGCAGGCCGTCGATATCGGGGCGGTAGGCGAGAGCTTGTGTGGGCTTCATTCGGCGCGGCATCCAGTCCGGTTTTAAGCTAGCGCAAGTGGCGATGAGACTGCTTCGCATTTGCGTGACAGGCCTGCGATTCTCGCCCCCCTGTCACGGCCCCGCATTGACAAATAGCATTTTGTCTACGACAAGCGCCCGGCTGTCGCGGCCGCGCATCATTGCGCCGTATCAAGCGGGGGAACGCCGTGGCGGTCGCGCCAGCAGCGCCACAGCTCCTCGGTGTAGGGGATGCCGATCAGGAGCACGCCGGCGACGATGACGGTCCAGACATAGGCCGCGGGCAGCGGATCGCGCTTCCACTCGAATACGAATCGCGCTTCCCCGCTCAGCGTGAGCAGCGCCCGGAACTGGTCCCAGTGCAGCACCGCCACCAGGGTCAGCAGGATCAGCGGCAGCAGCTCCTGGTAGCTGTGGACGATCTGTTCGCCCGGCGCGATGGTGCGCCGGCTCGACGCGTAGCGCAGGTCCCAGAGCACGGTGGCCTCATGCAGCAGAAAGCCGGCGATCATCAGCGCCAGCAGCAAGGCGTTGATTTCAAGGAACAGGCCGGCGAGCAGCGGGAGGCCAACCTCGGCCAGCATCAGCTGATGCAGCACGGCTTCCTTCAGGCCTGCGTTGTGGCTGATCCCGGTGCGGCGGTGAAACAGCCAGTCGCCGAAGCCGGCGAGCAGCCACAGCGGAATGAAGACATAGAGGATGGCGTTGGTGATCAGCACATGCGCGGACATGACGGTATGACGGCGCCGCGCCGCGAGGATTCCCCTTGCACGCGAAGCGCGGCCCGCGACCGGACCGCGGGGAACAGCCCCGGCCGCGCCCGATCGCTAGCGTCTGGCGCCGAGCAGCGCGAACAGGCGGTCCATGTCGAGCGGCTTGACCAGATGGTGGTCGAAACCCGCTTCCCGCGCCCGGTCGCGGTCCTGCTCCTGGTCATACCCGGTCAGGGCGACAAGCAGGGCGGACTGTGTCCGCGGCATCGCGCGCAGGCGCCGCGCCAGCGCGAAGCCGTCGATGTCGGGCAGGCCGATGTCGAGTATGAAAACCTGCGGCGGATCGTTCGCTGCGCGCGCCAGCGCGTCGGCGCCGTTGTGGCTGACGACGACGCGGTGCCCATGCACTTCCAGCAGCGCGGCGAGGGTGTGGGCGGCGTCCTGGTTGTCGTCGACCACCATCAGATGCAGCGGACCGGCAGCCGGCGGTGCCCGGTGTTCGTCCCGGGTGCCGGTCGCCGCATCCGCCGGCAGCGGGATCGTCACGGCGAACAGGCTGCCCCGGCCCAGCCCTTCGCTGTGCGCCTCGACGCTGCCGCCGTGCAGCGTCATGATGTGCTTGACCAGGGCCAGGCCGAGGCCGAGACCGCCCTGAGCGCGGTCCGGCGTGCGTTCGGCCTGGGTGAAGAGTTCGAAGATGCGCGGCAGCAGCGTGGGCTCGATGCCGATGCCGTTGTCCCGCACGCTCAGCCGCGCGCGATCGCGCAGGACGTCGAGCGACAGGGTGATCTCGCCACCCTGCGGCGTGTACTTGGCGGCGTTGTTGAGCAGGTTGGCGACCACCTGGATCATGCGCGTGCGGTCGCCGCGCGCGATCGCCGGCTGGCCGTCCATCCGTGTCTTGAGCACGTGGTGGCGGCCTTCGATCAGCGGCCGCGACTGCTCGATGGCGGCGGCCACGACCTGCTTGAGGTCGAATTCATCGTTGTCGAGCGTCACCAGCCCGCGCGTCACGCGGGACACGTCGAGCAGATCGTCCACCAGCTCGGTCATGTGCCGGACCTGGCGCCCGATGATCTCGCTCGCCTGACGCACCCGTCTTTCGTCGCCGGCCGATATCTTCAGCAGCTGGGCGGCGGTGCTGATCGGCGCCAGCGGATTGCGCAGCTCGTGCGCCAGCATCGCCAGGAATTCATTCTTGCGCCTGCCGCTGCTCCGGAGCTCCTCTTCCGCCAGCCGCTGGTCATGGATATCGCAGCAGGTGCCCATCCAGCGCGCGACATGGCCGCGTTCGTCGCATAGGGGCAGCGCCCGCGCCAGCACCCAGCGGTAGTCGCCCTCGCGGTCGCGCAGCCGATACTGGGCCTCGAAGGATTCGCCGGCATCCACGCTGCGCCGCCAGGTCTCGAGGACATGCTGGCGGTCGTCGGGGTGGATGGCGTCGAGCCAGCCGTCGCCGAGCGCCGCCTGCGGCGGCATGCCGGTGCTTGCCTGCCACTGACGGCTGTAATACTCATGGCTGCCGTCGGCGCGGGCCGACCACACGATCAGCGGCAACGCATCGGCCATCTCGCGCCATCGCGCCTCGCCGGCATGCAGCGCTGTCTCCGCCCGCTTCTGCGCCTCGATCTCGCGCATGCTGGCGATCGCATGCAAGGGCCGGCCGCGGCTATCGCTGACGACGCTGGCGTCGATGTTTACCCAGAGCACCGACCCATCCTTGCACAGGCAGCGCTTGTCGAGGCCGTGGTGGCGCGTCTCCCCGCTCATCAGCTGCCGCAGGGCCCTGTCCACCCGGTCCCGATCCTCCGGATGGGTGATGTCGGCCACTCGCAATGCGCGCAGTTCTTCCAGGCTGTAGCCGATGTGGCTGCAGAACCAGGCATTGGCGCCGAGGATGCGCCCCCCGCCATCGATCATGCAGATACCGGTCGGCACCTGGTCGAACAGGGCAAGCGCCTGCGCGCCGAGCACCGGACTCGGGTCGGGAGCCGGCGATGCGGCGGCGTGTTCGTTGCGAGGAGCCATCTGTCGGGAGATGCGGACGCGGCTGTCGCCGCCGTCGAAGCGTGGAAGCCCGAGGCGTAGCAGGAAGCATGCCGCGTAGTCCGCCGCCAGCGCGCGCCGAAATCCGAAGGCGACGCGTGCAAGCGCTGCACGCATCTTGCAAAAAATGCGCGCGTCGGGTCAGGCCTCGCTGGCCAGCGGGCGGGCGCGATCGAGCAGCGCGCAGGCGGTGTCGAGCTTCTGGCGGGTCAGCGGCTTGACCATGTGCAAATCGAAGCCGGCATCGCTGCTGCGGGCGCGGTCCTCCGGCGAGCCGTAACCGGTCAGGGCCACCAGGACGATGCCGGCCAGCTCGGGCCGGGCCCGGATAGCGCGCGCAAGCGCGTAGCCGTCGGTGCCCGGCATGCCGATGTCGATCAGCGCCAGATCGGGACGCTCCGCCAGCGCGAGCCGGATCGCGTCTTCCGCGTCGACGGCCGCGCGCGGGCGGTGACCGTCGTTTTCCAGCATGGCGAGGGTCATGTCGCGCGCATCCGCGTGGTCATCGACCAGGAGCACGCTGCAGCTGGGCGCCGGCCGGCGGGTCTCGCCGGCAACCGGCTGGTGTGCCGCCGCCAGCGGCAGGCGCAGGGTGAAGCTGCTGCCCGCATCGGCGCCGTCGCTGCGGCATTCGACGTCGCCATCGTGCAGCCGCGCCAGCCGGCGCGCCAGGGCGAGGCCGATGCCCAGGCCGCCTTGCGAGCGGTCGAGCGAGCGTTCGCCCTGCACGAAGACTTCGAAGATCCGGGCCTGCAGTTCGGCCGGGATGCCGACTCCGCTGTCCTGCACGCAGAGCAGCGCGTTCACGCCTTCTGCACGCACCTCGACGCGGATGCTGCCGCCGGCCGGCGTGTACTTGACGGCATTGTCGAGAAGATTGTTGACCACCTGCTCGATGCGCACCGGATCGGCCTGCACCCAGACGGGCCTGAGCGCCGACAGCGTGACGACGTGGCGTTCCGCGCGCCCGGTCGACTTGAGCGTGGCGACGCAGCCGCTGACGGTGGCAGCGAGATCCAGCGGCTGCCTGTCGAGGATGACCTTGCCCGACATGACGCGGCTGACATCGAGCAGGTCGTCGACCATGCGTTCCAGGTGGCGCACCTGCCGGGCCAGGATGGTCCGTGCGCCCTCTCCGCGCGCGCCGCCGCCGTCGATGCCCAGCACCTCGACGGCGCTGGTGATGGCCGCCAGCG
This sequence comes from Noviherbaspirillum aridicola, assembly GCF_019656455.1. Taxonomy (GTDB): domain Bacteria; phylum Pseudomonadota; class Gammaproteobacteria; order Burkholderiales; family Burkholderiaceae_D; genus Noviherbaspirillum; species Noviherbaspirillum aridicola. The sequence continues at coordinate 39,374 of NZ_BPMK01000012.1, forward strand.
GGTTGCGCAGTTCATGCCCGAGCATGGCCAGGAACTGATCCTTGGCACCGTTCTGACGCTCGGCCTCGCGGCGCGCCTGCTGTTCGCTTTCCAGCAGCGCATTGCGTTCCGCCTCGGCTGCCCGGCGCTGCGACTTTTCCAGCGCCAGCATGCGGCCGGATTCCTGCAGCGTGCGATGCAAGGCATCGATCTCGGCGACACCGGAACGGGCGGGCGGCTCCGGCAGGTCGCCGCGGCCGAGGGTGGCGGCGCTGCGCACGGCGCCCTGCACCGAGCGCGACACCCGGCGCCCGATCAGCCATGCGGCGATGGTAGCGGCGACGATGGCGGCGAGCAGCCCGAGGCCGGAGATCAGCGCCGCCTGGTTGACCACGCTGTCGATCTCGCTGACCGGCGCGCCGACGGCGATGGTCCAGCCGGAAAGCGGGGAATGCACGAATACGTCGTACACCTCGACCTCGCCGCGGATGACATGACGCAGCACGCCGCTGTAGCCGCTGCGGATCGCCTGCCGCGTATCTTCGCGGGCCGGCTTGCCCACATACTGTTCCGCGCCGTGGCTGCGCGCCAGCGTGATGCCGTCGCGGTCGAACAGCGCCACCACCCAGCTGCCGGGAATACTGCGCTCAATGAAGGTATTGTTGATGTGCTCGGGCAGGATGGCGTGCGACAGCACGAACCTGCGGTCGCCCAGCCTGACCGGCATTTCCACCAGCAGCACGTTGCGCTGCACGTTCTCGGCCCAGGCAAGGCTGGAGATATGAAAACGGTCTTCCTGCAGTATGCGTCCGAACTGCTCGACATTGACCCCGCGGGGAGGCAGCTCCATGCCCCAGGGCACGCGGGTATTGGCCAGCTGGCGCCCCTGATCGTCGTACAGGATGGTCCATCCCGGCATGCCCTTCATCGCCGCCGTCGCCTTCTGGTGAAAGCGTTCGAGGTCGCCCTCGGCCAGGGATTGCGACACGGCCAGCACGCGCAGGGCGGTCTGCACCTCGACCAGTTCGCGCTCGACCAGCAGCGACGCGGCGCGCGCGGTCTCCTGCAGGGATGCGAGCGCGGCTTCGCGGTGCCGCTCCCTCACCTTGTTCAGTGCGATCGCGGACACGATGACCATCGGCGCAAGCGCCGCGACGACCAGCTGGGTGAGATGGGCACGTAATCGCATGGTTTCCTTGCTGCCGGCGCGGACGCGGCCGGCGAAATGATCCCCGGCCGCCCGCCGGGACCACGCGATTATGCCTGATTTGCAATTATTCCGATGCCTGTCTGGCAACGACCGCCATGGTCAGTCGGGAGATGCAGACCATGCGGCCGGCGTCATCGACGATGCGGATATCCCAGACCTGGGTGGCGCGGCCGATATGGAAGGGGCGCGCGGTGGCGGTGACCCAGCCGCCGGTCGCCGGGCGCAGATGGTTGGCGTTGATGTCCAGGCCCACGCAATAGCTGCGCTCCGGATCCACGCACATGTTGGCGGCCATGCTGCCCACGGTTTCCGCAAGCAGCACCGACGCGCCCCCGTGCAATATGCCGTAAGGCTGGACCGTGCGCGCGTCGACCGGCATGCGGGCGATGAGCGAATCCTCCCCGACCGCGGTGACTTCGATGCCGAGGCTGGCGGCGGCGGTGTTGTGGTTGGCGGCCATCAGCTGCTCGATGGTTTTTGCTGCTTTCCAGATTGCCATTGCGTCTCCTTGTTTTTCAGTGTGCGCCGCGATTGTCCCATGGGGTGGAAAGATGCGGGTTGCGGACTCCGCCGACCGGCGGTACCTGTTCGCGCCCCATCAATCAGGAGCGCAGTGCCCTTTTTGCTGATATTCTCGACATTATTGTCCCGCAGAAACTCTCGCGATGTCGCTATTAAGCTCTCTCGGTCTCAAACCACGCGCGGTGGTGAATGACAATCGTGCGCAGCCGATCGGCGCGCGCCTCCTGGCGAAGGTGGAAAAGGGTGCGTACCACGAGGCCGAGCAGTATCTCGCGGGCGCGACGGACGAGAACCGCGAGCGACTGATCTACGGCTTTGCCTGCCATGAGGGTGCAGTGCCCGCCGCGTCGCGATGGGCACAGGCGGCGTCCGGGTCTTCACTCGCCCATACCGTGCTCGGGGCCAGCCTCATCATCAGCGGCTGGAAGATCCGTGGCGACAGTTATGCGGAACACGTCGATGCCGACGCATGGCGGCCCTTCCTCGAAAGCCTGGGCAGGGCGGAAGAACCCTTGCTCATCGCGGCCGATCTGGACAAGACCTCCGCCGATCCCCTCGCCTGGCTGATACATGCGGAGGTCGGCGGCGATGGAGACAGGAAGAAACTCGAACACCTCTTTCTGGCCGCCACGTCGCGGTCCCCGCTGCACTGGCCGGCGCATTACAAGTATTTCGCCGCCACCACGGAGAAATGGGGCGGAAGCCATCAGGAGATGTTCCGGTTCGCGCGGACGGCGTCCGGCCGGGCGCCCGGCGGCCACCTGATCCACTGCCTGGTCCCGGCGGCGTATTGCGAGTATCGGCTGGCGACAGGGGAAGACGCCCGAAAGACGATACGCACCAGACGCTGCGCACAGGAAGTGGCGGCGGCCCTGCATGCATGGGCCGACGCGACGCCAGACACCCTCGCGGAAAAACTTTCCTCGATCGCCGGAGGCTTTTCCGACTACGGCCTGAACCACTTCGCGGTCGCATGCTACTTGTGCGGCGCGGACAAGGAGGCACGGGATGTGGTCGCGGCCTTGCGGGACGAAATCGAGACCGTCCCCTGGGCCTGGATTTCAGACGGCATCAGAGAGCGGGCCAACCCGGGTTTCATTCACGACAGGGTGAAACGCGAGCTTGACGCCAGCGTCGGCTGAACGGCCGGACCACGTGTCGTTTCACAAGGGCGCGCGGAGCAAGGACAGGGGCATCGCTGCGCGGCGCTCGTTCCTCGGTCACTACTGCACCGATAAAACAGAACGTGCAAGTTGATCCCGCCCGAGCAGCCGCGCGGCCGCCGCCCCTCACTGCAGGCACGCATCTGGCAGAACGGAAATTTTTCTTATCGAAGAGTAGAATCGCTTCTTTGGTAAGAAGAACGCATTACTGTGCGAAAGATACTTCATCCGGCTCGGGCGGTCGCCTTGAGCTTCTTGCTCGCGATAGTTGCCGGAACCATCCTTCTGATGCTTCCAGCCTCCCGCGCCGATGGACTAGCAGCCCCGTGGCTGACCGCATTCTTCACCTCGGTGTCCGCTGTCTGTGTAACCGGCCTGGCCACCGTCGATACGGGCACCTATTGGTCGACCTTTGGCCAAGCCGTCATTATGGTGCTATTCCAGATCGGCGGCTTTGGAATGATGACTGCGGCGACCTTGCTGGGCTTGATGGTAAACCGCTCCCCCAGGCTGCGCACCAGGCTGGTTACGCAGGTCGAGACACATTCCCTTGGATTGGGTGATGTCGCACAAGTCGCCAGGCTCGTACTTGTCGTGACCTTTACGTGTGAAATCCTGATAGCGATCGTACTGACACTGAGGCTGCATCTCGCTTACGGACTGAACTGGGGCGACGCCGCGTGGAGCGGACTCTTCCATGCCGTGTCCGCGTTCAATAATGCAGGATTCTCCATTCATGCGGATAGTCTCGTCCGGTATGCGCAAGACGCCCTGATCCTGCTACCGGTCATGATTGCGATCCTCATCGGAGGAATCGGCTTTCCCGTGCTGCAGGACCTGAGACTCAAATTTCGCGATCCCCGCCATTGGTCCCTGCACACCAAGCTGACTCTCCTCGGGACAGGCATCTTATTGGTTGCGGGATTTGTCGCGGTGCTCGCCTTCGAGTCGGCCAATCCGAAGACCTTGGGCGCGATGACAATGCCGGAGAAAATACTCAACGCCGCTTTCGCGTCTGTCTCCGCCCGGACCGCCGGTTTCAACACCGTCGACTTTGGCGCGCTGACGAGGGATACGTGGGCTGCCCATTATCTCCTCATGTTCATCGGCGGGGGCAGCGCCGGAACGGCAGGGGGCGTCAAGGTGGGCACCGCTGTCATCCTGGTCATGCTGGTGCTCGCGGAGATCAGAGGCCATACCGACAGCGAAGCCTTCGGGCGGCGTATTGGCGCATCCGCGCACAGGCAGGCCATAACCGTGCTCGTCCTTGGCAGCGCCATGATCGTACTCGGCACAATGATCCTGCTACGCGTTTCCGATTTTCCAACCGACCGCATCATCTTCGAAGTCATTTCGGCATTCGGCACGGTCGGACTGTCCACTGGCATTACCGCGGACCTGCCACCGGCAGGTCAACTGACACTGACCGCCCTGATGTATCTCGGCAGGGTGGGAACCATCACACTTGCCACGTCGCTGGTCCTCGCGGAGCGGCGCATGCCCTATCGTTATCCCGAGGAGCATCCAATTGTTGGGTAGAATTTTCACTGAACAGTTCGCCTTTTCCAAGGGCGACAGCGTTGTCGTCATTGGACTTGGCCGTTTCGGCGGGACGGTCGCGCAATCGTTGATGCGGCTGGGGCACGATGTGATGGGAATCGATCGCAACGCCGACCTGGTACAAGTCTGGGCAGACAAACTGACGCACGCGGTGCAGGCAGACTCGACCAATGAAGCAGTCATGCTGCAGCTCGGTGTTGCCGACTTTACTCATGCGATTGTCGGCATCGGCTCCGACCTCGCGTCCAGCCTCATGACGCTCATGGTGCTTACCGAACTGGGTATCAAGGATATCTGGGTCAAGGCAATGACCCAGGAACACGGACAGATCGCCCAGCGCATCGGCGCCCACCATGTCGTCTATCCTGAAGCGGATATGGGAGCACGCGTAGCGCACCTTATCACCGGTCGGATGATGGATTTCATCGAGTTTGAGGACGGCTTCGCGATCGCAAAGATCCACGCACCGCAACTCACCCATAACCTGCGCCTTTCCGAGTCACACGTTCGTGAGCGGTTCGGGGTGACGGTGGTCGGCGTCAAACGAGCCAATAAGGACTTCCAGCACGCGACACCGGACACCTTCATTCTTCCCGCCGATCTGCTGATCGTGTCGGGGCCGACAAGGAAAATCGAATCATTCGCCGCACAGTTCAGGAAATCGTAAGCCAGCGGGCTTGACCGGTCCAACGTATACAGACCGCATCCCGGGCTTCGGTCTCCCCACCAGCGTTTCCACTGCATCGAGAAAATGGACAAGCACAAGTTTCAGCAGCAAGAGATTCAGGGCGTGTACCGGGCGATCCGCGAACGGAGAGACATGCGGCATTTTTCACCCGACCCGCTCGAGCCCGGCCAGCTCGATCGCTTCATCGAGGCCGCGCATATGGCGCCGAGCGTCGGATACATGCAGCCCTGGCGCTTCATCCGCATCACTTCCGGCGACCTGCGCCGGAAGCTTCACGCCCATGTGAACGACGAGCGTGCCCTGACCGCCGCCGCACTCGGCGAGCGTTCGGACGAGTTCATGCGGCTCAAGGTGGAAGGCATACTTTCATGCGCGGAAGTGCTCGTCGTGGGCCTGATGGACAAGCGCGAAGCGCATGTTTTCGGACGCCGCACGATGCCGGAGATGGACCTCGCCTCCGCGTCCTGCGCGATCCAGAATCTCTGGCTTGCGGCGCGCGCGGAAGGCATAGGCGTCGGCTGGGTATCGATGTTCGATCCCGCGGTCCTTCGCGGCCTGTGCGGAATGCCCGAGGGGAGCCAGCCGATTGCCATCCTCTGCATCGGACATGTCGAAGCCTTCTATCCCGCGCCGATGCTCGAAATCGAAAAATGGGATCAGCGCCGCGCCGTCGACACTATCGTGTTTGAAAACAGCTGGGGCGAGGTGCGCCAGCTGCCAGTGCAAGGCTAGCGCCGCACCGCACCGCCCCCGCCGCGCAGGCCGCGGTTGCCGCCTTCCCGATGTCGTGCCAAGATCACTTTTCCGGATCGACCACGCTGATGAGAGGAGGAAAGAGATGAACGGTCATTGCCTGTGCGGAGCGGTGAGTTTCACTTCTCCTGACGCAAGGGAAATCGGCGCCTGCCATTGCGGCTTCTGCCGCCGATGGGGTGGCGGGCCATTGCTCGCCGTTCACTGCGGGCCGGATGTGCAGTTCAGCGGCGCCGAGCAGATCACGACCTATGCGTCCTCGGAATGGGCGGAGCGGGCGTTCTGCAAGCGATGCGGAACGCATCTCTACTACAAGTTCCTCGCGACCGGGGAGTACTTCATTCCCGCGGGCGCCTTCGATTCGACCGATCTGGAAATGACGAGCCAGATCTACGTCGACAAGAAGCCGCCGTACTACGACTTCGCCAATCAGACGCCGATGCTCACCGAGCAAGAGGTCATCGAGCAGTACGCGCCTCCGCAGGACTAGGCAAGGCGGGACCTCCGCGTCGATCAGCATCCGGAGTAGCGCGCCGGTTTCATCGCGCGGCCGGTCTCCCGGGGCGCGCACCGCTGCGCCCGGCTGAACGCGAGCCCCTTCGTCCCCGCGGGATATGCCACAGCGGACTTCCCGATCCGGCTACAATTCCGTGGATGTTCATTTCGCGAAGCGGCGTTTCATTCATGGAAGTTATCAGGGTACTTTCCGCCACGGTTCCCGAGGCATTGCCTGTCCTGGGCGAAGCGTATCCGGCCCCGGAATTTGACTACACCGCGGTTCTGACGCTGAGCGAAGCCGTGGCCATGCTGGACCGGCCGTTTGATCTGATCGCCTGCAGCGTTCATTTCAATGACGGGCAGTTCTACGATTTTCTGCGAATGACCAAGGCGCATCCGGTCGCGAGGGACACGCCGTTCCTGGTGCATTTCACCGGCATGGAAAGCAAGCGCCACTATGTTTCCCAGAGCGTCGAAATCGCCTCCAGGGCGCTGGGGGCGTCCGACATCATTCCCATCTACCAGTGGCGCAGCGAACTCGGGAACGAAGCCGCCTTCAGGAAGTACCAGGACGTCGTGCGCAAATGGGTCGGCCGGCGAGCGTCCGCATGATCGGGAACGATCTCGTCCGCCCGCGCCGGCCTGGCGCGCAGCCTGCCGGTTTCATCTGATCCGCCATGCACATCTGGGTCGACGCCGACGCCTGCCCCGCCGTCATCAGGGACATTCTCTTTCGGCTGGCCGAACGCCGCCAGCTCGAAGTCACACTCGTGGCCAACCAGCTGATCCGCGTGCCGGGCTCGCGCTTCATTCGCGCGCTCCAGGTGCCGAAAGGCGCGGACGCGGCGGACGCCGAAATCCTCGCGCGCGTCCAGCCCGGCGATATCGTGGTGACCGGTGATATTCCCCTGGCGTCCCTGGTGCTGGAGAAGGGCGGCCTGCCGCTCAATCCGCGCGGCGAGTGGTACACCCGGGACACGATCGCGCAGCAGCTGACGATGCGGGCTTTCATGGAAGAGTTGCGCGGCAGCGGCGTGGATACCGGCGGACCGGCGGCCTTCAGCCATGCCGACCGCCAGCGATTCGCCAATGCACTCGACCGTGAACTGGCGCGGTCTCGCTAAGCTGGCAGCTGCCGTGTACGGCAGCGTACATTGATTGACGCACGTCAACTTTCAGCTGTCGCCGTTCGGAATAATGCCTGCTTTGAAAATGGGTAGCGAAAGTCGCATGCAGAGTCAGTTCTGGGTCGGTCTCGTCGGCGGGATCATCATTATTCGGACCAGAGGGTTGTCGACGGTGACCTCCGTGCTTGATCGCCATGCGCGGGCGCTGCAGCTCGCCAAGGAATCCGGCAGCCGAAGCATTCTCTTTGATTTCCTGGAGGCGGAAGCGCCGACCTACGAAGTGAAGGAAGTGCAGAAAGGACTGAATGCGGAGCTGCAGGCCCGGGGCTTCCGCGTCGCGGTAGTGGTCCCGAACCCGCAGCTGGCGTATCACGGGCGCATGACTTTCGGCGACGACAACCATCGCATCGTCTACGAGGACCTGGCCGCGGCGACCCGATGGCTGTCCGGACACGCGGAACCCGCCGCCCAGGACAGCGGCGCCGTCGGCTGAAGCGGGCGGGATAACCGGCGATCGAGTGCCCCGGCCCCGCCGAGGTTCAGTGATGATTGCCGCGGCGACGGCGGTCATTCCTTCTTCTGCGCTTCCTGGGCCGTGCCTTCGAGTTTCTCTCCGCCCTGCCTGACTGCCTCACCCGTCTTCTCGCCGGCCGACTGAAGTGCCTGCCCCGTCTTTTCCCCTGCCTTGTTCAGCGCGTCCCCTGCCTTGGAGGTCGCGGCGTCGACCTGGGCGCCGGCCTTTTCCGCAGGCCCTTTCTCCGCTGACGCTTCGTCCCTTTTCTGGCAGGCGCTCAGCCCCGCGAGCAGGCTCAATGCGGCAAGCCCGATGACAAACTTTTCTCTCAACATCATCATCTCCGATCAAAAAGAAAACGGCCCGCAGGCCGTTCAAGGTCATGCAAAAGCACTGTTTCGCCGGGCGGACGCCCGGCCCGCCTCAGTGGCCACGCCTGCCCGTCACGCGCTCGGTGCCATAGCGGACCGCATCCTTCACCTTCTCCCAGGCGCTGCCCGGGTGATTCGCTTCCCAGTCACTGCGCAGCTGCGGCTCGACCTCCGACCACTGGTGGTTGCGGTAGCGGTCCGACCCGGCCGCCGTCGTGCCGTAGCGGTAGGCGGCATCGTAGTCTTCATAGCGGCCGCCGGATGTGCCGTAAGTGGATTGCCAGTGACGCCGGAATTCCGCATCGTCCCTGCCGGATGACATGCCGCCGCCGGCCAGGTTTTCCACCTCGACGTCGGTGCGGCGCACGGTATCGTCGATCCGCTCGGTCCGCTGCTCGACTTCCTTGCCGATCACGACTTCCTCGACGACGCGCGCGGTCTTGGAGACGACCGCTTCCTCGTCGGTCTCGCGAACCTCGAACGATGCCTCCTTGAATTCCGCCTGTCCGGCGGGCCGGTCGACCGCCTGGCGTCCCACATGGATATGCTCGTCACGCAGCTGCACGGATTCGCTCACCGGGATTTCCCGGATGCGCTTGATGATCCTGATTCCGCCGCGCTGCACTTCCCGCCTGCCGACCTTCAGCTCTTCCTCTATCACCGGGATGCGGGCCTGCTCCGCGGGCGCGGCCGTCGCCCTGTTCGACGCATAAGTGCTGCGTTCCCGTGCGATGTCTTCCGCGGTGTAGCGCGGAGCGCTCTCGTCGTAACCTGCCCAGCCCTGCCGGCGCCAGTGGCTGACCCGCTCGTCGATGTCGACCGGATGGAAGCGGTTGAGGGTGGAGACCACGCGGTCCGCCTCGCTTTCGTCCCGGATATCAATGGTCAGAATGTAGCTGCCCCGGCGCACCGACTCCTGGTAGATGTGCCGGTGCTCGTCATGCTCGTCGCCGCCGAACAGCGACCGGAAGAAGCCGCGGATTCCGCCCTCGCCGCCCGACTCGCTACTCGTCGTTGCGGCGTCGGATGACGTGCCGGTGCTTTCGGTTTCCGGCTGCAATTGCATGTCGGTACGGGCAATGCCGTCCGCCGCCAGGGCCTGGAGCGCATTCTGCGCATCCTGGTAATTGTCGTACACGGCCACCACGGTATCGTCGCCGCTGGTGCCGATGGAGCGACCTCTCGGATTCGTCATGCCACATCTCCTTGGGTATTCATGCCTGTCCGTATCGTCGGCGGCACGAAGTGTTTAAGAACGCGTAGCAGGTAGGAGGCGGGTGGGCGCGACTGGTTCCGGTCGAAGACGTCTCAGACTGTTACGGGCGCGCCCGGGGCCGGGCAAAGGTGAGCAGGCGTATCGGAAGAAGGGCCGGCGGCGGGCACCGGCCACGGAGGGATGGGCGGGGGCGCGTCAGCGCGACACCGCGGCGGGATGGAAGCCGCCGGTCGCCGCGGCCCGTCCCGTCAGATCACGCCCTGCGCCAGCATGGCGTCGGCGACCTTGACGAAGCCGGCGATGTTGGCGCCGTCGATATAGCTGACGCTGCCGTCCGCGCGCTTGCCGTATTGCAGGCAGGCCGCGTGTATGCCCTGCATGATCTGCAGCAGGCGGGCGTCGACTTCTTCGCGCGGCCAGGACATGCGTTCGGCGTTCTGGCTCATCTCGAGACCGGATGTGGCGACGCCGCCGGCGTTGCTTGCCTTGCCCGGCGCATACAGGACGCCGGCGGCTTCGAAAGCCTTCGCCGCTTCGATGGTCGAGGGCATGTTGGCGCCTTCGGCCACGCAGACCACGCCGTTGCGGATGAGGGTGGCGGCATCGTCGGCGTCGAGTTCGTTCTGCGTGGCGCAGGGCAATGCCACGTCGACCGGCACGTGCCACGGGCGCTTGTCCGCCTCGAAGCGGGCGCCGACGCGCGCGGCATAGTCGCTCACGCGACCGTAAAGATGGTTCTTCACATCCATCAGCACGGCCAGCTTTTCCGGCGTGAAGCCTTCCTCATCGATCACGGTGCCGCTCGAATCGGATACGGTGACGACCCTGGCGCCGAGGCTCATCGCCTTCTCCACCGCGTACTGCGCCACGTTGCCCGAACCGGAGACGCTGACGCGCAGGCCGTCGAACGTACGCCCGCGCGTCTTGAGCATTTCGTCGGCGAAGTAGACGGTGCCGTAGCCGGTGGCTTCCGGGCGGATGAGGGAGCCGCCGAAGCTGAGGCCCTTTCCGGTGAACACGCAGTCGGCGCGGTTGCTGAGTTTCTTCATCATGCCCGTCATGAAGCCGACCTCGCGGCCGCCGACGCCGATGTCGCCCGCCGGCACGTCGGTATCGGCGCCGATGTGACGGAACAGTTCACTGACGAAGGCCTGGCAGAAGCGCATCACTTCGCCGGGCGTCCTGCCCTTCGGATCGAAATCCGCCCCGCCCTTGCCGCCGCCCATGGGCAGGGTGGTGAGCGCGTTCTTGAAGGTCTGCTCGAATGCCAGGAACTTGAGCACGGAGAGGTTGACCGAGGGATGGAAGCGGATGCCGCCCTTGTAGGGCCCGATGGCCATGCTGTGCTGGATGCGGTAGCCGCGGTTGACTTGCACCTGGCCGCGGTCGTCGACCCAGGAGACGCGGAACATCACGATCCGCTCCGGTTCGACCAGGCGGTCGAGCAGGCCGTGTTCCGCATATTTCGGATGCTCGGCGATGAACGGCCACAGGCTTTCCATCACTTCGGTGACCGCCTGCAGAAACTCCGGCTGGCCGGGATTGCGGGACGCGACGTACTCGAGGAACTGGTGTACTGAGCTGTACTTCATGAAAATCCCCAATCTGGTGCAAAAGCAGATCTTAGGCGCTTTTGCCTGACTAGCAAAGTCTGAGCAGGCGCACGCTGCGGGGTTCCCGGCGACCCCGCGCCTGCCGGCCTGCCTTCACGCATCGCGCGATCGCCCGGGACCGGGTGCAGGCTCGCGCCGCCCTCTTTGCGACAAGCCTGAGCTGGCGCAGAAGCGGGGGCCGGGCGGTGCCGACACGGATTCCGGATTTTCATGGACAATGACGGAGTTCCGCGGCAATGGTCCGCGGAAAAAAAAGCACCGTGAAAACAAGGAGAACGACATGAAGACAACGAAATTGCTGGGCCTGCTGCTTTCCGCCGCCGTCCTCGCCGGCTGCGCCGGCATGGGCGGCAAGTCCGACACCGCGCCGGCCGCCGGCCAGGGCGCGGCCGCCGCGCCCTCGGGCGATGCCGCCATCACCCAGAACGTGAAGAACGCGCTGGCCGCCGATCCGGAAACCGCCGGCGCCAACGTCAGCGTCGACACCACCCAGGGCAAGGTCAGGCTCAAGGGCGAGGTCAAGTCGGTCGCCGCCTTCCTGAAGGCGCCGGGCATCGTCAAGAAAGTCCCTGGCGTGGTCGAGGTCGACAACCAGCTGATCGTCTGCACCACCTGCAAGTAAGCCTGCCGCGGGCGGCGTCCGCCGCCCGCTTTCATTCCTTCACCCTCATCCCTTCATTCCGGGCCCTGCCTCAGAAAGACGAGCCGGGCTGTTTCAGGAACGCGATTTCCTCTTCCGTCGATTGCCGGCCGAGCACCGCATTACGGTGCGGATAACGGCCGAAGCGGTCGATGATGGCCTTGTGCCGCAGTTCGAAATTGAAATTGTCTTCCGGCGCCCAGGCGCGATAGAGCGCTTCTGCCTGCACATGGATCAGGCGCGACTCGCTGTGCATGTAGGGCAGCAGCAGAAAGCTGCGCTCGACCGGCGAGAGGACGTCGAGCGCGCCGCCGGCCACCGCCTCCTGCGCGAGGACCAGCGCGATGCCGTCCCGGGCGAAGGCGCGCGGCGTATTGCGGTGGATGTTGCGGGAGAACTGGTCGAGCACGATGATTTCCGCCAGGCGTCCGCGGGCGTCGGCGCGCCAGGCATGGAGCTCGCCGCGCGCGGCCTGTTCCAGCAGGGCGCCGAAGCGGCCGGCGACCTGCGCGTCGAAGGCGGGATCGGCGGCCCACCACTGCCGGGGCTTGATTTCGTCGAACCAGAACGCGAGAACATCCTTGCTTGTCATCGGGCTTCCCTTTCTGCATGGTGAAGCGGCCGCGGCCGCGCGATACCCGAGTCTACGTCAGGGCGCGGCAGACTGCTCCTCAGGCCAGCGCGGTGTCGAGCAGCATCATCAGCACGAAGCCGAGCATCAGGCCCCAGGTGGCCGAGGGCTCGTGTCCCCTGCGGTGCGACTCGGGGATGACTTCATGGCTGATCACGTAAATCATGGCGCCCGCGGCGAATGCCAGTCCCCAGGGCAGCAGCACCGCCGACATGCCGATCACCATCGCGCCGAAGGCCGCGCCCGCCGGTTCCAGCAGGCCGGAAGCGGCGCCGAGTGCGGCGGATGCAAGCCGGCTGTAGCCCACCCCGCGCAGGGAGAGCGCGACCACCAGTCCTTCCGGAATGTTCTGCAGGCCGATGCCGGTGGCGAGCGCATGCGCGCTGACCAGGTTGGGCCCGCCGAAGGCCACGCCGATGGCGAGGCCCTCGGGCAGGTTGTGCAGGGCGATGGCGCCCACGAACAGCCATGCGCGCCTGAGCCGGCGCGCGTGCCAGCCCTCCTGGCCCTTGATGAAATGCTCGTGCGGCAGCAGGCGGTCGAACAGGAACAGCAGCGCGCCGCCGGCGAGGATGCCGAGGCCGACGATGCCGCCCGCCTGCCAGGCATTCATCTCCCGCGCCTCGGCCGCTTCGATGCCGGGCAGGATCAGCGAGAACGAACTCGCGGCGAGCATCACGCCGGCGCCGAAACCGAGCAGGGCATCCTGCAGGCGCTGCGAGAAGCCGCGCGCGAACAGCACGGGCAGGGTCCCGAGCAGCGTCGACAGGGCCGTCAGGCAGCCGGCCTGGAACGCCCATCCCGCGCGGGCATCGACGCCGCGCAGAAAGCGCAATGTCGCCAGCAACAGGAAGACGAGCATCGCGAAGCCGGCGGCGGCGAGCAGCCAGCGCTGCCAGGAGATTTCCTCTGCGGTGCCAATCGTTGAAAATTTTCCCTGCGCAAGCTGATCGTCCATGCGGTTCCGCCCGTGAGTCTGTCAATGCGAGCGGTGATGCGCTGCGCGTCCCGCATCCGCACCGCAACACCTGTGCCAGCTTGCGAAGCGGGAATGGAAAACCGTGGCCCGCATCTTGCTGATGATCCCTTTTGTCTCCTTCAACATTATTCGAGAGGAAATTATGGGAATTATCTGGACCATCCTGATCGGTTTCATCGTCGGCCTGCTTGCACGGGCAATCATGCCTGGCAGGGACCCCGGCGGCTTCATCATCACCACGGTGATCGGCATTGCGGGCTCGCTTCTCGCGACGTTCCTGGGACGCACGCTCGGCTGGTACCAGGTGGGCGAGTCGGCCGGCTTCATCGCGGCGCTGATCGGCGCGATCATCCTGCTGGCCCTCTACCGGATGGTCAGAAGGAAGAGCTACTGAGCCGCGGCCGCGGCGCGCCGCAGGTAAATTTCACACGGGCGTGCCGGGATTCCACTGCCGGGCGCCATGCGCACCGGCGGCGCCCGGGGACGCCAGCGCATCGGCGAGTTCCCGTGCCGCGGGCTGCAGGGCGGCCGCCAGCGCGACCCGCCTGCGGTCGGTGCGGCGCAGCTCGCCGGGCGGCAGCGCCAGCGCGCGGGCGGGCTGCAATGCCACCATCAGCTTCTTCAGCCGTGTCTCGATCGCCTTGTCGGCGGCGGCCGGACTGATCCTGCCCTGGGCCGCATGGCCGCGGCGTTCGAGCGCGGCCTGCAGTCCGAACAGCTGGCCCGCCGCCACCCACAGCACTTCATTTTCCAGGCTCAGCTCGAGGATGCCGCGCGCCCTGTTGGCAAGCTTGCGTCCGAGCGCGCCGAAACCCTGGCTGGCGACGCCGCCGGCCGCCGCGCCGATGCTCATGCCCGCGCCGAGCGACAGCCCGCCCAGCGCGACATCGGCCGCCAGTCCCAGCGCCGCGCCGATGGCGGCGCCGGCGCCGAGCTTCTTCGTGGCGTCCTGCAGCACGCCGGGATTGAACAGATCGTCTTCCCAGCGGCCGCCGGTCCATGGCAGCAGCGCTTCGTCGACCTCGTCGCGCTGGAAGCCGTAGATCAGCAGCAGATCCGCGACGGCGCGACGCATCCGCTGCAGCGCGGCCTCGCGCAGTTCCGCGACCAGCCGCTGCCTCGCGGTCTCGCCGGCCGCATCATCCTTTTGCATCTCGCGCCGCAGCGCGGCCAGGTCGACCAGGGCTTCCATGATCACGCGGCAGGCGGAATCGCGCCGCTCGACGATCTGCTGCCGGATGTCGTCCCATATCGCGGTCAGTTCGCCGCCGCGCGCGGGCAGCAGGAAAACCAGGGCGCGGTAAAGCGCCTCCTCGGCGCCGGTCGCGGGCGCCACCGCATCGAAGGCCACCGAGCCGTGCAGCTTGTGCTCGGGCAGCACATGCTGCCATTCGCCGAGCCGGCTGCGCGCGTCGGCGGCGAAGTTCAGCACCGGCAGGATGGGACGGCCGCAGGAGCTGAGTATGTCCATCTCGGCGCGGTATTTCGGCAGCACGGCCTCGCGCGTGTCGAGCACGTAGAGCGCGGCGTCGATATCGAGCAGGGTGCGCAATACCTTGGCCTCCTGCTCGAACACGCCGCCGGCCTCGGGGCCGGCGAGGAAGCGGCGGATCCGGTCCGGGGGACTGAGGTGGGCGCCGAGTCCGTGCAGGTATTCCAGCAGCGCGACCGAGTCTTCCAGGCCGGGCGTGTCGAAGAAACGGATCGCGTCGCCGCCCTCGCCGCGCAGATCGCCCGCTTCCACATGGCGGGTGGTGCCGGGACGGTCCGATACCTCGCCGAAGGAAGCGAGCCGCATCAGGGTCCGCAGCAGGGAAGTCTTGCCTGCATTGGTGTGGCCGACGACGGCGATGCGCAGCGGCTTATTCATCGCGTCCCTCCAGCCAGGCCGCGGCGGCGCATGCATCGTCGAAGGTCCGCAGGTTTCCCATCCCGCTGTCGGCCAGCCATGCGCGCCAGCGGTTCGCACAGGCGTCGTCGCCGCCGCGCACCGGCAGCAGCAACAGGGACGCCGCGCCGCCGCTTGCCCGTGCCTCGCGCAGGAACCGCGCGGCGCCGCGGTCGGGCGACGCCGCCTGGTCGAAGACGAAGAGGATGCGGCCCGGCCGCTGCGCCTGCAACGCGAGCAGCGCTTCCCTGCGCTGGTCGCCCGAACCGGAGACATTGATGCTCAGCCGGGGCGCCGGCGCGATGCCCGGCGGCGGCCAAGGGCATTCCGGCGGGAGTTCGAATCCGACCAGTGCGAGCGCGCGTCCATCGGCGGCCGCGCGCATGTCCTCATCGGCGGATGCCGCGGGCGCATGCCGCTCGGGGTCGATCACGGCGCTGCGGCCGATGTCGTCCATCCGTGCGAGCAGCTTGCGGTAATACGGGTCGCCGAAATCGAGCGCGAGCCGCCGCCGGCGCCGCGCCGTCACCGCCGCGCATAACAGCGTCAGCAGCAGTCGCGGAAGCAGGCCGTAGACGAAGGTGCAGCCGATCAGCCACCAGGCGAGCGAGCGCTGGACACCGGCGGTGTCGGCCGCGAGCGCGGCCGCGTCCGGCACGGGGAAACCGAGCAGGCGCGGCAGCAGGCCGGTGGCCTCGATGAAGCCGACGAAGAACTCGCTGCTCTGTATCGTGGTTTCCCAGGTGAGACGGTATTCGCGGAACGAGAACATGAGCCAAAGCCCGGCCAGGGCGAGCACGAAGGCGATGCTCCAGACCGCATGGCTGGCGAGGCCGAACAGCCAGGGCAGGAGCCTGGCGCGATCGAGCAGCGCCAGCGCGGCCGGCGGCAACCGGGAACGATAAGCGCTTGCGCCGGCGCCGGACGCGCGCCACGAGGCGATGCGCAACAGCAGATTGCCGAGCGAAAGCCGCGACAGCGCCGCGGCGCCGGCCAGCAGGCCGAGCAGCCAGAGCGCCAGTGTCAGGAAGTGCATGCCGAGGGCGGTCAGGAAGGCGAGCATCACGTTGATCGTGCGGCCGCCGCCGAGCAGGCCCTGGAGCAGGCCGTAGCCGGCGAGGAAGACGAGCAGGCCGAGGCCGGCCCAGGCGATGACGGCGCGCGTGCGCCATGCCTGCAGATCCCGCCACAGTCCGAGCCGGTCCGCGAGCAGAGCCGCCCGTGCCAGCAGGCGCTGCTCGCGGCCGCCGTCCATCGCGGCGGCGCGGCGGGTGGCCTCGTCATCGTCGAGCGGGGCGTCCGCTTCGACGAGCCTGACGGTTTCTGCGATGAGCAAGGCGTCCAGCCGGTTGGGATTCACGGGTTTCGCGGGGATGGGATGCTGTCGGGGCGGGGACAAGGTGCGGGTCATTATAACTATTTGTCATGTGCCCGCCCTTGACCCTGCGCGGCAGGGCGGCGTGCGGAGCGGAACAGGCTTTACACCCGTTCCGTCGGCGGCCCGCGCCGCAAGCCGCTCTCCGGCGGCGCCTGCCCGCCCCCGCGCAGGCGCACCGCGCAGTACTTGAACTCGGGGATCTTGCCGAACGGGTCGAGCGCGTCGTTGGTCAGCCCGTTGACCGCGGCCTCGGCGTAGCAGAAGGCGACGAAGACCGCGCCGCGCGGCATGCCGTCGTCGGCCCGCGCATACAGCGAGATGCGGCCGCGCCGCGACTCGATCGTCACCACGCCGCCCGGGGCGACATCGCGCTCCGCGAGATCGAGCGGATGGACGAGCGCCACCGGATCCGGCTCCAGCGCGTCGAGCACGGCGGAGCGCCGCGTCATGCTGCCGGTATGCCAGTGCTCGAGCTGGCGCCCGGTGATCAGCACCAGCGGATAGTCGGCATCCGGCTGCTCGGCGGCCGGAATGATGTCGACCGGAACGAAGCGGCCGCGCCCGTCGGCGGTGGGAAAGCGCCCAGTGAACACGACCGGTGCCCCGGGATCGTCTTCGCTGTGGCAGGGATAGGTGACGGCACCCTGCCGCTGCAGCCGCTGCCAGCTGATGCCGGCGATGCTCGGCATGGCATGCCGCATCTCTTCGAATACTTCCGACACGCCGGCATACCGCCAGTCCAGGCCGAGCTGTCGCGCCACCTGCCCGATGATCCACAGGTCCTGGCGCGCGTCGCCGGGCGGCTCGATCGCCTGGCGGCCGAGCTGCACGGTGCGGTCGGTATTGGTGAAGCTGCCGGTCTTCTCGGGGAAGGCCGAGGCCGGCAGCACCACGTCGGCGAGACAGGCGGTCTCGGTGAGGAAGATGTCCTGCACCACCAGGAAGTCGAGCGCGGCCAGCGCTTCGCGCGCATGGCTGGCGTCGGGATCGGACATCGCCGGGTTTTCGCCCATGATGTACATGCCGCGCACCTGGCCGGCCTTGATCGCGTGCATGACTTCCACCACGGTGAGCCCCGGGTGCGGGTCGAGCCGCGTCTGCCACAGCCGCTCGAACTTCTCGCGCGCGGCCGCGCTGTCGACGCGCTGGTAATCGGGGAAGACCATCGGAATCAGGCCGGCGTCGGACGCGCCCTGGACATTGTTCTGTCCGCGCAGCGGATGCAGGCCGGTGCCGGGGCGGCCGATCTGGCCGGTCATCAGCGCCAGCGATATCAGGCAGCGCGCGTTGTCGGTGCCATGCACATGCTGCGACACGCCCATGCCCCAGAGGATCATCGATGCGCGCGAGGTCGCGTAAAGCCGCGCCACCTCCCGTATGAGGCCGGCATCGATGCCGCATACCGGCGCCATCAGCTCGGGGCTGCAGGGCGCCACCTTGTGGCGCAGCGCTTCGTAGCCGATGGTGCGGGAAGCGATGAAGCCCTCGTCGACCAGCCCTTCGGCAACGATCACATGCATCATCGCATTGAGCAGCGCGACGTCGGTGTCCGGCCTGAACTGCAGGAAGCGATGCGCGTGGCGGGCCAGGTCGGAGCGCCGCGGGTCGGCGACGATGAGCCGGGTGCCCTGCTTCACCGCGTTCTTGATCCAGCTTGCCGCGACCGGATGATTGACGGCCGGATTGGCGCCGATCAGAAGCACGACCTCGGCCTGCATCACATCCATCACCGGATTGGAGACGGCGGCCGAGCCGAGTCCTTCCAGCAGCGCCGCCACGGATGAGGCATGGCACAGCCGGGTGCAGTGATCGACGTTGTTGCTGCCGAAGCCGGTGCGCACCAGTTTCTGGAACAGATAGGCTTCCTCGTTGCTGCCCTTGGCCGAGCCGAAGCCCGCCAGCGCCCTGCCGCCCAGTGTGTCGCGCAGCCCGCGCAGGCGGCTGCCGACCCGCTCCAGCGCCTCTTCCCAGCTCGCTTCGCGGAAGGCCTGCAAGGCCCGGTCGGGATCGGACGCCGCGGCCGCATCCTTGGGCGCATCCTCGCGGCGGATCAGCGGCCGCGTCAGCCGCTGCGGATGATGCGCGTAGTCGAAACCGAAGCGGCCCTTCACGCACAGCCGCTTGTGATTGGCCGGCCCGTCGCGGCCTTCGACCGAAAGAATCTCGTTGCCCCGCACCGTGTAGGTGAGCTGGCAGCCGACGCCGCAGAAGGGACAGAGCGAGTCCACTTCACGCTCCGGCACGGCATCGGCGGCCGCGCGCGCCGGACTCAGCGCGCCGGTCGGACAGGCCTGCACGCATTCGCCGCAGGCGACGCAGGTGGACGCGCCCAGCGGATCGTCCATGTCGAACACGATGCTCGCGCGGTCGCCGCGCAGCGCCAGCCCGATCACGTCATTGACCTGCTCGTCGCGGCAGGCGCGCAGGCAGCGGGTGCACTGTATGCAGGCATCGAGACGGACGGCGATGGCGGGATGCGTGGCGTCCGCCGCCGGCTGCGGCCGCGCCGCGAAGCGAGGCTTGCCGATGCCCAGCCTCGCGCTCCACTCGTCGAGTTCGCTGCCCCGGGCCGGACGGTTTTCCGGCATGTCCGCCTGCAGCAGTTCCAGCACCATCGCCCGGGCCTTGCGGGCGCGTTCGCTGACGCTGCTGACCGACATGCCCTCGCGCGGATGCCGGCAGCAGGATGCCGCCAGCGTGCGCTCGCCGTCGATCTCGACCATGCATGCCCTGCAGTTGCCCGCCGGCGCCAGCCCGTCCATGTGGCACAGGCGGGGAATCTCGACGCCCTCTCTCCGGGCGATCGCAAGGATGGTTTCGTCTTCCCTGCCGCTGACCCGCCTGCCGTCGAGACTGAAATTCACCAGGGCGGCCTGCCCGTCCTGCGGCGCCGGCTTCAGGCGCTGGCGGTCGGTCGCATTCATGCCGTCCTCCTCTGCTGCCGCAGCTCATGTGGAAAATAGCGGATCACGCAATCGACCGGGTTGGGCGCCGCCTGTCCGAGGCCGCAGATGGATGCGTCGCGCATCACCTGCGACAGGTCTTGCAGCAGCTCGAGATGCCATTCCGGCTGTTCGATCAGGGCCAGGGTCTTGGCGGTGCCGACCCTGCACGGCGTGCACTGCCCGCAGGACTCGTCCCGGAAAAAGCGCAGCAGGTTGCGCGCGGCGGCCACCGCGGAGTCCTGTTGCGACAGCACGATCACGGCGGCCGAGCCGATGAAGGCGCCGTGCGGCTGCAGCGTGTCGAAGTCGAGCGGCACGCCGGCGAGGCTGGCGGGCAGGATGCCGCCCGAGGCGCCGCCGGGCAGGTAGGCATACAGGTCGTGGCCATCGGCCATGCCGCCGCAGTGCTCGTCGATCAGTTCCCTGAGCGTGATGCCTGCCGGGGCGAGATGCACGCCCGGCCGCTTCACGCGGCCGGAGACCGAGAACGCGCGCAGGCCGCGGCGGCCGTTGCGGCCGTGCGAGGCGAACCAGTCCGCCTCCTTTTCCAGGATCTCGCGCACCCGGTACAGCGTCTCGAAATTGTGCGCCAGCGTGGGGCGGCCGAACAGGCCGACCTGGGCCACATAGGGCGGGCGCAGGCGAGGCATGCCGCGCCTGCCCTCGATCGACTCGATCATGGCCGACTCTTCGCCGCAGATGTAGGCGCCCGCGCCGCGCCGCAGGTGGATTTCCGGCAGCGGCACCGGCGGCTGCGCGCGCAGCCGCTCCAGCTCGGCCTGCAGCATCGCGCGGCACCCCGCGTACTCGTCGCGCAGGTAGATGTAGATCGCCGATACGCCGACCGCCCAGGCGGCGATCAGCATGCCTTCGAGGAAGCGATGCGGATCCGTCTCCAGGCAGTTGCGATCCTTGAAGGTGCCGGGCTCGCCTTCATCGATGTTGACGGCCATGAGGCGGGGCGCGGGCTCGGCGCGCACGATGCGCCACTTGCGGCCGGCGGGAAAGCCTGCGCCGCCGAGGCCGCGCAGGCCGGAGTCTTCCATCGCGCGCAGCACGCTCTCCACGTCGCGCCGGCCTTCGACGCAATCGCGGAGCAGGCGGTATCCGCCCGCGTCCCGGTAGGCGTCGAAGCCGGTGCAGGCGGGCGGCAACGCGTCCGTGCGTCCGGCGGCGACCAGCGCGGCGATGCGCGCGGGGTCGGCGTGCGGCACTTCGTGACGTCCCACCATCGCGGCCGGCGCCTGGTCGCAGCGGCCGACACAGGGCGCGGCGACGACGCGGACGGCGGCACCGAGCATGGCCGGCAGCCTGTCGAGCAGCGCCCGCGCGCCGGCCAGTTCGCAGGACAGCCCCTCGCAGACGCGGACCGTCAGCGCCGGCGCCGGTCCCTCGCCTTCGCGCAGGATCGTGAAGTGATGATAGAAGCTCGCGACTTCATAGACTTCCGCCTGGGCCATGCCCAGCTCCTGCGCCAGCGCCGCCAGATGGGCGGTCGACAGGCAGGCGTGGCGGTCGTTGATCAGGTGCAGGTGCTCGATCAGCAGGTCGCGCCGGCGCGGGGCGTCGCCCAGCAGCGCCCGCACCTCGGCCAGCGCGGCGGGATCGACCTGCCTGCCCTTCGGCGCCTGCCGCCTGCGTTCGCGGCCGGCGTCCGGCGCGGCGATGGGAATCACCCTCTGTGTCATCCTCGCACTCCTTTCCGTGCGCACATGCAAGCGGCGCGGAACATGTCGTATCGGTCTTTATGCGCCGACTATAGCAGGACGCCGCGCGCGCAAGAACCGGGGCGCGCCGGCATGGTGTCCGAAATCAAGACGGGCGCCTCCCTCGCATCTTGCGCTGCATCTGGATTCCGCGCCCGCTCTGCGTCAAGATTGCACTTGCCGCACACCGTACCACTACAACAAGCAAGGAGACGACGATGATGCAGATGCCGTGGCTGGACTACTATCCGCCGGGCGTTCCGGCGCAGATCGACTATCGCGAGTATTCATCGCTGGTCGAACTGATGGAGCAGGCCTTTGACAAGTACCGCGAGCGGGAAGCCTATGTCTGCATGGGCAAGGCGCTCAGCTTCGGCGACATCGACAGCCTGTCGCGCGCGCTGGCGGCCTGGCTGCAGAAGAACGGGCTGGCGCGCGGCGACCGCGTCGCGATCATGCTGCCGAACGTGCTGCAGTATCCGGTCGCCGTGGCCGGCATCCTCCGCGCCGGCGGCATCGTGGTCAACGTCAATCCGCTGTACACCGCGCGCGAACTGGAACACCAGCTCAGGGATTCCGGCGCGCGCGCCATCATCATCCTGGAAAATTTCGCCCACACGCTGGAGCAGGTGCTGCCGCGCACCGCGGTGGAAAAGGTGGTGGTCGCGAGCATGGGCGACCTGCTCGGCTTTCCGAAGAGCGCGATCGTCAACGTCGCCGTGCGCCATCTGAAGAAAATGGTGCCCGCCTACGCCCTGCCCGGCCACACGCGGTTCAACGATGCGCTGGCCCAGGGCAAGGCGATCGGCCGCTACACGCCTCCGTCCCTCTCGGTATCCGATGTCGCCGTGCTCCAGTACACCGGCGGCACCACCGGGGTCAGCAAGGGCGCGGTGCTGCTGCACGGCACCCTGATCGCCAACCTGCTGTCTTCCGAGGCCTGGATGCAGCCGGGCCTGAAGAAGCGGCAGGTGGAAGGCCAGCACACGCTGGTGTGCGCGCTGCCGCTCTACCATGTGTTCGCCTTCGTCACCTGCGGCCTGCTCGGCATGCGCATGGGCGCCCGCAACATTCTGATTCCCAATCCGCGCGACCTGGCTTCCCTGATCAGGGCGCTGCGCGGCTACAAGATCCACGCCTTCCCGGGCGTCAACACCTTGTTCAACGGCCTGCTGCATCATCCCGATTTCAGGTCGCTCGACTTCAGCGAACTGCTCATCACCAACGGCGGCGGCATGGCGGTGCAAGACACGGTGGCGGGCAAGTGGCTGTCCGTCACCGGCTGTCCGATCGTGGAGGGCTACGGACTGTCCGAGACCAGTTCCGGCGTGACCTGCAATCCGGTCGACTCGGAAGCCTTCACCGGCACCGTCGGCCTGCCGCTGCCGAGCGCGGCGGTGCGCATCACCGACGATGCCGGCAATGAACTCCCGCCGGGCCAGCCGGGCGAGATCGAGATCAAGGGACCGCAGGTGATGGCCGGCTACTGGAACCGTCCCGACGAGACCGCCAGGGTGATGACCGCCGACGGCTGGTTCAAGTCGGGCGATATCGGCACCATGGATGAGCGCGGGTATGTGAAGATCGTCGACCGCAAGAAGGACATGATCCTGGTGTCCGGCTTCAACGTCTATCCGAACGAAATCGAAAACGTGGTGGCGGCCCATCCCGGCGTGCTCGAATGTGCGGCGGTCGCGGTGCCGGACGAGAACAGCGGCGAAGCGGTCAAGCTCTTCGTGGTGAAACGGGACCCCGGCCTGAGCGAGGACGAGCTGATGAAGTACTGCGCGATGCAGCTGACCGGCTACAAGCGCCCGAGGTCGATTGAATTCCGCGACGATCTGCCCAAGAGCAATGTGGGCAAGATCCTGCGGCGCGAGCTGCGGGAAGCGGCCAGGCCGCGCGACGCCGCCGCCACCCGCTGAGGGCGCCCGGGCAGGCGTCGCCGCGACCGGCCACGACGCGTGACGGGCGGCCGCGGGAACCCGATCGACGACCGTCAGCCGGCCGCGGCGCGAGCACGCCTGGCGACCGGCCCGGTGCCGCGGCCCGCTACGCTTTTCATACCGGCCCGGCGTCGACGCTGCCCGGCTCGCCCGGCTGGCCCGCATAAGTGCTTACCACGCCGGCCGGGGTGATCTTTCGTATCGCATGGTTTCCGGAGTCGGCGACATACAGGTTGCCTGCCGCATCGACCGCCACGCTCGTCGGCCGGTTGAAGCGCGCCTCGCCGCCGGCGCCGTCGGCGCTGCCCGCGACGCCGGCCGAACCGGCGACCGTCGTCAGCACGCCGTCCGTGCCGTACCGGCGTATCGTGTGGTTATCGGTGTCGGCGAAATAGAGGTTGCCGGCCTGATCGCTGGCCAGCCCCTGCGCGCCGGCACCGATCCTGGCGCCCGCGCCCGGCCCGTCGATGTGTCCGCAGGTGTTGTCGAACTCCTGCGCGGCGCGCGCGCCTGCCAGCGTCGACCGCACCCCGGTGGGTGAAATCCTGTCCAGCGTGCAGCTGTACGTGGTCTTCCCGAGCGGCGGAAAGTCCTGCCCGGTGTTGAGCACGTACAGGTTGCCGCCGGCGTCCCGCACCACGCCGCGCGGCTCCAGCTGGCCTTCGAGCAAGCGCGTCAGGCTCCCGTCCGGCGCCAGCCTCGCGATCGCCGAGCGGAAGTTGTCCGCGATGTAGAGGCCATGGTGTTCATCCGTCTCGATGCCGAGTCCGTAGATGCCCTCGAAGACGGTCGTGACATTGCCCTGCCGCGTGATCTTGCGGATGCGTCCTTCATTGAGGAAGGTATCGGTGGCATAGAGATGGCCCGCGGCATCGGTATCGAGCGCCGTCAGCCGGTTGAAGCGTGCGGCCGCGCCGGTGCCGTCGGCCGGCGGACCGAAGGCATCGCCGAACACCCCGTTGACGCCGGCGAGCGTCGTCACGCTGCCGTCGGGAGCGATGCGGCGCACCGTGCCGTTGCCGCCGACATACAGATTGCCGCCGCGATCGAGCGTGAGCGCATAGGGCGAGGTGAAGCGCGCCTCGGGCGCGGCGCGCTCCGCCGGCAGACCGGGGCGCTCCGGCGTCGGCAGGCCCGGCTCGGGCAGGCTTGGCGGCGCCACGCTCGTGCCGGGCATCATCGACGCCGCGCTCGCCTGCGTCTCCGTTCCCGGAACGCCATCGCCGCCGCCGCAGCCGGCGATGGCCAGGGGGATGCAGAAGCCAAGAATGAGTTTGCGGATCATTGCTTTCTCCTTCATGGAATTGCCGCTCCGTGCCCGCAGCCCGGAGCGCGCAGGGATGTCCGGGTACCGCGGCAATGGGCGGCGGTACCTGCCGAAGTTCGCGCGAACGCGCCCCGGAGGTGCTTCCCGTCCGGCGCGGTTAGCGCCTGCTTATGAGGAGCGGCCGGCGGAATCGATCCTCCTTTGTTCAGCCGGTTTGAGCGGAGTCACCTGGATCGCGTGTGCCGGGAAAATCAAGGGCCGGCGGCCGCCGGGCGGATTCGCCGGCGGCCGGACGGAGCGCGGCCGACGGGACATGGCGATGAATCAGCGCGGGCTCCGGGTGTCCGACGCGCAGCGGCCCGCCGCCCGCTGCCCATTTGAGCACCCGTACAATTTCTTATTGTGGTATTGCACGCCTCTCAATAAACTTCTCGCCTGGAAATTTTTCTATTCATTGCCGGTGCCGCGCACATGCTGCCCACGCACCGGCCAACCCGGAGAACCTGATGTCAAACACGTTTTTTCCCAAGTGGCGTTTGCGCGCCAGCACCCATGACGGGCTGGGGCCGGTCATCGGCACGGAAGACCGTCTGCCCTGGGGGCAGACCCTCGCCATGGGACTCCAGCACGTCGTCGCCATGTTCGGGGCGACCGTGCTGGCGCCGCTGCTGATGGGTTTCGACCCCAACCTGGCAATCTTCATGTCGGGCGTCGGCACCCTGCTCTTTTTCCTGTTCGTCGGCGGCCGGGTGCCGAGTTACCTCGGATCGAGCTTCGCCTTCATCGGCCTGGTCATCCTGGTGTCGGGCTATGGCGGCCAGGGGCCGAACGCCAACATGGGCGTGGCGCTCGGCGGCATCATCGCCTGCGGCGTCGTCTACACGCTGATCGGTCTGCTGGTCATGGCGACCGGCACCGCCTGGATCGAGAAACTGATGCCGCCGGTGGTGACCGGCGCGGTGGTGGCGGTCATCGGCCTGAATCTGGCGCCGATCGCGGTCAAGGGCGTGGTGGCGAACAACTTCGATGCCTGGATGGCAATCGTGACCATTCTCTGCGTCGGCGGCGTGGCGGTGTTTACCCGCGGCATGGCGCAGCGGCTGCTGATTCTGATCGGCCTGCTGCTGGCGTACGCGGTGTATTTCGTCCTGGCCAACCTTGCCGGGCTGGGAAAGCCGATCGATTTCTCCATCGTCGCCAATGCCGCATGGTTCGGCGTGCCGCGCTTCGTCGCCCCGGTGTTCCAGGCCGACGCCATGGCGCTGCTGGCGCCGGTGGCCGTCATCCTGGTCGCTGAAAACCTCGGGCATATCAAGGCGGTAAGCGCCATGACCGGCCAGAACCTCGACCGCTACATGGGCAGGGCCTTCGTCGGCGACGGCGTGGCGACCGTCCTCTCGGGCAGCGTCGGCGGAACCGGCGTCACCACCTACGCGGAAAACATCGGCGTGATGGCCGCCACGAAGATCTATTCGACGCTGATTTTCGTCGTCGCGGCGCTGATCGCGCTGGTGCTTGGCTTCTCGCCGAAGTTCGGCGCCATCATCCAGACCATTCCCGGCGCGGTGCTCGGCGGCGTGTCGATCGTGGTCTTCGGGCTGATCACCGTGGCCGGCGCGCGCATCTGGATCGAGAACAAGGTCGATTTTTCCGACAACCGCAACCTCATCGTCACCGCCGTCACGCTCGTGCTCGGAGCGGGCGACTTCACGCTGAAGCTGGGCCAATTCGCGCTCGGCGGCATCGGGACCGCCACCTTCGGCGCGATCATCCTGTACGCGCTGCTGTCGCTGCGCGGGAACCGAGCCGACTAAGGCCGAGTCCGGGAAACGGGCAGGGGGTGACGGACCGGCGCCGTCCCGCTGCCCGCCCGGGCCTCAACGGGGCGCCGGCGCGGCTGGCGATCCTGCCGCCATCATCCGAGCGTGCGGCGCAGCGCTTCGAAAAACAATTCGGCCTGCAGCCGTTCGCCCAGCGACTGCGCCGCGACCCGGCCTGCAAGGCCGGCATCGACGGGCATCAGGCGTCGCCCGGTCGACCCTGCCAGCACCTCGGCCTGGCAGGCGCGCTCCAGGTAGTAGAGATCGTCGTACGCGTAATCGATGCGTTCACCGCACACCACCACGCCGTGATTGCCCAGGAAGGCAACATCGGCGCCGTTCATCGCCCGTGCGATGCGCTCGCCTTCCGAGGCATCCAGCGCCAGCCCGTTGTAGCGGTCGTCGACCGCCAGTCTCCCGTGGAAGCGCATCGCGTTCTGCGACAGCGTCGTATCGAGGCAGCGACCTTCGGTGAGCGTGAGCGCGGTCGCGTGCGGCATGTGCGTGTGGAGCACGCAAGCCTTCCTCGCGATGCGGTGTATCGCCGCATGAATGAACATCGCGGTCGGCTCGACCGCGTGCCGTCCCGCCAGCTTCCGCCCGTCGCCGTCGACGAGGACAATGTCGTCGGCCCGCACTTCGCTCCACAACAGGCCGCGGGGGTTCAGCAGAAAAAGCGAGTCGTCCTCGGGGAGGGCGATGCTGAAGTGATTGCAGACGCCTTCGCCCAGCCCGTGATGCGCGGCCGCCCGAAGCGCGAGCGCGAGGTCCGCACGCAGCCGGGCGACGGAACCGGAAAAAAACACCTCCTCATGGTGCGAGCTTGCCATGCCATCTCCTCTGTCAGGGGCCGGTGCCGGTGAATGGCACCGTCCGCCTGCATTCTATCCCGCCGGTGCTGTCGCCACATGCAGGCCGCCCGGCGACGGCGGGACGAATCGACGGACAAAAAAAACCGCTCCCTCGGGAGCGGTTCTCTTCATGCATCGGCTGACTCAGTTCGCGTTGGCGGGCCTGGAGTCGCCGGCGAGGCGGGTGGCGGCAGCGGTCCTGGAGGCCGGGAACTGGCCCTGGTATTCCTGGTGCAGGACGGCATAGCTGCCGTCGGCCTGGGATTGCTTCAGCTCGGCCAGCACCTGGGCGCGGGTCTTGCCCGGCACGAAGCCGGCAACCGGGTCGGCGATTTCCTGATGCAGGGCGGCGTAGCTGCCGTCGGCCTGCGACTGCTCCAGTTCGGCCATTACTTCGGCACGGGTCCTGGTCGACTTGAAGTCGGTGAACTCGACCCACTCCGACGCGGAGGCGAGGCTGGCGGTGGCGAGCAGGGCAAGTGCGGCGATCATTTTCTTGGCATTCATTTTCATTCTCCAGACAAGTGTATTGACGATTAGTGACTCGGTCTCGGCGGAGCAGGCAAGGTGTCTGCCGTCGAAGGCTTTGCTTCGGTGAGTCGCACGCGTTTTTCTTGTGTGCTCATCGATGAAGTGCAGTCTATTCGGACGCGCCGACGGAATAAACCGCCCACAGCGCAATGGACTATTGCGAAATGCGGAAATAATCTTGCCGCCCCGGCGAGCGGTCGCCAGCCGGTGCCCGGCACCACGGTAACCTGCGGTGTTTGAGGCTTCTCAACTCTTCGTAGTCGTCATCGGCAACCGGTTGTCGTCGCTTCCGTCCAACCCATCGGAGTTGCGCCCCTCCCCCTCCTGCGCCGGGCCTCCGACGCGCAACTCCTGTACCGGGCCACCGGCGAATGCAAGGACGAATGACATGAACCCGACATCGAAAAAGGTAGCGGCGGCCGCCGTGGTGCTGACGAGTCTCGCGGGCTGCGGCGGCGGCGGCGATGGCGACGCCGTGGCGGACCAGGGCGGGAGCCGGCTGGCGCCCACCGTGTGGACCGTGGACGGCCGCGCCACGAACAGCTGCTCGTATGAGCCGCGCTGCACGAACAATCCGTACGCGCCGTTCAACGCCTATGGCGAGGGCTATACGACAACCAGCGCGCCGCCCAACGGCGCGGTACTGAGCGGCATCGTGCGCTTGCAGGTGCAGGGCCTGGAAATGGGCAATGTCGAGTTGCTGCCGGCGACCGGCTATACCCCCCGCCTCGGGGTTTTCGGCCTGTCGCGCGACAAGACCCAGGCCTGGCTGGACTTCGACACGACGCGGTTGCCGAACGGGCCGCTCGCCGCGCGCGTTTCCGCATTCAATGTCGGCGCCGGCCAGCCCGGCGCGGTGGAACTGGTGCCGGTTCCGGCCCGCACCTGGACCATCAGCAATCCGCCGCTGCCCGGAACGGGCCTGACCGCGACGCTGACTTCCGCGCCCGCATCCGGCGCCACCGTCAGCGGCACCGTGCGCCTGGAGGTGCGCGGCACCCGCATCGCCAACGCCGAACTCCTGCCCGCCCAGGGCTATACGCCCCGCCTCGGCGTCTTCAATGTGTCGGCGGACAGAACCGTGGCCTGGCTGGACCTGGACACCCGTTCGGTGCCCGACGGCACGCGCGATGTGCGCATCAGCGTCTACAGCGTCACCGAGGGGCAGCCCGACGCGCAGGAAATCGTCGTCATGCCGGCACGCCGCTGGACCTTCTCCAACGGCGCCAGCGCCGCGTTCACCGCGGGCGTGAGCGCGGCTCCGGCGCATGGCGCGACGGTGCGCGGCACGGTCGTGGTGGAAGTGCGCGGCGCGGGCATGAGGAACATCGAACTGCTGCCGGCCTCGGGCTACCAGCCGGTCTACGGCCGCTTCACGACCGCCTACGACGGCAGCTTCGGCTACGTGGAGTTCGATACCCGGACGCTGCCGAACGGCCCGCTGACCGTGCGCGTGTCCGCCTTCAACGTCGCCCCGGGGCAGGCCGGCGCGCGCGAGATCGTGGCGATGCCGGCGAGGCAGTGGATCGTCGCCAACTGAGCGGCAATCCACCGGGCGGCGCGCTGGCGGCGTGGCCGCCACGCGCTGCCCTGCAATCTTTCCGTCGCGCTTCATCTGGGGGTGCGACGGGCACGACTTTCGGCGCGGTTTGTCAGCTGGCGAACAGAGTCATCCCGGATCACGTGTCAGACTTGCCATTCCTGGTGACGGCCGATGGCCTTGCCGCACGCATCGGAGCAATCCGTTGCGGCGAGCCATCGGCAGCTCCTCATGAACATGGCAGAACGCAATATGGCAACGAATCAATCCTACCAATCCGACACGCACACTCACTCCGTCTACGCGCCTGGTCGCCTGCTGGCGACGCTGGCGAGCTGGTTCAACCTGACCACCGACCGCAGCCTTTCGAAACGTTTGCAGCTGTCGCCGCAAGTGCTGCGCGGGATCCGCTCCGGCGCCATCGCCATCACGCCGTCGCTGCTCATTCTCATGGCCGAGGCCGCGGGCAAGACCGTGGACGAACTGCGCGAACTCCTCGGCGAGCGCAGGCGCAAGGCGCGGATGACCTGCTACGGCAGGCAGGCAATGCGGCCGGCCCTTGCCTGAGCAGCGCCCATGTCCTTCCATGCCGCGATCATCCATTCAGGCGGGGACGATCGCGGTTCGCCGCCGGCGCCCGCGCTGACGGCTTTTTATTCGAGCGCGCCGGCTGCTCCCGCCGTGCGCTGACAACGATATGTATCTTGTCTATCTGCGCGATGCCGGCGGCGCCATCGTCGGCAGCGTCGAACATCTGTCGAGGCGGGAAGACGCGGAACGCAGCTTCGCGCGCCTGGTGAACGACACCTCGTACGACGGCTTCGCGCTGCGCGCCGTGCTGGTGGAAGACAGGCAGCCGATCGCGGTCCACCGCTTCGACCGCCCCGAAGACCGTGCGCAGTCGTGGCGGGACCGGCTCGACCAGATACCGTTCTCGTCGCTCCACTGAAAGCGGCGGCCGGCACGCCCGCGGAATGTCAGCGGTCGTCGTGCGTGGACCTGGCCGTGCATCGGCCGTGTTGCAGCCGGACCTGCGGCGGCTCGATATGGCTGCAGGTGCTCATCGTCCCGGCGATGCGGTTGTATTTCTGTTCGGCTTCCGTGTACTGCCGCGCGAGTTCCTGCAGCCTGCGCTCGTCGGCGCGCGCGGTCGAATAAACCAGATAGGCCTGCGGACCGCCGCAGGCCCTGGCACCGAGCGGCAGCACGCGGCATTGCTCGGGACGCTGCGCGGACGCATCGCCCACCTCGCGCTCGATCAGGCGGCGCGTCTCCCGCATCTCGGATTCGAGCCCGCCGGCGATGCTCTGGCGGCTGTCGAGGGCGCCCGGGGTGCAGCCCTGCAGGGCGGCGCAGGCCATCAGCAGTGCAGTGCTTGTCGTCCTCATCGAGGTTTTCCTTTCCGCGTTCGCATGCCTGTATCGTAGGGCGGCCGCCCGGCCTAGCCGCCGGCCCGCCACGCCTGGGTGTTGCGCTCGACATGGTCGAGAAAGACGGCGGCGACCGGCGAGAGCCGCTTGCCGGCAGGGTAGAGCGTCCACCAGCTCGATTGCACGGGGAAGCCCTCGACATCCAGCACGGCAAGCTGTTCGGCGTCGGGCGACGGGCCGAGCGCATGCTCGGAGATCACCGACAGTCCCATGCCCACCGCCACCGCCTGCTTGATCGCCTCGTTGCTGCCGAGTTCAAGCCGCACGTGCGGCCGGAATCCGAGCCGTTCGAAATGGTGGTCGCAGGCAAGCCGGGTACCCGATCCCTTCTCCCGCATGATGAAGCGTATCGGCTGCAATTCGTCGAGCGGAATGGCTTTCTTCCCGGCGAGCGGATGGTCGCGCGGCGCGATCACCCTCAGCGGGTTCGGCAGAAACGCATGGCGCTCGAGTTCCATGTCCTCGGGCGGCATCGACATGATGTACAGGTCGTCGCGGTTCTCGCGCAGCCGGGCCACCACGCCGTCGCGGTTGAGCACCTCCAGCGCGATGTCGATGTCGGGATGCGCGGCGCAGAAGGTGCCGAGGAGACGGGGCACGAAATATTTCGCCGTGCTCACCACGGCCACCCGCAGCCGGCCACGGGTGAGGCCTTTCATCGCGTCGATCTGCTGCTCGAACGCGCTCCATTCATCCACCATCGCGCGCGCCGTCCTGACCAGCGCTTCCCCGGCCTCGGTGAGATAGAGCCGCTTGCCGACCTGTTCATAGAGCGGCATGCCGACCGCATCCGCCAGCTCCTTCACCTGCATCGACACCGTGGGCTGGGTCACGTGGCAGGCGCGGGCGGCGGCGGTGATGGAGAGGTGTTCCGCGACGGCGAGAAACAGGCGCAGCTGGCGGAAAGTCACGTGCATAGACAACTTTCTATAAATCCCATAATCAATATCGATTTTCCTTTATAGGATAGCTCGGATAGGATGCGCCGTCACCGAAAACAGCACAACAACATGCAGAACATCCTCGATCCCGCCATCCTCTTTTTCGCCTTCGGCATCCTCGCCGGGAGCTTCAGGTCGAACCTTGAAATCCCGCCGGCCATTTCCCGCTTCCTGTCGCTTTACCTGCTGATGGCGCTTGGCCTGAAGGGCGGCTTTGCCCTGTCCGCCTCCGGCCTGACGACCGAAATCGCGATCAGCCTCGGCTGCGCGATCCTGCTCGCGGTCATGATCCCGATCGGCGGCTACCAGCTGCTCAAGCGCTTCCTGTCGCCCTATGACGCGGCGGCGGTGGCCGCGACCTACGGGTCGGTGAGCGCGGTCACCTTCATCACCGCGGTGCAGTATCTCGAGAACCAGAACCTGCCCTATGGAGGCCACATGGCGGCGGCGATGGCGCTGATGGAGTCGCCGGCCATCGTCATCGCCGTCGTGCTTGCGAATTCGCTGCGCCGCACCGCGACCGCCGGACCGACGCTGTCGGGCGGCGCGGCTGCCCTCGGCGGCGCGCCCGCGCCGGCCGGCATCGGCAAGATCCTGCATGAATCGTTCACCGACGGCGCCCAGCTGTTGCTGCTCGGCGCGATGGCGGTGGGCCTGATCACCGGCGAGGCGGGCAAGGAAGCCATGGCGCCCTTCTCGGTCGACCTGTTCAAGGGCATGCTCGCGTTCTTCCTGCTCGACATGGGATTGCTCACCGCGCGCAACCTGGGACAGCTGCGCGGCCAATCGCCGTGGCTGATCGCCTACGCGGTGCTGGCGCCGATCGCGCACGCGGCCCTCGCACTCGGCCTGTCGGCGGCGTTCGGCATCGCGGCGGGCAATGCGACCCTGCTCATGGTGCTGGCGGCAAGCGCGTCCTATATCGCGGTGCCGGCGGTCCTGCGCTACGCGATTCCCGAAGCCAGGCCCTCGGTCTATTTCAGCATGTCGCTCGGGATTACCTTCCCGCTCAACATCCTGGCCGGCATCCCGGTGTACGCCTACGTCGCTCACCGGGCGCTGGCGTAGCGGCGTCAGTGAAGTGGCGCTCGCTCGATTTCGCGCACCACCGCCTCCACCATGCGCGTCACGCTGGCCTGCATGATCGGGGTGCCGACAAAGGGCGGGAGATAGAGATTCGGCTCGAGCGCGGCGGTGAACGCGATGCTCGTGCCGTCCGCGCCGTCGGGCGGCAGCGGCGCCAGTTCCCAGTGCGCGCTGTAGTGGCGCATGTCGCCGGACACCATCGCCACGTCCATGGCGGTCATCGGATGTTCCTCGATCCGCACGACCATGCTGACGAGTTGCGCGACGAACAGAAAGCCGGCGCGGTTCTGCTGCGCGATCGTCACCTGTCGGCCGTTGCGCTCCAGTATTCGCGAGGACACCAGTTCCGGCACGAATTCGGGCAGGCGTTCATAGTCGGTCAGTACTTCCCAGGTCCGGGACAGCGAGGCGCGGACCCGGGCGGCGGCGTGCACTTCGAAAACAAAGACGCCGTCGCGGCGGACGCGGCTTGCGTTGGCGCGGATCGCGCGATCGGCAGACGGTGGACGGGTGTGCATGACGGCGTGTCGATGAGCGGCAAGGCTTGTACGAAAACGAATTCGCCGCGGAGTTCCACGGCCATGCCCGTCCGCGCCGAACCTCAGCCCTGCGCCGCGGCGGCGACGGCAGGCGCCGGCGCGCCGTCCTGCTCGGGGCGCCAGCCATAGACATGCATGGGTGAGCGTCCCCGCACCGCCTGCATGCCGAGATCGGCCATCGATCGCGGCGACCCGAGCGCCCGCACCACGGCGGCCGAGCAGATCAGGGGAAATCCGAGGTCCTTGCTCATGCCCTCCAGCCGGGATGCTGCGTTGATCGTGTCGCCGATGGCGGAGTAGTCATGCCGTTCGCGCGAGCCGACATGGCCGACGATGGCGTCGCCGAGATTGAGGCCGATGCCGATGTCGAGCGGCGGCCTGCCCTCCGCCTGCAGTTCCCGGTTGAGCGCGGGCAGCGCCGCCAGCATGCGCCGCGCGGCGGCGAAGGCGCTTGCGCTCGGGTCGTCCATCGCCTTCGGCGCGCCGAAGATCGCCATGATGCCGTCGCCCATGAAGCAGCTGATGGTGCCGTCTTCCGCGTGGATCGCGCGGGTCATCGCTTCGAAATAGCGGTTGAGCACGGCCATGACCGTCTGCGGCGCCGTGGCCTCGCTCAGCGTGGTGAAGCCCCGCACATCGGCGAACATCACGCACACGGTGCGCAGTTCGCCGCCGGGTTCGCCGGCGATGCGCCCGGCAAGAATCTCTTCCATCATGCGCGGGCTGACGTAGCCCGCGAAGGCCCGCCGCAGGCGCTGCCGTTCCCGGATCTCGAGCAGGGACTCGGCCACCCATCTGCCGGGCAGCGCCAGCAGGGCGGCGGCGATCGCCGCCGACAGGTCGAGGCGCCAGCCGGCATGCAGCAGGGCCGTCGCCGCCGCCAGCATGACGGCGACCGCGACGAGGCATGCCGCCATCGCCGCCGGCAGGCGCAGCGCGAGAAACCACAGCAGGCCCGCCGCCAGGCACAGCATGAAGGACGCCGCGGCGGGGGCAGGCCGCACCGCGGCATGGTTGATCAGGGTGGACACCATCTGGGCCTGGATCATCACGCCCGGCACCTGCAAGCCATTCTCCTTTTCCCAGGGCGCGAGATTGACCGGCTGGAAGTGCCGGTCTTCGAAGCGCAGCACGCTGCCGAGCAGGACCGGCCGTCCCTCGAACGCGGCGCGCAGCGCGGCCTCGTCGCCGCGCTCCAGCCAGCCCAGCACCTGGTGCAGCGGCACATAGGCGGCGGGTGGCGCGAGCGCGTAGCTGATGCCGCCGGCGGCCGGAAGCACGCCCATCGCCGTCGCCATGCGGCCGGCGAGACTGGCCACCGGCGCGCCCGCCTCATCCCGGGGTGCCGGCAGGCGGCGCACGATGTTGTCGGCATCGAGGGGCAGCAACACATAGCCGAAGGCCCCGGCCCCGGCGACGGCGGCAAATGGCGGGTGGATCCTGCGCGCCGCGCCGGTTTCGTCCAGCGTCAGCCCGAGCACGACGCGCGTCGCGCCGCGTGCCGCCAGCAGGCCTTCGAGCAGGCGCCGGTCATAACCGGGCAGCAGCCAGTCGAACGAGCGGTCGGGCAGCACGACGTCCAGCCCGACGACCGCCGGCCGGGCCAGCGCCATCGCCTTCAGGAAGTCGCCGAGATGCGGGTGCCACAGCGCGAGCGGCTCCCTGAGCCGGGCGACCGTCTCCTCGTCGATGCCGACCACCGCGACCGGCTTGTCGGGCACGCGCGGCAGATGGACCGCGAGCATGCGGTTCTGGAAGTCGAGCAGGACGAGGTCGAGCGCGGTGCCGGCGCGCGACGCGCCGAACAGCGCCGCCGCGACGACGATCGCGACGAAGCCGAGCGCAAGGCTGCGCAGGGAAAGGCGTTCCGCCCTGCCGGCGGACCCGTCGCGCCCGTCGCCTTCGCGGCCTGCGCTCATCTTGCCCATCTTGCGCGCAGGCTTGCGTCCTGCGGCCGCGCCTCCGACAGCGCCCTCCACTGGCTCATCGCTTCGCCGGCAAAGCCGGCCTGCTCGAGCACCAGCGCATAGAGCACCTGGTCGGAGAAGCTGGCGCCCCGGTCGGGCCTGATCTGATGCATGCGCTGCCGCTCATCCGGCATCGCAGGCATGAAGCTGCTCGTCAGCTGGCCCGTCCCTTCGCCGGGCAGTGGCGAGATGCGCCAGGTGTAGGTCTTGCCCGGGACCAGCGTGACGCCGGCGGGCAGGGTATAGCTGTCGCCCGCCACCTCGGCGGCGGCAAGGACTTGTACGTCATCGCGCAATTCGAACGCCACGCCGCGGAGCGCATCCGGCAGCACCCACTGGAAGGCGGGCCGTTCATCGATGGTCTTCTGGCGGGGTGCGATCTGCCTTAGTCTTTCACCGGCGCCGCGCATCAC
This sequence comes from Noviherbaspirillum aridicola, assembly GCF_019656455.1. GTDB lineage: Bacteria > Pseudomonadota > Gammaproteobacteria > Burkholderiales > Burkholderiaceae_D > Noviherbaspirillum > Noviherbaspirillum aridicola. Next base: position 75,086 of record NZ_BPMK01000012.1, read on the forward strand.
GAGCGCGCCCTGCACCACCCGTCCGCCGTCCGTATTGAGCCTGCCGCCGATCGACGACAGCAGCGAGGTGCTGCTGGCAAGCCTGCCCTGGCCGCTGAAGACCGGAAGCTGGGGGCCGATGCTGATCCGGCCTGTCCCGGTCACGCGGAATTCATGCCCGGAGCCGATGTACACCATGGTGAGATCCGTTCCCGGCTCAAGCACGATCTCGGCGCCGGCGGGCAGTTCGGCCAGGATGGCCAGCGGCTTGCCCGGCGCGGGCGATGCAAGCTGTGCACGCCCTTTCAGGTCCGTGATCATCGCCACCGGCGCCGCCGCCAGCGCGGATGCGGCGAGACAGATGAACAGCAACGCCGCCAGCAGGCAGCGGGCAAGGTGCCACGGCGAGGACATGTGCGATCTCCCAGGGGACGTGAATTATTTTTACTGACCCGGATGACGACGCTGTACTGCGATGCCCGGTCCCCGACAGGCAAGGGCGTTTCGCCATTGCGCGGCATTGTGCATTCAGCAGGGGAAATTGTCCACGAGCAAGGCGATGCCATGAAAAAAGCCCGCTTTCGCGGGCTTCTCTTTGTCGAACAACCGCCGGACGCCAGTGCTATCTGCAAAGTGCGGCCGGCCGCCGTTCACTCGCGCGGCGCGCCATCGAGGCGACGCGGCGCGGCTTGATTCTATCCTGCCTTCCCTGCGGAGCAGGCTCAGGCGGGACGAATGTTGCTGGCCTTCTCGCCCTTGGGACCGGTGCTGCGCTCGAACGACACGCGCTGATTCTCGGCCAGGCTCTTGAAGCCGGTTCCCTGGATGTCCTGGAAGTGCGCGAAGAGATCGCCACCGCCGTCATCCGGGGAGATGAAACCGAAACCTTTTGAATCGTTGAACCACTTTACCGTACCGGTTTGAGTACTCATGAGAAATTCCCTTGAAAAAAATAATGACTGAACTCGGATACACCCGAAACAAGAAATGCAACCAGAGGGAATTCAGACGGGAATTACTCGGACGAGCAAGACGGGAAAGAGACCAACAATGATGACGACTTGATGCAAGTGCAGGGGCCACTATACACGCACATGCCCGAAACACCTAAGGCTATTCGGCTTTTTTTTCGCCGCGTGCCCGCGGGGCCGTCCATGCACCGGTCCGCGCCCGCTACGCTTTCCGGTGCGACCGGCGCCATTCGTTGGCGGAAGATAAATGCCTGCCGCTACACTCCCTGGAACTCCGGCTTGCCGCGCGCGAAGAATGCCTCGAGGCCGGCGGCGAAGTCGCCGCTCGCGGCGCAGGCGAGGAAGTTGGCCTGCTCGCGGTCGAGCTGGCTCGACAGGTCGTTGTCGAATGCCTGCCGCAACAGGCGCTTCATCCTGCCCATGGCGAGCGTGGGGCCGGAGGCCAGCCGGCGCGCGAGCGCATCGGTTTCCGCGTCGAGCGCGGCGGGCGGCGCCAGCCGGTTGACGAGGCCGAGCCGCCAGGCCTCGCGCGCATCGAAGGTATCGCCGAGCAAGGCGATCGCCATCGCGTTGCGCAGGCCGACCAGTCGCGGCAGGTTCCATGAGCCGGACACGTCGCAGCTGGCGCCGATATTGACGTAGGCAAGGTTGAAGCGCGTGTCCTCGGCGGCGATGGCGAGATCGCATGCCATCGCCAGGCTGAGGCTGCCGCCCGCGACCGCGCCGTGCAGGCTGGCGATCACCGGCGCGTCGAGCGCGGCGAGCATCTTCACCGATTCATGCAGCAACTCGATCAGGCGGCGCGCGGTATTGACGGGATCCACCCGGAGCGCGTTGAGGTCGCCGCCGACACCGAAGGCCTTGCCCGTTGCACGCAGCACCACCGCGCGCACCGAGGCATCGGCGGCGAGTTCGATGCAGCAGGCATGGAAAGCCTCCGCCATCGGGATGTTGATCGCGTTGAGGGCATCCGGCCGGTTCAGCACCAGCGAGGCGACCGCGCCGTCGCGGCGCAGGATGACGGGTGGGCTCATGGTTTCGGCTCCTGTTGACGGTTTGATGGCTGATTCACATGATCGAAGGTCGACGCCGGGCGGCGCCGCGTCCCGCGGCTGCCGCCCGTGCGCCTACTTCCACAGCGGACAGCGGCTCTGCGCCTGCGGCGTGAATGCCTGCTCGCCGGGGATGGTCTGCACCGTCTTGTAGTAGTCCCAGGGGTATTTGGATTCCTTCGGATCCTTCACCTGCATCAGGTACATGTCGTGCACCATGCGGCCGTCGGGACGGATGTAGCCGTTCTTGGCGAAGAAGTCGTTGATCTTCATGCTGCGCATCTGGGCCATCACCTTGTCGGGATCGTCCGTGCCCGCCGCCTTCACCGCGTTGAGGTAGTGCATGGTGGCGGAATAGTTCGCGCCCTGGATCATCGAAGGCATCCGCTTGACGCTGGTGAAGAAGCGCTTCGCCCATGCGCGCGACTCGTCATTCATGTCCCAGTACCAGCCGTCGGTGAGGTACATGCCCTTGGTCTGGTTCAGGCCGAGCGAATGCACGTCGTTGATGAACATGAGCAGGCCGGCGAGCTTCATCGACTTGGTGATGCCGAACTCGTTGGCCGCCTTGATGGAGTTGACGGTGTCGCCGCCGGCGTTGGCCAGGCCGAGGATCTGTGCCTTGGACGACTGCGCCTGCAGCAGGAAGGACGAAAAGTCGGACGCCGACAGCGGATGCTTGACGCTGCCGACCACGGTGCCGCCGGAGGCCTTGACCACGTCGGAGGTGTCCTTCTCGAGCGAGGCGCCGAACGCGTAGTCGGCGGTCAGGAAGTACCAGGTCTTGCCGCCCTGCTTGACGATGGCCGAACCCGTGCCCTGCGCGAGCGCATAGGTGTCATAGGCGTAATGCACGGTGTAGGGCGTGCAGTCCTCGTTGGTCAGCCGGGAGGTGGCGCCGCCGATGTTGATGTAGGGGCGTTTCTTCTCGGATGCGATCTTGGCCATCGCCAGGCCGGCGCCGGAATTGGAGCCGCCGAGCAGCATGTCGAGGCCCTGCTGGTCGAACCACTCCCGCGCCTTCGAGGCGGCGATGTCCGCCTTGTTCTGATGATCGGCCGAGACGAACTCGATCGGCTTGCCCAGCACCTTGCCGCCGAAATCCGCGATCGCCATCTTGACCGCCTCGGCGCCCGCGGGCCCGTCGATATCGGCGTACAGGCCGGACATGTCGGTGATATGGCCTATCCTGACCACGTCTCCGGATATCTGCGCCTGCGCCGCGCCCGCGAAAGACGCGGACGCCGCCGCGGACACCATGGCATAAGCCCACTTGCGATTGTTCATTGCCTGTCTCCTGTTTATCGTTCACTTCGCACAAAGCTCGTGTCCGGCGCTACAGCTTCCCCGCACAATCGTGGCGACCGCCGGTCACGCCACGGGGTCGATCCGGCCCTGCCGCAGTTCGCGCCGCAGGATCTTGCCGGTGAGCGTCTTGGGCAGTTCGGGAATCACTTCCACCTCGCGCGGATACTTGTATGCCGCCATCCGCTCCCTGCAGTAGTCGATCAGCTCTTCCGGCCGCAGCAACATGCCCGGCCGGAGGCTGACCACCGCCTTGACGGTCTCGCCGCGGTATTCGTCCGGCACGCCGATCACCGCCGCTTCGCGGATGGCCGGATGGGTATAGATCACGTCTTCCACTTCCTTCGGCCACACCTTGTAGCCGGAAGCGTTGATCATGTCCTTCTTGCGGTCGACGATGAATATCCAGCCGTCCTCATCCATGTAGGCGACGTCGCCTGTGCGCAGGTAACCGTTGATGAAGGCGTCGCTCGTCGCGTCCGGGCGCTGCCAGTAGCCTGCGATCACCTGCGGGCCGCGCAGGCAGATTTCGCCGGTCTCCCCGGCGGGCAGCGGGCGTCCGGCGTCGTCGGCGATGAAGGCATCGCTGCGGTAGACCGGGATGCCGATCGAGCAGGCGCCATTGGCATCGACCGGCGTTTCCCGGTCGCGCGGCACGCCGACAATGAGCGAGGTGGTCTCCGTCATGCCATAGCAGTTGCGGACCGGCAGTCCGAACCTGCGCATGAACTCGTCGGCGACCCGGGCCGGCACCGGCGCGCCGCCGGTGTACGCCATCTTCAGCGTGCGCAGCTGCCCGGGCTGCACGTCGGGAGAATTCATCATCGCGATGAAAGCGGTGATCGCGCCGACGACGAACTCGGCGCGGTATTCCTGCGCCGCCTCGGCTGCGACCGCGGGATGAAAGCGCATCGACAGGATGAGCGGCGCCTTCGCCGCGAAGGCAAGCCCGATATGGCCGAGGAGGCCGGTGATGTGAAACAGCGGCGCGATGGCCAGGATGGGCGCGCCGTCGCGCAGCGCCACCCACTCCTGCCAGAGGATGGCGCCGATGGCGAAGTTGGCGTGGCTGATCACCGCGCCCTTGGGCATGCCGGTCGTGCCGGAGGTGTAGACGAGCATCGCCGGCGCGTCCGGCGCCATCGCCTGGCGCAGGCCGGCGCCCGGCATGGCGGCCGCGAAGACCTCGTCGAGCGCCACGGCGCCGTCGTAGCGTGCGGGCTCCATCCCGCCGAATACCCGTGCGTCATGCCTGCTCTGAAAGGCGTGCGCCGGCGTCGTCACCGCGAGCACGTCCGGCAGGTCGCGCAGCACGTCCGCCGCCACGTCGCGGTAGAGGTCGCCGTGCAGGACGAGCGCGCGGGCGCCGCTGTCCCTGAGCAGCAGGCCGAGTTCGCGTGCGCGATTCATCGGATTGATGCTGACGCCGATCGCGCCCGCCTTCCATGCGCCGACGAGGCAGATCAGGAACTGCGGAACGTTCTGCAGGTAGAGCGCGACGCGGTCGCCCTCGCGGATGCCGCGCGCCCCGAGAAAGGCGGCGAAGCGGTCGGAGAGCAGATCGACGTCCGCATAGCTCAGCGTGCGGTCGAAATAGTGGATCGCGGGATGGCCGGGCGCGGCGGCGGCGGCCCTGCGGAACAGCGAGAGCCCGTCCGCCGGCTGTCCACCGGCGCCGCCGGCGGTCGCGGCATGGGGGGGTGCCGGGTGCAGCCTCGTCCAGGGGCGCTGCGTCATGTCCGGTTGACTGCCTGGCGCTTCCATCAAGACTCCTCGTACGGATCGGATAAACCGGGTGAATCGAGTGAATGATGCGGCTTGCTGCCGGCCCGGCCGCGTGCGCAGCCTGGCGGGGATTCAGTGTGTCGCCTGCCTGCGGGGAATCGGCTGGCCGGCGGCCGGCGCGGGGATCAGCGCGGGCCTCGTGGAGCAGGGGCGCCCCGGCCGGGGCGGGCCGGCGGCGGCATGGACGGCGTCCGGCGCGATGCGATATCGGTCCTCATCTCCACTCGTCTCCTTGTGCTGGGCGCGTCGATCTGGTGCGCGCCGTGGTCGGGCCGGGCACCGGTCGGGGCGCGGCCGTTTTTTGGGGTCCAGTATGTCACTCGGCATCAGCCGCAGCAAGCGCCGGGGTTTTGACAATCGGCAAAGATGGCGCGCCCGCACGTCTGCCCGGGCAGCGGTTCGATGGCCCGGGCGGTTCAGTCGAGCAGGGTGCGCGCCATTTCGAAGCGCCGTGCGTAATAGTCGCTGGTCAGCTTGTCGACGCGGACGCGGCCCCGGGAATTGGGCGCATGGATGAATTCGCCGCGGCCGAGATAGATCGCGACATGCGAGAACGGACGGCCGAGGGTATTGAAGAACAGGAGATCGCCGGCCCGGAGTTCGCGCAGGCCGACCTGCCTGCCGCGGGTGGCGAGTTCGGCCGCATTGCCGCTCAGCGCGACGCCGGCCGCCTCGCGGTACACGTGGGTCACCATGCCGGAACAGTCGAGACCCGCCTCCGGGTTCTTGCCGCCGTAGCGATAGCCGGTGCGCAGCAGCATCAGCGAGTACATCGCGACTTCCTGCCCGGCGGCGGATGCCAGCGGTTCGTCGCGGAAGACGTCGGCGCTGATCGGGCCTGGGCCTGGGCCGGGGCCGGGCGCGCGCGGCGTGCCGCAACCGGCAAGGGCAAGCATCAGGACGGAAAGGACGAGACTGGCGCGGGGCATTGGTCGGGACCGGAGTGGTAACCCGGCAATTGTAATGCGCCAATGCTCGCTGTCATGGCCGTTGCATCAAACACGGCGCGCGCAGCGGCCGCGCGTGCTCAGCGCTGCAGCAGGGAGGCGGCCGCCGCCGCCAGGATTTCCCGGCTCAGCGCGTCGAGCACGGCGGATGCCGCCCGGGCGTGCTGCCAGAACAGCGGCACGTCGAGGGGGGTGTCGGGCACCAGTTCGACCAGTGAGCCCTCCGCCAGCTGCGCGGCGATCAGCTCCCGCGCCTGCATGCCCCAGCCCATGCCGGCCAGGGCCGCGGTCACGAACGCCTGCGACGACGGCAGGGTATGCCGCGGCAGCTCCACGTGCCGATGACACAGGCGCCGGACCCAGCGCGCCTGCAGGTCATCCTTGGCGTTGAAGACGAGGCTGGGCGCCCGCGACAGGCTGGCCGCCCTCACCCCGTCCGGAAAATGGCGCCGCACGAAAGCCGGGCTGGCGGCCGCGAGATAACGCATGGCGCCGAGGGGGCGGCTGTTGCAGCCCGGGGCGGGACGGGCGCTGGACGTCACCGCGGCCAGCACCGCGCCGGCGCGCAGCCATTCCGTCGTGTAGTCCTGGTCATCCACCGCCACCTCCATCAGCACCGGATGTTCCGCGGCGAAGGACGCGATGGCGGGCGCGGCCCAGGTCGCGAGGCTGTCGGCATTGACCGCGATCGGCAAGGGCACGCGTGCCATGCCCTGCGGGGCGAGCGCCGGCAGCGCGCCCTGAAGCTCCTGCTCGAGCAGGCGTACATGGTCGACATGCTGGCACAGGCGACGCCCGGTGTCGGTGGCGCGGCAGGGCTGCTCGCGGATCACCAGCGCGCAGCCGACACGCTCCTCGAGCTGGCGGATGCGCTGGGAAATGGCGGAGGGCGTCACATGCAGGGCGCGGGCCGCCCGCTCGAAGCTTCCTTCACGAACCACGGCGGCCAGCGCGGAGAGGGCGGAATAGTCCAGCATTCAGTAAGTGTTTCTAATCCCGATGAAGAAAAGATAGTTTGGCTTCATTGGCGAGTGCTGGCAAGCTTGGCGAATGATCACCTCGACCGCCAGCCTGCCGTCCGCCTTTCCGGTTTTCGTACAGGGCCTGCTCCTCAGCCTGGGCCTCATCGTCGCCATCGGCGCCCAGAATGCATTCGTGCTGCGCCAGGGGCTGCGCCGCGAGCATGTGGGCGTGGTCGTGCTGTTCTGCGCGGGCGCCGATGCCGCGCTGATCACCGCGGGCGTGATGGGCATGGCCCGGGCGCTGGGGGAGAGTCCCGGGCTGGCGCGCGGGCTCGCGCTCGCCGGCGCCGTGTTCCTCGCGTATTACGGATGGCAGGCGCTGCGCCGGGCGCGCCATGCGGCGCGGTTGCGCGCCTCGGCGGACGGCCCGGGGTTCACCCGGGGCGCGGCGCTGGCCCAGGCCGCGGGCTTCACGCTGCTCAACCCCCACGTCTACCTGGACACGGTCCTGCTGGTGGGCAGCATCGGCGCCGGCCAGCCCGAGGCCCTGCGGGGATGGTTCGTCGCCGGCGCCAGCTGCGCCAGCCTGTGCTGGTTCGCGCTGCTCGGATTCGGCGCGCGCTGGCTGGCGCCCTGGTTCGCGCGGCCGAGGGCGTGGCAGCTACTCGACAGCCTGATCGGCCTGACCATGTTCGTGCTGTCCGCCCTGCTGCTGCGGCATGTCATCGCGGGATAGCGAGGCCGCGTCGGCACGGTAGGGTCGCGGTGGCGGACGAGGGCCGTCCTTGCAGCGGCCCTCGTCCCTGTCGTCGCCGGGGCGGATGAGACGGTGTCCGTTCCCGTCGAGGCTCAGGACGGCGGCAGGCCATCCATGTTGAGATCGCCGCCGCCCACGCCCTTGCTGGTGTCGTTGTTGTCGACCGGGCCGCTGCCCGAGGCGCCGGCGGCGCGGCCGGCGGTCTCGCCCGCCTGCGCCATCGTGGTGCCGCCCGCCACCTGCGCGCCGCTGCGCGAATCGCCGGATCCGGTGCGCCCCGCGACATCGCCGCCGGTCGGATGGCGTCCGGGAGCGGAGGGCGAGGACACCATCTCCACGGTTTCCTCGACATCCTGTTTCTGTCCCGCCGACCGCGTGGCCACGTCCCCGAGCGCGACGATGCCCACCAGCTTGTGCTGGTCGTCATGCGTGACCACCGGCACCCGCCGTATCTGGCTGTCCGCCATCTGTATCATCACCTCGTCCAGCGGCTGGTCTTCGAAGCACCAGCGCACCTCGCCCGTCATCGCGTCGCTGACCGCCGCATCCTGCGGCGACATGCCGCGCGCGGTGGCGCGGATGGTGATGTCGCGGTCGGTGATCATGCCGACCAGGCGCTCGCCGTCGCATACCGGCAGCGCGCCCACGTTCAGCTCGTCCATCATCTGCGCCGCATGCTGCAGGCTTTCCTGTGGCGCGACGAAACGTACGTCGCGCGTCATGACTTCAGATACCGTCTGCATTTTCTCTTCCTTTCATTGGCTGGCCGGCGTCCATGCGGGCGGCCGGGATGTATATGAACCATCCCGCCGCCAAAGGTTTTCGCGCCGCCCGCGTCAGCGCTCCATGCGCCCGTAGCAGTGCAGCTGATCGAGCACCCGCGTGAGCTGCTCCGGCGTTTCCGCCTGAAAGTCGCCGAGGTGCTCATTGCTCGGGGAATAGAACTTGAGCATGGTGCCGGCGCCGCCGGAGTCGATGGTGTGGATGCGCGCGACCTGCGAGAGATTGATCTGCCAGCCGCCGCCGATATCGATGAACATGAGATCCTCCTTCGTCAGGGTTCGGTGCTGCCGCCGCCGCCGATGCCGGCATCGCGTCCGCCGCTGGCCCCGCCGCCGGTGAGCGCGGTGCCCGAGCCGGACGATGTCCCGGTCCCGGTGCGGGTGTCTCCCGCGCTTACCGCCGAGCCGAGTCCGGTGCCGCCGGCCGCGTCGGCGCCGGCCGCGGGCGATACCCGGTCGCCCTCGAGCGAGCCGCCCGCGGCGCCGGTCAGGTCCTGCGCATCCGCATGGCGCGGGCCGGTGCCGCCGCCGCCCTTGCCCCCGGTCATGCGGGCGCCGGCGGCCGCGTCGGTGCCGCCCGCGGCGCCTGCCACCGCGGCGTTCCCTGCCGTTAACTGCCGGTCGCGCACATCGCCCCCGGCATCCTGCCGCGGCATGGACGCGGCCTGCGGCGCGGTCCCGCCCTGCGCCGCCGGCGCGGCCTGGGCGCGCTGCGGCAGCTCGGGCTGCGGCGGCGGTTCAGCCACGGCATTCATCGCGGCGGCCGGCCGGCCGATGGCATCCGATGTCGGCACGCTGCCGTGCACCTCGGCCGTCGTATCCTGCGGCATTTCTCCGAGGTGACGCATCGGGATGGGCGCGGCCTGCGCGGCACCCGGCGGCGACGACTGCCGGCCGCCTTCGATGATGTCCTTGAGCCGCGCCATGTCCTGTCCCAGCCGCTGCGCCATCTCCTGCTCGGTATAGCCGCTCATGTTGCCCGGCACCTGTTCCGGCTCGGCGTGCAGCGTGATGGTCACCTTCGACTGGTCATTGCCCAGCGGTTCGAGATCGACCCGGCCGTTGTTGGTCGGTCCGCTGGTGTTGTGCCAGGCCAGGCATCGTCCCGGTTCCTGTTCCGTGATTTCCGCATCCCACTCCACGGAGCGGTTGGCCATGCGCGTGGTCCAGTGCAGATGCGTGTCGTCGAGCTTCTGCACCGCCTCCACGTCTTCCATGAACTGCGGATAAAGCTCGAAGCGCGCGAGCTGCTGCCAGGCCTGGTGCGCGGGCACCCTGACCTCGATTGAATGCCGGATGGTCGACATGTTGGCTCTCCTTGTCTTGCTCCATGTGATTGATCGCGGGGCGCCGCCATACAGGCGTCGCCCCCCATGGAGGACTCTGAGCGCAAGCGCCGCGACAAGTTGCCGTTTTGAGAAGGAAAGCCGCGCGGCGGTCTGCGCAGGAAAGTCAGCGTGCCGCGATGGCCTGTCCGAACGCGGGCGTGAACTGCCAGGCGAGCTGCCCTTCCTTCACGCCCCATGACTGCAGGATGCGCATGTCGAGCCAGTCGTTGCCGGCGGCGACCTGGATCTCGGCCTCGAAGATCTCGCGCATCAGGATGACGGTATCGTTCCAGCTGTCGGCTTCGACCGCGAGGCTGGCGACCGCGGTGATGTCCTGCGGCAGCCGCGCGAGCGCGTGGGCCGCCATGGTGTCGAGCAATTCGACGGCGCGTTCGCTGAGGACCTGTTCGACGAGGCGGTTGATGTGCATGGCCGGCATGGCGGCAACTCTGCCAGTTGCCGGTTGTCTTTATCTGCATCGGCAAGCTTACGGTCAGCCGGGCGATGCTGGCAAACGAAAGATCAAGGAAACGGCGCATCCCGGTCTTTCCTTGACAAAACACGACGACCTTGCCGGGCCGCCCGCTAACATCGTGCACATCCCGCTTCCCCGGCATCGTCTCTCACGGGCTTTCACGCAAATTGCAAACGCTACTGTCCATCCTGTCGCGCATCATGGCCCGCCTGCGGCCCCCGTCGGCGCGCCTGGCCGGCTACTTCCGCACCGCGGCGCGCAGTGACACGCCCGCGGGCACGCGGGCCGCCGCCGTCTTCAAGGGGATGTTTTCCCTCGGCCTCATCGCCGGCGTGCTGCTGGTCGCCTACACGCTCCTGCTGATCCCCTTCACGCCGAGCATCGCCGACCTGCGCCGCGCGCGCAACGAGGTGCCGAGCGTGCTCGTGTCGGCCGACGGCAAGCGGCTGGCCACCTACAACCGCCTCAACCGGGAATGGGTGCCATTGGAGAAGATCTCGCCGCATGTGATCAATGCGCTGATCGCGACCGAGGACCATCGCTTTTACCAGCACTTCGGCATCGAGCCGCTGCGCATGGTGGTGGGCGCCGGCCGCGCGCTGATCGGCGACCCCGAGGGCGGGTCGACCATCACCCAGCAGCTCGCGCGCAACATGTATCCGGAGCAGATCGGCCGGCAGCGCACGATCACCCGCAAGCTCAAGGAAATCATCACCGCCCTCAAGCTCGAGCACGCCTACAGCAAGCGCCAGATCCTCGAGTCGTATCTCAACACCGTGCCCTTCCTGTACAACGCCTACGGCATCGAGATGGCGGCCCGCACCTATTTCGACAAGCCGGCGAGCAGGCTCGGCCTGCTCGAGAGCGCGACCCTGGTCGGCATGCTCAAGGGCACCAGCTACTACAACCCGGTACAGAATCCGGAGCGCTCGCAGCGGCGCCGCAACGTCGTGCTGTCGCAGATGGTCAAGCGCAACCTGCTGAGCCGCGCGCAGTACGATACGCTCGCGGCGCGGCCGGTGCGGCTGGATTTCGAGCGGCAGCAGGAGGCGCTCGGTCCGGCGCCGCACTTTGCCCAGCATCTCAAGCGCTGGCTGATCGAATGGGCCGACCGCAACGACTACAACATCTATTCCGACGGCCTGGTGATCCACACCACGATCGACTCGCGCCTGCAGGCGATGGCCAACCGCGCGGTGCAGCGCCAGCTCGACGCGCTGCAGGCGGTGGCGAACGTCGAATGGGCGCAGGCCTCGCTGCGTCCGCCGTCGGCGGCGATCGACAGCTATCTGCGGCTGCAGCGCGGCGTGCAGCCCTTCGCGCACTTCTGGCAGGCCAATCCGCGACTGCTCGATACCTTCATCCGCGAATCCTCGGCCTATGCGCGCGCGGTGGACGGCGGCGCGGCGCCGGAGGAGGCGCTGGCGCGGCTGCGCGCGGACGCCGAGTTCACGGCGCGGCTGCGCGCGGACAAGACGCGGCTGCAGGCGGGCTTCGTCGCCATCGACCCTGTCACCGCGCAGGTCAGGGCCTGGGTCGGCAGCCGCGACTATGCGGCGGACCAGTTCGACCACGTGGGGCAGATGCGGCGCCAGCCCGGCTCCACTTTCAAGCCTTTCGTGTATGGGGCGGCGCTGGAAGCGGGCATGTCGCCGCGCAAGCAGTTCATCGACACGCCGATCGAGGTGCCGCTGTCCGACGGCACGGTATGGCGGCCGAGCGATGTCACGCCGCCGACCGGGAAGCCGATGACCGCGCGCGACGGCCTGGTGCTGTCGAAGAACACCATCACCGCGCGCGTGATGCAGGAGACCGGGCCGAAGAAAGCGGCCGAGCTGGCGCGCAGGATGGGCGTGGACAGCAGCCGGCTCGACCCGGTGCCCGCGCTGGCGCTCGGCACCAGCCCGGTGACGCCGGTGGAGATGGTGTCGGCCTATGCCACGCTCGCCGCCGGCGGCGAGTACCGCAAGCCGGTGCTGGTGACGCGCATCGCCGACCGTCACGGCAACGTGCTGGCCGAGTTCGATGCCGACGGCCGGCGCGCGGTGTCGCGCGAAACCGCGGAAGAACTGACCGACATGCTGCGCGCCGCCGTCAGCCAGGGCACCGGCCAGGGCATCCGCTCGCGCTTCGGCATCCGCGCCGATGTGGCCGGCAAGACGGGCACCACCCAGGACAATACCGACGGCTGGTTCATCCTCATGCATGCCCGCCTGGTGGCCGGCGCCTGGGTCGGCTTCAACGACAGCCGCGTCACCATGCGCAGCGGCTACTGGGGCCAGGGCGCGCACAACGCGCTGCTGCCCGTCGGGGATTTTTTCCGCCAGGCGCTCGATGCGCGGCTGGTCGATGCGCAGGCGCAGCTGCCGCGGCCCGACGAATCGCTGTTCGGACGCCTGTGGGAGACCATCGAAGGCTGGTTCGGCGGCGACGAGCCGCCTCCGCCGGAGGCGCCGCCGCCGCGGGACGACGGCGGTTCGCTGCTGGAGCCGGTGGAAGACCTGGTGCGCCAGGCGCGGGAGATCGAGCGCACCTGGCGGCGCTGGCAGGAACGCCTTGAAGACTTCATGGAGGCGGTGCAGCGCCTGATCGACAAGCTGCCGGGCGGCGGCGACGCGCGCGCCGCCGGCCCCCAGCCTCCCGATCCCGGCTAGCTGCCCAGATTTCCGGTGCGCGCGGGTTCCACGATCTCGATCCAGTAGCCGTCGACATCCTTGATGAAGGCGACATCGCGCATCTTGCCCTGCTCCGGCCGCTTCACATACGGCACCTGGTTCTGGTCGAACCAGCGGATCGCGGCGTCGAGGTCGGGCACGGAAATGCAGATGTGGCCGAAGCCCTGCGGCTGGGCATTGCCGTCGTGATAGCGGAATTCCGGATCGCTTTCCGTGCCCCAGTTATGGGTCAGCTCGAGCACGCCGCGCTGGCTGAAGACGAAGGCATTGCGCGCGGACGGCTGCTCGGGCACCTCGGCGTCGCCGTCGAGGTGGGCGAGGAAGTAGAGCGAGAACTTCATCTCCGGAAAGTCCAGCTTGCGCAGCAGGCGCATGCCGAGCACGCGGCTGTAGAAATCGAGCGAGGCAGCCGGGTCCTTCACCCGCAGCATGGTGTGGTTGAACACGAAGCCGCGGGTTTCCTGCGGCGCCTGGGCGCAGACGCCGGGCTGCATTTCGGTGGTGAATGCCATGATTGCCTGTCCTTGTGGAGAAAGCAGCAAGGATAGCGAAAATCCGGATGCGCTTCCGCGCTCAGGCCGGCGCCGGCGTGCGGGCCCATTGCAGGATCTTGGCCCGGAAGGCGGCGGCCGAAAACGGCTTCGACAGGTAGTCGTCCATCCCCGCCGCCAGGCAGCGTTCGCGTTCGCCCTCCACGGCGTTGGCGGTCAGCGCGATCACCGGGGTGCGTTCCCCGCCGCCTGCGCTTTCCCGCTCGCGCAGGCGGGCGGTCGCTTCATAGCCGTCCATCACCGGCATCATGCAATCCATCAGGACCAGGTCGTAGCGTGCCGTCTCCAGCGCGCGCAGCGCCTGCTCGCCGTTCTCCGCCTCCTCGACGCTGCAGCCGAGCCGCTGCAGCAGCAGCCGCACGAGCTGGCGGTTGACCTCGGCATCCTCGACCACGAGCACCCGGCAGCCAATGCCCGCCGGTGCCTGCGGCAGCGTCTCCGGCTCGTCCGCCTTTTTCGGGGCCGGCGCTTCCGCCGCGCGCAGGCAAAAGCCGAAGGTGGACCCCCTGCCCGGCTCGCTGTCGCAGGTGATCTCGCCCTGCATCAGCGCCGTCAGCCGCTTGCAGATCGCCAGCCCGAGTCCGGTGCCGCCGTAGTCGCGGCTGATCGCGCTGTCGGCCTGCATGAAGGGCTCGAACAGGCGTGCCTGCGCGGCCGGCGCGATGCCGATGCCGGTATCGCTGACGGTGAACGCGAGGTCGATCTGTCCGGGCGCGTCCGACGGCCGGGTGCTGCAAAGCCGCACGCTGACCTTGCCGGCGGCGGTGAACTTGATCGCGTTGCTCACCAGGTTGCCGAGGACCTGGCCGACCCGGGTCGGGTCGCCATGCACCCAGCCGCCATCGTGCTCGATCACCAGCTCCAGCGACAGCTGCTTGCGCTGCGCGTTGAGCCGGTGCAGGGCGACCACGTCGGCGGCCAGCGCGGCCGGATCGAAGGGAACATGGTCGAGATGCATGCTGCCCGCCTCCACCTTGGACAGGTCGAGAATCTCGTCGATGATCCGCATCAGTCCGCTCGCGCTGCTGTGCACGCTGCGCGCGCAGGCGCGTTGCGCGTCGTCGCGCGCGGAATCGACCAGCAGTTCGCTCAGGCCGAGGATGCCGTTCATCGGCGTGCGGATTTCGTGGCTCATCACCGCCAGGAACTGCGACTTGGCCGCGTTGGCGTTTTCGGCCTGCTTCTGCAGCTGCAGCGCCCGCTGTGCATCCTGTTCGCGCCGTTGCAGCAGCCGCGCGATCTGCATGAAGGCCAGCAGCAGCGCCGCCAGGCTGGCGGCGGTGATGGCCGTGATCAGCAGCGCGCTGCGCCGCCAGCCGCCGAGGAAGAGCGCTTCGGTGACGGTGACGGTCACGATCAGCGGGTACTCGCGCACCTTGCGCGGCGCGCTCATGCGCAGCACCGGCCGCCCGCCCTCCAGGCCTCGCGGCGCGTCGCTGATGACCACCTCGTGGTCCTTGCCGCGGCGGAGGACCTCGTGGGTCAGGCTGGCCAGGTTGCGCTGTCCGATGCTGGCGTCCGCCAGCGGCCAGCGCGCCATCAGCGTGAGGTCGCTGCGGTAGAGCGTGATGGCGGCGGCATCGCCGAGCGTGACCTTGCGGAAGAAATCGGAAAAGAATTCGGAGGAGATGCCGACCAGGACGATGCCGATGAACTCGCCGTGTGCGCCTTCCAGCCGGCGGCTCAGGTAGAACGTCCACTTGCCGTTGACCTTGTTGCGGGCGGGCGCGCTCAGGTAGACGCCGGTATCGCGGTTGTCGCGGTGATGGTGGAAATAGTCGCGCTCGGACAGATTGATCGGCGGCGCCGGGAATTCGCGCGTGAAATTGATGATGTTGCCGTTGGCATCGACGATGGTCGCGACGTCGATCTGCGGCAGGCCGCCGACCTTGTCGCGCAACATGCGGTGGGCGCCGGGGCCGCTGAAGGCGGCCTGCAGCCCGGCGGCGTCGGCCACGCGGAAGGCACGCACGTCCTCGGCCAGGCTGTCGAGCACCATGTAGGCGGACGCCATGGTCTGGAAAGTGTTTTCGGCCAGCACGAGCGACAGATTGTCGAGCTGGGTGCGCCAGTCCTCGATGGTGCGCGCGCGCAGCGCCTGGATCGAGAAGGCGGCGGTGGCGACGATGATGGCGACCACCGCCGTTCCCACGATCATCGCAAGCCGTCGCGAATGCCCTCCTGGCGTCCCGCTCATGCCGGGCCTTTCGGTCCGAACTCGACGATGCTGGCGGCGACTTCGGCGAGCACCGCGGCAAATTCGGTCCGCAGGGCCGGCAGGAGCGCGGGGAAATCCTCCGCCCGCGCCTCCATCGCCGCACGCTCGAGCTCGTTCGCCTGTCCGGCGCAGGCGGACGCGCCGACCAGCATCAGGCTGCCCTTGAGCGCGTGGCTCTCATGGCGGACCGCGCCGGCATCGCCGGCGCCGGCCGCGGCTTCGAGCCGCTGCATGCCGGGTGGCGCAATGCGCAGGAAGGTCTGCGACAGTTGGGCGAAGTCGTCGGGGTCTCGCTCGATCATGTCGAGCAGGACCTCCGGATCGATGTGGCTGTAGCGCGTCATGGCGTCTTCGGCTCGCGGGCTCTCGGTGCTGATTCCAACAATTCTGTTACTTTTACCGCGGCCTCGCGCGGCGGGCGGCGGCGGCGCAGCAGGCGCGCATGTAGCCGCGCAACTCGTCGTAATTCACCGGCTTGCCGAAGAAGACGACGCCCGGCGGCAGTCCGCCGCGCGCCGCGAGATCCGCCTCGGACAGGCCGGACACGACGGCGATATGCATGTCGGACAGGTTGGGATAGCCGAGTATGGTGTTGATCACTTCATAGCCGTCTATGCCGCTCATGACGATGTCGGCCAGCAGCACGTCGGGCGTGCGCGCCGCGATCTCCACCAGCGCCTGGTAGCCGTTCTCGCAGAAGCGCACGTCGAGCGGCAGCTTCCACGCCGCGAACTTCTTCTCGTAGGCGGCGCGCTGCATCTCGTTGTCCTCGACCACCAGCACGCTCACCCGGTCGCCCGGCTGCCGCGGCGCGGGGCCGGCAGGCGGCGCGGCGCCGGTCGAGGCGCGGTAGGCATGCACCGCGCGCAGCGGTATCCGGCGGTGGCCGCCCTTGGTTTTCCATGCCTCGATGACGCCGGCCTCGACCAGCTGCTGCACCGAGGTGACCGAGATGCCGAGCAGGCGCGCCACTTCCTGCGTCGTGCACACCTCCCCTGTCGTCGGTTGTTTATCCATCCCATCGACCCAATCAGATTTAACAAATCAACGTGTATTTGTTAGTTTTGTTATACTCGCTGAAAAGTTTTATTTTTGAACAAGCTTTCCGGCGCCCTTCCGTAGGGCGCACTGAATTATGAGGCCGAAGCGGCCTGGCGCAAAACGATGACGTAACAAATAACCGGGTCGGAACGGCGGAAATGAAACGCGAGTCCGCCTGCACTTGCCGATTCCATGCTCGAAACCGGTAACAGGAAGGGGGATGTGATGCACGCAGCAAGCAAGCAGGAGAAGGCCGCCGGGCGGGACCACCTGGTCTTTCGCCTCGGTGACGAGGAGTACGCGATCGAGGTCGGCAAGGTGCGCGAACTGCTGCGCTACGAGCCGGCGACCGCGGCGGAAGGCGCGAACGGTGCGAGGAATGCCGCGATCGTCTTTCGCGGCCGCATGCTGCCCGCGGTGGACTTGCGTGCGCGGCTGAGCCTGGCGCCCGGCCCCATCGAGCGGCGCGCGGTGTCCATTGTCCTTTCGCTGGCGGGCGCCCAGGCCTGCCTGGTCGTCGACGACGTGCTGGAAATGGTGTCGCTGACCGCCGACCGGATCATCCCCGCCCCGGAGATCGCCGCCGGCGGCATCTATCTCGGTTGCCTGACCGGGCTGGCCCTGCTCGACGGGCGCAGCCTGATGCTGCTCGACCCCGAACGTCTGCTGGCGGCGCCCGAGTGCCGCCATCTCGCCACCGCCGCCTGACCCGGAAAGGACCTCATCATGAAACTGAACCGATTCTCCATCGCGACCCGCCTCGGGCTCGCCTTCGCCGCGATACTGCTCATGATGCTGTCGCTCGCCGGCGCCGGACTGTGGAGCATGAGCGAGACGCAGAACCGGCTCGAGCGCATCACGAAGGAAAACGGACGCAAGACCGAATTGCTGCATACGATGTCGTCGTCGGTGCATATCGTCTCGCGCGTCATCCGCACGCTCGCACTGCTCGACGACGGCGCGAAGATCGAGGCCGAGGCAAGGAAGATCACCGACGCCCGCGCGCGCTACGACGACGCGCGCGCGGCACTCGAGAAACTGCCGGCCACCAGCACCGGGACCGCGCTGCGGGCAAAGATCGACGCCGCGCGCGCGGCGGCGCGCCCCCTCAACGACCAGCTCATGGCGCTGGCAAGGGAAAACAAGGATGCCGAGGTGACCGAACTGCTGCTCAGCAAGGCGGGTCCCGCATCGCAGGCCTGGCTGGAAGCGATCGACGAAGCCCTGGCCTTGCAGCAGACAGCCAGCGAGGCCGAGGTCGAGGCCGCCGATGCCGCCTACCGGACCGCGTTCGGCGTTGTCGTCGCGCTGTCCGTGCTGGCGCTGCTGCTCGGCATGCTCGCGGCATGGATGATCAGCCGCTCGATTACCCGTCCGCTGGGCGCCGCGGTGGAGTTCGCGCGCGCGGTCGCCGCCGGCGACCTCACCCGCAGCGTGACGCCCGACGGCCAGGACGAGACCGCGGCGCTGCTGGCCGCACTGGGCGACATGAACGCCAGCCTGGCCGGCATCGTCGGCACCATCCGCAGCGGCAGCGACATGATCGCGACGGCATCGGGCGAGATCGCATCCGGCAACCAGGACCTGTCGGCGCGCACCGAGGAACAGGCAAGCTCGCTGGAGGAAACCGCGTCCTCGATGGAAGAGCTGACCTCGACCGTGCGCCAGAACGCCGAGAACGCGCAGCAGGCCAACCAGCTCGCGCGCAGCGCCTCGGACGTGGCCGGGCGCGGCGGCGAGGCGGTCGCCGCCATGGTGGCCAACGTGGGCGAGCTGGCGACGTCGGCGCGCAAGATCGCCGACATCATCGGCGTCATCGACGGCATCGCCTTCCAGACCAACATCCTGGCGCTCAACGCCGCGGTCGAGGCCGCGCGGGCCGGCGAGCAGGGGCGCGGCTTCGCGGTGGTCGCCGCCGAGGTGCGCACCCTGGCGCAGCGCAGCGCGAGCGCGGCCAGGGAGATCAAGACACTGATCGGCGATTCGCTGGAAAAGGTCGATGCCGGCGCGCGCCTGGCCGACCAGGCCGGCAGCACCATGAGCGAAGTCGTGTCCGGCATCCGCAACGTCACCGACATCATGGACGAGATCAGCGCCGCGAGCCGCGAACAGGCGACGGGCATCGCCCAGGTCAACGATGCGGTGACGCAGATGGACCAGGTGACCCAGCAGAACGCCGCGCTGGTGGAACAGGCCGCCGCGGCGGCCAGCTCGCTGCAGGACCAGGCCATGCAGCTGGCCAGGGCGGTGAGCGTGTTCCGCGTGCCCGGCGGCCGCGACACGGCGTCCGCCGCCGTGCCGGCCGTAGCGAAGCCTGCCGCCGCCCGCAAGGCGCCGACCCTGCCCCGCAACGCCGCGCTGACGGCGCCGAGAGCGGTCGGCACGCCCGCTCCCGACGGCGAGTGGGAAACCTTCTGACATCCCGCGCGGCAGTCCCCATGCAGATCCGCCGCCCTACCCGGGCGGCAGCCGTTTCATCCAACCGTCCCACGAGGCAAGCCGATGCGCGTCAACCATCCCGTCACCGGAAACGAATACCGGATGCGGCCCGATCAATCCCTCATCTCCCGCACCGATACCCGCGGCGTCATCACCTACGCCAACCGCGATTTCATCGAAGTCAGCGGCTACAGCGAAGCCGAACTGCTCGGCCAGCCGCACAACCTGATCCGCCATCCCGACATGCCGCCGGAAGCTTTCGCCGACATGTGGGCTCAGCTCAAGGCCGGGCGCTCCTGGTCCGGGCTGGTCAAGAACCGGCGCAGGAACGGCGACCATTACTGGGTGCATGCCAATGCCACGCCGATATGGGAAAACGGCCGCGTCACCGGCTACACCTCGGTGCGCACCGTGCCATCGCGCGAACAGGTGGAGGCGGCGGAAGCGCTGTATGCGCGCTTTCGTGAAGACCGCGCCCGCGGCCTGGCGATTCGCCACGGTCAAGTGGTGCGCACCGGCCTGCCCGGCCTGCTGGAGGCGCTGACGCGGCTGAGCATCGCGCGGCGGGTGCAGCTCAGCGTCGCGGTGGCCTGCGCATGCACGCTCGGCGTGGGCCTGCTCGGCATCCGCCACGCCGATGCCGCGGACGCGGCATGGCTGTGGGCGGCGATGGGCGCAGGCGTCGTCTTCAATGTCCTGCTCGGCGTGATGCTCGTGCGGGCGGTGACGCGGCCGCTCGCGCACGCGGTCGATGTCGCCTGCCAGATCGCCGCCTGCAATCTCACCGCGCCGATCGACATCGGCTCGCGCGACGAGACGGGCCAGATTCTTCACGCGCTGGCCACCATGAAGACCAGCCTCGCCAACATCGTCGCCGGCGTGCGCCGCAATGCGCAGGGCATTGCCTCCGGCGCGGCGGAAATCGCGGCCGGCAACATCGATCTCTCATCCCGCACCGAGGACCAGGCCGCCAGCCTGGAAGAATCCGCGGCGAGCATGCAGCAGATGATCGGCACCGTCAGGAACAATGCGGAGCACGCGGCCAATGCGCGCGCGCTGGTCGACCGCGCGCAGAACATCGCGGTGGAAGGCGGCGCGGCGATGAACCAGGTGGTCGCGGCGATGGAAGCGATCGCGCAGAGTTCGCGCCGCATCAGCGACATCACCGGCGTCATCGACGGCATCGCCTTCCAGACCAATCTGCTCGCGCTGAACGCGGCGGTGGAAGCGGCACGCGCGGGCGAGCAGGGACGCGGCTTCGCGGTGGTGGCGATGGAAGTGCGCTCGCTGGCCGCCCGCAGCGCCGAGGCATCGCGCGAGATCACCCGTCTCATCAAGGACGCGGCGCGCCAGGTGGAAGCCGGATCGGCCGAAGTCGTGCACGCGCGGCAGACCATGGACGGCATCGTCGCCTCGGTCGAGCAGGTGGCAGGCATGATGGGTGAAATCACCGCCGCATCGAACGAACAGAACCGCGGCATCGCGCAACTGAGCGAGACCGTGATGCGGATGGACCAGGTCACGCAGCAGAATGCCGCGCTCGCCGAACAGGCCGCCGCCGCCTCCGCCGCGCTGCAGACCCAGGGCGTGGAACTGATGCAGGAATTCGGCGTGTTCAGGCTCGACGATGCGCACGGCGCGGCCGTGCAGAGCGCGCGCGTGATCCCGCTGCACGGCCGCCGGCCCGCGGCCGCGGATGGCGGCGCCGCCGGCATCGTTGCGCACGCGCGTCAGAAACGGCTGCCCGCCTGAAGCCGCACCCGGGATCATGGCCCGTATGGTAGGATGCGCGTCCGCTAGGGGTCCCGGAGCAAACGTTCCGGGTGAGAATCACCCTCCGAACCTGATCCGGATAATGCCGGCGTAGGGAAGCGCGCGCGACCGTCGGTCCGCGCCCGCACCCGCGCTGGCGCTGACTCGACAAACCATGCCTGCCTCCCACGCCGTACGCCATTCGATTCCCGTCCTGTTCGCCGCGCTCGCCCTGCCCGCGGCGGCTCAGCAAGCCGATCCCACCCTGCCCGCCGTCACGGTCACCGCGCCATCGGCCACCGCGGGCGGCAGCGCCAGCGTCGGCGGCTTCGGCGACACGCCGCTGCTGCGGACGCCGGCGTCGGTCAGCGTCTACGACGGCCGGCAGCTGCATGAGCGCGGCGTGCGCCAGACCACCGACCTTGCGCGCATCGAGGCCGGTCTGAACGAGTCCTACAACGCGATCGGCTACGCCGAGCAGTTTTCCATCCGCGGCTTCACGCTCGACAACTTCTCCAGCTACCGCAAGGACGGGCTGATCATCAGCTCCGACGCCAGCATCCCGCTGGAGAACAAGGAACGCATCGAGGTGCTCAGGGGGCTGTCGGGGCTGCAGGCGGGCGTGTCCACGCCGGGCGGCCTGCTCAACTACGTGACCAAGCGTCCGCCCGCCGAACCGGTGCGCGCGGCGACGCTCGGCGCCGACGGTCACGGCGGGCTGTACGGCGCGGTCGACCTCGGCGGACGCAGCGAGGACAGGCGCTTCGGCTACCGCATCAACGCGGCGGCGGAAAGGCTGCGCTCCTATGTCCAGGGCGCGGACGGCGAGCGCAGCTTCGTCTCCGGCGCCTTCGACTGGCGGCTGTCGCCGCGCTCGCTGCTGCAGCTCGACCTCGACTACCAGCACAAGTCGCAGCTGACCGTGCCCGGCTTCCAGCTGATCGGCGGCACCGAGCTGCCGTCCGGCGTCTCCGCGCGCACCATGCTCAACGCCCAGCCCTGGAGCCGGCCGACCGAGACCGACAGCAGCAATGTCGGCCTGCGCTACGAACACCAGCTCAACGCCGACTGGAGCGCCTCGCTCGCCTTCAACCGGCATGGCGTCCGGCGCGACGACTTCGCGGCCTTCCCGGCGGGCTGCCTCGCCGAAGGCATCCTGTACGGCTTCTGCGCCAACGGCGACCACGACATCTACGACTATCAGAGCGAGAACGAGTCGAAGCAGGTGCTGAACGGCCGCGCGCAACTGCAGGGGAACGTGGTCGCCGGCGGGCTGCGTCATGCCCTCACCTTCGGCCTGGAAGCGGTGCGCCGGCGCGATCGTTTCGGCGACTGCGTCTATGGCGCGAGCGACTGCATCGGCTCCACCCCCAACGGGGTCAGCAATCTCTACGCGCCCCGCGACGTACCGGGGTCCGATATCCGGACCAGCAACATCATGCTGCGCCGGCAGAGCAACGAGCGCGCCGTCTACCTGCAGGACATCGTCGCGCTGACCGACGCGTGGACACTGCACGCCGGCCTGCGCCATACCCGGCTCGAACGTCATCAGCGCTACCCGGAGCGCGGCCAGGACGAGCGCTACGCGAAGGACTTCCTGCTGCCGAACCTCGCCCTCGTGTTCATGCCGCGCGAGACGCTGTCGCTGTATGCGTCCTACGCGCAGGGGCTGGAGCACGGGACGATCGCGCCGCTCTTCACCACCAACCAGGACCGGATGCTGGACCCGGCCAGGTCGCGCCAGCTGGAATTCGGCGCCAGGGCGCAGCTGTCGGCCGGCTGGTCGGTGTCCGCCGCGCTGTTCCGCATCGAGAAGCCGCTCGACTACATCGACGAGTCCTATACCTGGGTGCGCAACGGCGAGGCCCGCCACGACGGCATGGAACTCGCGGCGCAGGGACGGCTGACGCCCGCATTGTCGGTCGGCCTGAGCCTGGTCGCGCTGGACACGCGCCAGCAGGACACCGGCTATGCGGCGCTGGAAGGCAAGCGCGTCTCGAATGTTCCCGACTTGCGCTCGATCGCGCGCGTGGCGTATGCACTGCCGCAGCTGCCCGGCCTCACGCTCGACGGCAGCTGGGAGTACACCGGCAGCAAGTCCTTCGTGACGCCGGTGGCGGCGGTCAACGTGCCCGGCTACCACCTGCTCAACCTCGGCGCCGCCTACGCGACGCGGGTCGGCGGCGTGCCGGCCACGCTGCGGCTGCACGTGGACAATGTGTCCGACAGGTTCTACTGGCGCGAGGCGTCGACGCAACTCGGCGGCTATGTATTCCCCGGTGCGCCGCGCACGGTCAGGGTGACGGCGCGCTTCGATTTCTGAGGCGGGCGTCCGCCGCGAGCGAGCACGCCTGGCGATAGCAGCCGCGCCGCCGCTCCGCCTCGGCCAGCAAGCCTTCCTCATCATCGCCCGGGCCGATCCTGCACAGCGCGACCAGCACCGCGGCCCAGGCGCCCGCCGCCGCCTGCACCGGATCGCCAACGCGCTGCCCGGTGCCGGCCGGCGCCGCTGCGATGGCGGTGGCGGCGACATAGTCGCCGGGGCGACAGCAGGGCTTCATGCAGCCTTGTCTCCCAGGTAGCGCCGCGCATAGCGCTCGTCGAGGTTGGCCAGCGGAAGCAGGACCAGCAGGTCGGCGCAGTGAAACTCGGGATCCCACGCCGGTTCGCCGCATACCCAGGCGCCGCTGCGCAGATAGCCCTTGAGCAGCGGCGGCAGCGCCGGCGCGATGTCGGTGTCGCCATGCAGCGGAAACGCCAGCCGCGGCGGCGCGCGGTACTCCGGCGGGGACAGGTGCCCGTCCCTGCTCAGCTGCTGGAACACCGCGTTGGCCTGCGCGCCGCCGTCGGCCAGGCTGATGCTGGCGCAGCCGATCAGGTATTCGCAGCCGTTGCGCCGCATGTAGTCGGCCATGCCGGACCAGAGCATCATGATCACCGCGCCGCTGCGATAGTCGGGATGGATGCAGGCGCGTCCCGCTTCCACCAGCCGGGCGCGCAGGTGCGCGAGCCGGCGCAGGTCGAACTCGCCCTCGCAATACAGTTCTCCCAGCTTTTGCGCGCCCTTCGGATTGAGCAGGCGGTAGGTGCCGACGACTTCCAGCGTCGCCATGTCGCGCACCAGCAGGTGGTCGCAACAGTCGTCGAATCGATCGCGGTCGAGACGCTCTTCATTCATCAGGCGCGCCAGCCCGCCGCCTTCGATGAAGACCTTGTACCGCAGGCGCTGGACCTCGCGCACTTCGCCGGGGGTCGATGCCAGGGAAAGGGCAAGCCTGGCCTTGCCCGGTTCCGCCTGCCGCTGTGTCGTGACGAGTTGCATGTGTGCTCCTTTCGTGAGAACAACACAAGCGTAATCGGCGTTTGCTTCAGTTCCATTACTAACGCATATCAATTTCATGACACGCGCGCGGATTTCCGCCGGCGCCGCGCGGTCAGAAATCGGTTACCGATTTCCGCCACCCATGACCGCCACTTCGTTCGACGAGCTGATTGCGCTTGAACGGATCATCGAAAGAGGATCCGGGGTGTTCGACGTCCGCACGCTGTGCAGCGTGGAGTGCGACGGCCGGCGCTTTCCGGTGCATGCGCTGGCGGTGGGCACGCCGGATCCGCGGGCGCCGGCGGTCGGCTTCTTCGCCGGCGTGCATGGCCTCGAGCGGATCGGCACGCGGGTGCTGCTGGCCTTCCTGGAGACCCTGCTCGAGCGCGCGGCCTGGGACCCGGCGCAAAAGGCGCTGCTCGGCTCGATGCGGCTGGTCTTCGTCCCGCTGGTCAATCCAGCGGGCATGCATCGCCGCACCCGCTGCAACGCCGCCGGCGTCGACCTGATGCGCAATGCGCCGGTGGAGTCGGAGGAAGCGGTGGCGCCGATGGTGGGCGGCCATCGCCTGAGCCGGCGCCTGCCCTGGTACCGCGGCGCGCGCGCGATGGAGCCGGAAACCCGCGCCGTGTGCGAGCTGGTGCGCGAGGAATTGTTCGGCCGGCCGCTGTCGCTGGTGCTCGACTGTCACTCCGGCTTCGGCTTCCGCGACCGGATCTGGTTTCCCTACGCCTGCAGCCGGCGGCCGATTCCGCATCTCGGCGAACTGTTCGCGCTGCAGCAGCTGTTCGAGCGCGCCCATCCTCATCACGACTACACCTTCGAGCCGCAGAGCCGGCAGTACCTGACCCACGGCGATCTCTGGGACTACCTCTATCAGCAGGCGGCGGCCGAGTCGCCGTCGACGGTGTTCCTGCCCATGACCCTGGAGATGGGTTCGTGGCGCTGGATACGCAAGAACCCGCTGCAGCTGGCGTCGCGCGAGGGCTATTTCAATCCGTTTCCGGCGCATCGCCTGCAACGGGTGCTGCGGCGCCATCATGTCTGGCTGGATTTCCTCACCCGTGCCGCGGCGGCGGGCGAACGCTGGCTGCCGGACGGCAGTGCGCGCGCGGCGAGCGAGCGCCTGGCGCTGGCACGCTGGTATGGCGGGGCGCCGTGAGCGTGCGCGGCGCCCACTGGATATTCCTGCGCGGCCTGACCCGGGAAAGCCGTCACTGGGGCGGCTTCCCCGAACAGTTCCGCGCCGCGCTCGGGCCGGTGCCGGTGCACATGCTGGATCTGCCCGGCAACGGCGCCCGCCACGCGGAGCGCAGTCCGGCGAGCGTGACCGCCATGGTCGAGGATTGCCGCCGCCAGGCCGCCGCCGCCGGCATACCGTCGCCGTTCTTCGTGCTCGGCCTGTCGATGGGCGGCATGATCGCCGCCGCCTGGGCGCGCGCGCATCCGGCGCAGCTGCGCGGCTGCGTGATGATCAATTCCAGCATCGGCAGCCTGAGTCCGCTTCATCACCGGCTGCGGTGGCGCGCGTGGCCGATGCTGCTGCGGCTGGCCGCCGCGCGCGGCGACGCGGCCGCCATCGAGCGCGGCATCTGGGCATTGACGAGCCGGCGCGCGCCGCACGCGCCGGAGCTGGACAGGTGGACGGCACTGCGACTGGCCCGGCCGGTCAGCGCGGGCAACACGCTGCGCCAGCTGCTGGCGTCGTCGCGCTTCAGGCCGGACGGCAAGCCGCGGGCGCCGCTGCTGGTGCTCGCCAGCCGGGGCGACGGCCTGGTGAGTCCGGACTGCTCGCGGCGGCTGGCGGCGGCGTGGGGCGCCAGCCTCGCGCTGCATCCATGGGCCGGCCACGATCTGCCGCTCGACGACGGCGACTGGGTCGCGCGCGAGGTGAACGAGTGGCTGCGCGGCAGTTTTGAGCGGGAACAAACCGAGGCTGAAACGCCACGCATGGTTTGACCGTGTTCAGCAGGCCGGGCCGCCATCGCGCTCATCATGCCTGCATGGCCCGCCCGCCGGGTAATCGATGAAAGGATCTGCCGTGGAAACCCGTATCGCCAATGCCGTGTTCGCCGCCGCCGTCATGCTCGCGGCCTACGTCACCCTGCACAGCGTCTGAACCTCAGGCCGCGAATCGCCGGTCGGCCGCGGTAATGCCGGCCGACGCGGTTCCCGGCCCGGCCTGCCACATGATCTCCAGCTCGGTGCGCACCGAGCGGGCAAGCCCGTCGAGGTCGGGAAACAGCGTCGCGCTGGTGATGTTCATCCGGTACAGGGACTTGATCGCCGCCTCGCGCACCGCCGCCGGCAGAATGATTTTTCTGATCAGCGCGTCGCCGCCGGGATAGGCGCGCAGCACCGCGTCGAGCGGCTTGCCGAGCACTCCCGGCACCACCATCGTGCCCGACTGGGCCACCAGCCGGCTGTCCATCTCGTACGGCTCGCCTATCCACAGCACTTCGTGTTCGTTCGCCAGGAAGTAGCGTTCGAAATTTCCTTCGCGCCGCGGATCGATCCGCTCCCGCGTCAGCGAGCGCTCCTGCAGCGGCGCGCTGCTCCACAGGCGCGGTGTGTTGAGCGCGTACACCGCCGCATCCCCGGTCGCATTCTCGAGCGCGAAGAAGGCGGCCACGAACGGCGACTTGGTGAAATCGAGCAGCCGTGTCGGCGCGCCGTGATGCTGCATCAGGGTCAGGCAGCGCATGTCGTTCTCGAGCACGCCGGGATCGGCCAGATAGTTGTGCGCCTTGCGCCGGAAGATGCGGATCGCGCGCTCTTCCCGGGCGCGCCAGCTCTCGCTCTCGATGCCGAAGCGGCAGAGGTAGCGCGAGAGGGAGCTCAGCAGCGGCCAGCCCGCTTCCTGCTGGCCGCGGAATGCCCAGCCGTCGAGTTCGGCGGTCAGGTCCACGAACTGGCTCCAGGTCTTCAGATAGATGTCTTCCACCCGCTGCTTCCTTTGATCGACGCGATGCGCGCATGATGCGGCGCGAATATGACAGCCATGTGGCGGCGCGCGGCGGCAGCGATGTCATCAAAGTGACACCGCAATTTCATATCCCTGAAGCAATCCACGGGTAGCGTTCGTAGGCGGCGGATACACAGCCACCCCCGTCAACGAAGGAGGCGCTCATGAAGCCAGGCGAAAAGTTTATCGATGCCGCATTCACCCGACGCATGCACCGCAATCGCTACCGCAGCATATGGATCTCGGACCTCCATCTCGGCACCTCCGGCTGCCAGGCGGAGCGGCTGCTGGAGTTTCTGCAGGCAACCGAGTCCGACACGCTCTACCTGGTGGGCGACATCATCGACGGCTGGCAGCTCAAGCGCCGCTGGTACTGGAACCAGACCCACAACAACGTGGTGCAGGCGGTGCTGAAGAAGGCCAAGCGCGGCACCCAGGTCTTCTTCGTTCCCGGCAACCATGACGAAGCGGTGCGCCAGTACATCGGCCTCGACCTCGGCGGCATCCGCATCCGCGACGAGATGGTGCATGTGACCGCGGCCGGCAAGCGCATGCTGGTGCTGCACGGCGACCGCTTCGACGGCGTCATCGCCTGCGCGAAATGGCTGGCCTACCTCGGCGACAACCTCTATACCCTGGTCCTCAAGTTCAACCAGGTCTACAACGCCTGGCGCGCGCGCGCCGGCCTGCCGTACTGGTCGCTCTCGCAATACCTGAAGCACAAGGTCAAGAACGCGGTGAGCTACATCGCATCCTTCGAGAAGGCGCTGGCGGCGGAGGCGCGCAGCCAGGGCCTGGACGGCGTCATCTGCGGCCACATCCACAAGGCCGAGATCCGCGACATCGACGGCATCACCTACTGCAACGACGGCGACTGGGTCGAAAGCCTGACCGCGCTGGTGGAAGACCATGACGGCGCGCTGCGCATCGTCACCTGGCAGGAGGTGGTGGTGGTCAAGGACCGGCTGCGCGCGGAAGAGGAAAGCATGGCCGGAGTGCCGGCATGAGCCCGCGCGGGATGCCGCAATGAACGTCGCCTCGCTGCCCTTCATCGCCCGCCGCCGCTACGGCGCGCCGGCGCCGGCGGTCGTCGCGCCGGCCGTCCGCGCCGGGGACAGGACGCCGCGGCGCATCGTGATCCTGAGCGTCAGCGCAGGCGCAGGCCACGTGCGCGCGGCGCAGGCGATACATGCCGCCGCGCTCGCCCGGGGCCTCGATGCCATCCACCTCGACCTGATGGATCTCGTCCCGTCCGGCTACCGCAAGCTCTATACCGAAGCTTACCTGGCCCTGGTCGCGCGCTGCCCGCGCCTGTGGGGCTGGATCTACGACGCCGCCAACCGGTCGGCGCCCGACACCCGGGCGCAGCGCATCCGCCGCAGCCTCGAGCGGCGGCTGACGCGCCGCGCGCGGGCGCTGCTGGAGACGCTGGGCCCGGACGCGATCGTCTGCACGCATTTCCTGCCGGCCGAAATGCTTGCCTGGTCGCGGCCGGCCTGTCCGGTGTGGGTGCAGGTCACCGACTACGACCTGCACCGTGCCTGGGTGCAGCCGGGCATGGCCGGCTATTTCGCCGCGAGCGAGGAAGTGGCCTTCCTGATGCGCGCCGGCGGCATCCCCGAGGATGCCATCCGCGTGACCGGCATTCCGCTGATGCCCGCTTTCTCGCAACGCTTCGACCGCGAGCGGTGCGCGCGCGACCTGGGGCTCGATCCGCGGCTGCCGACGGTGCTTCTGATGGGCGGCGGCGGCGGCCTGGGCGGACTGGACGCCTGCGCGGCGCGCCTGCTCGCCGCGTCGCCGCGTTTCCAGCTGGTGGTCCTGGCCGGCCGCAACGAACGCGCGCTGCATGCGCTCCGGCTTCTGGCGGCCGACCATCCGGGGCGCCTGTTTCCGCTGCCGTTCACCGGGCAGGTCGAACGGGTGATGGCCTGCGCCGACCTGGCCATCACCAAGCCGGGCGGCCTCACCGTGTCCGAGTGCCTGGCCCAGGGGCTGCCGATGATCCTGCATGCGCCGATTCCGGGGCAGGAAGACAGGAACGCGGAGTACCTGCTCGAACAGGGCGTGGCCATGAAGGCGGCCTCGCCCGCCGCCATCGAATACCGGCTGCGCACCCTGCTGGAGCAACCCGGGCTGCTCGCGCGGATGTCGCGCCGCGCGCGCGAGGTCGCGCGTCCCGATGCCGCGCGCGACGTCATCGACGCGCTCCTGCAAGGACACGCCGATCATGCGCGCTGACATCGGGTCGCCGGTGCTGCCGGCGCTCGCCTGGGTCGTCCTGCTGGCGGCCTTCCTGGCCCAGGTCGAGATCCAGATCGAGGGCGCGGCGGGATGGGCGGCCAGCCTGCCGACCTGGCGCATCGAAGAGCACTGGCTGCTCGACCTGTTCTGGGGCGGACGCGCGATGACCGGCTATCACGCCTGGATGTTTCCCTTCATCGCCCTGGTGTTTCATTTCCCGTTCTTCTTCTGGGGACGCTGGTCGTGGCGCGCCGAATGCCGGGTGCTCGCCTTCATCATGGTGTTCTGGATCGTCGAGGACTTTCTCTGGTTCGTCCTCAATCCCGCCTACGGCCTCGGCCTCTTTCATCCCGCGGCGGTGTCGTGGCACAAGCACTGGGTCCTGGGCGCCCCGGTCGAGTACTGGGTGTTTTCCGCCGTGGCTTTCGGCCTGATCCGGCTGTCGCGCACGGATCGCTGAGGGCGCCGCCGCAGCCGGGCACTGCGTCGAAACGGTGCCGGCGGCGCAGCATGCCGCCCGCCCTGCACCAAAAGCGGCCGCGCCCCGCGTCCAACAGGGGCATCCGCGTCACGCAACCCGGCATCGACCGGGCACATCGCTTGCAATCCCTCATGCCCGCGCCCCGCCAGCCGGGCGGCGTTATCGCCGATGCTGCGCCAACCCCGTTCACTCGATCCCGATATCCATCACCCGAAAAAGGAGCCGGCATGGACCGCAACGAAGTCACCAGGAAGATCCTCTCCGTCAAAGTAAAGAACCGCATGCGCTGGGCCGACATCGCCGAGAAGATCGGCGAGAGCAAGGAGTGGACGACCGCCGCCATGCTGGGCCAGATGACGCTCAACCATCAGCAGGCGGAAGTCGCGCGCGAACTGTTCGGCCTGAGCGACGAGGAAACCGCCTGGCTGCAGATCGTGCCGTACAAGGGTTCGCTGCCGACCGCGGTACCGACCGATCCGCTGATCTACCGCTGGTACGAGATCGTCAGCGTCTACGGCAGCACCATCAAGGAGCTGATACACGAGGAATTCGGCGACGGCATCATGAGCGCCATCGATTTTTCGATGGACATCCAGCGCCAGGCCGATCCGAAGGGCGACCGCGTCAACGTGGTCCTGAGCGGCAAATTCCTGCCGTACAAGACCTACTGAGGCACGCCACGCCCGCCGTACCCCGCATGCGGCGGCGGCCGGGCACTTAAGCACGGTCGTGCTTTTTCCATTAGCATCAGTGCTTCCAGTGACCGGAGCGCCGCTCCGGCACATCGAGAGGGAGACGAGGATGCAGGCAAAGCCATGCGTGCTGTACGGCGCCGAAATCAGCTACTTCACCGGCAAGGTGCGCGCCTATCTGCGATGGAAGCACATCGACTACCGGGAGGTGCCCGCCGACGCCGCCGTCTTCAAGGAGATCATTCTCCCCCGGGTCGGCTTCCCGGTGATTCCCGTCCTGATCACTCCCGATGATGTCTGCCTGCAGGACAGCACGGAGATCATCGACGCGCTCGAGGCTCGCCACGGCGGCCCCCCGGTCTATCCGGATTCACCCCGCCAGCGTCTCGCCGCGCTCCTGCTGGAGACCTACGGCGACGAGTGGCTGGTCATCCCCGCCATGCACTACCGCTGGCATCACAACCGGGACTGGGCGATGCAGGCGTTCGGCGCCCTGAGCGCTCCCGGCGCCTCGCCGCAACAGCAACTCGAGATCGGCAGGCGGCGCGCCGAGCCCTTCGCCGGCGCGGCGGTACTGCTCGGCGCCGAGCCGCACATGCATGCGGCGATCGAAGCCTCTTACGAGGCGCTGCTGAGGGACCTGTCGGCGCATTTCGAACGCCATCCTTTCCTGTTCGGCAGCCGGCCGTCGATCGGCGACTTCGGCCTGATCGGCCCGCTCTACGCGCATCAGTATCGCGACCCGAAAAGCGGCGAACACATGCGCAGGGTCGCGCCGCGCGTGGCGGAGTGGGTGGAGCGCATGATGTCTCCGGCGCCGCTGCAGGGCGAGTTTCTCGCCGATGACGCGCTTCCCGAGACCCTGATCCCGGTGTTGCGGCGCATGTTCGCGGAGCAGCTGCCGGTGCTGCAGGATTCGGCGGCGCGCGTGCGGGAGTGGATGGCGGCGCATCCCGGCGAGACCCTGCCGCGCGCGATCGGCATGCATGCCTTTGCGCTGGACGGATGCGAGGGCCGGCGTATCGTGCGTCCCTACAGCCTGTGGATGCTCCAGCGCTGCCGCGACTACTATCTGTCGCTCGGCGGCCCGGAGCGGGCCGCGGTCGACGCCATGCTGCATGCGGCCGGCGGCGACCGCTTCATCGCCTTCGAAGATCCGCCCAGGCTTGCGCGGGCCGGACTCAGCGTACGGCCCGCGCCTTCCTCCTGAGCCTGCGGCCGGCCGCCGGCAGGCCTGCCCGCGCCTAGAACTCTTCCCAGTCGCCGGACATCGCCGGCCGGGCAGTGCGGGCCACGGGCAGCGCGCGGGCGGCGCGCGCCGGGGCCCTGACCGCCGCGGGCGCCGGCCGATGGACGACGGGCGCAGGCGCGCTCGCGGCCCTCGCCGCGCCCCTGACCTTGAAGGCGCCGACCGCCTGCAACAGCTTCGCCGACTGGTCCTGCATCGAGCTCGCCGCCGCCGACGCTTCTTCCACCAGGGCAGCGTTCTGCTGCGTCACCTGGTCCATCTGCGAAATCGCCT
This sequence comes from Noviherbaspirillum aridicola, assembly GCF_019656455.1. Lineage (GTDB taxonomy): Bacteria > Pseudomonadota > Gammaproteobacteria > Burkholderiales > Burkholderiaceae_D > Noviherbaspirillum > Noviherbaspirillum aridicola. Next base: position 107,331 of record NZ_BPMK01000012.1, read on the forward strand.
GGTTGATCTGCTCGATGCCCGCCGTCTGCTCCTGGCTGGCGGCCGAGATCTCGCTGATGATGTCGGTCACCCGCTTCACGCTGGCCACCACGTCGGACATGGTCTTGCCGGCTTCGTCGACCAGCGTCGTGCCCGCCTGGACCTTGCCGACCGAATCGTCGATCAGGGCCTTGATTTCCTTCGCGGCCGAGGCCGAGCGCTGCGCCAGCGTGCGCACCTCGGCGGCGACGACGGCGAAGCCGCGGCCCTGCTCGCCCGCCCGCGCCGCCTCCACCGCGGCATTGAGCGCGAGGATGTTGGTCTGGAAGGCGATGCCGTCGATGACGCTGATGATGTCGACGATTTTCTTCGACGAGTCGTTGATCGCGCTCATCGTCTCGACCACGTCGGACACGACGGCGCCGCCCTTGACCGCGGTCTCGGCCGCGCTCGCCGCGAGCACGTTGGCCTGGCGGGCATTCTCGGCGTTCTGTTTCACCGTCGAGGTCAGCTCCTCCATCGAGGAGGCGGTCTCCTCGAGCGCGCTTGCCTGCTGCTCGGTGCGTGAAGAGAGGTCGAGATTGCCGGCGGCGACTTCGCCCGAGGCCGTGGTGATCGTCTCGGTCCCGGTCCTGACTTCGCCGACCAGGCCTTGCAGGCTCTCGATCATGTCCTTCAGCGCCTGCATCAGCTGGCCGGTTTCGTCTTTCGACTCGACCCTGATCTCGCTCGTCAGGTCGCCGGCGGCCACCGCCTCCGCATGCCTGACGGCGGCCGAGAGCGGCACGGTGACGGTGCGCGAGAGCAGCCAGGACAGCAGGGCGCCCAGCGCGATGGCGAGCAGGCTGAAGCCGATGACGATGTTGCGGCCGAGGGCGAAATCCTCGTGCGCCTGCTTCTCGGCGGCCGTGAGGAGCTTGTCCTGGTATTCGGTGAGATCCGCCACGCTTTTCACATAGGCTTCCATTTCCGGAACCAGCTGCTGGCTGACCAGCGCGTCGATGTCCTGGCCCTGTTCCTTCAGCCTGAAGAGCCCGTCGCGGTGGGTGACGTACCGGGTGCGCTGGGCGACGACGGCCTCGAACAGGCGCTTGCCGTCCTCGGACGAGATCAGTGTGCCGAGCTCCTTCTGGATCTCGGTGGCGCGCTTGCTGGCGGCCGTCATCGCGGCGTCGAGGTATTTCTGGTCTTCGGCGCTGCTGCTCTTGGCCTTCGCAAAGGTGCGCACGCTGTTGGTCTCGATGACCTTTTCCCACTCGAGGGACAGCGACTTGCGGCGCTCGTACTCGGCCATCCTGGCGGTCGCATCGTCGATGCTGGTGAGCTGGGTGACGCCGATGACGGCCACCACGCCGGTGAGCGCGAGCACCGCGCCGAAGCCTGCGGCGAGCCGCTTGCCGATTTTCAGATCCGATATCTTCATGAGGAGGGGAATGGGTTGGTCGTCGCGTCCCGCGCAAGCCTGATGCAGAACGATAGTGAAAGGCTATTGATGCAATAGGTCCCGGACGAGTGTACGAGTTTCCACATGGAAACACAGTCTTGCGTGTGCATCGCTTTACGGTTAATGCCAGTTTGATACTGGCCGCCGCCGTCGCCCATCCCGGCGGTTCAAGTACGAGCGTTCGCAAAACTGAGGAACATTTCCTTTCGTCAATGGTCGGAACAGGGTCGGCCCAGCGCGGCCGGCATCGTCTTGCGCCGCCGATCCGCGCAAGTCCTGGTTCAACCCTTTCATCCGAAAACCTGATGTCAGACCTCACTCCTCCCGCCGCCGGCGAGCGACAGGCGTTCGCCCGCCGCCTCATCGAGGCGCTGCAGCGCGCGCACTACCCGGCGGACAGCCCTACCCGCCTCGCCCGGGAATTCAACCTCCGTTTCAACGGCAAGCCGATCACCGGGCACGCGGCCCGCAAGTGGCTGCTCGGCGAGTCGATACCGACGCAGGACAAGATCCGGATCATCGCCGCCTGGCTGGACGTGCCTGCCCCCTGGCTGAGATTCGGCGTGACCGAAGAAGACCCCGCCGCCCGCGAGGACGCCAGGAGCAAGTACGACGCACTGCTCGCGGACCTGGAGAGCCTCGATCACAAGTACCAGGGCATCGTCTTCACGCTGGTGCGCAAGATGGCCAGGATGTCCGGCCTGCGGTCGACCGCACCGGGCGCGGGACGCGAAGACCTCGAAGACATCGGGCGGGCGCGGGAATGACCCGGCGCTGCCGGCGCTCTCCCGCGTCGGCGCGCCGGCATCCCGGCCTCAGTCCTTCTTTTCCCGAAACTCGACGTCGATGACGCCGTCGTCGGCGCGCGGGGAAGGCGGGGAATCGCCCCGCGGCCTGAAGAGCGAGGCGAGCGTGCGCCGCACGAAAGCGGTTCTCATCCTCGGATAGGCAAGCAGGAAGCCCGAGGCAAAACCCGGAAACAGCGCCGCCACGATCTGCCCCCGGTACAGGCAGGTCGCCAGCGCCAGCACGAGCAGGGCCAGCATGACCGGGCGCCGCGCAGTCCTGGGCAGCAAGCCGACCGTCCGCAGCTTTCCCTGTGCCACCCACGGTATCCTCGCGAACAGCACGCCCAGCAGCAGGCCGGCGAGGAAGCGGCTGGTCCCGAGATAGCCGGCCAGCGTCCCGACCACGATGAAGCCGGCGTAGGACAGCGTGCCGGCCAGCGCGACCAGCATCAGCAGGAGGATGGCGGCCGCCGTCCTCGGATTGCGCACTGCAGCTTGCAACAGGTGCCGCACGATGTTTTTCACTCCCTCTCGGCTCGGTTCGGGCATCCCCGATTCGGACGGGTACGCGGGTCTGACCATGCGCCGGCGACCGGCGTTCTCGGGAATGCGATGCGCGGCCGCTTCGGCGCTATCCGTTCGCGCCCGGCGGCATCGCCTGGCCGCCCTGGAGCACGGCGTCGACCTGTGCGACGCGCGCTTCGGGGGTGCCGCGCACCAGCAGATAGGGCCGCCCGAGCGCGGTCAGCGTCGCCAGCAGTTGCGCGTGAATCTGCTGCCGCACCTGCTCCGATTCGCGCTGCAGGCCGTCGGGCTCCCACGGCGTGTCGGGCGCGGTGACCAGCGTCAGTGCATAGTCGCGCCCGAGCGCGAGCTGTGCGATGCGGGTGTCGACCCGGCCCCAGTAGTGCTGGCTGTAGAGCATGGTCATCAGCGGCGTGGTGTCGCAGAACAGCAGCTCGCGCGCCCGCGCCGCCGCCTGCTCCTCGCGCTCGACTTGCATGAACGCGATGCCGACCTGTTCTTCCTCGCGCGGCGTGCGGGCTTCGCGCTCGACGAATTCGCGCAGGTATTCCGGCACCCAGAGCGTGCGATGGTGCGCGGCGAGCGCCTGCGCCAGCGTCGACTTGCCGGTCGATTCGGCGCCGAGTATGGCGATGCGGCGCGGCCTCATGCGGCGACCGCGTCCGGGGCCCGCGCATGCGCCTGCTCGCTGCGGCGCCATGCGCGCAGGCCGCCGATGGCCAGCGGCACGAACAGGCCGTACAGGATCGCGGTCAGCACCAGGTCCTTGTACAGGTAGAGCCCGACATAGAGCAGATCGACGGCGATCCACACATGCCAGTTCTCCAGCTTCTTGCGCGACAGCAGCAGCTGGCCGACCAGGCTGCCGGCCGTCAGGAAGCCGTCGATCCAGGGCACGTCGGTATCGGTCCAGGTGCGCAGGAACTGCGCGATCAGGACGAAGCCGATCAGCCAGGCGGCCGCAGCCCAGGCGACGCCGCGCGCGTCCAGCCGGGTCACGCGCAGCCGGCCGTGTCCCGGCCCGCCGCGCAGCCACTGCGTCCAGCCCCAGACCGACACCGCGATGAACACGAACTGCAGCCCCATGTCGCCATACAGGCGCGCGCCGAAGAACACCACCGCATAGGCGGCCGAGGACAGGATGGCGAACAGCCAGGCCCAGTGCACCTGCCGGATGTCGAGGATGACGGTGAGCGCCGCGAGCAGGAAGGAAACCAGCTCCAGCGGCGTGGTGCTCAGTCCGAGAAACGGAATCGCTTCGTTCATGGGCAGGAAAGGAAAGCGCCGCCCCGTGATGCAGGGGCGGCCGGCGCGACGGCTTACTTGGTGCCGAACAGGCGGTCGCCGGCGTCGCCGAGACCGGGGAGGATGTAGGCGTGCTCGTTCAGGCAGCGGTCGAGCGAGGCGACATAGACCTGCACCTGCGGATGCGCTTTCTGGAACACCTCGACGCCCTCGGGCGCGGCGACCAGCGCGACGAAGATGATCTGGTCGTCGGGCACGCCGCGCTTCTTCAGCACATCGACCGCGTGCACCGCCGAATTGCCGGTGGCCAGCATCGGATCGCACAGGATGAAGGTGCGGTCGGTGACCTCGGGCAGCCGCACCAGGTACTCGACCGGCAGGTGGGTGTCCGGGTCGCGGTAGACGCCGATATGGCCGACGCGTGCCGAGGGCACCAGCTCCAGCAGGCCGTCGCTCATGCCGATGCCGGCACGCAGCACCGGCACCACCACCAGCTTCTTGCCGGCGATGATGGGGGCGTCGATGGTTTCCAGCGGGGTCTCGGTCGGCACCGTGGTCAGCGGCAGGTTGCGCGTGATTTCATAGCCCATCAGCAGGGTGATCTCGCGCAGCAGTTCGCGGAAGGTCCGGGTGGAAGTGTCCTTGTCGCGCATGTGCGTGAGCTTGTGCTGGATCAGCGGGTGATCCAGGATGGACAGCATGGGAAAACGCGGGTCTTTTTTCATCAGCATTCCGATAGTTGAATCAGGTCTTGCGAGCGCATGGCCAGCCGGCGAATCACGGCCGGGCAATCAGGCAAGGCATGGCGCGCGTGGTACACCGGCGCGGCGCCGCCGACGAAGCCGGCGGCCCTGAAGAAACCGGGCCGGTCGGACAGCGCACCGGGTACGAGTGCGATCACGGCACGCACGTTCCGGCGGCGGACGCGCGCGCCTCCGGAACGTGCACGAAGTCCTCGTTCCGGAGCGGCTTGTCGGGTGGTCGCATGCATGGCCGACATATTAATGGTTTTCCACCTTCAGGTAGGACTGAAATTGCGTGCACGCACGCTGCAGAGCCGCATGAAAAAGTGGCGAACCTGTCAATCCTGTGCAGTCTAAAAGCTTACTTCTGCAGTCTCCAGGAAGGCATCCATTCGAACGAAAAAGGAGTGAACATGAAGAAATTATCGATTGCCCTCTTCCTCTCGCTGATGGGCGCAGCGGGCATTGCGGTCGGCCAGACCACCACGACCACCACCACGACCACCGATCCCTCCGCCTCCGGCACTTCCGGCAGCGGCGTGACCACCACGACCACCACGCCCGGCTCGGCGAGCTCGGGCAGTTCCGGCATGGGAAGCAGCAGCAGCGGCACATCGTCGGGCATGGGCAGCAGCAGCCCCGGCGCGAGCGGCAGCCTGAGCGGACCGACCGGCACCTCGGACATGAGCGGCACTTCCGGCAGCTCAGGCACCTCGGGCAGCGGCAGCAGCGGCTCGTCCGGCATGAGCGGCAGCAGTGGATCGTCGGGCATGAGCGGCACCGGCAGCAGCGGTTCCACCGGCACGAGCGGCAGCACCGACACCAGCGGATCGTCGGGCACGACCGGCACCGGCAGCAGCGGTTCTTCCGGCATGAGCAGCGGCACCGACACCAGCGGATCGTCGGGCACGACCGGCACCGGCAGCAGCGGTTCTTCCGGCATGAGCAGCGGCACCGGCACCAGCGGGTCGTCGGGCAGCACCGGTACCGGCAGCAGCGGCAGCACCTCGGGCAGCTCCGACCTGAGCACGCCGCCGGCGCCGAATTACGGCACCTCAGGCACCTCAGGCAGCTCGGGCACCTCGGGCAGTAGTTCGACCGGCACATCCGGCACGACGGGATCGTCCACCGGCAGCACCGGCACCGACAGCTCGTCCGGCGGAACCTCGGGCAGCACCGGCACCAGCGGGACCGGCACCAGCGGCACCTCAGGCAGCAGCACCTCTACCCCGCCCCTGACCACGCCGCCGTCATCGAGCGGCACGGGCGGCACGGGCAGCACGGGCAGCACCAGCCGTTGATAGCGGCTTGAGAACGGGTTGAGAACGACGAATGGCCCGGCTCCCGCCGGGCCATTTCTTCATCGATCCGTCGACTGTCCGGCGCCGGGAAGTATCGCCGCATGCGCCGGCTCCCCGGCGCCCCAACGCTAGGCCTTGCCGGACTTTTTGTGGGCCGGCGTGATGGTCCAGGCGTACAGGGTCTTTCCGCCCACCTGCACCGTCTGCTCCGGCGGCCACTCCGGCCCCATGTCGAAGTCATGCGACACCACCCGCGTGCCGACCTTGAGCTGTTTCCACAGCTGCGGCCGCAGCTTGCGGTTCACATCCGGCAGCAGGTAGAGCGTGACGACCGTGGCCGGCGCGAAGTCGGCCTCGAACAGGTTGCCGACCTTGAAGCTGACGCGGTCCTCGACACCGGCCTGCTTCGCGTTTTCCTTGGCCTCGGCGATGCGGACCGGGTTGATGTCGATGCCGACTCCGCGGGCGCCGCGCTCCTTCGCCGCGGTGATCACGATGCGGCCGTCGCCGCAGCCGAGGTCGTAGAGCACGTCATTCTTGCCGACCTTGCCGAGTTCGAGCATGCGGTCGACGATTTCCTGCGGGGTGGGCACATAGGGCACGTCGAGCTTGGGCGGCGACTCGGTGCCCTGGGCGAGCGCGCCGCGCAGCGGCAGCGCCTGCATGCCGGCGGCCAGAGCGGCGGAAAATACGAGGGTGCGGCGGCGGGGCGAGTGATTCATGTTTTCTTCTCCTTCTAACGGGATTCAAACGGCATCAGACTCTTGTGGCGGCGCTGCTGCTGTTCGCTGCGGCGGATCAGCGCGAGCAGCAGCAGGCCGATCGCCAGCACGGCCACCCCAATCCAGGCGGCGTTGAGGCCGCCGAGCGACTGGCTGTAGACATAGGACAGGCTGGACCAGAGCATGTAGGCGCAGGTGGCGCAGAACAGGAGCGGCAGCACCGGGTACAGCGGCACGCGGAAAGGCCGCGACAGCGACGGTTCGCGCCGGCGCAGCACGAACAGCGAAATCCCGGTCAGCAGGAAGAACAGCCAGAACACGGGCGCGGTGAATTCCACCATGGCCTTGAAGCCGCCGCCGGCGGCCGCGCCGACGCCCACCAGCAGCAGCGCGGCGGCCGACTGTATCAGCAGCGCGGTGGAGGGCGTGCCGCGCTCGCCGTCCCAGCGGCCCAGCTTTTCCAGCAGCGGCCAGTCGCGGCCCATCGCATAGCCGGTGCGTGCACCCACGATCATGGTGGCGTTGATCGAGGTCAGCGCCGAGATCGCCACCAGCAGGGAGATCGCCTTTTCGCCGGCGGGGCCGAAGGCGCGGCGCATGACATCGGCGGCCAGCGCCTCGGAGCCGGCCATGCCCTGCATGCCGAGCGTCTTCCAGTAGGCCCAGGCCACCAGCAGGTAGAGCGCGGTGATGATCAGGATCGACAGCGTCAGCGCGCGCACCATGTTGCGGCGGCCGTCGCGCACTTCAGCGCTGATGTAGGCAGCCTCGTTCCAGCCGCCGTAGGTCAGGAGCACGAACACCATCGCCAGGCCGAAGGAGGCCGGAGCGGCGGCGGGTTCGGCCGGCGCCGCGGCGGGCGCGTCGGTGAAGAAGGCGGCCGCGCCGACGATCAGCAGCAGGCCGCCGATCTCGGCCAGCGTCAGCCAGGTCTGGGCGAGCGCGCCGGCGCGTATGCCCCGCAGGTTGAGCAGCGACAGCACCACGATGACCGCGCATGCCCAGGCCACCGAGCCGGCGCCGCCCGGCAGAAACGACAACGGCAGGACTTGCTGCATGTAATCGCCGAAGACGAAGGCCAGCAGCGCGATGGAGCCGGTGGTGATGACCGCGAAGCGCGCCCAGCCGAACAGGAAGGCGACATTGCGTCCGTACGCGCGGTGCAGGAAATGGTAGTCGCCGCCGGCGTGCGAATAGGCGGTGGTGAGTTCGGCGTAGCAGAGCGCGCCGATGAGCGAGATGACGCCGCCGAGTATCCAGGCGGCGAACATCCAGCCGGCGCTGCCGCTCATGCCGGCCACCATGGCGGGCGATTTGAAGATGCCGGCGCCGATCACGACGCCGACGATCAGCGCGACGGCTTCGCGCAGGCCGAGCATGGCGCGCGGCGCGCTGTCCGTACCCGGAGCGGCAAGCCCTTCCTGTTCGACACGCATGGCAATGATGGTTATAGGTGGAGGATTGCCCGGCATGTCGGCTCGCCGGACTTGCGTCAGCGCCAATCAGATAATGGCCGGCGCGCCGAGGTTCCTGCCTCCCGTCATCACTTGGAGGTGGATCAATGAAGTCCCGTGCGCCGCGCGTTGCCGATGATAAAACCGCTCGCCGGCATGGCGGGCATGCGGCCGAGGTCGACCCGCAGGTCTTGCCGCGGCACCTCGTAACGGACCTCGTGCAGCAGCAATCTCACCGCGGTCTTGACCAGCTCGATCGTGATCCATTCCCCGGGGCAGCGATGACCGTGGAAAAAATCGCCCGCGCCCTGCGGTATCAGGCTGTGGGCGCTTCCTTTCCATTGCGCGAATCGCTCCGGCATGAAGGCAAAGGGTTCCTCCCACAGCCTGCCGTCGTGATTGGTGCCGTACAGGTCGAGCAGCACCCAGGTTCCCTTTTCGAAATGCATGCCGCGCCAGTCGAAGGCCTTGTCCACGATGCCGCCGACCGCCGGGAAGAACGGATAGTAGCGCCGCACTTCCTGCACGAACATGTCGAGATAGTCTTCATCCCCGCCGAGCAGGCGCCGCCGGCAGGCCGGAAACGCATGCAGCGCGAGCGCGGCAAAGACGATGTAGCGCGCCACGGCCACCGTCGGCCGCAGCAGGTTGATCAGTTCGATCGCCGCGGTCTTGCTGTCGAGCACCCGGCCGTCGCTGCCGGCGAAGCGGGCGATGGCCTCCGCCGGACTGCCGGGGGCGAGGCGCAGGCCGCCGTTCCGCACGGCGTCGATGACGCCGCGAGCCCAGCGCTCGGTCCTCGCCCGGCGCAGCATGCCGCGCCAGTTGCGCGGTCCGACGGCGCCGGCGCCGTCGATCATGGCGGAGAACTCCGCGGTGCGCCGTGACGCCTCGCGCTCCGTCAGCGTCAGCCCGGACCACGCGCACACCGCGCGGCACAGCACGGCTTCCGCTTCTTCCAGCAGCACGACCTGCGGCAGACTTTCCCAGCGCCGGAAGCGCGCGCGCCAATGTGCGGCGCTGAGCTGCATCAGCCGCTCCATCGCGTCCCTGGTCATGAACGACATGAACAGCTGCTTGCGCAGCAGATGCTCCGCCCCCTCCTGCAGCTGCACGCTGCCCACGTCCTGCAACAGCCGCAGCGCCGTCGGCGGCATCGCATGCTTGCGCACGAAGCGGCCCGGCGCATAGAACACGCTGGCGGCCTCCTCGCCCATCATGCATATCGCCGGGCTCATCATCAGCCGCGTCTGAAAGATGTCGGAGTCGAGGCTTTCGCAGCGGCGGGAGATATAACGGTAACCCTCGGAGAGCAGGGACAGGGTTGCGTCGGCAACGGGTTCGCGTGGAATCGGGTACATGGCGGCATCGGCAGGCGGAAGAGACCGATGCGCATGCACGCACAGTGCCAGCGGCTGGAACGGATGTTGCACGCGAGGCGGGCTGGCGTGCCGCGCCGGCGAGAGCGCCGCCTCGGCACGGCATTTGTTTCGCAGCGGCGTAAATATTGCAGTCCCTCCGCGCCGCCAGGCAGCCGCGTCACCGCCCGCCGCGGCGCCTCCGGCCGCACTCTTGCCGCATCACTTGCCGCATCACTTGCCGATAAGGGAGGAATCCGATGTCCGTCATGCCAGAACAGCAGCAGAACCCGCCGCACTCGCCCCCTGAAGTGCCGTCCACGCCCAGCCCGCAACCCGAGATCGCGCCGATGCCGGCCGGCCCCGAGATCGAGCCGCCGCCGCCCGACGTCGCCGATCCGGGCGGGCCGTCCGGCCCCGAGATCAGTCCGGATGCGACACCGCCGGAGTATCCGACGGCGTGAACGCTCAGAGCTGGTGCTGCACCGCGTAGCGCACCAGCTCCGCGGTGCTGTCGAGCTGCATCTTCTCGAGGATGTTCTTCTTGTGGGTGCTGACGGTCTTGGCGCTCAGGTGCAGCCGCGCGGCGATCTCGCCGGTGCTCATGCCGCCGACGATCAGCTGGAAGATTTCCCGTTCGCGCGGCGACAGCGATTCGTGCGGCGCCTGCTCCGCCGCGCCCTCGAGCACGATCTTGCTCGCCACCGCCGGGTCGACATGGCGGCCGCCGGCGGCGACGATGCGGATGACTTCGATGAGCCGCTCGGGGTCGCTGTCCTTGGTCAGGTAGCCGCTGGCGCCCGCCCTGAGCGCGGCCGCCGCGATACGGCCGACATTGTGCATGCTCAGCACCAGCACCGGCAGCCGCGGCCTGGCCTGCTTCAGCGCCCGGATCAGCTCGGTGCCGTTCACGCCGGGCATGGTCAGGTCGAGCATCACCACATCGCACGCCAGGCCCTCGATCTGCTTCAGCACGTCGCCGCCGTCCACCGCCTCGGCCGTCACCCGCATGTCGGGCTCGGCATCGATGATGCGGCGCACACCGGCGCGCATCATCGCATGGTCGTCCGCCACCATCACCCTGATCATGCCTGTTCCTCCACTTCCGTCGCATCGGGAATCCCGAGCCGCACGCGCACGCCCTCGCCCGGTGCGCTGACCACCGTCAATTCGCCATGCATCATCGCCGCACGCTCGCGCATCCCGGCCAGGCCCCAGGAACCCTTGCGCACATCCTCCGCGCGGAATCCCGTGCCGTCGTCCCGCACTTCCAGCCACAGCATGCCCGCGCCGCGCGACAGGACGACATCGATGCGGCCGGCGCCCGCATGGCGCGCCGCGTTCGTCATGGATTCCTGCAGCACGCGGAACACGCCGGTGGCCCGTTCCTCATCGAGCGAGACGTCGCCGGCGAGATTGCGGAAGCCGCAGGCGATGCCGAGGCTGGCACGGAACTCGTCCATCAGCCATTCGATCGCCTCGACGATGCCGATGTCGAGCACCGCGGGACGCAGTTCGCTCGCAATGTCGCGCACGATGCGCAGGATGTCGTCGATCGCGGCGCGCATCTGCTCCACTCCCTCGCGCAGCGCCGCCGGATGCGTGGCGACGGTCCGCGGCAGCATCATCACGTCCATGCGCAGCACCGTCAGCCGCTGGCCGAGTTCGTCGTGGATCTCGCGCGCGATCCGCTTGCGCTCTTCATCCTTGATCGCGGTCTGGTGGGCCGACAGTTGCTGCAGTCTGGCGCGCGCCTGCTGCAGGTTTTCCTCGTGCCGCTTGCTGCGGGTGATGTTGAAGATGACACCGTCCCACACCACGCCCAGCCTGCCGGCGGCACGCGGCCGCGCCCGCAGGTTGATCCATTTCTCCTCGCCGTCCGGGCCGGTGAGCAGCCTGCCCTCCCAGTTCCAGTCCTGCATGCCGTTGAGCGAGCAAGCCATGGTTTCACGGAATCCGTAGCCGTGCGCCGGGTGGATCAGGCCGAAGAACGCGTCGCTGTCGGCGACGATGCGCTCGGCGCTGATGCCGCACACTTCCTGCGCGCGCTCGCTGACGAACACGAAGCTGCCGCCCTGCGGCGCGGCGCGCAGCTGGAAGGCCATGCCGGGAATATTGGCGGCGCTCGCGGCGAAGCGCAGCTCGCTCTCGCGCAAGCGGTGCAGGGTCTGCGCCTGCCGCAGCCAGGCGGCGGAAATGCCGCCGCCGAACAGGGCGATGAGCAGGGTCGCCAGGGCGGCCTCGCGCATTTCCCCCGCATGCATCGCATCGAGAGGCGCCAGGATGTCCTGTTCGGCCACGCCGACGATGGCGACCAGCGGATAGTCCTGCAGGCGCCGGTAACTGAAGTGGCGGCGCACGCCATCGAGCGGCGTTGGACCGACATGGGTGCCGCGGGCGCGCTCATGCAGCATGCGCAGTATCGGCGTATCGCTGACGTCCGCGCCGGCGCTGATGGACTCGCCGCGGCGCCGCACCCGCAGCGTGCCGTCCAGTCCGGCGAGCGCGAGCACGTCGCCCTCGCGCAGCGAGGCATCGCGGTAGAAGCCGGTAAAGCGGGAAGGCTCGGCATGCAGGGCGACGACGCCGGCGAAGCTGCCGTCGCCATCGTTGATGCGGCGGGTGAAAGCGATCGTGAGGCGGCCGTCGCCGTGGATGGCAACCGGGCGACTGATCTGCAGCTCCAACCTTGCGTCGGTTGCATGCACGCGGAAATATTCCGCCTCGCCCGCCGCCATTCCGATGCGGTGCCGGTGGCTGCTTTGCACTACGCGGCCGTGGCCGTCGATGATCTCGACCGCGGCGAACACGGCCGGGTCGAGCAGACGCGCGCGCAGCATGGCGTCGATGTCGGTCCGTGCGCCGTGCTGCGCGTAGCCCTGCCCGACGAGGCGGCTCCCGGCCTCGGCCATGTTGATCACATGCGTGACGTAGCCCTCGAAGGCCGCCGCGAGGTTGTCGTTGCGCTGCCGGGCATGCGCGAAGGCCTGCAGCCGCTCGCGTTCGAACTTGTGCAGCAGGCCTTGCCATATCAGTGCGATCAGCAGTGCGCAGCAGCATGCGACCGCGATCGGCAGCCGCCAGTCCCTGATCTGAAGAGAGGTGTGATATCTGCGGAACATGCTTGTCAGGGCAGCAAGGACGCGGCGCGAGAACATGTTTTCCCGACCTGCGCCATCGGATTTTTCCTAGTACGCGACATGAGGACGTCTGATTCACGGCCGACGCCGGATGCACTACCCTCGCGATGAGCCCTGCGCCTGCCGGTCAGGGCGCGGATACAACCAGTCAGCATGACAAAGGAAGCTTGATGCAACAAGCCAGCCCCCCGGCCAAAGCCGACCCGGCGCACGCGCACGAATATCTGTCGTTCAGGATCGGCCGTGAAGAATACGGAATTCATATTTTGCAAGTGCAGGAACTGCGCGGCTATGAAAAAGTGACCAGGATCGCGGGCGCGCCCGACTACCTGCAGGGCGTCATCAACCTGCGCGGCATCATCGTTCCCATCATCGACCTGCGCATCAGGCTCGGCGAGGCCAGCCCCGTCTACGACCAGTTCACCGTCGTCATCATCCTCAGCCTGCCCGGGCGCGTCGTCGGCATGGTGGTCGACAGCGTGTCGGACGTGGTGAGCCTGACAAGCGAACAGATCAGGCCGGCGCCCGCCATGAGCGGCGCATTCAGTACCGAGCACCTGATCGGTCTTGGCACCCTGGATGAACGCATGGTGATCCTGGTGGATATCGAAAAAATGCTGTCCGGCGAAGAAGCCGGATGGATTGACAGCGCATCGGCGCTGAAAGTTGCCGCGTGAAAGCGGTTCGCACATTGAGAGCACAAGCATGAAGATGGCAAACATGAAAGTGGGTACCCGGCTCGCCTGCGGGTTCGGGCTGGTAATCGTTCTGATGCTGGTGGTGACCTGGGTCGGCATCGGCAGCATGAGCCGGATGCAGGGCCGCATCGACGAGATCACCGGGGTCAACAACGTCCAGCTCCGGCTGGTCACGCAGATGCGCGCGACCGTCACCGACCGCATGATCGCGATCCGCAACATCGCGCTGCTGACCGACGCCGCGGCGATGGCGCAGGAAGCCGATCGCATGAAGGCGCAGCAGGCGAAATACGACGAGGCCGAGCGGGAACTGGCCGCAATGTTCGCCGGCGAGAACGGCAGCCAGCAGGAGCGGCAGTTGCTGGCCAAGGTGAAGGAAGTCGAGGCGCGCATCGCGCCGATGCTCGCGAAGGGCATGGAACTCGGCCTGGCCAATCAGCTGGAAGAGGCGACGCGCTACCTGATGAACGACGTGCGTCCGGTGCAGCGCCAGTGGATGGAAGCGCTGACCGAGCTGATGGACCTGGAGACGCGGCTCAACGATGAAGCGGTCAAGGCCGCGAGCGATGCCTACGCCACCGCGCGCGCGCTGATGCTGGCGCTCGGCGCCGTCGCACTCGCCGCGGCGGTCATGGCGGCGTTCGTGATCACCCGCGGCCTGGTGCGTCGTCTCGGCGGCGAGCCGGACTATGCGGCCGAGATCGCGGCCCGCATCGCCGCCGGCGATCTGACGGTGCAGGTCGAGACGCGCAGCGGCGACACCTCGAGCCTGCTGTACGCGATGAAGGGCATGCGCGACAGCCTGGCCGGCATCGTCGCCGACGTGCGCCAGGGTACCGACGCCATCTCCACCGCCTCGGGCGAGATCGCCGCCGGCAACCAGGACCTGTCTTCCCGCACCGAAGAGCAGGCCAGCTCGCTGGAAGAAACCGCGTCCTCGATGGAAGAGCTCACCTCGACCGTGCGCCAGAACGCGGACAATGCGCGCCAGGCCAACCAGCTCGCTATCTCCGCTTCGGAAGTGGCCACCCGAGGCGGCAGCGTGGTGTCGCAGGTGGTGGGTACCATGGGCGCGATCAACGATTCGGCGCGCAAGGTGGTGGACATCATCTCGGTGATCGACGGCATCGCCTTCCAGACCAACATCCTGGCCCTGAATGCGGCGGTGGAAGCGGCGCGTGCCGGCGAACAGGGCCGGGGCTTCGCGGTCGTGGCGTCCGAAGTGCGCACCCTCGCCCAGCGCTCCGCCGCCGCGGCGAAGGAGATCAAGGCCCTGATCGGCGATTCGGTCGAAAAGGTCGACGCCGGCGCGCGCCTGGTGGATGAAGCCGGTGCGACGATGAACGAGATCGTCGACAGCGTCAGGCGCGTGACCGACATCATGGGCGAGATCATGGCCGCCAGCGACGAGCAGAGCGCGGGCATCGAACAGATCAACCAGGCCATCGCGCAGATGGACCAGGTCACGCAGCAGAACGCCTCGCTGGTGGAAGAGGCGAGCGCCGCCTCGGAGGCGATGCAGGACCAGGCCCGCAAGCTGGGCCAGGCGGTCGGCATCTTCCGCCTGCAGGCGGCGGCGGTACAGGGCCTGGCCGCCGCGCCGCGCCCTCAGACCGTGGCGCACCCCGCGCCCGCTGCAACCCTGGCACCCGCCGCACGCGCTTCACGCGCCCTGGCGCCCGCCGCGCGCAAGCCGGCGTCCGCAAAGGCCCCTGCCGTGCCGGCCCAGGCGCGCGCGCGCGTGCCCGTCACGGCCGGCGACGACTGGGAAGAATTCTGACCCTCCCGCCCGCCAACCGCCCGCCGCGCGCCCGCCGCCCGGCGGGCTTTTTTACCTGGGCGCATGGTTTTTGCGCCGACTTTGGGGGCTTGCGCCTCCTCAAGCTTTCCGCGCCGCGAGCTCTTGCGCTTGAGTGAACACTTGCCAAGCTGATCCTCATCAACAGGCAGCATCTGGCCGGCTTTCGAATCCGCCCCCCCGCATCCGCTGCCTAAAAAAAGAAGGCGCAGGCGGCCGTCGGCCGCAGCGCTTCGCACATCCACTCCGGACTACTCCCGGCACAGCCACCGCGCTGATCCGGCCATCCTGCCGCGGCCCCGATACGCGGCACTTGCAACCACAACCGTCTTGCGCGCGAGGAGCAGCCATGTCTTCTTTTTGTGAACATTCCCGCCCGGGCCCCGAAGCCATTGAATGCCGGGTGCCGCCTTCGCCCGAGGCGCAGAAACGCATCGACGCCAGCCGCCGGCGCCTGGAAGCCGGCATGGCCCTGCCGGAAAAGCCGACCGCCGATCAGCTCGACCTGAAGACGCTGGCGCTCATCCTCGCCCGTCCGCCCGCCACGCGCGCCAACACGCTCACCATCACCCGCTCGGAGCGCGCGCCGGTGACCGGCTCGCGCAAGGTGATCGTGTTGCTGGTCGATTTCCCGGACAAGCCCGGCACGCGTTCGAAAGAGAGCATCCATGAGCTGCTGTTCTCGCGCGGGACCTTCGCCAGCGGCAGCATGCGCGATTATTACGCCGAAGTCTCCGGCAACCGGCTCGACGTCAGCGGCGAGGTTCACGGGTGGCTGCGCGCGCCCCAGCCCAAGTCCTATTACACCAACGGCGACTACGGCTTCGCCGCCTATCCGCGCAATGCGCAGAAGCTGGTCGAGGACGTGCTCGACCTCGCCGACGGCGTGGTCGACTTCGCGCCCTTCGACAACGACGGCAACGGCGTGGTCGAGGCGCTGGTCGTGATCGCCGCCGGCAGCGGCGCGGAGCAGACGCTCAAGATCGACGATCTCTGGTCGCACAAGTGGTCGATCACGCCGAAGACGGTCGACGGCAAGCGCGTGACCGCCTACTTCATGGCACCGGAGGACGGCAAGGTCGGCGTGATGGCGCACGAACTCGGCCACCTCCTGCTCGGCATGCCCGACCTGTACGACATCGACTACGGCTCCCGCGGCACCGGCAGCTGGGACCTGATGGCGGCCGGCAGCTGGAACAACAATGGCGACACCCCGGCCCATCCCTGCGCCTGGGTCAAGTCGAAAGTGGGCTGGGCGAACATCGATACCGTGTTCGATGCGGAACGAGATATCGCGCTGCCGCCGTACGCCACCAGCAACAGCGTCGTCCGCGTCTCCGTCGGCAGCGCCGACGGCAAGCAGTACTTCCTGCTGTCGAACCGGCGCAAGCTCGGCTTCGATGCGCACATCCCGGGCGAAGGCCTGCTCATCGAGCACGTCGACGAGAACCAGCAGAACAACACCGACGAGAACCACTACCTGGTCGACATCGAACAATGCGACGGCCTGCGCCAGCTCAATCTCAACCAGAACGCGGGCGACGCCGGCGACGCCTGGCCCGCCGGCGGGCAGAGCGCGTTCAACGCCGGCACGACGCCATCGAGCAAGACCTATGACGGCGCCGATTCGCGCGTCGACATCTCGGCCATTGCCAGCGCCGGGACCGGCATCACCGCGCGCGTCAGGGCGGGCAGCGATGCCGGCGGTGGCGGTGGCGGTTTCGTCTGGCACAACGACAGGACGGTGACCCAGGCATTCGCATCCGCCGACGCAGGCAATGCCTGGGTCAACCTGGCAGGACTGGGATGGCGACGCGTCAGCCCAGGAGCGGCCGATGGCATCACGAACCTGTTCGCGATGCTGTGCGAGGCGCTCGCAAACGGCCGCAAGGCCCACGTGTATGCGGACGCGTCGGCAGTGACCATCGCATACCTCGACTAAGCGTTTTAGCTGTCTTTCTTGAAGGAGTGAGATCATGGCCTGGAACAACAACATCAGCGTCTCCCAGACGTTTGCCTCCAACGACGCGCAGAATGCGTGGGTCAGCTTCCCGGGACTCGGCTGGAAGCGATCAAGACCGGCGCGACGGACGGCGTCACCAAGCTCTACATCATGTTCAACGCCGCCAAGGCGAACAACCGGACGGTCAACGTGTTCATCGACGACGCCAGCCAGCTGATCACGATCGCCTATCTGAACTGAGGCGCAGTGACTGACGCGCGCCGCCCGCGCGGCGCATTCTTTCAACGCTTCAGGAGGAGCGACATCATGGCTGGCTACGACGGCTTTCTGGAAGGCGGGGATGTGCGGACCGGCTACATCTCCGGCAAGACCTTCAGGAACAAACCGGTCCGGTACACCGCGGTCAACGGCCTCGCGGTGTACGAGGGATGCATCGTGCTCGGCACCGTGGAGGAAATGGAAAGACGCGCGGCGGCCATCCGCGCGGGCGGCGATGACGGCATCGACCGTGGCGTCGCTATCACCGGCGACCAGTACCGGTGGCCGAACGGGGTGATGCCGTATGACATCGACCCCGGTCTGCCGAACCAGAACAGGGTGACCGACGCCATCGCGCACTGGGAAGCCAACACCGGCATCCGCTTCATCCGACGCACCAGCGCCAACGCCGCCCAGTACCCCGACTATGTGTACTTCACCGCCGCCGGCGGCTGCTGGTCCCATGTCGGGCGGCGCGGCGGTCGCCAGGACCTGAGCCTGGACAGCGGATGCTCGACCGGCAATGCCATCCATGAAATCGGTCATGCGCTCGGCCTCTGGCACGAACAGAGCCGGGAGGACAGGAATCGCTTCGTGCGCATCCGCTACGAAAACATCGAGGCGGGACGCGAACACAACTTCGACCAGCAGATCACGGACGGCGACGACATCGGCGCCTACGACTACGGCTCGATCATGCACTACGGGGCGTATGCGTTCTCGAAGAACAATCAGCCGACCATCGAGCCGCTGCAATCCGGCGTGACCATCGGCCAGCGCAACGGACTGAGCGCCGGCGACATCGCCGCCATCCACGCGATCTACCGGCTGTGGCATTACAACCGGCGCGTCTGGAACACCTTCGCGTCCAGCGACTCGCAGAATGCCTGGGCCAACGTCGAGGGTCTGGGCTGGCGCAAGCTCCGTCCGAATGCCAGGGACGGCGTGACCAACATGTTTGCGGCGTGCTGCGAGGCGCTCGCGGGCAATCAGCGCGTCCATGTCTTCGCCGACGGCCAGGACATGTCCATCATGTACTTTGCATAGAGGAGAGACATCCATGAATCCGCATATCGTCCTCAATTTCAATCTGTCCGCCGACGCCGCGCGCGTTGCCTCGGACGAGCGGTCCCGATCCATGGACGGCGATTTGCCCACGCCCTTCACCGCCGGCAATGGCGGCAATGCCGCCGCCGGCGGGGAGGCGCAGTCGTCCGCTGCGCAGGAGGATCTGCCGACACCCTTCGATTTCCCGGGCGGCAGCGACACGTCGGCATCGGGCGCGCCCACGGGGATCGGCTCCCCTCAGGCGCGCGGCTCGGGCCCGGACGCGGCGGGGGGAGGATTGCCGACGCCGCTCGACGGCGGCGGCGGCCATGACGGACAGCAGGCGGGAAACATGCCGCGCCCCGGCGGTTAGGCGGCGCTCAGGCGAGCCGGTGCAGCATGATGCGCAGGGGCCGGCCCGCCGCGCTGCCGCCGACCGCATAGCGCCGGTTGCTCACGTAATCCCCCTGGCGCAGATTGCCGGAGGGATCCTGGCAGAGGGAGGCGCGCAGGGTCCAGCCGGGACCGGCCGGCGGCGCAGGCAGCATGAGCGCGAATTGCACCGGATCGGTATTGCCGGCGGCGCGGGAGATGCCGGCGATCCTGTGCTCGACGATGGTGAGCGCGCAGGCGTCGGCGCGGGTACAGTCCTCCACCCGCAGGAACAGCGTGGCGTTGTCGATCGCCGCGGGCACGGCGTCGAGCGCCGCCTCGCCGTATATCCTCGTCATCCTGCGCGGCGCGGAACCGTCAGGGGCAGACATGCAGGTTCAGCAGCTGAAAGCTGCCCTGGCGCGGACCGCCGATGTACTCGGCATCGGCTTCCACCTGCACCGGCAGCGGCAGGTCCCAGTCCGGCCGCCAGGTGAATGCCGGCGCGCGCAGGCCGGGCTCGGCGCGCTGCGGCCCGCGCACCGGCATGGCCTGGCAGATCTCCACCTCGAGCAGCCACTTGTCGGCGGTCCCGGGCGCGCGCTCCGCGCGCAGTATCGTCGCCCGTATCCGCGCCTGGTTCGGCGCCACCATCATCGCGGAGTGCATTCCCATCATTGCTCCCTTTCACTCGTCAAGACCCCAGAAACGCAGGATGTACGCGCTGGAGCAGATCCCGGCGGCCAGCACGAATGACGCGGCGCGGCCGCAATGTTCATCGCCGGCCCCGGGGTTGACCGGCGTGCCGTGGCCCAGGCCTTCGATCAACCAGGTTTCGACCAGTGCCCTGCCCTCACTGTCCTGGTAGCGGCGGTGCAGATGCCCGGCCGGCTGATCTTCCACATCCGGCGTCTGATCGATCCCGTGCGCGTCGGTCCACTGCTCCATCAGTTCGTTGAGGACGACGGGATTGACCGTCGCATCCCGGTTGCCATGCCACAGCGACACCCGCGGGAAAGGACCCTGGTGACCGCCGGCGGCGCGCACCAGGTCGCCCCATTGCCGCGGCGTCATGTCCTTGCCCCTCGCCAGCGGCCTGCCGAACAGGCCGCAACTGCTCTGCGCCTCGCTTTCATTGCCGGCGCAGCGATAGGGCACGCCGGCGATGATCGCACCGCCGGCGAACATCTCGGGGTAGGCCGCCATCATCACGGCCGTCATCGCGCCGCCGGCCGACAGCCCGGTGACATGCACCCGGTTGGCATTGATGCGGTGGTCGCCGACCATCTTCTCGACCATCTGCCGTATCGAGAGGGCCTCGCCCTGGTCGCGCCTGCTGTGCGCGAGATCGAACCAGCGGAAACAGCGGGCGATGTTGACGGTCTGCTGCGGCAGCAGCAGGGCAAAACGGTGACGGTCCGCCAGCGCGACCCAGCCTGTTTCGTCGTCATAGCCGGATGCCTGCTGCGTGCATCCGTGCAAGGCGACCACCAGCGGCCTTCCCGGCGCCAGGCCCTCGGGCACATACTTGAACATGCGAAGCTGGCCCGGATTGCTGCCGAAATCATCGACCTCGGTCAGCAGCCCCTGTCCGCCCCAGTCGATTGGCCATCCGGACCAGCGCCCGAGCGCAAACGTCATGACCGGCACGGCAAGAATCGCCGCCAAAGCGGTCGACAGCAGGCGCTTCCATCGTAGTACGCGCATTTTCCCCTCCCCGCATGGAGGATATCGAGCCTATCCGAGTGAGCGCCCACCAACTTGCGCGAGATCAGAGTCGCGCGGAAGGGATTTATTCAAGCGGCTTGCTGCTGTGCTGCCAGCGCGCGCCCGGCTCGCTGCGGGCGCGTGCCCGCTCCCACTGCATGCCGCAATCATGGCAGACGTAGTATTCGACGTAGCCGGTGGCGGTGGCGCTGAAATTGATCGGTGCGTCCGAGTGCAGCAGCAGCCTGGCGTGCGGCGACACCGTTACCGGGGCGTTTTCCAGTGCGGCGCATGCCGGGCAAGGGTTTTCCGCCATCGTTCACTCCCGGGTCTGGCGCTGCTGCGCGGCAGCCTTGGCGGGTGACGGCGCGCGCGGTTTTTCCTTGGCCTCCGCCAGCAGCGCGCCGCAGGGCGGGTCCTCACCCGGCCCGGGATTGATCAGTGCCAGCAGGCCGGCGAACGGCGCGGCCACCGCGCCGAGCACGGTCGCGGCGCCTGCCTTGAGCGCGATCACTCCCTTGTCGACGCCGACATCCGGGTTCTTGAAAGTGCCGCCGACATACAGCGGCGAACGGAGGGAAATGAGACGCACGCCCTTGCTCTCGGGACGGATGGTGAGATTCATCTGCTCTTCGCCGAAGTCGATGGCGCCTTCCATGCGGACGGTGGCATCGGTGGTGTCGAGCACGAAGGTGCGCGGCTGCATCACCCCCTTGTCGACCACGAGATCGGCCGCCATGCAGTTGAGCGGTACCTGGCGGTCGCCGAACAGCTTGGCGATCACCGCGCTGCCGACGTTCAGGCCGGCGGCCTCGAGCACGAATTTGCTGATGCTGCCCTGGTTGATCAGCGACTTCACCTCCCCGTTCATGGAGCCGAGCAGCGCCGCGACCGAATTGCCGGCCGCGGTGAGTTCGGCGTCGCCGTTGAGCTGACCCACGCTGGCGTACATCGACTCCACCTTGGGAAACATCTCCTTGAGCCTGAGCCCGCGCGCCGAGACCTTCATGCGCGCCCTCGCCGGTTCGGCGCTGCCGTCGATGCGAAGCTCGGTCGTAAGCTTGCCGCCGGCGATGCCGAAGTCCAGAGGCGCCAGCGACAGCACGCCCTTTTCGAGCCGGATGTTGGTGTGGAGGTTATCGATCGGCATCTTGTCGCGCACGATCTTCTTGCCGGAGAACGTCACCTGCACATCCATCGTGCCCCAGCGGTCGGTCTTGAAGGGCGATACCGGCAACACCTTGCCGGGCGGGATCTTGGGCTCGTCCTTTTTCTTCTTGCCCTCGTCGTCGCCGGCGCCGACGATGGCGCCGAGATCGTCCAGCACCAGCTGGTTGGAGGTGACCTCGCCGCGCAGCGTGGGGCGCGGCTCCTGCTGCGCATATTCGAGCGTGCCGCCGATGTCGCTGTCGCCGACCCGGCCCTTGAACTTTTCGTAGCGCACCCGCAGCCGGTCCTCCGCGAAGGTGGCGACCACCCTGCCCTCGGTCGAGAACTTCGGCGTCTCCGGCAGCACGACGCCGGACAGCGGAAACAGGTCGGACATGCTGGCGCCGAGTATCTTGAGATTGATGTCGAGCGCACTCGGATGGCTGGGGTCGGTCAGCGTGCCGTCCGCCGTGATCGTGGTTTCGCCCACCTTCACCACGGCCTGCACCGGGTAGCGCACGTTACTCTGTCGCAGCGCCAGCAGCGAGCCGGTCTTGCCGCCGCCACTGAGCGGTTCCTCATTGAAGGTGCCGCCCAGCTTGAAAGTGGTGGTGCCGTCCTGCTCGGTATCGATCCGCACCCTCGCGTCCGCGTGCTTGGCCGGATCGAGATAGCGCACATTGCCTTCGCGGATGGTCAGCTCGTTGATGTCGAAGCCCCAGCCGGAAGAGGATTCCTGGCCGTCCTCTTTCTTCGGGAAAGTCCAGTTGTTCCTGTTGTCGCTGCCTTTTTCCAGCGCGAGATTGGGTTCGGTGAGAACGATGGAGTCGACGCTGATCGTCTTGCGCAACAGCGGCAGCAGGTTGAGGCTGACGTCGGCCTGGCGGATCTGCGCCATGTAGGGACCGCTCTTTGCCCAGTCCGGATTGCCCAGTTTGACGTCCTGCATGCGCAGATGCGGCCACGGAATCAGGCGCCGCCAGCCCGTCTGCTGCTCGGGCGGACGTTCCCAGCTGAGAGAGAGATCGCCGTCGATGGAAAATCGGCGCTCGGTGGCGACGCTCACCTTTTCATTGATCCAGGGCTTGACCCGGTTCCAGTCGAAGGTGGATGCGATGACCAGCAGCACCACCACCAGCGCGACGAGGATGCCGAGGGCGGCTGCGACGATTTTCAATGCACGGTTCATGCCGGTTTGATCAGTTCGTCAATATTCAGTTCGACGGCATGCCGCGCGTGCTTGGCGGGACGCAAGCCGGAGGGCGCAGCTCAAGCGACGGAACGAATTGCAGCAGGCCTTTTCAAACCGGCATTGCGCTCATTGAAGAAAAGGAAAAAAACGTGAAGCCACCCGTTCTCGTCGCCATGCTCGTTGCCGCCATGCTCGCCGGCCTCGCGCTGATCTTCTTCGTGATGTAAGACTTCCGGGACGCCGTCCTGGCGCCCCGCCCGGCGGCCCCGTGCGCGTCAGTGACGGTCGCCGCCCGCCGGCTTGTTCCTGTCGACGCGCTCCATCGGCTCGCGCGGAATGTTCGCGCCGGGGTCGAGAATTTCCTCGTCGCTGATTTCCCTGCCGGGCGGATCCACCGCCTGCGCAAGCTTCTCCAGCATGCCTTCGTTCTTGCCGCCCTTTCCGGTGCCGGCGTCGTTCGCGTTCCTGTTCATCGCGTCCTCCAAAAACAAGTGCGACCTCGACCGCATGGCAATGTTCCAGGCCCCGTGCCGGGAGCCCGTTCTCCAATCAATCGAACTGATCGATCTTTTTGCGTTGCGCCACCTCAGTGCATCGGCGTGTTCGCTTTGTCGATTGCTGTTTCAGTGTTGCGAATCCGTTGTGACACATCAAAAGCGATGTCGTCATGCATCTGATTCCGGAATTAAATGCTGTAGCTTAAGTCTTCGACATGCCCGGCCACTCGCAGCGCCGGCAGCGCGGCACCTCCGCGCACATCGACCGCACATGAAGGATCGGGAATGACCCTGCATCAGATTTGGATTGCGCTTTGCGCGCGCAAGCGATTCATCGCCGGCACCCTGCTGGCATCGGTCGCCTGCGCGCTGACTCTCAGCCTGCTTTGGCCCAAGACCTACAAGGCGAGCACCAGCCTCGTGCTCAACTACAAGGGGGTGGATCCGGTCTCCGGGCTGTCGATGTCACCGCAGCTGATGCCCGGCTATGTCGCGACGCAGATCGACATCATCGCCAGCAAAAGCGTGGCGCTGCGCGTCGTCGACGCGCTCGGCCTGCAGCGCGATCCCGACTTCGTCGAGGCGTTCCGGTCCGCCGGCGGCGAGGGTGACATCCGCCACTGGATCGCCGAGCAGCTGCAAGGCCGCGTGCGCGTCACGCCCTCGCGCGAAAGCAGCGTCATGGAGATCGCCTACAAGAGCCGCGATCCCGAATTCGCCGCCGCCGTCGCCAATGCTTTCGCCACCCAGTACATGCAGGCGAGCGTGCAACTGAACACGGATCCGCTGAAGAAAGTCTCGACCTATTTCGTCGCGCAGATCGCGGCGCTGCGGGAAAAGCTCGAACAGGCCCGCAACAGGCTGTCGCGCTATCAGCAGGAGCACGGGATCGTCGATACCGACAACCGGCTCGATGTCGAATCCGCCCGCCTCAACGAACTCTCCACCCAGCTGGTGGAAGTGCAGGCGCAATTGATCGATGCCCGGTCCCGCAGCAGGGAGGCGCAGGCCGGCGGCGGCCGGGAGGCCCCGGAAGTCATTGCCAACCAGCTGATACAGACCCTCAAGGCGTCGCTCGCGCAGGCCGAGGCCCGGCTGGCGGTCGCCTCCGGCAAGTATCAGCCCGAGCATCCGCTCTGGCAGGCCGCGAAGACCGAAGTCGACAAGCTGCGGTCGGAGCTGGCCGCCAACATCAAGGCCACTTCCGGCAGCATCGTCAGCACCGCCCGCGCGGCTGAACAGCGGGAGCGCGATCTGCGTGCGGCGGTGGCGGAGCAGAAGTCGCGGGTGCTCGCGCTCAACCGTGCACGCGATGAGCTGTCGGTGCTCGCCAAGGATGTCGAAAGCGCACGCAGCGCCCATGATGCAGCGGTCCAGCGCTTCAACCAGACCAGCCTCGAGGGCCATGCCAACCTGCCCGATGTGTCCGTGCTCAGTCCCGCGATCGCGCCGACGGAACCGTGGTTCCCGCGCTTGCCGCTGAATCTTGCGGCCGCCGTTTTCCTGGGTCTGTTCCTCGGCGTTGGCTGCGCCCTGTTGTCCGAGTTCTTCCGACGCCGGGTGCACACGGCACGCGACCTCGCGGATGCGCTGCAAGCCCCGGTGCTCGCCGCCTTCGAGTGGAAAAAGGCCGGCGCGGACGGGCCTGGCACCGCCTTGCGCGGCGGCGGACTGCAGCGCCTGCTGCCGGGCAGATAAATAAACCATCCCAGTACGACACGGCGCCCCTGCACGGAAGGCGCCGGAGGCCCCGCTTTGCCTTCAAGGACATGACATGACGAATTTCGACGCACCTCATCCAGCCGACAGCCCGGGTCCCGTGCCGCGGGTATCGGTCGTCATGCCCGCGTGGAACTGCGGGCGCTACATACGCCGCGCGATCGACGCCGTCCTCGCGCAGACGCTGGACGATCTCGAACTGATCATCGTCGACGACGCCTCGACCGACGACACCCGCGCCGTCGTCGAATCCTGCACCGATCCCCGCATACGCTTGTTGTGCAACGACAGCAATCACGGTCCCGCCTATTGCCGCAACCGGGGTATCGCGGCCGCACGCGGCGAATGGGTCGCGCTGCTCGACGCCGACGACTGGTTCCGTCCCGAACGGCTGGAACGGCTATGCGCGCGCGCCATGCTGCACGGCGCGGACGCGATCGTCGACGATCTTTTCATCATCGATGACGGGCGCAGCCGGCCGCGCTCGACGCTGTTCACCGAGGCCTCCTGCGGACTGGAAGACGGCGCCTGGCTGAGCCCGGCCGACTTGCTTGCGCATGAAATCGGCGCGCTCAAGCCGGTATTCCGCCGATCGCTGTTTTCCGTGCATGGGCACAGATATGACGAAAGCCTGCGCTACGGCGAGGACTACCTGCTCTACCTGTCGTGGCTGATCGGCGGCGCGCGCGTGCTCCTCACGCGCGAGACCTTCTACTATCTGCGGCGCGGCGCCACCGGCTCCCTCACCACCTCGCGCGTGGCGATGGTGCGGGCGGCGATCGCCCTGAACCAGCGGCTGCTGGACGATCCCTGCATCCAGAAGCGGCCCGAGGCGCGCAAGGCCCTGGTGCGGCGCGCGGCGGCGACCCGCGACCTGCTGGTGTTCTATGAAGTGATCTGTCCGCTGCGCGCGCGCGACCCGGCGGGCGCCTGCCTGGCATTGCTGCGATCCCCCCGCTTCATTCTCATCACGCTGCGGCGCGTGCCGACCGTCATCGGCCTGCGCCTCAAGCGCCTCGCCTATCGCTGCGGGCGTTTCGCAGCACGGCGGCTGAGTGTCGACACGGTTCAACCGCAACAGGAGATGCGATGAAGCTGTTCTATTACAAAGACCGCAGGGGCAATTTCGGCGATGACCTCAATCCCTGGATCTGGAATGCGCTCGCGCCCGAGCTTTTCGACGATGACGATTCCACGGTGCTGGTCGGCATCGGGACGCTGATCAATTCGAAGGCCCCCGCCCGGCCGCGCAAGGTCGTGTTCGGTTCGGGCGTCGGCTACCACCGTCCGCCCCGGATCGATCACAAGTGGAAGTTCTATTGCGTACGCGGTCCTCGTTCCGCCCAATGCCTTGGTCTCGACAGATCGATGGCCATCTCCGATCCCGCCGTGCTGCTCACCCGCATGCCGATCCCGGCGCCCACGCCCGGCGCTTTCGTCAGTTACATGCCGCATCACGCCAGCCTTCGCCACGCCGACTGGCGCGGCCTGTGCGAAAAGGCCGGACTGCGTTACCTCGACCCGGCGGACGACGTCGCGCAAACCGTCGCCCGCATCCGGCAGTCGCGTCTGGTGATCGCGGAGGCCATGCATGCGGCGATCGTGGCCGATGCCTTCCGCGTGCCCTGGATTGCCGTTTCCTGCTACGACCACATCCTCGACTTCAAGTGGTCCGACTGGTGCGAGTCGCTCGGCATGTCCTACCGTCCGTTGCAGCTGCCGCGCATCTGGGACGGCGCTCACATCGCGGCGCAGGCAAGACAGGCCGGGCCGGGCAAGCGCTTCAAGGGATATCTGCGCCAGGGCCTGAGGCGAGCGGGCCTGTCGCGTGCCGCCGCGCCGCCCGTGCCCAATGCCGGCGAAGTGGAAGAAAGCGTGGTGCGCGGGCTGGCATGGGTGGCCGAACAAGGCGAGGCCAGACTCAGCCGCGATGGCGCGCACCAGGAGGCCGTCACGCGATTGCTCGAATCGCTCGACTGTCTCAAGCGTGACTGCCGGAGATGACGCGCGCGCACTGCACGAACTTCCATCAACCTCCCAATTCGATGCAATGGACAATACTCTGCGCTCTATGAAAGCCCTGGCCGCCGGCGCCGGCAGCATGAAGCCGACGATCGGCAGGCTGCTGATGGATGACGGCAAGCTCACCGCGGCCGACGTGGACCGCATCCTGCTGCTGCAGAAGCAGAAACCGATGCGCTTCGGCGAGGCCGCGCTGCTGCTGGGGGTGGTGAAAGACGCGGATGTCCAGCATGCGCTGGCGCGCCAGTTCGATTACTGCTTTCTGCGGCCCGGCGCCGGCGGACTGGCGCCGGAACTGGCGACAGTCTATCGGCCCTTCTCCAGGGAGACGGAGCGCATGCGCAGCCTGCGCGCCCGGCTAGCGCGGACATGGTTCGCCGGCGGCCGAGCGGAACTCGCGGCCAGTGCGGTCAACCAGGGCGACGGCGTCAGCCTGCTCGTGGCGAACCTCGCCGTCTGCTTCGCGCAGCAGGGCGCGCGTACGCTGCTCGTCGACGCCAACCTGCGCCGACCGCGTCAGCACGCGATCTTCAACCTGCGCGCCCGCCACGGCCTGGCCGACGCGCTCGCCGGGCGCGCTGGCACCGAGGCGATCGTCGAGCTCGATATCGTCCCGTCGCTCTCTGTCCTGTGCGCCGGCACCCCGCCGCCGAATCCGCAGGAACTGCTGGGACGGCCCGCTTTCGACGCACTGCGTGCCCGCCTTCGTCCGAGATACGACGTCATCCTGTACGACACGCCGCCGGTTTCCCTGACCGACGACGCGTTTGCGGTGGCCGGACGCGCCGGCGCGGTCCTGGTGGTCGCCCGCCAGCACAGGACGAGCGTGTCGGACATGCGTGCCCTCAGCGCGCACCTGCATGCGGGCGGCATCGAGATCGCTGGCGCCGTGCTCAACGATTTCTGAGGTCACGCGCGCGATGTCACAGGCTCAGCCATTCTTCATGCATCTCCCGGACGGGGTGGCCCATGCGGCGGCGCGGACGCCCGCTTTCACCGTCTTCTGGTCGCTGGCGATGGCCATGCTGGTCCTGAACCTTGGTCAGGTCCTCGGCCTGGGCAATATCAACGCGCTTGAGAAAATGCTGTTCCTGGCCGCCGCCGTCTGCTACCTGCACGGCAAGTCCCGAGACCCGGTCGCGGGCGCGGGCCTCGCGTTGATGTGCCTGAGCACGATGATCACCGGCCTGCTGACGCCGTTTGCCGCATTTTCCTGGGTGCGCCTGCTGTTCGCGCTGATCGCCCTGATTGCGCTCGCCGCATTCTTCCTGGCCCCGCCGACCCTCGCGCAGCGGCGCCTGATGCTGGTGTCGATCGCCTGCGCGCCGCTGATACTGATCGCCTACAGCCTGCTTCTCGCCGCACTCCTGGGCAGGCCGCTGTTCATGCGGGACCATACCGGCGCATCCCGCCTCGGCGGCGCCACCATCCCCGCGTTTCTCGCCGCCGCCAGTTACGCCGCGACCGTGGCGGCCAGCTTCCTTTATGCAGAGAATAGAAAGCCCCGGTGGATGCTGGTTGCCGGTGTCGCGCTCGCGCTGTGCGCACTGTCGGGCACACGCATGCCGTCCGCCTGCGCGGCGGCCAGCGCCGCGCTCATCCTGATGACGGCGCTTTCCAGCGCCGGCGCACGACTCGCGCTGGCCGCCGGCGGCGGCGTGCTTTGCACCGGATTCCTGCTCACGGCCGGCGACCAGATACTGATCCGCATCCTTTCCGGTTCCTCCAGCGGCCGCGACAAGCTCTGGGACTCGCTCGCGCCATGGGTCGACCGCTATCCGCTCACAGGCGTCGGTTTCGGCCATCACGGCCTGCTCATTCCCGAGCACGTGCTGCGCCTGACCAATACGACGGCCGCGCACAACGAGTATCTGCGCCTGCTGGTGGAACTCGGTTATGCGGGCGAGGCAGCTTTCCTGCTCGGCATCCTGCTGCTGTTTCTCGGTCGCCGCCTGTATTCGCGCGCGACGTGGCCGCTCGGCGTGCTGCTGCTCGCGATCTTCTTTCTTTATGCATCCACCGACAATGTCTTCTATCTGAGCTATGCATTGTTCGTACCCCTGTGCATCGCCGTCGGCGCGCCGCTGCGAGCGGCACGGAGGCCGGGATGAGCGCCGCAGGCAGCACCGCAGGCGTCCGACTCGACGCCATCGAGCATCTCAAGGGCGTCGCGATCATCCTCGTCGTGGCCGCGCACCTGGTCAAGTACCGCACATTGGGAGCGACCGACTGGTATGAGCTGTTCAAGTACAAGGTCTATCTCTTCCACATGCCCTTGTTCATGTTTGCCAGCGGCTATGTGTACTTTCATCGCGGCGCCCAGCTGCAACGGCTTTCGCAGCTGCCCGGCTACGCCGCCCGACGCGCCGACCGGCTGCTGGTTCCGTTCTTCGGGCTCGGCATGCTCATCGTGGCCGGCAAGCTGCTGTTGTCCGGTTTCGCCTACGTCGACGAAGCGCCGGCAACCCTTGCGCACGCGCTGCGCGGGCTGGTGATGGATACCGAGAACAGCCCCGTGCTGACGATCTGGTATCTGTTCGTGCTGTTCGTCTTCTGCGTCGCGACGCCCGTGCTCTACCGTCTTGCCGGCGGCCGCCTCGCGCTCCTCGCGCTGTTCGCCGCATTCCTGTACACGCTGCCCGTGCCCGACATCCTGTTCGCCAACCGACTCGCCGAGTTCTATCTGTTCTTCGTGGCAGGCGGCATCGCGCAGTCGCGGCGCTGGCTGGAGCGGCTGCCCGGTCCCTGGCTCGCGCTGCTGCTCGGCGGAGGCTTCGCCCTGCTGCTTGCCCTGCCGTTCGACCGGACCGCCGGCCTCGTCGTCTGCGGGCTGGCCGCCGCGCTCGCGATTCCGTCCGCGCTGCGGCACGCCCCGGCCCGACTGCTCGATGTCCTCCATTTCTGCGGGCGCCACTCGATGCCTGTCTATCTCTTCAACGTCATCGCGATCGGTGCGGCGAAGGCCTTCTTCCTGAAGACCTTCACCTATGAACCGGGGCTGTTC
Organism: Noviherbaspirillum aridicola; assembly: GCF_019656455.1. Classification (GTDB taxonomy): domain Bacteria; phylum Pseudomonadota; class Gammaproteobacteria; order Burkholderiales; family Burkholderiaceae_D; genus Noviherbaspirillum; species Noviherbaspirillum aridicola. Next base: position 137,456 of record NZ_BPMK01000012.1, read on the forward strand.
CTGCCGCTGCTGGGCGTCACCTTCTGCGCGGGGATAGGCGCGCCGCTGCTGCTTGCGTGGCTCACCGGGCTTTCCTCCCGCACCGCGCTCATTCACCGTTACATCAGCTGAAAGGATCAAGGATGCGGCTTTCACATCTTTCCTGGTTGCGAAATGCGCTGGTCGCCGCCGCCCGCGTCATCTATCGCCGCGTGTTCGGCATGGATCTGCACCCCACCTGCCAGTTCTCGCTGTCGGCCAGGTTCGACAAGACCAATCCGCGCGGCGTCCATGTGGGCGCCTGGAGCTACGTGGCATTCGATGCCGCCATTCTGACCCACGACCTCACGCGCGGGGTGCGCCTGCATACCCGCATAGGCAGCTGCTGTTTCATCGGCGCGCGCAGCATCATCCTGCCAGGCGTGCAAATCGGCGACCACGTCATTGTCGGCGCCGGCTCGGTGGTGCTCCGTGACGTTCCGCCGCGCTGCATGGTGGCCGGCAATCCTGCGCGCGTGATTCGCGAAAACATCGAGACCGGCCGCTTCGGCAGGCTGGCCGGCGCCGATGAAGTCCAGCGCCGCCACACCGCCGAGCATGCGCTGGACTGAGGACATGACTGAGACCATGGCAATCAGACCGACACCCGATCCCGCCGCCCCGCGCTGCATCCCGTCGCCGCGGGACCGGCAAGGCATCGTGCTGCTGACGACCTGCGATCTCGCCGGCGGCCGCAGCGCGGAACTGCTGCGCCTGCTCGGCAGCGTGCAGCACGCGATGCAGGCGGCGCCCCTGACGATACGTCACTACATCCTGCTGCAGCGTGCGCCCGGCGGCCCGCCCGCGGAACTTCTCGCCGCGGCCGGGGATACGTCGTGCGTGATGGCCATCGGCGATCGGGTCTCCCTCTCGCGGGCGCGCAATCTGCTTCTGTGCCGTGCACGACAGGAAGGCGCGCTCTCCCGTGCGCTGTGGGTCGCTTTTCCGGACGATGATGCCTGGTATCCGCAGGGTGTGCTCGCGGAGGTGAACGGCCTGTTTTCCGCGCACGGCTCGCTCGCCCTCGTGACCTGCCGCTACGGCGCGGATCCCGTGCCGCTGCAACGCGGCGCGGCGACGCGGGCGTTTCGTCCGCTTCGCGGGTATGGCGACCTGGTGCGCGTCGTGTCCTCCAATACGCTGATGGTGCGCGCCTCGGTGGTGGAAGCGGTCGGCGGATTCGACGAGCGGCTCGGCGTGGGCGCCCGCATCAACGGCGGCGAAGACCTCGACTACGCGCTGCGCGCGCTCGCGCGCGGCAACGGCGCAGCCCTCGTCGCCGCCGATCCGCTGATCGGGCACCGGGACCGCATGCCCTGGGTGCGCTCGCGCTATTTCGCGGGCAGCCTGTTTGCCCTGGCGCGCGCCGCCCGCTCGCGGCCGCGGCTCACCGCGCAGATGCTGCGCAAGCTGGCGGTCGGCGTATCGCTGCTTGCGCTGCGGGAGCTGTCCGCCCGCGAACTTCGCGAGGGAATCCGCGCGGGACTCGGCGGCTGGTTCACGCCGGCACCGGCGATAAGCCTCCCTGACCGGGAACCCGTCCATCCGGCCCGGCGGTGACCCATGAATCCTCCCATTCTTTCCAGCCTTGCCTGGTCGCTCGTACGTACCTGGGGCGGACGCCTCGCCGGTTTCGCGATCTATTTCCAGCTCGTGCGCGTGCTTGCGCCCGAGGACATGGGGCTGTTCTCCGCCGCCTTCGCGGTCTTCGTCTTCCTCGAAATATTCGCCGACCTCGGCATGGTGCAGGCGGTGGTTCAGCGTCCGCAGGTCACGCCGGCGCAGCTCAACGCAGTGCTGCTGCTGAACATGCTTGCCGCGGTACTGCTGACGGCGGTCCTGTGGTCTGCCGCGCCGCTGGTGGAAACCCTGGTCGGCATCCCGCGCCTGGGCGCCGTGCTGCAGGTGGGGTGTCTGACCCTGCTTTTTTCGAGCGCGGGCTTTGCCCAGGAAGCGATGGCCCGGCGGCGCTTCGAGTTCCGGCGGCTGGCGATGCGCACCCTGTTTTCCACCATCGTCGGCGGCGCGGTCGGGGTGTGGCTGGCGGCGACCGGGCACGGCGTGTGGGCGCTGGTGGTGCAACTGCTGGTGTCGTCCGCACTCAACGCCGGCGCGCTGTGGCTTCGTCCTGCGTGGTCCCTGCGGGTACGCCCGGATTTCAGGGGCGTCGGGCAGCTCGCCTGCTTCGGCACGCACGTGACCGGCATGCGCCTCGTCGAGTACGCCGGTACCCGCGGCGTCGAGCTGCTGATCGCCATGCTGCTCGGTCCCCATGCGCTCGGCATCTATGCCGTGGGAACCAAGATCCACTACATCTTCATGCAGTTGCTCGGCCTCGCCCTGTCCGACGTGGCCCAGTCGGGCTACGCCCGCCTTGCCGCAGACCTCGACCGCCTGCGTGCGGCCTATCTGTCTTCCGTCAGCGCCGCCGCCCTGGCGGCGACGCCCGCATGGGCCGTGCTGTCCGCTGCTGCACCGGAAATCGCCCTCATCGCCTTCGGTCCCCGCTGGACCGCCTGCGCCCAGGTACTCGGGCCGGTCGCGCTGCTCGGGGCACTGCAAGTCCTGCAGAAATTCGATACCGCCGTGCTCAATGCCCTGGGCCGCCCCGGACTCACGCTGATGTTGTCGGCGGCGCGCTCCCTGGGCGCCCTGCTCGCGGTATGGCTGGCGCACGACCGCGGACTCGCCGCCGTGGCCATGGCTTTCGTCGCATCGCAGCTGCTTGTCGCCCCCGTGAATCTCTGGCTGCTGCATCGGCACCTGAAAGCGGCGTGGCGCGGCTGGATCGGCTGCACATGGCTGCCGCTTTTCGGCGGATGCCTCGCATGGATCGCCATGTCGCTCGCACGGGATGCCGATGCGGTAGCGCACGCGACGGCGCTCGTACGCCTGCTCATGCTGGCCTCGATCGGCGGCGCGACCTATCTCGTCGCACTGGCCGCGCTCGGGCGACGGCAGCTGTACGGGCTCTGGTTCGACTGGCGGGCGCTGCGGAGGCCCTCGCCGTGAGGTCCGTCACTTCCGCGGAATCAGTCCGTCATCCAACAGGGAATCGGTCATCGTGATGCGCTTTCGGCAGATGTCAATGATCCTGCTCGCCGGTCTTGCCGTGTCCGCCGCGGCGGCCGGCGGCGCGGGCACGCTCCAGGTCCGGCCGGCGACGGAGGACTGGGAGGGGGCCAGGATGCGGGTCGGCGCAGATGAAACCTGGCGCGCCTGGCTGAAGCAGGAGTCGCAGCGCATCGAAACCTGGATGGCACGCGAGCGGGATCGCGGAAGCGCGGAAGCGGGCTGGATCCACGAATTTCAGGATGAAGCCACCGGCGCCTTCCGCAGCGCACCTCCCGACAGTGATTGCGAAGCCTCGCGATCCGGACCGCAGCGCGCCGGCTGCATCGCCCTGCTCCGTCACCGCAACATGGGCATGCTGCACGCGGCCGCCCGGCTCGCGGTGCTGACGCGCTCGCGCCCGATTGCCGAGTGGGCGTCGGCCCAGCTCGACATGTATGCGCGCCTGTCGGCCAGGACCGCCAGGGCAGGCGCCGGGGGACTGTTCAGACAGGGGCTGGACGTGGCGAACGTCATGCCCCTGCTGGCGGACGCGGTACGTCTGTTGCGGCCGATGAGCTCCGGCTCCCGCGCGGCCGGGTGGTGCGACAACCTGCTGCTGCCGGCCGCGAGAAAACTGATGGCCAGCCAGCGTGAGGTGCATAACATTGCCGTCTGGTACAGCTCGGCGGCCGCCATCGCGGCCATGGAGTGCAGCGACGAGGACCTGCTGAAGCAAACGCTGAACGGCCCCGCCTCCCTCCCGGCCCTGCTTGACGCCGGCACTTCGCCGGACGGCTACTGGCTGGAGCTGTCGCTCGGCTATCAGAATTACGTCGTACAGGCGGTGCACGAAACTCTGCTCGCCGCGTCCCTGCGCGGGCGGTTCGAAGACTGGCAAGCGCTGCATCGGCCAATGCTGTCTCTGCTTGCCTCTCCGTTGCGCGTCGGATTCCGCGGCGGCGATGGCCCCACCATCAACGACAGCAATCGGCATCCGCAAATTCCCGACCTCGGCCTGCTGCACAGGGTGAGGCGGACCGTCCCTACCGCGCAGGGAGCCGACGCCGCCAACCGGGAGCAAGACTGGGAGAGTTTGCTCGACCCGCCCGGACAGGCACCCTTGCTCAGGGTACGAGGCGACGACGGCGCGCACGACATTGCGGGCCTGAAATCGCTGCTGTTGCGCGACCAGCACTGGGAAGCCATCCTGCGTGCCGGTCAGGGCGCCCGCTTTCATGCCCACCAGGACATACTCAGCTTCGAACTCAAGCATGGCGACACCTGGGTATTCCGCCACTCGCCGACGCCGGCCTACGGATCCTCGCTGCACCGCGACTACTACAAGCGCGCGCCCGCCCACAATGTGCCGCTTGTCGACAGCCAGGGGATCAGCAACTGGTTCGCGCGGCCGACGGCGACGGATGCCGCCGACAGCGCCGTCGCCGCCACCATCAGGTCGTTTCAGCGGGGCGTCGAGGTCCAGCGGCAGCTCCGGACCCGCGAACGGGTATTCACCGATCGGCTGCAGTTCCGGGCCGGGCCGGGCGCCGCACATGTTTTCGGCGCCATTTATCACACCGACTGCGCGCTCGCCGCCACGCCCGCCACGCCCGCCGCCTCGGGCCCGGATCCGCTGCCCGAGGCGGCGGGCTTCGGTGCGCTGCAGCCGCAGGCCTCGTGGCGCAGCGACGGAACCTGGACAGCCAGGCTCACGTGCGGCGCCCGGTCCTTCGTACTGCGCATGGCAGGCTCGGGCCCCTTCACGCTTTCGCAGCTGTCGGCGCCCGCCCTCGGACCCGCCCGCCGTCGTACCGCGCTCCTGGTTGGCATGGAAGCCAGGGGACCGGGCTGGGTGGAGCTGCAGCTCGAAACCCTGCCCGCGTCCACAGCCGGAAAACCGTCTTCCACGATGTCCAGTCTCACGCCGGCGCGATCCCTTCCGGCGCGCCATCCCTTACTTCGATCTTCACATGGAGGGCCAGAAACATGAACACCACACGAAAACATGTCCTTGCGGTCGCCTCGGGCGGTGGCCACTGGGTGCAGCTGCTGCGGCTGCGCCCGGCCTTCGTGGACAGCGACGTGACCTACATGACGACCAACGCCGCATACGCGCGGGACGTGGATGCGAGCCTCATCACCGTGGCCGACGCCAATCTCAAGGAAAAGCTGCGGCTGTTGCGCATGTTCTTCGAGGTCCTGGTGCACGTCGCCCGCCTGCGCCCGGACATCGTCGTGTCGACCGGCGCCGCGCCCGGCTTCGCCGCGATTCTCTTCGGCCGCCTGTTCGGCGCCCGCACCGTCTGGATCGACAGCATCGCCAACTCCGAACAGCTCTCCGTCTCGGGGAAGTATGCGAGGCGCTACGCCGATGTCTGGCTCACCCAGTGGGCACACTTGTCCCAGCCGGCGGGTCCGCAGTACTGGGGAGGTGTGCTGTGATCTTCCTGACCGTTGGCACACAGCTGCCCTTCGATCGCCTGGTGGCGGCGGTGGATGACTGGGCCGGCGCCAGCCGGGCCAGGGTCTTCGCCCAGACCGGCGCCGGCAAGTATCGGCCGCGTCACTGCGAGCATGCCGACTACCTCGCGCCGGCGCTCGCCGACGACCTGTTCCGCAAGGCCGACCTGATCGTCTCGCATGCGGGGATGGGGTCGATCCTGACCGCGCTCAAGTACCAGAAGCGCATCCTGATCCTGCCGCGCCGCGCATCGCTTGGCGAGCATCGCAATGAGCATCAGCTGGCCACCGCCCGCTGGCTCGGCAGGAAGCCAGGCGTATTCGTGGCCGAGGAAGCCGACGACGTCGCCCGCCTGCTGAACGCGCGCGAGGTACTGCAATCCGGCGAGGCGATCAGCGATCACGCCGACCCCGCGCTGCTCGCCCGCCTGCGCGAATTCGTTTCACAGTAATCATTCCAACAGTCATAGAAGGGAGTCGCGCATGAACATAACCGTCATCGGCACCGGCTACGTCGGCCTGGTCACCGGGACCTGCCTGGCCGAAGTCGGCAACGACGTCCTGTGCCTGGACGTCGATACAGCCAAGATCGCCATGCTCAACGACGGCCGCATTCCGATCTACGAACCAGGACTGGAGCAAATCGCCGCGCGCAATGTCGCCGCCGGACGCTTGCGCTTCACCAGCGATCAGCGGGAGGCGGTCCGCTTCGGCGCCGTACAGTTCATCGCCGTCGGCACGCCGCCCGGGGAAGACGGCTCGGCCGATCTGCAGTATGTGCTCGCCGCCGCACGCAACATCGGTCGCCACATGGACAGCCGCACCATCGTGGTCAACAAGTCCACCGTCCCGGTCGGCACGGCCGATGCCGTCGACGCCGTGATTCGCGAGGAGCTTGCGCGCCGCGGCGCCGATGTCGACTTCGCGGTGGTCTCCAATCCGGAGTTCCTCAAGGAGGGCGCCGCGGTGGAGGATTTCATGCGCCCCGACCGCGTCATCATCGGTGCCGACGACCCGCAGGCGATTGCCTGCCTGCGCAGCATCTATTCGGCATTCGTGCGCAATCACGATCGTCTGATGGTGATGGACACCCGTTCCGCCGAACTGACCAAGTATGCGTCCAACGCCATGCTGGCCACGCGCATCTCCTTCATGAACGAACTCGCCAATCTTGCCGACAAGGTCGGCGCGGACATCGAACGGGTGCGGGTAGGCATCGGCTCCGACCCGCGCATCGGCTTCGACTTCCTCTATGCGGGCTGCGGCTACGGCGGGTCGTGCTTCCCGAAGGACGTGCGGGCACTGCTGCGTACCGCCGGCGACAACGGCGTGCGCCTGGGCGTGCTTGAAGCCGTCGACGATGCAAACGAAGCGCAGAAGCGCCTGCTGCTCGACAAGATCAAGGCCCGTTTCGGCAATGATCTGAAGGGGCGCCGTTTTGCCATGTGGGGTCTGGCGTTCAAGGCCAATACCAACGACATGCGGGCAGCCACGAGCCGCGTCGTGATAAAAGGCCTGTTCGATGCCGGCGCGCGTGTGGTCGGCTATGACCCGGTCGCCATGCCCGAAGCTCGCCGCCTGTTTCGCAACGACGATCGGCTCAGCCTTGCGGACTCCGCGATGGACGCGCTGCGCGGCGCCGACGCACTCGTCATCGTCACCGAGTGGAAGGAATTCCGATCGCCCAATCATGCGATGGTGCGCGAACTGCTCAGGCATCCGGTCATCTTCGACGGGCGCAATCTCTACGATCCGGAGTCGGTGCGCGGCTACGGACTCGAATACATCGGCATCGGCAGACGATAGACGCGGGCGGCGCTGCCGGCCGCCTGTACGCTCGCTGGCAGCGCCTCTTCAGCGCAGCCGCATGCGCATGTCCACCGTGGCCAGCTGTTCGTTCTTCATGCGTATCGCAAGGTCGGTGAGTTCCGACTCCGACGGCTTCTCCCAGCCGTCCTCCCAGACCGCATTGCCGAGGAACTTCAGAAACACCGGGCGAACGATCTGGCTCTGTATGCCCTTGCTCTGGAACGCCTTGCGGATCGCCCCGGATGCGGGCAGGGCTTCCTGCTCGAAGCGGACGATCCATTGCTGCTGGTCCTGCTCCGGCATCTCCTGGAACATCTCGGACAGTTCGGCGCGCTTGTTGGCCATGAACTGTTCGATCAGCTTCAGCCGCTCGGCCTTGGTGTCGAATGTCTTGCGCAGCGGCGGCGGCGCTTCCTTTTCAGTCGCGAGCTGACCCGACTGCAGGATGGTGAGCAGGTATTTCTCCGGCGCGCGAACGGGCTCCATGTCCTGCCGCCGCTGCCGCTCATTCATGATGGCGATCGCATCGTCGAGCGCCTTGGCGCCGAACCGCAGGAGCAGCTTTTCTGCCCGGTCCTGCGGCAGTCCGGCGCGTATCGCATTGCCGATGGTGCGCAGATCCACCGGCTCGATCGGCCGCTGCGCGGGGCCGAGCTGCGCCTGCTTGCGCCGTACGCGAAACTGCAGGTCCTGCACCGAGCGGCCGTTCTTGTGCTCGATCAGTTCCACCTCGAGGTCGGTGACTTCATTCACCTTCTTGACGGCCTTCTTGACGACGTCGCGGTTGAAGATCTTGTATTCCTGATACGCGCTCGCCGGACTGTCCGGGGTGCCCGTCAACACCGGCCGCCACCATGCCCAGGCCTGTCGGGCAGTCAGCCCGCCGGGGTTGTCCGCATAGCGGCAGCAGATCTCGTACAGCACGAGCGACGCCATCGTATTGAGCGCGGCGAGGACCTGGAGCGACATCTTGGCAAAACGCTGCGGATCGAGCAGTTCCTGTTTGATATTGGGCGCGTAGCTCCACTCCAGTGTGAGTTCGTTCCCTCGCTGAATGAGGTCGGCGTGGGCGATCAGCGCGGAGATGCTCCAGCGCGCGCCTTCACCGGTCGTGGGAGACTGCCATTCGACGCCAGTCGTCGCCATCTGCCTGAAATACTGTTTAATGATCTCGGTATTGTTCGAGTTGAAATCGATGCCGATGGCGATTTCGGAGAGGCGGGCACGGTAGCGCTCCTGGTCGACGCCCTGTCGCTGGGCATACTGCAGCATGACGTTATAGATCTTGCGTGCGGTGACCGTGATCTTTTCGGATTTCGGGACGATGGCGAGCGTGTTGACCGGCTTGCGCAGCAGGTAGTCCGGCTCGGCGGCTTTCGTGCTGCGGCTTCGTCGGGTGGTTTTGCTGGCTTCGGCCATGAAATGACTGCAGGGTATTCTCGATTGCATGAGAGTCTATAGTGAGTTCAAGCGAAGTGCAATCTCACCTGTCGCTTGCCGGGCACCCTGTTTTTCTTTCGTGAGAACGGTCGTTGCGGCTCCTCTCCCAAAATTTCTCACCTTGGAATGACTGCCTGCCCCTGCCCGGCAGGCCTATATCCCCTCACCTTTGTTCCCAATGCCGCTCACCAATACTCCCATTGCTGCTCACCATTACTCCCAATTCTTCTCACCCTACTCCCCAAAACCTCTCACCGATCTAACTATAACCATCTGTTTTTAAACGAAATATCGTGTCTTATAGTTCTTAAAGATCTTGAAGTAGGTTTACTTTTTCTAGCGGCCAGGCAAAATGGAAACTCTTTTCCGGAATCAGTACGAGCGAAGATTTTTCGTTTTCTGATCAATCCGCGGATTTTCGTAGAATTTCTGATGGCGGATGAACGCTTGGCTGGCGTAGAATATTTCACGTAAATAAAACCAATGGGAGTTCTATGATTGCGCCAGACCTGAAGAGTAACCAGAAGATCCATATAAGCGATATCGTCGAGCAGGCCGAGAGGGCGGCGCAGATGGTCAACCAGATTCGGTCCCGGATGCTGGCGCCGAATGCCATCAAAAACCCGCCGGTGTTTTCTTCCAGCCAGCTTGCCGCGCTGTGCGGTATCGATAAGGGTCAGGTTGCCTACCGCATTAGTAAAGGTGATCTGCCCGCAGGTCAGTTGAATGACAAAGGCTCGCGTCGCGAATTCAGCCTGCAGGAAGCCCGGGCCTGGGTTCAACACTACCGATCGAGCTACCTGCGCCCGGAAGGCGCCCGTGCAATCACGCTCGCAATCGGCAACTTCAAGGGCGGTGTGAGCAAGACCACTACGGCGATGGTGATGGCGCAGGGACTGAGTCTGCGCGGACACAAGGTGCTCGTGGTCGACGCCGACCCTCAGGGGTCGCTGACCACCTTGTTCGGCATCATGCCGGACACCGAGGTAACGGAAGATCAGACCATCGCCCCGCTCGTCTATGGTGACACCACCACGATCAAGCCCTCCATTCAGTCAACCTACTGGGACGGAATCGACCTGGTGGCGGCTTCGTCAAGCCTGTTCTCTGCCGAATTCGTGCTGCCATCGCGGCAGATGAAAGACCCCGAGTTCCAGTTCTGGGACGTGCTCAATCTCGGGCTCGAAGATGTACGTGATGACTATGATGTGATCATCATCGATACGCCGCCCTCGCTTTCCTATGTCACGATCAACGCGTTCATGGCTGCGGACGGCCTCATGGTTCCTCTTCCTCCTAACGCGCTCGACTTCGCAAGTTCAGCGCAGTTCTGGAGCCTGTTCAGCGATCTCGCGTCCAATCTCGTGGAAAGCGCCGGTATCAGCAAGACCTTCGACTTCATTCACGTCCTGCTGGCCCGCGTTGATTCCGCCGATGTCGCCAGCGATGTTGTCCGCTCCTGGATCTCCGCCACCTATGCAGAGAAAGTGTTGCCGGTCGAGATTCCGAAGACGGCAGTCACCTCGTCCAGTTCTGCGGAATTCGGAACCGTCTACGACATCAGTCGGTACGACGGCAGCATGAAGACCTATAGCAGAGCCCGCGATGCGTACGACCGTGTGAACGACCTCGTCGAAATTTCCATCCGCAGTTCGTGGAACGCACAGCTAGCCTAAGGAGAACCTCATGTCGATAAAGGACCGACTTGCAAAGAAAACCGAGGGCTTGCTCGTGCCGGGCAAGTCCGAGGGCAACACCGCGCCCGGCGCCGCCCCGCTCCGTACCGGGCCCGGCCAGATGCTGATGGTGAACTCCCTGATGAAGGAGAGCAATAAGAAGCTGGAAATGCTGGAAGCCCGCCTCAAGGAATTCGAGGGATCGCTGCCGGTAAAACTCATCGACGCCGACCGCATCATTCCATCAAAGTGGGCAAACCGGGATAGCCGCAGTTACGAGCGGCAGGATTTCAGGGTGCTGAAAGACGAGATCGCGCAGGCCGGTGGCAACGTGCAGCCGATCAAGGTGCGGCCGCTGAAAGGCGGCGAGGATCGCTATGAAATCGTATTCGGCCACCGGCGTCACCGTGCATGTTTCGAGCTTGGTCTTCCGGTGCTGGCCGTGGTCGAGGAGATCAGCGATCAGGAACTCTTCAAGGAGATGGATCGTGAGAACCGTGCTCGGGCGGATCTCGCGCCCTGGGAGCAGGGTGTGATGTACCGCCGGGCTTTGTCGGAACAGCTGTTCAGTTCGCAGGATCAGCTTGCAAGAGAGCTCGGTGTGGATCCGGGCAATATGAGCAAGGCGCTGCGCCTGGCTAATCTGCCCGAAAGCATCGTGCAGGCTTTTGCATCGCCGCTCGACCTGCAGTACCGGTGGGCCAAGGCCCTGAACGACGCGTTACAGGCCGACCCGGAAGGCGTTGTCGCGAGGGCGCAGGAGCTGGCAGCAAATCGCTCGATGGCGCAAAACGCGAAAGAAGTATTTGAGATCCTTTGCGGGACTGCCGTGTCGCAGGCCACGACTGAGACGATTCTGGTTGATGGCAAGGCGGTCGGAAAAATTGTTTTTGATGGCAGCAAGACGACCATTCAGTTTGCGCGCGGCGCTGTTGAGCGGTCGCAGTTGAAAGCGTTGTCCGAGCACCTGAAGACATTTTTTGAGTGAACTGTTCGACTTGTACCGTACAAGACCAAAGCCCGTCAGCAGACGGGCTTTTTTTTGCCCCGCGCTAGCCAGCGCGTCGGATTCGACGGCCGGGTTTGACCGGCATGCACTAGCCTCGCTCTCGGTGAGCATCTGCAGCGAAAGCAGACTCTCGTGCCCGTCGTAAAACAATTGGTACTTGTGGGACTGGAGCCAAAACGACGAGGGCCGAGCCTCGAGTAGCGCATCCGGCAGGAACGATGCCGCGCGTCCTTCCGCAAATGCCAAGAGTAGTCGGACTTTGTTCTGCTTCTTGTACCGTACAAGTCAGGGGGCAGGTCCCAGGAGTCGCTTCTTGTACCGTACAAGCGCCTGCCCGAGACACCCAAAACTTCTCACCTTGTCGCTGGTGGCCGCGTTAAGGCTTCGCATTCAAATCACGTGAGGCGGTAAACCCGCCCCGAGAAAAGACTTGTTCAACGGGGTCTTCCTGTTACTTCATGCGGCAGCCGGGAGCAAAGACGCGTGGCTTCGACCAGATGGCGCCGCAATCACACCCGGGCCGCCGAATTCGCGATAGCCCGCCGTCTTACTCGGCAATCGACTTTTGCTCCTTTGTCCGCGCGCATTCTGCCGCTTAACGGATACTCCCAATTCTTCTCACCTAACGGCGCCAAGTACGGGTGGGACGTGCCGCAGTTGCCGAGCTCTACAAAGGCTCCCGATCAACTCCCAAAACTTCTCACCGGATCCAGGCCAAAGCGGCACGCGCAGTTTCCACTTGTACCGTACAAATCTTGCGGGGCGCGGGAAGACGCGCGGGATTTAGAAGGGCGGGAATGAACCCACCATCCCAAAATTTCTCACCTCAATCGAGACGCAAATCGCGCTGCCCGCCCTGCTCGTGGCGACGGCGTCCCCTCATCGGTCCCCCTGATACGGCGCCTTGCAAGCCCTTGATCTCAAAGGAAAAGAAACCGGTCGGTCTGCACGCGGTACTGTCTTGAAACATTTTTTGCGATAAATGATAATAGGGCGCCGGCTGCTTCACCTACCCCCTATGGCGGACAACAACGCGCACCAATGGAAAATCAGCACCTGCCGACGATCTCTCCCGAGCGCTCTGCCGCGCAGAAAAAGCAGGCTGGTGTCCAGGGCCAGCGTCTGCATGCGGGTCACTTCGCGTTCATGCGGGCCGTCATCCAGGGACTGGATACTCGCCAAAGCTGGGACCGGTACCTGCGCCTGGAGGGAGAGCATGACGACATTCGCCACGTCAGGCGAACGATTCAACGCATACGGGATGAATTTGCCTCTGCCGCACGGAGGCACGCGCGTCATGGCATCGCCCGCCTGATCCAGCTGGACGCGGACCGGATCGACGAACGGGCCGGCAAACTGCCGACGCTGGATGAGTTTGCGGCTGAGCGTGGTCTCGAGGAATTTTCACAGGCGGAACAGCTGGATTTCTACCGGGAGGTTTACGGGATTGCGCCAACCGGGGCAGCCAGGCGCAGACGGGTTATTGCCCGTCAGCTGGAAGCGCTGCGATGGCTCGAAGAACTTGTCGCGGAACCCCCTCGGGCCCAGGATCCGCCCCGATCGTGGATACACCCCGATATCGCGGCGCGGCTGGAGCAGGCCGGCATCGACTCCCTTGAAGCACTCGTACTGCGCATCAATGGTGTCGGCTACCGCTGGTGGGCGGGAATCCCGGGCATAGGGATCGGCAAGGCCGAGCGCATCGTGAGCTGGCTGAGAGCGCAAGAGTCCAGCCTGGGCATGACGCTGGGTCCGCACGTCGACCAGCCGCGTCAGCAGACGAGTACGTCGGATCTTCGCCAGCTCGTGAAGGGCGGCACCCAGGTCGTCCCCATCGAAAAATTCGTTGCCCCTCCCGGACTGGACGGCGCCGACGGCCGGTTTCGCGCGCCAAAGGAAAATTGCCGGATCCCGGCCACGAACGATGTGCAGGCAATCTTCGCCTGGGTCGAATCCAAGGCAGCCAACGCCAGCACCCGGCGATCCTATCTGAAGGAGGGCGAGCGCTTCCTCTTGTGGGCGGTACTGGAAAGAGGCCGCGCGCTTTCATCCCTCGAGGCTGCGGACTGCGTCGCCTATCAGGCCTTCATGACCGACCCGCAGCCGTCCGCCAGGTGGTGCGGTCCGCGGGGGCGAGAAAAATGGAGCCCGCTCTGGCGCCCCTTCGAAGGGCCGCTTTCCGATGCCGCGCGTCGTCACGCGGCGGTGGTGCTGAAAAATCTGTTCAGCTACCTGGTGTCGAACGGCTACCTCGTCGCCAGCCCCTGGCAGGAACTCGCGTTGCCGGCTCAGCAGAAACAGCCGCGGCAGCAGCTCTCCGCCGCGCACTGGCAGCGCATAGAGCGGTTTGCGGATTCTCTCGCCGCGACGTCAGCCAATGCGCGCCTGGTATTTGCGCTGCAATTGATCGGTCAGACCGGCCTGCGCCTTTCCGAAGCGGTCGCAGCTAAACTCGATGATGTGCAACGCACGCCCGCCGGAATGATCCTATTGACTGGTGTACGCGAAGGCAAGGAACGCCGAGTTCCGCTGCCGCCCCCCTTGCTGTCCCATCTTGCGCGGTATCTCGAGTCCCGCGGCCTGCACCCGGACCCAGTCAACCCAGCCAATGCCGGAGCCTACCTGCTCGGCCCGGCGCTGGACGTACACGAGCGCGCTCCATGGTCTCCACAGCACCTGCGGCAGGCAAACGCCAAAGCCGGCATTGCCGTCGGTACGCTGAGGGACCAGTTCAAAACTTTCTTCACCGCCTGTGCCAAAGCCGCCACCGATGCCCCCCCCGAGGACCGTGCTGCATTGGAAGCAGCCAGCGCAAGCTGGCTGCGGCGCATCTCTGCCGGCGCGAACGCCTGATCGAACAGCCGACCGCCGTCTGGTTTCAAAGCGCAAACGCCGTTCCGAAAGAGTTGGCCTCGTTATGCCGCCGTTAGTACGTTTTAGAACGTAGAATGACAGCGATGGGAACACGACCGACACAGAAGACGAGGCGGGCGCAACAAGCCGGCGTCGGTGCGGACTGGGTGGAACTCTTCGACGATTGGGTGGCGCACGGGGCAGGGCGCCTCGACACGTCTGCATCGGTGAAGACGCTGACCAAGGCATCGACGCGCATATACCTCGAAATGTGGAAAGCCTTCGGGCGATTCTGCGTGCAGGAGCGCCTCAGCCTCGATTCCCTGAGCGAAGCCGATATCGAACGCTATCTCCACTCGCGAGAACATCATGACAAGCGCCGCTCCGGACCGCTCTCCGCGCGTTACGCGTGGCGCATGCTCCATCTGATCGATCGCATGCTCGAGCACGATGCAATGCGGCGTGGCGGAGTACGCAACCCGGCTTCGCTGCATCTCCTGCGCCGCACGCCCTACCGGCATGCGAACGCAGTCGACAACGACAAGACCCCCGTCTGTCTCTCGCCGGACGAACTTCGCCGCCTGCTCGCGTATCTCCAAGCCGCCGGCGAGGGCGGGGAAGCCAGCTGGAAGTCCGAGCGCGACCGGGCGGCAGTCGCCCTGATGCTGGGCGCCGGATTGACGCCGGCCGAAATGCGACAGCTCAGGCTCGAGAGTCTTCCTCCATGTTCGGCCACCGGCCGCGCGCCGGCACAGCTGCGTTCGGTCGGCGACCACGGGCATGCCCGGAACGTGCCGCTGCCGGCCTGGGCAGGTAGCATCCTGCATCGCTGGCGCCAGCGCCGCTTGATGCTGGGCATAGCCGGCACCTACGTCTTTCCGTCCACCTTGAACGGCAAGCCCTGGTCCCATACCGGATCGCAGGAGGCGTGCAAGCAGGTTCTCGTCCACGCAGGATTGTCCCCTGGACCGGGCGGCCTGTTCCGCCTGCGTCATAGCTTCGCGCTTACACATCTGCGCGCGGGAGAAGACGAAAAACGGGTGGCCGGCTGGCTCGGCTACCGCGATGCCGACAGCATTGCCCAGTACCGCCCGCTCGTCGCCGCCGCGCTCGGCGGCGGCCGCGGCGCCTAACAGTTATGATAAGGGCCGCTCAATCGATATTCGCAGCCCCCTTTATGCCTTTCCAGAAACTACGCAGCAAGAAGATCGCCGCCATGCAGGCCGAGGTGCAGGAATTCGAAGATCCCGCAAGCGGCGCGCGCCACATTCACCTCGCCAACAGTGACAAGGAATACGTCTTCCTCGTCGCCTTCCCCACGGTTCCGGATGCCAGCGACGGCCGCGCCCATATCCTCGAACATCTTGCGCTATGCGGAAGCCGGCGTTATCCGGTGCGCGATCCGTTTTTCGCCATGTCGCGCCGCTCGATCGCGCACTTCATGAATGCGATGACGTACGCCGACAAGACCGTCTATCCCTTTGCCAGCACCGATCGCACCGACTTCTTCAACCTGCTGCATGTGTATCTCGACGCCGCGTTCTTTCCGCGGCTCGACTATCTCGATTTTCTGCAGGAAGGCTGGCGTCTCGTGCTGGAGGGCGATCAGCTGAGCTATCAGGGGATCGTGTTCAACGAAATGAAGGGCGCGTTCGCCGATCCGGTTCGCGCCCTCGATGCCGGCATTGCAGCCGAACTGCTCGCGGGTACCACCTATGCGCACGAGTCCGGCGGCGATCCCCTGCACATTCCATCGCTGACGCACGAGGCACTGCGCGAGTTTCACCGAACCCACTATCACCCATCGCAGGCCGTCTTCATGACGGCGGGGGCGATCGACCCGACAGAGATCCAGCAGGTCATCGACGAGCACGTCCTGAGCCAGATGCACGGCAAGCTGCCGCGGCTCCTGCCCGAACTGGCCGGACAGTGGCCGGCGCCGAAGTCGACCAGGATCAGCATTCCGGGGCGCGACCATGGCATGCAGTTCGCCTGGCTGCTGGGACAATCGGTCGATGTCAACGCGCACTATGAGGCCATCCTGCTTGACACCGGCCTGCTCGGCAATGCCGCCGCGCCGCTGGCGAACGCCATGGAGAGCGCCGGCTTCGGGCGGCCATCGGCGATGAATGGCGTCGATACCGGCATGCGCCAGCTCGTCTTCCACCTCGGCATGGAAGGACTGCAGGAAGACCAGGTCGCCCAGGCGCGCGAGCAGATATGGCGCGCGCTTGAACGCGCCGCCGAGGAGGGGGTTCCGCGCTCGGTCCTAGAAGCCGGCCTTCGTGATCATCGCTTCCGCCAGCGCGAGATCGCCGCCGGATCCCTGCCCAATTCGATGCGCCGCCTGCTGCGCGCCATCCCTTATGAGATGTACGGCGGGGATGTGATGCTCGGCTTCGACAACGAGGATGTGCTGCGCGATCTGCAGCAAAAAATCGCCGACCCCGCATGGTTCAAGACGCTCGTGCGCGGTCTGCTCGACAATCCCACGCGCCTGGACGCCGAAGTGCTGCCCGATCCCGACTACTTCGACAAGCGCGAACAGGCCGAGCGTGCGCAACTGGAACAACGGCGCACCGCCCTGACCGAGAGCGAAAAGCAGCGCCTGCAGCGCGAAGCGGAGCAACTCGTCGAACGGCAACGGGCGCCGGTAAACAACGATGTCCTGCCGCGCATTCTTCCGCAGGATCTCGATCCGACGCCTCACCCCGTCGAAGCGGTACGGAAGGATGCTTCCGGTGCCGCACCGATCGTCATCGCCTCCAACGCCGTGTCGTACGCGCGCGTGCTGTACGACCTCTCGGATCTGCCCGAACAGGACTGGCCGTGGCTCCAGCTCTATGCGGAGATCGTGACCGAACTCGGTGTCGGCAGCCGGACCTACCTGGAAGCCGATGCATGGCGTCACGACAAGGTTCCGTACTTCGACATGAACGTGCACGTGATGCAGACGCAGGGCGACTCTCGCGGCCTGCGCATCATCGCCGACTTCTATGCCAAAGGCCTGAGCGAAGAAAATGCCGCGATAGCCGAGGTCCTGAAGGACTCGGTGCAGGGCGCCCGGTTCGACGAACTCGACCGCATCGCCTACCTCATCGACAGCAATATGCAAGACCTGCGCGACGATCTGGCCGAGAATGGCGATGATTACGCCAAGCTCGCCGCAACCGCTCCGCTTTCGCCGTTGCGACGTTATGAACAGATGGTGCGGGGCTCCGCCTGGCTGGAATTCTTCCATCGCCTGCACGGCCAATCGAGGGACGATCAAGGCTTGCGCCGGATTGCCGAGAAACTCGCCGCCATGCACCGGCGCATAACATCGGCGCCAGGCACGGTCCTCGCAGCCGGCGCCGAGCACGACGTGCGCAAGCTGATCGAGGGCGTTTCACTGCCTTCAGGCACCGCGCCTTCGCAGCCGTCATGCGGCGCACCCGCCGCAGCGCCTCTTGCCAATCTCGCGCTGCATGCGCCGGCGCAGGTCAATCACTGTTTCGCCGCGTGGCCGGGCCCCACCTTATCGCATCCCGACGCGCCAGTCCTGGCCGTACTCGGCGAACTGATGACCAACCTGGTGTTGCATCAGTCTCTGCGGGAGGAGGGCGGCGCCTATGGCGGTCATGCCGCCTATTCCACCGACTCCAATCTGTTCGTGATGATGTCCTACCGGGATCCGCGGCTTGAGGAGACCTATGAGGTCTTCCAGGACGCGATTGAGTGGGTACTCGACAGCGACATCGCACGGGAAAAGGTGGAGGAAGCCATCATCTGCGTGATGCAATCGCTCGACCGGCCGCGCACGCCTTTCGAGGCCGTCATGTGGGCCTGGGAACAGCAGGAGCGCGGTATAACAGATGAAATACGACGCAGCTATCGGACCGGCGTGCTGGAGTGCACGACCGAGCGCCTGAAGCAAGCCGCTGCCGACTGGCTCAAGGACAAGCCATTCAGCCGTGCGGCCTTCGTCGGCAGGTCGGAGCAAGCCCTTGCCGGGCTAGAGCTTCTGCGACTGGCTGAACTGGCGGGCTGACCGTGATCGCCAGTGCAGGACATTCCCTCAGGGTGGCGGCGCATGGGCGGGGGATAGCATGGACAATCTGAGCCATGCCCTGGCCGGCCTAGCGGCCGGCGAAATTCTCCACCGCCTGCTGCCTGCCGAAAGCGATCCTCGCGCCGCTTCGACCCGCCATCGTCTGCTGCTCGTCACGGCAGCGCTGGCCGGGAATTTTCCCGACCTCGACCTGGTTCTCACGCCGCTGTTGCCGGCGCCGCTCGGATACCTTCTCCACCACCGGGGCCATACCCATACGCTGCTGTACGCGCTGCCGCAGATGCTGTTGCTGGCAGCCGCAATGCTGCTGGCCTGGCCCGGTGCAAGGCGTCAGCTAACGGCGAGCAGGGTCTCGCGCACCGGATTTCTGTTCGCGCTGGCACTGGGTTTCGGCCTGCACCTTGCCATGGACTACCTCAACTCCTATGGCCTGCATCCCTTCCATCCCTTCGACGCCGGTTGGCTGTATGGCGACATGGTTTTCATACTCGAGCCGATGTTCTGGATCGCCCTCGGCGCGCCATTGGCCATGACCATCTCCAGCCGCCGCTGGCGGCTGCTCTGGTTGTCGCTCCTGCTTGCCGTACCGTTGTACTTCACGGTCAAGTCCTTCCTCTCGTGGTATGCCTTGGCCGTCTTGTACGCCGTGGCAGCCTTCGGCGCGCTGGCCCAGCTCGGGACCGGTCCGCGGGGTTGCAAGGGGCTCGCCGCCGGCATCACCATGCTCTGCGTATTCGTCGGCGTGCAGGCCGCAGCGTCGCGCCAGGCCGGTCAGGTGGTGCGCGCCGCGATGCAGATGCGCGCCGAGCCCGGCGTTGTGCACGACGTCGCGCTCACTGCGTTTCCCAGCCATCCGGTTTGCTGGGTGTTTGCGGCCATCGAGAGCAGTGAAGGAAAGGACGAATACAGGCTTGCACGGGGCGTCGTCAGCCTCGCGCCCGATCATCTACCGGCCGCAGCCTGCCCGCAGGCGCTGAACATCCTGTCGGGCAGCGCGGGGCGAGAGGCAGTCGTCTTCGTCGACGACACCAGGGGCAGCCTGAAGAAGTTGAGGGAGACCCAAGCCCAGGACTGCTTCTTCGATGCTTGGCTGCGTTTTGCGCGGATGCCCTTGCTCGAGGAAGGCGTCGCCAGCGATCTTCGCTTCAGGAGCAGTGCGCGGGGAAATTTCACCGAGATGGACTTGTCGGACTTCCGTTCCTCGCCATGTCCGGAAAACGTACCCCAATGGCGCCATCCACGCGCAGACCTGCTGAATCTGAAAACACTCTCAGATGGGAATGATTTTCAATAAGGACGAATTCACAAAATTTTGTATGGCACAGCGGGGAAAACCCCGCTCATATTGGGCCGGCAGTACCCAAAAAAATCCAGTTCAGGAATCGAGCGAGACACAAGCCCGACGGCGATCCCGGCGGGCTTGTTTATATTCAGGGCGTGAATAACAGGCATCACGAACTGAAAGCGGACGGCTCTCTTGCGTTTCGTTAAGATTCAACCCGTCTCCTCCAACTCTCCTTGAATTGGATTTACCCGCAAGTCGAAAGACCTGCGGGTTTTTTTTTGCCGTCACCCATCCGTCAGTCGAAAAAAAGGCCCGCATCTGCGGGCCTTGCTGTTGCATCGTACGGCTTAGATCTGGACCGTGTCCGCCACTTCGCGGAAGTCCTGGATCTGGTCGAAGTTCATGTAGCGATAGATGTCGGCGGCGTTCTTGTCGATGACGCCGATATTCGCCATGTACTCTTCCTTGCTCGGAATCTTGCCGAGCATCGCGCAGACCGCGGCCAGCTCCGCCGAACCGAGATAAACGCGCGTATCGAGGCCGAGGCGGTTCGGGAAGTTGCGGGTCGATGTCGACATCGCCGTAGAACCCTTGCGGATCTGAGCCTGGTTACCCATGCACAGCGAGCATCCGGGCATCTCCATGCGCGCACCGGTGCGGCCCAGCGTGCCGTAATGGCCTTCGGTCATCAGAACCTGCTGGTCCATCTTGGTCGGCGGAGCGATCCACAGCCGTACCGGAATATCCGACTTGCCCTCGAGCAGCTTCGACGCCGCGCGGAAGTGCCCGATATTGGTCATGCAGGAACCGACGAACACCTCGTCGATCTTGTCGCCGGCGACTTCGGACAGGGTCTTCACATCATCCGGGTCGTTCGGGCATGCGACGATGGGCTCATGGATGTCGGCCAGGTCGATTTCGATCACGGCGGCGTACTCGGCGTCCGCATCCGGGGCCAGCAGTTCCGGTTTGGCCAGCCAGTTTTCCATGGCCTTGATGCGACGTTCCAGCGTGCGCTTGTCTTCGTAACCGTTGGCGATCATCCACTTCATCAGCGTGATGTTCGAGTTCATGTACTCGATGATCGGTTCCTTGTCCAGGCGCACCGTGCAACCTGCGGCCGAGCGTTCGGCGGAAGCATCCGACAGTTCGAATGCCTGTTCCACCTTCAGCTGCGGCAGGCCTTCGATCTCGAGAATGCGGCCGGAGAAGATGTTCTTCTTGCCCTGCTTCTCGACGGTGAGGAGACCCTGCCGGATCGCGTACAGCGGAATCGCATTGACCAGGTCGCGCAGCGTCACGCCGGGTTGCATCTGGCCCTTGAAGCGCACCAGGACCGATTCAGGCATGTCCAGCGGCATCACGCCGGTCGCTGCCGCAAACGCAACCAGGCCGGAACCCGCCGGGAAAGAGATGCCGATCGGGAAGCGGGTATGCGAGTCGCCGCCCGTGCCGACGGTGTCGGGCAGCAGCAGGCGGTTCAGCCAGGAGTGGATCACGCCGTCGCCCGGACGCAGGGAAACCCCGCCACGAGTCGAGATGAACTTCGGCAGTGTCAGGTGCGTCCGCACGTCCACCGGCTTCGGATAGGCCGCGGTGTGGCAGAACGACTGCATGACGAGGTCAGCCGAGAAACCGAGGCAGGCAAGATCCTTGAGTTCGTCGCGCGTCATCGGGCCGGTGGTATCCTGCGAGCCGACGGTCGTCATCTTCGGTTCGCAGTAAGTGCCCGGGCGGATGCCCTTGCCTTCCGGAAGACCGCAGGCACGGCCAACCATCTTTTGGGCCAGCGTGAACCCCTTGCCGCTGTCAGCCGGGTTCTGCGGCAGGCGGAACAGGGTGGAAGGCGGCAGGCCGAGTGCTTCGCGTGCCTTTGCCGTCAGGCCGCGACCGATGATCAGGGGAATCCGGCCGCCGGCACGCACCTCGTCGAAGATCACATCCGACTTGACCTTGAACTCGGCGATCACTACGCCATTCTTCAGTGCCTTGCCTTCATACGGGCGCAGCTCCACCACATCGCCCATTTCCATTTTCGAAACGTCGAGTTCGATCGGCAGAGCGCCTGCGTCTTCCATCGTGTTATAGAAGATCGGCGCGATCTTGCTGCCGAGGCAGACGCCGCCGAAGCGCTTGTTCGGAATGAACGGAATGTCCTCGCCGGTGAACCACAGCACCGAGTTGGTTGCCGACTTGCGGGAAGAACCGGTACCGACCACATCGCCCACATATGCGACCTGGTGTCCCTTGCTCTTGAGCGCTTCTATCTGCTTGATGGGTCCGACCTTGCCCGGCTCATCGGCCTGGATTCCCGGACGCGGGTTTTTCAGCATCGCGAGTGCGTGCAGCGGAATATCCGGACGTGTCGTCGCATCCGGAGCCGGCGACAGGTCATCGGTATTGGTTTCGCCGGTTACCTTGAACACCGTCACGGTCAGGCTCTGCGGCACTTCCGGGCGCGATGTGAACCACTCGCCTTCGGCCCACGACTGCAGCACGGCCTTGGCATTGGCGCTGCCCTTGTCCGCCAGCTCCTTGACGTCATGGAAATAGTCGAACATCAGCAGGGTCTTTTTCAGACCCTCAGCTGCCGCCGTGCCCACTTCGGCATCATTGAGTACGTCGATGAGCGGCTTGATATTGAAACCGCCGAGCATCGTGCCCAGCAGTTCGACGGCCTTGGTGCGCGAGACCAGGACGCAGGAGTCTTCGCCCTTCGCAATTTTTTCCAGGAACGCAGCCTTGACTTTGGCCGCGTCATCCACGCCCGCAGGAATGCGGTATGCGAGCAGATCGACGAGGAATTGTTCCTCGCCCTTGGGCGGATTCTTGAGCAAGGAAATCAGCTCTTCCGTCTGTTTCGCCGACAGCGGCAGCGGAGGAATGCCGAGCGCGGCGCGTTCGGCAACATGTTGGCGATAGGCTTCTAGCATGGACGTTCTCGCAGAGTTGGATGAATGGTATTGACGCCGCTCCGCAGAGTAGCAGCCTTGCTGCTACTCCCGCAGGACGCGGCATTATACCATTTCGGACAGTCAAGTCTTCTATAAGACATAAGACAGGAAGCTGCTGTCGATCGAGCCGGCGAACTTTTCGCAAAAAAGGTGTTGACGGAAACGAGGCGATTCTCCATAATCTCGTTTCTCTGCTGCTGACGAACAAAACGATTCGCAGCAAGCGCCGGCAAGGAAAGAATGGCGGGTGCGGCAGACAGGATCTTTAACAATCAACAGCCGATAAGTGTGGGTACTTGGTACGGTGCGTAGACGAGCAATCGTCGAAGCTAAAAAGTAATCAAGTGCTCGCACAAAATATAGGTAGGAATCGCAAGAGAACTACCTGTCAGTATTTTGAGTGAGCGACGGTTCTACGGAACCTGCCCGAGAGGGCACAAAACAGGCATTGAACTGAAGAGTTTGATCCTGGCTCAGATTGAACGCTGGCGGCATGCCTTACACATGCAAGTCGAACGGCAGCGCGGGGGCAACCCTGGCGGCGAGTGGCGAACGGGTGAGTAACATATCGGAACGTGCCTTAGAGTGGGGGATAACTAGTCGAAAGACTAGCTAATACCGCATACGACCTACGGGTGAAAGTGGGGGATCGCAAGACCTC
>NZ_BPMK01000013.1 GCF_019656455.1 Noviherbaspirillum aridicola
CAGGACCGTGAAACGACTCCGCGCCGATGATAGTGCTGCAACCAGTGTGAAAGTAGGTCATCGTCAGGCTCTTACCCCAGAAAAGCCCCGACTCAACCGAGTCGGGGCTTTTTGCTTTGCGGCGACGATTTGCAGCAACGATTAGCAGCGTGTGGCTGCTGCGTGTGGCGCCTGGCTTGCTATGGCATGACCGCGGCGCATCTGGTGATCGTAGTCCCTGGTGCCACTGGCAAGTCCGTTGCGGCGCTACTGGAACCCGTAGCGGAGCTGGATGATGGCGAAGTCCACGCCCGGATTGGGCTTTTTGATTCCGGCATTGGAGAAATGCTGGATTTTCAGGCCGAGGTCGAGGTTGTTCGCGAAGACGTATCCGAGGCCGACGTGGTCGCCGAACTGGAAGCGGGTAGAGAAACGCTTGCCGTCGTTGTCATAGCGTTCCGACAGCAGGTTGGCGCCGATGCCGGCCTCGATATAGAAGCCCTTCCGCGAGTCGCTCTGAAAACGGAACACGGGCGTAATGCCCAGAACGGCCAGTTCCTGAGAGCGCCCTCCGATATCCCTGTACCGGCTGCCTCGCCACTGGGCGAGTGTCAGGTCCCAGTAGCCGCCGATGTGCGTGCCGTTCGACTTCCACCACTGCTGGTCCCAGTTCCATTGCACGCCCGCGCGGACGAGGCGGGTGCTGTCACCGTGACCGGCTTCCAGCGATACCGAATCGACCGCCCGTGCCGGGATGGCTACTGCTGAAAAGATCGAAGCGACTGCGAGGCTGAGTGCGAGATCCCCGGTTCTCATGGTTTTTCTCCATTTTGTTATGCGTCGCGGACATCCGCCCGCGTCGTCCCTGTCCTTGCCCCGGCTTCAGGAGCAGATCATTGTTATTTTCGGTTTTCCGCATGACGGCAGGATGTCAGCGCTCAAGCGCCGCCGCGCGTGCGGTTGATGCAACGCCAATGACGCGCGCAGACCATCACCATTACGGTGCGTATGCCGGCTCGACGCGGCCCGCGACTTCGGTGCGGAGTGTCAGGACGCAGCCCGAGAGCGGATACGTGGCAAGCTCTTCATCGCTACGCTTGTTGCGCGCGGAGGTGATGAACAAGGTGCGCATGTCCTCTCCGCCGAATGCAAGCATGGTGGGACAGCGTAGCGGCAATGCGATCTCAAGCAGGATCTCACCGTCCGGCGCGATGCGCAGAATGCGTCCGCCCTCATACATCGCACACCAGTAGGCATCCTCGCTGTCGACCGCTGCACCGTCCGGGCGGCCGCCGTAGCGCTCATCCTTCACGCTCGAGAACTCCTTGAAGAGGCGAGGGGCACCGAGCGCGCCCGTCTGAAGGTCCCAGGGGTATGCGGTGATCCGGTGTGCCGATGTGTCGGCATGATAGAGCGTGCGATTGTCCACGCTGAACGCGACGCCGTTCGATACCGTCACCGGCTTGTGCAGATCCCTGATGACGCCGCGTTCCATGCAATAGAGCGAGCCGAGCGCCTTGTCCCGCGCGTCATACGCGGTTCCGGCCCAGAAGCGGCCCATGGCGTCGCAACGGCCGTCGTTGAACCGCATGAGGGAAGGGTCATAGGGGGCTTCGGCAAATGGCGCGAGCTCACCGCTGGCGGTATCCAGGAATGCCAGGCCGCTGCGCATGGCGACGAGAATCCGGCCGTCGGTCGTGCGGGCGATGCATCCCGGTTCGGAGGGGAGCGGCCAGTTGCGGTGCAGGCCACTGGCGAGATGAAATCGGTGGACAGCCTTGCCGGCTATATCGATCCAGTAGAGCGAATGTTCGTCCGGATGCCAGAAGGGACTTTCGCCCAGCAGCATCGGCGTCGCGAGCAGGGGGTGGATATCAAGGTTCGACATGGCGTCCAGGTTTTTTGAGATGATGGCAGCTGATTATGCAATGAAAAGAATTTTGATGAGGGAGACCGGGATGGACGCGGACGCAGCGCAAACGAGAATCGCTTTTCTGGGTATCGGTCTGATGGGCAAGCCGATGGCGGGCCGGCTGCTGAACGCCGGCTATCCGCTCCATGCGTGGAACCGGACGAGACAAAAAGCGGAAGCATTGCTGCCGCTAGGCGCCGCAGTCGATGATCGAATCGAGGACGCGGTCGCCAACGCGGACATCGTGGTGACCATGCTCGAGGCCGGACCGGCGGTGGCGGGTGTGCTGAACACCGCCATGAAGGCGATGCGCAAAGGGACCCTCGTCGTCGACATGAGCTCGACGCGGCAGTCGGAGGCGCAGGCATTCGACGATATGCTGCGCAACGCCGGACTCGGCTTCATCGACGCACCGGTCTCCGGCGGTGTGATCGGGGCGGAAGCCGGTACGCTGGCGATCATGGCGGGGGGGCGACGCGAGGATTTCGAGCGCGCCCGCGACGTGCTGTCCGTTCTTGGGCGACCGACCCTGGTCGGCCCGGCCGGCTGCGGCCAGCTCGCCAAACTGTGCAACCAGCTGATCGTCGGCGGCACCTTGTCGATCGTCGCCGAGGCACTGTTGCTTGCGCAGGTCGGGGGCGCCGACCCGGTTGCGGTACGCACTGCGTTGCGCGGTGGATTTGCCGAGAGCCGCATCCTCGAGGTGCACGGACAACGCATGCTCGACCGGAATTTTCTGCCCGGAGGCCAGGTGAAGAGCCAGGCCAAGGATCTGGATAATGCGCTGGCGGCGGCCGCGGCGGGAGGGATTCGACTGCCCGTCACCGAACTCGTCACGCAGCTCTACCGCGACATGCTTGGCGAACTGTCGACTGCCGATCAGTCGGCTGTCTTGCTGGCCCTGGAACGCATGAATCCGGCCGCGCGTCTCGGAGACGGTCAGGACAAGCTGCCGGACTGAACGAAGTACGCGTACGTACCCACGGCGAGTCAGCGTCGGGATAGAATCAGCTTCATTTCCGACCGGAAATCCAATCCTGACCGCGCCATGAATCGCATCTTCGCTCTCTTCCTGCTTCCTTTTATTCTTGCGGGCTGCGCGGCGACGCGTACGGACCAGGGGTCCGGGTCCATCATCAAAGCCGACCCGACCCTGTCGCGATTTTCGGCAGGATCGCCGGGCGCGCTGCCTGCGGGTTGGGAGCCCATGATCCTGCTGCGGCAGAAGAAGCAGACCCGTTACCAGCTCGTCAGCAAGGAAAACCGCACCGTGCTGCACGCCAGCGCGGAAAAGGCATCGTCGGGTCTGATACTGCGCACGCAGATCGACCCGCATCGCAATCCGTGGCTGCAGTGGGAATGGAAGATCAGTGATGTGCTGGAGGAGGCTGACAACACCGCGCGTGCAACGGAAGACTCGCCGGTGCGTGTCATCCTCGCATTCGATGGCGACAAGGAGAACCTGCCGTTCTCGGAGCAGGTGCTGTTCGAGAGCGCCAAGATGCTGACCGGTCACGACTTCCCCTATGCCACGCTGATGTACATCTGGGAAAACAAGGCGCCGGTGGGCAGCGTCATCCGCAGCCCGCACACCGGGCGAGTACGAATGCTGGTGGCTTCACAGGGCACGGCGGGTATCGGCAAGTGGCACACCCTGACGCGCAACATCATCGAGGATTTCGAGAAGGCCTATGGGGAAAAGCCGGGCAAGCTGATCGGAATCGGCGTGCTGACCGACACCGACAATACCGGCGATACCGTCGAAGCCTGGTATGGCGACATCCGATTGCTCGAACACTATCAGTAGCCGTCACATCCTGTGGGACTCAGTGCGAGCAGCGCGAAACTCGCCAGCCAGTGCGTGCCGACGTAGGGGCCATGCGCCACGTGCGGCAGGGAAGCCGCGAGATGCGCGTCGATCGCCTTTTCCACCGCGGGGCGGAGTTCGGCGGGCATCTCGGGCAGCAGCAAGCGCCAGCACCATGCACGCGACAGATTGAGGCCGTCGAGATGGGACAGGCGGGCATCGCTGCGGTCGTCGACGTCCACGGGAAGCAGCCAGGCGCCAAGCGCTTCCTGGGCGGGACGGAAGACATGCCACCAGTCGGCAAAGCTGCAGCCGTCCACGAGGCGCAGCATCAGCGCCGCTTCGACCAGCCCGGGCGACAGAAAGTCTTCACCGCCCGGTTCATAGGCCGCAGGGTAGCGCCGGTCCTGGCCGAACCACTGATTGGCGCGCTCGCTGATCAGCTTGCGCAGCGCAAGATGCTGCTGCGCCTGCGCGTAGTCGAGCGCGAGCAGGAGTGCGAACGCGCTGTTGCCGTGCGTGCCCGCGCGTACCGGATAGCGCGCCCGCGGCAGGAAGTGCAGGAAGCGGTCGACGACGGCATCCGCCAGCGGCGCCAGCGAGGCTTGCCAGCGCCTGGCATGAGCGTCGGTGTTTGCGAGCAGGGCCAGTTCTGCCTGCAGCTTCAACAGCCATGCCCAGCCATAGGGGCGCTCGAAGGTCTCCCGTCCCGGCTGCCGCATATAACCGCGCTCGGCTTCGACGTTGGATATCGTGAAGTGGCTGTCGAGCACGCCGCGAATCGCGTGGGCCTCCGGCAGGCCCGGGCAGAGGCGCAGCAATCGAACCAGAGTCCAGTGCATGTGCACGGACGAATGCCAGTCGTAGCTGCCGTAGAAGACGGGATGCAGCGCGCGCGGCGGGCGCAGGTCATCCGCAGTCCGCAGCAGGTGGTCGGGCTTGTTTGGGAATTCGCGGACGATATTGGCCAGCGCGACCTGCGCGTAAGCGGACGCGAGCGGCGCGAGCGCGTCCATGCTCAGGACTTGCGCAGCCAGGCTTCGGCAAGCCTGACCCAGTAGGTGGCGCCGATCGGCAGCAGCTCGTCATTGAAATCGTAGCTGCCGTTGTGAAGGTTGCATGGCCCGGCGCCATGCCCCGCGCTGCGGTGTCCGCCTTCGCCGTTGCCAAGGAAAACATAGCAGCCCGGCTTTTCCTGCAGCATGAAAGCAAAGTCCTCGGCGCCCATGGTCGGCTCGACCCGGTCATCGAGGCCGGCGTCGCCGACGATGGAGCGGATCACGTCGGCGGCGAAGGCGGTTTCGCGCGCGTGATTCACGAGCGGGGGATAGTTGCGGACGAACTCGAAATCCGCGGTGGCGTCGAAGGCGGCCGCGGTATGCTCGGCGATGCCGCGCATGCGCCGTTCGATCAGATCCAGGACGCCCGTGGTGAAGGTGCGAACGGTACCGATCACCGTGGCAGTGTCGGGGATGATGTTGGTTGCGCTGCCGGCATGGATTTGCGTAATCGACAGCACGGCGGTATCGAGCGGGCTCTTGTTGCGGGTGATGATGGTTTGCCAGGACTGGGCCACCTGGATGGCCGCCATGATCGGATCGATGCCCTTGTGCGGCTGCGCGGCATGCGCGCCCTTGCCGCGTATCGTCAGCTCGAACTCGTTGGAGGAGGCCATCATCGGACCGGCGGTGACGCCGAAGGTCCCGGCGGCCACGCCCGGCCAGTTGTGCATGCCGAACACCGCATCCATGGGGCAGCGCTGGAACAGACCCTCGTCCATCATGCGGCGGGCGCCGCCGCCGCCTTCCTCGGCCGGCTGAAAGATCAGGTAGACCGTGCCGTCGAAATCCCTGTGCCGCGCCAGATAGCGGGCGGCGCCGAGCAGCATCGCCACGTGGCCGTCATGGCCGCAGGCGTGCATCTTGCCGGGATGGCGTGAGGCATGGGCGAAGGTATTGGTTTCCTGCACCGGCAGCGCATCCATGTCGGCGCGCAGGCCGATGGCGCGGGCGCTGTTACCGTTCTTGACGATGCCGACCACGCCCGTTTCCGCGAGACCGCGGATCACTGGGATCCCCCATTCGCTCAACCTGGCCGCCACCAGGTCCGCGGTGCGCCGCTCCTCGAAGCAGAGCTCGGGATGGGCATGGATGTCGCGGCGGATCTGCTGAAGTTCGGCGTGGAACTGCACAATGGGGTCGATCAGCTTCATTCGGGTCTCCGGGATGGGGCGGTGCGGCATGCGCCGTGCAGCCAATATCGGTATATTACGACGCAGCGCCTCGTCGTGATTTTACCGAGGCTCATGCCTGCCTGTTTTCCCGGATTGCCACTATGCCCATTTCTACCGTTCGCGCGACCTGTCCGCATGACTGCCCGGATACCTGCGCCTTGCTCGTTACCGTTGAAGACGGGGTGGCGACCCAGGTGCGCGGCGACCCCGATCACCCGACCACGGCCGGGGTGCTGTGCACCAAGGTGTCGCGCTACACCGAGCGTACGTATCACAAGGACCGCGTGCTGCACCCGATGAAACGGGTGGGGCGCAAGGGGGAAGGGCGCTTCGAGCGCATCAGCTGGGACGAGGCGCTCGATACCATCGCCGCCCGCCTCAGGGAAATCGCCGCGCGCGATCCGCAGGCCATCCTGCCCTACAGCTATGCCGGCACGATGGGGCTGGTGCAGGGTGAGTCGATGGCGGCGCGCTTCTTCCACAAGCTCGGCGCGTCCTTGCTCGACCGCACCATCTGCGCATCCGCGGGAGGCGCCGGCTACAAGTACACGATAGGCAGCCGCATCGGCACCGACCTGGAACAGTTTCAGAATGCGAAGCTGATCCTGATCTGGGGCGGCAATCCGATCGCCTCCAACCTGCATTTCTGGATGCGCGCCCAGGAGGCCAAGCGGCGCGGGGCAAAGCTCATCGCGATCGATCCCTACCGTTCCCTCAGCGCGGAGAAATGCCACCAGCATGTCGCGCTGCTGCCCGGCACCGATGCCGCGCTCGCGCTGGGGATGATGCATGTGCTGGTGCGCGACGGCCTGCTCGACACCGATTACATCGCGCGTCATACCATCGGCTTTGACCGGCTCGCCGAGCGCGTGGCGGAATGGACGCCGGAGCGCACCGCCGAAGCGTGCGGCATCATGCCGGCCGAGGTCGAGCAGCTGGGGCGCGAATACGGCGAGACGGCAAAACGTGGCGAAGCCGTGGCGATCCGCGTCAACTACGGGCTGCAGCGCGTGCGCGGCGGCGGCATGGCGGTGCGCAACATCGCCTGTCTGCCGGCCCTGGTCGGCGCCTGGCGGCATGCGGCCGGCGGCATCCAGCTGTCCTCCTCCGACGGTTTCCCGAAGAACAACGCCGCCCTGCAGCGCCCCGACCTGCTGCCGAACCGGCCGCGCACCATCAACATGAGCACCATCGGCGACGATCTGCTGCGCGAGTCGACGCCGGCGTTCGGCACGCGTATCGAGGCGGTGGTCGTGTACAACGCCAATCCGGTGGCGGTGGCGCCCGAGTCGCCGAAAGTGGCGCAGGGCTTCGCGCGCGAGGATCTGTTTACCGTCGTGCTCGAACACTTCCAGACCGACACCGCCGACTACGCCGACATCGTGCTCCCGGCGACGACGCAACTCGAACACGTCGATGTCCATAGCGCCTACGGCCACAACTACATGATGGCCAACAATGCCGCGGTGGCGCCGCTAGGCGAGGCGAGGCCGAATACGGAAATCTTCCGCCTGCTCGCTGCCCGGATGGGTTTTGCGGATACCTGCTTCAACGAGAGCGACGATGAGATCGCGGCGCAGGCCTTTCGCCGCGATGACCCGCGGGCGGTGCAGGTCGATTGGGAATCCCTCAAGCGCAAGGGATGGCAAAAGCTCAATCTGCCGGCGGCGCCGTTTGCCGAGGGAGGTTTTGCCACACCTTCCGGCAAGTGCGAGTTCTACTCCGAGCGCATGCTCGCCGACGGACTTGACCCGCTGCCAACCTGGATACCTCCCTATGAATCGGTTGCGAGCGCGCCGGACTTGGCAAAGAAATATCCGCTCGCCATGATTTCCCCGCCCGCAAGGAACTTTCTTAACAGCACCTTCGTCAATGTGCAGAGTCTGCGTGATACCGAGGGCGAGCCTCATCTCGACATGCATCCGTCGGATGCAGCCGAAAGGGGGATAGCCGACGGCAGCATGGTCCGCATCTTCAACGATCGCGGTTCCTTCGTCGCCCGTGCACGCGTGACCGACAGGGCAAGGCAGGGCCTGGTGGTCGGTCTGTCGATCTGGTGGAAGAAGTTCGCCAGCGACGGCCGCAACGCCAACGAGGTCACCAGCCAGCGCCTGACCGACATGGGAAACGCGCCAACGTTTTATGACGTCCTGGTGCAGGTTGCGAAAGTGTAGAAATGAAAATGAAGTGGCGTGCCTTGCTGTTGTGCGGCGTGGCGGGACTGGCAGGCGGTTGCAGCAGCATCGGGTATTTCGTCCAGGCCGCACACGGCCAGTTGTCCCTGATGTCGGAGGCGCGCCCGATCGATGAATGGCTCGCCAGCCCCGATACGGAAGTCAAGCTCAAGGGCAAGCTGGAACGGGTCAAGGAAATCCGGGCCTTCGCCGCGCGCGAGCTCGGTCTCCCCGACAACGGCACGTTCACCACCTATGCGGACGTCAAGCGGCCCTTCGTCATGTGGAACGTGGTGGCGACGCCGGAACTGTCTCTCAAGCCGATGCAATGGTGCTTCCCCGTCGCCGGCTGCGTGAAGTACCGCGGTTACTACAGCCGCGACGACGCGAGGGCCTATGCCGAGGAGCTGCGGGCGCAGAACTACGACGTCGAAATCTCCGGGGTGCCGGCCTATTCGACGCTCGGCTGGTTCAGCGATCCGGTGCTGTCGACCTTCATCGGCTATCCCGACGGCGAACTCGCGCGGCTGGTCTTCCATGAACTCGCGCACCAGGTGGTGTACGTGCCGGGCGATTCCAGCTTCAACGAATCCTTCGCGGTGGCGGTGGAGCAGGCGGGCGTCGAGCGCTGGCTCGAGAAGCACGGCGACGACAAGACGCGCAAGGCCTATGCCGCCTACGAGAGCCGCAAGCGCGACTTCGTGGCGCTCCTGATGAAGCATCGCGATGCACTCAAGGCGCTCTATGCCAGCGACCTGAGCGACGACCACAAGCGCCGCGAAAAGGCGGCCATCTTCAAGACGCTCAAGGAAGAATACGAAGTCATCAAGCAGGAGCGCTGGAACGGCTACGCCGGCTACGACCGCTGGTTCGCCGAGCCGCTGTCGAACGCGCATCTCTCCGCGATCGCGACATACAACGACCTGGTGCCGGGATTCCGGGCCATGCTCGCCCGGCAGAAGGATCTCGGCCGTTTCTATGAAGCCGTGCGAACGATGGCATCGCTCGGCAAGGACGAGCGGCATCGCCAGCTCGCCGCTTACGCCGAGCCGCCCTCGATGGCTTCCGGCGACCTGCAGGCGGCGGGCTCGCAGTAGCAGCCCTGCAGCACATGCCGCGAGACGAAGCGACCCACGGGGTCGCTTTTTTTTCGTCCCGGCGGCGGCGAGGATTTTGTGCAATGCAAAACCAGTGCCGGCTTAGAAGAAGTATTCTGATAGCGCTTAAAAGACTTGCATCGGCGGGCGCGCATGGATAGCATCTAGCGCTAACAAAAAAACCGGTCGTTCGTTTTTTTCGCGGCCATCATTACACAGAAGATAAGAGGCAGACTATGGAAAAAATCTGGCTGAAGTCGTATCCCCAGGGCGTACCGGCAGAAATCGATTACACCCAATACCGGTCGCTCGCGCACCTGCTGGAAGAATCCTTCCGCAAGTTCGCCAGCCGGAACGCCTTCGTTTGCATGGATAAATTCCTCACCTATGCCGAGCTCGACGAGATGTCGCGCCGGCTGGGTGCCTGGCTGCAGTCGCGCGGCCTGAAGAAGGGCGCGCGCGTGGCCATCATGATGCCGAACGTCCTGCAATACCCGGTCGCGCTCGCCGGCATCCTGCGCGCCGGCTATACCGTGGTCAACGTCAATCCGCTCTACACCCCGCGCGAACTCGAGCATCAGCTCAACGACTCCGGCGCGGAAGCCATCATCATCCTGGAAAACTTCGCGACCACGCTGGAGCAGGTGATCGCCAGGACCAAGGTCCGCCACGTGGTCGTCGCCAGCATGGGCGAGATGCTCGGCGGCCTCAAGGGCATGCTGGTCAATTTCGTGGTCCGCAACGTGAAGAAGATGGTGCCGGCGTTCTCGCTGCCCAACGCCACCCGTTTCAAGACCGCGCTGGCCGAAGGCGCGCGCCAGACCTTCAAGCCGGCCGAACTCGGCCACGACGACGTCGCCTTCCTGCAGTACACCGGCGGCACCACCGGCGTATCCAAGGGCGCGACCCTGACCCACCGCAACGTGATCGCCAACGTGCTGCAGAACGATGCCTGGGCACAGCCCGCGCTCAACAAGGAGCCGAAGGTCGACCCGCTGACCATCGTCTGCGCGCTGCCGCTGTATCACATCTTCGCGCTCACCGCCTGCGCACTGATGGGCATGCGCTGGGGCGCGATGAACATCCTGATCCCGAACCCGCGCGACATCGGCGGCTTCATCAAGGAGCTGGGCAAGTACAAGGTCAACACCTTCCCGGCGGTGAACACGCTCTACAACGGCCTGCTCAACCATCCCGACTTCGCCAAGCTCGACTTCTCCGGCCTCAAGATCTGCAACGGCGGCGGCATGGCGGTGCAGAAGGCGGTCAACGACAAGTGGCTGAAGGTGACCGGCTGCCCGATCATCGAAGGCTACGGCCTGTCCGAAACCGCGCCGGTGGCAACCTGCAACCCGGGCAACGCGACCGAGTTCTCCGGCACCATCGGCCTGCCGATCCCCGGCACCGAGATCGCCATCCTCGACGATGCGGGCAATCCGCTGCCGCTCGGCCAACCCGGCGAAATCGCGATCCGCGGCCCGCAGGTGATGACCGGTTACTGGAACCGCCCGGACGAAACCGCCAAGGTCATGACGCCCGACGGCTTCTTCAAGACCGGCGACGTCGGCGTGATGGACGAGCGCGGCTACGTGAAGATCGTCGACCGCAAGAAGGACATGATCCTGGTCTCCGGCTTCAACGTCTATCCGAACGAGGTCGAGGAAGTGGTCGCCGCCCACCCGGGCGTTCTCGAGTGCGCCTGCATCGGCGTGCCCGACCCCAACTCCGGCGAAGCGGTGAAGCTGTTCGTGGTGCGCAAGGATCCGGCCCTGACCGTGGACGAACTGATGAACTACTGCAAGGAGCAGTTCACCGGCTACAAGAAGCCGAAGTACATCGAGTTCCGCGACGAACTGCCGAAGACCAACGTCGGCAAGATACTGCGCCGCCAGCTGCGCGACGAGAAGAAGGCCGCCTGATCATTTCAGGCCGCAAAGAAACCGCCTGCCTGCAGGCGGTTTTTTTTTGTCGCGTCTCAGGGCGCGAGTGGAGGAATCTGGCGCGGCTTGCGCGCTTCGTCGGTCGCCACGTAAGTCAGCGTCGCTTCGGTGACTTTCACCGTCTCCACCTGGAGCCGGTTGCGCTCCGCATAGACCTCGACATTCACCGTGATCGAGGTATTGCCCACCCTGACCACTTCCGCGTAGAAGGAAAGCAGGTCGCCGACGAATACCGGCTGCTTGAAGACGAAGGAATTCACCGCGATCGTCGCCACCCGGCCGTTGGCCCGGCGCACCGCCGGCAGCGAGCCGGCGATATCGACCTGCGCCATGATCCAGCCGCCGAACACGTCGCCGTGCACGTTGGCGTCCGCGGGCATGGGCATGACGCGCAGCTGCGGGATTTTTCCTTCGGGTAGTGTGGTCTGGTGCAGATCGGTCATTCGTGTTCTCCCTGTTACTGCCCGGACCGCTTGCTCGTACCGGGCTACAATCGTCGAAGCCGAAGCATAAACCATTCTTCCCGTCATCCCGCATGCGACGTTATCCCGTATCCTCCCCCGAGCCGCCCGCCAACGAGGGCACCCGCAATGACTGGGGCACGCTGAAAACCCTGGTTCCCTACCTGTGGGCCTATAAATGGCGGGTCTTGCTTGCGCTGACCTTTCTGATCGGCGCCAAGCTCGCCAACGTCGGCGTGCCGCTGGTGCTCAAGCAGCTCGTCGACAGCCTGACGCTGAGCCCGCAGAATCCTCAGGCGGCGCTGGCGCTGCCGGTCGGCATACTGATCCTGTACGGCTTTCTGCGCCTGTCGACCACGATGTTCACCGAGCTGCGCGAGTTCGTGTTCGCCAAGGTGACGCAAAGCGCGGTGCGCACCATCGCGCTGCAGGTATTCCGCCATCTGCATTCGCTCTCGCTGCGCTTCCATCTCAACCGCCAGACCGGCGGCATGACGCGCGACATCGAGCGCGGTTCGCGCGGCATCTCCTCGCTGGTCTCGTATACGCTCTACAGCATCCTGCCGACCATCGTCGAAGTCACGCTGGTGATCGGCTACCTCGTCCTGCACTACGACATCTGGTTCGCCGGCATCACCATCGCCGCGCTGGCCATCTACGTGCTGTACACGGTGGTGGTGACGGAATGGCGCACCAATTTCCGGCGCACGATGAACGAGCTCGATTCCAAGGCCAACACGCGCGCGATCGATTCCCTGATCAACTACGAGACCGTCAAGTACTTCGGCAACGAAGATTACGAGGCGCGCCGCTACGACCGCAGCATGCGCAGCTGGGAAGCGGCGGCGGTCAAGTCACAGACCTCGCTTTCCCTCCTCAACACGGGCCAGTCGGCGATCATCGCGGTCGCCGTCACGCTTATCATGTGGCGCGCGACCAAGGGGGTGATCGACGGCACCATGTCGCTCGGCGACCTGGTGCTGGTCAACGCCTTCATGATCCAGCTCTACATACCGCTCAACTTCCTCGGCGTGCTCTACCGCGAGATCAAGCAGAGCCTGGCCGACATGGAGCGCCTGTTCAAGCTGCTCGACCAGCATCGCGAGGTCGCCGATGCACCGGATGCGAAGCCGCTGGTGGTCAGCGGCGGCGAGGTGCGCTTCGAACATGTCGACTTCAGCTATGAAGCCAAGCGCCAGATCCTGTTCGACGTCGACTTCACTATCCGCCCAGGCACCACCACCGCGGTGGTCGGCCACAGCGGCTCGGGCAAGTCGACGCTGTCGCGGCTGCTGTTCCGCTTCTATGATGTCCAGTCCGGCCGCATCGCCATCGATGGCCAGGACATCCGCAAGGTCACGCAGGAATCGCTGCGCCGGACGATAGGCATCGTGCCGCAGGATACCGTGCTGTTCAACGACACCATCGAGTACAACATCGCCTACGGCAACCCGCAGGCGAGCAGGGAAGAGATCATCGCCGCCGCGCGCGCGGCCTACATCCACGACTTCATCGAAAGCCTTCCCGACGGCTATGCGACCATGGTCGGGGAGCGCGGCCTCAAGCTGTCCGGCGGCGAGAAGCAGCGGGTTGCAATCGCCCGCACGCTGCTGAAGGATCCCGCCATCCTGATCTTCGATGAAGCCACCTCCGCGCTCGACTCGCGCGCGGAGCAGGCGATACAGGCCCAGCTCAAGGAGATCGCGCGGGATCGCACCACGCTGGTCATCGCCCACCGTCTCTCGACCATTGCCGATGCCGCGCAGATCCTGGTGCTGGACCATGGCCGGATCATCGAGCGCGGAACCCACGCCGAACTCATCGCCCGCGACGGCGCGTATGCGCAAATGTGGGCGCGGCAGCAGGCGCGGCAGGAAGTGCCGGCATCGCCCGGCGGCGATCTCGACATGGAGTCTGCCGCCTGACCGGACATCCCGCCACGCTGGCCGCGCGCCGCGGTTGCCGCTAACATAGCGCGATGGAAACCAAATGGCTGGAAGATTTCATTTCGCTTGCCGAGACCCGCAGCTTCAGCCGCTCGGCCGAGCTGCGGCATGTCACGCAGCCCGCCTTCTCGCGCCGCATTCAGTCGCTCGAAGCCTGGCTCGGCACTGACCTCATCGACCGCACTTCCTACCCGACGCGGCTCACGCCCGCGGGCGAGGTCTTTTATGAGCAGGCGCTGGAAATGCTCGGCCAGATCAACAACGCGCGCGCACTCCTGCGCGGCAAGCGCCCGACCGCGCAGACCACGGTCGACTTCGCGGTGCCGCACACGCTGTCGCTGACCTACATGCCGAAATGGATGACCGCGCTCGAAGCCGGTTTCGGCGTGTTCAACACCCGGCTGATCGCCCTCAACGTCCACGACGCGGTGATGACCATGGTCGAAGGCGGCTGCGACCTGCTGCTCTGCTATCACCACCCGCGCCAGCCGGTGCAGCTCGACAGCAGCCGATACGACATGATCACGCTCGGCAGCGAGACCCTGCGGGCCTACGCCCGCTGCGACCGTTCCGGCGTGCCCGAACTGACCCTGCCCGGCAGCGCCCGGTCGCCCCTGCCGTTTCTTTCCTACACCAGCAATGCCTACCTCGGCCGCATGGTCGAGCTCATCCTGTCCGACGCCAGGCGCCCGCTGCATCTCGAGAAGCGCTATGAGACCGACATGGCGGAGGGCCTGAAGATGATGGCGCTCGAAGGACACGGCCTGGCTTTCCTGCCGGAGTCGGCCGTGACGCGCGAAGTCAGGCAGAAGCAGCTCGCGCGCGCCGACGGCGGACTGCCCGACTGGGAGGTGACCATGGAAATCCGCCTCTACCGCGAAGCCCCTTCCCTGCAACGGCCGGGCAAGCCCGTTGTCGGACGGCTGTGGGATTACCTTCGCCAGCGGCAGGACTCGGGCCGCAAGCCGAAGCGCGGGAAGCCCGATGTCGCCCGGGCTGAGAGCAGCTAGTTCCCTTCTGAAACTATGCACGAAACGCATAGTTAAATGCCAACAAAGCATTGGATTTGCGCGCTTCACCTGCACTAGCATCCGAGTGCCTGCCGCCGCCACAAGCGGCGGCCTAACTCAGAGGAGCAGTCGTAACATGTCGAGCCAGCATGAAGTCCCGTCCTACCTGACCCCCTCCGACATCGGTCCCTGGGGCGTCTATCTCGAACAGATCGATCGCGTCACCCCCTATCTCGGCACGCTTGCCCGCTGGGTCGAGACGCTCAAGCGACCCAAGCGCATCCTGATCGTCGACGTTCCGATCGAGCGCGACGATGGCAGCATCGCCCACTTCGAAGGCTACCGCGTCCAGCACAATACCTCGCGCGGCCCCGGCAAGGGCGGCGTGCGCTTTCACCAGGACGTCACTCTGTCCGAAGTGATGGCGCTGTCGGCCTGGATGACCATCAAGAATGCCGCGGTCAACGTCCCCTACGGCGGCGCCAAGGGCGGCATCCGCGTCAATCCCAAGACCCTGTCCACCGCCGAACTGCAGCGCATCACCCGCCGCTATACCAGCGAAATCAACATCATCATCGGCCCCAACAAGGACATTCCCGCGCCCGACGTCAACACCAATGAAAAGGTGATGGCCTGGATGATGGATACCTTTTCGATGAACCAGGGCAGCACCGCCACCGGCGTGGTGACGGGCAAGCCGATTTCCCTCGGCGGCAGTCTCGGGCGGCGCGAGGCCACCGGACGCGGCGTGTACGTGGTCGGCTGCGAGGCGGCGTCCCGGCGCGGCATCGATATCCGTGGCGCCCGCATCTCGGTGCAGGGCTTCGGCAATGTCGGCGGCATCGCCGCGCGGCTGTTCGCGGAAGCCGGCGCGAAGGTGGTGGCGGTGCAGGATCACATGGCCACGGTGGTGTCCGACAGCGGCCTCGACATTCCGGCGCTGGAGCAGCATGTCGCCGCGCACGGTTCGGTCGCCGGCTTCGCCGGCGCCGACCAGGTCGAAGACCGGGCCCGCTTCTGGGAAACCGACTGCGACATCCTCATTCCTGCCGCCCTCGAGCAGCAGATCACCGAGGCGAATGCTTCCCGCATCCGCGCGAAGATCATCCTCGAGGGCGCCAACGGCCCGACCACGCCGCTGGCCGACGACATCCTGCACGACAAGGGTGTGCTCGTCGTGCCCGACGTCATCGCCAATGCCGGCGGCGTGACCGTCAGCTACTTCGAGTGGGTGCAGGATTTTTCCAGCTTCTTCTGGACCGAGGACGAGATCAATCAGCGCCTCACCCGCATCATGCGGGAAGCGTTCACCGCGGTCTGGCAGCTGTCGGAGGAGAAAAAGGTCTCGCTGCGCACGGCGGCCTTCATCGTCGGCTGCACCCGGGTCCTGCAGGCGCGGGAAATGCGCGGGCTTTATCCCTGACGGGCAGGCATGAGCCACCGGCCACGACCGGTGGCCGTGCAGCAACGGCGAGCGGCAAGAATTTAATTACTTCAATACAATGTCGGCGCCGCTGCGTCATACGACCAGCATGAGATGGAGACCTTATGCATACCAAGCCCGGCCGATTGGCCATTGCCTGCCTTGCCGCGCTGTGTGCGACCGCGCTTCCCGCACAGGCGGCCGACACGCTCGACAAGATTCGCGCTTCGCGCGCGATCACCATCGCGCATCGCGAGGCGTCGCTGCCTTTTTCCTACTTCGACGACAACAGGAAGCCGATCGGTTACGCCGTCGAGCTATGCCAGAAGATCGCCGAGGCCGTCAGGCGCGAACTGAAGCTCCCTCAGCTCGAAATCCGCTATCTGCCGGTCACGCCCTCCACCCGTATCGAGGCGATCGCCACCGGCAAGGCCGACCTGGAATGCGGCTCGACCACCAACAACGCCGAGCGGCGCAAGCAGGTCGCCTTCACCATTCCCCATTTCGTCGCCGCAGCGCGCATGGTGGTGCGCACCGATTCCGGCATCCGCAACTGGTCCGACCTGCGCGGCAAGCGCGTCGTCACCACCAAGGGCACGACCACCGTGAAGCTGCTCAATGAACGCGACAAAGTCCGGGCACTGAACCTTCAACTGGTGGAAGGCGCCGACCACAACAACTCGTTTGCGATGGTGGAGAAGGGCGAAGCCGCGGCATTCCCGATGGACGACGTGCTGCTGTTCGGCCTGCGCGCCGCGGCGGCCAACCCGCAGGATTTTTCCGTCATCGGCGACCCGCTGTCGGCCGAGCCCTACGCGATCATGCTGCCCAAGGACGACCCCGCCTTCAAGGCCGTCGTCGACCGCGAGATGAGCCGCCTCATCAACGACGGCGAGATCTACAAGCTCTACGATAAATGGTTCACCTCGCCGATCCCGCCGAGGGGGCAGAACATGAACATGCGCATGGGTCATCTGCTGCGCGACACCTTCCGTTTCCCCACCGATAAGGTCGGTGACTGATCGTTACGTAGAAACCCTTAGTGGTCCACGGCCGCTCTCGTTGTACGCTTGTTCCGTGGTGAAGAAGATGTGTCTACTGCCCTGAAAAGACAGAGAAAATCCAGCTGTTTATCAGGCAAATTTTGTTACACTAGATTGGCAACTATTTTCCAGGAGGCAAAATGAAAGCAAACAAACTGATCGCGGTTCTGATCGGCGCAGGCGCGCTGGCAGGCACTGCGCAGGCCCAGGATCTGACCGGCACGCTGAAGAAGGTCAAGGATACCGGTTCCATCACCATCGGCCATCGCGAATCCTCCGTGCCGTTCTCCTATCTCGACGACAAGCAGCAGCCGATCGGCTATGCGATGGATCTGTGCATGAAGATCGTCGACGCGGTCAAGACCGAGCTCAAGCTGCCGAACCTGAAGGTCAACCTGCAGCCGGTCACCTCCAGCAACCGCATCCCGCTGCTCCAGAACGGCACCATCGATCTCGAGTGCGGTTCGACCACCAACTCGACCGCGCGTCAGCAGCAGGTGTCGTTCGGCCCGACCTACTTCGTCATCAACGTCACCGCCGCGGTGAAGAAGTCGTCCAACATCAACGCGCTGGCCGACCTCGCCGGCAAGACCGTGTCCACCACCTCCGGCACGACTTCGGTCCCGCTGCTCAAGGCCTATGAGAAGACCAAGAACGCGGAAGTGAAGGAAATCTACGGCAAGGATCACGCAGAATCCTTCCTGCTGATGGCCGACGACCGCGCCGCCGCCTTCGTCATGGATGACATCCTGCTGGCCGGCCAGATCGCCAACTCGCGCAACCCGAACGACTTCAAGATCATCCCCGAGTCGCTGCGCGCCGAGCCGT
Organism: Noviherbaspirillum aridicola; assembly: GCF_019656455.1. GTDB lineage: Bacteria > Pseudomonadota > Gammaproteobacteria > Burkholderiales > Burkholderiaceae_D > Noviherbaspirillum > Noviherbaspirillum aridicola. The sequence goes on from NZ_BPMK01000013.1 coordinate 17,854, forward strand.
ACAGCATGATGCTGCGCAAGGACGACCCGCAGTTCAAGGCGCTGGTCGACAAGACCATCGGCGGCGTGATGAAGTCCGGCGAGATCGAGAAGATCTACAACAAGTGGTTCACCAGCCCGATTCCGCCGAAGAACATCAACGTCAACTTCCCGATGACGCCGGCCATCAAGGAAGCGTTCAAGAACCCGAACGACAAGGGCGTTTAAGTCATTGCATTGGAAGCAGGGCCGGATGGCTTCACGCCAGTCCGGCTTTTTTTCGGGCGGTCGACCTGACACCGGCCGCCCGAAACCGCACCGCTCACGAGGCGGTGCCAGTTGGGAGAAACACAAATGAACCTGGGGATATTCCTCGAGATGATTCCGGACGGTGACGGCACCTGGTGGGAATCGCTCGCATCCGGCCTCGGCTGGACCCTGAGCACCGCCGCGCTGGCCTGGATCATGGCCTTCGTGCTCGGCTCCATCATCGGCGTCGCGCGTACCACCGAAAAGACGTGGATGGTCCGCCTCGGCAACGCGTATGTAGAACTGTTCCGCAACATTCCGCTGATCGTCCAGTTCTTCGTCTGGTACTTCGTCGTCCCCGGTATCGTCCCGGCGGTCAAGGCATTGGTGGTCACGCTCGACCCGACCCAGCACCAGTTCGTCACCGCCATCGTCTGCCTCGGCTTCTTCACCTCGGCGCGTATCGCCGAGCAGGTGAGATCCGGCATCCAGTCGCTGCCGCGCGGTCAGCGCAATGCGGGCTACGCCCTCGGCCTGACGCAGATCCAGACCTATCGCTATGTGCTGCTGCCCATGGCCTACCGCATCATCATTCCGCCGCTTACCTCGGAAGTGATGAACCTGATCAAGAACACTGCCGTCGCCTACTCGATCGGCCTGGTGGAACTCTTCTTCCGTACCCGGGAAATGGGTGAAATGACCTTCCAGTACTTCGAAGCCTTCGGCGCGGCCACGCTGATCTACGTCGTCATCGCCATGACCGCCAATCGCGTCATGGCCTTCATCGAGCGCCGTGTCGCGGTGCCCGGCTATATCGCGGGAGGCAAATGATGGGCGACCTCGATTTCGACGTCATCACGCGCACCTGGCCCTACCTGCTGTCCGGCCTGCAGTACACGCTGCAGCTCACGGTGGTTGCCGCCATCGGCGGGGTCATCTTCGGCACGCTGCTCGCGATGGCCCGGCTGTCGCGTTTCAAGCCGCTGGCCATGATCGCCGCGGGTTATGTGAACCTGATGCGCTCCATTCCGCTGCTGCTTGTCATATTCTGGTTCTACTTCCTGGTGCCGGTCGTACTGCAGGCCATTACCGGAAGCGAGCGCCCGGTCCAGCTCGGGGCGGACCGATCCGCCTACATCACGTTCATCATGTTCGAGGCAGCCTATTTCTGCGAAATCATGCGCGCCGGCATCCAGAGCATCCCGAAAGGGCAGGTGAGCGCAGCGTATGCGATCGGTCTGAACTATCGCCAGTCCATGCAGCTGGTGATCCTGCCGCAGGCCTTCCGCAACATGCTGCCCATCCTGCTCACGCAGACCATCGTGCTGTTCCAGGACGTATCGCTCGTGTCGCTGCTGAACGTGACCGACTTCGTCGGCGCCTCCGTCAAGATCGCGCAGCGCGACAGCCGCGTCGTCGAGATGTACATGTTTGTCGCGATCGTCTACTTCGCGTTGTGCTTCACCCTGTCCACCCTGGTCAGGCGCTTGCAGAAACGCATTGCCATCATTCGCTAAGGATAAGGAAATGATTGAAATCAAAAACGTCAGCAAGTGGTACGGAAGCTTCCAGGTCTTGACCGACTGCACGACGAGTGTGAAAAAAGGCGAGGTGGTCGTCGTCTGCGGACCCTCCGGCTCCGGCAAGTCCACCCTGATCAAGACTGTCAACGGCCTGGAACCCTTCCAGAAGGGCGAGATCCTGGTCGACAACATCTCCGTCGGCGACCCGAAGACCAACCTGCCCAAGCTGCGCTCGCACATCGGCATGGTGTTCCAGAACTTCGAGCTGTTCCCGCATCTGTCCATCCGGCAGAACCTCACGCTGGGCCAGATCAAGGTGCTCGGCCGCAGTGAAGAAGAGGCGACCGAAAAGGGCCTGAAGTACCTGGACCGCGTCGGTCTGCTGTCGCAGAAGGACAAGTTTCCCGGCCAGCTTTCCGGCGGCCAGCAGCAGCGCGTGGCGATCGCCCGCGCGCTGTCGATGGACCCGATCGCGATGCTGTTCGACGAGCCGACCTCGGCGCTCGACCCCGAGATGATCAACGAAGTGCTCGACGTCATGGTCGGCCTGGCGCAGGAAGGCATGACCATGATGGTCGTGACCCACGAAATGGGCTTCGCTCGCAAGGTTGCCAACCGCGTCGTGTTCATGGACAAGGGCTACATCGTCGAAGACTGCACCAAGGACGAGTTCTTCGGCTCGCCGCGCTCCGACCGTGCGCGCGACTTCCTTTCCAAGATCATCACGCACTGACGCTGCCGCCCGGATGCAAGCCGCTCCCGCACTGCCGGAGCGGCTTTTTCTTTTTGGGCGCGGGTAAAATACCGGCTTCCCGCGAAAGAAGCCCATGTCCACCCAAATCGATACCCTCACCATTACCCGCCCCGACGACTGGCATCTCCATCTGCGCGACGGCGCCGCGATGGCCAGCGTACTGCCGCACAGTGCCCGCCAGTTCGCCCGCGCCATCGTCATGCCCAACCTTAAGCCGCCGGTCACCACCACCGGGCAGGCAAGCGCCTATCGCGACCGCATCCTCGCCGCGCTGCCGGCCGGCATGGCATTCGAACCGCTGATGACCCTGTACCTGACCGACAATACCCCGCCCGACGAGATCCGGCGCGCCAGGGACAGCGGCTTCATCCACGCGGTCAAGCTCTACCCGGCCGGCGCCACCACGAACTCCGACGCCGGCGTGACTGCGCTGTCGAAGTGCTACAAGACGCTTGAGGTGATGCAGGAAGTCGGCATGCCCTTCCTGGTGCATGGCGAGGTCACCGACCCCGCCATCGACATCTTCGACAGGGAAGCCGTCTTCATCGACCGCGTCATGCAGCCGCTGCGCCGCGACATGCCCGAACTGAAAGTCGTCTTCGAACACATCACGACCAGGGATGCGGCCCAGTACGTGCTGGAAGCGGAGGGGCCCGTCGGCGCGACCATCACCGCGCATCACCTGCTCTACAACCGCAACGAGATCTTCCGCGGCGGCATCCGCCCGCATTACTACTGCCTCCCGGTGCTCAAGCGGGAAGAACATCGCCAGGCCCTGATCAAGGCGGCGACTTCCGGCAGTCCGCGGTTCTTCCTCGGCACCGATTCAGCACCGCACCCGAAAGGTCTGAAGGAGCATGCATGCGGATGTGCCGGCTGCTATACCGCCCTGCATGCGATGGAGCTGTATGCGCTGGCATTCGACCAGGCCGATGCGCTCGACAAGCTCGAAGCCTTCGCCAGTTTCAACGGCCCGGCCTTCTACGGCCTGCCGCGCAACGCGGGCACCATCACCCTCAAGCGCGAGAGCTGGACAATACCCTCGGAGCTAGCGCTGGGAGATGCCGCGCTTGTACCACTTGCGGCTGGAGAAACCCTCGCTTGGAGGTGGGCCTGAGGCCAAAGCATAGCAATGACCCCGGAGTTCTTGCAGTCTCTTGACTGGCATCGTCCCTGGCTTGTCCCATACCGTGAGCTTGGTCAGGCTCTTGCCACCTCACCAAACTGGAGGGGGGCGGCGTGCGATTTGGCGCGCGGAATACGCAATAGCCGGGGACATACGATTCGTTTCGTCCCCCAATCGGCCCTGCCTGCCGGGGTGGCCTATGAGGCATTCATCGCCGAGACTGGTTGTGTTCCCACAAGGGAGAATTTGCATGACTTCTTCAATGCTCTTGTCTGGCTTACCTTCCCCCGTATAAAGGTACAGCTCAACGCGCGCCAGGCGGCGGAAATCGAAGCCACAGGTGGCGTGACTGGGGTCAGGGGGCGGGTCAGAGATGCCGCCACGCTGTTTGACGAGAATGCGGCGCTCCTGGTCACGCGCGACCTGTCCCTGCTGTCAGCATTACGTGAGCATGCATGGACAGATGTCTTCCTTAACAACCGCACTCGTTTTATGGCCGACTGTGAAGTTATTCTCTTTGGTCATGCTCTGATGGAAAAACTGGTCACCCCATACAAGGCCATTACTGCCCATGCCTGGCCGCTGTTGCTTAACGGTGAACAGGCCAGGGTTTCGCGTGTCGATTACATGAAAGCTATCGACGAACGCATCGCTCAATCACTGTACGGAATGCTGTCGCCCGCTTCGTTCACCCCCTTACCCATCATGGGGATACCTTCTTGGTCGGAGGGGCAAGACACTCTCTTCTACGCCGACAAGCACGTCTTCCGCCCTAAACGACCCCGATAGCGAGTTCGTTGCTACGACGTCGTGGCGCCAGAAGAGACGGTTCCTGCACGGAGCGCAACCGGTAAAAAAATAGGCACCCGAAGGTGCCCATTTTTGTTATTCCATCTAAGCAGGTCAAGCCCGCATGAGATTAGAACAGGTGACGAACGCCAACCCGGAAGTCGGTGCCTTTCAGGTCGCGACCATCGGAACGGGCATCCTTGTCCACGGTGTAACCGAAGGAGGTGTACAGGTTGGTGCGCTTGGACAGGCCATGGGTGTAGCCGATTGCATACTGATCGATCTGGTCGTCGGAATTGCGGTCGTCGCCACGGACCCACGAAGCCAGAACCCTGCCTGCTCCGCCAACCGGTGCAGACACGCCGAGCATATACGTACGGGCTTTTTCGTCCTCGTCACCGATCAGTTCAACCCTGTGCTGACCGAAAGCGGCGTGAGCCTTCGCAACACCAAAGTCGTAAGTGCCGCCGAGGACGAACGAGTTGGCATTTTCACCAGGAGCGAGATCGTTCGTGCCAGCCGGCAGTGCGGTAGAGGAGTTCACACCGCCGTTTGCGCGGTGGTAAGCCAAGCCAACATTGATCGGGCCGTTGACATAACCAACGTGAGCACCCATTTGACGGCTACGAGCTGTGGAGCCAGCTTCCTCGCCAAAACCGTAGAGGACTTGGCCCGTGACACCGCCAAAGGACGGAGTGGTGTAGGTGATCGAGTTGTCGACGTTGTTACGCGAGTTGATGATCGAGCCAGCGGGGAAGATGTTTTCGACGTTACCAGACAGGTTCGTCGCGAACGGATCAATCGAATCCAGGAACAGGTGCATCGGGCTGTACTGGCGGCCCATTGCGACGGTACCAAAACCGCCCTTCAGGCCAACGAATGCCTGACGATTGAACAGGGTGCTAGCGCCTTCCGTCGAGCCACCGGTACCGGTGTCGAGGGAGTAACCAGCCTCCAGGGTGAACAGTGCGGACAGACCACCACCCAGATCTTCCGTACCACGGAAACCAATCCGGCTGCCGGACTGATTGCCGCTGGAAAGACGCCACGTTTCGTCGACGCCACGCTCATTGGAGTCGACGCGCTGCAAGCCAATATCGGCAACGCCGTAGATGGTCACGCTGGACTGAGCGGAGGCTGCGCCTGCGAAGGAGGCCAGCACTGCGAGCGCGAGAAGCGATTTTTTCATTGAATAATCCCCAAAGGTTTATCGAGCATTTTTGTTAGAAGTCTTCACGATCTACGCTGGTTGTGCAGCCGTGAAGACGGCAGCCGCTAGCCTTTTGCTAACGAACCGGTGGCTATTTCATCAAATTACGACCGTTACGACAAAGAGAATCTGTGATTTCGAGCGCAGGAATCTAATTTTGTGGTTTTTGTGCAACGATGGTCTGCTTTGTTCGCTAACGGCGAGCGCTGAGACAACGAGGGTTGCTAGCGAGAGGTGCGCAAATAAAAAAGGCCCACGTCGTGGACCTTTGCGGCTGTCACCGACTGCCGGATGCCTTGCAGAATCCGGTCCTGAAGGACCGGATCGGTTGCTAGGATGTTAGAAGGTATGGCTAATACCAACCGAGAATCCAGTGATTTTATCCTGGGATGCAGCAGGCGCGGTCGAGGCCGGTTGATTGAACGTCGGGGCAGCGGCAGCAAAGCCCGCGGTGTTCGCTGAGGTGAATGTGAAGTCGCCGTCGTAGCGGTTATGGTCGATGGCGGCGTAAAGCGTCGTGCGCTTGGACAGCGCATAGGTGCCGCTTACGATGAACAGCTTGCGCTTGGCATCCCCTGCGCCAGTTTCCACCTTGGTGTGGTAATAGCCTGCGCTAAGCGCCGCTGCGGGAGTCAGGCTGTAACGCCCGCCGAACCATGCCGTCTTGAGTTCCGCTTCCGGCAAAGCCCCACGGTCCTGCTCCTCATCCAGGTAGCCGCCGGCGAGACGGAAAACGCCTGCGTCGAATGCAGCACCAATGACCCACTGATTGTTGTCGTCGTAAACTGCAGCTGCAGGGGCTGTAGCAATATTCGGGCTGCGACGAGTATAGGCGCCCGCCACGGTGAACGGAGCGGCGACAAAGGTTGCGCCAACGGCTTGGGCAGAACCGTCGCGGCGGCTGCCTGCTACCTCACCCAGCGCGTACTCCGCACGAACGGTAAGGGGACCGAAGTTGCCGGTGTACTGGATGTCGTTGAGGAACCGGGTGCCGCCGCGGCTCGGCGTCACTGCGCTAACCTGGTTGCCGGCAGCAAGGCCAGCCAACGGAATGATGCCGGTGTACTGATAGTTCATCGGATCGATTGCGCCGATCGTCTTAAACGCAACGCTGTACTGGAGGCCGAGATCCAGGCTGCCCCATGCACCGCCCAAGCCCACGGTTGCGGTACGGTCGAACAGCGAGCCCGACGGGGAGATGATACTGCTAGTGCCCGTGCCAGTGGAGATGTCATAGCCCATCTCGAGGTTGAAGCGGGCGTTCAGTCCTCCACCCAGATCTTCTACGCCCCGGAAGCCGAGGCGGGTCGCGGTGTTGACGCCGCTGTTCAGGGTGGTGTTGCTGTCCCCCGCGGCATTGGCGTTGTTGAGATGACGGACGCCAGCATCGGCCACGCCATAGATGGTGATTGCGGTTTGGGATTGGGCTGCGCCTGCAAATGCACCCAGAACGGCCAGTGCGAGAAGGGATTTTTTCATTGATTAGGTCTCCAAGGGTTGGCTGCTAGATTTTTTGAATTGCCTCATACTTCTACCGGCATGACCGTCTAGCGCTTTGACTTGCCGGGACTTCCAAACCTTTCTGATCGAGAAGCTAATAGCGATTTGAGCAAAAGTGGCTTGGCGCGGCAAAGAGAATTTGGCGCAGACCCGGGTTTGCAAAGGATTGTGTGGTTTTGTAACAACATGTTGGTGGAGATTGATGCTGATGCGGCAAGAATAATTGGGATGTTCTTGGCACCATGGTTGTTTTTTTGATATTGAGGTCGCGATGGACTGGTTGATAACAGCGTTTGATAAAGTGCTGCGCGTAGTGACGGGTGTAACGCCGGGCACGCGACCGAACCCGGCGCGCCAGGCGCAGGTCTCGGACCTGAGCGAGACCGAGCGTCGCCATAGCGCCGGGCTGATGCGGGTGAACCACGTCGGTGAGGTTTGCGCGCAGGCGCTGTATGACTCGCAGGCCCGCTTTGCCAGGACCGAAGCCTTGCGCCGGCAGTTCAAGGAGGCGGGGCGCGAGGAGGAAGACCATCTCGCCTGGACCGCGGAGCGCCTGGATGAACTCGGCTCACGCACGAGCCTGCTCAATCCGCTGTGGTATGCGGGCGCCTACGTCACCGGTGCGCTTGCCGCCAAGGCCGGCGACGCGCGCAGCCTGGGCTTTGTGGTGGAGACCGAGCGCCAGGTCGAGGCGCACCTGGCCGGGCATCTGAAGACACTCCCCGAAAGCGATCACAAGTCGAGGGCGATCGTGGAGCAGATGCGCGTGGATGAAGTCGCGCATGGCGCGAGCGCACAGGACCTCGGCGCGGAGGCGATGCCGCTGCCGGTGAGGATGGCCATGCGCGCGATGGCCAAGGTGATGACGACGACTGCCTACTATATCTAGTCGCCGTCGAGCGACTTACTCGTTCGTGGGGGCGGCGTCCGCGAGGTCGTCCACGATCTCGAAGGAGTGCGTCAGCTCCGCCGTCTTCTCCAGCATGATGGAGGCAGAGCAGTACTTCTCGTGCGAAAGCTTGATCGCACGCTCCACCAGGCTTGGTTTCAGGTTGCGACCGCGAACGGTGAAGTGGAAGTGGACCCTGGTGAAGACTTTCGGATCCTTCTCGGCGCGCTCGGACTTGAGCGTCACGTCACAGCCGCGCACGTCCTGCTGGCTTTTGCGCAGGATGAGCACCACGTCATAGGCGGTGCAGCCGCCGGTCCCGGCCAGCACCAGTTCCATCGGTCGAGGCGCGAGATTTCGTCCGCCGCCCTCGACCGCGCCGTCCATGGGCACGGCATGTCCGGAGCCGGTTTCGGCCAAAAAAGTCATCCCGGAGTTTCCGGTCCAGCGCACGGTGCATTCCATCTTTATCTCGGTAACGGGTCAGGGACGGCTATTTTAGCGCTCCTCCGGGCGCCTCGCGATTTTGCGTCTTCTGCAAGGCAGCTCCATATTGCGAAAAGCGGCGGGCTCTTATAACCCGTGGTTATTGTTTTCGCCAATGACAGTTTTGTTCAAACAAAATCAGGCAGTTTTTCTTGCATCGCACAAGGCGCTTGACTATACTTTCTTTGCCGGGCGTTAAATAGTTTACGCCCGGCCCGATTGTCTCCTCCACCCTCCTCCTAATGGTGTGGATTTGAACCCGAAGCGACTGCGCTTCGGGTTTTTTTTGCCCCGGCCCCAGATTCACGTGATTTGAGGTTTGACGCCAAGTCCTTGAAAAGGCTATACTTTCGGGCTTTCCGTACGCTCAGGAAAAGATAACAAGGTTGAGTCGGCTGTTTTTCTGAAGCCGAACCGCCAGAATTGAGCGCTTTTATTATTTTTAGGACATCACATGAAAACCTTTTCCGCCAAAGCCCATGAGGTCGAGCGCGAGTGGTTTGTGATTGACGCAACGGACCTGGTCCTCGGTCGTGTCGCCAGCGAAGTGGCACGCCGACTGCGCGGCAAGCACAAGCCCGAATTCACCCCCCACGTCGATACCGGTGACTACATCGTCGTCATCAACGCAGGCAAGCTGCGCGTGACCGGTAACAAGGCGCTGGCCAAGACCTACTACCGTCACTCGACCTACCCGGGCGGTATCTACGAAACCAACTTCCTGAAAATGCAGCAGCGTTTTCCGGGTCGTGCGCTGGAAAAGGCGGTCAAGGGCATGCTGCCGAAGGGCCCCCTCGGCTACGCAATGATCAAGAAGCTGAAGGTGTATGCAGGCGCCGCGCATCCGCACGCCGCTCAGCAACCCAAGGCACTCGAAATCTAAGGAACGGACATGATCGGTAACTACAACTACGGAACCGGCCGTCGCAAGAGTGCAGTGGCGCGTGTTTTCATCAAGGCCGGCAGCGGCAACATCGTCGTCAACGGCAAGCCCGCAGCGGAATACTTTTCGCGCGAAACCGGTCTGATGGTTATTCGTCAGCCGCTGGAACTGACCGGCAACATCGAGCGCTTTGACATCATGGTCAACGTGCACGGCGGCGGCGAGTCGGGCCAGGCAGGCGCGGTCCGTCACGGTATCACTCGTGCGCTCATCGACTACGACGCAGGTCTGAAGTCGGAACTCGCCAAGGCAGGTTTCGTGACCCGCGACGCGCGTGAAGTCGAACGTAAGAAAGTCGGCCTGCGCAAGGCACGACGCGCAAAGCAGTTCTCCAAGCGCTAATCTGCGTTTTCAGAACATCGAAAAGCCGCCAGGTCTGCGCCTGGCGGCTTTTTGCTTTGTGGCGTTGCCGCAGGCAACGCACTGCTAGAATCCCGAGATATTTCAGAAACCCCCTATGCAAGGAAGCGCAATGATCAAAGTCGGCATTGTTGGCGGCACCGGATACACCGGTGTCGAACTGCTGCGGTTGCTCGCGGCACACCCGCAGGTGAAGTTGACCGCCATTACCTCGCGCAAGGAAGATGGCCTGCCGGTCGCGGACATGTTCCCGTCATTGCGCGGTCACGTATCGCTCGCCTTTTCCGCGCCGGAGAAGGCCAATCTCAAGGAGTGCGACGTCGTATTCTTCGCAACGCCCCATGGTGTGGCGATGGCGCAGGCCCCCGAACTGCTGGCCGCCGGCGTGAAGGTCATCGACCTTGCGGCGGACTTCCGGCTGAAGGATGTGGCGCAGTTCGAAAAATGGTACGGCATGCCGCACGCCTGCCCCGATGTGCTCGAGGAAGCCGTGTACGGGCTCCCTGAAGTCAATCGCGAAGCCATCCGCAAGGCGCGTGTCATCGGTCTGCCGGGCTGCTATCCAACATCGATGCAGCTGGGCTTTGCGCCGTTGCTTGCGCAGGGCAGGCAGCTGGTGAACGAAAGCATGCTGATCGCCGACTGCAAGTCCGGCGTCTCGGGCGCGGGGCGCAAGGCCGAAGTGCATACGCTGCTGGCGGAAGCCGCGGACAATTTCAAGGCCTACGGCGTCAAGGGTCACAGGCATCTGCCCGAAACCACGCAGGGGCTTCAGGCCATCGCCGGCCGCAAGATCGGTCTGACTTTCGTTCCGCACCTGGTGCCGATGATCCGCGGCATCCACTCGACGCTTTACGCGACGATTCTGCCGGAAGCGCGCGACGTCGATTTCCAGGCGCTCTATGAAAAGCACTTCGCGGGCGAGACCTTTGTCGATGTGATGCCGCCCGGCAGCCATCCCGAAACACGCTCGGTGCGCGCGTCGAACAAGCTGCGCATCGCGGTGCATCGGCCGGAAGGCGGCGACTTGCTGGTGATCCTGGTGGTCGAGGACAACCTGGTCAAGGGCGCGGCAGGGCAGGGCGTCCAGTGCATGAACCTGATGTTCGGGCTTGAGGAAGGCACGGGACTGATGCAGGTCCCGGTTCTGCCGTAAGACGTGCGTTCACCCGATATCAAGCCTTTGCCGGCAGGCCGAAGCAGAACGAGGATCGGCAGGCGGCGTACCGCCGCATCGCCCAAGCTCACGATCAGGCAGCAGCGACCGTGGCTGCGGCGCTTCCTGCCGCTTGTGCTGGCGACCGCAGTCGGTGCCGGCGCGGCCTGGGGCTACGGTGCGTTCCGCTCCTCGGGCAACGCCGGCGACGAGGCGCCGGCCGAGTTGCGCGAGCAGCTCGACGCGCTGACCGCGGAGCGCGACAAGCTTTCGACCCTGGCCAACGCCGCCGAGAGCCAGCTGAACATGGAGAAGGCTGCGCAGAAGCAGCTGGCGGCGCAGCTCAAGACGCTGGAGACGGAAAACGCACGGCTCAAGGAAGACCTTGCATTCTTTGAAAGCCTGCTTCCGAATGCGGCCGGCCCGCAGGGCGTCGCCATACGGCGGCTGAAAGTCGACCATATTGCGCCTAATCAATTGCGCTACCGCGTGCTGATCATGCAAGGCGGCGCAGCCTCTCAGTTGTTTTCAGGCAATCTTCAGCTGCTCGTCTCGACTGTGCAGGAAGGGAGAAATGCTATGATGACTTTTCCCGACAGAAGTCCTGCGGAGCAACAAAAGTATGCGTTGAGCTTCAGGCATTATCAGCGGGTCGAGGGTGTCATCACGCTGCCGGAAGGCGTCACGGCACGCTCGGTGCAGGCAAGAGTGCTGGAAAAGGGACAGCTGCGCGCACAGTTGTCGGCGAATTTGTAATAGGAGGCGCCATGTTAGGCCGCAAGAGCAAGGGCACGATTGACAGTCTGATCGGCATATCCACGAATATCGAAGGCAATGTGCATTTCCAGGGGGGGCTGCGCATTGATGGCCGGGTCAAGGGGAACGTCATCGCGGACGGGGAGGAGCCCAGCATGCTGGTGGTTTCCGAGCACGCCCGGGTGGAAGGCGAGATCCGTGTCGCGCACCTCGTTGTCAACGGAGAAATCATCGGCAACGTCCACTCTTCGGAACTGCTTGAATTGCAGCCGCGCGCCCGCATAACCGGAGATGTGCACTACAAGGCGCTGGAGATGCACGGCGGCGCTCTGGTGTCCGGAAAACTGACCCATGACCAGGTCAGCGAGCCGGTGTTGAAGCTGGCCATGTCGAATACGTGAATTTCGCTGACGGTCTATAATCGCTGAAACGACTTTAGCTGGAGTTCCAAATGAATGCTGTGACCGAAATGCCCGAACCGATCGTCTTCACCGACAGCGCCGCCTCCAAGGTTGCGGAACTGATCGCGGAGGAAGGCAATCCCGACCTCAAACTGCGTGTCTTCGTCCAGGGCGGTGGCTGCTCCGGTTTCCAGTACGGTTTCACCTTCGATGAAATCGTCAACGAAGACGACACCACCATGACCAAGAACGGCGTGCAGCTGCTGATCGACTCCATGAGCTATCAGTACCTGGTCGGCGCCGAAATCGATTACAAGGATGACCTGGAAGGCGCACAGTTCGTGATCAAGAATCCGAACGCGACCACGACCTGCGGCTGCGGCTCCTCGTTCTCTGCCTGATTCAGCTGTACGCAGCAAAAACGCGGCCCCGGCCGCGTTTTTTTTTCGCCTCGAGATTCGCCTCTATCGGGGATACAGGGCGCCGAGAATGCGCGGGCCGGCGGCGCCGGTCACTTCGGCGATGTTGCCGGGCTGGCGCAAGACATGGCGTTGCGCGAGCCAGGCGAAAGCCAGCGCTTCGACATGGCCGGGTGCCACGCCGAGCCGATCGGTCGAGTCGACCGTGGCTGGCAGCGCCCTTGCGCGCAGGCAGTCCCGGATCTCGTTCATCAGGTGGCCGTTGTGCGCGCCGCCGCCACAGACGAAGACGGACCGGACCGTCGGCGCATGATTGGCGATCGCATCGGCGAGCGAGGCCGCGGTGAGGCGCGCGAGTGTGGCCTGCACGTCTTCGGGGGCGAGGCCGGCGTGTCGCGTCATCCTGCCTTCCAGCCACTGCCGATGGAACAGGTCACGCCCGGTGCTCTTCGGCGGCGGCAGCCGGAAATAGGGTTCGTCGAGCAGTGTCTCGAGCAGGGCTGGATCCGGCCGGCCGCTTGCCGCCCACCCGCCGCCGGCGTCATAAGATTTTCCCTGCACGGCGCCTATCCAGTAATCCATCAACACGTTTCCCGGGCCGGTGTCGAACCCGGTCGTGCCCGTCCCCGGCTGCAGGACGCTGATGTTGGCGATGCCGCCGATGTTGGCGACCACCCGGACTTCATTGTCGGCGCCGAACACGGCCTGGTGGAAGGCGGGCACCAGGGGCGCGCCCTGACCGCCGGCCGCCACGTCGCGGCTGCGAAAGTCGGCGACGACGTCGATGCCGCTCAGCTCGGCGAGCAGTGCGGCGTTGCCGATCTGCCGGGTGAAACCGAGTTCGGGACGATGGCGTATGGTCTGGCCATGGGCGCCGATGGCGCGGATATCGGTGGCCTGCTTTCCGGATTCGTCGAGCAGCCGGGCGACGCAGTCGGCGTAGAGACGGGAGAGCGCGTTTGCGGCGAGCGCTTCACGCTGGATTTCATCCGGGGCGGCGGACTGCAGCGACATCAGGTCCGCGCGCAGGTCATCGGGGAAGGGGAGCCAGGCCGAGGCGAGGGTTTGCATGCCGCGGGCGGAGCCGTCGTCGGGCAGCGCGGCGAGCACGCCGTCGACGCCGTCCATGCTGGTGCCGGACATGAGGCCGATGAAGAGTTGCATAGGAGTCGCCAGAATAAAAAAACCGTTCGGTCGGCTGATTCTACAGCCGGCCGAACGGTTTGCAGATGCAATGGCTTACTTGGATGCGAGCTTGGGCAGGTCCGCGGCGTTCAGCAATGCGAGGCGGTGGCGCATGTCGGCCGAGACCGCGCGGAAGCGCTGCAGATCGGCGCCGGCCAGGGGCTGGGCGCTCGGCACCTGCACCGTCATCGGATCGCGCGGTTCGTTGTTCACCCGGAACTCATAGTGCAGATGCGGCCCGGTCGACCAGCCGGTCGAGCCGACATAGCCGATCACCTCGCCCTGGCTGATCTTCATGCCCTTCTTCAGGCCGGACGCGAAGCGGCTCATGTGGGCATAGGCGGTGGAATAGTTGTTCCAGTGCTTGAGCACCACCACGTTGCCGTAGCCGCCCTGCACGCCGACGAAGTCCACCACGCCGTCGCCCGCCGCCTTGATCGGCGTGCCGGTGGCGGCGGCGAAATCGACGCCCTGGTGACGCTTCCACAGTCCGGAGATGGGGTGGCGGCGCATGGCGAAGCCCGACGACACGCGGGAGAACTCGAGCGGCGACTTGAGGAAGGCCTTTTTCAGCGACTTGCCGTCGAAGGTGTAGTAGCCGCCGCCCAGCTTGTTGCCGGGCTCGTCGAACCAGACCGACTGGTACTTGCTGGTGCCGTTGTAGAACTCGCCGGCGAGCACGCGGCCGGCGCGAACGAACTCGCCGTTCTGCCAGAAAGTTTCATAGATGACATTGAAGCGGTCGCCTCGGCGCAGGTCGGATGCGAAGTCGATGTTCGTGGAGAACATGTCCACGATCTGCATTGCGACGTGGTCGGGGATCTGGGCGGCGTCGGTGGCGGCGAACAGCGACGAAGTGATGACGCCGCTGTGCATTTCGACACGGCGCTCCAGCGCGGCGCTGTCCATGGCGGCAGTAAAGCCGTCGCCGTCGCGCGCCACCACGAGGTTGCGCAGCGCGCCGCTGCCGTCATTGACGGTGGCGGTCAGGCGCTGAAGCCGGCCATCGGCGTCGGTCTCCGCCTGCACGCGCTTGCCGGCCTTGAGCTGCAGCACGCCATAGGCGAGCTTGTCGGACTTGATGAAATCGGCAGCTGCCTCATCCTGGACGCCCAGCCTGGCCAGCAGGGTGGCGAGCGTGTCGCCGGAGCGTACCTTCTCTTCGCGCAGATAGGCCTGCGCGCTGCCCTGCAGGCCGGCGATCTGCGCCGACAGGCTCGGGATCTCGAGTTCCTGCGCAATGGTGCGCACGGGAAGATCGGATGCGTCGGGCGCCATCGGTGCGACGCCGAAGGCGCCGAATGCGCAGACCGCGAGGAAAACGGCGGTGGCGGAGAGAATGCGTGTCTTGCGGGAAGACGCGGAAGAGGACTTGCTGCTCGATGCCTGACCCTGGTTGTTGTCTGTATTGAGCATGCAATAAGTTAGAATTTGCGGTTTTAGCCGAAGAGCTTGCCGGAACGGCGCGGGAACAAGCGCCTGAAGCGGGGCCGGGCAGGGAATGCGCCGGGCAGTGACAAGCTCCGCTCCTGATCTGCAGTTTGCTGCTGTGCAAGAATCAAAAGAAGCAGCGATTATACCAACACATCGTATTGAATTTTCACCGTCGACTTCTTAATTTCCCTCATCCCATGGACGCCTCCCAGAATTTGCAAACCGACAAAGCCGTACTGCCGCTGACGGATTCCGTACAGGAAGCCCTGGCGATCACCAGGCGCGGTGTCGACGAGCTGTTGATCGAATCCGAGTTCGCGCAGAAGCTCGCGCGCTCGGAGCAAAGCGGCCAGCCCCTGCGCATCAAGCTGGGTCTCGACCCGACCGCGCCCGATCTGCATCTCGGTCACACGGTGGTGCTCAACAAGATGCGCCAGCTGCAGAACCTGGGTCACACGGTCATCTTTCTGATCGGCGACTTCACCTCGATGATCGGCGATCCCTCGGGCCGCAACGTGACGCGTCCGCCGCTCACCCGCGAGCAGATCGAGGAAAACGCCAGGACCTATTTTGCGCAGGCCAGCCTGGTGCTCGATCCCGCACGCACCGAGATCCGGTACAACTCCGAGTGGTGCGACCCGCTCGGCGCGCGCGGCATGATCCAGTTGTCGGCGAAATACACCGTCGCGCGCATCCTGGAGCGCGAGGATTTTACGAAGCGTTTCAAGGCCGGCACGCCGATCTCGGTGCACGAGCTGCTCTATCCGCTGATGCAGGGCTACGATTCGGTGGCGCTGCGGTCCGACCTGGAGCTGGGCGGCACCGACCAGAAGTTCAACCTGCTGGTGGGGCGCGAGCTGCAGAAGGATTACGGCCAGGAGCCGCAGTGCATCCTGACGATGCCGCTGCTCGAAGGCCTCGACGGTGTCGAGAAGATGTCGAAATCCAAGGGCAATTATGTCGGCATCACCGAACCCGCCAATACGATGTTCGGCAAGCTGATGAGCATCTCCGACACCATGATGTGGCGATACTATGAACTGCTGTCCTTCCGGCCGATGGAAGAGATCGCGCGCTTCCGCAGGGAGGCCGACGAGGGCCGCAATCCGCGCGACTTCAAGGTGCTGCTGGCGCAGGAGATCGTGGCGCGCTTCCATTCGCAGAAGGCGGCGGAGGATGCGCTGGCCGACTTCAACAACCGCGCGCGCGGCGGCATTCCGGACGACGTGCCGGAGGTCAGCCTGAGCGGCGCGCCGCTGGGCATCGGGCAGCTGCTCAAGCAGGCCAACCTGTGCGCCTCGACCTCGGAGGCGCTGCGCATGGTGGAGCAGGGCGGGGTGCGCATCGATGGCGAGACCGTCAGCGACAAGGGCCTGAAAGTCGACGCCGGCACTTTCGTGCTGCAGGTCGGCAAGCGCAAGTTCGCGCGCGTCACGCTCGGATGATCGCGCTGCTGCAGCGCGTGACGCGCGCATCGGTCGAGGTCGATGGGGTGACGGTCGGCGCCATCGACGGCGGCCTGCTGGTGCTGTTCTGCGCCGAGCGCAACGATACGCGGGAACAGGCCGATGCCTTGCTGGCCAGGCTGCTGTCCTACCGCGTGTTTGCCGACGATGCGGGCAAGATGAACCGCAGCCTCAGCGATGTCGACGGCGGCCTGCTGCTGGTGCCGCAGTTCACGCTGGCCGCCGATACCCGTTCCGGCACGCGGCCGTCGTTCACGCCGGCGGCGACGCCGGAGGAAGGGCGCAGGCTGTTCGACTATTTCGTGGACGCCGCGCGCGCCCGCATGCCGCGCGTCGAGACGGGGCGCTTCGGCGCCCACATGCAGGTATCGCTGACCAATGACGGTCCGGTCACGTTCTGGCTGCAGGTCAAGCCGGCGGCGGCGAATTGAACGAGAATGACGGCTGTGTTCAACCCGTAAGGAGACATCGATGAAGCTGTGGAGCGATTCTTTCAAGGATGGCGAAAAAATCCCGGGCGAATTCGCATTCGCCGTGATCGACCCGGTCACGCATGTGAAGCTGTCTGCCAACCGCAATCCGCATCTGGCCTGGAGTGAGCTGCCCGCCGGGACGAAATCCCTGGCGCTGGTCTGCCATGACTACGACGTGCCCTCGCGCGGCGACGATGTGAATCAGGAAGGCAAGACGGTGCCGGCGGACCTGCCGCGCGTCGATTTCTTCCACTGGGTGCTGGTCGATCTGCCGCCGTCGCTCGATGCGATCGCCGCCGGCCAGTATTCCGACGGCGTGACCCCGCGCGGCAAGCCGGGACCGGCGATCGCGAACGGCCAGCCGGGACGGCACGGCGTCAACGATTACACCGGGTGGTTCGCCGGCGATGCCGACATGGCGGGGGACTACTTCGGCTTCGATGGGCCGTGCCCGCCGTGGAACGACTCGATCCCGCATCACTACGTATTCACGCTGTACGCGCTGGACGTGGAGCGGCTGCCGGTGGACGGCAGGTTCACCGGGCAGCAGGTGCGCGACGCGATGCGCGGACACATCCTCGGGCAAGCCGCGATCACCGGCGTCTATACCCTGACGCCGAGCCTGGCGCAGGCCGGCTGAACGGAGCATTTCTGTGACTGACATCCTGTTGATCCGCCACGGCGAAACCGCGTGGAATGCCGTGAGGCGTCTGCAAGGGCATCTCGACATCGGCCTCAATGCCGAAGGCATGCGCCAGGCGGCGGCTCTGGCGCGCGCGATCGAAGACGAGGCGCTGGACGCGGTCTACTCCAGCGACCTGCTGCGCGCGCGCCAGACGGCGACGGCGATCGCCGCGCCGCGCGGCATGGAGGTCAGGCTCGACCGCGGGCTGCGCGAGCGCTGCTACGGCGCCTTCGAGGGCATGCTGTACGGCGAGATCGCGGCCCGTTATCCCGAGGCGCACGCCGCATGGAAGGCACGGGACATCGACGCCCGCTTTCCGGCCGGCGTGCATGTGGCGGAGACCATGCGGGAGTTCGCCGACCGTACGGTGAAGACCATCCTGCGCATCGTGGCCGAGGGCGGGCATCGCAAGATTGCCGTGGTCTGTCATGGCGGCGTCCTGGAATGCGCCTATCGCGCCGCGCTGGGGATGGATTTCGCGCAGGCGCGCGATTTCGATATTTTCAATGCCAGCATCAACCGGTTCTCGTCCGACGGCCGCTCGCTGCGCCTGCTGCAGTGGGGCGACGTTGCCCACCTGGACAGGCTCGACAGGGAGGCGCTGGACGAGCTGGCCAAGTAGCCTCATCCCCCGGCCCACGCTGCACTGCGCAAGTTTTCCCGATTTGAAGCGCCGGCCGAAGCGGCTAAAATAGCGGCTTCCCCGGCGCCACCCCTTTTCCCCGACATTCCGTGAACATCGGTCCGCACATCCTTCGCAACAATGTATTCGTCGCTCCCATGGCGGGAGTGACGGACCGGCCTTTCCGCCAGCTGTGCAAGCAGCTCGGCGCCGGCTACGCGGTGTCCGAAATGGCGGCCTCCGACCCGCGGCTGTGGGCCAGCGAGAAAACCTCGCGCCGCATCAATCACGATGGCGAGATGGAGCCCAAGGCGGTGCAGATCGCCGGCGCCGATCCCGCGATGCTCGCCGCCAGCGCACGCTTCAACGTCGAGCGCGGCGCACAGATCATCGACATCAACATGGGCTGCCCGGTGAAGAAAGTGTGCAACAGCTGGTGCGGGTCGGCGTTGCTGCAGAACGAGGCCCTGGTCGGCCGCATTCTCGACGCGGTGGTCGCCGCCGTGGATGTGCCGGTCACGCTCAAGTTCCGCACCGGCTGGGACCGCCAGCACAAGAATGCGCTCGTCATCGCGAGGATGGCCGAGGCCAGCGGCATCGCCATGCTGACCCTGCACGGACGCACGCGCGCGGACGGGTACAGCGGCGAGGCGGAATACGACACCATCGCGGCGGTCAAGGCGGCGGTGGGCATTCCTGTGGTCGCCAACGGCGACATCACTTCGCCGCGGAAGGCGAAGCAGGTGCTGGCGCACACCGGCGCCGATGCCGTGATGATCGGACGCGCGGCGCAGGGAAGGCCGTGGATCTTCCGCGAGATCGACCACTACCTGCGCACCGGCGAAACGCTCGCCGCGCCGACGGTGGTCGAAGTGCGCGCGCTGATGCAGGAGCATCTGCGCGCGCATTACGCGTTCTACGGCGATTACATCGGCTTGCGCACCGCGCGCAAGCATATCGGCTGGTATGTGCGCGAACTGCCGGGCGGCGAGGACTTCCGCCAGCGCATGAACCGACTCGAGAGCTGCGAGGAGCAGCTGGCCGCGGTCGATGCATTCTTCGAATCGCAGGCCGCGTACGGCGAGCGGTTACAATACGGCCTTTCCGAGCAGCGGCTGGCCGCCTGAATCAACGAAAAGAACAGCAAGTACACTGCAATGAGCAAAGACAATATCCAGGACGTCGTCAGGAAAAGCCTCGAGAAATACTTCAGGGACCTGGGCGAGCAGCAGCCGTCGAACGTCTATGAAATGGTGGTCTTTACCGTCGAGAAGCCGATACTCGAAGCAGTGATGGAACGCGCCGACGGCAACCAGTCGCTGGCGGCGGAAATGCTGGGCATCAATCGCAACACCCTGCGCAAGAAGCTGCAACAGCACGGGTTGCTGTGATCGATAACGTAAGTGGCGGCACGGCCGACCGATGTATTCGCAGGCATCGGGCCTGCAGCATTTACGTTATCCATCACTTCGCACCTTCATCATGATCAAGCAAGCCCTCATCTCCGTTTCCGACAAAACGGGCGTACTCGATTTCGCCAAGGCGCTGGCGGCGCAAGGCGTCAACATCCTCTCCACCGGCGGCACGGCGAAACTGCTCGCCGACAATGGCGTGAAGGTGACCGAGGTGGCCGACTACACCGGTTTTCCCGAAATGCTGGACGGCCGCGTGAAGACGCTGCACCCCAAGGTCCACGGCGGCATTCTCGCCCGCCGGGATCTGCCCGAGCATGTGGCGGCGCTGGAAAAGCACGGCATTCCGACGATCGACATGGTGGTGGTCAACCTGTATCCGTTCCAGCAGACGGTGGCGCGGGAACAGTGTTCGCTGGAGGATGCGATCGAGAACATCGACATCGGCGGTCCGACCATGCTGCGTTCGTCGGCCAAGAACCACCGCGACGTGGTGGTGGTCTGCGACCCGGCCGACTACGGCCGCGTGCTCGACGAGATGAAGGCCAACGGCGGCGAGGTATCGTACGACACGAAATTCGCGCTCGCGACCAAGGTGTTCGCGCACACCGCGCAATATGACGGCGCCATCACCAACTACCTGACCTCGCTCGGCGCCGAGCGCGAGCATGCCAGCCGCAGCGCCTATCCGCAGACCCTCAACCTGCATTTCGAAAAAGTCCAGGAAATGCGCTACGGCGAAAACCCGCACCAGTCGGCCGCGTTCTACCGCGACCTGGCGCCGGTCGCCGGCTCGCTCGCCAACTATCGCCAGCTGCAGGGCAAGGAACTGTCGTACAACAATATCGCCGACGCCGACGCCGCATGGGAATGCGTGAAGACCTTCGACGTCCCGGCGTGCGTGATCATCAAGCATGCGAATCCCTGCGGCGTGGCGGTCGCCGCCAGTCCGCTGGAAGCCTATGACAAGGCATTCAAGACCGATCCGACCTCTGCGTTCGGCGGCATCATCGCCTTCAACCGCGAACTCGACGGCAAGGCCGCCGAGGCCGTGGCCAGGCAGTTCGTGGAAGTGCTGATCGCGCCCGCGTTCACCGCCGAGGCGCGCCAGGTATTCGCCGCCAAGCAGAACGTGCGCCTGCTCGAAATCCCGCTCGACACCGCGGTCAATGCCTACGACGTCAAGCGCGTCGGCGGCGGCCTGCTGGTGCAGTCGCCGGATGCGAAGAACGTGATGCCGGCCGAGCTGAAGGTCGTGACCAGGAAGCAGCCGACGCCGCAGCAGCTGGAAGACCTGATGTTCGCCTGGCGCGTGGCCAAGTTCGTGAAGTCCAATGCGATCGTGTTCTGCGCCGGCGGCATGACGCTGGGCGTGGGCGCGGGCCAGATGAGCCGCATCGATTCGGCACGCATCGCCTCGATCAAGGCGCAGAATGCCGGACTGAGCCTGACCGGTTCGGCGGTGGCATCCGATGCCTTCTTCCCGTTCCGCGACGGTCTGGACGTGGTGGTGGACGCGGGCGCGACCTGCGTGATCCATCCGGGCGGCTCCATGCGCGACCAGGAAGTCATCGACGCGGCGGATGAGCGCGGCGTCGTGATGCTGTTCACCGGCACGCGCCACTTCCGCCACTGATTGAAAAACCTGCCGCTCCCGCCATGCCGGGAGCGGCTCATGAAGCAGTCCAATGAAAATCCTCGGCATCGACCCCGGTTTGCGCACCACCGGCTTCGGCGTGATCCACAAGCAGGGCAACAAGCTGAGCTACATCGCGTCGGGCACCATCAAGACGCCCGACGCCGACCTGCCGCAGCGGCTCAAGACCATCCTCTCCGGGGTCTCCGAAATCATCCGCACCTATGCGCCCGACTGCGCGGCGATCGAAAAGGTGTTCGTCAACGTCAATCCGCAATCCACGCTGCTGCTCGGCCAGGCGCGTGGCGCCGCCATCTGCGCGCTGGTGCATGCCGACCTCGCGGTGGCGGAATACACCGCGCTGCAGATCAAGCAGGCGGTGGTCGGCCACGGCCGCGCGCAGAAACAGCAGATGCAGGACATGGTCACGCGCCTGCTGATGCTGTCGGGCACCCCGGGCACCGACGCCTCCGACGCGCTTGGCGTGGCGATCTGTCATGCGCACAGCGGCGAGACGCTTGCGACGCTCGGCGAACTGTCGCCGGCGCTGGCGAAGAAGGGCTTGCGGATGCGGCGCGGGCGGCTGGTGGGGTAGGGCGGTTTCATGCGCCCGCATGGCTTGCTTGCGGGCGGGGCGTTTTTCTTCGGACTGCCGGGGTTTGTGCAGGCACGGAGGCCTGCACTACTTTTGGTGTTTGTGCAGGCACGGAGGCCTGCACTACTTTTTCTGCGGGCGCTTCAGATGCGCTTTTCGGCGCGCCGCGCGGCGATCTCGAAGCGGTTGTGCCAGTAGGCGTCCTTGCCGCGGATGAGCGCCCACAGGCTCGATGCCAGATAGGCAAGCGGGAACAGGATGCCCCAGCGCGCACCCTGGCGAACATGGGCGAGTTCGTGGATCAGCACACGTGACGACAGGCCGTCGTGGGTCGCGATGACGACATGGCCGATGGTCATCGCATTCATCGCGCCGAAGGGATGGCGGCGCAGCAGAAAGTCGGCGATCGGTCCGCGTATCAGGATCGCCGGCGCCCAGGCATGGACGAACTGCACATGGCCGCGCCACAGGACGATCGGCAGGCCGACCAGCAGGCCGAACGCGGTCAGCGGCGCCGCCCAGACAATGCCGAGCAGGTGTCCGAGCCCGGACAGCACGCGGCGGGCCGCAAGCCGGCGGGGAGAAGCGGGGGATAGCAGTCGCATAACGCGGGCGGGAAGTGGTTTCCGGAGACAGCAGGCAATGCCCGCTTGGAGTGCCGCGGCGCCGGAAAAATCCCCGTGCGGCAAGGCTTGTTGCCGGTGGGGCAGGCGGGGAATGTCCTGTATCATCGCCCTGTCAAATTCACTCGCCGCCAACACATGATAGGCCGTCTCTCCGGAATCCTGATTGAAAAGAACCCGCCGCAAATCCTGATCGACTGCAACGGCGTGGGCTACGAGGTCGATGTCCCGATGAGCACCTTCTACAATCTGCCGGGCACCGGCGAGAAGATCGTGCTCCTCACGCATCTCGCGGTGCGCGAGGATGCGCACCTGCTCTACGGTTTCGGCACCCAGGACGAGCGCAATCTGTTCCGCCAGCTGATACGCATCTCGGGAATCGGCGCCCGTACCGCGCTGTCCATCCTGTCGGGCATGTCGGTGGCCGATCTGTCGCAGGCGGTGACGCTGCAGGAATCGGGACGGCTGACGAGGATCCCGGGCATCGGCAAGAAGACCGCCGAGCGCCTGCTGCTCGAACTCAAGGGCAAGCTCGGCGCCGACATCGGCGCAGCCGGCGGCACCGCCCAGCATGATGCGAGTTCGGACATCCTCAACGCGCTGCTGGCGCTCGGCTATTCGGAAAAGGAAGCCGCGCTGGCGCTTAAGCAGGTGCCGGCCGGCTCCGGAGTATCCGACGGCATCAAGCTGGCACTGAAGGCACTATCGAAAGCGTAATCCGCCATGAGCATCCAGACCGACAACTTCACCGAGCAGCGCATCATCGCCGCCACCCCCGCTTCCTCGAACGAGGAAGCGATCGAGCGCGCGCTGCGCCCGAAGCAGCTCGACGAATACGTCGGCCAGGCCAAGATCCACGCGCAGCTGGAGATCTTCATCGCGGCCGCCCGCCAGCGGCGCGAGGCGCTCGACCATACGCTGCTGTTTGGACCGCCGGGACTGGGCAAGACCACCCTGGCCCACATCATCGCGCGCGAGATGGGCGTCAACCTGCGCCAGACCTCGGGGCCGGTGCTGGAGCGCGCCGGCGATCTCGCCGCGCTGCTGACCAATCTCGAGCCCAACGACGTGCTGTTCATCGACGAGATTCATCGTCTGTCGCCGGTGGTGGAGGAAATCCTGTATCCCGCGCTCGAGGATTACCAGATCGACATCATGATCGGCGAGGGACCGGCCGCACGCTCGGTGCGCCTCGACCTGCAGCCTTTCACCCTGGTCGGCGCCACCACGCGCGCCGGCATGCTGACCAATCCGCTGCGCGACCGCTTCGGCATCGTCGCCCGGCTCGAGTTCTATACGCCGGAGGAACTGGCGCGCATCGTCTCGCGTAGCGCCAGCCTGCTCAATGCCGGCATCGTCGACGAGGGCGCGCTGGAGATCGCCCGCCGCAGCCGCGGCACGCCGCGTATCGCCAACCGCCTGCTGCGCCGGGTGCGCGACTACGCGGAGGTCAAGGGCAACGGCCAGATCACCAAGGCGATGGCGGATGCCGCGCTGAAGATGCTGGATGTCGACCCGGTCGGCTTCGACGTGATGGACCGCAAGCTGCTGGAGGCGGTGCTGTTCAAGTTCAACGGCGGCCCGGTCGGCCTCGACAACCTGGCGGCGGCCATCGGCGAGGAGCGCGACACCATCGAAGACGTGCTCGAACCCTACCTGATCCAGCAGGGCTTCCTGCAGCGCACGCCGCGCGGCCGCATCGCGACGCCGGCGGCCTATTCCCACTTCGGCGTGACCGCGCCGCGCGGCAGCGCCACCGGCGATCTCTGGGAGCAACCCGGGGCGTAAGCGCGCGGCGGGGAACTTGGCTTTCCCTCAATCTTCCAACGCAGGCAGCCGGCCCGGCACATGAGCGGCCGGCTTGTCTTTCTGTCATCCGTAGAAATACGGTGCCAAGATTGGTCCCCGAAAAAGCGCAAGCTGAAAGGCCTATAATGTTTTCCTTTCAGCACGGTCGCACTTTTTCGTTTGAGAAAACGCAAACCTGGGGCCATGCTCCTGCGTAGAGTACAGGGCTGGTCGCCATGCGCCAAGAATCCTACCCATACCGAACGAGTCCCGCCATGCTCATGTCCACGCAAGCAAGCCGCTATGCGCATCAATTGCTCGAGGCGCGCGCGCTGGCGCAGCTGATGCCGCCGCTGTCGGCCAACGGCCCGCTGTCGATCGCCGACAGCTACGACGTCGCACGCTGCATCGCGGACATCCGCACCGCCCAGGGCGAGACCATGGTCGGCCGCAAGATCGGCTTCACCAATCGCAAGATCTGGTCGAAGTACGGCGTCAGCGAGCCGATCCGCAATCCGATCTGGACGCCGGTGTTCGATGAGACGGTACGTTTTTCTGTCGACAATCGCGGCCTGCAGAGCCTGACCGGCGCCATGCAGCCCCGCATCGGCCCGGAGCTGGTGTTCAAGCTCGGCTGCACGCCGGCGCCGGATGCCAGCATCCAGGAGCTGTCGGACTGCATCGAGTGGATGGCCCATGCGTTCGAGATCGTCACCTGTCCGTATCCCGACTGGAAGTTCGAGATGGCCGACTCGATCGCCGCCTTCGGCCTGCATGGCCTGCTGATCGTCGGCGAGCCGAAGATGCTGTCGGCCGCCAGCCGCCGCAATCTCGGGGAAGTGCTGGCGCATGCGAGCCTGTCCTTGTCCTGCGGCGACGAGCTGCGCTCTGCCGGTTTCGGACACGACGTGCTCGGCAGCCCGCTGCATGCGCTGTGGCATCTGCATCAGCTGCTCAAGGAGCAGAACCAGTTCCAGCCGCTGCAGGAAGGGGAAATCATCACGACCGGCACCTGGACCGACGTCTGCCCGATCAAGGCCGGGGAGACCTGGACTTCCGCGTTTTCGGGCGTGAGCCTGCCGGGGCTGACGGTTTCGTTTGTCTGAGGCTTGATGGTGCGGTTGCGGTCGTCGCTGCCCGCATAATGGTGAAACCGCACCGATGGGCTTGCCTGCTGAGCAGTGATCATTCTTCGGACACGCGGTGCTGTGCAGGCAGGGACGCCTGCACTACTTGAATCACCGGGTGTCTTTCTTGTTCCACCCGCATGTCCGGGTGCGGCCGAATGCATGACCGGGCGAAGCCGCAGCGATAGATTTGCCTGCTGCGCATTGATCACTCTTCGGACACGCGGTGCTGTGCAGGCAGGGACGCCTGCACTACTTGAATCACCGGGTGTCTTGCTTATTCCACCCTTACCCAGGTCTGGGTGCGGCCGAACATCGGCACGCCCACATAGCCGCGCACGTCGAGTTTTTTGCCGCCGTCGCTCAGCGACATCTTGCTCTTGTAGACCTTGCCGCTGGCCGGGTCGAGGATCTGGCCGCCGCCGTAGCCTTCGCCGTCCTTCTTCATGCCGGTGATGATGGTCATGCCGAGAATCGGCTGGTCCTTCAGCGCGCCTTCGCAGCTCACGCATTTCGGATTCTGGTCTTCGCTCGCGTCACGGAACAGGCGCTCGATCTTGCCGCGCAGTTCGCCGTTGCTCTCGCTGATGCGCACCAGCGACTTCGGCTTGCCCGTTTCGTCGTCGATGGTCTTCCAGACGCCGACGGCGGTCGTCTGCGCGTGGGCGGCGGCGGCCAGCAACAGCGCGGCCGCGCAGAACAGCTTCTTGCTCATGTGATTGGTCTCCTGATTGGAATCGGGTACGGCGCATGCAGAGGTGCAAGGCGCCGTACCAGTGTTGCGCTTGTGATTGTTATGCTTTTTGCAATTTCTCAAACTGCTCGCGCAGCTTGGCGAGCGTGGCGCCAAAGCTGGCGACGCGCTCCTTTTCCTGGGCCACGACCTGGGCCGGGGCACGGGCGACAAAGCTTTCGTTGGCCAGCTTGGCGTTGGCCTTGCCGATCTCGCCCTCCAGGCGCGCGATTTCCTTGCTCAGCCGTTCGCGCTCGGCGGCGACGTCGATTTCCACCTTCAGCATCAGCTTGACGGTACCGACCACCGACACCGGGGCCGGCGACTCGGGCAGCGCGTCGACGACCTGCACGTCGGACAGTTTGGCCAGCGCCTGCAGGCAGGTGACAAACGACTGCGCGCGCGCGCGGTCGCTCGCCTCGATGTAGAGCGGCACCTTCTGCGCCGGCGACAGCTGCATCTCGCCGCGCAGGTTGCGGCAGGCGTCGGTCATTGCCTTGAGCTGGGCCATCCAGGCTTCCGCTTCCTCGTCGAGCTTTTCGCTGTTGGCCACCGGGTAGGGGCGGACCATGATGGAGTCGCCGGCCGGGCTGAGCTTGAGATCGGTCATCGGCGCGATCTTCTGCCACAGCTGCTCGGTGATGAAGGGGATGATCGGATGCGCGAGGCGCAGCACGGTCTCCAGCACGCGCAGCAGGGTGCGGCGGGTGGCGCGCTGCTGGGCTTCGGTGCCGGTCTGGATCTGCACCTTGGCGACCTCGAGATACCAGTCGCAGTACTCGTCCCAGATGAACTTGTAGATGGCCGAGGCGATATTGTCGAAGCGGTAGTCGGCAAAGCCCTTCTCGACTTCCATCTCGGTGCGCTGCAGCAGCGACACGATCCAGCGGTCGGCCTGCGAAAAGTCGCGGCCTTCCGGTCCGCAGCTGATGGCGTCGAAGCCGCAGTCCTTGCCTTCGGTGTTCATCAGCACGAAGCGGGTCGCATTCCACAGCTTGTTGCAGAAGTTGCGGTAGCCCTCGCAGCGGCTGAGGTCGAAGTTGATGTTGCGGCCGAGCGAGGCATAGCTGGCCATGGTGAAGCGCAGCGCGTCGGTGCCGAAGGCCGGGATCCCGTTCGGGAATTCCTTGCGGGTGGCCTTGGCGATGCTCTCGGCCTGCTTCGGATTCATCAGGCCGGTGGTGCGCTTGGCCACCAGCGACTCGACGTCGATGCCGTCGATCAGGTCGATCGGATCGAGCGTATTGCCCTTGGACTTGGACATCTTCTGGCCGCTGGCGTCGCGCACGAGGCCGTGCACGTACACCGTCTTGAACGGCACCTTGCCGGTGAAGTGGGTGGTCATCATCACCATCCGCGCCACCCAGAAGAAGATGATGTCGAAACCGGTGACCAGCACGGACGACGGCAGGAACAGCTGGTAGTCCGGCGTCTCCTGCGGCCAGCCGAGCGAGGAAAAGGGCACCAGCGCCGACGAGAACCAGGTGTCGAGCACGTCGTTCTCGCGGGTCAGCGGCTTGCCGCCGGCCCTGGCGCGCGCTTCTTCTTCATTGCGGGCGACGTAGATATTGCCTTCTTCGTCATACCAGGCCGGGATCTGGTGACCCCACCACAATTGGCGCGAGATGCACCAGTCCTGGATGTTGTTGAGCCATTGGTTGTAGGTGGTGGTCCAGTTCTCGGGGACGAACCGGATCTCGCCGCCGGCGACCTTTTCCAGCGCCACTTCGGCGATGGACTTGCCGGGGAAATGCGTGCCTTCGGGCGCCGGCTTGCTCATCGCCACGAACCACTGGTCGGTCAGCATCGGCTCGATCACGACATTGGTGCGGTCGCCGCGCGGCACCATCAGCTTGTGCGGCTTGACCGATTCCAGCAGCCCCTGCGCCTCGAGGTCGGCGACGATCTGCTTGCGGGCGTCGTAGCGGTCGAGGCCGCGGTATTTTTCCGGGCCGTTCTCGTTGATCTTGGCGTCGAGCGTGAAGATGTTGATCTGCGGGAGCTGGTGGCGCTGGCCGACCGCATAGTCGTTGAAGTCGTGCGCGGGGGTGATCTTCACGCAGCCGGTGCCGAATTCCTTGTCCACGTATTCATCGGCGATGATCGGGATCTGGCGGCCGGTGAGCGGCAGGGTCAGCAGCTTGCCGAGCAGCGGGGTGTAGCGCTCGTCGGTCGGGTCGACCGCGACCGCGACGTCGCCGAGCATGGTCTCGGGACGGGTGGTGGCAACCGTGATGTGTCCGCTGCCGTCCGCCAGCGGATAGCGGATGTGCCACATGTGGCCGTCTTCTTCCTCGGACACCACCTCCAGGTCGGACACCGCGGTCAGCAGCTTCGGATCCCAGTTGACGAGGCGCTTGCCGCGGTAGATCAGGCCCTGCTCGTACAGGCGCACGAAGACTTCGGTCACCGCCCTGGACATCTTTTCGTCCATGGTGAAGTACTCGCGGCTCCAGTCGGTGGAGGCGCCGAGGCGGCGCATCTGGCCGGTGATGGTGGAGCCGGAATGCTCCTTCCATTCCCACACCTTCTCGAGGAATTTCTCGCGGCCGAGGTCATGGCGCGAAATCTTCTGCGCATCGAGCTGGCGCTCCACCACGATCTGGGTCGCGATGCCGGCATGGTCGGTGCCGGGGATCCAGGCGGTGTTGTGGCCGCGCATGCGGTAGTAGCGCGTCAGGCCGTCCATCACCGTCTGATTGAACGCGTGGCCCATGTGCAGGGTGCCGGTCACGTTCGGCGGCGGCAGCTGAATCGAAAAAGAGGGCTTGCCGGCATCGGTCGTGGCGGTGTACAGGCCGCGCTTTTCCCACTCGGTGCGCCAGTGTTTTTCAATCTCGGCGGGCTCGAATGATTTGGCTAATTCCATGATTTGGCGTGAGTTTCTGCGAAACCAGTGATTATAGGGCAGGAGCCGGGGCAGGGAGGGATGACAAAGGGGCAGGTCGGCGTATAATTCGCCGCTGTCATGCAAATGACGAAACGCTAGGGGTCCTGGCCGAGTGATCGGCCGGGTGAGAAATACCCTCCGAACCTGATCTGGGTAATGCCAGCGAAGGGAAGCAGCCGGATGTTCTTCCGCACCATCATTCCGTCGCTCCTTCGCTTTCCTGTTTGGCAAAGGAGCAACATGAACGCGAATCCTCAATTCCTCGCATCGACCGCCACCGTCGATGAAGCAGCCGTCAAGCCGCTGCCCAACTCCCGCAAGATTTACGTAGAAGGATCGCGGTCCGACATCCGCGTGCCGATGCGCGAAATCACGCAGTCCGACACACCCGCCTCCTTTGGCGCGGAGAAGAATCCGCCGGTCTATGTCTACGACACCTCCGGCCCCTATACCGACCCGGCGGCGAAGATCGACATCCGTTCCGGCCTGCCGGCGCTGCGCGCGCGCTGGATCGAGGAGCGCAACGACACCGAAGAGCTGCCCGGCCCGAGCTCGCAGTACGGCGTCGAGCGCCTCAACGATCCGAAGCTGGCCGAGCTGCGCTTCAACCTGCACCGCAAGCCGCGCCGCGCGGTGGCGGGCCGCAACGTGACCCAGATGCATTACGCGCGCAACGGCATCATCACACCCGAGATGGAATACATCGCCATCCGCGAAAACCTCCGACGCAAGGAATACATGGAGAGCCTGCGCGCTTCCGGCCCCACCGGCCAGCGGCTGGCCGACATGATGCTGCGCCAGCATCCGGGGCAGTCCTTCGGCGCCGCGATTCCCGCCGAGATCACGCCGGAATTCGTGCGCTCGGAAGTCGCGCGCGGCCGCGCCATCATTCCTAACAACATCAACCATCCGGAAAGCGAGCCGATGATCATCGGCCGCAACTTCCTGGTCAAGGTCAATGCCAACATCGGCAACTCCGCCGTGACCTCGTCGATCGGCGAGGAAGTCGAAAAAATGACCTGGGCGATCCGCTGGGGCGGCGATACCGTGATGGACCTCTCCACCGGCAAGCACATCCACGAAACGCGGGAATGGATCATCCGCAATTCGCCGGTGCCGATCGGCACGGTGCCGATCTACCAGGCGCTGGAAAAGGTGAACGGCAAGGCGGAAGACCTGACCTGGGAAATCTTCCGCGACACCCTGATCGAGCAGGCAGAGCAGGGCGTGGACTACTTCACCATCCATGCCGGCGTGCGGCTGCAGTATGTGCCGCTGACGGCCAAGCGCATGACGGGCATCGTCTCCCGCGGCGGCTCCATCATGGCCAAGTGGTGCCTCGCGCATCACAGGGAATCCTTCCTCTACGAGCACTTCGAGGACATCTGCGAAATCATGAAGGCCTATGACGTCGCCTTCAGCCTCGGCGACGGCCTGCGCCCCGGTTCGATCTACGACGCCAACGACGAGGCCCAGCTCGGCGAGCTGAAGACGCTCGGCGAACTGACCCGGATCGCGTGGAAGCACGACGTGCAGGTGATGATCGAAGGCCCCGGCCATGTGCCGCTGCACCTGATCAAGGAAAACATGGACCTGCAGCTGGAGCAGTGCCACGAGGCGCCGTTCTACACGCTGGGGCCGCTGACCACCGACATCGCGCCCGGCTACGACCACATCACTTCCGGCATCGGCGCCGCCACCATCGGCTGGTACGGCACCGCGATGCTGTGCTACGTGACGCCGAAGGAGCATCTCGGTCTGCCCGACAAGGACGACGTCAAGGAAGGCATCATCACCTATAAGCTCGCCGCGCACGCCGCCGATCTCGCCAAGGGCCATCCGGGCGCGCAGATCCGCGACAACGCGTTGTCCAAGGCGCGCTTCGAGTTCCGCTGGGAAGACCAGTTCAACCTCGGCCTCGATCCCGACAAGGCGCGCGAATTCCACGACGAGACTCTGCCCAAGGACTCGGCCAAGGTCGCGCATTTCTGCTCGATGTGCGGCCCGCATTTCTGCTCGATGAAGATCACCCAGGACGTGCGCGACTATGCGGCGAGCCAGGGCCTCAGCGACGAGCAGGCCCTCAAGCGCGGCATGGAAGTCAAGGCGGTCGAGTTCGTCAAGAACGGCGCCGAGATCTACAGCAAGCAGTAAGGCCATGGAGATCGAACTCAACGGCGCGCCGCACGCGCTGCCGGGCCAGACCGATGTGCAGGCGCTGCTCGCCTCGCTCGACCTGCTCGGCAAGTCGCTGGCGGTGGCGATCAACCGCGAAGTGGTGCCGAGGAGCGCCTGGCCGCAGCGGCTGCTGCAGCCGGGCGACCGGGTCGACATCGTGCGCGCCATCGGCGGCGGATGACATATGGAGAATGCAATGCAGAATCAGGAACAGGGACTGACCATCGCCGGCAAGACCTATCGCTCGCGCCTGCTGGTGGGCAGCGGCAAATACCGCGACCTGGAACAGACACGGGAAGCGACCGAAGCCAGCGGCGCCGACATCATCACGGTGGCGATCCGGCGCGTGAACATCGGGCAGGACCCGAACGCGCCGAGCCTGCTCGACGTAGTGCCGCCGACGAAGTACACCATCCTGCCCAACACCGCGGGCTGCTACAACGCCAAGGATGCGGTCTACACGCTGCAGCTGGCGCGCGAACTGCTCGGCGGCCACAAGCTGGTCAAGCTGGAAGTGCTGGGCGATGAAAAAACGCTGTTTCCCAACATGCCCGAAACCCTCAAGGCGGCCGAGACGCTGGTCAGGGACGGCTTCGACGTGATGGTCTATTGCAGCGACGACCCGATACAGGCACGCATGCTGGAAGAGATCGGCTGCGTCGCCGTCATGCCGCTGGCCTCGCTGATCGGTTCCGGCATGGGCATCCTCAATCCCTGGAACCTGTCGCTGATCATCGAGCAGGCGAAAGTCCCGGTGCTGGTCGATGCCGGCGTGGGCACCGCTTCCGACGCGGCGATCGCGATGGAACTCGGCTGCGACGGCGTGCTGATGAACAGCGCCATCGCCGGCGCGCGCGATCCGGTGC
Organism: Noviherbaspirillum aridicola; assembly: GCF_019656455.1. Taxonomy (GTDB): domain Bacteria; phylum Pseudomonadota; class Gammaproteobacteria; order Burkholderiales; family Burkholderiaceae_D; genus Noviherbaspirillum; species Noviherbaspirillum aridicola. Next base: position 50,106 of record NZ_BPMK01000013.1, read on the forward strand.
GCATGGCACGCGCGATGAAGCTGGCGGTGGAAGCGGGACGCGAAGCCTTCCTCGCCGGCCGCATGCCGAGGAAGTTCGCGGCGTCGCCGTCGTCGCCGATGGCCGGCAGGGCGACGTGAACCCTCCCTGCGTGCTCGTGTTCGCCGGTGCCGACCCGAGCGGCGGCGCCGGCATCCAGGCCGACGTCCAGGCGATCACCGCGCTCGGCGCGCATCCGCTGCCGGTGATCACCGTGCTGACGGTGCAGGACAATAACCGCGTGCATGGCATCCACCCGGTCGACGCCGCGCTCGTGCTGGCGCAGGCGAAGGCCCTGGTCGACACCGTGGCGGTCGCGGCGGTCAAGATCGGCATCGTCGGCAGTCTTGCCAACGCCGGCGCGATCGCGGAGATCCTGCGCGCCCTTCGCCAGCGGCAGCCGCAGCTGCCGGTGGTGCTCGACCCGGTGCTGGCCAGCGGGCACGGCGACCGCCTGTCGCAGGACAGTCCCGCCGCCATCGTCTCGACGCTGCTGCCGCTGGCGACCGTCGTCACGCCCAACCTGCCGGAAGCCGCCGCCCTGTGCGGCGACGGCACGCCGGAGGAGCAGGCGGCCAGACTGCTGCGCGACTGTCCGCATGTACTGATCAAGGGCGGTCACGGCACCGGCACGGAAGTCGTCAACCGCTGGTTCAGCGCGGCCGAGGAACAGGCATGGCGCTGGCCGCGTCTGCCCGGCGAATTCCACGGCAGCGGCTGCACGCTCGCCTCGGCGATCGCGGCCCGCCTCGCGCAGGGCCGGGCCATGGCCGATGCGCTCTCGTCGGGCCAGGACTATTGTCAGCAGGCGCTGGCCTCGGCTTACCTCATCGCGCCCGGCCAGCGCATGCCCCGGCGCGGCATCAGAACGGAGAATCAAGCATGAAAGGTCTGTATCTCGTCACCCCCGACTGGGACGACACCGAACAACTCGTAGCCGTCAGCGAGGCCGCGTTGCGCGGCGGCGCCGCGCTGCTGCAGTACCGGCACAAGACCGCGTCGCCGCAACTGCGCAGGGAGCAGGCCGCCCGGCTGCAGGCGCTTTGCCGGCAGTACCGCGTGCCCTTCATCATCAATGACTTCGTCGATCTCTGCCTCGAACTCGACGCGGACGGCATACACGTCGGCGGCACCGACATGGGCATCGCGCAGACCCGGGCCAGCGTGGGGCCGGGCAAGATCGTCGGCGCGTCCTGCTATGGCAGCATGGACCTGGCGCGCGCGGCGCACGGGGCCGGCGCCAGCTACGTCGCTTTCGGCGGCTTTTATCCGTCGCGGGTGAAGAAATACGAGGTGACGACGCCGCCGGCGATCGTCGCCGAGGCAAAGCGCACGCTGCCGCTGCCGGTGGTCGTGATCGGCGGCATGACGGCGGAGAATGCGCGGCCGCTGGTGGAGCAGGGGACGGACATGGTGGCCGCCATCAGCAGCGTCTACATGGCGGACGATCCGGAGCACGCCGCGCGCGCGTTCGGCAGCCTGTTTCCCGGCTGAGCGTCAGGCTGTCAGGCCGTCTCCGGCAATGCCGCGAGGGCGTCGATCAAGACCCGCAGCCGCGCCGGCATCAGCCGGTTGCCCGGCCAGATGAGATTGATCGGCAGCGGCGGCGGGCGAAAGGACGGCAGCAACTCCACCAGCGTGCCGGCGGCGAGTTCGCGGCTGACCATGTAGCTCGGCACCTGGATCAGCCCGCTGCCGTGACAGGCGGCGGCCACCATGCCCTCGCCGTCGTCGACCAGCATCCGATAGGGTGGATGCAAATCTTCCTGGCGTCCGGCGATCGCGAATTGCAGCGGCCGCTCACGCCCCGAGGTCGGACGGCGGAATACGACGAATGAATGCCGCGACAGCTGCGAGGGATGGCGCGGCGTGCCGTGTCGCGCCAGATAGTCCGGGCTGCCGCACAGGGCCAGATGCTGCCAGCCGATGCGCCGGCTCGCCAGGCGCGAATCCGCAAGCGGCATGATGCGGATCGCCGCGTCCAGGCCGTCGCGGATCGGATCGCACAACTGGTCCGACAGGCGGACATCCGCCGTCAGGCCGGGATGCCGCTGCAGCAAATCCGCCAGCACCGGTATCACCACCCGCTTGCCATAGGTGATCGGCACATTGATCCGCAATTCTCCGCGCGCCTCCCCGGCCGCGCCGCCGGCGAGGTTCTCCAGCTCGTCGATGTCCGCCAGAAGTTTTTCGCAGCGGGCATAGAGCACTTCTCCGTCGGAGGTCAGCGTCACCTGCCGGGTGGTGCGGTGAAACAGCCGCACGCCGAGCTGCCGTTCGAGACGGCCGATGCGCTTTGCCACCGTGGAGGCGGCGAGAGCGAGTTCGCGGCCCGCCTGCGCGAAGCTGCGGTGGCGGGCGACATGGGCGAAGGCAAGATACTGGATGAAACCGCTCATGATGATTGAGGAAGTTTTTTCCTCAATGTTACGACATTGGCGGCTATTCAAAATGCCTGGCGGCTTGTCGATACTGCATGCCGAGGCGTCACCCGGCGCACGACAACAGAGACAGGAGACCATCATGTATGTATTCCCGACCCCGCAACCCGAGCCCGCCGGCCTGCCCGGCATCCGTCACGCCACGCTGGCCGCCGTGCCGCACGGCCTGCAACGCATCGCGATCTGGCGCCAGTCGCTGGCGGCCGGCGCCGCCACCCCGCCGCACCGGCACGACTGCGAGGAAGTGGTGCTTTGCAGCGCGGGCCGCGGCACGCTGGAGATCGATGGCGAAAAGCATGCATTCGGCCCCGGCAGCACGCTCGTCATTCCGCCCGACGTGCCGCACCAGATCGTCAACAGCGGCGACGAAGCGGTCGAACTGCTCGCCGTCTTCAGCACCGCCTTCGTCGACGCGCGCTGGCCCGACGGCGCGAGCATCGCCTTGCCCTGGCAGGCCTGAATCGCGGATTGCAGCGGCGCAAGCGGCAGATACCGGCGCAGCGGACACTCCCGCGCGGCTATAATCTGCCGATGCAGAATCTCCTCCACAACCTCAATCCCGAGCAGCTTGCCGCCGTCACGCTTCCCGCCCAGAACGCCCTGATCCTCGCCGGCGCGGGCTCGGGCAAGACGCGGGTGCTCACCACCCGCATCGCCTGGCTGATCCAGACGCAGCAGGTTTCGCCCGCCGGCATCCTCGCCGTCACCTTCACCAACAAGGCGGCCAAGGAAATGCTCGCACGCCTGTCGGCGATGTTGCCGATCAATACCCGCGGCATGTGGATCGGCACTTTCCACGGCCTGTGCAACCGGCTGCTGCGCGCGCATTACCGCGACGCCGGCCTGCCGCAGACCTTCCAGATTCTCGACTCGGCCGACCAGCTCTCCGCGATCAAGCGCCTGCTCAAGTCGCTCAACGTCGACGACGAGAAGTACCCGCCGCGCAACCTGATGTACTTCATCAACAACGCCAAGGAAGAGGGCCTGCGCGCGCATGAGGTGGAAGCCTACGACGACTTCAACCGCCGCTTCGTCGAGCTGTACCAGGCTTATGACGATCAGTGCCAGCGCGAGGGCGTGGTCGATTTCGCCGAGCTGCTGCTGCGCTGCTATGAACTCCTGTCGCGCAACCAGCCGCTGCGCGAGCATTACCAGGGCCGCTTCCGCCACATCCTGGTGGACGAGTTCCAGGACACCAACAACCTGCAGTACAAGTGGCTCAAGCTGCTCGCCGGCGATCACAACGCGGTGTTCGCGGTGGGCGACGACGACCAGAGCATCTATGCGTTCCGCGGCGCCAACGTCGGCAACATGAGCGCCTTCGAGCGCGAGTTCCGGGTGCAGAACCTGATCAAGCTGGAACAGAACTACCGCTCGCACGGCCACATCCTCGACAGCGCCAACACGCTCATCGCCAACAACCGCAACCGCCTCGGCAAGAACCTGCGCACCGACGCCGGCCACGGCGAGCAGGTGCGCGTGTACGAAGCCACCAGCGACCTGCAGGAAGCGCAGTGGATCATCGAGGAATCCAAGAGCCTGATCAGCGAGGGCTGGTCGCGCAGCGAGATCGCGATTCTCTATCGGTCCAACGCGCAGTCGCGCGTGATCGAGCATGCGCTGTTCACCGCCGGCATTCCCTACCGCGTCTACGGCGGCCAGCGCTTCTTCGAGCGCGCCGAGATCAAGCATGCGATCGCGTATCTGCAGCTGATGGACAATCCGCACAACGACTCGGCCTTCCTGCGCGTGGTGAACTTCCCCGCCCGCGGCATCGGCGCGCGTTCGCTCGAGCAGCTGCAGGATGCGGCCCGCCAGCACGGGCTATCGCTGTATGCCGCCGTTCCGCATGTCGCGGGCAAGGCCGGCACCTCGCTCGGCGCCTTCGTCAAGCTGGTCGAGGCGATGCGCTTTGAAACCCAGAACCTGCCGCTGCAGGAGATGGTGAAGGTCATGCTCGAAATGAGCGGCCTGATTCCGCATTACCAGACCGAGAAGGAAGGCGCCGACCGCATCGAGAACCTGGAGCAGCTGGTGAGCGCGGCAATGCTGTTCGTGTCGGAGGAAGGCTTCGGCATCGACACCCCGGCATTCCTCGGCCCGAAGACCCAGGCGGTGGCCGGCGCGCCCCTGCTCGTCAGCGAAGACGGCACCGAGGTGCTCGACGCCGACGCCCCGCTGCCGGCGGTGATGTCGCCGCTGTCGGCCTTCCTCTCGCATGCCTCGCTCGAAGCCGGCGACAACCAGGCGCAGGCCGGACAGGATGCGCTGCAGCTGATGACGGTGCACTCGGCGAAAGGCCTGGAGTTCGAAGCGGTGTTCATCACCGGACTCGAGGAAGGGCTGTTCCCGCATGAGAACAGCGCCAAGGAAGAGGGCGGCCTGGAGGAAGAGCGCCGCCTGATGTATGTGGCGATCACCCGCGCCCGCAAGCGGCTCTACCTGAGCTTTTCGCAGACCCGCATGCTGCACGGCCAGACGCGCTACAACATGAAGTCGCGCTTCTTCGACGAGTTGCCGGAAGAGTCGCTGAAGTGGCTGTCGCCCAAGGTGCAGCAGCACAACTGGTTCGGATCGCCGCGCAAGTCGGCCTGGGATGACGCGCCGGAGTCGGGCGCCAATACCATCGCCCAGAGCTTCGCCCGCAAGGATCTCGGCTGGCGGATCGGCGAGAGCGTGTCCCATCAGCGCTTCGGCGAAGGCGTGATCGTCAACATCGAGGGCAGCGGCGCGAATTGCCGTGCGCAGATCAACTTCGGCAAGCACGGGATGAAGCTGCTCGACCTGAATGTGGCGAAGCTGGAGCGGGTCGGGTGAGCAGCGGTGGCGCGCGAACGAGGCAGGGCCGGCGTCCCTGCCGGCCCAAAGGGCGTGCGTCCGGAGAGTCGTTAATGCGCAGGATGCGCGGCGCGGGTTGTGCGAGCGCCGCTGTGCCGGCACGGAGGCCGGCCCCACTCAAGCTGAGTCAGTAGGGCCGGCGTCCCTGCCGGCCCAAACCATGTGCGCCCGGAGAGTGGTTGATGCGCGGGATGCGTGGCGCGGCGCGGGTTGTGCGAACGCCGCTGTGCCGGCACGGAGGCCGGCCCCACTCAAGCTGAGTCGGTAGGGCCGGCGTCCCTGCCGGCCCAAAGGGCGTGCGTCCGGAGAGTGGTTGATGCGCACGATGCACGGCGCGATGGAGGTTGCACGACCCCGCCGGCCGGTATCGCCGGCGCAGCGCAAGCGCTACGCCGCCAGCCCGAAAAATTTCATCGGCTCCACCCGCCACTTCTCGGGCGACTCGTGACTGAGGATGCGGTCGCCGCCTCCCATCCCGAGAGGCTTCGACAAATCCAGGTCGAGCGGCTTGATATAGGTATTGGATTTCGTGCTGAAGAAGGCTCTGACCTTCGGCGCCAGCAGATTCGTTTCATGCGGCTCGATGACGACCGCCAGCCGTCCCGATTCCAGCAGCACCAGCGTCCCCGCCGGATAGATGCCGACGCAGCGGATGAAGGCCTGCACCTGCTGCGGGTGGAAATGGAACTTGCTCCATTCATGCATCTTGCGCAGCGCTTCCGCCGCCGGCATGCCCTTGTGATAGCAGCGGTCGGCGGTGATCGCGTCGTAGACATCGACGATGGCGGCCATTTGCGCGAAGGTGCTGATGGCCTCGCCCGGCAGCTTGTCGGGATAGCCGCTGCCGTCCATGCGCTCATGATGGTGCAGCGTGATGTCCAGCGGCACCGGACCGACGCCGGGTGTCTTCAGCAGGATCTCGTAGCCGTCGCGCGGGTGGCGGCGGATGATGTCGAATTCTTCATCGGTGAGCCGGCCCGGCTTGTTCAGGATGTGGTCCGGCACCAGCGCCTTGCCGGTGTCGTGCAGCAGGCCGCCGAGTCCCGCCTGTCGCGTGTCCTCGGCGCTCATGCCGAGCGAGCGGCAGAACGCGACCAGCAGCGTGCAGACGCTGACCGAATGCAGGAAGGTGTAGTCGTCCTTGTTCTTGATCCGCAGCAGGCCGGTGAGCGCGCCCGGATTGCGCAGGATGGACGCAGTGATCGATTCCACCACCGGCTCCACCTGGTCCAGCTCGACCGCCTTGCCGAGCCGCGCGTCGGCCATCACGTTGCGCACCAGCTGGTGGGCCTGGTTCTTGACCTGCGCCGCGCGCTCGATCTCTTCCGCGACGGACACGCGCACCGGCGCCGCCGGCTGCTGGGTCGCGATGCGGTGCAGCTCGCGCTCGATATCGGTCCTGACTTCTTCCGCGGTGGGCGCGTTGGCGTCGAGGCCCCTGTCGGTGTCGATGTAAAGCTCGCGGATGCCGGCGTCGATCACCTTGCGAATTTCATCGTCCGAACTGATCAGCAGGCGGTTGCGCATGAATGGATGCTCCATCCAGTCGCAGTTGAAGTCGTGCACATACATGCCGACCCTGAGCTGCGCAATGCCGATTTTTTTGATCATGACTCCTCCGCCCCGTGCCGTCCCGCGTTCTGCCAGACCGTCTAAAGTTGATTTGCGTCAAGTATAGGACATCACCGCCCGGCACCGCCAATTTGTTCCGGCTGACCGTCGCCGTAGGGGCGGCCGAACATCTGGGTATAGGTGGGATAGAAGGAGCAGTACATCACCACGGTCAGGATCAGCGACAGCGGCAGCAGCACCAGCATCACCACCAGCGGCCGCGCCAGCAGCAGCGCGATGATGCTGGTGACTACCGCAGGCAGGATCACGCCCACCAGCACCCAGGCCAGGCCGTAGACGACAAAGGCGCGGCCGGCGCGCTTGACCGCGAAAAAGCTGTAGAAGACCGCCTTGCCGACGCCCATCCGGTGCCACACGATCAGCGGCGCGGCATGCCAGAAGGCCATCGCGAAAGGCGTCCAGGCGAGCGCGGCCAGCATCATCGCGCCGGACATGTTGGAGTTGCGCACGGTTTCCTCGTCCACCTGCCGGCTGCCGCTCATCACCTGCCAGAACACCCCGTCGTCGACCAGCGCGGAGGCGCCGACCGCCGCCACCGCGCCGGCGATATACAGTGCGCCGAGCAGCAGCAGCCGGCGGAAGGCCGGCGTGCGGAAGCCGGTCAGCAGCACCGTCGGATAGACTTTCTTTCCCTGTTCGATCAGCGCGCAGGCCTGCATGAAGCTCATCGAGAACACCGGGATCAGCAGGATGGGCAGGATCTGGCCGAGCAGCGGCAGGATGCCGATCGCAAGCATCAGGAACATGTAGGCCAGGAATACCGTGGACATCTCCGCCGGCTGCTTGCGGAACAGCGCAAAGCCCTGCTTGACCCAGAGCCATCCGGCCCTTGCCTCGATCTTTTCCATGGTCAGAACAGCGGCGGCGCCGGCCGGGCGATGCGCTCGCGCAGCACGCGTTCGAAATGCGCGGGATCGTGCGGCGTGAGCATTTCGGCTTCGCGCGGCAGGTGGTAGTCATACAGCCGCGACAGCCAGAAACGCAGCGCGCCGGCGCGCAGCATGGTCTGCCACGCAGTGCGCTCGGCCTCGCTGAAGGGGCGCACCGCGTGATAGGCGTCGAGCAGGGCGCGCACGCGGGCTTCGTCGAGCACGCCGCTGTCGAGGTCGATGCACCAGTCGTTGACCGTGACGGCCACGTCGAAGATCCAGGTGTCGCAGCCGGCGAAATAAAAGTCGAAGAAGCCGGTCAGCCGCTCGCCGTCGAACATCACGTTGTTGCGGAACAGGTCGGCGTGGATCGGGCCCTGCGGCAGCTCGCGGTAGACCGCGCTGGCGGCGAAGGCTTCCTGGTGATGGATCTCGGTCGACAGCAGGTGCGCGTTGGCCTCGGACAGGAAGGGCAGTACCCGCGGCGCGGTCGCGTGCCACCAGTCGAGTCCGCGCAGGTTGGGCTGGCGGATGCCGAAGTCCTGGCCGGCCATGTGCATCCTGGCCAGCATGGCGCCGACCGCCGCGCAGTGCGCCGGCCCGGGCGACAGCTGCGAGCTGCCGTCGAGCTTGCTGACGATGGCGGCCGGCTTGCCATGCAGCGCATGCAGGATCTCGCCGTCGCGGTTGGGCACCGGCGCCGGCACCAGCACGCCGCGGTCGGCGAGATGCCGCATCAGGTGCAGATAGAACGGCAGCTGCTCGAAACCGAGCACTTCGAAGATCGTCAGCACATATTCGCCCGCCTCGGTGGTGAGGAAGAAGTTGCTGTTTTCGATGCCGGACGAAATGCCCCTGAGCGCGAGGACGCGGCCAAGGTCGAACTGTTCGATCCAGTCTGTCAGGTCATCCAGGCTGACCGGGGTGAATACTGCCATGTGCGAGGAATCCGGATGGGTATGGGCTTATTTCTTTTGCGGCGCGGGCGGCGGAGGCACCTCGGCCGCTTCGCGCGCCGCGGCTTCTTCCTGCGGGTCGCGCTGCGGCGTCAGGTCGAAGGTCTTGACCTCCCACTGCGGCGCGCGCGCGCCGTTGCTCTGGGCGTCGCCCGGCAGGGCGCTGCCGGCCTGGTCGTTCGGCCGCAGGTAGTAGGTGCTGCCGCCGGTGCTGACCTTGACTTCGGTGACCTTGCCGCCGGGCGCGCGCTTCTCGGTGGTGGTGGTGCGCTCCTGTTCCGGCTTGCGGATCGTGACCGCCGGCTCTTCGCCTTCTTCCAGCTTCTCCAGTTGGGGCGGCGGCGGTGCGTCGTTACCTCCTCGCTGTTGGGCCGCAACCGGCAGGGAAATTGCATAAGCGGCAATGCATGCCGCCGCGAGCGTAGGGAGGGTGAGGGAGCGCATGATGATGTTCTTCTGTTGTGAGTCCGCCGGCGCGCCTTTCGCGATGTCGCGCGCCATGGCGCTCATTTTAGCAAACCGCACACGCCGCAAACCCTCCGGCCGCCGCCCGCACTACAAATACGCGCCGGTTTGCTTGTTGCTGTCGGCGCTGAGCAACTCCGCGTTGGCTTCATAGAACGCGAAGATCGCTTCCACCACATTGGCCGGCTCATCGATCAGCTGCACCAGGTTCATGTCCTCGGGCGCGATCATGCCTTCCGCGACGAGGCGCTCGCGCATCCAGTCCAGCAGGCCGCGCCAGAAGGACGTGCCCACCAGGATGATCGGAATGCGGCGCGTCTTGCGCGTCTGGATCAGCGTCAGCGCTTCGAAGAATTCATCCAGCGTGCCGAATCCGCCGGGCAGGACCACGTAGGCATCCGCGTATTTGACGAAGGCAACCTTGCGCGCGAAGAAGTGGCGGAAGCTCACCGAGATGTTCTGCCAGGCGTTGCTGACCTGTTCATGCGGCAGTTCGATGTTGAGGCCCACCGAGGCCGACTTGCCTTCGAACGCGCCCTTGTTGGCCGCTTCCATGATGCCCGGGCCGCCGCCGGAGATGACCGCCAGTCCTTCGTCGGACAGACGGCGGGCGATGTCGAGGCAGGTCTGATAGTAGGGATGGTCCGGCTTGATGCGGGCGGAGCCGAAGATGGATACCGCCGGGCGCAGCTCGGACAGGCGTTCGGTCGACTCGATAAACTCTGCCATAATCGTGAGCATATGCCACGACTCGCGCGCCTTTTTCGCGGTCGCGCGTTCCAGGTCTGCCACCTGCCGCAGCCGCGGTACGTTTTTTCCTTTTGACACCATATGAACAAAACCCTGTTGTTAGTGGACGGCTCCAGCTACCTCTATCGCGCCTTCCATGCGATGCCCGACCTGCGCAACGCGGAAGGTGCGCCGACCGGGGCCATCTACGGCATGATCAACATGCTGCGCAGGCTGCGCAATGACTATCCGGCAGCATACCTTGCGTGCGTATTCGATGCAAAAGGCAAGACCTTCCGCGACGACATCTACCCCGAATACAAGGCGCACCGGCCGCCCATGCCGGAAGACCTGGCGCGCCAGGTCGAGCCCATCCACGAGGCGGTGCGCGCGCTCGGCTGGCCGATCCTGATGGTCGACGGCGTCGAGGCCGACGACGTGATCGGCACGCTCGCGCGGCAGGCGGTCGAGCACGGCATGGAAGCCGTGGTCTCCACCGGCGACAAGGACATGGCGCAGCTGGTCAACGACCACGTCACGCTGATCAACACCATGTCCAACGAAAAGCTCGACCGCGCCGGCGTGATCGAGAAGTTCGGCGTGCCGCCGGAGCGCATCATCGACTACCTGACCCTGATCGGCGACACCGTCGACAACGTGCCCGGCGTGGCCAAGGTCGGACCCAAGACCGCGGTCAAGTGGCTGACCCAGTACGGTTCGCTCGACAACATCATCGAAAAGGCAGGCGAGATCGGCGGCGCGGTCGGCGAAAACCTGCGCAAGGCGCTCGACTGGCTGCCCACCGGCCGCAAGCTGATCACCATCCGCCAGGACTGCGACCTGGTGGCGCACATGGTGTCGATACCCGAGTCGCTGGTGGCCAGGCCGATGGACAAGGAGGCGATGGTCGACTTCTTCAAGCGCTACGGTTTCAAGACCTGGCTGCGCGAGCTTGCCGGCGATGCCGCCGTGGCCGCGCCGGCGCCGAAGACCGAATCGCAGGGCGGGCTGTTCGACGCGCCGGCGGCGCAGGCACCGGCCGCGCCCGTCGCCACCGAATACGAGACCGTGCTGACCGACGAACAGCTCGACCGCTGGCTGCGCGAGATCGACGCCGCGCCGCTGACCGCGCTCGACACCGAAACCACGTCGCTCGAGCCCATGCGCGCGCAGCTGGTCGGCATCTCGCTCAGCTGCACGCCCGGGCGCGCGGCCTATATCCCCGTCGCCCACCGCTATCCGGACGCCCCGCAGCAGCTGTCGCGCGAGCACGTGCTGGAAAAGCTGCGCGGCTGGCTGGAGAATCCGGACAAGCCCAAGCTCGGCCAAAACCTGAAGTACGACAGCCATGTGTTCGCCAACCACGGCGTCAACCTGCGCGGCATCGTGCACGACACGCTGCTGCAGTCCTATGTGTTCGAGTCCCATCGCAGCCACGACATGGACAGCCTGGCGCTGCGCCATCTGAACCGCAGGACGGTCAGCTACGAAGAAGTGTGCGGCAAGGGCGCCTCGCAGATCTGTTTCGACGAGGTGGCGCTGGATCGCGCGACGGAATACGCGGCGGAAGATGCGGACGTTACGCTGCAGCTGCACCAGGCGATGTGGCCGCAGGTGGCGGGCAACCCCGGCCTGACCTTCGTCTATGAAAAGATCGAAGTGCCGACGGCCGTGGTGCTGCAGAAGATCGAGCGCAACGGCGTGCTGGTCGATACCGCGCTGCTGGCGACGCAGTCGCATGAACTCGGCACCCGCATGCTGGAGATCGAGAAGCAGGCCTATGAGCTGGCCGGGCAGCCATTCAATCTGAACTCGCCCAAGCAGATCGGCGAGATCTTCTTCGACCGGCTGAAGCTGCCGGTCGTGAAGAAAACCCCGAGCGGCACCCCGTCCACCGACGAGGAAGTGCTGCAGAAGCTGGCGGAGGACTATCCGCTGCCGAAGCTGCTGCTCGACTACCGGGGCCTGTCCAAGCTCAAGTCCACCTATACCGACAAGCTGCCGAGGATGGTCAACCCGGACACCGGCCGGGTGCACACCAATTACGCGCAGGCGGTGGCGGTGACCGGCCGCCTCGCCTCCAACGATCCCAACCTGCAGAACATCCCGGTGCGCACCGCCGAGGGCCGGCGCATCCGCGAAGCCTTCATCGCGCCGCCGGGAAGCGTGATCGTGTCGGCCGACTATTCGCAGATCGAACTGCGCATCATGGCCCACATCTCGGGCGATGAAAACCTGCTGCGCGCCTTCGCCGAGGGCGAGGATGTGCACCGGGCGACCGCCGCCGAAATCTTCGGCGTGGCGCCGGCGGACGTCGACAACGAACAGCGGCGCTATGCGAAGGTGATCAACTTCGGTCTCATCTACGGCATGAGCGCTTTCGGCCTGGCGAGCAATCTCGGCATCGAGCGTTCCGCCGCGCAGATGTACATCGACAAATACTTCCAGCGCTATCCGGGCGTGGCGCAGTACATGGCCGACACCCGCACCCAGGCCAAGGCGCACGGCTACGTGGAAACGGTGTTCGGCCGCCGCCTGTGGCTGCCCGAGATCAATTCGCCCAACGGCCCGCGCCGGCAGGGCGCCGAGCGCGCCGCCATCAACGCGCCGATGCAGGGTACGGCGGCCGACCTGATCAAGCTGTCGATGATCGCCGTGCAGGACTGGCTGGAGCGCGAGCAGATGGCCACGCGCATGGTCATGCAGGTGCATGACGAACTGGTGTTCGAAGTGCCCGAGGCGGAGCTCGACAGGGTGCGCGAGACGCTGCCGGGATTGATGCGCGGCGTGGGCCAGCTCAGGGTGCCGCTGATCGCCGAAGTGGGCGTCGGCCGCAACTGGGAGGAAGCGCACTGAAGACGCCTCGATGGCGCTTTCACGGTGCTTTCGCGGTGCATTCAGGGCCCGCGCGCGGGCCCGCTCGCGCTTTTGCAAACTCTGCTATGTTACGAATCCGCTGTTGTGTATTGAACCACTCTTGGGGAGGAATGCATGCTGATAGCAAAGGAAGATTTCGATAGTCTCGTGGGCAGGTCGGCGCTGGCCGACGGCGTCGATCGACGCGGCTTCATCAAGACCGCGCTCGGCACCGGTTTCGCCGCCGCGGTGCTGCCGGTGGCCGCGCAGAACGTGATCAGGACCGATACGACCGGCCTGTCCGCGGGCGAGACCAGCATCAATGTCGGCGGCCAGCAGGTGCCGCTGTACTACGCCCGGCCGGAGGGCAAGAAGAACGTGCCGGTGGTGCTGGTGATCTCCGAAATCTTCGGCGTGCACGAGCATATCGCCGACGTCGCGCGCCGCTTCGCCAAACTCGGCTACCTCGCGCTGGCGCCGGACCTGTTCGAGCGCCAGGGCGACCCGACCAAGTACACCAGCATCCCCGAGCTGATGAAGGAGATCATCGCCAGGACGCCGGATGCGCAGGTGATGGGCGACCTCGATGCCTGCGTCGCCTGGGCCAAGGCCAACGGCGGCGACACCAGCAAGCTCGGCATCACCGGCTTCTGCTGGGGCGGCCGCATCACCTGGCTGTATTCGGCCCATAACCCGGCGGTCAGGGCCGGCGTCGCCTGGTACGGGCGCCTGGTCGGCGACAAGACCGAGCTCACGCCGCGCCACCCGGTCGATATCGCCGCCAGCCTGAAGACCCCGGTGCTCGGCCTGTATGCCGGCAAGGACGCCGGGATTCCGCTCGATTCGGTGGAAAAGATGAAGGCCGAACTCGCAAAGGGATCGAGCAAGTCCGAGTTCATCGTCTTCCCCAATGCCGGCCATGCCTTCCATGCCGACTACCGTCCGAGCTACGTCGCCGCCGACGCGGAAGAGGGCTGGAAGCGCTGCGTCGAATGGTTCAGGCGCCATCTCGAGGCCTGATCCTTCCGCGTTTGCCTGCATCGCATCCCGGCGTTCGCGCCGGGATTTTTCTTGGGCGCTCCGCCTGCCGGCCTCGCGCCTGGACGGTTTGGTTTGCCGAAAGCGCCGGTCTGTGCTTTAATTTGCAACTTTGTTGCATTTGACCCGGAGCCTGCCATCGACACCGCGCTGCTTTCCATCCTGTTCGCGACCACGGTTGCTGGTGCGCTGAGCATTTCAGCCGCGGCCATCCTGTCGTTCTCGCTGCTGTCGCGCATGGTGGAGCGCATGGTCAGCCTGTCGGTCGGCATCCTGCTGGCGACGTCGCTGCTGCATGCGCTGCCCGAGGCATTCGAGTCCGAGGCCGACGCCCATACGCTGTTCGCCATCCTGCTCGCCGGCCTGCTCGGCTTTTTCCTGCTGGAGAAGCTCGCGATCCTGCGCCACTCGCATCACTATGAAGGCGACGGCCACGGCCACGAGCACGGACACGACAAGCACGAGGCGGGCAGGGCAGGCTGGATGATCCTGGTCGGCGACGGCCTGCACAACTTCACCGACGGCATCCTGATCGCCGCCGCCTTTCTCGCCGACCCGCATCTCGGCCTGATCACCGCGCTGGCGATCATCGCGCATGAAATCCCGCAGGAGATCGGCGACTTCATCATCCTGCTCAACGCCGGCTTCAGCCGCGCGCGCGCCTATGCCTACAACCTGGCCTGCAGCATGATGGGCGTGGTCGGCGGCGTGGTGGGCTATCTGACGCTGGATGAGGCCACGCAGTGGATCCCGTACGTGCTGGTGTTTGCCTCATCCGGCTTCATCTACATCGCGGTCAGCGACCTGATGCCGCAGATGCAGCGTCGGGCGACGCTGCGGGATACGGTGCCGCAGGTGATCTTCATCGCGGTCGGCGTCGGCATCGTGCTGTTCCTGACAGGGATGACGCACGGCCACTGACCGGACTCACGCGCCGGTTGCCACCGGCCTTGCGGGATCGGCGCACCACTCGCTCCACGATCCCGGATACAGCGCCGCCCCGGGCATCCCCGCCACTTCCATCGCCAGCAGGTTGTGGCAGGCGGTGACGCCCGAGCCGCACTGCGCGATGACCGCGCCGCCCTCCGGCGCCAGCGCGGACAGCTCCGCCCTGAGCTGCTCCGCCGGCTTGAATCGTCCGTCCGCCTGCAGGTTGTCCTTGAAAAAGCGGTTCTTCGCGCCGGGGATGTGGCCGCCGACAGGATCGAGGGTTTCGTTCTCGCCGCGGAAGCGGTCGGGGGCGCGGGCGTCGAGGATGACGCGGGTCGGGCGGGCGATGTTGTCGAGGACCTGTCGCGCATCGACCGTCTCCACCAGGGAAGGGTGCAGGCCGATGGCGCCGCGCGGTGGCCGCGGCAGCTCCGTGCTCAGCGGCAGGCCGAGCGCCTGCCAGGCGGGCAGGCCGCCGTCCAGCACCGCCACCGCTTCGTGACCGACCCAGCGCAGCATCCACCACAGCCGGGCCGCGAACATGCCGCCCTGTGCGTCATACGCCACCACCTGCGTATCGTCGCCGACGCCCCAGTCGCGCAGCGTGTCAATGAAGGCCTCGCGCGCCGGCAGCGGATGGCGCCCGCGAAAGCCGCCGTCCGGTGCCGGGCGCTTGTCGGAAAGCGCGCGGTCCAGATGCGCGAAGCGGGCGCCGGGCAGGTGAGCCGCCTCGTAGGCCAGCAGGCCGGCGTCGGGGCTGGCGAGATCATGCCGGCAGTCGATGACGGCCCAGTCCGGGTCGGAAAGACGGGCGGCGAGTTCCTGTGCGGAGATCAGCGTGGTGTAGCGCATGTCATACCTCGGTGGCGATCGGATCGTTGGCTTTGGCGACGGTGGGCCGCGCCGGCGGCGCGCCCCGGGTATTGTAGTAGGTGGCGACGCTGCCGCTGACGAGAATGATCGCCATGCCGAGCCAGCTGGTCCAGCCGAGCACATCGTCCCAGAGCAGGATGCCCCAGATGCTGGCGAAGATGATGCCGCTGTACTGCAGGTTGGCCGTCACCAGCGCCTTGCCTAACCGGTAGGCGCGCGTCATCGCGACCTGGGCGATGGTTGCGGTCAGGCCGATCGCCAGCAGCAGCAATATCCCGCGCAGGCCGTGCGAGCCGACCAGCAGCACGGCGCGCCCGTTGCCTTCGAACAGCGTGCCTGCGGCACCCGCCAGCACCCCGGTGAGCGAGAAGTAGAACACCACCCGGTATTCGGGTTCGCCCAGCTGGCCGAGCCGGCGCACCGCGAGATAGGCGAAGGCCGAGAGAAAGCCCGAACCCAGTCCCACCAGGCCGGCGAACCATTGCGCCGCATCGAAGGACGGGCGCAGCAGCAGGGTGACGCCGGCGAAGCTGCAGGCGATGGCCAGCGCCAGGCCCCAGTCGAGCGCACGTTCGCGCCGGCGCAGTCCCGCCACCAGCAGGATGCCCGCCATCCAGACCGGCGCCATGTAATTGAGCGTCATGCCGGTCGCGATCGGCAGGCGGCTGATCGCATAGAACCACATCCACAGCGCCGTGACGCCGACCGCGCCGCGCCACAGGTGCGCTTTCCAGTGGATGGTGCGCAGGCTGCCGCGGCGCGCCACCACCACGCCGGTCAGAAACAGCACGCCGACGATATTGCGGTACATGACGATCTCGGAAGTCGAGTAGATGTCCGAGGCGAGCTTGACGCACACGCCCATGATCGAAAACAGGAAGGCGGCGAACAGCATCCAGAGAGATTGCATACGGCGGGGACGGCGGGATGTCGGAGGGGAAGCCGACGATGATAACCGGGATCGGCGATGTCGGCAGGGCAGGGACGGGCTGCTAAAAAAAACGGGCAGCCTGGGCTGCCCGTCTTCGCTCGCATCACAATGCGATGCGCTTGCGGTACCACTCGTGGAAATGCTGCATGCCGTCTTCCATCGGCGACTGGTACGGCCCGACCTCGCTGACGCCGCGGTCGAGCAGGATGCGGCGGCCGGCATCCATGCGCGCGCCGATCTCGTCGTCCTCGACGCAGGTCTCCATGTAGGCCTCGCGCTCGGCTTCCACGAACTCGCGCTCGAACAGCACGATTTCTTCCGGATAGTAGAACTCGACCACGTTGGTGGTCTTGTTGGTGCCGTTGGGCCAGACGGTGGACACCACCAGCACGTGCGGATACCACTCGACCATGATGTTCGGATACAGCGTCAGCCAGATCGCGCCGAACGGCGGCGGCTCGCCGTTGCGGAACTTGAGCACCTGTTCCTGCCACTTCTTGTACTTCGGCGAGCCGTAGCGCGACAGCGCGTGATTGACGCCGACCGTCTGCACGCTGTAGTTCTCGCCGAACTCCCAGCGCAGGTCGTCGCAGGTCACGAAATTGCCGAGGCCCGGGTGGAAGGGTTCGACGTGATAGTCCTCGAGATAGACTTCGATGAACGTCTTCCAGTTGTAGTCGCAGTCATGGACTTCCACGTGGTCCAGCATGTAGCCGCTGAAATCCAGGTCCTTCGTCACCGACAGGCCCGACATCAGGCGGGCGACATCGACGCCGTTCTGCTCGAACAGCAGGCCGTTCCACGACTGCAGCGGAGTGCGGGTCAGGTTCATGCAGGGCGTGTCGGCGAAATGCGGCGCGCCGATCAGTTCGCCCTTCAGGTCGTAGGTCCAGCGATGCAGCGGGCAGACGATGTTCTTCGCATTGCCGCGGCCGTCGAGCATCTTGGCCTGGCGATGGCGGCAGACGTTCGACATCAGTTCGATGCCCTGCTGGCCGCGCACCAGCATGCGGCCTTCGTTTTCCCATGGCAGCGTCGCGTAGTCGCCGGCATTGGGCACCATCAGTTCATGCCCGACGTAGCGGGGCCCTTGGTGGAAGAGTTGTTTGATTTCCTTTTGCAGCAGCGCGTCGTCGAAATAGACGCCCACGGGAAGTTGCGCGTCGGAACGCGCCAGCTTGGCAAGTTGTGCCAGATCGGACATCCCCACCCCCAAATTAATTTGCACCAACCTAAGAGAGAAAGAATCCGCAAAAACCAGTATTCAAAAAGATGAAACGGAAATTTTGGACAGAACCGGGGATTATACCCCGAGAGTTGCTTCAGAGCCTATCTCGGGGGCCGTCGCGCGGCAGCGGGATATAAGGCATGGAGGACATGTCAGATCGTTGGATGAGGGAGCGGCGCATGAAAAGCGGACCGGTCGGGGCAATATACCCGAAACGCGGCGAACGGGGGCCCGCAGCGGGTTGCCATTTTTCCAACCGGGCTTGAGCCGGCTCAGAGAGCGGGTGCTTTTTTCATGCCCCGGACGACCGCCGGGTTTCTGACGCTCAACCGGGAATACGGATTGTTCTAAAATAGCGCGCTAAACTTCACGATCCCCCACTATGTCAAAGAAACTTGTGACCGCGGAACAGCCGGCATCCTTCGAGGAAGCGATGGCTGAACTGGAAAAGCTGGTCGCGCAGATGGAAGCAGGCGAGCTGCCGCTGGAAGCTTCGGTTGCCGCCTACAAGCGGGGTTCCGAGCTGGTCAGGTTCTGCAGCGCGCAGCTCGACAAGGTAGAAAACCAGGTCAAGGTGCTGGAAGGCGACATGCTCAAGCCTTTCGCCGCCGATGGCGCGGCAGGGGCGGACGAATGAGCGGGCCGCTGGCGTTCGGCGACTGGATGAAGTCGGTCCAGTCGGCGATGGAGCACGCGCTCGACGTCTTCCTGCCGGCCGCGGAAGCGGCGCCGGTCCGGCTGCACAAGGCCATGCGCTACGCGGTGCTCGACGGCGGCAAGCGGGTCCGCCCGCTGCTGGTCTTCGCCGCCGGCGACCTGTTCGGCGCGGAGGCTTCGACGCTCTCGCGCGCGGCCGCCGCGGTGGAAATGATCCACGCCTATTCGCTGGTGCATGACGACATGCCCTGCATGGATGACGACGCGCTGCGGCGCGGCAAGCCGACGGTGCACGTGGAATTCGATGAGGCGACGGCGCTGCTGGTGGGCGATGCGCTGCAGTCGCAGGCCTTCCAGGTCCTGTCCGAGGGCGAGAGCCTGGACGACCCGCAGCGCAAGCTGGAGATGGTGCGCCTGCTGGCGCGCGCCGCCGGGGCCGGCGGCATGTGCGGCGGCCAGGCGATCGATCTCGCCAGCGTGGGCATGACGCTGGCGCTGGCCGAACTGGAGCGCATGCATCAGCTCAAGACCGGTGCGCTGCTGCGCGCCTCGGTGCTGCTCGGCGCGCTCGCCGGCAAGCGCCTGGAGGCGGCGGAAAGCGACGCGCTGGAAGCCTATGCGAAAGCCGTCGGCCTCGCCTTCCAGGTGGTCGACGACGTGCTGGATGCGACCGCCGATTCGGCGACGCTGGGCAAGACCGCCGGCAAGGACGCGGCGGACAATAAACCGACCTATGTCTCGATACTCGGCCTGGCCGAGTCGCAGGCGCTGGCGGAAAAACTGCGGCAGGACGCGCATCGTGCGCTCATGCCGTTCGGAGACAAGGCACGCAGGCTGCGCGAGATCGCGGACCTGGTGGTGCAACGGAAAGCCTGACATGGAATTGCTGAAGACGATCAATAGCCCCGCCGACCTGCGCAAGCTGGGCCGCACCCAGCTCAAGCCGCTGGCCGGCGAACTGCGAGCCTTCCTGCTCGACTCGGTATCCAAGACCGGCGGCCACCTGTCCTCCAATCTCGGCACCGTCGAACTGACGATCGCGCTGCACTACGTATTCAACACGCCCGAAGACCGCATCGTCTGGGACGTCGGACACCAGACCTATCCGCACAAGATCCTGACCGGCCGCCGCGACCGCATGCACACGCTGCGGCAGCTGGACGGCATCTCCGGCTTCCCGCGCCGGGACGAAAGCGAATACGACACGTTCGGCACCGCCCACTCCTCGACCTCGATCTCGGCCGCGCTCGGCATGGCGCTGGCGGCCAGGACCAAGGGCGAGCACCGTCACGCGATCGCCGTCATCGGCGACGGCGCGATGACCGCCGGCATGGCCTTCGAGGCGCTCAACAACGCCGGCGTCTGCAGCGACGTCAACCTGCTGGTGATCCTCAACGACAACGACATGTCGATCTCGCCGCCGGTCGGCGCGCTCAACCGCTACCTGGCGCGGCTGTTGTCGGGCAAGTTCTACGCGGCCGCCAAGAATGTCGGCAAGCAGGTGCTGCCCGGCCCGATGCTGGAGCTGGCCAAGCGGCTGGAAGAGCATGCCAAGGGCATGGTGATGCCGGCCACGATGTTCGAGGAATTCGGCTTCAACTACATCGGGCCGATCGACGGCCACGATCTCGACGCGCTGGTGCCCACGCTGCAGAACCTCAAGAACCTGCGGGGCCCGCAATTCCTGCACGTCGTCACGAAGAAGGGCCAGGGCTACAAGCTGGCCGAGGCGGATCCCGTGCTGTATCACGGCCCCGGCAAGTTCAACCCGGCCGAAGGCATCAAGCCGGCGGCGTCGGGCAAGCTCACCTACACCCAGGTCTTCGGCGACTGGCTGTGCGACATGGCCGCGCACGACCGCCGCCTGGTCGGCATCACGCCAGCCATGCGCGAGGGCTCGGGCATGGTGCAGTTCGAGCAGCGCTTCCCCGACCGCTATTACGACGTCGGCATCGCCGAGCAGCATGCGGTGACTTTCGCGGGCGGGCTCGCCTGCGAGGGGCTCAAGCCGGTGGTGGCGATCTACTCGACCTTCCTGCAGCGCGCCTATGACCAGCTGATCCACGACGTCGCGCTGCAGAATCTCGACGTCACCTTCGCCCTCGACCGCTCCGGCCTGGTGGGCGCGGACGGCGCCACCCACGCCGGCAATTACGACATCCCCTATCTGCGCTGCATCCCCAACATGGTGCTGATGGCCGCGTCCGACGAGAACGAATGCCGGCAGATGCTCTCCACCGCCTACGAGTACAAGGGCCCGGCCGCGGTGCGCTATCCGCGCGGCGCCGGCATCGGCGCGGCGGTCGACAAGGGGCTCGGCACCCTCCCGTTCGGCAAGGGCGAGGTCAGGCGCGAAGGCAAGGGCATTGCCATCCTCGCTTTCGGCACCATGCTCGCGCCGAGCCTGGAAGCGGCCGGCGCGCTGAACGCGACGGTAGCCAACATGCGCTTCATCAAGCCGCTCGACGTCGACCTGGTCAGGCAGCTGGCGCAGTCGCATGACGCGCTGGTCACGGTGGAAGAGGGCGCGCTGATGGGCGGCGCCGGTTCCGCGGTCGCCGAGGCGCTGGCCGAGGCCGGCATCGTCAAGCCGCTGCTGCATCTCGGCCTGCCGGACAAGTTCATCGATCACGGCGATCCGGCGGTGCTGCTGTCACAGTGCGGGCTGGATGCGAAGGGGATCGAGGCCTCGATCCGCAAGCGTTTCGACAAGGGCGAGCCGCGGCTGGTGGTGAATAACTGATTTACAGACGGCGCTTCGGCGCCGTTTTTCATGGCGCCCTGGTTTCGCCACGGGCAGCCGGCCCTACCCGGGCTATGTCACTCCGGGCACCACCGCGCTTCTCTCGCGGATCAGTAGGGCCGGCGTCCCTGCCGGCCCGGCGGAGGTCAGGCAGCTGGCTCCGCTTGCGACGCGAGCGGTGGTTTGAACAACTCAGGCAGGGAATGCGTTTCTCGGTCGAGGTGAGTCGAGTGTTTTCGACAACAACCATGAGAAATTGCATATTTTCAGGATGAGTCGCGAGTACTACGATTTGTTTAGTCTTGAAATGGCCTTAGTCGGTGGTGCTGCCAGGGCGGTGCCCTCTATGGAACAACGAATGTCAATGCCGAGACCAACAGAGTTTGCTGCCGGGAAGAGCCGCGTCTTCCTCTGGAGCGGCTTTCTGCTTTCGTCCGTCTTTGCTCTCGCAGCCCTGCTACTATTCATCAGCGGCACCTTACACTCCTCGATCCGCGTCCTCTCCGGTCTCGGGCTCATGTTTCTGTTCGGCCTGTTTGCAGTTTTCTACCTGCGTTGCCTGCTCGTTAAACGATCTTTGCCCCGGAATACGTAGTGCCGGCACGGAGGCCGGCCCTACCCGGGCGTTGTCTCGCCGGGCTGGCCCTGCGCGTCACGCTTCCTGTCTTTCTCCCACAGCACGTCACTTCCGCCCGCAAACCGGTTCAGCACGCGCGACAGCACGAACATCAGGTCCGACAAACGGTTCGTGTAGCGGCGCGGGTTGTCGTTGATGGTTTCGCTGTTGCCGAGACTGACGATGGAGCGCTCGGCGCGGCGGCAGATGGTGCGGCAGACATGGGCGAGCGCGGCGGAGCGGGCGCCGGCCGGCAGGATGAAGTCCTTCAGCGGCGGCAGGTCGGCGTTGTATTTCTCAAGGAGGCCGTCGAGGCGCGCGACATGGGTGTCTGTAATCAGCGTGTAGCCGGGGATGCAGAGTTCGCCGCCGAGATCGAAGAGGTCGTGCTGGATCGAGATCAGTTCCTCGCGCAGCGCGGGCGGCAGCTCCTCGCACAATAGCAGGCCGATGTGAGAATTGAGTTCGTCCACGTCGCCCATCGCGTGCACGCGCAGGCTGTCCTTGGCGACCCGGCTGCCGTCGCCGAGTCCGGTGCTGCCATTGTCGCCGGTACGGGTGGCGATTTTCGAGAGTCGGTTTCCCATGGCTTCCTGTAGTGTTTACGGAAAGCCCAAGCATACACGTGCCCGACCGATTTGCCCCAGCCCGCCACGCTGCTACCCTCGCCGTGGAATGAGTAGAATGGCTCAAACAAGCCAATAACGGAGACAGCAATGAACAGCCCGGCATCCCCCGATACGCTCAGGAAACCGCTTCCGGAAGAACTGAAGCAGGCGCTCGCCGCGCTGTTCGAGGACCGTTTCTCCACCGCGGCCGCGGTGCGCGGCCACCATGGACGCGACGAATCCTCGTATGACCCGATGCCGCCAGACGCGGTGGTGTTCGCGCAAAGCACCGAGGAAGTCGCGCAGGCGGTGAAGCTGTGCGCCGCGCACGGGGTGCCGGTCATTCCCTATGGCGCCGGCACTTCCCTTGAAGGGCATGTGCTGGCGCTGCGGGGCGGGGTGACGATCGACCTGTCTCAGATGAACCGGGTGCTGGCCGTGCACGCGGAAGACCTGACGGCGACGGTGGAGGCGGGCGTCACCCGCAAGCAGCTGAACCAGGAAATCCGCGATACCGGCCTGTTCTTTCCGATCGATCCCGGCGCCGACGCCTCGCTCGGAGGCATGGCCGCCACGCGCGCCTCGGGCACGAACGCGGTGCGCTACGGCACCATGCGCGAGAACACGCTGGCGCTGACGGTGGTGACCGCCGACGGCGGCATCGTCAAGACCGGCACCCGGGCGCGCAAGTCGTCGGCCGGCTACGACCTGACCCGCGTCTTCGTCGGCAGCGAGGGCACGCTCGGCATCATCACCGAGGTGACGGTGCGGCTTTATCCGCAGCCGGAGGCGGTGTCGGCGGCGGTCTGTTCCTTCCCGTCGACCGCGGCGGCGGTGCACTGCGTGATCCAGACCATACAGATGGGCGTGCCGGTGGCGCGCGTTGAATTTCTCGACGAGAACGGCGTGCGTTCGATCAATGCCCACGCCGGGCTGGCGCTGCCGGAAAAGCCGCTGCTGCTGTTTGAATTCCATGGCAGCGAGCAGGGCGTGCGCGAGCAGGCGCAGCTGGTGCAGGAAATCGCCGCCGCGCACGATGCCCACGGGTTCGAATGGGCCACCCGGCCGGAAGACCGGAGCCGTCTCTGGGCCGCGCGCCACAATGCCTATTTCGCGATGCTGCAGATGCGCCCCGGGGCGCGGGCGATTTCCACCGACTGCTGCGTGCCGATCTCGCGGCTGGCCGAATGCATGCTCGATACCCAGGCGGACTGCGAAAAGAACGGCATCGTGCATGCGATCATCGGGCATGTCGGCGACGGCAATTTCCATGTGCTGATGATGATCGACCCGGCCGACCCGCAGGACGTGGCGCGGGCGGAAGCGGTCAATGCGCGCATGGTCGCCCGCGCTCTGTCGATGGACGGCACCTGCACCGGCGAGCATGGCGTCGGCCTGCACAAGATGGACTTCCTGCTGCAGGAGCACGGCGAGCCGGCCATCGGGATGATGCGGCGGCTGAAACAGGCATACGATCCGCAGAATATATTGAACCCTGGCAAGGTCATCCGCTGGTAGGATGTCGTCCGCGGCCGCCCGGCAGGCGGCCTTCATTGTCGGAATCCCATGGCCATACGTCTTCCTCCGGTACACGCGCTGTCCGCCTTCGAGGCGGCGGCTCGCCACAACTCCTTCGCGGTCGCCGCCGAGGAACTCTGCATCACGCCCTCGGCGCTGTCTCACCGCATCCGCCTGCTCGAGGATTTCCTCGGCGAGCGGCTGTTCGTGCGCGACGGCCGCACGGTCACGCTGTCGGAATTCGGACGGCGCTACCTCGACGTGGTGCGCTCGGCGCTGCGCACGCTGTCGGACTTCCCGCTGCCGCACCGCAGTTCGCCGGCTCAGCCGCGCATCAAGGTCACCGTGCCGCCGACCTTCGCCCGCTGCCTGCTGGTGCCGAGGCTGGCGGAATTCGCCCGCCTGCATCCGGACATCGTGGTCGAGCTGTTCCTGTCGGTGCCGCTGTACGACCTCGGCCTCGGGGAGAGCGATGTGGAAGTGCGCTTCGGCGCCGGCCGCTATTCGGATATCGTCACCGAGAAGCTGTTCGAGGAACCCACCTTCGCCGTGGCGAGCCCGGCCTACCTCCAGAGCATCGGGGGGCTGAAGAACCCGGCGGACCTGTCGCGGGCGACACTGCTGCGCTCGGCGCTGGAGCCCTGGCAGCCGTGGTTCGAGGTGGCGGGCCTCGACTGGCCGGAGCCGTCCGCCAGCCTGCGCCTGGACGATCTTGGCCTGCTGCTGGAAGCGGTCCGGCACGGTCTCGGCGTCGGTCTCTCCCGCAAGCATTTCGTGCAGGACCTGATCGCGCGCGGCGAGATCGTCCACCTGTTCCCCCAGGTGCAGCTGAAATCGCCGCCGCACGCCTACTACGTGGTCTATGAGCAGGCCGAGCGGCGCCGGCCCGAGGTCGGGGCCTTCATCGACTGGATGCTCGACACCTTTCGCCGCTTGTAGTTTTGCCAGGGCCGGGTGCCGTGAAAATAATTCACGGCGCCGGCGCAAGCTTTTCAGCGCGCGCGGGGCCTGCGCACGCCGCAAGGCGGAGCCTTTTCGCTACACTCTCTGCCTCGACGAGGACCGCCCATGAACGCCCCATCCCATTCCGCCCAGCCCGCCTTCACGCTCGAACGCCAGCGCGAAGTCGTGGCCGCGCTCAACCGCGTGCTGCCCGACGGCTGCGTATTGTTCAACGAAGAGGACACCCGCCCCTACGAATGCGACGGCCTGTCCGCCTATCGCCAGCTGCCGATGGTGGTGGCGCTGCCGCAGAACGAGGCGCAGGTGGTGGCGGTCCTTAACATCTGCCGCACGCTGAAGGCGCCGATCGTGCCGCGCGGCGCGGGCACCGGCCTGTCCGGCGGCGCCATGCCGATCGCCGACGGCGTCGTGCTGTCGACCGCCAAGCTCGGCAAGATCCTGAGAGTGGATCCTTACTCGCGCACCGCGATCGTCCAGCCCGGCGTGCGCAATCTGGCCATCTCCGAGGCGGCCAGCGCGCACGGCCTCTACTACGCGCCCGATCCCTCGTCGCAGATCGCCTGCACGATCGGCGGCAACGTGGCGGAAAACTCGGGCGGCGTGCACTGCCTGAAATACGGCCTGACGGTGCACAACGTGCTGCGGGTGCGCATGGTCACGATCGACGGCGAGATCGTCGAACTCGGCGGCGAATCGCTGGACGCGCCCGGCCTCGACCTGCTGGCGGTGTTCATCGGTTCCGAGGGCATGCTCGGCGTGGTCACCGAGGTCACCGTGCGGCTGGTGCCCAAACCCCAGGTCGCGCGGGTGATCATGGCTTCTTTCGACGACGTGGTGAAGGGCGGCGACGCGGTCGCCAACGTGATCGCCGAAGGCATCATCCCCGCCGGACTGGAAATGATGGACAAGACTTCCTCGCGCATGGTCGAGCCCTTCGTCAGGGCCGGCTACGACACCGAGGCAGAAGCCATCCTGCTGTGCGAATCCGACGGCATCCCGGAAGAAGTGGAAGAGGAAATCGGGCGCATGAGCGAGGTGCTCAAGGCGTCCGGCGCCACCGCCATCGCGGTATCGCAGAACGAGGCCGAGCGGCTGAAGTTCTGGTCCGGCCGCAAGAACGCCTTCCCGGCCGCCGGCCGCATCTCGCCCGACTACTACTGCATGGACGGCACCATCCCGCGCAAGCGGCTGGCCGAGGTGCTGATGCGCATCACCGAGATGGAGAGCAAGCACGGCCTGCGCTGCGCCAACGTGTTCCATGCCGGCGACGGCAACCTGCATCCGCTGATCATGTTCGACGCCAACAAGCCGGGCGAATTCGAGCGCGCCGAAGCCTTTGGCGCCGACATCCTCGAACTCTGCGTCCAGGTCGGCGGCACCATCACCGGCGAGCACGGCGTGGGCATCGAAAAAATCAACTCCATGTGCGTGCAGTTCTCGCCCCAGGAGCTGGAAGCCTTTTTCGCGGTCAAGCGCGCATTCGACACCGCCTTCCTGCTCAACCCCGACAAGGCCATCCCGACGCTGCATCGCTGCGCCGAGGGCGGCAAGATGCGCGTGACGGCCGGACTGATGAAGTTCGCCGACCTGCCGCGCTTTTAGAAAGACTCCATGGAACAGGCACTGCAACAATTCCGCGACGCCGTGACCGCGGCCGCGAACGCCGGGAAAGCGCTGCGCATCCGCGGCGGCGGCAGCAAGGACTGGTACGGCCAGCGGTTCGACGGCGAGATCCTCGACACCCGCGCCTACAGCGGCATCGTCGACTATGAGCCGACCGAACTCGTGATCACCGCCCGCTGCGGCACCCCGCTGGCCGAGATCGAGGCCGCGCTCGCCGAGCGCCGCCAGATGCTGGCGTTCGAGCCGCCGCGCTTCGGCGCCGGCAGCACCATCGGCGGCGTCGTCGCCGCCGGCCTGTCGGGCCCGCGCCGCCAGGCGGCCGGCGCGGTGCGCGATTTCGTGCTCGGCGCGGCGCTGATGGACGGCAAGGGCGAGGTGCTGCGCTTCGGCGGCCAGGTGATGAAGAATGTCGCCGGCTACGACGTGTCGCGGCTGCTCGCCGGCTCGCTCGGCACGCTTGGCCTGATACTCGACGTTTCGCTCAAGGTGCTGCCCGTGCCTTACTGCGAAACCACGCTGCGTCTCGAGATGGACGAGGCGAAGGCGCTCGACCAGCTCAACCTCTGGGGCGGCCAGCCGCTCCCGATCACGGCCAGCGCCTGGCACGGCGGCGTGCTGATCGTGCGCCTGTCCGGCGCCGAGGCCGCGGTGGCGGCGGCGAAGCAAAAGATGGGCGGCGAGGAAGACCGCGACGCCGCGCCGTTCTGGCAGGGCCTGCGAGACCATGAGAATGCGTTCTTCTCCGCTTCCGGCAATGCCGCGCCGCTGTGGCGGCTGTCGCTGCCGACGGTGGCAAAGCCGCTGGCGCTGGAAGGCGAGCAGCTGATCGAATGGGGCGGCGCGCAGCGCTGGCTGCGCGGCGACGCGGACGCACGGACCGTGCGCGCCGCGGCGGCGGGCGCGGGCGGCCACGCCACCCTGTTCCGCGGCGGCGACAAGGCCGCCGGCGTGTTCCATCCGCTGGCGCCCGCCATCGCCACCATCCATCGCAACCTGAAGGCTGCCTTCGATCCGGCCGGGATTTTCAACCCCGGCCGGATGTATCCCGAATTCTGATCATGCAGACCAATCTCGCTGATTTCATCAAGAACACCCCGGACGGCCAGGAAGCCGATGCCATCCTGCGCAAGTGCGTGCACTGCGGCTTCTGCACCGCGACCTGCCCGACCTACCAGCTGCTCGGCGACGAGCTGGACGGCCCGCGTGGCCGCATCTACCTGATGAAGCAGGTGCTGGAAGGCAAGCCGGCCACGCGCAAGACGCAGATCCATCTCGACCGCTGCCTGACCTGCCGCAACTGCGAATCCACCTGCCCGTCGGGCGTGCAGTACGGCCGCCTGGTCGACATCGGCCGCCGCATCGTCGAACAGCAGGTCGCGCGCCCGCTGTCCGAGCGTGTCGCCCGCGCCGCGCTCAAGGAAGCGCTGCCGCGCAAGTGGCTGTTCCAGCCGGCGATGAAGGCCGGGCAGCTGGTGCGGCCGCTGCTGCCGTCGGTGCTCAGGAACAAGGTTCCGGCCGCGCAGGCCGCCGGCGCCTGGCCGCGCACCGAACATCCGCGCAAGATGCTGCTGCTCGACGGCTGCGTGCAGCCGGCGATGGCGCCCAACATCAATGCCGCCACCGCCCGCGTGCTCGACGCGCTCGGCGTGCAGCTGGTGGTGGCGCCGAAGGCGGGCTGCTGCGGCGCGATCCGCTACCACATGAATGACCAGGAAGGCGGCCTCGACGACATGCGCAACAACATCGACGCCTGGTGGCCGCTGGTGGAAGCCGGCGCCGAGGCGATCGTGATGACGGCGTCGGGCTGCGGCGTGACGGTGAAGGAGTACGGCCATCATCTCGCGCACGATCCGAAGTACGCCGACAAGGCCAGGCGCATTTCGGACCTGACGAAGGACCTGAGCGAAATCCTGCCGGCCTTCGAAGCCGAACTGCAGCAGAAGCTGTCGGGACGGCCCGGCAAGCGCGTCGCCTATCACCCGCCCTGCACGCTGCAGCACGGCCAGCAGATCCGCGGCAAGGTGGAGGGCCTGCTGCGGGCGGTGGGCGTCGACGTGCAGCTCTGCGCCGACAGCCATCTGTGCTGCGGCTCCGCCGGCACCTACTCGGTGCTGCAGCCGGATCTGTCCTATCAGCTGCGCGACAACAAGCTGCGCAATCTGGAAGCGACGAAGCCCGACATGATCGTCTCGGCCAACATCGGCTGCCAGACGCATCTGCAATCGGGAACGGATACGCCGGTGGCGCACTGGGTGGAGCTGATCGACCGGGCGCTGGTCGCGGCCTGAGGTGGCGCCGCAATGAGAAACGGGCTCCTGGCGAGCCCGTTTTTTCATTCGGCCAGCAGCTTCTCGATGTCGGCCGCCAGGTCCTTCGGCGCGGTCTGCGGCGCGTAGCGCTTGTACACCGTGCCATCCTTCTTCACCAGGAACTTGGTGAAATTCCACTTGATGGATTCGGTGCCGGCCAGCCCCGGCGCGGCCTTCTTCAGAAACTTGTACAGTGGGTCGGCGCCGTCGCCGTTGACCTCGATCTTGGCGAACAGCGGGAAAGTGACGCCGAAATTCTTTTCGCAAAAGGCGCCGATTTCGTCCGCCGTGCCCGGTTCCTGCCTGCCGAACTGATTGCAGGGAAAGCCGAGCACTTCCAGCCCCCGCTGGCGATACTGGCGATACATCTCTTCCAGCCCCTTGTACTGCGGCGTGAAGCCGCATTCGCTCGCGGTGTTCACGATGAGCAGGACCTTGCCGCGAAACGCGGACAGGTCGACCGGCGTGCCCGCGAGCGCGGCCGGGCTGAAGTCGTAGACAGTCGTCATCAGACGATTCCCAGGTGTTCGGTTCCCTTGCTCAGGTCGCGGCCCTGGGCTTCCTTGCTGTTGAGCTTGATCGCCAGGCGCAGGTCGTTGACCGAGTCCGCATTGCGCAGCGCGTCCTCGTAGGAAATCTTGCCGGCCTCATACAGGTCGAACAGCGCCTGGTCGAAGGTCTGCATCCCGAGTTCGCGCGACTTCTTCATGATTTCCTTGATCTCGTGCACATCGCCCTTGAAGATCAGGTCCGAGACCAGCGGCGAATTGAGCATCACCTCCACCGCCGCGCAGCGGCCCTTGGTGTCCTTGAGCGGCACCAGGCGCTGGGAAATCATGGCTTTGAGGTTGAGCGACAAATCCATCAAAAGTTGCGCGCGCCGCTCTTCCGGGAAGAAGTTGATGATGCGGTCCAGCGCCTGGTTGGCGCTGTTGGCGTGCATGGTGGCCAGGCACAGGTGGCCGGTTTCGGCGAAGGCCACCGCGTAGTCCATCGTCTCGCGGTCCCGGATCTCGCCGATCAGGATCACGTCCGGCGCCTGGCGCAGCGTGTTCTTCAGCGCGGCGAACCAGTCGGCGGTATCGACCCCGACCTCGCGCTGGGTGATCACGCAGTTCTTGTGCGGGTGCACGTATTCGACCGGGTCTTCGATGGTGATGATGTGGCCGTAGCTGTTTTCATTGCGGTAGCCGATCATGCCCGCCAGCGTGGTCGACTTGCCCGAGCCGGTCGCGCCGACCATGATCACCAGCCCGCGCTTGGTCATCACCACGTCCTTGAGCACCTCGGGCACGCCCAGGTCTTCCAGCCTGGGGATGGTGGTGGTGATGGTCCGCAGCACCATGCCGACCTTGCCCTGCTGGACGAAGGCCGAGACCCGGAAACGGCCGAGGCCGCCGGGGCTGATCGCGAAATTGCATTCCTTGGTCGCCTCGAACTCGGCCGCCTGCTTGTCGTTCATGATCGACCGCGCCAGCTCCACCGTGTGGGTGGCGGTCAGCGGCTGGTTGGAGACCGGCGTCATCTTGCCGTCGATCTTGAAGGCAGGCGGAAAATCGGCGGTGATGAAAAGGTCGGAGCCGTTCTTGCTGAGCATCAGCCGCAGCAGGTCGTGCATGAACTTGGTAGCCTGGTCGCGTTCCATTGCGGTCCTCGGTTCTTATGGGGGATGGGGGCGCGAGGCGGGCACGCGGCCCGCCCTCGACTCAGCCGGCGAAGTTTTCCGGGATCTTGGCCGCGCTGCGCGCGGCAGCCGGCGAGATGACGTTGCGGCGGACCAGGTCGGTCAGGTTCTGGTCCAGGGTCTGCATGCCGACATTGCTGCCGGTCTGGATCGCCGAATACATCTGCGCCACTTTCGCTTCCCGGATCAGGTTGCGGATGGCCGGCGTGCCGAGCATGATTTCATGCGCGGCGACACGGCCGCTGCCGTCCTTGGTCTTGAGCAGCGTCTGCGAGATCACCGCCTGCAGCGACTCCGACAGCATCGCCCGCACCATTTCCTTTTCCTCCGCCGGGAAGACGTCGACGATACGGTCGATGGTCTTGGCCGCCGAGGACGTGTGCAGGGTGCCGAACACCAGGTGGCCGGTTTCGGCCGCGGTCAGCGCCAGGCGGATGGTTTCGAGGTCGCGCAGTTCGCCGACCAGGATGGCGTCCGGGTCTTCCCGCAGCGCCGAGCGCAGCGCATTCTGGAAGGACAGCGTGTGCGGACCGACTTCGCGCTGGTTGATCAGGCACTTCTTCGATTCATGCACGAACTCGATCGGGTCCTCCACCGTGAGGATGTGGCCGTACTCGGACTCGTTGAGATGGTTGATCATCGCCGCCAGCGTCGTCGACTTGCCCGAGCCCGTGGGGCCGGTGACCAGCACCAGGCCGCGCGGCTTGAGCGCGAGATCGGCGAAGATCTTCGGCGCGTTCAGTTCTTCCAGCGTCAGCACCTTGGACGGAATCGTACGCAGCACGGCCGCCGCGCCCCGGTCCTGGTTGTAGGCATTGACGCGGAAGCGCGCCAGGCCCGGGATCGCGAACGAGAAGTCGCACTCCAGCATCTCTTCATAGGCCTTGCGCTGGCCGTCGTTCATGATGTCATAGACCATGCCGTGCACGTCGCGGTGCTCCAGCGGCGGCAGGTTGATGCGCCGCACGTCGCCGTGCACGCGGATCATCGGCGGCAGGCCGGCGGACAGGTGCAGGTCGGAGGCCTTGTTTTTGACGGCAAAGGCAAGCAGTTCGGAGATGTCCATTTATAATTCCAGATTCGGCAAAAATGTTGCCTGAGGCAAACGATTATGTCCTCAATATCTCACAACTTGCAAGCCGTCAGAGACCGCATAGCCACAGCCGCAACGGCAGCGGGACGCGCGCCGGACGCGGTCCTGCTGCTGGCGGTTTCCAAGACCTTCGATGCCGGGGCGGTGGCCGAAGCCGCCGCGGCCGGCCAGCATGCCTTCGGCGAGAACTATCTGCAGGAAGCGCTCGACAAGATGGCCGCAGTGAAATCGCTGCGTCCGGATCTCTTGCTCGAATGGCATTTCATCGGCCCGATACAAAGCAACAAGACGCGGCCGATCGCCGAGCATTTCGACTGGGTGCATTCGGTCGACCGCCTGAAGATCGCGCAGCGATTGGCCGAGCAGCGGCCAGCTCACATGCCGCCGCTGAACGTCTGCCTGCAGGTCAATATCAGCGGCGAGGCGAGCAAGAGCGGCGTCGCGCCGGCGCAGCTTGCCGAACTCGCCACCCAGGTCGCGACCCTGCCGCGCCTGCGCTTGCGCGGCCTGATGGCCATCCCCGAACCCGCCGCGACCGAAGCCGCGCAGCGCGAGCCGCTGCGGGCGATGCGCGAACACCTGCATGCGCTGCGCGCGCAGGGCCTGGATCTCGACACCCTGTCCATGGGCATGTCCGGCGACCTCGAGGCGGCGGTCGCCGAGGGTGCGACCATCGTCAGGATAGGCACCGCCATTTTTGGAAAGAGACATTATGCAGACTGAACTCAAGATCGCCTTCATCGGCGGCGGCAACATGGCGGGCGCCCTGATCGGCGGTCTGGCCGGCAAGCTCACCGCGGGCGCCAACATCCACGTGGTCGATCCCAACCCGGCGACGCTGGAAAAGCTGAGTCAGCAGTTCGGCGTCAGCACCGCGGGCGCAATCGGCGAGGTAGTGGCCGCCTGCGACATGGTCGTGCTGGCGGTGAAACCGCAACAGATGAAGGAAGTCGTCGCCGCGCTCCAGCCCCGGCTGCGGTCGCAGGTGATCGTCTCGGTCGCCGCCGGCGTGCGGGCGTCGGACCTGTCGCGCATGCTCGGCGGCCATGGCGCCATCGTCCGCACCATGCCCAACACCCCGGCCCTGATCGGCAAGGGCATGACCGGCATGGCCGCGCTGCCCGGCGTCAGCCCGGCCCAGCGCGACGCCGCCGAAGCGGTGATGCGCGCGGTCGGCAAGACCCTGTGGGTCAGCGACGAGGCGCTGCTCGATCCGGTCACCGCGGTCTCCGGCAGCGGTCCGGCCTATGTCTTCTATTTCATCGAGGCGATGCAGCAGGCGGCGCAGGAAATGGGCCTGAGCGCGGAGCAGGGCGTGGAGCTGGCGATCGCCACCTTCGTCGGCGCGGCCCAGCTCGCCGCCGATTCCGACGAACCGGTGTCGCTGCTGCGCGAGCGGGTGACGTCCAAGGGCGGCACGACCTACGCGGCACTCACCAGCATGGAAAGCGACGGCGTGAAGCAATCCATCGTCAAGGCACTGAAAGCCGCCGCCGCGCGCGGCAAGGAAATGGGCGACGAGTTCGGCCGCGGCTGATGTCTGCGGAGGTGATACAAGCGCCGCAGCCGACACGCAATGTCTGCTCGAAAGCTCTCCGGACGAACGCCGCTGGTGCCGGCACGGAGGCCGGCACTACCGACCCAGCCCGGGTAGTGCCGGCGTCCCTGCCGGCTCAGCGGAGGTGATACAAGCGCCGCCGCCGACACGCAACATCTGCTTGAAAGCTCTTCGGACGAACGCCGCTGGTGCCGGCACGGAGGCCGGCACTACTGACTCAGCCCGGGTAGTGCCGGCGTCCCTGCCGGCTCAGCGGAGGTGATACAACTGCCGCAGCCTGCGGTGCAACCAGCACTCACGCCCTCTCTTCGACGACCGCCCGTCGCAACTATCGCCCCAACAGCCTCCGCAACCCCGGCACCAGCCCGCCAAGCAAAACCACCCCGGCCAGCCCCGCGACCCATCCCGGATGGCGCCGAACCCGCTGCACGATCCGTATCCCAGCATCCGCCGTTTCCATTGCACGCCCGACCGGTTCGAGTTGCGCGCCAAACTGCGCCCGCTGCAGATGTATCTTCGCCACCAGCTGCCGCCGGCGCATCTCGGCCTCGCGCGCGCGTTGTTCGTTCATGGCTGGGGGCGCAGGGTGTCGCGGTCGCGCGCCAGTTCCATCATCGTGTGCGCGAGCAGGGGCGGCTTCAGACGGTAGGCCTGGCGCAGTTTCAGGCCGAGCCAGGCGGCAGCGCCGCCGAACAGCAGGATCAGAAACAGCAGCACCGGTATCCGGTAGCTGTCCCAGAACAGCACCAGCAGCAGCATCGCGCACAGCACCACGGCCACGCCGAGGCAGAACAGTGCCGCCAGCGACATCATCAGGTAGGAAAAATAGCGCAGCGATTCTTCTTCCACCTCGGCTGCGACCAGCTCGACCCGCGTCTGCAGGATCGCCAGCAGCGAGGCGCCAAGGCGGGTGGCGGAATCGGCGAGATTCATGATCAGCGGCGGCCGAGCAGCAAGCCGAGTGCCAGTCCGGCCAGCGCACCGATGCCGACCGACTGCCATGGATGCAGCCGCACATAACGCTGGGCGGCGTCGGCCGCGTCGCGTGCGGCATCCAGCAGCTGCTGCTCGGACCCGGCCAGGCTGTCGCGCGCGACACTGAGCGTGGCGGCGAAACGCGCGAACGCGGCATCGCGCGCCTCGCCCGGCGGCAGACCGCCGTTCATCAGTTGCGCCGCGTCCCTGATCACCAGCTTCAAGTCGTTCAGCAGGTGTTCGCGCCCGCCGCTGCCCTGCCCGTTGCTTCCTTCCATGCCCGCCTCCGGTTTCTGTACGTCTGTCGAGTGTAAGCAAGGGTTAC
Source organism: Noviherbaspirillum aridicola (assembly GCF_019656455.1). Lineage (GTDB taxonomy): Bacteria > Pseudomonadota > Gammaproteobacteria > Burkholderiales > Burkholderiaceae_D > Noviherbaspirillum > Noviherbaspirillum aridicola. The sequence goes on from NZ_BPMK01000013.1 coordinate 84,582, forward strand.
CCGGCTATCTTGCGTGCGGTCAAAACCGCGCGGGCGCTAGCGCAGCGCGTAGTCGAGAGCGATGCCGCCGAAGATCGCCGCGCCCAGCCAGTTGTTGTGGCGGAAGGCGGCAAAGCACTGCATGCGGTCGCGCCCGCGGATGAGGCGGTAGTGATAGACCGCGCAGGCGACCGCCACCAGCAGTCCGGCCACGAACCAGGTACGCAATCCGTAGTGCCAGCCGACCAGGAACACGATCGCGAAAGTCACCGCATAGCAAAGCATCACCGCCGCCACGTCGTAGCGGCCGAAGGTGATGGCCGAGGTCTTGATGCCGATCTTCAGGTCGTCGTCGCGGTCCACCATCGCATACTCGGTGTCGTAGGCCACCGCCCAGAAAATGTTCGCCACCAGCAGCAGCCAGGCGGCGGGCGGCACGCTGTCCTGCACGGCGGCGTAGGCCATCGGGATGCCGAAGCCGAAGGCAATGCCGAGATAGGCCTGCGGAATGGCGAAGAAGCGCTTGAAGTACGGATAGCTGCCCGCGATCAGCAGCGCCGCCACCGACAGCTGCTTGGTCAGCGCATTGAGCGGCAGGATCAGCAGGAAGGCGACCAGCGACAGCACGCCCGCCACCATCACCGCTTCCCATGCGGCGATCTTGCCGCTGGTGAGCGGGCGCTCGGCGGTGCGCTTCACATGGCGGTCGAAGTCGCGGTCGGCATAGTCGTTGATCGCGCAGCCGGCCGAGCGCATCAGCACCGTGCCCAGCGTGAAGATCAGCACCAGCCGCCAGTCGGGGCGCCCGCCGGACGCCAGCCAGAGCGCCGCCAGGGTCGGCCACAACAACAGCAGGATGCCGATCGGCTTGTCGAGGCGGACGAGGCGGAAGTACAGGGCTAGGCGCATGGCAGAGGTCAGGGGACAGAGGTCAGAACGGTGGTCAGGCCGCGGCTTCCGTTTCGTCGGGCAGCATGGTGACGCCGTTCAGGTCGCAGGAGAGGACGGCTTCTCTCACGGCGTGGATGGCGGCGGCTCTGGTAAAGCTTTTGCGCCAGGCGATGACTACCCGCCTGGAAGGACCGGGGGCCGTGAAGGGGATGTAGCGCAGCATGCTGTCGGGCTGCTCGCTTTCCGGGACCGAGGCGCAGGGCAGGACCGTGATGCCGATGCCGGAGGCGACCATGTGGCGGATGGTCTCCAGCGACGAACCCTCGAAGGTGCGGGCGATGCCGTCGCCGGAGGTGGAGTAGCGCGCCATCTCGGGGCAGACTTCCAGCACCTGGTCGCGGAAGCAGTGGCCGTTGCCGAGCAGGAGCATGGTTTCCGACTTCAGTTCTTCGGCGTCGATCGCCTTGCGGCTGGCCCACGGATGGTTCTTCGGCAGGGCGACGACGAAGGGTTCGTCGTACAGCGGCGCCACCGACAGGCCCTGTTCGGGGAAGGGCAGGGCCATGATCGCGGCGTCGAGTTCGCCCTGGCGCAGCAGTTCGATCAGCCGCGCGGTGAAGTTTTCCTGCAGCACCAGCGGCATCTGCGGCACCCGCTCGATCATGGTCTTGACCAGCGGCGGCAGCAGGTAGGGGGCGACGGTGTAAATCACGCCGAGCCGCAGCGGACCGGCGAGCGGGTCCTTGTTCTGCTTGGCGATTTCCTTGATGGCGGCGGTCTGTTCCAGCACCCGCTCGGCCTGCGCCACGATCTGCGCGCCGATCGGCGTGACCGAGACTTCCGATCCGCCGCGCTCGAAAATGCTCACGCCGAGTTCATCCTCGAGTTTCTTGATCGCCACCGACAGCGTCGGCTGCGCCACGAAGCAGGCTTCCGCCGCATGCCCGAAGTGCTTTTCGCGGGCGACGGCGACGATGTACTTGAGTTCGGTGAGTGTCATGATGGCTGGCCGCGCAGGGCTGGTGCGGCTATCTGGGTCTCAGGCTTCATAGTATAGGTCTATGATTCGACGCTTGCCAGCCTTGTCGCGGCTTATGCCTTCAGGAATTCTTCCCGGCCGCCGAGCCAGCGCGCGAGATGGGCGTCGACGATGGCCGGCGCTTCGTGCAGCAGTTTCTGCGCGACATCGCGCGCCTGGTCCACCAGCCACTGGTCGGTTTCCAGATCGGCGAAGCGCAGCATCGCCTGGCCCGATTGCCGGGCGCCGAGGAATTCGCCGGGGCCGCGGATTTCCAGGTCGCGCCGGGCGATCTCGAAACCGTCGGTGGTTTCCCGCATCGTCATCAGCCGCTGCTTGGCGGTCATCCCGAGCGGGCTCTGGTAGAGCAGCAGGCAGACGCTGGCGGCCGAGCCGCGTCCGACCCGCCCGCGCAACTGGTGCAGCTGCGACAGGCCGAAACGCTCGGCGTGCTCGATGACCATCAGCGAGGCATTCGGTACATCGACGCCAACCTCGATCACGGTAGTGGCGACCAGCACATGGATGTCGTTGCGGATGAACCCGTCCATCACCAGCTGTTTTTCCGCCGGCTTCATGCGGCCGTGCACCAGGCCGACGCGCAGGTCGGGCAGGGCTTCCTGCAGCGCGGCATGGGTGTCGGTGGCGGTCTGCAGTTGCAGCGCTTCCGATTCCTCGATCAGCGGACATACCCAGTAAGCCTGGCGGCCTTCCAGCACCGCCGCATGCACCCGCTCGATCACCTGCTCGCGCCGGTTCTGGTCGATGGTGCGGGTGACGATCGGCGTGCGCCCGGGCGGCAGCTCGTCGATGACCGACACTTCCAGGTCGGCGTAATAAGTCATCGCCAGCGTGCGCGGAATCGGCGTGGCCGACATCATCAGCTGATGCGGCACGGTCTGCGCCGCCTGTTCCAGCCCCTTGTTGCGCAGCGCCAGCCGCTGGCCGACGCCGAAGCGGTGCTGTTCGTCGACGATCACCAGCCCGAGCCGGTCGAATTCCACGCCCTCCTGGATCAGCGCATGGGTGCCGATCACCAGCCGCGCCTCGCCGGACTCCACCAGCGCCTGCGCGGCTTCCTTTTCCTTCTTTTTGAGGCTGCCGGTGAGCCAGGCCACGCGCACGCCGAGCGGTTCCATCCACTGCGCGATCTTGCGGAAATGCTGTTCGGCCAGGATTTCGGTCGGCGCCATCAGCGCCGCCTGGCAGCCGCTGTCGATCGCCTGCGCCGCGGCCAGCGCCGCCACCACCGTCTTGCCGCTGCCGACGTCGCCCTGCAGCAGGCGCTGCATCGGATAGGGCTGCCGCAGGTCGGCGCGGATTTCCTCCAGCACGCGCTGCTGGGCGCCGGTCAGCGCAAACGGCAGCTGCGCGAGAAAGTCGCGCGACAGCGCGCCGGTGACGCCGAGCGGCGTGGCGCCTTTCGCCCGCCGCGCGGCCTGGGCGCGCTTGAGCGACAGCTGCTGCGCCAGCAGCTCGTCGAATTTCATCCGCGTCCAGGCGGGATGCGAGCGGTCCATCAGCGCCGCCTCGCTGACATCCGGCGGCGGGTTGTGCAGCAGCCGCACCGAGGCTTCGAAGGGCTGCAGCCGCAGCGCCTGCAGCATGGGCGGGGGCAGCGTGTCGCGCCAGTCGACGCGGCTCATCGCATTGTTGATCGCGGTGCGCAGGTAGGCCTGCGACAGGCCTTCGCCGGCCGGATAGACCGGGGTCAGCGACTGCGGCAGCGGCGCGCCTTCGTTGACGACCTTGTAAGTCGGATGGACCATCTCGGCACCGAAGAAGCCGTGGCGGACTTCTCCGCGCGCCCGCACCCGGGTGCCGGGCTCGAGCTGCTTGAGCTGGCTGCCGTAGAAATTCAGGAAACGCATCACCAGCTCGCCCGAGTCGTCGCGCAGGGTCACCACCATCTGGCGGCGCGGGCGATACTGGACTTCGGAGGTGGCGACGATGCCCTCGACCTGGGCCGGGCTGCCGGCCATGAAGCCGGCTTCGCGGATCGGAACGATCTGCGTCTCGTCCTCGTAGCGCAGCGGCAGGTGCAGCACCAGGTCCATGTCCGTGCGCAGTCCCATGCGGGCCAGCTTGGTACGCGCGATTTCGGCTTTGGACTTGGCGGGAGCTGCGGACGTGCGCTTGGCAACGGGCATGAGTATTCGCGCGGCAGGGCGTAAAATAGCGGGTTTTGTTGATGACGGCGGCGCCGTCCGGACGTGCCTGCCATTGTATGGCAATCCTGCCAACGCGGAAATGCGTTGCACGCGTTCCGTTGTTACCGTTGTTCTTCCTGCCGCTTCCCGTATGTCCAGCCATTCGTACACGCTTTCCGATTTCGATTTCGATCTGCCGCCCGAGCTGATCGCGCAGACGCCGCTGGCCGAACGCAGCGCCTCCCGCCTGCTGCACGTGGACGGCATGACGCCGCGCGACCGTGCCTTCGGCGACATCGTCGACCTGCTGCAGCCGGGCGATCTGCTGGTGTTCAACGACACCCGCGTGCTCAAGGCGCGCTTCTTCGGCGCCAAGGAGACCGGCGGCAAGGTCGAGGTGCTGGTCGAGCGCGTGCTCGACAACCGCACCGTCCACGCGCAGGTGCGCGCCTCGAAATCGCCGCACGCCGGCACCCGCATCCGCCTCGCCGACGCCTTCGACGTCACCGTGGGCGAACGCGCCGGCGAGTTCTTCACGCTGCACTTCCCGGAGGACGTGTTCGACCTGATCGAGGCCCATGGCCGGCTGCCGCTGCCGCCCTACATCGAGCATGCGGCCGACGAGTTCGACGAACAGCGTTACCAGACCGTCTATGCGAAGCAGCCCGGCGCCGTCGCCGCGCCCACCGCCGGTCTGCATTTCGACCAGCCGCTGCTGGAGCGCCTGCGCGCGCGCGGCGTCGGCTTCGCCTATGTCACGCTGCACGTCGGCGCCGGCACGTTCCAGCCGGTGCGCAGCGAGAACCTGGCCGAGCACAAGATGCACAGCGAGTGGTACACCATGCCGCCCGAAACCGTGGCCGCCGTGCAGGCGACCAAAGCCGCCGGCGGCAGGGTGGTGGCGGTGGGCACCACCAGCATGCGCGCGCTGGAGTCCGCCTCGCAGTCCGGCGCCCTGGTCGCCGGCAGCGCCGACACCGCGCTGTTCATCACGCCCGGCTATCGCTTCAAGACCGTGGACCGGCTGGTCACCAACTTCCATCTGCCGAAGTCCACGCTGCTGATGCTGGTGTCGGCCTTCGCCGGCTACGATGAAATCCGCGCCGCCTACGCCCATGCGATCGCGCAGCGCTACCGCTTTTTCAGCTATGGCGACGCCATGCTCCTGACCCGAAAAGACTGATGCTCAACTTCAAACTGCTCAAGACCGACGGCCGCGCCCGCCGCGGCCGCCTCACCCTCAACCACGGCGTGGTCGAGACTCCGATCTTCATGCCGGTCGGGACTTATGGATCCGTCAAGGCGATGTCGCCGCTGGAACTCAAGGAAATCGATGCCCAGATCATTCTCGGCAATACCTTCCATCTCTGGCTGCGCCCCGGCCTCGACGTGGTCGGCAAGTTCGAGGGCCTGCACCGCTTCATCGGCTGGGACAAGCCCATCCTGACCGACTCCGGCGGTTTCCAGGTGTTTTCGCTCGGCGCGATGCGCAAGATCACCGAGGAGGGCGTGAAGTTCGCGTCCCCGGTCAACGGCGACAAACTGTTCCTGTCGCCCGAGATCTCGATGCAGATCCAGAAGGTGCTCAACTCCGACATCGTCATGCAGTTCGACGAGTGCACGCCGTACGAAATCGATGGCCGCCCGGCTACCGAGGACGAAGCCGGCAAGTCGATGCGCATGTCGCTGCGCTGGGCGAAGCGCTCGCGCAATGAATTCGACCAGGGCGGCAACCCGAACGCGCTGTTCGGCATCGTCCAGGGCGGCATGTATGAAAACCTGCGCGACGAATCCCTGGCCGGCCTGCAGGAAATCGGCTTCGAAGGCTATGCGATCGGCGGCCTCTCGGTCGGCGAGCCCAAGGAAGACATGATGCGGGTTCTGGAACACGTCGGCCCGCGCCTGCCGGCCGACAAGCCGCACTACCTGATGGGCGTCGGCACGCCGGAAGACCTGGTCGCGGGCGTGGCCGCCGGCGTCGACATGTTCGACTGCGTGATGCCGACCCGGAACGCGCGCAACGGCTGGCTGTTTACCCGTTTCGGCGACCTCAAGATCAAGAATTCCCGCTACAAGGATGAGGATAAACCGCTGGATGAGAGCTGCGACTGTTATACATGTCGCAACTTCTCCCGCGCCTATCTTTATCATCTGCACAAGGCCGGCGAGATCCTCGGCGCCCGTTTGAACACCATCCACAACCTGCATTACTACCTGCAGCTGATGCGCGAGATGCGGGCGGCGATCGACGACGACCGCTTCCAGGCCTTCGTGGCCCGCTTCCACGCCGACCGGGCGCGCGGGGTCTAGCATCTTTGAACCGGATGCTAGAATGCCGGGTTAGTCAAAACCACCCTCAACGGAGATATAAAAAGTGTTCATTTCCAACGCCTATGCACAGACCGCGGCCGGTGGCGCCGAAGCCGGTTTCATGAGCTTCATGCCCATCATCCTGATGTTCGTCGTGCTGTACTTCCTGATGATTCGTCCGCAGATGAAGCGTCAGAAGGAACACAAGGCCATGATGGAAGCACTCGCCAAGGGCGATGAAGTGGTCACCGCCGGCGGCGTGCTCGGCAAGGTCAGCAAGGTGAGCGATGCCTACGTGACGCTGGAAATCGCCGACGGCACCGAGATCGTGGTGCAAAAGGTCGCCGTCACCACGCTTTTGCCGAAGGGCACGATCAAGTCGCTGTAAGCGGCACGGGAGCGCGGCACGCTCCCCGACGGACGGCATCCCGGACCGTCCGCCTCCAACATCAGGTTGAAAGCCATGAATCGCTATCCCGTCTGGAAATACATACTGATCGTCGTCGCGCTCCTGTTCGGCGTGCTGTACACGGTGCCCAACTTCTTCGGCGAATCGCCGGCGGTGCAGGTCAGCAGCGCCAAGGCCACGGTCAAGGTCGATCCCCGCACCATGGACCGGGTGCAGGAAGTGCTGAACAAGGGCAGTGTCCCGCCCGAGAGCGTGAGCTATGACCTCAGCGGCAACCAGGGTTCGGTGCGCGCCCGCTTCGGCAGCACCGACGCCCAGTTCAAGGCCAAGGCGCTGCTCGAGAAGGAGCTCAACGCCGATCCGGCCGATCCGACCTACATGGTCGCCTTCAACCTGATGCCCAATACTCCGCAATGGCTGCAGAGCATCGGCGCGCTGCCGATGTACCTCGGCCTCGACCTGCGCGGCGGCGTGCACTTCCTGATGCAGGTCGACACCAAGGGCGTGCTCAACAAGCGCCTGCAGGGCCTGCAGACCGGCCTGCGCACGACGCTGCGCGACAAGAACGTGCGCCATGCCGGCATCAACCGCAGCGGCGACACCGTCGAAGTCCTGTTCCGCGACGCCGAGACCCTGAGCCGCGCGCGCAGCATCATCGGCGAGCAGTTCGGCGACCTCAACCTGCAGGAAACCGCGGTCGGCAGCGATCTCAAGCTGGTTGCCAGCTACAAGCCGGAGACGCTCAAGACCACCGTCGAGCAGGCGGTGCAGCAGAACATCAGCACCCTGTCCAAGCGGGTCAACGAGCTCGGCGTGGCCGAACCGGTGATCCAGCGCCAGGGCGCCGACCGCATCGTGGTGCAGCTGCCCGGCGTGCAGGACGTCTCGCGCGCCAAGGACATCATCGGCCGTACCGCCACGCTGGAAGTGCGCATGGTCGACGAAAGCGTGGCGCGGGGCACCGAGCTGTCCGGCGCCGTGCCCTTCGGCTCGGAACTGTTCAAGGTCGGCAAGGGCGCCCCGGTGGTGCTCTACAAGGACCCGATCATCACCGGCGAATACATCTCCAGCGCCGCCGCCAGCTTCGACCAGAACCAGCAGCCCTCGGTCAGCATCGACCTCAACGGCGACGGCGGCCGCCGCATGCGGGAAGCGACCCGCAACAAGATCGGCAAGCTGATGGCCATCGTCCTGTTCGAGAAGAACAAGGGCGAGGTGCTGACGGTGGCGACCATCCAGGACGAGCTGGGCTCGCGCTTCCAGATCACCGGCATGGGTTCCTCGGAAGCCGCCAACGACCTGGCGCTGCTGCTGCGCGCCGGCTCGCTCGCCGCGCCGATGGAAATCATCGAGGAACGCACCATCGGCCCGCAGCTCGGCGCCGAGAACATCCAGAAGGGCTTCAACTCGACGCTGTACGGCTTCGCGGCGATCGCCATCTTCATGGTCATCTACTACCACCTGTTCGGCTTCTTCAGCGTGTTCGCGCTGGCGGTCAACCTGCTGCTGCTGATCGCGGTGCTGTCGACGATGCAGGCGACGCTGACGCTGCCCGGCATGGCGGCGATCGCCTTCACGCTCGGCATGGCGATCGACGCCAACGTGCTGATCAACGAGCGGATACGGGAAGAACTGCGCGCCGGGAATTCGCCGCAGGCCGCGATCGCGGCCGGCTTCGACCGCGCCTGGGCCACGATTCTCGACTCCAACGTGACCACGATGATCGCCGGCCTGGCGCTGCTGATCTTCGGTTCCGGCGCCATCCGCGGCTTCGCGGTGGTGCACTGCCTCGGCATCCTGACCTCGATCTTCTCCTCGGTCTTCGTCTCGCGCGGCATCGCCAACCTCTGGTACGGCCGCAAGAAGAAACTGCAGAAGATCTCGATCGGCCAGGTCTGGAAACCGAACGCCTGAGCCGCACCGGCACCAGGGCATCAAGCTATCTGGCGGCCCGCGCCTGAGCGGGCCGCACTGAAAGGACAGAGATGGAGCTTTTCCGAATCAAGAGGGACATTCCCTTCATGCGCCACGCATTGATCTTCAATGCGATTTCGGTGCTTACGTTTGTCGCAGCCGTATTCTTCCTGTTCTACAAGGGACTGCACCTGTCGATCGAGTTCACCGGCGGCACCGTGATGGAAGTCACCTACAGCAAGCCGGCCGACCTGGAGGGCATGCGGCGCAGCATCGAGGGCCTCGGCTACACCGATACCCAGGTGCAGAGCTTCGGCACCGCGCAGGACGTCATGATCCGCCTCCCGGCGCGCAAGGACGTGAGCTCGGCCCAGCAGAGCGAAAAGGTGATGGGCGCGCTCAAGGCCCAGGACGACAGCGTGCGCCTGCAGCGGGTGGAATTCGTCGGCCCGCAGGTGGGCGACGAACTCACGCACGACGGCCTGATGGCGCTGGGCATGGTGATCATCGGCATCGTGATCTATCTCGCTTTCCGCTTCGAGTGGAAATTCGCGGTGGCGGCCATCATCGCCAACCTGCACGACGTGGTGATCATCCTCGGCTTCTTCGCCTTCTTCCAGTGGGAATTCTCGCTGACGGTGCTGGCCGCCGTGCTGGCGATCCTGGGCTACTCGGTCAATGAATCGGTGGTCATCTTCGACCGCGTGCGCGAGACCTTCCGCGACCGGCGCTTCGGCAAGATGGACACCGCCGACGTGATGAACCACGCGATCACCAGCACCATCTCGCGCACCATCATCACCCACGGTTCCACCCAGATCATGGTGCTGTCGATGCTGGTGTTCGGCGGCGCCACGCTGCACTACTTCTCGGTCGCACTGACCATCGGCATCCTGTTCGGCATCTATTCATCGGTGTTCGTCGCCGCTGCCGTCGCGATGTGGCTGGGCGTCAAGCGCGAAGACCTGATCAAGCCGGTCAAGGAAAAAAGCGAGACCGACGGCGCAGTCGTCTGACCCGCGCCGGGTCCACGAGCCAGCCTGCGGGCTGGCTTTTTTTTCGGCTACACTTTCGCGATTCGTTCTGAAGGGGGCAAGGCATGAAGAAAGTGCGCGTATGGGACCTGCCGCTGCGTCTTTTCCATTGGACGCTGGCGGTGCTGATCATTGTCGCGGTGGTCACGCAGAACATCGGCGGCAATGCGATGGAATGGCATTTCCGCGCCGGCTATGCGGTGCTGGCGCTGCTGCTGTTCAGGGTGCTATGGGGATTCGTCGGCAGCCGCTACGCGCGCTTCGCCAGCTTCGTGTACGGTCCGTCATCGATCGTCGGCTACCTGCGCGGACGCGGTCGGCACGACGTCGGCCACAATCCGCTCGGCGCACTGTCGGTGTTCGCGTTGCTTGGCGTACTGCTGATGCAGGCCGCCGGCGGCATGTTCGCCAACGACGACATCGCGTCGGAAGGGCCGCTGGCGAAGTTCATCAGCAAGGAAGTGTCCGACCAGATCACCTGGCTGCACACGGAAGTCGGCGCGCTGCTGATCTATGTGCTGGTCGGCCTGCATGTGCTGGCGATCCTGTACTACCGCATCGTCCGGCGCCGCAATCTCGTGCGCGCGATGATCACCGGCGACCAGGAGGTGGATGCCGAGGCACCCGCCGCCAACGACTCCTGGGGCATGCGCCTGCTCGCCGCGCTGCTGCTGGCCGCGAGCGCCGGCTTCGTCTGGTACCTCGTGACGCTGCCGCCCAAGGCCTACATGTAGGCGTCCAAAGCAAAACGCCCGGCAAGCCGGGCGTTTTTTCATCGCGCGTCGCGCATTACTTGTTGCGGTAGTTGTCGTGGCAAGCCTTGCAGGACTGGCCGACCGCGCCGAACGCGGCCTTGATCGCGTTCAGGTCGCCCGACTTCGCGGCGGCGGACAGCTTGGCCGACTCCGCCTGCAGCTTCTCGGCGCCGGCCTTGAACTTGTCCTGTTCTTTCCAGATTTCCGGCTTGGCCTTGGAATTCTGCTCCGAACCCTGCGGGAAGGCATTCCAGGGCAGCTTGCTCATCGTCTCGATGATGGCCGCATCGGCTTCCACCGCCGCCTTGTCGTAGGGACGCTCGCCCTTGACGACCGCGCCGACGCGGCCCATGTGCGTGCCCATCACGGAAAACACCGACTGGCGGTACTTCACCGCGTCTTCCACCTTGGCGAACTGGGCCTGGGCGGCAAACGGAACGGCTGCGAGAGTGGTCAGTGCAATGCTGGCTAGGATGCGCTTCATACGGTTTCCTTTGCTGGTGGAGTACGGAAAGCAAGGCGGGCCGGCCGGCCCGCCGCTTGCGCATTCTACAAGCAAGAAAGAAAAGTTGCTCCGAAGATCAGATTTCCCGCGCCAGCTTTTCCGCGCGACCGATGTAGTTGGCAGGGGTCATGGCCAGCAGCTGGTCCTTGGCGGTCTGCGGAATCGAGAGACCGTTGATGAACTCCTGCAGGCCTTCCCGGGAAATGCCCTTGCCACGGGTGAGCTCCTTGAGCTGCTCGTACGGGTTTTCGACGCCGTAGCGGCGCATCACCGTCTGCACCGGCTCGGCCAGCACTTCCCAGGTCGCGTCCAGGTCTTCGGCCAGCCGCTGCGGATTGACTTCCAGCTTGTTCAGCCCGCGCAGGCAGCTGTCATACGCCAGCACCGCATAGCCGAAGGCGACGCCGATATTGCGCAGCACCGTGGAGTCGGTCAGGTCCCGCTGCCAGCGCGAGACCGGCAGCTTTTCGGCGAGGTGCTTGAGCACCGCATTGGCGAGGCCGAGATTTCCTTCCGAGTTCTCGAAATCGATCGGATTGACCTTGTGCGGCATGGTCGACGATCCGATCTCGCCCGCCTTGGTGCGCTGCTTGAAGTAGCCGAGCGAGATGTAGCCCCAGATGTCGCGGTTCAGGTCGAGCAGGATGGTGTTGGCACGCGCGACGGCGTCGAACAGCTCGGCCATGTAGTCGTGCGGCTCGATCTGGATGGTGTAGGGATTGAACACCAGCCCCAGGCGCTCCTCGATCACCCTGCGGGAAAACGCTTCCCAGTCGAAGCCGGGGTAGGCCGACAGATGCGCGTTGTAGTTGCCGACCGCGCCGTTCATCTTGCCGAGGATCTCGACGCCGGCGATGCGCTGCTGCGCGCGACGCAGGCGCGCCACGACGTTGGCGATTTCCTTGCCGAGCGTGGTCGGGCTGGCCGGCTGGCCATGGGTGCGGGACAGCATCGGCAGCGCCGCGTGTTCATGCGCGAGTTCGGTCAGCCTGGCGATCACCGCCTGCAGCGACGGCAGCAGCACGGTATCGCGCGCGGCCTTGAGCATCATGCCGTGCGAGGTGTTGTTGATGTCTTCCGAGGTGCAGGCGAAATGGATGAACTCCGACGCCGCCACCAGCTCCGGCACATCCTTCACCTTTTCCTTGAGCCAGTACTCGACCGCCTTCACGTCATGATTGGTGACCGCCTCGATGGCCTTGATGCGCTCGGCGTCGGCCTCGGAGAATTCGTTGGCGAGTTTGTCGAGCAGCGCGGTGGCGGCGGGCGAGAACGGCTTGATCTCGTCGAAGCCGGCGCCGGCCAGCGCCTGCAGCCACGCGATTTCCACTTTCACGCGGTGGTGCATGAAGCCGGCTTCCGAAAGGATGGGGCGCAGCTTGTCGGTCTTGGCGGCGTAGCGGCCGTCCAGCGGGGAGAGGGCGGAGAGAGTGGAGATCGGCATGTCAGTAGGAGCGCAAGGGTGAAAACCAGGCATCGGCGCGCAGTGTCCGCCGGTGCGAAGAGCCCGCCATTCTACCATTGCGCCTCCGGCCGGAATCCCGCCCCGCCGCCGCGCCGGACGTATCGAATAGACTGACCTTCCTCAATGTTATAATCGCAATCAATTCATACCATACCCATCTATGAAACTCGTCGGCTCCCTGACCAGCCCCTATGTTCGCAAAGTCCGTGTCGTCATGGCGGAGAAAAAGCTCGACTACGAGCTGATTCTTGAAAACGTCTGGGCACCGGATACCCGCATTCAGCAATCCAACCCGCTCGGGAAGGTGCCCTGCCTGGTGATGGAAGACGGCGGCGCGATGTTCGATTCGCGCGTGATCGTCGAATATCTCGATACCCTGACCCCTGTGTGCAAGCTGATCCCGCCGAACGGGCGCGAGCGCGCCGAAGTCAAGTGCTGGGAAGCGCTGGCCGACGGCGTCGTCGACGCGGCAATCCTGGTGCGGCTGGAGCGCACGCTGCGGCCCGAAGCGCAGCAGAGCGATGAGTGGGTCGAGCGCCAGATGAGCAAGGTGCACGCCGGCCTCAAGGCGATGGCCGCCGGCCTCAAGGACACCCCGTATTGCTGCGGTACCCATTACACGCTCGCCGATGTCGCGGTCGGCTGCGCGCTCGGGTGGATGTCGTTCCGCTTCCCCGAGATCGACTGGCGCGCCGATTATCAGAATCTCGCCAAGCTGTTCGATAAGCTCTCGGAGCGGCAGTCGTTCAAGGATACCGTGCCCCAGTAAGCGCGGCCGAACCAATAAAAAAGGCAGCCGAGGCTGCCTTTTTTGTCGTCCGCTCCCTGCAATCACTCGTCCATCTGGGACTGCAGGTAATTCTGGATGCCGATCTTGTTGATCAGGTCGAGCTGGGTCTCCAGCCATTCGATGTGTTCCTCGGTGTCGTCGAGAATCTCGACCAGCAGCTCGCGCGACACATAGTCATGCGCGGCCTCGCAGGCGGCGATGCCATCCTTGATCGTCTGCTGCGCCGCCTGTTCCAGCTTCAGGTCGCATTCCAGCATTTCCTGCGTATTCTCGCCGATCATCAGCTTGTGCAGCGCCTGCAGATTGGGCAGCCCGTCGAGCATCAGGATGCGGTCGATCAGGCGGTCGGCGTGCTTCATCTCGCCGATCGATTCGTCGTATTCCTTCTTTCCCAGTCTCTCGAGACCCCAGTGCTTGTACATCCGGGCATGCAGGAAGTACTGGTTGATCGCGGTAAGTTCGTTGGTGAGCTGCGCATTGAGCAGCCGGATAATGTTCGGATCACCCTTCATGTATGCCTCTGCGGTGTGTTATCGGAGTCGTAACACGCATGATAGCGCAGAGGCGGAAGTTATTCAGCCGACAGGCTGCGTTTCGTTAGCGAGAATCGTTCGCACCTGCCCGCCCGGGCCGGGGAGGCAGGTGGGGGAGGCGGGGGGAGTGCGGGTCGTCAGGCGGCGGCAAACGCGGGCTGGAAGAATGCGGGTTGCGGTTCGCGCGCGCCTTCTTCCAGGGATTCGCGCAGCACCGTCTTCGCGCAGGAGTGGCATTTGCCACAGCAGGTGCCGACCTGTAGCTGTTCGCGCAACTGCGGCATGGTGGTCACGCCTTCGCTGACAGCCTGGCGGATTTTTCGGTCGGAGACATTGTGGCAAACGCAAACGATCATTTTCGGTATTCGGTATTCAGTCGGTTAGAGCGGGTTCAGTCGGAACGTCCGCCGGCTATCAGGCGCAGGAACAGGTTGGGGCGCTGCTCGGGCCGCATCGTGCGGTCCACGAGCCCCGCCCATTGCTCCGACAGTTGCTGGCAGGTGGCCTGCAGTACCGGCGCCAGCTCCGGCAGCTCGGCGAGGGCCTTCAGGTGCCTTTCGATCACGGACGCCAGGCGGGCGCAGGACTGGTTTTCCCGGTTGTTGGCCGTGTAATGCGACATCAGATGCAGCACGGCGGACAGCAGCAGTTCGGGCTGCGTCCTTGCCGCGGGTTCGTACACGGCGGCGTCGATGGTGTCAGTGGCCATCACATTTCCTTTCAGTGCTGTTCTGCTGGCTGCGACCGTTGGCATCGGCTGGCGGTTGATCGATCCTGCTCGCGGTGCGGTATCAGGCGGTAAGAATCAGCTTGTTCAGCTGGGTGACGCGCAGGCGGTAGATCCTGCCCTGGTGCTCGATCTCGATCTCGCGCCGCTGCTGGAACAGGTCTTCGCTTTTCAGGCGAACCGACTGTGCCTGGCTTCGTGCGTCCACATCGTGATGCTTCGCTGGCGTATCGAGATTCATTGCTTCTCCTTGTAAATGCGAACCATTCTTATTTAGATTATTGACGAAGTTGATCGCCGGCGCAAGAAGTTTTTATCGGGTGTCGCAAATGCTCACGCCCGGTTTTCCCGGCGCCATTTTTGGGGGATGCGAAGAGGAGGAAGGGGGCGGCCGTGAGCCGACAGGGAAGACAAGGAGGGGGCGCGACGCCGGGCGGGAGCGGTGTCAGTGCGAAGCCAGGGCGGTTTCCCGGACCGGCCCGGGGTGGCGGGAACGGCCAGGGCCAGGGGGCAGTTCCTGAAACGAAGAGAGGCAGCAGGATAGGCCGCCGGGGCACGACGGTCCGGCCGCGGGCTCAGGCCTGCGCGGTATCGATGATGCCGCCGCCCAGGCAGACCTCGCCGTCGTAGATCACGGCCGACTGGCCGGGCGTGACCGCCCACTGGGCGTCGGGAAAGGCGAGCGCGAACGTCTGGG
The DNA here is from genome assembly GCF_019656455.1 of Noviherbaspirillum aridicola. Classification (GTDB taxonomy): domain Bacteria; phylum Pseudomonadota; class Gammaproteobacteria; order Burkholderiales; family Burkholderiaceae_D; genus Noviherbaspirillum; species Noviherbaspirillum aridicola. The sequence continues at coordinate 99,759 of NZ_BPMK01000013.1, forward strand.
GGGCAGCGTCGGAGAGGATGCAGCGCGTATCCGCCTGGCGGTAGCGCGTCTTCGCGAAGAGATCGCCGGCGGCCGGCGGCTCGCCCGCTATCCAGCTCGCCTGGCCGGCATGCAGCCGGTGCGACAGCAGCCAGGGATGATCGTGGCCCTGCACGACATACAGCGTGTTGCTGGCAACGTCCTTGCGCGCCACGTACCAGGCGTCGCTGCTGCCCTGGGCGTTCTGGTAGGACTTGAGACCGCCGATGCCGATGCCCTTGCGCTGGCCCAGCGTGTAGAAGCTCAGGCCGACGTGTTCGCCGACCACGTCGCCCTCGGGCGTTTTCATGGGGCCGGGGCGGTAGGACAGGTAGCGGTTGAGGAATTCGCGGAACGGGCGTTCGCCGATGAAGCAGATGCCGGTGGAGTCCTTCTTGCGCGCGTTGGGCAGGCCGATCTTTTCGGCGATCCTGCGCACCTCGGTCTTCGGGATTTCACCGAGCGGGAACAGGGTTTTCGAGAGCTGGGCCTGGTTCAGCCGGTGCAGGAAGTAGCTCTGATCCTTGCTGGCGTCGAGCGCCTTGAGCAGCTCGAAGCGGCCGTTCGCCGCCTGCCGCACGCGGGCGTAATGCCCTGTCGCGATGAGGTCGGCGCCGAGCTGCATCGCATGGTCGAGAAAGGCCTTGAACTTGATCTCGGCATTGCACAGCACGTCGGGATTGGGCGTGCGTCCGGCCTGGTATTCGCGCAGGAATTCGGCGAACACGCGGTCCTTGTATTCGGCGGCGAAGTTGACCGCCTCGATGTCCACTCCCACCACGTCGGCCACGCTCGCCGCATCGATCCAGTCCTGCCGGGTGGAGCAGTATTCGGAGTCGTCGTCGTCTTCCCAGTTCTTCATGAACAGGCCGATGACTTCATAACCCTGCTCTTTCAGCAGCCAGGCCGAGACCGAGGAGTCCACGCCGCCCGACATGCCGATCACGACACGCTTCTTAGTCACGCTGCGCTCCGATTACGCTCGAATGGGTATAGATCATCGACAGCGGAGCGCGCCGCCCGGCGAGATAGTCGTCCACGCAACGCAGCACCAGCGGGCTGCGGTGACGTTCCTCGCAGGCGAGCATTTCCTCGCGCGTCATCCAGACGGTGCGCAGGATGCCTTCGTCGAGAGGCTGGTCGAGCGCGCGGCCGAGTTCGCCGCAGAAGGCAAAGCGAAGATAGGTCACTTCCTTGTTGGTGCGCGAGGACAGATAGGTGGACATGTAGAGGCCGACCAGCGCGGTCGGCGAGAATTCATAGGCTGCCTCTTCCTGGGTTTCGCGCGCCACCGCCTCGATCAGCGTCTCGTTGGGATCGAGATGTCCGGCCGGCTGGTTGAGGCGAATGCCGTCGCTGGTCTCTTCCTCGACCAGCAGGAAACGGCCGTCCTTCTCGATGATGGCGGCGACAGTGACGGATGGCTTCCAGACTTCAGACATGGTGTTCCTTAAAGAGGGCGACATTTTACCTTGCATGCCGGAGCGATGCCTCCGGCCTGTGTTGAAAGCAGGCATCATCCGCCGCGCGCCGCGACGCTCATTGATTTCGCACAACGAGCGGTTTTGCCTGCCCGGGGAAGGCGCGGAACGGCTTCCCGCCGGCGCCATCCTTGGTTTTGAGAAAAACGAACGGTTGTGCTAATTTTTGTTTTCCGTGTAAGATCAATGTAAGAATTGCCAGTTTCGGCGGCCATGCCCGGCCCGCCGTATCGTCGCGACGCCCAGCGTCGGCGGCGCACCCTGTCGGCACAACGCATAACCAACAAAGAGAAGGGGAATTTCATGCCACTGAAGATCGGGGTACCCCGGGAGGTCTACCCGGGCGAGAGGCGGGTGGCCACCGTGCCCGACGTTGTCGAAAAGCTGATCAAGCTCGGCTTTTCGGTGACGGTCGAGTCGGGCGCCGGCGATGCCGCCAATTTCGACGACGACAGCTATCGCGCGGCCGGCGCGTCCATCGCCGCCAATGCCGCGGAGCTGTGGGCCAAGGCCGACATGGTGTTCAAGGTGCGGGCGCCCGGCGCCGGGGAAGTCGCGCTGATCCGTCCCGGCACCACCCTCGTGAGCTTCATCTGGCCCGCCCAGAACCCCGACCTCATGCAGCAGCTCGCCGCCCGCCAGGTCACGGTGCTGGCTATGGACAGCGTGCCCCGCATGTCGCGCGCCCAGAAGATGGACGCGCTTTCCTCCATGGCCAATATCGCCGGCTACCGTGCGGTGATCGAGGCCGCGCACCACTTCGGCCGCTTCTTCACCGGCCAGATCACGGCCGCGGGCAAGGTGCCGCCGGCGAAGGTGTTCGTGATCGGTGCCGGCGTCGCCGGGCTGGCCGCGATCGGCGCCGCATCGGGCCTCGGCGCGATCGTGCGCGCCAACGATACCCGCCCGGAAGTGGCCGACCAGGTCAAGTCGATGGGCGGCGAGTTCGTCGCGGTCGACTACAAGGAAGAGGGCAGCGGCGTCGGCGGCTACGCCAAGGTGATGAGCGAAGGCTTCCAGCAGGCGCAGCGCGCGACCTTCGCCAAGCAGGCCAGGGAAGTCGACATCATCATCACGACCGCGCTCATTCCCGGCAAGCCGGCGCCCAAGCTGATCACCGCCGAGATGGTGCAGTCGATGAAGCCCGGCAGCGTAATCGTCGACCTCGCCGCCGAGCAGGGCGGCAACTGCGAACTGACGGTGCCCAATGAAGTCGTGGTGCGCCACGGCGTCACCATCATCGGTTACGCCGACCTGCCCAGCCGACTGTCCAAGCAGTCGTCGACGCTGTACGCGACCAACCTGCTGCGCCTGACGGAAGAGCTGTGCAAGAACAAGGACGGACAGATCAACGTCAACATGGACGACGAGGTGATTCGCGGTGCCACCGTGATCAAGGAGGGCAGCATCACCTGGCCGCCGCCGCCGCCCAAGCTGTCGGCCGCCCCGGCCGCCGCGCCCGCGGCCAAACCCGCCGCGCCGCCGGCCAAGGCGCACGGCCACGGAGCGGGCGGAGCGCCCGCGTCCGGCGGCAAGATCGCCGTCCTGTTCGGTGTCGCCGCGCTGCTGTTCTGGGTGATCGGCGCCTATGCGCCGGCGGCTTTCCTCGGCCATTTCACGGTATTCGTGCTGGCCTGCTTCGTCGGCTACATGGTGGTGTGGAATGTCACGCCGTCGCTGCATACGCCGCTCATGAGCGTGACCAATGCGATCTCCAGCATCATCGCCATCGGCGCGCTGGTGCAGGTGGCGCCGCCGATCGCCGGCGGCGTCGACAGGCCGGATGACTGGATCCGCTGGCTGGCGCTGATCGGCATCGTGCTCACCACGATCAACATGTTCGGCGGCTTCGCGGTGACGCGCCGCATGCTGGCGATGTTCCGCAAATAAGGGAGACAACAATAATGACTGCAAGTCTCACAACGGTCGCCTACATCGGGGCGATCATCCTGTTCATCCTCAGCCTCGGCGGGCTGTCGCATCCCGAATCCGCGCGGCGCGGCAACCTGTACGGCATGATCGGCATGGCGCTGGCGGTGCTGGCCACCGTGTTCGGTCCTTCCGTCACCTCGATCGGCATCCCCTGGATCATCGGCGCGATGGTCGTCGGCGCGGCCATCGGCCTGTATGCCGCGCGCGTGGTGCAGATGACCCAGATGCCGGAACTGGTGGCGCTGATGCACAGCCTGGTCGGCCTGGCCGCCACGCTGGTGGGTTATGCCAGCTATATCGACCCGGCGGCATCGGCCAACTTCCAGGGCGCGGAAAAGGCTATCCATGAAGCCGAGATCTATATCGGCGTGCTGATCGGCGCGGTGACCTTCTCCGGATCCATCATCGCATTCGGCAAGCTGTCGGGCCGCATCGGCGGCAAGCCGCTGCTGCTGCCGGGGCGGCATCTGCTCAATCTCGCCGGCCTGCTGGTGGTGATCTGGTTCGGCGTGCAGTTCCTGCGCTCGCACAGCATCCAGGAAGGCATGCTGCCGCTGGCGGTGATGACGGTGATCGCGCTGCTGTTCGGCATCCACATGGTGATGGCCATCGGGGGCGCCGACATGCCGGTGGTGGTGTCCATGCTCAACAGCTACTCCGGCTGGGCGGCGGCGGCGACCGGCTTCATGCTGTCCAACGACCTGCTGATCGTGACCGGCGCGCTGGTGGGCTCCAGCGGCGCGATCCTGTCCTACATCATGTGCCGGGCGATGAACCGCAACTTCATCAGCGTGATCGCCGGCGGCTTCGGCGCCGAGAGCGGCAAGCCGGCGGCCAAGGGCGAAGCCGCCCAGCCCGCGGGCGAAGTGATGCCGGTGACGGCCGGCGAAACCGCCGAACTGCTGCGCGAAGCGAGGAACGTGATCATCGTCCCGGGCTACGGCATGGCCGTCGCGCAGGCCCAGCACACGGTGTACGAGATCACCAGGCTGCTGCGCGAGAAGGGCGTCAACGTGCGCTTTGCGATCCACCCGGTCGCCGGCCGCATGCCCGGCCACATGAACGTGCTGCTGGCCGAGGCCAAGGTGCCCTACGACATCGTGATGGAGATGGACGAGATCAACGAGGATTTCCCCGACTGCGACGTCTCGATGGTGATCGGCGCGAACGACATCGTCAATCCGTCCGCCGCCGAGGATCCGACCAGCCCGATCGCCGGCATGCCGGTGCTCGAGGTCTGGAAGTCCAAGACCTCGATCGTGATGAAGCGCAGCATGGCCTCCGGCTACGCGGGCGTCGACAATCCGCTGTTCTACAAGGAGAACAACCGGATGCTGTTCGGCGACGCGAAGAAGATGCTGGACGAGGTGCTGGTGGCGCTGAAGGCGACGGCCTGATCCACCAGAGCCGAAGGAAGCCGCGCCGACGCGCGGCTTTTTTTATTGGCGCAGGCCGTACATCATGTGGTCGGCGAGCAGCCGCTGCGCCGGCTTGAAACCGTCGAGCAGTGCCAGCGACAGGCCGAGGGCTGTCTGCGAGGGCGAGCCGGCGGGCGATGTGGCGAAGATGCGGGCCAGCGTGTCCGTCAGGCGGATGGTGAGGCCGCGGTCCGCCCGACGGGCCGCGCCGAAACGGCCGAGCCGCTCGGGCGTCGCTTCCGGCCCCAGCAGGCGCGCGAGCACCGCCGCATCGCGCAGGCCGAGATTGAGACCCTGGCCCGCGACCGGATGCAGGGTTTGCGCCGCATTGCCGATGGCGACCGTGCGGCGGGTCAGCACCTCATGCGCATTCAGCCCGAGCGGATACGCGTTGCGCGCCGAGACGCCGGTGAAGCGGCCGAGCCTGCCGCCGAAGGCATGTTCCAGCTGCTGCAGGAATTCCGCGTCGGACAAGCCTTGCAGCCGCGAGGCGGTGTCCGGGCGCGCGCACCACACCAGCGCATAACCGTCGTCCTGGGGCAGCAGCGCCAGCGGTCCTTCGTCGGTGAAGCGCTCGAATGCGCGGTGCGGCACCGGCGCGCTCGCCGTCACGTGGGCGATCAGCGCGGTCTGTTCATAATCGCGCCGCCGGGCACGCGGATCCTGTTCGGTGAAGACGCCGCCTTCGGCCTGCGCCAGCAATGCGCAGCTCACCGCGCCGCCGTCGGCGAAGCGCAGCTCGACGTCGTTCTCGCGCTCCTGCAGCGAGGTCGCGTGCGCCGGACGCAGGCTGACGATGCCGCACTTGCCGGCGGCCGCCGCGAGCGCGGATACCACGGTACCGTAGCGGGCGACATAGCCGAGCGCCTCGACGCCGTAATCCTCGCGTCCGATGAGCGTGCGGCCGAAGTGGCCGCGGCGGGAGACGTGGATTTCATGGATGGGATCGCAGGCGACCGGCCAGCAGCCGATCTCGTCGAGAATCTGGCGGCTGCCCCAGGAGAGCGCGATCGAACGCGGATCGTCGCGCACCTGGTCCACGGTCTTTGCATCGACCAGCGCGATGCGCGCGGGATCGGCGCCGCGCGCGGTCAGCAGCAGCGCCAGCGCCATGCCCACCGGGCCGGCGCCGCAGATGACGATGTCGTAATGTCCGGACTGCATGGCGCTCACTGCTTCATCAGCGCTTCGATGTCGGCGACGGTCTTGGGCGCGTCGGCGGTGATGATGTCGCAGCCGTCGGCGGTGACCACCGCGTCGTCCTCGATGCGGATGCCGATGTTCCAGAACTGCTCCGGCACGCCGGGTTCCGGACGGACGTAGATGCCCGGTTCGATGGTCAGCACCATGCCCGGTTGCAGCCTGCGCCAGGGTTTTTCGCCGTCGCCCCCGGCGGCTTCGCGATATTCGCCGACGTCGTGCACGTCCATGCCCAGCCAGTGGCCGGTGCGATGCATGTAGAACTGGCGGTAGGCGCCTTTCTCGATCACGTCGTCAAGGCTGCCGACCTTGTCCTTGTCGAGCAGGCTGGTGTCGAGCATGCCCTGCGCGAGCACCCGCACCGCGGCGTCGTGGCCGTCCATGAAGCGCTTGCCGGGCGCGGTCTCGGCGATCGCGGCCTGCTGGGAGGCGAGCACGATTTCATAGAGCGCCTTTTGCGGGCCGGAGAAGCGGCCATTGGCGGGAAAGGTGCGGGTGATGTCGGAGGCATAGCTGTCGAGTTCGCAGCCGGCGTCGATCAGCACCAGGTCGCCGTCGCGGATTTCGGCGTCGCTCGCACGGTAATGCAGCACGCAGGCATTGGCGCCGGTCGCCACGATCGAGCCGTAGGCCGGGAACTGCGAGCCGTTGCGGCGGAATTCATGCAGCAGTTCGGCTTCGAGGTGGTACTCGCGCAGGCCGGGCCGTACCGCCTGCATCGCGCGACGGTGGGCGGCGGCCGAGATGGCGGCGGCCCGCTTCATGATCGCGACCTCGTCGGCATCCTTGATCAGCCGCATTTCATCCAGCAGCACCTGCACGTCATGCACCGCGGAGGGCGCGGCGACGCCGGCGCGGGCCTGCATGCGCACGTCCCGCAGCCAGTCCTGCACCTGCTCGTCGAGCCGGCTGTCGCTGCCGAGCGCATAGAACAGGGCCGGGGCGTTGGCGAGCAGCTTCGGCATTTCCGCCGCCAGCGAGGTCACCGGGAAGGCGAGGTCGAAGCCGAAGGCTTCGCGCGCGGCCTCGGGACCGTAGCGGTAGCCGTCCCAGATCTCGCGCTCGAGGTTCTTCTCCCGGCAGAACAGGATGGACCGGTTCTGCTTGCCGGCGACCAGCACGATTACCGCCTCGGGCTCGGTGAAGCCGGAGAGGTAGTAGAAATAGCTGTCATGCCGGTACGGATAGTCGGCATCGCGGTTGCGCATGACTTCGCGCGCGGTGGGGATGATGGCGACGCCGCCGCCTTTGGCCTGCATCTGCGCGATCAGCGCCGCGCGCCGGGCTGCATAGGATTTCATGTTGTCCGTCCCTTTCAAGCGTTCAGTTGCGCCAGCCGTTCCGGCGTGCCGACATCGGTCCAGTCGCCGCGCCAGACCTCGCCGCCGACCTGGCCGCGCGCTGCGTACTCGCGCAGGATCGGCGCGAGCTTCGCGGTCTGGCCGGCCTCGATGGCGTCGAACATCTCCGGCCGGTATACCCCGATGCCGGAGAAGGTGTAGCGCGGCTCTCCCTCGTTGGCGATGGAGTAACTATTGAGCGCGAAATCGCCGAGGGGGTTGTGCGCGGGATTCTTCACCAGCCACAGCCAGGCCACGTCGCGCTTGTCACGCGCATGCGGGTTGCCCCACACGTCATTGTCCTGCAGCGCGTCGAGCGCCTGGGCGAAGTCGAAATGCGGGCAGTAGATGTCGGCGGCCACCGCCACGAAGGGCTCGTCGCCGAGCAGGTGGCGCGCGCGTGCGATGCCGCCCGCGGTCTCGAGCGCCGTACCTTCGGCCGAGTAGGCGATGCGCGCGCCGTAGCGCGATCCGTCGCCGAGCGACTCCTCGATCATGTGCCCGAGGTGGGCATGGTTGATCACGATTTCATCGATGCCCGCGCGCACCAGGTTGAGCACATGCCAGAGGATGAGCGGCCGCCCGCGCACCTGCAGCAGGGGCTTGGGGCAGGTGTCGGTCAGCGGCCGCATGCGCTCGCCGCGGCCGGCGGCGAAAATCATCGCTTTCATTTTCAGAGGTCAGGTGGCAGAGGTCAGAAGGTGTAGCCCGTGCTCGGTGTATTGTCCTCCAGTTCGTCGAGGAGCTGGATCAGGGGCGAGAGCGCCTTGTAGCGGCCGGCGGCCTTTCGCGTGTATTCCATCACCAGCGGCAGGTCCTTCAGGTAGCCGTCCTTGCCGTCGCGGTGGTACAGGCGCGCGAAGATGCCCAGCACCTTCAGGTGACGCTGCAGGCCCATGAATTCGAAGTCGCGGTAGAAGGCGTCGACATCGTGGCTGACCGGCAGGCCGGCGCGGCGGGCGCGCTCCCAGTAGCGGATCGCCCAGTCGAGCACCATTTCCTCGTCCCACTGTATGTAGGCGTCGCGCAGCAGCGATACCAGGTCATAGGTGATCGGGCCGTAGACAGCGTCCTGGAAATCCAGGATGCCGGGATTGCCGGCGCCGAGCACCATCAGGTTGCGGGAATGATAATCCCGGTGCACGAAGACCTGCGGCTGCGCGAGATTGTTGGCGAGCAGGGTGTCGAAGACCTTGTTCAGGGAGGCGGTCTGCTTGTCGCTGAGCGTGACGCCGAGATGCTTGCCGACGTACCAGTCGGGGAACAGCATCAACTCGCGGTGCAGCAGCGCGCGGTCGTATTCAGGCAGCACGCCCGGCTTGCTCTGGGCCTGGATCAGCACCAGCGCGTCGATGGCGTCGAGGTAGAGCTTGTGCGCGGTGTCCGGCGAGAGCTGCTGCAGATAGGTGGCGTTGCCGAGGTCGGACAGCAGCAGGAAGCCGCGCTCGACGTCGCGCGCCAGGATTTTCGGCACCGAGGCGCCCGTCGCGCCGAACAGTTCGGCCACGTGGATGAAGGGTCGGACATCCTCTTGCGGCGGCGGCGCATCCATCGCGATGCAGGTCGCGCCGTCCTCGCCGTCGATGCGGAAGTAGCGGCGGAAGCTGGCGTCGGACGAGGCCGGGCGCAGCGTGGCCGGAACCACCCGGGGTTCGGCGACGGCGGACAGCCATTCCTGCAATTGAGCGAGACGGGGATCGGAGGAGGTATTTACGGACATGAAACGTTCTTGGGGGATTGAACAGAAGGGAGTTCCCATATAATAAGGGATTCATTTCAAAAAAGCGCTCGCAGATCCTCCTTTTCATGAAACGGCATCCGGCATTTCCACCCTCGCAACGTCTGCTCCGCTTGATCGCCGCCATGGCCGCCGCCGCATCGGTGCCGGCACTTGCTTCGGCACAGACCCCGCCGAATCGTTCCGCGGAGGAGAAGGATCTGCCGGCCAACATCAGCGCCGAGCAGATGAGCGGCCGTCCCGACCGCGAAGTCATCCTCGAGCGCGATGTCGAGATCATCCGCGGCCCGACCACCCTCAACGCCGACCGCGCGACCTACCGGGTGGTCGAGGACGAGGTCGAGGCGCAGGGCAACGTGACGATGCGCCGCTTCGGCGACACCTATACCGGTGACGAGCTGCGCTTCAAGATGGAGGCGCAGGAAGGCTACGTCACCAACCCGACCTACCGGCTGCAGCTCAACAACGCCCAGGGCAATGCCGAGCGCATCGATTTCCTCGGCGAGAACCAGGCCGAAGTCTCCGAAGGCACCTACAGCACCTGCGAAGGCCCCGACCCCGACTGGTACCTGAAGGCGGGGCGCCTCAGCCTGGACGGCGACCGCGACGAAGGCCTCGCCCGCAGCGCGCTGCTGTACTTCAAGGATGTGCCGATCCTGGCCGCGCCGGCGATGTCCTTCCCCCTGTCCGAGGCGCGCAAGAGCGGGGTGCTGCCGCCGACCATCGGCGCCACCAGCAAGGGCGGCTTCGAGCTGATGGTGCCGTATTACTTCAACATCGCGCCCAACCGCGACCTCACGCTCTTCCCCAAGATCTACAGCCGCCGCGGCATGCAGCTCGGGGCCGAGGGGCGCTACCTGGGCGAGACCTTCTCCGGCATCACGCGTCTCGAGTATCTGCCGAGCGACCGCGAGGCGGGCAGGGACCGGTACGCGCTGAGTTCCACCCATACGCAGGCGCTCGCCCCGGGCCTCGGGCTTACCTGGAATCTGAATCACGCCTCGGACAACGAGTACCCGGACGATTTTTCCAGCACCATCACCAGCAGCCGGGAACGCCTGCTGCCGCGCGACGTGGCGCTGTCTTACGGCCGGTCGTTCTGGAACGTGACGGCCCGGGCATCGAATTATCAGCTGCTGCAGGACGTCAACGCGCCGATCGCCCGGCCCTATGACCGCCTGCCGCAGGTGACCTTCACCTCGGGCCAGCAGGACATCGCCGGCTTCGACTGGAACGCGGATTCGGAATTCACCCGCTTCTACCATCCGGACCTGGTGCGCGGCGACCGCTACATGCTCAATCCACGCATCGCCTATCCGATCATCCAACCGGGCTATTTCATCACGCCCAAGGTCGGCGTCCATTACACGTCCTACAGCCTGACCAATACCGCGCCCGGCGCGCGGGATTCGCTCGACCGCACGCTGCCGACCTTCTCGCTCGACAGCGGCATGGTGTTCGAGCGCGACACCAGCTTCCTCGGTACGCCGATGGTCCAGACCCTGGAACCCCGCCTGTTCTACGTGTACACGCCGTACCGCGACCAGACCGCGTTCCCGGTGTTCGACAGCGCCGAGGCAGACCTCAGCTTCGCCCAGCTGTTCAGCGAAAACCGCTTCATCGGCTATGACCGCATCAGCGACGCCAACCAGCTCACCGCCGCGCTGGTCTCCCGCTATATCGAGCAGAGCGGCGTCGAGCGGCTGCGTTTCGCGGTCGGCCAGCGCTACTATTTCAACGACCAGCGGGTGAGCTTCCGCGGCGTCAGCGACAACAGCCGCTCCGACCTGCTGCTGCTGGCATTCGGCCGCATCACCCCGCAGATCAGCATCGACGGCAATCTGCAGTACAGCCAGTCCAACAATTCGGTCAGCCATGCCAACTACGGCGTGCAGTGGGCGCCGGAGCCCAAGAAAGTGCTGAACCTGCGTTACCGCCGCGACCGCATCAACGACCTGGAGCAGGTCGATGTGTCGGGCCAGTGGCCGCTGGCGCGGCGCTGGTACGGCGTGGCCCGCGTGAATTACTCCCTGCCGGACCGCAAGGTGGCGGAGGGGCTGTTCGGGGTCGAATACATGGCCGACTGCTGGGTGCTGCGCGTGGTCGGCCAGCGCACGCCGACCTCGTCCGAACGGGCCAACTCCTCGATTTTCTTCCAGCTGGAGTTGAACGGCCTGACCAAGCTGGGTTCCAATCCGCTTGACGCGCTGCGCCTGAACATCCCGGGCTACCATCTCGTCAATCAACCGAGCAATCCCTAACGAAGCACGATGATCATGATGACAACTCAGTTTCCGCGCCCCGTCACCCGCCGCCGCGCCGCCATGGCGCTCGCGGTTGCCATGGCACTGGCCGGGTCGGTGCAGCAGGCCTCGGCCCAGTACGCGCCGGGCGCCGCGCCGGCGCCTCGCCCCGCCGCCGCGCCGCGCATCTATCTCGCCGATTCGATCATCGCCGTCGTCAACAACGAAGTGATCACCCGCCAGGAGCTGCTCGAGCGCCTGCGCACCGTGGAGCGGCGCATGCGCGCGCAGAACATCGCGCTGCCGCCCCAGCAGGAATTCCAGCGCCAGCTGCTTGAGCGCATGATCGTCGACCGCGCCCAGCTGCAGCTGGCCAAGGAAAGCGGCATCCGCGTCGACGACACCATGCTCGACCGGGCGGTTGCCCGCATCGCCGAACAGAACCGCCTGAGCATGCAGCAGTTCCGGGCCGAGCTGGAGCGCGAAGGCATCCCCTATGCCCGCTTCCGCGAGGACATCCGGGAAGAAATCATCATGCAGCGCCTGCGCGAGCGCGAAGTCGACAACAAGATCCAGATCACCGAATCCGAGGTCGACAACTATCTCGCCGCCGAAAAGGGCGCCGCGGCCGACCAGAAGGAATTCAACGTCTCCCACATCCTGGTGCGCATTCCGGAAAACGCGAGCGCCGAGCAGATCGCCGAACGCCGCGCGCGGGCCGAGAACGTGCTGCAGCAGCTCAAGGCGGGCGGCGATTTCGCCAAGCTGGCGGCGACCTACTCCGACGCCACCGACGCGCTGTCCGGCGGCGAACTCGGCTGGCGCACGCCGGAGCGGCTGCCGCAGCTGTTCGTCGACACGGTCGGCGGCATGAAGGAGGGCGAGATCTCGCCGGTGATCAAGAGCGCCAGCGCTTTCCATATCGTCAAGCTCGGCGGCCAGCGTACCGCCAGCGTGATGAAGGGCGGCACGGCGGCCACGGCCAGCGTGCAGCAGACCAAGGTGCGCCACATCCTGATCAAGGTCAATCAGATCGTCACGCCCGACGAAGCCCGCCGCAAGCTCAACGACATCAAGCAGCGCCTGGACAACAACGCCGCCAAGTTCGAAGACCTGGCCAAGCTGTACTCCAACGACCTGTCCGCCTCGCGCGGCGGCGATCTCGGCTGGGTCTACCCGGGCGATACCGTGCCGGAGTTCGAGCGCGCGATGAACGCGCTCAAGCCGGGCGAAGTCAGCGAACCGATCGAGTCGCCGTTCGGGTATCACCTGATACAGGTCCAGGAGCGCAAGACGGATGACGTCTCCGCCGAGCGCCGCCGACTGATCGCCCGCCAGGCGATCCGCGAGCGCAAGCTGGAAGAGGCGACCCAGGAATGGCTGCGCCAGCTGCGAGACCGCGCCTACGTCGAATACCGCTTCGACAACGCGGGCTGACGCCATGCACAGGCCGACCCTGGCCGTAACCTGTGGCGAGCCGGCGGGCATCGGCTACGAAATCTCCATTCGCGCCGCCTGGGCGCTGCGCGGCGAGATCAACAGCGTACTGATCGGCGACGCCGCGCTGCTGGCGTCCATCGCATCGGCCATCGATCCGGACATCCGCCTGATCGCGCTGTCCACGCAGGCCTTGCGCAACAGCGGCCTGCCGCAGCTCGGCGCCAATGCCCTGGCAGTCATCGACTGCCCGCTGGCCGAGCCCGCGGTCGCGGGCCGCCTCGACCCGCGCAACGGACGGGCCGTACTGCAGACGCTGGATGTGGCGATACGCGGCGCCGGGCAGAAGACCTTCGACGCCGTCGTCACCGCTCCGCTGCAGAAGAGCACGATCAACGATGCCGGCGTGGCCTTCACCGGCCATACCGAATACCTCGCGCAGCAGACCGGCACCCGGCAGGTGGTGATGATGCTGGCGGGCGGAGAACCCTTGCTGCGCGTTGCGCTGGCGACCACCCATCTGCCGCTCAGGGACGTGGCCGCTGCCATCAGCGTCGATGGCCTGTCGCGCGTTCTCGATATCCTCGATGCCGACCTGCGGCGCAAGTTCGGCTTGCCGAATCCCCGCATCCTCGTCACCGGCCTCAATCCACACGCGGGGGAGGGCGGCTACCTCGGGCGCGAGGAAATCGACATCATCACGCCGGCGCTGGAAGCCGCCCGGACCCGCGGCATCGACGCGCGCGGCCCCTATCCCGCCGACACCCTGTTCCAGCCGCGCTACCTGGACGACGCCGACTGCGTGCTGGCCATGTATCACGACCAGGGCCTGCCCGTGCTCAAGCATGCGAGCTTCGGCCGCGGCGTCAACATCACGCTCGGCCTGCCGATCATCCGCACCTCCGTCGACCACGGCACCGCGCTCGACCTCGCGGCCGCCGGCCTCGGCCACGCCGACGACGGCAGCATGCGGGAAGCGCTCCGGCAGGCGGCGGCGATGGCGCTGGCCTCGAAAAGACAATGACATGAAACACATCCCACGCAAGCGCTTCGGCCAGAACTTCCTGACCGACGACGGCGTCCTGCACGACATCATCCGCGCCATCGATCCGCGCCCCGACGACAGCATGGTCGAGATCGGCCCCGGCCTGGCCGCGATGACGCGCCTGCTGCTGGAGTCGGTGCGCCGCCTGCATGTGGTCGAACTCGACCGCGACCTCGTCGCCAGGCTGAAGAAGGCCTTCGACCCGGAGCGCCTCGTCGTCCACGAGGGCGACGCGCTGCAGTTCGATTTCGGCAGCATCCCGGTAGCGGAGGGCGGCAAGCTGCGCGTGGTCGGCAACCTGCCCTACAACATCTCCAGCCCGCTGCTGTTCCACCTCGCGCAGATCGCGCCGCAGGTGCAGGACCAGCATTTCATGCTGCAGAAGGAAGTGGTGGAGCGGATGGTGGCGGAGCCGGGCAGCAAGGCCTTCGGCCGGTTGTCGGTGATGCTGCAGTGGCGCTACTACATGGAGCTGCTGTTCGTCGTGCCGCCTTCCGCCTTCGACCCGCCGCCGTCGGTCGATTCGGCCATCGTGCGGATGATCCCGCTGCCTCAGCCCCTGGACTGCGACGTGGCGCTGCTGGAAAAAGTGGTGACGCAGGCGTTTTCCCAGCGCCGCAAGGTGATCCGCAACTGCCTGTCGGGGATGTTCAGCGAGCAGCAGCTGATCGACGCCGGCGTCGATCCGCAGGCGCGGCCGGAGGCGGTGCCGGTGGAGGGATTCGTGGCGCTGGCGAATCTTCTGCGGCGGTAGAGCAGGCCGCCGTGCCGGCACCAGCGCCGGCCGCCCGAAGAATGAATAACCGCAGCCATTGACGCCACCTCCGCCAGGCCGGCAGGGACGCCGGCCCTACCACAGCGCGCCGCCGCCAACCAGGTAGTGCCAGCCTCCGTGCCGGCACCAACGCCGGCCGTCCGAAGAATGAAGAACCGCAGCGATTGAAGCCACCTGCGCGAGACCGGCAGGGACGCCGGCCCTACCACAGCGAGCCGCCGCCAACCAGGTAGTGCCGGCCTCCGTGCCGGCACCAACGCGGGCAGTCCGAAGAATGAAGAACCACAGCGAGTGACCCAACCCGACCTCCGCCACGCCATCACAAACGCCTGCCCTCCGTTCAATCCCCCTTGCGCTCGATCAGCTCGATCTTGTACCCGTCCGGGTCCTGCACGAATGCGATCACGGTCGTGCCGCCCTTGACCGGTCCCGCTTCGCGGGTGACATTGCCGCCCATGGTCTTGACCGACTCGCAGGTCTTGTAGGCGTCGTCCACCGCGATCGCGATATGACCATAGGCGGTGCCGAGTTCGTACTTGTCGACGCCGTAGTTGTAGGTCAGTTCGATTTCCGCATGGTCGGGATTGGTGCCGTAGCCGACGAACGCGAGCGAGTACTGCTGCTCGGGGCGGTCGGTGGTGCGCAGCAGTTTCATGCCGAGCACGCGGGTGTAGAAATCGATGGAACGCTGCAGGTCGCCGACGCGCAGCATGGTGTGCAGAATACGCATGAGGTAATCCTTAAAAGATGGGAAGGGTTTCCGGTCCGCTGTCGCGCAGGCTCCGCCGCGCGGCCTCGAATTCCGGGAAGATCGATTGCACCGTCGCCCAGAAGCGCGGGCTGTGGTTCATCTCCCGCAGGTGCGACAGCTCGTGCGCGATCACATAGTCGATCAGGGGCAGCGCGAAATGGATCAGGCGCCAGTTCAGCCGTATCCTGCCCTGCGCCGTGCATGAGCCCCACTGGGTGGTGGCAGACGACAGGGCGAAGGACTGGTAGCGCACGCCCAGCTTGTCCGCATACACCGGCAGACGCTCGCCGAATACGCGCCTGGCCTCGCCCTGCAGCCAGCCCTGCACCCTGTCCTTGAGTTGCTGCTCGCCGGCGTCGGGCGGCAGGCTCACGGTCAGCTGGCGGCTGTCCGCGCACCACGCGATGCCGCTGCCCTGGGCGGACAGGATGCGCAGCGTGAGATCGGCGCCGAGATATGGCAGGGTGGCGCCGTCCACCCATTGCATCTGCGGCTGCAGCCGTCGGGCGGAGCGCTCGCGCCGCTCGGTCAGCTTGCTGAAGATCCACCGCTGCTTTTCCCGGATCGCGCTTTCGATCTCGGCCACCGTCACCCAGCGCGGGGCCGTGATGCGCAGGCCGTCGTCGTCGATCAGGAAGCCGATGGTGCGGCGCTTGGAACGCAGCAGCCGGTACTCGAGCAGATGCTCGCCGACCTGCAGGCGGCGCTTGCGCACGGACGCCGCGTCCCCGCCGCCTGTCGAAGGAAAGGCCTGCGGCGCGTCGGGAGGGGATGGCTGTTGCTGGCGCGGAGCCGGCTGGTCGACCGCCGGCTGCGAGGCCGGCGGCGCGGAAAAGAAATCGAGCTGCAGCGCGAGCTGCTGGGGGTCAGGCGGAGTCTGGCGTAGCAGCTTCAAAGGCATGGGGTGCGGTGTCGTTGGTATAGATGCCGGGGCTGGAAATGCGGCGCATCTCGGATTCTATCCAATTCTCGACTTCCTGCATGAGCTCGGCCGGATGCCTGCCGGCCGACGAGATCGGCTTGCCGATGGAGACGGTGATCAGGCCGGGTTTCTTGATGAAGGAATTCTTGGGCCAGCATTCGCCGGCATTCATCGCGACCGGAATGACCGGCACGCCGGTCTCCACCGCGAGACGGGTGCCGCCGCTCTTGTACTTGCCCTGCTTGCCGACCAGCGAGCGGGTCCCTTCGGGGAACATGATCACCCACTGGCCGTCGGCCAGCCGCCGGCGGCCGACTTCCACCACCTGGGCAAAGGCGTCCTTGGTCTTGCTGCGATCGATCGGGATCATGCGCAAGAGCGCGATGCCCCAGCCGAAGAAGGGGATGTAGGTCAGCTCCTTCTTGAATACGAAGACCAGCGGACGCGGGAAATTGAAGCAGTAGAAAATGGTTTCCCAGGCCGACTGATGCTTGGACAACAGGATGGCCGGCGAATCCGGCAGGTTTTCGCGGCCCTTGACCTGGTAGCGGATGCCGCACACCACCTTGGCCGCCCAGATCACGAACTTGTTCCAGTAGACCGTCATGTGATAGCGCTGGCGATACGGCAGCGGCGCGAACAGGAAGCACAGCGGCGCCCAGATCACGGTCGCCACCGTCATCAGCAGCATGAACACCAGCGAGCGCAGGAAGAGGACGAACTTGTACATGAATGCTCCGGGAGAAAAGAGGGCGCGGCGTCAGGCGGCGCTTGCGGTCTCGGGCTTGCGGCCGAGAAGATCGTCGACGAATGCCGCGAGGTGGTCGTGCACCCGCGTGCCGGGCGGCAGGCCGCCCTTGGCCAGGGTCCGCTCGCCCTTGCCCGTGCGGACGAGGTGCGGCGTGCAGCCGCACACATAGCCGGCCTGCAGGTCGCGCAGCGAGTCGCCGACGGTGGGCACGCCCTTGAGGCTGATGTCGAAGCGCCTGCCGATCTCCTGCAGCATGCCCGGCTTGGGCTTGCGGCAGTCGCAGTTGTCATCCGCCGCATGCGGGCAGAAGAAGATGGCGTCGATGTCGGCGCCGACGCGCTGCGCCGCATCGTGCAGCTTCTGGTGGATGGCGTTGAGCGTGACCATGTTGAACAGGCCGCGGGCGATGCCGGACTGGTTGCTGGCGACGACCACGCGGTAGCCCGCCTGGTTCAGCCGCGCGATCGCTTCCAGCGAGCCGGGGATAGGAATCCACTCCGCCGGCGACTTGATGAACTCGTCGGAGTCGTGATTGATCACGCCGTCGCGATCGAGAATGATGAATTTCGGGACCACGCTCTTATGCCGCCAGCTTGGAGATGTCGGCCACCCGGTTCATCATGCCGTGCAGCCCCGACAGCAATGCCAGCCGGTTGTTGCGCAGCTGCTCATCCTCGGCCATCACCATCACGTCATTGAAGAACGCATCGACGTCGTTGCGCAGTGCGGCCAGCGACTTGAGGGTGCCGCTGTAGTCGCCGCCTTCGAAAGCGGCGTCGACCTGCGGACGCAGCCGGTTCATGGCTGCATACAGGCCCTGTTCGGCGGCTTCCCGCAGCAGCGTCTGCTGCACCTCGGCGCGCACGCCTTCGGTCTTCTTCAGGATGTTGGTGATGCGCTTGTTGGCCGCCGCGAGCGATTCCGCTTCCGGCAGCGCGGCGAAGGCCTTGACCGCGTCCAGGCGTTCGATCACGTTGTCGAGCCGGTCGGGCTGCTGCGCGATCACCGCTTCCACCTCGTTCTGCGCATAGCCGCGGTCGCGCAGCAGGCCGCGCAGGCGGTCGTAGATGAACTCGGTCAGCTCGGCGCTGCCATCCTTGAAATTGGCATTGCCGGCGAAGAGTTGCGCGGTGTCGGCCAGCAGGCCGCGCAGCGACAGCGGCAGGCGCTTTTCGACCAGCATGCGCAGCACGCCGAGCGCATGCCGGCGCAGCGCGAACGGGTCCTTGTCGCCGGTCGGCTGCAGGCCGATGCCCCAGATCCCGACCAGGGTTTCGAGCTTGTCGGCCAGCGCCGTCGCGGTGCCGCTCGCGGTCGCGGGCAGGGCATCGCCGGCAAAGCGCGGCTGATAGTGTTCGGAAATGGCCAGCGCCACTTCTTCCGGCTCCCCGTCATGGCGGGCGTAGTAGGTGCCCATGATCCCCTGCAGCTCGGGGAACTCGCCCACCATGTCGGTCAGCAGGTCGGCCTTGGCCAGCTGCGCGCTGCGCCTGGCCAGCGCGGCATCGGCGCCGGTCGCGGCGGCGATCTTTTCCGCCAGTGCCGCCACCCGCTCGGTGCGCTGCGCCTGGGTGCCCAGCTTGTTGTGATAGACCACGCTCGCCAGTCCCGCCACGCGGTCGGCGAGCTTGCGCTTCTTGTCCTGCTCGAAGAAGAACTTGGCGTCCGACAGGCGCGGCCGCACCACGCGCTCGTTGCCGCCGATGATGTGCTGCGGGTCCGGGGTCTCGAGGTTGGAGACGATCAGGAAGCGCGAGCGCAGGCGGCCCGCCGCGTCGGTCAGCGCGAAATATTTCTGGTTCGTCTGCATGGTGAGGATCAGGCATTCCTGCGGCACGGCCAGGAAGCTTTCCTCGAAGCGGCAGGCGTAGACCACCGGCCATTCCACCAGGGCGCTGACTTCGTCGAGCAGGCTCTCAGGCATCAGCACGCGGTCGTCGCCCGCCTTGTCCAGCAGGGCGGCGCGGATGCGCTCCTTGCGCGCCGCCGCGGAAGCGATCACCTTGCCCTGCACCTCCAGCGTCTGCGCGTAGCTGTCGGCATCGGCGATCGCGATGTCGCCCGTCGACAGAAAGCGGTGGCCGAGCGTGACGCGGCCGGCCTGCAGCCCGAGCAGCGCGACCGGCACTTCCTCGGCGCCGTGCAGCGCGATCAGCTTGTGCGCCGGACGCACGAACTGCACCGTGTCGCCGTCGGGACGCTGGTAGCTCATCACCTTGGGGATCGGCAGCCTGGCGACGGTTTCTTCGAGCGCCGCCTGCAGGCCCTTGCCGAGGGCGCCGCCGGGTGCGGTGTAGGTGTAGAAGAAGCTTTCCGCCTTGCCGTCCTGCGCGCGCTCGAGGTCGGCGGGCGTCAGGTCGGGGAAGCCGAGCGCGGCGAGTTTCTTGGCCAGCGGCGCGGTCGGATTGCCGTCCTTGTCGAGGGCGACCGAGACCGGCAGGACTTTCTCCCGGATCGACTTGTCGGGCGAGGTGGCGCGCACGCGCGTGATGGTGACGGCGAGACGGCGCGGGCTGGCATAGGCGGTGGCGACGGCGTCGGCCTCGACGAAATCGCGCGCCCTGAGGCCGTTGAAGATGCCCGCGGCAAAAGCATCGCCCAAGCGCGCCAGTGCCTTCGGCGGCAGTTCTTCGGTGAGCAGTTCGACTAACAGTGTCTGGTTCATGTTTTTCTTGGTCCCGCCGGCGCGGGATGGGGCAATGCGTTGAATTGACGGTCAGGCGGCGCGGCGGGTATCCCCGCACATCGGGAAGCCGAGCTTCTCGCGCGAGTCGTAATAGGCCTGGGCCACCGCGCGCGACAGGTTGCGGATGCGGCCGATGTAGGCGGCGCGCTCGGTCACCGAGATCGCCCCGCGCGCGTCCAGCAGGTTGAAGGTATGCGCGGCCTTGAGCACCATCTCGTAGGCGGGCAGGGCCAGCGGCACTTCCATCAGTCGCTTGGCTTCCGCTTCATAGTTGCCGAACAGGGAGAACAGGAATTCGGTATTCGAATGCTCGAAGTTGTAGGTCGACTGCTCGACCTCGTTCTGGTGGAACACGTCGCCATAGGTGAGGCGGCGCGTGACGCCGTTCTCTTCCCACTCCGTCCAGACCAGGTCGAAGACATTCTCGACGCCCTGCAGGTACATCGCCAGGCGTTCGATGCCGTAGGTGATCTCGCCGAGCACCGGCTTGCAGTCGAGGCCGCCGACCTGCTGGAAATAGGTGAACTGCGTCACTTCCATGCCGTTGAGCCAGACTTCCCAGCCCAGGCCCCACGCGCCCAGGGTCGGGTTTTCCCAGTCGTCCTCGACGAAGCGCACGTCGTTCTGCTGCAGGTCCAGGCCGAGCGCCCGCAGCGAGCCGAGATAGAGGTCGAGGATGTTCTCCGGCGCCGGCTTGAGCACCACCTGGTACTGGTAGTAGTGCTGCATGCGGTTCGGATTCTCACCGTAGCGGCCATCCTTGGGGCGGCGCGAGGGCTGGACATAGGCGGCGCGCCAGGGCTCGGGGCCGATCGCGCGCAGGAAGGTCGCGGTATGCGAGGTGCCGGCGCCGACTTCCATGTCGTATGGCTGGAGCAGCGCGCAACCCTGCGCATCCCAATACTCCTGCAGCTTCAGAATGACTTGTTGAAATGTGAGCATCGTGAGAGATCCGGCGGGCGCGGGACGCGCGGCGCCAGCATATGGATGGATTGGCTAAAACTCCAGATTTTAGCGGCTTTTCATGGCGCCGGGCGCATCGCGCGGACACGGCGCGCGCCCAGCCAGGCCAGCGCGAGCAGCGCCAGCGCCAGGCCGACGGCGAGCGCGTTGCCGTAGCGGCTGTAGGGCGTCAGGCCGTCGTGCCCCTGCACCAGGGCGGCAAGCTCGCCCCGGGTGTAGGGCTCGAGCTGCGCCTGCACGCGGCCATCGGCGCCGATCACGGCGGTGGCGCCGGTATTGGTCGCGCGCAGCATCGGCCGCCCGGTCTCGAGCGAGCGCATGCGGGAAATCTGCAGATGCTGCGGCACCGCGATCGAATCGCCGAACCAGGCGATATTGGACACGTTGAGCAGCATGGTCGCGCGCGGCATGCCGGGCGCCGACAGCTGCGCCGCGATCTCTTCGCCGAACAGATCCTCGTAGCAGACGTTGGGCAGCACCCACTGGTCGCGCACCTTGAACGGCCGCTGCAGCACCTCGCCGCGCTCGAAATCCCCGAGCGGAATGCGCATCATGTCGACGAACCAGCGAAAGCCCGGCGGGATGAATTCGCCGAAGGGCACCAGATGATGCTTGTCGTAGCGGTAGGGCATGCCGCCTTCCGGCCCCATCCCGAGCACGCTGTTGGCGTACTGCCCCGGCCCGTCGCTCACCGGCAGGCCGAGCGCGAGCGAGCTGTTGGAGCGGCGCAGGAAATCCTGCAGCAGCCCGAGGTAGTCGGGCGGCAGCTGCGACGACAGCAGCGGAATCGCGGTCTCCGGAGTGGCGATCAGGTCAGCCGGCTGCGAGGTCACCATCCGGTGATAGAGCGCGAGGCTGGCCTGTATCTGCTCCGGCGCGAACTTCATTTCCTGCGGCACGTTCCCCTGCAGCAGGCGCACCGAAATCGGCGCGCCGACCGGTTCGGTCCAGGCCACGCTCCTGGCGCCGAAGCCGGTTGCAAGCAGGGCCAGCGCCCCCAGCAGCGGCAGGCGCCGGTGCGGCAGCAGGGCGAGACAGCCGGCCGCGAGCGCCGACAGCAGCGCCAGTCCGTAGACGCCGACCAGCGGCGCGAATCCCGAAAGCGGTCCGTCGCTGTGCGCATAGCCCGAGGACAGCCAGGGAAAACCGGTCAGGAACCAGCCGCGCGACCATTCGGCCAGCGCCCACCAGCCGGGCAGGATCAGCAGCGCGCCGGCGGTGCGCGAGGCGCCGAGTTTCTGCTGCATCGCGCGCGCGGCGCCGAAGGCGAGCGCCGCGAAGCTGCCGCCCATGCCCAGCGCCAGCACGCCGACCGCCAGCACCGCCAGCCAGGCCGGCAGTCCGCCGTGGTAGTGCATGCTGATGTAGAGCCAGTGCACGCCCGCCGCCAGCCAGCCGAAGCCGTAGGCGGCGCCGATCAGCGCCGCGCTGCGCCAGCCGGCGCTGCCGAGCACCAGCAGGAAGGCCAGCGCCAGGGTGGCGATCTGCAGCGGCCACAGGCCGAAGGGCGCGAAGGCGAAGACATTGAGCGCGCCGGCCGCCATTGCGAGCAGCGGCGCATGGCGCGTCAGCGCGGCCGGGAGGGCGTCGCCCGCAGCGCGCGAGGCGAGGGCGGCGCCGTCACCCCGCATCAGGACACCGCAGCCAGCGGCTGGCCGGGCAGGCGCTCCACCACCAGCACATGGATCTGGCGGGCGTCGGCGCGCAGCACCTCGAAGCGCATGCCGTCGATCTCCACGCTTTCTCCCTTGCGCGGCACCCGCCCCATCCGGTGCGCGACCAGCCCGCCGATGGTGTCGACGTCTTCGTCCGCCAGCGCGGTGCCGAGGGTCTCGTTGAACTGCTCGATCGCGGTCAGCGCCTTGACCCGCCAGCGCATCGCGCCGGCGCCGTCGTGGATCGGCAGGATGTTGTTGGCTTCCTCGTCGTAGTCGTATTCATCCTCGATGTCGCCGACGATCTGCTCCAGCACGTCTTCGATCGTCAGCAGACCGGATACCGCGCCGTACTCGTCGACCACGATCGCCATGTGGTTGCGGTTGGCGCGGAAATCGCGCAGCAGCACGTTGAGATGCTTGGATTCCGGGATGAACACGGCCGGGCGCAGCATGTCGCGCACGTCGAAGCTCTCGTGCGCGTAGTAGCGCAGCAGATCCTTGGCGAGCAGGATGCCGACCACCTTGTCGCGGTCGCCGTCGACCGCCGGAAAGCGCGAGTGCGCGGTCGACAGCACCAGCGGCAGCCATTCGTCGATCGGCTTGTTGAGGTCGACCACGTCCATCTGGGCGCGCGGGACCATGATGTCGCGCGCGGTCAAGTCGGAGACCTGGAACACGCCCTCGATCATCGACAGCGCATCGGCGTCCAGCAGCTTGCGCTCGTGCGCGTCATGCAGGATTTCGAGCAGCTCGGCGCGGCTTTCGGGTTCGGGGGAAATCAGGGCGGTCAGGCGTTCAAGCAGCGACCGGTGAGGTTTGGTGTCAGTTGTCTTGGCACCACTAGGGTGATCTTGCATATGGCGGGGAGCCGGAATTGAACGAAGGGATAGCATACAACAAATGTCCGCCCCTGCTCAAAGCCGGGGCTTGCCGTTGAGTCAACTCAAGCAGCGTATGGATTGGGCTGGCCCATGCTTGCCAGGATTTCAACTTCCAGCTGTTCCATCTCCGCCGCTTCCTCGTCGGTTTCATGATCGTAGCCCTGGGCATGCAGCACGCCGTGCACCACCAGGTGCGCGGCATGGGCCTGGACGCTCTTGTTCTGCTCGGCCGCCTCGCGCTGCAGCACGTCGGTGCAGAGGATGATGTCGGCGCGGGTGACCTCGCTGTCCTCGTCCTCGGTATAGGCGAAGGTCAGCACGTTCGTCGCATAGTCCTTGTGGCGGTAGTCGCGGTTGAGCATGCGTCCTTCCTCCGCATCGACGATGCGGATGGTCAGCTCGGCGGGCGCGAACAGGGCCGCCTGCACCCAGCGCCGCAGGTCGGTGCGGGACAGGATGTCTCTCAGGCGGGGATCGGGGTACTGGACGGACAGTGACAGCTTATTTTTTTGTGGCATTTCGGGTCGCGGCACTCTTGGGTGTCGCGGCATCATACGCGTCCACGATGCGCGCGACCAGCGGATGACGCACGACGTCGGCGCTGGTGAAGCGCGTGAAGGCGATGCCGCGCACGTTCTTGAGCACGTTGACGGCGTCGACCAGGCCGCTCTTCTGTGTGCGCTGCAGGTCGATCTGGGTGACGTCGCCGGTGACCACCGCCTTGCTGCCGAAGCCGATCCGGGTCAGGAACATCTTCATCTGCTCGGGCGTGGTGTTCTGCGCTTCGTCCAGGATGATGAAGGCGTGATTGAGCGTGCGTCCGCGCATGTAGGCCAGCGGCGCGATCTCGATCACCTGCTTTTCGAACATCTTCTGCGTGCGGTCGAATCCGAGCAGGTCGTACAGCGCGTCATACAGCGGCCGCAGATAGGGATCGACCTTCTGCGTCAGGTCGCCGGGCAGGAAGCCCAGCCGTTCGCCTGCTTCCACCGCCGGCCGCGTGAGCACGATGCGCTTGATGGCGTCGCGCTCGAGCGCGTCCACCGCGCAGGCCACCGCGAGATAGGTCTTGCCGGTACCGGCCGGACCGACGCCGAAGGTGACGTCGTGCTCGAGGATGGACTTGATGTACTGGTTCTGGTGCGGCGTGCGCCCGCGCAGGTCCGATCGCTTGGTCTTGAGCGCGGGGCTCGCCTGCTGCCCGGCCTCGTCCTCGTTGGCGGCGGGCTCCGTTTCCGCTTCCGTGACCGCGCGCTGCTCAACCAGCGCGAGCTGCACGTCCTCGACGGAAATCGGGTTCTCGGCGAGCTCGTAGAAGTTCTCGAGCAGTTCGATTGCGCGTGGCGCATTGGCGCCGCTGACGATGAATTTTTCACCGCGGCGAAACACGGTCACGTCGAGTCCCGCCGAGATCTGGCGGAGATTCTCGTCCATCGGGCCGCACAGGTGTGCAAGCCGCTTGTTGTCGAGCGGCTCCGGGATGAAATGTTGAGGTTGCGCTGGAATTTTGCTGTTCAAAATGGGTGGATGACGACGCTGAGATTCACTGTTTGATGACAAGTTCTCCACGAAGGGAGTTGGGATAGGCCTTGACGATATTTACATCAACAAACTGGCCGATCAGGCGCGCGCCGTTCGGGCCGCCGGAGAAATTCACCACCCGGTTGCATTCGGTACGGCCCTGCAAGTCCTGCGCGTCCTTCTTCGCCGCGCCTTCCACCAGGATGCGGCGCACGCTGCCCACCATGGATTCGCTGATGCGCTGCGAGTTGGCGTTGATGGCCGCCTGAAACCGCTGCAGCCGCGCCAGCTTCACCTCGTGCGGCGTGTCATCCGGCAAGTTGGCCGCGGGCGTGCCGGGGCGGGGGCTGAAGATGAAGCTGAAGCTGTGGTCGAAGCCGACGTCGTCGACGAGTTTCATCAGCGCCTCGAAATCCTGTTCCGTCTCGCCGGGGAAGCCGATGATGAAGTCGCTCGCCACCGAAATGCCGGGACGCACTTCGCGCAGGCGGCGGATCACCGACTTGTATTCGAGCACGGTGTAGCCGCGCTTCATCGCCATCAGGATGCGGTCCGAGCCGTGCTGCGCCGGCAGGTAGAGATGGTTCACCAGCTTGGGCACCTTGGCGTAGGTGTCGATCAGGCGCTGGGTGAATTCCTTCGGATGGCTGGTCACGAAGCGGATGCGCTCGATGCCGGGGATTTCCGCGATGTATTCGATCAGCAGTGCGAAGTCGGCGATCTCGCCGTCCGCCATCTTGCCGCGGTAGGCATTGACGTTCTGTCCGAGCAGCGTGACTTCCTTGACCCCCTGGTCGGCCAGCCCGGCCACCTCGGTCAGCACATCCTCGAAGCGGCGCGAGACTTCCTCGCCGCGGGTGTACGGCACCACGCAATAGCTGCAGTACTTGCTGCAGCCTTCCATGATCGAGACGAAGGCGGTGCCGCCCTCGACCCGCGCCGGCGGCAGGTGGTCGAACTTTTCGATTTCCGGGAAGCTGATGTCGACCTGTGCGCGGCCGCTGTCGCGGCGCTGGCGGATCAGGTCCGGCAGGCGATGCAGGGTCTGCGGGCCGAACACCACGTCGACATAGGGCGCGCGCTTGACGATCGCTTCGCCTTCCTGCGACGCCACGCAGCCGCCGACCCCGATCACCAGATCGGGCCTGGCCTGCTTGAGCTCGCGCAGGCGGCCGAGATCGGAAAACACCTTCTCCTGCGCCTTTTCGCGCACGGAGCAGGTATTGAGCAGGATGACGTCCGCTTCTTCCGGCGTCTCCGCCCGGGTCAATCCCTCGGCTGCATTGAGCACGTCGGCCATCTTGTCCGAGTCGTACTCGTTCATCTGGCAGCCAAAGGTCTTGATGAAAACTTTCTTCTGCATGTTCAACGGAGGTTGCTGTTGGTCTGTTGCCTGATCGGCTGGCGCGCTTCTTCCGGCGTCAGTATCCATACCCGGTCGATCGCGCCCTCGACGTCTTCGGTGTAGTTCACCGTCGCCCCGCGTACGTCGAGCGCGGCCGGCATTTCGATGAGGTTTTCCGCATTCCAGATGCGGGCGCCCGGCGCGAGCCGGCGCAGCTTCCCTTCGATCACGATCTCCGGATGCGGCGCCGAACTCATCGTGCCGCGCTTGGCCGTCGGCGGAAAGGGCCGCTCGAAGGCGTGGGCCGGAATCAGGAGCTGTGCTGCCAGGAAAAAAAGGAGGAGGGGGCGACGCCGCATCTCTAACCCCATTTCGTCGAAAACGCCGCTGCGCGGCAGGAAAAGGCCGCCGGTGGCGGGCGCCCGAATTATAGCACCGGGGGTGTTTTCGCCCTGGCCAAAGCTGGCGATGGAACCGGCGCTTCCGCCCTGCCACAGATGGCATGAAGTGTTGCGCGGGACAGCACGTGTTGTAGATAGTTCAATTAAAGAAGTGACAATTGTCAGAGCGGCCATCATCATCCGCAGCGCTTGTTACATAAATTACAACTATTTCAAAAACAAAATAAGGAGCGGAGTGTGAACCGACGCTTTCTGGCTGTCCTGGCGCTGCTGGCGCTGCTGGCGCTGTTGCCCTGGGCGCGTGCTCAGGCCGCGGGTGACACCCTCGGCGCCCTGGTCGTCAATCAGACCGTCACGGTCGCCGGCCAGGAGTTCTTCCAGCATTTCGTCGCGGCCTGGCGAGAACGCGAACTCGCCGAGCGCTATTCCCTTTCCATCATCGAACGTCCGACCGCCCGCCACGGCAGCCAGGTCTGGGTCGAGTACGCGCAGCGGCGGATGCTGCAGCTGCAGCTGCCCGCAGCTCGGTCCGGCCTGCAGGCGCTCGGCGAACGTGCCGCCGAGGCGGTGTTTCAGCGGGTGGCCGACGCCGAAGTCGAACGCCTGCTGTTCCGCGACCTCGATCTCGCTCCCGACGAAATCTGATCCAGGAGAACCTACCCATGCGAAGTCACACGACACGCATCGTGCGCGCCATGCTGCTGGCCATGCTTGTACAGGCCCCCGCCCTGCAGGCGACTGAACTGGTCTACACGCCGGTCAATCCCTCTTTCGGCGGCAGTCCGCTCAACGGCGCGGTGCTGCTCAATGCCGCTCAGGCGCAGAACAAGCACACCGATCCCAAGTCAGGCCCGGCGGGCGGAATCGGCGGGCAGCAGACGCCGCTGCAGCAGTTCAACGACATCCTGGAGCGCGCCGTACTGAACCGTCTCGTATCGGCGGCGACTACCAGCGTCATGGGCGCGGACGGCAAGCTCCAGCCCGGTACCGTCACCACCGGGAATTTCACGATACAGATCACCGATCTCGGCGGCGGCCTGCTGCAGGTGACGACCACCGACAAGGTGACCGGGGCCTCCACTTCTTTCCAGGTAGGGGGAATGTGATGCGCGCCTGCCGTCGAATTGCCGCCCGTCTTTGCGCTGCCGGCGCAGCGCTGCTGCTCTCCGCCTGCGCCACCCTGCAGGAACCCGCTCCCGCCGACGACAACGCGCAGCTGACGCCGGCCACGCGCATCACGCGCGACCTCGTCAGCCTTCCGCCGCCCAAGGGCAAGGTGGTCGCCGCGGTCTACGGTTTCCGCGACCAGACCGGCCAGTACAAGCCCAGCCCCGACAGTTCCTTCTCCACGCTGGTCACGCAGGGAGCGGCATCGATGCTGGTCAAGGCGCTCAAGGACTCGGGCTGGTTCACGCCGGTCGAGCGCGAAAACCTGCAGAACCTGCTCACCGAGCGCAAGATCGTGCGCGCGCTGGAGACCCCGCAGGACAAGGCCGTGGTCAACCTGCCCGCGCTGATGCCGGCGACCGTGCTGATCGAGGGCGGCATCGTCGCCTATGAAACCAATGTCCGCACCGGCGGCGCGGGCGCGCGCTACCTCGGCGTGGGCGCCAAGACGCAGTACCGGGTCGACCAGGTGACGGTGGTGCTGCGCACGGTGGACATCCGCAGCGGACAGATCCTCAACAGCGTGTCGACCACCAAGACCATCTACTCCCATGAGTTGTCGACCGGCGTGTTCCGCTTCGTCAATTTCAAGGAATTGCTGGAACTGGAAGGCGGCTACACCCGCAACGAGCCGTCGCAGTTGTGCGTGCGCGAGGCGATCGAGGCCGCCGTCGCACACCTGATCGCGCAGGGGCTGAAAGACCGCGTCTGGGCACTGCGCGACGAAGCCGACTGGTATTCGCCGGTGCTGCAGACCTATCTCAGGCAGGGCGAGGAACCGGTGGGCCAGGCGGCCGCGCCGCGCGCCGGGGCTGCCGGCAGCTGAGCCGCCACGTCAATCCGCATCGACAAGAGGACTTCCATGCATACCAAGCCTTTCGTGCGCATCGTCGCGCGCGCGCCGGCGATCGCCCTGTTCGTAATTTCCGCCGCCTCCGCCGCCGGCGACCTGGCGCAAAAGCCCGAACTCGGGCCGTCCGAGCTGAACGTCCCGGTTCACGGCCACCAGGCGCGCGTCGGCCAGTACGGCGATTTCAACAGCGCCGCCATCGCCCAGCACGGGAGCCGTCACAGCGGCGAAGTCAGGCAGGCCGGCTACGGCAACGAGGCCGAGGCCGTCCAGCACGGACACCGCAACGCCGCCACGCTCGTCCAGACCGGCAGCGGCAACGAGATTTCCCTGACCCAGTCCGGCCGAGACAACCGCGCCGACATCGGCCAGCTCGGCAACAAGCTGCACGCGGCCGTCGAACAGGCCGGTCACTCCAATTCGGTCATCGTCCGGCAGTCGCCGCTCAGCCCCGAGCTGCAGCTGCGACAGCACGGCAATGGCCTTGCCGCAAAGGTGATCCAGTACTAGGGGCGCTGGATCGCGTCGTTTCTTGCCCCTGTCATCCGAGGAGAATGAATTGAAAATCCGTTTGTCCGCCATTGCGCTCGGCATCAGCCTTGCCTACACCGCCGCTCCCGCGTTCTCGCAGGCCACCATCTCGTCCACCGGCGTCGCCAATGACGCTTACATCGAGCAGAACGCGTCCACCGGCGCGGCTGCCGCCATCACCCAGAACGGCACCGGCAACATCGCCGGCAATCCGGCTGGCGGCCCGGGCGATCCGGCGGCCGTGCCCGGCATCCTGCAGCTCAACAGCACCGCAGTCAGCGCCGCCATCGCGCAGACCGGCAACGCCAACGTCGCGGGCGTGGTGCAGACCAGTGCCGCCGACAGCAGCGCGTCGGTTTCGCAGGACGGCAACGGCAATCAGGCCGGCGGCGTCCAGACCGGCGTCAACCAGGCAGCCAGCGTGACTCAGACCGGCACCGGCAACATCGCCGGCTTCGGCCAGGCGGGCGCGAATCACACCGCGACCATCAGCACGCTGGGCTCGACCGGCAGCATCGCCGGCGTGACCCAGCTCGGCGGCAACCTGACCGGCAACAGCGCCAACGTGCAGCAGAACGGCGTCACGCAGCAGACCGCCGGCGTGGTCCAGGTCGGCGACGGATTGTCCGCCAATGTGTACCAGAACGGCGGCGCGCGCGAAGGCACCGCCTTCGTCAACCAGCTCGGCCTGGACAACAGCGCCAATGTGACCCAGACCAATACCTGGTTCAGCGACGCCACCGTCACCCAGGGCGGCCAGTCCAACGCCGCCAATGTGGTCCAGGGACCGCTGGCCGATTCCAGCACCGCGAACATGCTGCAGACCGGCAGCGACAATGCCGCCAGCGTTTCGCAGAGCGGCGCCACCAACTTCCCGGGCGGCTCGGTGTCGCAGGGCAGCTATGTCGCCACCGTCAACCAGACCCTCGGCAGCGGCAATACCGCAAGCGTCAGCCAGTCCAGCGGCTATCTGAGTAGCGCGCTGATCAACCAGACCGGCACCACCAACCAGCAGGCAGCGGTGACCCAGACCGGCAACAGCCACATGGGCGTGATCAATCAGATCAACGGCGCCCGGGAGGGCAGCGCCTCGATCGCACAATCGGGCAACAACAGCTCCGCCAACGTGCTGCAGACCAATACCTGGTTCAGCAACGCCGCCGTGTCGCAGAGCGGCTCCCAGCACACCGCCTCCGTCAGCCAGGGTCCGCTGGCCGACTACAGCAACGCCACCGTCCTCCAGTCGGGCAACAACCAGTGGGCGCAGGTGCAGCAGAGCGGCGGTTCCGTCAACGGGCCGGGCAGCGTGGTCAAGGGCCTGTACCAGGCAAGCGTGGAGCAGGCCGGCGACAGCAACGTCGCCACCGTCACTCAGTCCAACGGTTATGCCGACGTCGCCGCCGTCCATCAGGACGGCGTCGCCCAGGTCGCCGCGATCACCCAGGACGAGGGCACGAGCAGCACCGCCGGCATCGCCCAGGCAGGCAGCGTCAACCTCGCGACCATCGGCCAGAGCGCCGTGGCCAACTCGTCGGCGTCGATCAACCAGAACGGCAGCAACAATGAAGCGCTGATCGCGCAGGCCAACGGCAATGCACTGACCGCTTCCATCGGCCAGAGCGGCGACTGGAACTACGCCAGCGTATCGCAGACCGGCAGCGGCCACCTCGCCACCGTGTCCCAGATCGGCGACGGCGCCGGCTATGCCGCACGCAATGTCGCGGGCATCCTGCAAAGCGGTGTCGGCCACGTTGCCTCCATCACCCAGAACGGCAGCGCCAACCACGCCGCCATCTGGCAGCACTGATCGGTATCCGGTCTGGTCTGCAGCAAGGCGGGCGCCGCAAGAACAGGGCGCCCGCCTTTTTTTTTCGAAGGAGTCCGGGCATGGATGCAGCCGGCGTGGAAGTATGGATAGAGACGCAACGGGAAGGTGCGCAGGTGATCATTGCGCCTTTTGCGCGGAGTCTGCTCGACAGGCAGGTCACTTTCCGCCTGCATGCCAGCTGCCGCAGTGGAAGCAGCAGATCGAGCGTGGCGCAGCAAGGGCAGATCCGCCTGGCGGCGGGGCGCGGCACGGCGCTGGCGCGGATGAGCCTCGGCGGCGCCGGATGCACGGAGTGTAAGCTGGAGATCGCCCTGCGCAGCGGGGACGAGGATGTGGGCGTGCACCGCTTCGACTTGAATCTTGCGGATTGATCAAGACCGGCCTGGACGGTCACGATGCCCGAAAACAAAAAGGCCACAACCCGAAGATTGTGGCCTTTGAATTCTGGTGGTGATAGGTGGACTTGAACCACCGACCCCAGCATTATGAGTGCTGTGCTCTAACCAGCTGAGCTATATCACCAGCGAAAGAAGCCGTAGATTATGCTTCCTCTCGTAAAGGCTGTCAAGCCTTGCCTTCCAGCTTCTCCCGGACACGCCGCAGCACACGAGCGCCGCAGTCCGGCAGCAGGCAGTCGATGACCTCCCGCTCGGGCATCGAGCGCAGCCAGGTGAGCTGGCGCTTGGCCAGTTGCCGGGTCGCCGCGATTCCTTTTTCCCGCAGGCTCTGAAAATCGTAATCGCCATCGAGATATTCCCACGCCTGCCGATAGCCGACGCAGCGCATCGAGGGCAGGCCGGGATGCAGGTCGCCGCGGGCGCGCAGGCGGCGGACTTCCTCGAGCAATGCATCGTTGGCAAGCATGGCGTCGAAGCGGGCGGCAATGCGCGCATGCAACTCGCTCCGGTCCGATGGCTCGAGCGACAGCGGCAGGAGATCGAACGGCAGTTCCTGCGGCGGCGCCCGGTCGAGCAGCGCGGACATCGGTTGGCCGCACAGCGCATGGATCTCGAGCGCGCGCTGTATGCGCTGGCTGTCGTTGGGATTGAGGCGGGCGGCGGTGACCGGGTCGATCTCCGCCAGCCTCGCATGCATGGCCGGCGCGCCGAGGGCGCGCATCTCGTCTTCCATGCGCGCGCGCAGCGCCGGTTCCGGCTGCGGCAGGCTGTCGAGCCCGTCCCGCAAGCCCTTGAAGTAGAGCATGGTGCCGCCGACCAGCAGCGGCAGCCGGCCGCGGCCGCTGATGTCCTGCACGAGGCGCAGCGCATCGTCGCGGAACTGCATGACCGAGTAGGACTCGGCCGGGTCGAGAATGTCGATCAGGTGATGCGGGGCCTGCGCGCGCTCTTCCGGGCTCGGCTTGGCGGTGCCCACGTCCATGCCCCGGTAGACGAGGGCGGAGTCGACCGAAATGATTTCGGCCGGCAGGTGGCGTGCAACGTCGAGCGCGGCCGCGGTCTTGCCGGAGGCGGTCGGACCCATGATCGCCACGGCCAGCGGTCTGGTGGAGCGGTTCACGGAATCACTGCCCCCGGAGGAAGAGCTTGTCGAGATCCGACAGCGCCAGTTGCGTCCAGGTCGGACGGCCGTGATTGCACTGGTCGGCGCGCTCGGTTGCTTCCATCTGGCGCAGCAGCGCGTTCATCTCGGGAATCGTGAGCGCGCGGTTGGCGCGGACCGCCGTATGGCAGGCGAGCGTGGCGAGCAGCTCGTTGCGTCGCTCCACCAGCACGCGCGAGCCGCCGAATTCCCGCACGTCGCGCAGCACGTCGCGCGCCAGCGACTGCGCGTCGGCGTTCCTGAGCAGGGCGGGAATCGCCCGTACCGCCAGGGTGGTGGGCGAGAGCGCGGTGATGTCGAAGCCGAGCGCCTGCAGCGCGTCGCGATGCTCTTCCACCGTGCCGACCTCGACCGGATCGGCGTAGAAGGTGACCGGGATCAGCAGCGGCTGCACCTGCATCGCGTCGGCATCGAGCGCGTTCTTGAGCTGTTCGTACAGAATGCGCTCGTGCGCGGCATGCATGTCGACCAGGACCAGTCCCTTGCGGTTCTGCGCCAGTACATAAATGCCGTGCAACTGGGCGAGCGCGAAGCCGAGCGGGAAGTCTTCCCCGGGCAGCGCTTGCGGTGCGCTGGCGGGTGCGGCGACGCCGGGTTCGGGCGGGAGGGCGCTTGCAACGGCAACAGGCGGCGCGGCATCGCGGAACATCGCGCCATAGCTCGCGAGGGTCTGCGCCACGCCCCCCGATCCGGCGAAGGACGGGGCGAAGGATGTCTGCTGCGGTTCACGGATCCATGGCAGCCGTCCGGGTACGGGCGCCGCGGGCGGCGTCGTCTCGCCCTGGGCGGCGGCGGTGGTCTGCGCCAGCGCACGCTGCACCGCGTGAAAAACGAACTGGTGCACGCCGCGGCTGTCGCGGAAGCGCACTTCGATCTTGGACGGATGCACGTTGACGTCGACCAGCGCCGGATCGAGGTCGAGGCAGAGCATGTAGCACGGGTAGCGGTCGCCGTGCAGCACATCCTGGTAGGCGGCGCGCACCGCGTGGGTGAGCAGCTTGTCGCGCACGAAGCGGCCGTTGACATAGAAATACTGGCCGTCGGCCCGGGCCTTGGACGCGGTGGGCAGGCCGACGAAACCGTGCAGCCGCAGCGGACCCGCGCTTTCGTCCAGCGGCAGCCGCGCGCTGGCGAAGTCCTGGCCGAGGATATGCGCGCTGCGCTTGTCGGTCGCGCTCGCGTTCCAGTGATCCACCGTCTTGCCGTTGTGCGACAGCGAGAAGCTCACGTCCGGGCGCGACAGCGCGATACGGCGCACCACTTCCGCGCAGTGGCCGAATTCGGTCTGCTCGGACTTGAGGAACTTGCGGCGCGCGGGCGTATTGAAATACAGGTCGCGCACATCCACGGTGGTGCCGGTCGCGCCGGAGGCGGGCGCAGGCTGCGCGCCCGGGCTGCCGGACAGCTCCCAGGCGTGGTCGGCGCCGGGCGTGCGCGAGGTCAGGGTGAGCTGCGCCACCGAGGCGATCGACGCCAGCGCTTCGCCGCGGAATCCGAGCGTGGCGACGTTCTCCAGGTCTTCCAGCGAAGCGATCTTCGAGGTGGCGTGGCGGGCGAGCGCAAGCGGCATCTGCTCGGGCGGAATGCCGCGTCCGTTGTCGATGATGGCGATGCGCTTGACACCTCCTTCCTCGAGCCTGACCGTGATCTGGGTGGCTCCGGCATCGAGCGCGTTCTCGAGCAGTTCCTTGACGACGGCGGCGGGGCGGTCGACCACTTCGCCGGCGGCGATCTGGGAAATCAGCCGGTCGGGCAGGGCCTGGATCGGGCGGGCGGGCATGTGCGGCGCATTCATGCCCGGATTATAGCGCCCGGCCCTCGCGGCGATGGGGAGCGTGCTCGCGCCAGGGGCTGCCGGCGTCGGCAGGCGCGATGTCGCGCCGTGCGTTTTTCAATACCGCAAAAAAAAGTGCAGGCACTCGGGCCTGCACTGTCTGTCGGGGAATCGCGCCCCGGTCAGAACTCTTCCCAGTCATCATCGCCGGCATGCGTCTTGGCGCCGACCGGCAGGCGGCGGGGAGAGGCGGCAGGTACGGGATGGGCGGCCGGAACGGTGACGGTCTTGACCGGCGCCGCGGCGGCAGCGGCCGGCCTGGCGGTACGCGGCGCAGGCACGGCCGGCGTGGCCTTGCGGATCGCCGCCGGGGCGGAGGCGGGTGCCGCCGGCGCCGCCGGGCCGCCGACCTTGAACACGCTGACCACGCCCGACAGCTGGCGCGCCTGGTCCTGCATCGACGCGGCGGCGGCGGCGGCTTCTTCCACCAGCGCCGCATTCTGCTGCGTCACATTGTCCATTTCCGCGATCGCCCGGTTGACCTGCTCGATGCCGGCGGTCTGTTCCTGGCTGGCGGCGGCGATCTCGCTGATGATGTCGGTCACGCGGCGCACGCTGTTGACGACTTCCTCCATCGTGCTGCCGGCCTGGTCGACCAGCCGGGAGCCGGCTTCCACTTTTTCCACCGAGTCGCTGATCAGCGTCTTGATCTCCTTGGCGGCATTGGCCGAACGCTGCGCGAGGCTGCGCACTTCGGAGGCCACGACGGCGAAACCCCGGCCCTGCTCGCCCGCGCGGGCCGCTTCCACCGCCGCATTGAGTGCGAGGATGTTGGTCTGGAAGGCGATGCCGTCGATGACACCGATGATGTCGACGATCTTGCGCGCGGAATCATTGATCGAGCCCATGGTCTCGACCACCTGGGACACCACGGCGCCACCCTGCACCGCGACATCGGACGCGGTGGCGGCCAGCTTGTTGGCCTGGCTGGCGTTGTCGGCGTTGTGCTTGACGGTGGAGGTCAGCTCTTCCATCGAGGAGGCGGTCTGTTCCAGCGCACTGGCCTGCGACTCGGTGCGCGCGGACAGGTCGGCATTGCCGGATGCGATTTCGGCCGAGGCGACGTTGATGGCGTCGGTTCCCATGCGCACCTGGCTGACGATGCGTCCGAGGCTGTCATTCATGTCGCGCAGCGCCGCCAGCAACTGGCCGGTCTCATCCTGGGAGTCCACTTTCACCGCGGTGGTGAGGTCGCCGTCGGCGACGCGCCGCGCGACTTCGAGTGCGCCGTGCAGCGGCGCGGTGATGCTGCGGGTGACGAGCCATGCGATGCCGGCGCCGAGCAGCAGGGCGACGGCGGCCAGGCCGATCGTCAGCAGCCGGGCGCTGTCGTAGGCGCTGCCGGTTTCCTCTGCCGTCTTGCGGGCGGCGCTTTCCTGCATGCGCACCATCTCATCCATCGCTTCCAGCCACTTCTTCTGCTGCGGCACCACGTCCGACAGCAGGATGGGGATCACGTCGCCCTGGCGCTTGGCCAGTCCGACCGCCTTCTCGACGCCGGGGGCGGTGGCGACACGGGCCGCCTCGACCTTGGTCAGCAGGGCGCGACTGGATTCGTCGGTGATCATCTTTGCGAGCGCCTCCGCGCTCTCGCGGTACTGGGCGCCGGCCGCTTCGATCTGCTTGACCTCGGCGTTGACGTCATCCTCGTTGGTCATCACGGACACGTTGCGCACGGAGACGGCGGTGCGCATCACGGCCTGCCGCATGTCATTCAGATGCTTGACGATGACGTCGTTTTCATTGATGACCTTGTCGAGTCCGTTGTGGATCAGCGCCATGCCGGACAGGCTGGCCATGGCGAGGCCGAGCAGCAGGGCCAGGACCAGGCCGAAGCCCAGCCCGAGCCGGGCGCCGATGTGCAGGTTGCGGAATTTCATGAGTCTCCCCTTGCGAAGGTCCGCCCGGGTCCCGGACGGATTGGATGAGTGCGGCCGCGGCCGGCGCGGCCGCGTGTTTTTCTGATCGGCATGTATTAAAGCGCACTTGAGCGGCGCGCTCATCTTGGTATTTCTACGTATGCGGCGGCGTCCCCATGCGGAAAGGCGTTGATCAGGTCATGCGGTTCTTGGCCAGCGGGGGATTCTTGGCGAAGTACTTGCGGATGCCCTTGAAGACGGCGTCGGCCATCTTGTCCTGATAGTCGTCGTCGGTCAGCTTGGCCTCTTCCTCCGGGTTGGAGATGAACGCGGTTTCGATCAGGATGCTCGGAATGTCCGGCGCCTTGAGCACCGCGAAGCCGGCCTGCTCGACCGCCTGCTTGTGCAGGCGGTTGATGCCGCCTAGTTCCGCCAGCACCGCCCGGCCGACCTTCAGGCTGTCATTGATCTGCGCGGTGGTCGTCAGATCGAGCAGCACGCTCGCGAGCTGCTTGTCATGGGTGCGGATGTTGACGCCGCCGATCAGGTCGGCCGCGTTTTCCTTGTTGGCCAGCCAGCGTGCCGCGGTGGAGGACGCGCCTTTTTCCGACAGCGCGAAGACCGAGGAGCCGCGCGCCGTCGGTTCTATCCAGGCATCGGCGTGGATCGACACGAACAGGTCGGCCTGGACCTTGCGCGCCTTCTGCACCCGTACATGCAGCGGCACGAAGTAATCGCCGTCGCGCGTGAGCATGACGCGCATGTTCGGCTGCTGCTCGATGCGCTGCTTGAGCCGCTTGGCGATCGCGAGCACCACATCCTTTTCGCGGCTGCCGCGGCGTCCGATCGCGCCGGGATCCTCGCCGCCGTGGCCGGGGTCGAGCGCGATCGTGACCATGCGCGTCAGAGCCTGCGGCTTGTCCTCGGCGGCTTCGCTCCTCGCGGTTTCCGGCACCGGCTTCGTTTCCGGCACCGCCGGCGTCTCGGCCTGCGGCGCGCGCGTCCATTCGCCCTTTTCGATCAGGGCGAGGATGGGGTCGGGCGGCGCGACCGGGTACAGGTCGAAGATCAGCCGGTGGCGGTATTCGCCGACCGGCGCCAGCGTGAAGACCTGCGGATTGATTTCTTCCTTGAGGTCGAAGACCAGGCGCACCACGTTCGGCCGGTTCTGGCCCACGCGTACCTGGCGGATGTAGGGATCGTTGGACTGGATCTTGGCGACCAGTTCCTTGAGCGTCTGGTTCAGCTCCAGGCCCTCGATGTCGACCACCAGGCGTTCCGGGTCCTTGACGATGAAATGCGTGGCCTTGAGGTTGCTGTCGTTCTCCAGCGTGACGCGGGTATAGTCCTCGGCCGGCCAGACTCGCACCGCGAGGATCTGTGCGGCGCGTGCCGGCACGGATGCGAAGACGGAGAGAAGCAGGGTTCCGCCGGCCTTGATGAGGGTGCGGCGGGAGCGTGAAGCCGCGCGGGGCTTCACAGACGGGACGCGAATTTCAGTCGATCGAGGCATTGAGAACCGAGGGGTGACAATGCCCGTAATTCTATATCACGTCCGTTGCCGCTGATTCTCAGGAGTATTTCCATGTCAGCCGGAGGCAACACTTGTTCCGCCTTCTCCGGCCATTCGACCACGCAGATGCCGTGCTTGCCGAAATGCTCACGAAACCCGGCGTCGAGGAATTCTTCCGGGCTCGACAGCCGGTAGAGGTCGAAATGCACCAGCTCCACCTGCTCGCCGCCGACGGTGACGGCATAGGGTTCGGCCAGGGTATAGGTCGGACTCTTGACGTGCCCGGCATGGCCCGCCGCGTGCAGCATGGCGCGGGTGAGTGCGGTCTTGCCGGCGCCGAGATCGCCGTGCAGGTAGATCGCCAGCCCGGGCGCGAGCGCGCGGGCCAGCGCGGCGCCCATGGCGGCGGTCGCGGCTTCGTCGTGAAGGTGGGTGTGGAATCGCTGCATCTCGTAAAATGGCTGTTTTGCGGCGCCGCCCGCAGGGTGCGATGAATCTTCCTGATGACAAACTGGCCACGCTCGCGCTGACGATCAAGGCGTGGGGGCGCGAACTCGGCTTTGCGCAGCTCGGCATCGCCGGCATCGACCTGCCGGATGCCGAAGCCGGTCTGCAGGCATGGCTCGACGCCGGCCATCACGGCGAGATGGATTATATGGCAGCCCACGGCATGAAGCGCGCGCGGCCCGCCGAGCTGGTGCCCGGCACGGTGCGCGTCATCAGCGCCCGCATGGACTACCTGCCGGCATCCGCCGGCGACGACTGGCGCGAGCGGGAAGCGCGACGCGCCGAAGACCCGGGCCATGCCGTCGTCTCGCTCTACGCGCGCGGCCGCGACTACCACAAGGTGCTGCGCGCGCGGCTGCAGCAGCTGGCCGATCGCATCCGTGCCGAGATCGGCGAATTCGGCTACCGGGTGTTCACCGATTCGGCGCCGGTGATGGAGGTGGCGCTGGCCGAGCAGGCCGG
The DNA here is from genome assembly GCF_019656455.1 of Noviherbaspirillum aridicola. Classification (GTDB taxonomy): domain Bacteria; phylum Pseudomonadota; class Gammaproteobacteria; order Burkholderiales; family Burkholderiaceae_D; genus Noviherbaspirillum; species Noviherbaspirillum aridicola. Next base: position 138,376 of record NZ_BPMK01000013.1, read on the forward strand.
CATCGGCTGGCGCGGCAAGCACACCCTGCTGCTCAGCCGCGAGGCCGGCTCAACCTTCTTCCTCGGCGAGATACTCACCGACCTGCCGCTGCCGGTGGACCAGCCCTCCGGCAGGCACTGCGGCCAGTGCAGCGCCTGCATCGACGGCTGTCCGACGGCGGCCATCCTCGGCCCCTACCGGCTCGACGCGCGGCGCTGCATTTCCTACCTGACCATCGAACTCAAGGGCAGCATCCCGGTCGAGATGCGTCCGCTGATCGGCAATCGCGTCTACGGCTGCGACATATGCCAGCTGGTCTGCCCCTGGAACAAGTTCGCGAGAGCGTCGACGCTGAGCGATTTCGACGTGCGCAACGGTCTCGACCAGGCATCCATGATCGAGCTGTTCGGCTGGAGCGAGCAGGAATTCGGCCAGCGGCTCGAGGGCAGTCCGATACGCCGCATCGGCCACGAGCGCTGGCTGCGCAATCTCGCGGTCGGGCTCGGCAATGCCCTGGGCGCCGGCGCCGAGCCCGCTCCCATTCGCGCGGCCCTGCAGGCGCGGGCCGACCACCCGTCAGCGCTGGTGCGCGAGCATGTGCACTGGGCGCTCGCTCAGCGCGCCAGCGACAGCCAGACCGGCAGCGTGAACAGCGAAAGCACCGTGCCGGCGGAAATCAGGAAAGCCACGTAAGGACCGTTTCCGCCCATGCGCGCGGCGAGCACATAGGCGCTGGAAGCCGTCGGCATCGCGCAGAACATCACCAGGATCTGCAACTGCAGCGGCGGCAGGCCGGCGTAGCGGCCCGCGACCAGGCCGATCGCCGGCAGCGCCAGCAGCTTGACGGCAATGAACCACAGCGCCATTCCCCTGGCTTCCCGCAGACCCGACAGCCGCAGGCCGGCGCCGACCGCGATCAGGCCGAGCGCGATCGAGGCATTGGCCATGCGCGAGAGCGTGGCGCCGACCACATCCGGCAGCGTCAGCCCGGCGAGATTGAACGCCATGCCCCCCGCGGTCGCCACCAGCAGCGGGTTCTTCGCCAGCTCGCGCAGCAGGCCGCCGCTCTTGTGCACCAGGGCATGGACCGCGGCCATATTGCACAGCGGGACCGCGAAGCCGATGATCAGCGCCATCAGCGTCGTGCCCTTGTCGCCGGCGAGACGCGAGGCGATTGCCAGCGCGATGTAGGAATTGAACCGGAAAGCCGTCTGCACGCCCGACTCGAACATCATCGGCGGCGCCCTGAACAGCGGCCGGGCCAGCCAGCCGAGCGCGACGCCGCACAGGCATGCCCCGATGGCCAGCTGCAGCATCATGCCGGTGGTGTCGAAATCGAATTCCGTGCGCGCGGTGGAATAGAACAGCAGGGCAGGGAACAGGAAGTAGTAGACCAGCTTCTCGACGCCGGCCCAGAACGCCGTGCCCCAGTCGGTGAAGCGCATCAGCAGAAAGCCGAGCAGGATCAGCGCGAAATCGGGGAACAGCAGGGCGGCGACGGACATGGAGGAAGCGGCGGAGGTATGGGCAGCCCGACATCTTACCCCGCCGGCGGCCCGGCCGGCGGAAGTGCTGCGGCAAGCGCTACTATTTGAGCAGTCGCGCCAGCTCGACCGCGGTCTTCACATTCATCTTGTCGAAGATGTGGGCGCGATGGACTTCCACCGTGCGCATGCTGATGCCGAGCTCATCGGCGATGACCTTGTTCATCTTCCCCGCCAGGATGAGGTCGAGCACCTCGCGCTCGCGCACCGACAGCGTGTCCAGGCGCGACGCGACCTCGGCGGCGGCCCCGGCCTCCTGCGATGCCAGCAGGGCTTCCTGCACCCGGTCCATCAGCTTGTTGTCGTTGAACGGCTTTTCGAAGAAGTCGAAGGCGCCCCGCTTGAGCGTGTCGACCGCCATCGGCACATCGCCGTGCCCCGTGAGGAAGATCACCGGCAGGCGCTTCGTGAGCCGCCGCGCGGTCAGCGCATCGAACAGGGCCGCGCCGCTGATGCCGGGCATGCGCACGTCGAGCAGTATGCACTCACCCGCCGCGTCGAAGCCGTTGCCCCGCTCGAGCCACTGGAGGAAGGCCGCGCCGCTTTCATAGGCGGTGCTGGCGATGCCGCGCGAATGGGCGAGCCAGGTCAGCGAATCGCGGATCACTTCTTCATCGTCGACTATGTGCAGCATGGCTTTCCCTATTGGTGCGTACGGCTCTGGTTTGCGGTGTCGCGACCGCCGATTATCCCCGAATCCGGTGCCGCCGGCACTGCCGCATGGCCTTCGGCCGGCAGCGTGAAGCGGAAAACCGTGCCGCCGCCGGGATTGTCTTCGTGGATCAGGGTCCCGCCATGGAACTCGACCGCGGTGCGGCAGATTTTCAGGCCCATCCCCATGCCTTCGGCCTTGGTCGAGAAAAACGGCGAGAACAGGCGCTCGGCGACATCGGGCGGGATGCCGTGGCCGCGGTCGATGATCTCGATCACCACACCCGCACCGTCGGCGCTGGCGCGTGCGACCATGCGCAGCACCCGCCGTTCGGGCGCGACCTTCTGCATCGCCTCGATACCGTTGCGTGTCAGATTGAGCAGCACCTGTTCCAGCATCACGCGGTCGGCGAGCACCTTCGGCAGGCCCTGCGCGATCTCGGTCTGGATCACCACGAAGAACTGGTTGGCCTGCAATTCCACCAGCGGCGCCACGCTGTCGAACAGCGCATTGACGGTGACCGGTTCGCGCGTGGGCTCGCGCCGCTTGACGAAGGTATGCACGCTGCGGATGATCTGGCCGGCGCGCTGGGCCTGGCTGCTCGCCTTTTCGAGCGCCGCGCGCAGCAGGTCGAGCCGTCCGCCGTCCGCTCCCGACGACAGCATGTTGAGCGCGCCGGTGGCGTAGCTGGAGATGGCCGCCAGCGGCTGGTTCAGTTCATGCGCGAGCGTGGAGGCGATCTCGCCCATGGTCGCGAGGCGGGCGCTGGCCTCCAGTTTTTCCTGCTGCCGGCGGTTCAGGTCCTCCACCTGCTTGCGGTCGGAAATGTCGAGGATGGAGCCCATCCAGCCGGTCTGACGGCCGCTGTCGTCGACCAGCGGCGATTCGAAGATCAGCACCGGAAAGCGCTCGCCGCTGGAGCGCAGGAAGATGGTCTCGAACTGCGGCGTCACCGTCCCCGCCAGCACCTGCGTGAAGCGCTGCTGGTATTCGTCCATCGCCTCCGGCGCCCAGTAGGGCATCGGCGGCGACTTGCCCACCAGTTCCTCGGCCGGAATGCCGACCATCTGGCAGAAGGCGGGATTGACATAGGTGATGCGGCCGTTGAGATCGCGTGCCCGCAGGCCGGTCATCAGCGAGTTTTCCATCGCCGTGCGAAACGCCACCTGCTCGCGCAGCGCGCCCTCGGCGGCCAGGCGCCGGTTGATGTCGCGCCACAGCGCCCACAGGCTCCACAGCAGTCCGATCGACAGCACGATGACGGAACCGACCAGCAGGCTGGGCAGCAGCTTGGGCTGGCCCTTGACGCTGTCGGTGCGCAGCGTGAGGTTCGCGCCCGGCAGGTCGAGCGCGCGCCGATGGGTGTAGACGCCCCGGCCCGGACCGCCGGCGGCCCGTCTTTCGATCACGTTGTCGTCCTGGTCCACCACCGTGATCTCGTTGTCCTGCGCGAACCACCAGGGCACCATCTCGGCCAGGATGCTCGCCACCGAATAGCTGGCGATGAGCATGCCGACGTAGCGGTCGCCGGAGAAGATCGGCACGTGATAATCGAGCATCATCGGCCCCGCCAGCCCCGGCGGCGGTGCCGGCTGGCTGTAGCGCGGCGCCCGCGTCTCGCGCGCGAGCTGCCACGTCGCGCGCGACTGGAATGAATAGTCGGCCACCGTCAGCGTGCCGTCGTCGGTGGAGAGCACCGCCTCGCCCTGGTCATCGAATTGCGCGATCCGCGTCAGTTCCCGGTTGTTGCGCGTCAGCGCGACCAGCCGGTCCCGCAGCCGCCGTTCGTTGAGGTAGCCGGACGCCACCTCGCTTGCCAGCAGGCGCAGGTTTTCCTCGTTGCGGCCGAGCTGAAAGCGGATGGTCTGCTCCACCCACAGCGTGTCGGCGATCAGCTGTTCCTGGCGCTCGTTGGATTCCATGCGCTGCGTTTGCCAGGGCAGCCAGAGCAGGGTGGACAGGAACAGGAACACCAGCAGGATGGGCAGCAGCCAGCGCCAGGCCTGGCGGCGGCTCGGAACGGCGGCGCCCAGCCTGCGAAAGAGGCGATGCAGCGGCGTGAACGGCGTGAGATTCATCGTGCGAAGCGGCGGGGATTTCCCGGCCTTGTGGTTATCCACACTTGCCGCTGTCCGGCGCGGTAGTGACAATTGCCCAACCCGATTCCTACCGGGCGCATTGCCGGCAGGCCTGCGTCGAACGCCCGGACGCCGAGACAACGCATGAGATCAAGAATACTGCTGTTCCTGCTGACGGCTGTTCTGACCGTCGCCAACGCGTCGGCCCAGGGGCCCATCGTCATCAAGTTCAGTCACGTGGTGGCCGCCGATACGCCCAAGGGCAAGGCCGCGGTCCGCTTCAAGGAACTCGCCGAGAAGACGACCGGCGGACGGGTGCGGGTCGAAGTGTACCCGAACAGCATGCTTTACAAGGATAAGGAAGAACTTGAGGCCCTGCAACTCGGCGCCGTGCAGATGCTGGCGCCCTCGCTTGCCAAGTTCGGCCCCTTCGGCATCAAGGAATTCGAGCTGTTCGACCTGCCCTACATCTTCCCCAGCCGCGACGTGCTGTACCGGGTCACGCAGGGGCCGATCGGCCGCGAGCTCTTCCGCAAGCTCGAGTCCAAGGGCATCACCGGCCTGGCCTACTGGGACAACGGCTTCAAGGTCATGTCGGCCAACCGGCCGCTGCGCATGCCCGCCGACTTCCAGGGCCTGCGCATGCGGATCCAGTCGTCCAAGGTACTCGACGCGCAGATGCGCACGCTCGGCGCATTACCCCAGGCCATGGCCTTCTCCGAAGTCTATGACGCGCTCAGGAACGGCATCGTCGACGGTACCGAAAATCCCCCGTCCAACCTCTACACGCAGAAGATGTACGAGGTGCAGAAGCATGTGACCGTGTCGAACCACGGCTACCTCGGCTATGCGGTCATCGTCAACAAGAAGTTCTGGGACGGTCTGCCCGGGGATATCCGTTCCGCGCTCGAGGCGGCGATGCAGGAAGCGACCCGCTACGCCAATACCATCGCCCAGCAGGAGAACGACGCCGCGCTGCAGGCGGTGCGCAGATCCGGCAAGACCGAGGTCCATGTACTGAATGACAAGGAAATGGCCGCCTGGCGCGAAGCCCTGCTGCCGGTGCAGCGTGACCTGGAGTCACGGATAGGCCGGGACCTGCTATCCTCCGTCAACAAGGAAATCGCGAACAGCCGGCGCTGAAGCGTGCGGGTTTCCGGAATTTCGCCGGAAAATCGAGCGGAAATCCGCCGCTCTCCACCTGTCCTGTGCCTGGGTTGCGCCTGAAACGGCCGGCGCAAGCACGGCAGGATCTGGCCGCGAGAGGCTGGCCCGGGCTTTGCTAGCTGGCCTCGCTGCATACCGTATTCGCAAGTTTTGTCGTCCCATACTAACAGGAGAGAGACCAAATGAAACTCACCCGCATCGCCGCATCCCTGATCGCGTCGCTGGTCGTGGCCGGCACCGCCGCTGCGCAAGCCTACCCGAACAAGCCGATCCGCATCATCGTGCCCTTCGCCCCGGGCGGCACCACCGACATCGTGGCGCGCATCGTCGGCGACCGTCTCGGCAAGGAGCTCGGCCAGCCGGTGGTCATCGAGAACCGCGGCGGCGGCGGCGGCAGCATCGGCGCGGCGGCGATCGCCAAGGCCGACCCGGACGGCTACACGCTCGGCGTGTCGACGATTTCCACGCACGCGGTCAATCCCGCCTGCAATCCCAAGCTCGGCTACGACCCGATCGCCGACTTCGTGCCGGTGACCAACCTGGCGCGCACGCCCAACGTCCTGACCGTCAATCCGAAATTCCCGGCGGAGGACTTCAAGGGCTTCCTCGAACATGTGAAGAAGAATCCGGGCAAGCTGAACTATGCCACCTCCGGTACCTGCAGCATTCAGCACATGGTCGGCGAGCAGTTCAAGGCATCCACCGGCACCTTCATCCTGCACATTCCGTATCGCGGCGCGGGCCCTGCGCTCAATGACCTGCTGGCCGGCCAGGTCGACATGATGTTCGACAACCTGCCGTCGTCGATGTCGCATATCCAGGCCGGCAAGCTGCGTCCGCTGGCCATCGCCTGGAACAAGCGCCTGGAGTCGCTGCCGAATGTGCCCACCTTTGCCGAGATCGGCCTCAAGCAGGTCAACGACCCCGCCTGGTACGGCCTGGTCGCGCCGGCCAAGACGCCTGACGAAGTGATCCGCAAGGTGAATGCCGCCGCGGTGAAAGTGCTGGCGATGCCCGAGGTGAGGGAGCGCCTGCGCACGAGCGGCGCCGAGGCCGTCGGCAATTCCCCGTCCGAGCATGCGGCCGAGATCAAGGTCGAGCTGGAAAAGATGCGCAACCTGGTCAAGAAGCAGGGCATCAAACTTGAAATGAACTGATCGCACGCCTGCGGTTGGCCAGCGAGTCCTGGGGCCGCCATCGCCGCAAGGAGATGGCGGCCCTTGTGCTTTTCACTTCGGTTTTAACGAGGTATTCTGTTTTTTCTGCGTTTTTTCCGCAGGGACGGTTCGGTTCCAGCGATGTGGCAATTCTGTATACTCGCCACGCGTAGTTTTACCCCGCACAAATCGCGGATGCTCTTCACCTCAACCAATTCACGCTCCAAGGGTAATCATGGAATTCAGCTCTCCGCAGTTCTGGGTGGCGCTCCTGCAGATCGTCGCCATCGATATCGTCCTCGGCGGCGATAACGCGGTCGTGATCGGCCTGGCCTGCCGCCGTCTGCCCGATCATCAGCGCCGCCTCGGCATTTTCTGGGGCATGGTCGGCGCCATCGGCCTGCGCGTCGTACTCATCATGTTCGCGGTCACGCTGCTGGCCGTTCCCTACCTGAAGCTCATCGGCGCCGTGCTGCTGCTCTGGATCGGCATCAAGCTGCTGCTGCCCGAAGAGGAAGACGGACACAACATCGAAGCCGGCGCGACGCTGTTCGCGGCCATCAAGACCATCATCGTCGCGGATGCCGTGATGAGCCTGGACAATGTCATCGCGATCGCCGGCGCGGCGGGCGACAGCAAGTTCCTGGTGGTGTTCGGCCTGCTGCTCAGCATCCCGATCATCATGCTCGGCAGCCAGCTCGTCATCAGGCTGATGGACCGTTTCCCGGTCGTGGTCGTCCTCGGCGGCGCACTGCTCGGCTGGATCGCGGGCGGCATGGCGGTCACGGACGTCGCGGTCAAGGACTGGTTCGACGCGAACGTGCCCTATGCGCTCTGGATCGCGCACGCACTTGGCGCGATACTGGTGATCATCGTCGGCAAGATGATCGCTTCGCGCACCGAAAAACGCATCGAGCCGCTGGAAGACCTGGCGCACGAAAAGCAGTCGGGCGACGGCTCCGGCCGTTGATTCCGGTCTCACTACCTCAACTTTCCACTGGAGAGAACACATGCAGAAGATCCTGTTGGCAGTCGATGGCTCGGAAACCTCGTTGCGCGCGGTCGCCCATGTCGCCAAGCGCGCTGCCGCGGCGAAGGAGGATTACCAGATCCTGCTCGTCAATGTGCAGTACCCGTTGCACGGCAGCGTCAGCACCTTCATCGATGGCGGCCAGATCAAGCAGTATCACCACGAGGAAGGCATGAAAACGCTTGCCGCGGCCCAGGAAAACCTGACCGCGGCCGGCGTGCCTTACACCCACCATCTGTTCGTCGGCGAGCCGGCCGAAGTGGTCACCCGCTTTGCCCGGGAGCAGGGCTGCGACGAGATCGTGATCGGCACCCGCGGGCTGTCCGGGATCGGCAGCCTGCTGATGGGTTCGGTCGCGACCAAGGTGATTCACCTGGCCGACATGCCGGTATTGCTGGTGAAGTAAAAATGCGCCGTGGTTACCCGCGAGTGTTGCGGGTTTCCACAGTTGTTCGAGTGGCAGGCCTCCGTAATAATCGCTAGGCGAAGGCGGAACAAAGAAGCTGCCGGTTCGAGGCGGAGCAGGCAGCACGGTTTTCTTTCCGCACGTTCTCGCTTACCTAATACTAGAGAGGAGCACACATGCCTATCAAATCCCTGCGCCTGCTTGCGGGTATCGCGCTGGTGGCCAGCACGGCCGCATACGCCCAGAACTATCCCACCAAGACCGTCACCGTGATCGTGCCGTTCGCGGCCGGCGGCCCGACCGATACGGTTGCCCGCCTGGTCGCGCAGTCGATGAGCAAGACGCTCAACCAGCAGGTCATCGTCGAAAACGTCGGCGGCGCAGGCGGCACGATCGGCGCGGCACGCGTGGCAAAGGCCGATCCCGACGGCTACACCCTGTTCCTGCATCACATCGGTCAGTCGACGGCACCGGCGCTGTACCGCAAGCTGAGCTACAACGCCATCGACAGCTTCGAGCCGATCGGCCTGATCACCGATGTTCCGATGACCTTCGTCGCGCGCAAGGACTTCCCGGCCAAGGACTTCAAGGAACTCGTCTCCTACGTCAAGGCGAACAAATCCAAGGTCACCTATGCCAACGCCGGCGTGGGATCCGCTTCGCATCTGTGCGGCATGCTGTTCATGAGCGCGATCGACGCCGATCTCACCACCGTGCCGTACAAGGGCACCGGCCCGGCCATGAACGATCTGCTGGGCGGCCAGGTGGACTTCATGTGCGACCAGACCACCAACACCACCAGCCAGATCAAGAGCGGCAAGATCAAGGCCTATGCGGTGACCACGAAGAGCCGCGTCGCCTCGCTGCCCGAGATCCCGACCACGGCTGAAGCCGGCCTCGGCAGCTTCGAAGTCGCGGTATGGCATGGCCTGTACGCGCCGAAGGGCACGCCCAAGCCCATCGTCGACAGCCTGTCGAAGGCGCTGCAAGTGGCGCTCAAGGACAGCAACGTCAAGCAGCGCTTCGCCGAACTCGGCACCGAGCCGGTGGCGGAAAACCGCGCGACGCCTGACGCGCACCGCGCCTTCCTCAAGTCCGAGATCGACAAGTGGAGCCCGATCATCAAGAAGGCGGGCGTCTACGCGGACTGATCCCCGCGTGACGCGATAAGCGTTTCAAAAGAGCGGCGGGGCAGTAAGCCCCGCCTCTTTTTGTGTGTGGTATGAACACGGTCGCGATGCCGGCGCCGCACAGAAGATTTTCCAATCAGCGATTGCATATTCAGGAGGAGAGCACTGTGGCATCGTTAATCCGCAACCCCAAGGACTTCTGGTCCGGGGTGATCTTCATTGTCTTCGGGCTGGCGGCCATCTTCATCGGCCGCGACTACTCGATGGGCTCGGCGGGCCGCATGGGTCCGGCCTATTTCCCCACGGTCCTCGGCGGCATACTGGCTGTCATCGGCGCGGTCGCCGTGCTGCGCTCGCTCGTGACCCGCGCCGAGGGCACCGGGAAGTTCGCCATCAAGGAGACGATTCTTGTCCTGGTCGGCACGCTGCTGTTCGGCTTCCTGGTCCGCCAGGCGGGCGTGGTGGTCGCCGTCATCGTTCTGATCATGCTCGGCGGCATGGCGAATCCGAAATTCCGTACCGGTCCCTATCTGTTGCTCGCAATCGGTGTCGCCATCTTCTGCGTGCTGCTGTTCGTCAAGGCACTCGGCTTGCCGATGCCCATCATCGGCCCCTGGCTCGAGTTTTAAGGAGTAGCCCAGCATGGAACTCTTCAGCAACCTGGCGCTCGGCTTCGAAACCGCGCTCACCCTGAGCAATTTGTTGTACTGCCTGATCGGCGTATTCTTCGGCACCGCCGTGGGCGTGCTCCCGGGTCTCGGGCCGACGGCCACCATCGCGATGCTGCTGCCGATCACCTTCTCGCTGCCGCCGGTATCGTCGCTCATCATGCTTGCCGGTATCTACTACGGCGCCCAGTACGGCGGCTCCACCACGGCGATCCTGGTCAACCTGCCCGGTGAAGCCTCGTCCGTGATCACCGCCCTCGACGGCTACCAGATGGCCAAGAAAGGGCAGGCCGGCAAGGCGCTGGCAACCGCCGGCATCGGTTCCTTCTTCGCCGGCTGCGTGGCCACGCTGCTGCTGGCGATGTTCGCGCCGCCGCTGGCCGAACTGGCGCTCAACTTCGGTCCGGCGGAATACTTCTCGCTGATGGTGCTCGGCCTGGTCGCGTCGGTGGTGCTGGCGCACGGCTCGCTGCTGCGCGCGATCGGCATGATCATTCTCGGCCTGCTGCTCGGCCTGATCGGCACCGACGTCAACTCCGGCACGCCGCGCTACACCTTCGACCTGCCCCAGCTTGCCGACGGCATCAACTTCGTCGTCGTCGCGATGGGCATGTTCGGCCTCGGCGAGATCATCCGCAATCTCGAGCATGACGAGACCCGCACCGTGATGGTCAAGAAGGTGGAGGGCCTGATGCCGACCAAGGACGACCTCAAGCGCATCGTCGCGCCCATCCTGCGCGGCACCGCGCTCGGTTCGGCGCTCGGCATTCTGCCGGGCGGCGGCGCGATGCTGTCGTCGTTCGCGGCGTACTCGATCGAGAAGAAGGTCAGCAAGAACTCGGCCGAGTTCGGCAAGGGTGCCATCGAAGGCGTGGCGGCACCGGAGTCGGCGAACAACGCCGGCGCGCAGACCTCGTTCATCCCGATGCTGACGCTGGGCATTCCGTCGAACCCGGTGATGGCGCTGATGATCGGTGCGATGATCATCCAGGGCATCCAGCCGGGACCGGCCGTGATGACGGAACAGCCGGCGCTGTTCTGGGGCATCATCGCCTCGATGTGGATCGGCAACTTCTTCCTGATCGTGCTGAACCTGCCGATGATCGGCCTGTGGGTGCGCATGATCATGGTGCCTTACCACTTCCTCTATCCCTGCATTTTGGTGTTCTGCGCAGTCGGCGTGTTCAGCCTGAACAACAGCGAATTTGATGTCTACCTGATGGCGCTGTTCGGCCTGTTCGGCTACATCTGCGCCAAGCTGGAGATGGAAGCGGCGCCGATGCTGCTCGGCTTCATCATCGGCCCGATGATGGAAGAGTATCTGCGCCGTGCGCTGCTGCTGTCGCGCAGCGATCCGATGGTCTTCCTGCAGCGTCCGATCTCGGCCACCATGCTGATCCTCGCAGCGCTGGCCATGGCGGTGGTGCTGCTGCCGTCCCTGCGCAAGAAGCGCGAGGAAGCCTTCGAGGAGTAAGCGCAACGCCGGCGCAAGCCGGCCCGCCCTGACAATCGGCGTGACCGTGCGAACGGCGCGCCGATTGTCTTTTCTGCATGGCATGCATGCGCGTGGGCGCCGCGGCGATTTTGAATTATGCTATCCGGATGAAATCCGAAAGCGCTTCACTCTTCAATGCCATCGTCGAGGCGCCGTTCGGCGCCGTCGGCATACGCACCGCGGACGATGCGGTGCGCGAACTGGTGTATCTGCCGCCAGGCTACGACGAGCAGGCCGCCACCGACCCGCTCGCCGATCAGGCCGCGCAACAGGTGGCGCGCTACCTGCGGGAGCCCGACTTCCGTTTTTCCCTGCCCCTGGCCGCTGCGGGCACGGCTTTCCAGCGCCGCGTGTGGCAGGTCATCTCGGAGATCCCGCCCGGCAGCGTGCTGACCTACGGGCAGGTGGCGAAGCTGATACGCTCCGCGCCGCGCGCGGTGGGCCAGGCCTGCGGGGCGAACTGGTTCCCGCTGATCATTCCCTGCCACAGGGTGACCGCCAGCGGCGGCCTGGGCGGCTTCTCCAATCATGACGAGGAAACCGGTTTCCACCTTGGCGTTAAGCGCTGGCTGCTGGCGCACGAGGGCGTGAAGGCGTGGTGATGAGCGAGATCCAGGCTGCCAATCAGACCGCCATCGACGAATTTTGCGACACCCTCTGGCTGGAAGACGGATTGGCCAGGAATACCCTGGACGCCTACCGGCGCGACATGGCGCTGTTCGCGCAATGGCTGCAGAGCGAGCGCACCAAGCTGCTGTACGCGGTGCAGGCCGACGACATCAACGCCTATTTCGCCGCACGCCATGCCGAATCCAAGGCGACCTCGGCCAATCGCCGGCTGGCGGTGCTCAAGCGCTTTTATCAGATGGCGCTGCGGCAGAAGCGGGTGACGATCGATCCCTGCCTCAAGCTGCGCTCGGCCAAGCAGCCGCCGCGATTTCCCAAGATTCTGTCGGAAGCGCAGGTCGAAGCCCTCCTCGCCGCGCCCGACGTCAATACGCCGCTCGGCCTGCGCGACCGGACCATGCTCGAACTCATGTACGCCAGCGGCCTGCGGGTCTCGGAACTGGTGCAGCTCAAGACGGTCGAGCTTGGCATGAACGAAGGCATACTCCGCATCCACGGCAAGGGCAGCAAGACCCGGCTGGTGCCTTTCGGCGAAGAGGCGCGCGACTGGATCGAGCGCTACATGAAGGAGGGCCGCCCGGCCATCCTCAACGGTCAGGTCGACGATGCGCTGTTCGTGACGGCGCGCGGTTCGGCCATGACACGGCAGATGTTCTGGACGCTGATTAAAAAATATGCAATCAGGGGCGGCATCAATGCGCCGCTGTCGCCGCACACCCTGCGTCACGCGTTCGCCACGCATCTGCTCAACCATGGCGCCGACCTGCGCGTGGTGCAGTTGCTGCTCGGCCACGCCGATATCTCGACCACGCAGATTTATACCCACGTCGCCCGCGAGCGTCTCAAGACGCTGCATGCGAAGCATCATCCGCGCGGGTAGGGACGGCGGCTCATGAAATTCCTGCTCAACCTGGTCGGCTGCATCGCGGTGGTGCTGGCCGTGCTCGGCGTGTTCCTGCCGCTGCTGCCGACCACGCCTTTCCTGCTGCTGGCATCGGCCTGCTTCATCCGCGGCTCGGACCGCATGCATCGCTGGCTGATGAACAACCGGCTGTTCGGCGAGTACCTGCACAATATCGAGACCCGGCGCGGCATGCCGCTGCGCGCGAAGGTCGTCGCGCTGGCGCTCATGTGGCCGTCGCTGCTGTGGTCGATGCACATCGTCGGCAGGCCGCTGGTCACGGCACTGCTGCTGGTCACCGGGAGCGGCGTGACGGTCTACATCCTGCGCATGAAGACCCTGAAGAATGAAGGACGCAACGACGCAGCATGAAGCAGCCGGCGTTTTTGCGAAAGCGGGAACAGACGTGCAAACACCCTTGCTTTGACTCAATTCGCGGCGGGGCGGCCTTGCTACATTGCCTGTTCCTTCTGCATTTTCAGGGTGCCCGCCATGGATCGTTTTCCTACGCTGTCCTACATTGCGCTGGTGGCGGCGACCTTCGCGGCGACGTACTACGTGGCCGCGATCTGAGCAACACCGGGCAAAAACAAAAAGGGCCGCAGCGATGCGGCCCTTTTTCATGATGTTGACCCGTCCTGAAATGCGTTGACACTTTTTTGGAGGTGTCAAATGGACAGAGGGATCAAGCGTACGCAGCGGGACTACACGCTGGCTTTTAAGTTGGCGGTAGTTGACGAGGTGGAAAAAGGCGAG
>NZ_BPMK01000014.1 GCF_019656455.1 Noviherbaspirillum aridicola
TCAATCGGGCATTCTTATGGATGTTCATTCGGTTGGCTTCTTTGAGAACTGGGGGTTTGGCGATTTCCAGTTTCTCAAATCCAATCCGAATGAACCAGAACAACCTATTGAAACATCACAGCTAGGCGGCGCCGCGCGTCACCGCGCGCAGCAGGTCGACCGAGACGCCGGTCAGCTCCCGCAGCCGTCCCACCCGCTCCTGCTCGATCGCGCGCAGCACGAGTTCATTGATGCCGCCGACCACGGCGAGCGCGAGGTCGGGCGAGAGCGGCTTGCGCTTGCCTTGTCCGTTCACCGTCTGCAGCATGAAGTCGGCCAGCTCGCGGTTGACCCGGCGGCGGGCGGCCAGTCCCTCGGCGCCGAGGCCGAGAATTTCCACGAACAGGGTGCGCATCAGCACCGGATTGCGCGACAGGCAGTCGAAATACGCCCCGAGCGCCGCCTCGGCCTGCTCCTCCCAGTCATGCGCCGGATCGATCGCCTGCCGCAGCACGTCGAGCGCGTTGCGGCTGGCGGCCTCGTACAGCGCCACGAGGCAGTCGGCCTTGGCGGGGAAATGCTCATAGAAAGTGCGGCGCGACACCGCCGCCGCGCGCACGATGTCGGCAATGGTGGTCTCGGCATAGCCTTTTTCGGCGACCGCCTGCGCCATGCCCTCGAGCAGGCGGTGGCGATGCAGCCGCTCGCTGGCGGAAATGTCTTGTTCTTGCTTCATGTCATCTCGCGTCTGGTACTTGACAGTACCATAAAGCGACCCCACACTGCGGTACTACTTCGTACCAAGGAGCTTACGATGACCGAACTCGTGGTCCGCCGCCTGCTGATCGACCTGGAAACTCCCTTCGACCGCCACTGGTGCGGCGGCGACGCCTTCCGCAGCGCGCTGTTCAATGCGCTGTCGATGAGCTTCCCGGTGGGGGAGCAGTTCTTCATCGACTCGGTGCGCAACGGCTTCAAGGCGCTGCCGGCGGAGAAGCAGGCGCAGTTCAAGGCCGAGGTGCAGGGCTTCGTCGGCCAGGAAGCGACGCATCGCCGCATCCACGGACTGTTCAATGCCCATCTCGAAAAGCAGGGACTGGTCAACGAGTGGGAGCCGCGCGCCCGGGAGCGGCTCAGGCTGATGGAAGGTCAGGATGCGCGGCACTGGCTGGCGATCACCGCGGCCAATGAGCATTTCACCGCGATCTTCGCGGACTGGATGCTGCGCAACCATCAATGGCTCGACGGTAGCGAAGCGCGGCTCAAGACCATGTGGCTGTGGCACAGCGCGGAAGAGTCCGAGCACAAGAGCACGGCCTTCGACCTGTATGTGGCGCTGGGCGGCGATTACGAGTGGCGCATCAAGTGGTTCCGCCGCGTGACCGTGATCTTCCTGAGCGACACGCTGCGCCAGACGCTCAGGAACCTCCAGCGCGACGGCACGCTGTGGAAGCTCGGCACCTGGAAAAGCGCCGCCAGCTACCTGTTCGGCCGGAATGGCCTGGTGCGGCAGACGTACAAGCCGTGGCGTGAATACCTGCGGCGCGATTTCCATCCCTCGCAGCAGGAGACCGGGCTGTCGGAGCGCTGGCTGCGGGATAACCGGGATGCCTATACGCCGGTTGGGGCCTGAGCGGCGGGGATATCGGCGGGGGCGGGAGGTCGGTCGGTTTGACCGTTGATTTCTGCGTAATTTCGGTCGTGCGGGCTCCGCTGGACCGGCACGGAGGCCGGCCCTACTTACGCTGAGTCGGTGGGGCCGGCGTCCCTGCCGGCCCGGACTGCGTGGGTCCGGAGAACGGTTGATGCGCGGGTCGCGCCGGGCAATACAGCTTGTGCCACCTCCGCTGGACCGGCACGGAGGCCGGCCCTACTTACGCCGGGTCGGTGGGGCCGGCGTCCCTGCCGGCCCGGACTACGTCGGTCCGGAGAATGGTTGATGCGCGGGTCGCGCCGGGCAATACAGCTTGTGCCGCCTCCGCTGAGCCGGCACGGAGGCCGGCCCTACTCACGCCGGGTCGGTGGGGCCGGCGTCCCTGCCGGCCCGGACTGCGTGGGTCCGGAGAACGGTTGATGCGCGGGCCGCGCCGGGCAATACAGCTTGTGCCGCCTCCGCTGGGCCGGCACGGAGGCCGGCCCTACTCACGCCAGGTCGGTGGGGCCGGCGTCCCTGCCGGCCCGGACTACGTGGGTCCGGAGAATGGTTGATGCGCGGGTCGCGCCGGGCAATACAGCTTGTGCCGCCTCCGCTGAGCCGGCACGGAGGCCGGCCCTGCTCGGGCTGGGTCGCCAACCCCGACTCGAACCACACCGCAAGTATTCTTTGGTAAAGTGTCCCGGCGCCATCCCGCGCATCGCATAAAACCGGGCCCGCCCATGCAGCGGCCGATACCCACCAAAGGAGCACATCTTGCGCAAGTCCCTCTTTGCCCTCGCGATCGGCGCTGCAATCGCCATCGCCGCACCCGTCCACGCCCAGCAGAAATACCAGCCCGAGTACCGGCTCTCGACCGTGCTCGGCACCGCCTTCCCGTGGGGGAAAGGCGGCGAGCGCTGGGCGGAGCTGGTGAAGGAGAAGACCCAGGGCCGCATCAACATCAAGATGTATCCCGGCACCTCGCTGGTCGCGGGCGACCAGACGCGCGAGTTCACCGCGATCCGCCAGGGCGTGATCGATCTCGCGGTCGGCTCCTCGATCAACTGGTCGCCGCAGGTGAAGGAACTGAACCTGTTCTCGCTGCCCTTCCTGCAGCCCGACTACAAGTCGGCCGACGCGCTGATGAACGGCGAGACCGGCAAGCTGATCTTCAAGGCGATCGAAAAGAACGGCGTGGTGCCGCTGGCCTGGGGCGAGAACGGCTTCCGCGAGATCAGCAACTCCAAGCGCGAGATCCGCACCCCGGCCGACATGAAGGGCATGAAATTCCGCGTGGTCGGTTCGCCGCTGTTCAACGACACCTTCACCGCGCTCGGCGCCAATCCGACGCAGATGAGCTGGGCCGACGCGCAACCGGCGCTGGCCTCCGGCGCGGTCGACGGACAGGAAAACCCGATCTCGGTCTTCCTCGGCGCGAAGATCAGCACCGTCGGCCAGAAGTACCTGACCCAGTGGGGCTACATGAACGATCCGCTGATCTTCGTGGTGAACCGCAAGGTCTGGGACAGCTGGAGCAAGGAAGACCAGGAAGCGGTGCGCGCCGCCGCCACCCAGGCCGGCAAGGAAGAAATCGCGCTCGCACGCAAGGGACTCACCGGCGGCGACAACGCGCTGTGGAAGGAAGTCGAGGCCCAGGGCGTGAAAGTGACCCGCCCGGGCGCGGCCGAGCTCGAAGAGTTCAGGAAACTGACCCGGCCGGTCTATGAGAAGTGGTCGAAGACCATCGGCGTGGACCTGGTGAAGAAAGCGGAAGCGGAAATCGCCGCCCGCAAGTAAGTCATCCGCCTCACGACCTCCCGCGCCGGCCGGCGCGGGAGCCCGCGTACGTTTTCTGCCCCATCATGAGCGACCTCCCCGACAGCGCCGAGTCCCGCGGCGAAGCCCCTCCACGCATACCCGTCAAGATCGAGGAAGCCTGCGCCGCGCTGGCGATGGCCCTGATCTGCTGCATCACCTTCGCCAATGTGATCGTCCGCTATTTCACCGACGTCTCGTTTGCCTTCACCGAGGAATTCTCGATCTTCCTGATGGTAGTGCTGACGCTGTTCGGCGCCGCCGCCGCCTTCGTGCGCGACACCCACATCCGCATGACTTTCCTCACCGAGCGCATGCCGCCCGCGCTGGCGCGCAAGGTCGAATACCTGGTGATGGCGCTGTCGGTGCTGATGTTCGCCATCATCGCCTGGTACGGCAGCTTCCTGTTCTGGGATGACTGGCAGTACGACACCACTTCGCCCGGCATCGGCATTCCGCAGTGGATCTACACGATCTGGCTGCCGCTGCTGTCGCTGGTGATCTGCCTGCGCGTCATCGGCCGCCTGGTCCGCCTCGTTCGCAACGCGCCCGGGAGGCAGGCATGATCGCGGAAGGCAGTGTCATCCTGTTTCTCGGCTTTGCGCTGCTGCTGGCGCTGGGCACGCCGCTGGCGGTGGCGCTCGGCATCGCCGGCAGCGCGGTGATCCTGATCGAGGGGCTCGGCATCATGTCGGTGCCCACCAATGCCTACAACGGCATCGCCAAGTATCCGCTGCTGGCGCTGCCGGTCTTCGTGCTGGCGGGGATGATGTTCGAGCGCGCGGGCGTGGCGCTGCGCATCGTGCGCTTCGCCTCGGCCGTGGTCGGCAGGCGGCGCGGCGCGCAGGGCATCGTCGCCATCCTGGTCTGCATGTTCCTCGGCGGGATTTCCGGCTCCGGGCCGGCCGATGCGGCGGCGGTGGCGATGGTGATGATTCCGGGCATGCTCAGGCAGGGCTATCCGAAGGAATTCTCGGCCACGCTGATCGCGGCCGCGGGCTCCACCGCGATTCTGATTCCGCCCTCGGTGGCGCTGATCGTCTACAGCGTGCTGGTGCCCGCCGCGTCGGTGCCGGCATTGTTCGCCGGCGGCGTCATCCCCGGCATCCTCGCCGGCCTGTCGCTGATCCTGCCGACGCTCTACTTCTCCTGGAAGAACGGCTGGGGCCAGAGCGACGGCGAACCCACGCCGCGCTTCTGGGACAGCTTCAGGGAAGCGATCTGGGGCCTGCTGGCGCCGGTGATCATTCTCGGCGGCCTGCGCACCGGCATCTTCACGCCGACCGAGGCGGCGGTGGTGGCGGCCTTCTATGGCCTGATCGTCGGCGTCTTCGTCTACCGCACGCTGTCGCTGCGCGACATCTACCGGGTGCTGGTGGAATCGGCCGAGATTTCGGCAGTGGTGATGATCATCATTTCGCTCGCCGGCGTGTTCGCCCATGCCGGTTCGACGCTCGGCGCCTTCGATGCCTTCGCCGCGATGCTGCTCGGCTTCACGTCGAGCGAGGCGGTGATGCTGGCGATGATCACCCTGATGCTGCTCATCGCCGGCATGCTGCTCGACGCGGTCTCGGTGTACCTGGTGTTCCTGCCCATCCTGCTGCCCATCATGGCGATCTACAAGTGGGATCCGGTCTGGTTCGGCATCATCATGACGATGAACATGGCGATCGGCCAGTTCACGCCGCCGATGGCGGTCAACCTGATGGTCACCACGCGCGTGGCCGGCATCACGATGGAATCCACGGTACGCTGGGCGCTGTGGATGGTGGCGTCGATGCTCGGCGCGCTGATCCTGGTGACCGCATTCCCGTCGCTGGCGATGTGGCTGCCGCGCACGCTGGGGTACTGACATGGATGACGACATTTTCTATCTCGACGCGGTGGACATGGCCGCCGGCATCCGCGCCGGGCGCTTTTCCGCGCGCGACCTGATGCAGGCCCACCTCGCCCGCATCGAACAGGTCAATCCGCGCCTCAACGCCATCGTCACCCTGCATGCGGAGCAGGCGATGGCCGCCGCCGCCGCCGCCGACAAGGCGCAGGCGCGCGGCGAGACGCTCGGCCCGCTGCACGGCCTGCCGGTGGCGCACAAGGACCTGATGCTGACGAAAGGCATGCGCACCACCTTCGGATCGAAGGTGCACGAGCATTACGTCCCGAGCCGCAACGCGCTGATCGTCGAGCGCCAGCAGCAGGCGGGCGCGATCAGCATCGGCAAGACCAACACGCCGGAATTCGGCGCCGGTTCGCAGACCTTCAATGAAGTGTTCGGCGCGACCCGCAATCCCTATGACCTGAGCAAGACCTGCGGCGGCTCCAGCGGCGGCTCGGCGGTGGCGCTGGCGGCCGGCATGGTGCCGCTGGCCGACGGTACGGACATGGGCGGCTCGCTGCGCTGTCCGGCGAACTTCTGCAATGTGGTCGGGCTGCGCCCGTCTGCCGGCCGCGTGCCGCAGCTGCCCTCGGCCGACGGCTGGAGCACGCTGTCGGTGAGCGGCCCGATGGCGCGCTCGGCGCGCGACCTCGCGCTCTATCTGTCGGTGATGGCCGGCCCCGACGCACGCGACCCGATCGCCATCGCCGAGGACGGCGCCCGCTTCCGCGAGACGCTGGCGCGCGATTTCAGGGGAGCGCGCATCGCCTGGAGCATGGACGTGGGCGGACTGCCGGTGGAGCGGCGGGTGAGTGCGGTCATCGATGCGCAGCGCAGTTTGTTCGAAGATCTCGGCTGCGTGGTCGAGGAAGCCTGCCCGGATTTCCGCGATGCCCACGACATCTTCATGACGCTGCGCGCGCATGCCTTCGAGTCCGGCCTCGGCGCCGTGATGGACAGGCATCCGGGCGTGCTCAAGGACACGGTGGTGTGGAACATCGAGGAAGGCCGCAAGCTGAGCGGACCGCAACTCGCGCGCGCCAACAAGCTGCGCACCGCGCTGTTCCTGCGCATGCATCACTTCATGCAGGAGTACGACTACCTGGTGCTGCCGGTGAACCAGGTCGCGCCCTTCCCGGTGGAGCAGCCCTACGTCACCGAGATCGACGGCGTGAAAATGGACAGCTACATCGAATGGATGAAGTCCTGCTACCTGATCACCGCCACCGGCCATCCCGCCATCTCGGTGCCGTGCGGCTTTACCGGCGACGGCCTGCCGGTCGGGCTGCAGATCGTCGGCCGGCACCAGGGCGAGTTCGCGCTGCTGCAGATCGCGCACGCGTTCGAGCAGGTGAACGGGGCGGGGCGCAGGCGGCCGGTGCTGTAGAGCAATCGGGCGGCGTTGCAATCGTCCTGCCGAGACCGTAAAGTCATGATGACGAAAACGGCAAGTCATTGCATTGAAAGGATGCTGCAAATGACGGCGAGAGAAGCTGCACACGCCATGTACATTGATATCAAAAGACGCCGCCTCGTACTCGCCGCATGCGGGTTGCCGCTCGCCCTGCCCGCGCTTCCCACCCTCGCCCAGCCCGTCGCCCCGCCCGGCCTCGATGTCCCCTACGAACCCTCGCCGCCCGAGGTGGTGGACGCGATGCTCAAGCTGGCCGGCGTCGGGCCGAACGACACCGTGTATGACCTCGGCTGCGGCGATGGCCGCATCGTGATCGCGGCGGCCCGGCGCGGCGCGAAGGGAGTCGGCATCGATCTCGATCCGAAGCGCATCGCCGAAGCGAAGGCCAATGCGGCCAAGGCGGGCGTCGCGGGCCGCACGCGCTTTCGCGTCGGCGATCTCTACGCGAGCGATTTCTCCGACGCCACCGTGGTCACGCTCTTTCTCTGGCCGCATGTGAACCTCAAGCTCAAGCCCATCCTGTGGCAGCAGCTGCGGCCCGGCACCCGGGTGGTTTCGCATATCTGGGAGATGGGACAGGACTGGCCGCCGGAGCGCAGCGAGACCCTCGGCCGCCGGCGCATCCACCTGTGGACGATACGCGACGCGCACAAGCGCGCGCGCTGAGCCTTGCCCTCCGTATAATCTGACCCGTCTTGCACGGCGGCATGCTTGCCGCCGGCACCGGTTGTCAGGAATTCATCTTGGAAGCACACACTCCTTCGCCGCGGCGGCAGCGCCTGCGGCAGCTCGCCGCGCGCGCCGCGCGCGACTTCGGCGGCGTCATCGACAAGTCCCTGGGCTGGCCGCGGCGGCTGCTGGCGCTGGCGCGCGCCCTGGCCTGGTGCGGCGCGGGCGGAATGCTCCTGCTCATCGTCTGGACCATCGTCCTGATCCCCTTCACGCCCGCCATCTCCGACCTGCGCAAGGCCAAGGCGGACGCTCCGGCCATCGTGCTGTCGGCGGACGGCCGGGAGCTGGCGGTGCTGCGGCGGATGAACCGGGAGTGGGTGGAACTGGACAGAATCTCGCCGCACGTGATCGACGCGCTGATCGCCACCGAGGACCACCGCTTCTACCAGCATTTCGGCGTCGATCTGAGACGCACCGCTGCCGGCATCCTGCGCACGCTGCAGGGCGACCCGGAGGGCGGGTCGACGCTGACGCAGCAGCTGGCGCGCAACCTTTATCCGGAAGAGATCGGCCGCCAGCGCACCATCAACCGCAAGCTCAAGGAGCTGATCACCGCGCTGAAGATCGAGATGGCGTATTCGAAGCAGGAGATCCTGCTCACCTATCTCAACACCATGCCCTTCCTCTACAACGCCTTCGGCATCGAGATGGCGGCACGCACCTATTTCGACAAGCCGGCGGCACGGCTGAACGTGCTCGAAAGCGCGACCCTGGTCGGCATGCTCAAGGGCACCAGCTACTACAACCCGGTGCTCAATCCGGAGCGCGCGCTGGCGCGGCGCAATGTGGTGCTGGCGCAGATGGTCAAGCGCGGCAAGCTCGGCCAGAACCAGTTCGCCGCGCTCAAGTCGCGTCCGCTGCACCTGGACTTCGAGCGCCAGCCCGAGCCGCTCGGCGAGATGCCGCATTTCACCAATCACCTGCGCAAGTGGCTGGTCGACTGGGCCGACCGCAACGACTACAACCTGTATGCCGACGGCCTGGTGATCCACACCACGATCGATTCGCGCCTGCAGGCGATGGCGCAACAGGCGGCCACGCGCCGTCTCGCAATGCTGCAGGCGGTGGCCGACGTCGAGTGGGGCATGGCGGGCGAGCGGCTGCTGTCGACCAGCGTGCACGGCTACGCGGGAATGCGACGCCAGGTCCAGCCCTTCGGCCATCTCTGGCGCAGCCGGCCGGAACTGGTCGATGCCTTCGTGCGCGAATCGGGCGCCTACCGCGCGGCGATCGCCGACGGCGCCGCGCCCGACGCGGCGCTGGCCGCGCTCAAGGCGGACGCCGCCTTCATGTCGAGACTGCGCGCCGACAAGACGCGGCTGGAGACCGGCATGGTGGCGCTCGACCCGCTGAGCGGCGCGGTCAGGGCCTGGGTCGGCAGCCGCGACTTCGACGTCGACAACTTCGACCACGTGGCGCGCGCGCGGCGCCAGCCCGGCTCCACTTTCAAGCCCTTCGTCTACGGCGCGGCGCTGGAACAGGGCATGGATCCGCAGCGCCGTTTTACCGACCGCGAAGTCGAAATTCCGATGGGGAACGGCAGCGTCTGGCGACCGACCGATGCCGCCGCGCCGAGCGGGCGCGAGATGAGCCTGCGCGATGCGCTCGCCTATTCCAAGAACACCATCACGGCGCAAGTGATGCAGGAAGCCGGGCCGCACGCGGTCGCCGCCTTCGCGCGCAAGCTCGGGGTGCGCGACAGCGTGCTCGATCCGGTACCGGCGCTCGCGCTCGGTACCAGCCCGGTATCGCTGCTGGAAATGGCGAGCGCCTACGGCACCATCGCCAGCGGCGGCGTCTATCGCGCGCCCCTGCTGGTGACGCACATCACCGGCAGCGACGGGCAGGAACTGGCGCGCTTCGCCTCCGAAGGCGAGCGTGTGGTATCCGCCGAGGTCGCGCACGAACTCACCGAGATGCTGCGCGCCGTGGTCGAGCGCGGCACCGGCCGCGCGGTCCGTTCGCAGTTCGGCGTACGCGGCGAAGTGGCCGGCAAGACCGGCACCACCCAGAACAACACCGACGGCTGGTTCATGCTGATGCATCCGCGCCTGGTGGCCGGCGCCTGGGTCGGTTTCAACGATGCCCGCATCGCCATGCGCAGCAGCCACTGGGGCCAGGGCGCGCAGACCGCGCTGCCGGTGGTCGGCGAGTTCGCGCGCCGCGCGCAGCAGGCCGGACTGATGGACAGCCGGGCGCATTTCCCGCAGCCGCCGGCCTCATGGTGGGACCGCACCATGCAGCAGGTGGCCGCCTGGTTCGGCTGGGAAGACGAGGCAGACAAGCCGCAGCCGGACAAGCCCCGCGCGCGCACCCGACCGGCCGCGCCGGCGCCGGCTCCGGCTCCGGCGCCCGTTCCGGCGCCGGACGACTTGCCGCCGCAGATGGATGAACTCGAACGCATCCGCCGCCAGGCATGGGAAGACGAGGCAGCCGCAGCGGCGGCGCCGGACGCGGCATCGATCCCGGCCGAGCAGACCGGGTCGGTGGAGAAGCTGCCGGAGGCGGTGCGTTAGCCGAATCAGACTGGCCATACGCAATGAGGCATGGCGGGATCGCCGGAACCGGGAGAGGCGCTACCCGCGCCATATCGGCGTTTCCTGCCAGCCTTCTCGAAATCCCGCGGCCTCAAGGCTCAACAGATCGGACTTGGGGAACGTCTCCACGTGCGTTTTGACGCGCTCTGCCCAGCCCGATAAGGGACTTATTCTGCGCAGCAGCAGCTGCAGACAGGTCAAGCCGCCAAACACCTTTTCTGTCGCGCGGGCTTCCCGGTGCAAGGGTTGTAGCCAACGACAGCGGTCGAGAGGTGGCAGTTTCAAGACATCGGGAAGTGTGCGGTTCCACAGCCGTGAATGGTGGGCGGTCACGTTTCGGATGAAGTTGAAACTTCGAAGCCAGCTCGCAAGGACGTGTCCGTCGAGCGAGCCGTACTCCTGCGCGATGGCATTCTGGTCGCGCATCTGCATGCCGGAGAAGAATCTGGATAGTAAACCAAAGTCCCAGAGTTCAATGGCCACCCATATTGGCATCCGGCCGTCGTAATCACGCCTGTGGTGCTTCACGAAGTCTTCTTTCGAGTCCACGCACGCTTTCTGGAAACGAGCGAGCCACTTGTCGTAGGCGCTCGCCTGATCATTCCCGGCCGGGCGGCGAGTGAATTTTCCGTCCAACAGCTCACGCTTGAGATGGGCCTCGGGGTGGAGCTTGCCCAACCTGTGGGCAATGGCTACTCGGACCGACACTTCGACAGCCTCAATCGCATCCATGGCGAGAAGGCGTAGTGTTTTGTCGAACTGAACCAGTCGAGCAACCAGTTCGAAAGACGCGCCATCGACAAAATCATCCAGCCGTCCGGGCTCCCCGCAGGGCTTTGTCTTACGCAAAGGATAGAAATATCCGGAGAGGCGGTAATAGCCGTGGTGCTGCAGGAATTGCAATGCGGCGGAGCGATTGGCAACCTGCAGGCCGCGCTCGATAAGCTGGTCGAGCTGCTGCTCCCGGCTGAGGTGTGGCTTCAGGGGGCGGAGCTGGCTAACCATTCCGGGCCCCGAAAAGAGAAACCCCCCACATGACACACCGCGCTTTCGCCGGGGCCAGAGGTGAGGGGCATATTGCGGGACATTCTGCCATCAATTATTTTGAGTGTCTAGCGCCCGGCGGAAGCATCTCCTACGGGCTCAACAATTAACTTTTCGACAATTCGGCAGGCAGTATACCGCAGGTGTTCAGCCTTTCATCCCCCTGCGACCATCAGGCGGTTCCTTCGCGCCCGGCGCGACCGCGTGCAGCTCCTCGCCGCAGCGACGGCGCCGGATGCGGCATCGATCCCGGTCGAGCAGACCGGGTCGGTGGAGAAGCTGCCGGAGGCGGTGCGTTAGCGCGAGCCCGGCGCTAGACCGTTACCGGGCTTTGCACCGGCGGCGTGCCTTCCTTGAAGTGCTGTTTCAGCAGCCCCCGCAGCTCGGGTGAATCCTGGTGGCGGTGCACGGTCACCGCATGCTGGACGGCCGCTTCCAGCAGCTCGTCTTCGGTGTCGGCCGCGATCGCGATCGAGCACTGGATGTCGCTCGGGACTTCGCGGCAGTCGATGTATCTGCGTGTCATGATGACCTCCGGGCGCGGCGCCGTGCCGCGTTCATTCACTATAGGGCGCGTGCGGCCGGCGGTCTGAGCTGGCGCAAGGGTCGGAGGCGTTCGGCGATGCCCGTCGCTCAGCGTGCGCCGTGCTCGTGCGCCAGGGTGTCGGCCGGCGCCAGGCCAAGGCCGAACAGTTCGCCGAGGGCGGCGCGATACTCGTCGGCCGCCATCCGCATGCTGTTGTTGTGGCTGGCGCCGTCGACCAGCAGCAGTTTCTTCGGCCCGCGCGCCGCGGCATGCAATTCCTCGCTGAAGCGCGGCGCCACGTAGCGGTCGTCGGTACCATGCACGAGCAGCACCGGCAGTTCCACCTCGGCGATCTTGGATACCGAGTCGAACTTCTGCGACAGCAGCAGTTGCACCGGAAGCCAGCGATAGCTGAGGCTGCGGGCGATGTCGGCCAGCGTGGTGAACGAGGATTCCACGATCAGGCCGCGCGCCGCCGGCAGGGTGTCGGCGCGCAGCCGGTGGGCCAGGTCCACCGCCACCGCACCGCCGAGCGAATGGCCGTAGATGAAGCGGCGCGACGGGTCCGGCTGCAGCGATGCGAGATGGCGCCAGGCCACGCGCGCGTCTTCATACACGGTCTCCTCGGACGGCAGCTGGCCGCCGCTCTTGCCGAAGCCGCGGTAATCGATGGCGAGCACCGAAAAGCCGAAATCGCGCAGCTGGCGGATGCGGAACAGGTGGCCGGTCAGATTCCAGCGCGCGCCGTGCAGATAAAGCAGCGCCGGCGCGTCGGCCCGCTCGGCCGGCCACCACCAGGCGTGCAGGCGTTCTTCGCCGCCCTCCTTCAGGGGCAGCCAGGTCTCGACCAGGCCCTCGGGCACGCCGCTGTACCAGCCGGCCGTGCCGGGTTCGATGCGGAAGGTCAGTTCGCGCTCCTTCTGCGATAGCTGGGCGCAGCCCGCGGCCAGCAGCGGGCCGATCGCCAGCAGGCAGGCAAGCGCGAGCGGACGGCGGCGCGTGAACCGGCGCAGGCCGTCGGATGGGAGTTTCTGGGACATGCTGGATCAGGGATCGGGTATCGGGATTGCGAAGCGGGATGAGACTTCGCTGGTGACGGAATGTTCGCAGATTAATCATTCCCTTGCTGGAACCGTCCCTCGCGGGACGAGTCAGAGCTGTTGCTTTTGACAAGTTTTTTCCCGACGACAAGGAGCATGACCATGAAACGCAGCGCATCGGCAGTCTGGCAGGGCGATCTCAAGGGCGGCAAGGGCAGCATTTCCACCGCCAGCACCGTCCTCAAGGACACGCAGTATTCGTTCGGCACCCGTTTCGAGAACGGCGCCGGCACCAATCCCGAAGAACTGATCGCGGCCGCCCATGCCGGCTGCTTCTCGATGGCGCTGTCGGCCGCGCTGGCCGGCGCCGGATTCACCCCCGAGCGCGTCGCCACCGAGGCCACCGTCTCGCTGGAGCAGGTGCAGGGCGGCTGGTCGATCACCACGGTGGCGCTCAGGCTCGACGCCCGCGTGCCCGGCATCGACCAGGCGAAGTTCGACCAGCTGGCCCAGGATGCGAAGCAGAACTGCCCGGTATCGAAGGTGCTGAACGCGGAGATCACCCTGGAGTCGACGCTGCAGACCTGAACCGGGACGAAAAAAAGCGGATGCTTCCCGCATCCGCCCCGCCGGTCTCTCAGGCCGAGGCCAGGGCCGGCGCGCTGCGCGCCTGGCCGAGCAGCGCCTTCCCCACCACATACTCGAGCGCGGTGCCCGCGCTCAGCACCGCCGCCCCCGTCACCAGCATCTGAAACGGCGTCATCCAGACCGACAGTACCCAGAACAGGCACAGCGACAGCATGCGCAGGCCCCACAGCACCAGTTCGCGCGCGAAGATGCGGTCGGGCAGCGCGCCGTGGATGTCGAGCGTACGCTGATTGAGCACCTGCTCGCTCGCCAGCAGGAAGGGCGAGCCGGCCGCCTTGAGGATGGAATAGGCCACGAACAATCCGGGCAGCCAGGCGCTGGCGCCCAGCAGCACGAACGCGGCGCCGACCACCAAGCAGGACAGGCCCAGCCACTGCGCGCGGTTGTCGACGTCGCGGCGGCGCCGGGTGAAGTACAGTGCGAGACCGCCGACCAGCCCGGCGCAGGTGCTGACCCAGCCGAAGTGGCTCGCGCTCGCCAGCGCCCTGGCCGCGCCGGTGGCATGCATGGCCTGGCCGATGCCGAACAGTCCGGACTCGAGGAAGAACAGCGGCAGGCAGGCGATGAACTGCGGCTGGCGCAGCACCGATACCGGGTCCTGCAGGCTCACCGGCCCGGTATCCGGGATCGCCCTGCCCAGCAGCAGCGCGCCGAGCAGGCAGAGCGCGCCGTACAGCCAGTACACGAAGCGCGCCTGCTCGCCAGAGGCGGCCAGCAGCAGCGTCGACAACAGGCTCATCGCGACGCCGAGCACCACCACCGCCGTGCAGGAACAGGCGGCATAGGTATCGCGCTCGCCGTCATCGAGCAGGGCCATTTCCAGCGCGTGACGTCCGCCCCAGGTCAGTCCGAGATAGCTGCCGAAGGCGATCGCCATCGTCGCCACCGACCCGTCGCCGAACAGCAGCAACAGGCCCGGCACCACGAAACCGAGCCGCAGCAGGCGGGCGCCGGACAGTTTCAGCCGGGGGCCGAAGCGATAGGCGAGGAAGGTGGCCAGCATGGCAACGGTGAGCATGGCCGCGCTGTAGCGGAAAATCGCATGCACATCGTCGCGGCCGACGACGAAGAAACCGATGAAACCGCCGAGTGAACCGACCGCGCCCTGCAGGCCGATCAGCGGAAGAATCGCTCGTTGATTGGGAGTCATGAAATACCGCGGGGAAGCTGAATGGCCGGTCAGACCGATTCTCCGCAGCAATAGTTCCAACTGGAAAAGTAGCGCCGGCCGCAGGCAGCCTACTCCGCGCCGCCGGCGCCGCCAGGCTCAAGCACGAGCGCCGGGTCGAACAGCGGATTCTCCCATTCGATATCGCCGGGACTGGCGGCCGCGTTGCGATTGCGGGCATAGCCGCGGGGATTGGCGACGACGCGCGTACCGTGGATCATGTAATCGAAACTGTCGTGCACATGCCCGTGCACCCACAGATCGGCCTTGCCCATCATCGGCGTCAGGTCGCTGACGAAGGCGGCGTTGACCGGCGATCCTGCATAGCGCGCATGGATCGACGAAGGGTGCGGGCCGTGATGCGTGACGACGACCGTGGGGCCGGCGAAGTGCCGGTCCAGTTCCGCCGCCAGCCAGGCGCGCGAGGCCTCATGTTCGCGCAGCGCGTCCGCCGCGAGGAACAGCCCTTCCCCGTGGCGTATCAACCGGTGGTCGTAGAGCATGCTGTTGGCCTGCGCCATCAGCGCCTCGCGCTCGCCGCCCATGACCCGGTAGTCGGTCCACAGGCAGCAGCCGAGGAAGCGCACGCCATCGATGACGACGCTGTCCCGCTCCAGGAAACGCACCGGCGTGCCCCTGCTGCGCTCGCGCAGCTGCGCGATCAGGGTGCCGTACTCATGGTGATAGCCCTCGTGATTGCCGATCACATACACCACCGGCACCGGCCAGTCCGCGAAGCAGTCGATGGCGCCGGCGCCGGAATGGATGTCGCCGGCAATCACCAGCACATCGGCGCCCGCGGGATCGATCACGCGATAGCCGGGGAAGCGTTGCTGCAGCAGGTCGAGATGCAGGTCGGATGCGATCTGTATTTTCATTCTTGTTCGCCGTGAAGGGTGGGTGGATGCGGCGCTGCGCCGGGTCTGTCCAGCGACCGATTCTAAACGCTGGCGGCATTCCGCGCCCGCGGCGTATCGCGCAACCGCACCCGGGAGTACGGACGAAAAAAAACCCGCGGATGAACCATCCGCGGGTGAAATCCAACTCTTGGAGAGTGGAGGAGACACTGTACGGGCCGCCGCGCAGGCAGCGGCCCTGAATGAGGAGCCGGGCAGGAGGCCCGGCCGGAACATCAGCTGCCGGAGCTTGTGCCGTTGGCGGCGCCGTTGCGCGCGGCAACCGCTTCCTGGCGCACTTCGTCGCGGCTGCGGGTCGAGGCGACCTGGGTGAACTCGACGAACTCGGGCGAGCGGTTGGACGCGTAGACGCCCCGCGCGTAGTCGCGCTCGAGTTCGGCCTGCACTTCGGCGCGGGTCTTGCCGGCGGTCGCGGCGGCCGTCGGTTCGACGAACTCCGGCGAACGCTGGGCGAGAGCGGGGGCGCCGTTCAGCTCGGCCCTGACTTCGGCGCGGCTCTTGGTGCCGACGAACTTGCTCTGGTCGACGTAGGGATAGGTGTCATCGGCGATAGCGGAGCCAGCGGCGAGAACGGCTGCAACAGCAATCAGATTCTTGATCTTCATTTTTCAACTCCTGTTCATTAAGGTCGTTGCGCTCGGTTGATGGAGCACAGTCTAGCGTTCGCGCGTTGCCGGAAAAACAGCAAATGTCGCAATGCACCATTCCTGTTTTGGAAACAATGCCGCATTGCTTTCCAGGGTCCGCGCACCCGTCTCCTCGTGCGGCGTCAGTCGCGCCGCACTGTATGTATTCATTGCCAGCCGCCGCCGAGGGCGCGTACCAGCGCCACCGTGTTGGCTGCCCTTGCGCCGCGCAGCTGCACCGCGGCGCGCTCGATACTGGCCAGGTTGCGCTGCGCGTCGAGCACATCCAGGTAGCCGGAACGGCCGGCCCGGTAGAGCTTGTCCGCCAGCTCCGCCGAGCGCCGCGCCGAGGCGAGCGCGGCGTCGATCGCCTCGGCCTGCTGCGACAGCGTGCGCAGGCCGGCCAGGTTGTCCTCGACCTCGGCGAACGCCGCCAGCACACTCTGGCGATAGGCGGCGGTCGCCTCTTCCAGCGCCGCTTCCGAGCGGGCGATGTTGGCGCGGTTGCGACCGCCGTCGATCACCGGCAGCGACAGCAGCGCGCCGATCACCCAGCTGCGGCTGCTCCAGCGGAAAACGTCCGCCAGCTCGCCCGACTCGCCGCCGCCGGCGGCCGTCAGCTGCAGCGCCGGAAAGATCGCAGAACGCGCCAGCCCGATGCGCGCGTTGGCGGCCATCATCGCCTGCTGCGCGGCGCTGATGTCGGGCCGCCGCTCGAGCAGCGCCGAGGGCAGGCCGGCCGGCACCTGGGGCAGGGCCGCCGACGCCGGCAGCGGATCGACAGCCGCCGAGAATCCGGATGCCGGGCGCCCCAGCAGCAGCGCCAGCGCATGCTCGAGCTGCGCGCGCTGACGCTCCAGCGCGATCGCATCGGAGCGCGTGGTCTCCAGTTCGGTCCGGGCACGCACCAGGTCGAGTTCGCCGAGGTCGCCCAGCTCGTAGCGGCGCTGGTTGATACGGACGTTTTCCTCGCGCAGCCTGACCGTCTCCCTCAGCAGCGCCAGCTCGGCATCCGCCGCGCGCAGCCTGAAGTAGGTCTGCGCCACGTCGGCCTGCAGCGCCAGCAGCACCGAGCGCATCGCCGCTTCGCTCGCCTGGGCGTCGGCCTGCGCCGCGCTGACATTGCTGCTGACCCGGCCGAAAAGGTCGACTTCATAACTCGCCGACAGCCGCGCCTGGTAGACGGTCGCCGGCGATACCGGCGTGCCCTCCGGCAGGCCGAGCGAGGCCGGGGATGAACGGCCGCGCCGCGCGCCCGCGTCGACTCCGACCTGCGGCACCCGGTCCGCCTCGGCGATGCCGGCGATCGCGCGCGCCTGCTTCATGCGCGCCACCGCCTGCGCCAGCCCGGGATTGGCCCGGGTGGCCTCATCGATCAGGCTGTCGAGCCGGCTGTCGCCGAAAGCCTTCCACCACAGCCCGCGCTCCTGCGCCTCGGCCGGCTGCGCGGTCTTCCAGCGGCCCTGCTCTTCCTTGAACGCGGCCGGCATGTCGATTTCCGGCATGCGCAGCTCGGGCGCGGCGCAGCCTGCCAGGACCAGTGCCGCCAGCAGCGGCGTGGCGAGTTTCCATTTCATGTTCTTCATGTCGTTTTCCCTGCCCTTGTTACGCAATGCGTGCCGGATCGGATTCAGGCGCGGACGGCGCCGGCGCTTTCCTGCGGTAGCGGAGGTCGAAACCGCGCAGCAGCACATAGAACACCGGCGTCAGGAACAGCCCGAACAGCGTCACGCCCAGCATGCCGGCGAACACCGCGATGCCCATCGCCTGCCGCATCTCGGCGCCCGCGCCGGAGGAGAACACCAGCGGCACCACGCCCATGATGAAAGCGATCGAGGTCATCAGGATCGGGCGCAGACGCAGCCGGCAGGCTTCCAGCGCCGCCTGCACCACGCCGCGGCCGTGCTGCTCCAGCTCGCGGGCGAATTCCACGATCAGGATCGCGTTCTTCGACGCCAGGCCGACCAGCACGAACAGCGCGATCTGGGTGAAGATGTTGTTGTCGCCGCCGGTCAGCTTGACGCCGAGCAGCGCGCACAGGATCGACATCGGCACGATCAGGATCACCGCCAGCGGCAAGGTCCAGCTTTCGTACTGCGCGGCCAGCACCAGGAAAACCAGCAGCACGCACAGCGGGAACACGATGATCATGGTGTTGCCCGCCAGGATCTCCTGGTAGGTCAGCTCGGTCCACTCGTAGCTGATCCCCTTGGGCAGCACTTCCCTGGCGATGCGCTCCATCGCCGCCTGCGCCTGGCCGCTGGAGACGCCGGGGGCGGCCGCGCCGTTGATGTCGGCGGAGACGTAGGCGTTGTAGCGCTGCACCCGGTCGGGGCCGTAGCTGTCGGAGACGCGCATCAGCGACGACAGCGGGATCATCTCGCCGCGGTCGTTGCGCACCTTCAGCTGCGCGATCTGCTCGGCCTGGGAACGGAACGGCGCATCCGCCTGCACCTTCACCTGGTAGGTGCGGCCGAACTGGTTGAAGTCGTTCACATACAGCGAGCCGAGATTGATCTGCAGCGTCTGGTGTATGGTCGCCAGCGGCACACCGAGCTGCTTGGCCTTGGTGCGGTCGATGTCGGCGAACAGCTGCGGCACGTTGATCTGGTAGCTGGAGAACACGCCCGTCAGCTCCGGCGTCTGCCAGGCCTTCGCCTGCAGTGCCTGCACCGCCTTGTACAGCTCGTCGAAGCCGAGATTGGCGCGGTCTTCCACCATCAGCTTGAAGCCGCCGATGGTGCCGAGGCCGTTCACCGGCGGCGGCGGAAACACCATGATGAAGGCATCCTCGATCGCGCCCAGCCTGGCGTTGATCTGCTGCGCGATCGCCGGGCCGGAAAGATCGGACGAGGTGCGCTTGTCGAAGCTGTCGAGGCCGACGAACACGATGCCTGCGTTCGGTGCATTGGTGAAGCCGTTGATCGACAGGCCGGGGAAGGCGATCGCATCCTTCACGCCCGGCACCGTTTTGGCGATGTCCGACATGCGGCGTATCACGGCGTCGGTGCGGTCGAGCGAGGCCGCGTCCGGCAATTGCGCGAAGCCCACCAGGTACTGCTTGTCCTGCCCCGGCACGAAACCGCCCGGAACCGCCTTGAACACCAGCAGCGCAGCCACCGACAGCAGCGCATACACCGCCAGCGACGCCGCCTTGCGGTTGAGCACCGCCTTCACGCCGCCCTCATAGCGCTGCGAGGCGCGACCGAAGAAGCGGTTGAACCAGTTGAAGAAGCGGCCGAACACGCGCTCCATGCCGCGGGTGAGGAAGTCCTTCGGCGCGTCATGCGGCTTGAGCAGCGCCGCGGCGAGCGCCGGCGACAGGGTCAGCGAGTTGAAGGCCGAGATCACGGTGGAGATCGCGATCGTCAGCGCGAACTGGCGGTAGAACTGGCCCGACAGTCCGGAGACGAAGGCGATCGGCACGAACACCGCGCACAGCACCAGCGCGATCGCGATGATGGGGCCGCTCACTTCCTTCATCGCCTGTACCGTGGCGTCGCGCGGCGACAGGCCGTTGTAGATGTTGCGCTCGACGTTTTCCACCACCACGATCGCGTCGTCGACCACGATGCCGATCGCCAGCACCAGGCCGAACAGCGACAGCGTATTGATCGAGAAGCCGAAGGCCATCAGCACCGCGAAGGTACCGACGATGGATACCGGCACCGCCACCAGCGGAATGATGGATGCGCGCCAGGTCTGCAGGAACACGATCACCACCAGCACCACCAGCGCGATCGCTTCCAGCAGCGTCTTGACCACTGCCTTGATCGATTCCCGCACGAACTGCGTCGGGTCGTACACCACGTTGTAGGCGACGCCTTCCGGGAAGTCGCGGCTGAGTTCTTCCATCTTCGCCCGCACATCGGACGACAGCTGCAGCGCGTTCGCCTGCGGCGCCTCGAAGATCGCGATCGCCGCCGCCGACTGGTTGTTGAGCAGCGAGCGCAGCGCATAGTCGCTCGAGCCCAGCTCCAGGCGCGCGACGTCGCGCAGGCGGGTGACCGAACCGTCGCTGCCGGTGCGCACGATGATGTCGCCGAACTCTTCCTCGGACTTCAGCCGGCCCTGGGTATTCACGGTCAGCTGGAATTCCGCGTGCTTCGACGGCGACTGTCCGATCACGCCGGCGGCCACCTGCACATTCTGTTCGCGGATCGCGGCCACCACGTCGGAGGCGGTCAGGTTGCGCGCCGCCACTTTCTGCGGATCGAGCCAGACCCGCATCGCATAGTCGCCGGCGCCGAACAGCAGCACTTCGCCCATGCCGGGAATGCGCTGCAGCTGGTCCTTGATGTTGAGCACCGCGTAGTTGCGCAGGTAGACGTCGTCATAGCGGCCGTTCGGCGAAGAAAGGTGCACCACCATGGTCAGGTTGGGCGAGCTCTTGGCGGTGGTGACGCCGATCTGGCGCACCTCTTCCGGCAGGCGAGGCAGCGCCCGCTGCACCCGGTTCTGCACCGCGGTCTCGGCCTGTTCGACGTCGGTGCCGATCTTGAAGGTCACGGTCAGCGCCAGCGCGCCGTCGGACGTCGCCTGCGACGACATGTAGAGCATGCCTTCGACGCCGTTGATCTGCTCCTCGAGCGGCGCGGCCACGGTTTCGGAAATGACCTTGGGATTGGCGCCCGGGTATTGCGCGCGCACCACCACCGACGGCGGCACCACGTCCGGATATTCGGACACGGGCAGCCTGAACAGCGCCAACACGCCGGCCACGAAAATCAGGATCGACAGCACGGCCGCGAAGATCGGGCGGTCGATGAAAAAGCGGGAGAAATTCATTTTGTGCTCTCTTGTTGCATGGTTTGGGCAACAACTCGCCCTGTCCCCCTCGTGGAGGGACCTGGCTGACTATGTCGGGGGTCGGGTCAGGACTTGGTGGCCGCGCCCTTGGCTTCGGCTTTCGCCGGCTGTCGTTCGCCGTCCATCGGCACCAGCTGCGCGGTCACCGGCTCGCCCGGCTTGACGCGCTGCAGTCCGTTGACGACGATCTTCTCGCCCGGCCGCAGGCCGTCGCGCACCACGCGCAGGCCGTCGATCACCGGGCCGAGCCGCACCGGCCGGTATTCCGCGCGGCCCTCGCCGTTGACCACGTAGACGAACTTGCGGTCCTGGTCGGTGCCGACCGCGCGCTCGGCGATCAGCGCGGCCGGCGTCCGGCCATCCTTGCCGCCGGCGGATTCGAGCTGCACCCGCGCGAACAGCCCGGGCGCGAGTGCGCCGTCCTGGTTCCTGAACACCGCCCGCATGCGCACGCTGCCGCTGGCGGGATCGACCCGGTTGTCGACGAACTCGAGTTCGCCCTGGTGCGGGAAGCCGGTTTCGTTGGCCAGGCCGATGCGCACCGTCACCGGTTTGCCCGACCGCGCATGCGCGCCGACCTGCAGGAAGCTCTGCTCGTCGCCCTCGAAGCTGGCGTAGATCGGGCTGCTGCTGACCACCGAAGTGAGCACGACGTTGCCGTCGACGAGATTGCCGGTGGTGACCTCGGCCTTGCTCACGCGTCCGCTGATCGGCGCATGCACGCGGGTGAAGCCGAGATCGAGCCTGGCCGCCTCATACGCTGCCTGGGCGGCGCGGGCGCTGGCCTCGAGCTCTTTGACGCTGGAGGCCTTTTCGTCGGCCTCCCGCTGCGCGATCGCTTTTTCGGCGACCAGCTTTTCCGCCCGCGTCAGCTCGGTGCGCGCGAGGTCGGCCCTGGCGCGTGCCGCCAGCGCCGCCGCTTCGAGGCGCCGCGCCTCGGCCTCGTAAGGACGCGGATCGATCACGAACAGCAGGTCGCCCTTCTTCACTTCCGCGCCCGGTTTGAAATGGATGGAGGCGATGAAGCCCGACACGCGCGGGCGGATCTCGACGCGCTCCACGGCTTCCAGGCGGCCGGAGAATTCGCGGGTTTCCACCACCTCGCGTCCGATCACTTCGGCCGTCGAGACCGGCGGCCCGCCGGCGGCGGCCTTCATTTCCTGCGCAGCCGGTTCGCTGCAACCCGTGAGCATTGCGCCGGAGGCGGCAAGCGTCAGCGCCGCGGCGGCCATCATGGATATCTTCTTCATGTTCTTTGCTTCCATCTGAATCGGTTGATCGGTGTGATGCTGAGGCCTCCCCCTGTGTCAGGGTCAAGCCATGTTTTTCGATTCCTTGCCCAGGCCGGCGAGAAACGCCGTCATCTCCTGCAGCACGTCTTCCTTGCGTGCGCACTGACATCGGGCCTGCGGCCGGCCAATGCCCGCCGCCGGCAGCTGCCGCACCCGCGCCTGCACGCCGGCCGCCTGCAGCTTCGCCCCGTACTGCACGGCTTCGTCGCGCAGCGGATCGTCGTCGGTCGACAGGATCAGCGCCGGCGGCAGTCCCCTGAGCCGGCTGGACTGCAGCGGGCTCGCATAGGGATGGATGCGGTCCATCGCGCGCGGCAGGTAGCCGCGATAGCCGAGCGCGCAGGCATCCGCGGCCCGCTCGGCCGCCCGGTCTTCCACGCTGCGCATCGAGCAGCTGGTCAGACCCGGGTCGAGCATCGGCATCAGCAGCATCTGCCCGGCCAGCTGCGGCCCGCCGCGATCGCGCGCCATCAGCGCCGAAACCGCCGCCAGGTTGCCACCCGCCTCGATGCCCGCGCTCACCAGCAGTTCGCCCTGGCATCCGAGCCGGCGCCGCTCGCGCCGGGCCCAGCGCAGCACCGCGTGGGCATCCTCGGCGGCGGCCGGGAAGGGACTGACGCGCGCCGTGGTATAGGCCGCGCCGAGCACCGCCCAGCCGGTGTGCGAGGCCAGCGCCTGCAGGAAGGGCAGCGCCTCTTCCAGCTCGCAATCGATGAAGCCGCCACCGGGAAAGAACACGATCAGCCCGGTCGCGGCCGCGGGTACCCAGAGCCTGGCGGCCAGGGGCAGGCTCGCTCCCCTGGCGATCAGGTCCTTGCCGGCAATCCCGGCGGCTTCGGTCTTTGCGCTATCCATGGCATGCATCAAGCTGTGTGCGGCTGATGCGTCGCACTATATCTTTGTTCTAGAATGTGAATAAACAGCAAGAATGCGAATTTACTGTTCAAACTTCTGAACAATCCGGAGGACAGGATGGACAAGTTGCAGGCGATGGAAGTCTTCGTACAGGTGGTGGATGCCGGCAGTTTCACCCGCGCGGCGGACATCATGAAGCTGCCGAAGGCGACAGTGTCGACGCTGGTGGCCAACCTCGAAACGACGCTGTCGGTCAGGCTGCTCAACCGCACCACGCGGCGCATCAGCCTCACCGCCGACGGTGCCGCCTACTACGAGCGCTGCCTCGGCATCCTGTCGGATGTGCGCGAGGCGGAAGACGCGCTGTCGAAGACCCGCGTGAGTCCTTCGGGCCGTCTTCGGGTCGACGTGCCCACCGGACTGGGGCGCCACCTGCTGGTGCCGGCGCTGCCCGACTTCCTGCGCCGCTATCCCGACATCCATCTCGAACTCGGCTGCAGCGACCGTCCGGTCGACCTGCTCGAGGAAGGTGTCGACTGCGTGCTGCGCGGCGGCGAGCTGGCCGATTCCTCGCTGATCGCGCGGCGCGTGGCATCGGTGCATTTCGTCACCTGCGCCGCGCCCTCCTACATCGCGCTGCACGGACGGCCGACCCATCCCGACGATCTGCTCAACCACGAGTGCGTGAACTATTTTTCGTCGAAGTCGGGCAAGATCATGGAATGGGATTTCGCGCGCGGCGAAGAGCGGGTGAGAATCCGGGTCCCGGGCCGCATCGCGGTCAACGACTCGGATGCCTACATGGCCGCGGTCCTGGCCGGCATGGGCGTGGCGCAGATGGCCGCATCCAATATCTGCCCCTTCCTGCAGTCGGGGCAGCTGGAACTGGTGCTGGAAGACTGGTGCGTCGACCCGCTGCCGCTGCACATCATGTATCCGCAGAACCGCCACCTGTCCGCCAAGGTGAGGGTATTCGTCGAATGGGTGGCGGAGCTGCTGGCCGATCATCCGGCGATGCAGATCCGGGCCGGCAACTGCCCGCTGCAGATGGCGGCGCAGGAAAAGCAGGCGCTGCAGATGGCGCCCGCCAAAACAAAAGCGCCCGCATTGGCGGGCGCGGAGAAAAGCGCGCGGGTGAAAGCGGCGCGCCCCTCGGGACGCGCCGGCTGAATCAGGCGGCGGCAGCGCTTTCGCCGGCGGCGCGCTTCTTGTCGGCGGCCTTGGCGCGCACGCGGGACGGCGGCAGGCGGCGCAGGGTGCGCAGCGACTGCAGATCGTGGATGACGATCGCGCGCTGGTCGACGGAGATCAGGCCGATCGCATTGAAGGCGGAGAAGGTGCGGGACACGGTCTCCAGCGTCAGGCCAAGGTAGTTGCCGATTTCCTGGCGGGTCATGCGCAGGTTGAACTGGGTGCCCGAGTAACCCATGTCGGAGAAACGCTCGGACAGGAACACCAGAAAGCGGGCGACGCGGGCCTCGGCGCTGAGCGAGCCGAGCGTGCTGATCATCGCCTGCTCGCGCACCAGCTCGCGGCTCATCACGGCGTAGATGGCGGCTTCCAGCTCGGCGTTGGTGCGGCCCAGGCCGGAGAAGATCTTGAACGGGACCAGGATCACGTCGCAGTTGGTCAGCGCCACGGTCTCGGTCGAATACTGCTTGCGGTGAATGCCGTCGATGCCGAACATGTCGCCCTTCATCGGGAAGCCGAGGACCTGTTCATTGCCGAGCTCGTCGATCATCACGGTCTTCAGGAAGCCGGAGTTGACGATGTAGAGCATGTCGAAGGGCTGGCCGATGGTGTGAATGCGCTGGCCGGCCTTGAACTGCATGTGCTGGAACTGGTAGTCGTCGTTTTGCACGCGCGCCTGGATGCGCAGCAGATCGCACACTTCCTTCAGGTTGGACCACAGTTTTGCCTGACGCTGCCATGCTGCACCGGCCGGAGACGGAGTGGCCAGCGACATCGAACCGGAACGAATATCGGAGAGTTGCGAAGTCAGCATTGTTTTCACCTTGTTTTCAATTTGTGTTTGTCGTTCATCGCAAGGACTCTTTGCGACAGGGCAATCAGTGGATTGAATTATGTCGATTTGACCAATTGCGGGAAATCAGCGGAAGGATGAAATGGAGTGTCGGCATTCACGCGCAGCCATTCGGATTTTTCCTACAGCGGTATCTGTAAGGAAATGTTGCTGAACGTAACGCGCACAGAGGGGAAAGAGCGGGAGGACGGTAACAGGCGCCGATCCCTTCCCTGTTTGTGGGTAGGGATTTTCCGAACGGGAATTGATCGACGAATAAGAGCCCGGAGTACCGCTCAGGAAGCGTCGGCGGAATTCGACGGGGTTGCCCGGTGCTGGCGGGCGAGCTTGATGACCGCGTTGCGGATCGACGCGATGACCGCCGAGCCGTTGAAGGGTTTGACGATGAAGCCGTGGACGCCCAAACCGGCGGCCTTCTGCACCGTCGGCGCGTCGAGCGTGCCGGAGACCAGGAACAGCAGCGACTTCGGCAGCTGCTCGCGCAGCCACGCGAGCCGGGCGAAGCCTTCCTCGTCGTGCGTGCCGATATCGATGCACACCAGCTGCGGCTGCAGCCTGACCAAGCCGGCCATCCCGGAAGAGCTGGTGTTGGAACCGCCCACCACCTCGAATCCGCCGCCGTCCAGCACCGACGTCAGCAGGCTGCGCGAGATCGCATTGGCATCGATGACGGCGACTTTAAGCATTCGGGATCCTCGG
The DNA here is from genome assembly GCF_019656455.1 of Noviherbaspirillum aridicola. GTDB lineage: Bacteria > Pseudomonadota > Gammaproteobacteria > Burkholderiales > Burkholderiaceae_D > Noviherbaspirillum > Noviherbaspirillum aridicola. The sequence continues at coordinate 25,658 of NZ_BPMK01000014.1, forward strand.
CAGACGGTTGCCCCCGCCGCGGAAGGCGGGGCCGTTGCATTTGAGCATTAAAGCCCGGGCGGCGCAAGAGGCTGCCCTTCGCCGGCCACGGCTGGCAGCGCCGGATGGCTTTGCATAGAATGACAGGGAAACATATTCCCGGAGACCGCCATGCCCCGCCTGACCGCCGCACTGCTCCTCGTCCTGCTGCCCGCGGCCGTCCAGGCACAGGATGCCTGCCCCGCGCTGCTCGACCAGAGCTTCAAGCGGCTCCAGGATGAAGCGCCGCAGAACCTGTGCCAGTACAAGGGGCGCGTGCTGCTGGTCGTGAACACGGCGAGCTACTGCGGCTTCACCAGTCAGTACGAGGGCCTGGAGGCGCTGCATGCGAAATACCAGCCGCGCGGCCTGACCGTGCTCGGCTTTCCCTCCAACGACTTCGGCAACCAGGAGCCGGGCGACAGCAAGCAGATCGCGGACTTCTGCTTCAACACCTATGGCGTGAAGTTTCCGATGTTCGCCAAGAGCGTGGTCAGCGGCGCCGCCGCCAACCCGCTTTACACCGAACTGGCCCGCCAGACCGGCAGCCCGCCGCGCTGGAACTTCCACAAATACCTCATCGACCGCAACGGCAAGGTAAGCGCCGCCTACGGCAGCCGCACCGCACCCGACGACCCGAAACTGATCGCCGACGTGGAGCGCCTGCTGAACCAGAAGCGGTGAAGGATTTGCGAAAAAAGAAATAGCGCGGGGCAATACACGGGCTATCATGCGCATGAACGATTCTGACCTCTGTCACCTGCCCTCTGACCTCTGACAAGGAGCGCACATGTACCGCAACATACTCGTGGCCTACAACGGCACTCCCGAGAGCCGTGTCGCCCTGCAGGAATGCATACGCCTGTCGCCCGGGCCGGGCGCGCAGATCCACCTGCTGGCGGTGGTGACGCCGGTGCCCATCGTGCTGGCGGGGGAATTCGTGGCCGCCGTGCCGACGGTGGACGAAGAGCAGGCGGAACGCGACGCGATGGAGCAGGTGCTCCAGGCCGGCCGCAAGATGCTGGCCGACGCCGGACTCAGCGTCTCCACCCATCTCGAAGTCGGCGAACCGGTGAACGTGATCGCGGGGACCTCCAGCCGCCTCGGCTGCGACCTGGTGATCGTCGGTCACTCGCGCCAGAAGCCGTTCGCGCTGCGCTGGTGGCGCGGCTCGACCGACTCGCTGCTGGCGGACAAGGTGCGCTGCAGCCTGCTGGTGGCGGCGGAAGCGAAGCTGTAACCGCCCGCGCACGGCCCGGCCGTCCGAAGAGAGTGCCGTCGCGCTCCCGGTGCCGCGGCGCCTAGAGGAAGCGGTCCAGTATCTTCCTGCTGCCCTTGTCGAGCGCCTGGGTATCCCGGATCAGGTACTGCACGCCGTGGGTATCGGCGATCAGCAGGGTCGACTCCGCCACCCGGCGGATGTCTTCCTCTCCCTTGAGCACGAAGCTCGCCTCGCCGCGGTCGGTATCGACTTCCCAGGTGCTCGGCACGGCGAAGGTCGACACGCTGCGGATGCGCCGGATCTCGGGCAGGAATTCCCGGTTCTTCAGTTCTTCCTCGATCAGGGCTCGGGTCCCGGGCGCAAGCTCGGACAGCTGCTCTATCCACGCCAGTTCATGGCCGTCCGCATCCACCAGCGCGATGCCGCGTTCCGGCGCCGCGATCGGGAATGCGCGCACCGGCACCACGCCCTCATGCTCGCCGTCTTCGTCGGCGAGCACCAGCTTGCCGAATGCATTACGGCTCAGTGTGAATCCGCTCATGCCGGGTTCTCCTCCATGGCGGCCAGGGCGTCCTGTTCCGCCTGCCGCTGTTGCGCCTGGTAGAGGCGGAAGTAATGGCCGCCGCACGCCAGCAGTTCCTCGTGCTTGCCGACTTCGACGATCTGTCCCTTGTCCAGCACGACGAGGCGGTCCGCCTGACGCAGGGTGGACAGGCGGTGGGCGATGGCGATCGTGGTGCGGCCGCGCACGAGGTTGTCGAGCGCCTTCTGGATTTCCTTCTCGGTGGTGGTGTCGACCGAGGACGTCGCTTCATCGAGGATCAGCAGCTGCGGATTGATCAGCAACGCGCGGGCGATGGAGATGCGCTGGCGCTCGCCGCCGGACAGGGTCTGTCCGCGCTCGCCCACCATCGAGTCATAGCCGTGCGGCAGGCGCAGGATGAATTCATGCGCATTGGCCGCGCGCGCGGCGGCGATGATTTCCTCGCGCGTCGCATCCGGCTTGCCGTAGGCGATGTTGTCGGCGATCGTGCCGAAGAACAGGAAAGGCTCCTGCAGCACCAGGCCGATGTGGCGGCGGTACTCGGCCACCGGCAGCGAACGGATGTCGACGCCGTCGACCATGATCGCGCCATCCGACACATCGTAGAAACGGCAGATCAGGTTGACCAGGGTGCTCTTGCCGGAGCCGCTGTGGCCGACCAGGCCGATCATCTCGCCCGGCTTGATGGAGAGGTCGACGCCGCGCAGCACCGCCCGGTTGCCGTAGCGGAAACCGATGTTGCGGATGTCGATGCGGCCTTCGATCTTTTCCAGGTGCACCGGGTTGCGCGTCTCCGGCACGCTCGACACATGGTCGAGGATGTCGAAGATGCGCTTGGCGCCGGCGGCCGCCTTCTGCGTCACCGAGACGATGCGGCTCATGGAGTCGAGCCGGGTGTAGAAGCGTCCGATGTAGGCGAGGAAGGCGGTCAGCACGCCGACCGTGATATCGCCCTTGGAGACCTGCCAGATGCCGACCGCCCACACCACCAGCAGGCCGATCTCGGTCAGGAAGGTGACGGTCGGCGAGAACAGCGACCACACCTTGTTGACGCGGTCGTTGATCAGCAGGTTGTGGCGGTTGGCTTCGCGGAAGCGCGCGGCTTCGCGCTTTTCCTGGGCGAAGGCCTTGACCACGCGGATGCCGGGGATGGTATCGGCCAGCACGTTGGTGACCTCGCCCCAGACGCGGTCGATCTTTTCGAAGCCGTGGCGCAGGCGGTCGCGCACCACGTGGATCATCCACGCGATCACCGGCAGCGGCAGCAGCGTCACCAGCGCCAGCCAGGGATTGATCGAGAACAGGATGATCGCGGTCATCGTGATCATCAGCACGTCGGTGGCGAAGTCGAGCAGGTGCAGCGACAGGAACACGCAGATGCGGTCGGTCTCGGAGCCGATGCGCGCCATCAGGTCGCCGGTGCGGCGCCCGCCGAAGTATTCGAGCGAGAGCCGCAGCAGATGCTCGAAGGTGGTGGTGCGCAGGTCGGCGCCGATGCGCTCGGACACCAGCGCCAGGATGTAGGTGCGCGCCCAGCCGAGTATCCACGCCAGCAGGGCGGCGCCGAACAGGCCCGACAGATAGAGCGCGACCAGCCCGCGGTCGATCTGCTGGCCGTTCTGATACGGGATGAGCACATTGTCCATCAGCGGCATCGACAGATAGGGCGGCACCATGGTGGCCGCGGTCGATGCCAGCGTCAGCAGGAAGCCGGCGAGCAGCTGGCCCCTGTAGGGCCGCGCGAAGCGCCACAGGCGGAACAGGGTCCAAGTCGAGGGCGGGGTGTGCTGCTCGCGGGTGCAGACCGGGCAGTCTTCCTGGTCGTCCGGCAGCGGCGCCTTGCAGCTCGGGCACAGCGCGTGTTCCGGCTCCAGCGGACGGCGGCCGGCGACGGCGGCCTCGCACTGGCGGCTGAACTGCTCGATCAGGCGCAGCGCATCCGGATTGTGGCCGAGGGTGTAGCGCCAGGAAGCCAGGCGCGACTGCGCGTCGAGCAGCTCCAGGGTGCCGACGCCGGCATGGTCGTGGTGGCCGAGCCGGAGCCCGTCGCGGTAATGCCATTCGGTCCAGTTTTCTTCGCCGGGCGACTTCGCCAGCAGGCGGCGGTCGGTGACGACCACGACGCCGGCGCCGAAACGCAGCGCGCGATCGAGGTCCAGCTCGACCGCGGCCAGCGCGGCTTCATCCGCGGCCAGGCGGCCTTGCACATCGTGCTGCCAGCGCGCAGGAACGGCGTTCCTGGCCGGCGGCACTAGGGGGAGATCATTGTTCATCGAGGCTCAACAGAGGCGCAAACGCGACAGCGTGTTTGCAGAAAGTAAATTTTTATTGACGCGGGGTACGCGTTACCGCGGAAGAAACGCGCGAATGTGGCGGCAAGTTTACCGAGCGGCGATAATGTTATTGGCCGGTGCCGCATTGTGCACCATAATTTTTTTCCGCGTTAAGTAAACCGCCGACTCCCGCAAACGTTATTTCCGGGCATGGCCACGACCGAGCAAGACGCCCGACCGCCCTTATCTTTCAGCCCCTCGTACTAAATGAACAACAAAACCATTGAGATCGTCAATGTGCTGTCACTGCGCGGTCCGAACATCTGGACCTACCGGCCGGCCCTGGAAGCATGGGTGGACATCGGCGACCTCGAGGACTTCCCCTCCAATACCCTCCCCGGATTCTATGAGCGACTGACGGCCTGGCTGCCCGGGCTGGAAGAGCATCACTGCGGCGTCGGCGAGCGCGGCGGCTTCCTGCTGCGCCTGCGCGAAGGCACCTGGCCGGCGCACATCATGGAACACGTGATGATCGAGCTGCAGAACCTGGCGGGCGTGCAGACCGGCTTCGGCAAGGCGCGCAGCACCAGCAGGCGCGGACTCTACAAGCTGGTGGTGCGGGCGCGCTACGAGCAGGTCAGCCGCGTGGCGCTGCAGGCCGCGCGCGACATCGTGATGGCCGCCATCGAGGACAAGCCCTATGACGTCGCCGCCATGGTGCAGGAGCTGACCGACCTGGCCGAGCGTGTCGGCCTCGGCCCGAGCACCGCCAACATCGTCGATGCGGCAGTCGACCGTCGCATTCCCTCGCTGCGCCTGAACGAGGGCAACCTGGTGCAGCTCGGCTATGGCGCGCGCTCGCGCCGCATCTGGACCGCCGAGACCGACCAGACCAGCGCCATCTCCGAAAGCATTTCCAGCGACAAGGATCTGACCAAGCGCCTGCTGCAGTCCTGCGGCGTGCCGGTGCCGGAGGGCCGCATCGTGCGCGACCCGGAGGACGCGTGGGACGCCGCGCAGGACATCGGCATCCCGGTGGTGGTCAAGCCTTCGGACGCCAACCACGGCCGCGGCGTGTCGACCGACCTCAAGACCCGCGAACAGGTCGAGGCGGCCTTCCGGCTGGCCGATGAGGAAGGCAGCGACGTCATCGTCGAGCGCTTCGTGCGCGGCGACGAGCACCGGCTGCTGATCATCGGCGGCAAGCTGGCGGCGGCGGCCAAGGGTGAAGTCGCCACCATCACCGGCGACGGCAAGTCGACCGTGACCGAGCTGATCAACTCCCAGATCAATACCGACCCGCGCCGCGGCGATCTCGAGGAATTCCCGCTCAACCTCATCACCTACGAGGAAGATCCGACCGTGCTGCTGGTGCTGGAACGCCAGGGCTACGGGCCCGACTCGATCCCGGAAGAAGGCAAGATGGTGCTGGTGCAGCGCCACGGCAACGTTGCCTTCGACTGCACCGACGATGTCCATCCCGATGTCGCCGCCGCCGCCGAGCTGGCCGCGCGCGTGGTCGGCCTGGACATCGCCGGCGTCGACCTGGTGTGCGAAGACATCTCGCGTCCGCTCGACGAGCAGGGAGGCGCCATCGTCGAAGTCAATGCCGGCCCGGGCCTGCTCATGCACATCAAGCCGGCCACCGGCAAGCCGCGCAATGTCGGCCAGGCGATCGTCGCCCACCTGTTCCCGGGCGAGGAAGACGGCCGCATCCCGCTGGTGGGCATCACCGGCAGCCGCGGCAAGACGCTGGTGGCGCGCCTGACCGGACTGATGCTCAAGCTGCACGGCTCGACGGCCGCGGTCGCGTGCAGCGACGGCCTGTTCATCGACCAGCGCGCGACCGACACCCGGGACTGCGCCAACTGGACCGCCGCGCACCGTGTGCTGATCAACCGCGCGGTGCAGGCCGCCGTGCTGGAGCACAGCCTGCGCGGCATCGTCACCGAGGGCATCGCCTACGACCGCTGCCAGGTCGGGGTGGTGACCAATATCGACGCCGACGCCGCGCTGCCCGACCTGTACATCGAAGACGCCGACGACATGGTCAAGGTCGCACGCACCCAGGTCGACCTGGTGCTGCCCGAGGGCGCCGCGGTGCTCAACGCCGACGATGCGCGGGTAGCCGCGATGGCCGAGCTGTCGGACGGCGCGGTGATCTTCTTCGCGCGCACCGCCGAAGCAGCGCCCCTGGCCGCGCACCGCGCCGCCGGCGGCCGCGCCGTATTCCTGCGCGGCGATGCGCTGGTGCTGGCGGAAGGCCCGGCCGAGACCGAGCTGACGCGGCTGTCGGCGCTGCCGCCCGGCCTCGCTCCCCATGTCACCGACAACATTCTCGCCGCCGTCGGCGCCGGCCTCGCGCTGGGGCTGTCGCGCGATGTGATACAGGCGGCAATCGAGACCTTCGACTACAGCGTCGCCCGCTGACCCGGGCAGGCAGGAAATCAGACGGCCGCGCGACCGCGGCCGGATCAACAAGGAAACAGCAGATGGAAATTTCGCGACTCCGCGCCCTGCGCGGTCCCAACCTGTGGAGCCGTCACACCTCGCTCGAGGCGGTGGTGTCATGCAGCGAAGCCGAACGGGATATCAGCGCACTGCCGCAGTTCGAGCTGCGTCTGCGCCGGCGCTTCCCCGAGATCAAGTTCCAGGAACCCTCGGACGAGAACGTGCCCGTCTCGCTCGCGCATGCGCTGGAAGCCGCGGCGCTGTGCCTGCAGGCGCAGGCCGGCTGCCCGGTCACCTTCAGCCTGGCGGTGGAGACGGTGGAAAAGGGCACCTACCAGGTGGTGGTCGAGTACAGCGAGGAAGACGTGGGCCGCCTGGCATTCGAGCTGGCGGAGCAGCTGTGCCGCAGCGCGCTCGACGACACTCCCTTCGATCTCGACGGCGCGCTGGCGAAACTGCGCGAGCTGGACGAGGACATCCGCCTCGGCCCGAGCACCGGCGCCATCGTGCAGGCCGCGCTCGCGCGCGGGATTCCGTATCGCCGCCTGACCGAGGGCAGCATGGTGCAGTTCGGCTGGGGCAGCAAGCAGCGCCGCATCCAGGCCGCCGAAACCAGCAAGACCAGCGCCATCGCCGAATCCATCGCGCAGGACAAGGAGCTGACCAAGATGCTGCTGCACGCGGCCGGCGTGCCCGTGCCCAACGGCCGCTCCGTCACCGATCCGGAAGACGCCTGGAAGGCCGCCTGCGAAATCGGCGGGCCGGTGGTGATCAAGCCGCGCGACGGCAACCAGGGCAAGGGCGTCGCGGTCAACATCCGCACCCGCGAAGAAGTGCTGGCCGCGTTCGCGGTGGCGTCGGCGATCAGCAGCGACGTCATCGTGGAGCGCTACCTCTCCGGCCATGACTACCGCCTGCTGGTGGTCGGCAACAAGCTGATCGCGGCGGCGCGCCGTGCGCCGCCGCAGGTGACCGGCGACGGCGAGCACACCATCGCCCAGCTCATCGACGAGGTCAACAAGGACCCGCGCCGCGGCGATGGCCATGCGACCTCGCTGACCAAGATCCGGGTCGACGACATCGCCCGCGCGGTGCTGGCCAAGCAGGGCTACACCACCGACAGCGTGCCGCCCAAGGGCGCGCTGGTGGTCCTGCGCAACAACGCCAACCTGAGCACCGGCGGCACCGCCACCGACGTCACCGAGGACGTGCATCCCGACATGGCCGCGCGCGCGGTGGAAGCCGCGCAGATGGTCGGCCTCGACATCTGCGGCGTGGACGCGGTGTGCGAAACCGTGCTCAAGCCCTTCGAGGAACAGGGCGGCGGCATCGTCGAAGTCAATGCGGCGCCGGGACTGCGCATGCACCTGCAGCCGTCATTCGGCAAGGGCCGGCCGGTGGGCGAAGCGATCATCGATTCCATGTTCGAGGACGGCGACAACGGCCGCATCCCGGTGGTGGCGGTGGCCGGCACCAACGGCAAGACCACCACCGTGCGCCTGATCGCCCATATCCTGGCGGCCGTCGGCCATCGCGTCGGCATGACCGGCACCGACGGCGTCTATATCAGCGGCAAGCGCATCGACACCGGCGACTGCAGCGGACCGCGCAGCGCGCGCAACGTGCTGATGCACCCGGACGTCGACGCGGCGGTCTTCGAGACCGCGCGCGGCGGCGTGCTGCGCGAGGGACTCGGCTTCGACCGCTGCGACGTCGCGGTGGTGACCAACATCGGCGCCGGCGACCATCTCGGCCTGAACTACATCACCACCGTCGACGAACTCGCGGTGGTCAAGCGGGTGATCGTGCAGAACGTCGCGCCCGCCGGCTACGCGGTGCTCAACGCCGCCGACCCGATGGTCTCGAAGATGGCAAGCGTGTGCCCGGGCGGCGTCATCTATTTCGCGCATGACATCCATCATCCGGTCATGACCGCGCACCGCGCGCAGGGCCGCCGCCTGATCCATGTCGAGGGCGGCGCGATCGTGGCGGCGGAAGGACGCTTTTCGGAACGCTTCGAACTGGCCGACATTCCGCTCACCCGCAACGGCACGATCGGCTTCCAGGTCGAGAACGTGATGGCGGCCATCGGCGCCGCCTGGGGCGCCGGCGTGGACTGGAACGTCGTCCGCGCCGCGCTCAGGAGCTTCGTCAGCGACGCGCAGACCGCGCCCGGCCGCTTCAACCTGTTCTCCTACCGGGGGGCGACGCTGATCGCCGACTACGGCCACAACCCGGACGCGATCGCCGCGCTCGTCGGCGCCATCGACAGCATGCCGGCGCGCCGCCGCTCGGTCGTCATCAGCGCCGCCGGCGACCGCCGCGACATCGACATCAAGCGTCAGACCGAGATTCTCGGCGACGCCTTCGACAGCGTGGTGCTGTATGAAGACCAGTGCCAGCGCGGCCGCGCCGACGGCGAGGTCATCGGGCTGCTGCGCGAAGGTCTGGCTCACGCCAGGCGCGCGAAGTCGGTCAGGGAAGTGCGCGGCGAGTTCGTCGCCATCGACACTGCCCTGGCCGAACTCGGCGAGGGCGATCTCTGCCTGATCCTGATCGACCAGGTAGACGAGGCGCTGGCGTATATCGGGAAGCTGGCGGACTGAGTCCGCCGCGGGCATCCCGCGGGTCGAGGCCGGCAGTGCAGGCACCCGCCCGCACTGCCTTTCCTGGACGCGGGCGCCCGGGAAAGGCGTTCAGGCGTTCAACGCGCGGGCAGCAGGCGGATCAGCTGCCCTTCCGGGGAATCGGTCAGCACATACAGCAGGCCGTCCGGCCCCTCCCGCACGTCGCGGATGCGCTGCTTGAGGTCTTCCAGCAGCTTTTCCTCCCGCACCACCTTGCCATCCCGCAGCACGATACGGTCGAGATAGCGGAACTTGAGCGCGCCGACGAACAGATTGCCCTGCCAGTCGCGGCCGTACTTGTCGCTGCGCAGGAAGCTCATGCCGGAGGGCGCGATCGACGGCGTCCAGTAATGGACCGGCTGCTCCATGCCTTCCTTTTCGCTCAGGCCTTCGCCGATCTTGCCGCCGCCGTAATCCTGGCCCCAGCTGATGACCGGCCAGCCGTAATTCTTGCCGGGGTCGGGGCGGTTGATTTCGTCGCCGCCCTGGGCGCCGTGTTCATGAATCCACAGCCTGCCGTCCGGGCCGAGCGCGGCGCCCTGCACATTGCGGTGACCGTAGCTCCAGATTTCCGGCAGCGCGCCGCGCCGGCCGACGAAGGGATTGTCCTTCGGCACCGAGCCATCCTTGCTCACGCGCACCACCTTGCCGTGATGATTGCCGAGCGTCTGCGCATCGTCCTTGCGCTTGTAGCGGTCGCCCAGCGTCAGGAACAGCGTGCCGTCCTTCGCCTCGACGATGCGGCAGCCGAAGTGCGCGTCGCTGCTGTACTTGGGTTTCTGGCTGAACAAGACCTTCAGCTTCTCGAGCCGGCGCGCGTCATCCGATAAGCGGGCCGACGCGAGCGCAGTGGAATTGCCGGAGCCGGACGAAGCCGGCTCGGAATAGCAGAAATACACGGTGCGGTTGCGCGCGAAATCGCTGTCGGCAACGACGTCGAGCAGGCCGCCCTGGCCGCCGGCGTCGATCTTCGGCAGACCCTCCAGCGGTTCGCCCAGCTTGCCGTCGGCGCTCACCGTCCGCATGCGGCCGGGACGCTCGGTGACGAGCATGCGGCCATCGCCGATGAAGGCCAGGCCCCAGGGATGTTCGAGCTGGCTGGTGAGGATTTCAGGGCGCACCGACTGCGCGGCGGCGGGCAGGCTTATCAGAGCGGAAACGGCGCACAGCGTCAGCAGCGCGCCGCGGGCAGGCGGGCAAAGCGAGGTCATTTTTCTTGTTCCCCTGTAAGTGACGACGCCGCCGATGCTACGCGATGCAGCCGATTGCTGCTCGATCTTAATCAAGTACGCGGAACGCCTTGACCGACAGCGCGGCCAGCTGGGGGTCGAGGGGATTGCCGGTCTCCTGGTCGATCCAGCCGGACGGCGACACATGGTCCACGCGCACCCGGCGCATCACGTGCCGCTCCTGGCCGCCGAAGGGCACGCGGCCGAAGGCGATCTCATAGGTCTTGCCCGCCTGCGGAATGAAGTCTTCATCGACCACCCAGCGCGTGACGTGGCCACCTCCCGCCTCGTGCCCTTCATCCGCGCCCGCGTGGCCGGCGCCGCGCTCCGGATGCATGTCCGGGTTTTCTATGCCGAGTTCGGCGAGTATGCCGTGCAGTGTGCCCATGATTCCTCTATCGTGTCTTGTCCTTGTCCCGGTTCCCGGGCCGGTCCTTGTCCTTGTCCTCCGACAGCCGGCGGTTCCTGCGGTCGACATCGCCGGTGGCGTCATCGATCGCGGGGTCGACGTTCTTCGGCGGCGTCTTGACGATCTCTTCATTGCCGGTGGACGGCGGCACCACCACCGCGCCGCTGTTGGCGGGCGAGCGGCTCATGCCCGGATCGGCCGGACGCCTGATCGGCGCGTCGCCCGGCGACGGGGCCGGCACGGCCATCTGCGCCTGGGCGGAGGCGGCAAGCGCCGTCAGCAGGACGAGGGCGACGGTTTTCATGATTCAGTGCAGCGGCGCGGCCGAGGCGGTCTCGTTGCTGACGCTTTCGCGCGGCTCGCCGATGCGAGTCAGCTCCTGCTGGCGCGCCAGCATCTGCTGCGCCAGCGACTGGCGGGTCGCCTCGTCGAGAATCTTCAGCACCGCGGGGAAGAGATGCTCTTCCTCTTCGCGATGGTGATGCTCGGTCTGCTCCTTGAGCACCTTGAATTTCGGTTCGAAGGCTTTCTCGGTCGGATCCAGTTCCAGCAGGTCCGCCAGCAGGCGCTTGAGCGAGAGGTGCTCTTCCAGCGATTCGAGCAGGTCGTCCTCGGTGCGCGCGCGGTGCACGGCGGGATAGAAGATTTCCTCCTCGGACTTGATGTGCACGGTCAGCTGGTCCGCGGCCCGCACGAAAAGATCCTTCTTCGCGCCGTCCTCCGCTTCCGCGACCTGCTTGAGCATCGCTTCCATTTCGCGATGCTGCACGGTGAGCATGGTCACCGCGTCGTTTGCTTCTTGTTCAGTCATGCCAGCGGCTCCTTTGTTCGTCTAACAAGTTTAGAGACGGGGCGGTGCAACTGGTTCAGGCCGGCGCGCGCTTTCTGCGCGGGCGGTGATCGGGCGCAAAAGTACCGGGCGACAACGCCGTGCGCCTGCTTTCATTACAATGACCGCTTCCCCTTTCCGGTGCACGCCCATGAACGCCCGCAAACCGCTCGATGCCCTCGCCCTGTCCACCATGCTCGGGCTGTGCCTGCTGTGGGGCATGCAGCAGGTGGCGGTGAAGCTGGCGGCGCACGGCATGTCGCCGGTGATGCAGATCGGCCTGCGCTCGGCGATCGCGGCGCTGCTGGTCTGCGGGCTGATGCTGGCGCGCCGCCAGCGCTTTTCATTCGGCAACGGGCTGCTGCTGCCCGGCCTGGCCGCCGGCGTGCTGTTCGCGCTGGAATTCCTGCTGGTGGCGATCGGCCTGCAGTTCACGACCGCCTCGCACATGTCGGTGTTCCTCTACACGGCGCCGGTGTTCACCGTGCTCGGGCTGCACTGGCTGGTGCCGGGGGAACGTCTCGGCACGCTGCAATGGAGCGGCGTCGCGGCGGCCTTCATCGGCATCGCGGTGGCCTTCTCCAACGGACTCGACGCGCCGGGGCGGGACTGGCTGCGCATGCTCGCCGGCGACGTGCTGGGCGTGCTCGGCGGACTGTTCTGGGCCGCCACCACGCTGCTCATCCGCAAGTCGGCGCTAGCGGAAGCGCCGCCGGCGACCACCCTGCTCTACCAGCTCGGCACCTGCGGCGCGATCCTGCTGGCGGTGGGCGTGCTGTCGGGGCAGGCGGTCGATATCGAGATGACGCCGGCGGTCTGGGGCAGCCTCCTGTTCCAGTCGGTGCTGGTCGCCTTTCTCAGCTTCCTGGTCTGGTTCTGGCTGCTGCAGCGCTACCTCGCCTCGCGGCTGTCGGTGTTTTCCTTCCTGACCCCGCTGTTCGGCGTGGGTTTCGGCGTGCTGCTGCTCGACGATCCGCTCGACCCGCGCTTCGTCGCCGGGGCCGCGCTGGTGATGGCCGGCGTGATCATGGTGAACATCCGGCGCGGTTGAAAATTACTATGGCACTTTGGGGCGCGCGGCCGGCCTAACCCGGGCTGCATTTGCAGTCTTCATTCTGGAAAAAAACTGCCATGTTCTTTCGTCTTGGACGCATCTTCCGCTCGGTCGGCCGCGATATCGTGGTGCTGTTCTACGCGTGCCGCAATCCGGCCACGCCGATCCACCTGAAACTGCTCGCGCTGGTCGCCGCGTTTTATGTGATCAGCCCGCTGGATGTCGTGCCGGACTGGCTCGCGCTGCTCGGCATCGCCGACGACGTGACGCTGATCGCGCTCGGCGTGCCGCTGCTGCTCAAGCTGCTGCCGCAGCCCGCCCTGCAGCAGGCCCGCAGCAGCGCCGAGGGCTTTCTTGCCCGGATGCGGTTCGGGCGGTCGTAAGCCGCGCGCCGCGCCCGCGCGCGGCCGTCTGACTCAGACGTCGATGGCCGCCGCGGCCCCTACCCTCTCCCGCAGCGCGAACTTCTGGATCTTCCCGGTGGAGGTCTTGGGCACCTCCCCGAACACCACCGCGCGCGGCACCTTGAAACCGGCCAGATGCGCCTTGCAGTGCGCGACGATCTCTTCGGCCGACACCGTGGCGCCGGGCTTGAGTTCGACGAACGCGCACGGCGTCTCGCCCCACTTCGGGTCGGGCTTGGCCACGACCGCCGCCGACATCACCGCCGGATGCCGGTACAGCACATCCTCCACCTCGATGCTGGAAATGTTTTCGCCGCCCGAGATGATGATGTCCTTGCTGCGGTCCTTGATCTTCACATAGCCGTCGGGATGCATGACCGCCAGGTCGCCGGTATGGAACCAGCCGCCGGCGAAGGCTTCGGCGGTGGCCTTTTCATTCTTCAGGTAACCCTTCATGGTGATGTTCCCGCGGAACATGATCTCGCCCATGGTCTCGCCGTCGGCGGGTACCGGCTGCATGGTATCGGGATCGAGCACGGTGACCGCCTGCTGCAGGTGGTAGCGCACGCCCTGGCGCGCGTTGAGCCGCGCACGCTCGCCGATGTCGAGATCGTTCCAGTCCTCGTGCCTGACGCACACCGAAGCCGGGCCGTAGACCTCGGTCAGGCCGTACACATGCGTGATGTCGAAACCCATCTGCTCCATGCCCTCGATCATGGCCGCCGGCGGCGCCGCGCCCGCGACCATCGCCTTCACCTGGTGATCGATGCCGGCCTTGAGTTCGGCGGGCGCCGCCAGCAGCAGGCTGTGCACGATGGGCGCGCCGCAATAGTGGCTGACCTTGTGCTCGCGGATCAGGTCGAGAATGGCGCGGGCATCCACCTTGCGCAGGCAGACGTTGACGCCGGCGCGCGCGGCCACGGTCCAGGGGAAGCACCAGCCGTTGCAATGGAACATGGGCAGCGTCCACAGGTAGACCGGATGCTTGCCCATGTCCCATTCCAGGATGTTGGAAATCGCGTTGAGATAGGCGCCGCGATGGTGATAGACCACGCCCTTGGGATTGCCGGTGGTGCCGGAGGTGTAGTTCAGGCAGATTGCCTGCCACTCGTCGGCCGGCGGCTGCCATTCGAAGTCGGGCCTGCCGCTGCCGACGAAGATGTCGTACTCGACCACCCCGATGGCCTCGCCGGGGCCGGTGTATTCCGGGTCGTCGACATCGATCACCAGCGGCCGGCGCTCGCACAGCGCCAGCGCCGCCTTCATCACGCCCGAAAACTCGCGGTCGACGATCACCACCTTGGCTTCGCCGTGGTCGAGCATGAAGGCGATCGACTCGGCGTCGAGACGGGTGTTGAGCGCATTGAGCACCGCACCGGTCATGGGCACGCCGAAGTGCGCTTCCACCATCGGCGGCGTATTCGGCAGCATCACGGCCACCGTGTCGCCGAGGCCGACGCCGCTGGCCGACAGCGCCGAGGCGAGCCGGCGGCAGCGCGCATAGGTCTGGCTCCAGGTCTGGCGCAGCGCGCCGTGCACGATGGCGAGCCGGTTGGGATAGACGGCGGCGCTGCGCTCGATGAAGCCGAGCGGCGACAGCGGGGCATGATTGGCGGCGTTGCGATCGAGGCCGATCTCGAAGATGCTGGACATGGCGGTCTCCTTCTGTGTTCTGGCTCTACTGTGCGTCAAATCCTGGCCCGCGGCTGTCGCCCGGCCGACATTGGGTTGCGAGCATAACGCGCTGCCCGCCGACGGAATAGTAGGCTGGTAGAACTACGGTATCCGGAGCGCCGCCCCTGGTGCCGGAGAGAAAAATCCGGCCTCAGGCGCCCTCGTCCAGCTCGGGATAATGGCGGAACAGGTCGTCCTCGCTGAAGGACAGCCGCCGCTCCGATTTCAGGTAGGCCTTCACATGCGGCCGGGCCGCCACCCGGTCGTGCAGCGCACCCACCAGCGGGTGGCTGTCGCCAAGCCGCTGCATGGCGCGGGGGAAAGCGTAGCGCAGCCAGGCCACCACCTGGAACAGCGACAGATCGGCGTAGCTGACCCTGTCTCCCACCAGCCATTCGCCGCCCGCGCGCGCCAGCACGGTTTCGAAATAGCCGAGGAATTTCGGGATCCGGCTCTCGATGAAATCGGCGGCCCGGCGCCGCGCCTCGTCGCGCTGGTCCTCGTAGTACAGGTTGACGCTGACCGGATGATGGACATCGTGCCCTTCGGCGGCGAAATCGGCCAGAGTCAGCTGCAGCTGATGCACCCACAGCCGGCCGGCCTCGTCCTCCGGCGCCAGCCCGAGCCGCGGCCCGAGAAACAGCAGGATGTTGGCGGTCTGCCCGATCAGCAGGTCGCCGGTCTTGAGGAAGGGCGGCGCGAACGGCGGCCGCGCCACGTCCTCCCCCTCCAGCAAGGCCATCAGCCGCTCCATGCCGCCCGCCTCGCGCGCGACATCGACGTAGTCGGCGCCCGCTTCCTCCAGCGCCAGCCGCACGAATTCCCCGCGTCCCTGTATGCCGGGCCAGTAGTACAGTTCGTAATGCATTGCATCTCCTTTCGAGTCCATGCCGTTAGCTCAGGGACTGCGCCGCCGGCGCGCGGTTCAAACCGGGCCCGCTGGGCACAATGACAGCGCAATCCGGTCATATCCCCATGCGTGGACGTCCGCTTGCCGCCTTGCCAACTTTCGCCGGCGATCCCTGCCGGTAATATGCTTAGCGCATAAAAATATTTGGTTTGCGCCCGCCGCGTGTCTAGAGTAGCCATGCAATAACGGAATGGGCCTGCGATAATGCCGCCTCGCCCGCGCATGCAGGCGCAATGCCAACCCCGGCGCCGCCGGAAGATCGGATACCGATGAAGCTGCAATTCAAGAATATCGCCAAGAATTTCGGCGGCCTGAAAGTCATCGAGGACTTCAGCCGCGACATCGAGGAAGGCCAGCTGGTCGCGCTGGTCGGCCCCTCCGGCTGCGGCAAGTCGACGCTGCTGCATATCGCCGCCGGCCTGGAAAAGCCGAGCGCGGGTCAGATCCTGGCCGCCGGCAAGCCGGTCGAGGGACCGCACCCGGAGCGCATGCTGATGTTCCAGGAAAACGCCCTCTATCCCTGGCTGACGATTGCGCAGAACGTGGCCATGGCGCTGGAGCTGCAGAAGGTCGACAGGAAGCAGGCGCGCGAGCAGGCCTTCGCCTGGCTGGAAAAGGTCAAGCTCAAGGGTTTCGAGGATTACTACCCGCACCAGGTCTCGGGCGGCATGCGGCAGCGCGCCGCGCTGGCGCGGGCCTTCATCTCGAATCCCAAGGCGCTGCTGCTGGACGAGCCTTTCGGCGCGCTCGACGCGCTCACCCGCATGACGCTGCAGGATGCGCTGCGCGAACTGATCCGCGAGACCCGTCCGACGGTGCTGCTGGTGACCCACGACGTGGACGAGGCGCTGTTCCTGGCCGACCGCATCCTGGTGTTTTCCAACCGGCCGGCCACGGTGCTCAGGGAATTCAATCTCGCGCATTACGAAAAGACGCACGACCTGTCCGATTTCGCGGATGTGCGCAGGCAGATTTTAGGATTGCTCGGCATCCACGCCGAGCACGGAGACATGACAATGACCGAAGGAGCAGGAATATGAAAAAGTTCGCCATCGCGGCACTGGCAGCCCTCGCGTTCGCCGGCCAGGCCTACGCCCAGGAAAAATTCAAGGTCGGCTACCTGCGCGTCATGGACGACGCCCAGGCGATCGTCGCGCATGAGGCCGGCCTGTACAAGAAATACGGCCTCGATGTCGAACTGGTCGAGTTCAAGTCCGGCACCGACCTGATCAAGGCCATCGTCGGCGGACAGCTCGACTCCGGCGTGCTCGGCTTCACCAACGCGGTGGCCTGGGCCTCCAAGGGCGCCGACCTGAAGGTGGTGTCCGGCGCCCAGCACGGCTATCACGCGATCGTCGCGCGCAACGACGCCAACATCAGCAAGGTCGCCGACCTCAAGGGCAAGACCCTGGCCTCGCAGGCCGAGGGCAGCACCGCCGACACCGTGCTCAAGGGCGTGGTGCTCAAGCAGGCCGGCCTCAAGACCGACGACGTCAACGTGATGGGCGTGAGCCCGCAGGTGGCGGTGCAGTCGCTGGTCGGCAAGCGCGTCGACGCCGCCTTCCTGTTCGAGCCGCAGGCCTCGATCGCCCAGCTGATCGCGCCGGTCAAGCAGATCTACGAGATCGGCGAAGTCTGGCCCTTCCCCTGCATGGTCACCGTCACGTCCGGCGAGACCCTGAAGAAGCGCAAGGACGCGGTCTGGAAATCCCTCGACGCGCAGCGCGACGCGATCGACATGCTGCAGAAGAAGCCGCAGGATGCGTCCAAGCTGATCGCCGGCTACTTCATCTCCGAGCCCACGCTCAAGACGCTGACCAAGGGCGAGGTGCCGCGCGAGGCCGTCATCACCGACGCCATCAAGAGCCAGACCTTCTCCGCCGCGCTGACGCCGAAGGAACTGGCCCGCATGCAGGAAATCGCCGACATCCTGCAGGAGCAGGGTTCGCTCAAGACGCGCGACGGCAAGCCCTTCGACGTCAACAGCATCCTCGACCTGTCGTGGCAGAAGGAACGCAAGCTGTAATCGGCTTGAATTCCAGGAAAAACACCGGCCGGCATCACGCCGGCCTTCGCATTTGTAAAACATGAGCACCAGAACCCGCCTTTCCGGCAACAGCAAGAAACTCGCCTTCGCCCTGGCGGTGGTTTTCATTCTCCTGATGTGGCAGGTCGCCGCCTGGATCCTGCCCGACTTCCTGATGCCGGACGTGCCCACGGTGATCGCGCGGCTATGGGAAGAAACGCAGTCGGAGAACTTCCGCGCGGCGCTCTGGGGCAGCCTTGGCCGGCTCGGCGCGGGCTACGGCTCGGCGATGCTGTTCGGCGTCGGCTTCGGCCTGATCGGCGCCATCCTCTTCTTCTTCCGCGAAGTGCTGAAGTCGGCGATCATCATCCTGCAGTCGATTCCGTCCATCGCCTGGGTGCCGCTGCTCCTGATCGTGATGGGCTTCGGCAGCCTGCCGATCATCGTGGTGGTGGCGATCGCCGCCTTCTTCCCCGCCGCGCTGTCGGTGATGAACGCCACCGAAAGCGTGCAGCAGGTGCATGTGTCGGCCGCGCGTGTGATGGGCGCCTCGCGCTGGGAAATGATCAAGCGCGTCTATCTGCCGGCGGTGATGCCGGAACTGATCACTGGCGCCCAGCTCGCCTTCGGCAATGCCTGGCGCGCGCTGATCTCGGCCGAGATGCTGGTCGGCTTCGGCAAGGGCCTCGGCCGCTCGCTGTCCTACGCCGGCGAGACCGCCGACATGGTCGGCGTGATGACCAACATCCTCGCCATCGCGATCCTGGCGCCGCTGATCGACCAGCTGCTGCTGGAAAAGCTCAAGCATCGCGTGCTGCGCTACCAGTATGTGTGAGTGACGCCATGACCCGCCTGCCGGCTTCCTCCCTGTTGTGCGCGCTGCTGATGGCGGCCGGCGCCGCCTGCGCCGCACAGCCGGAGCGCGCGGCACAGCCGGGCCGGCTGCCGGCGGGTATCGCCTATCCGGTGCCGGAGTACAAGGGCGGCATGAAATTCCGCACGCCCGACGCGCTCGACCAGCAACTGCTGACCGAGGCCGCCAGGCGCATGAAGCTCACGCCCGCGATCGTGCGCAGCGACGCGTCGCAGGTCGGCGCGCAGCTCGCTTCAGGCCAGGTCCGGCTGGCGCTGCTGGCGATCGATCCGGCGAGGGCGCCGGCCGGGACCACCCTCGTTCCGACCGGTTACGTCGCCGCGCCGATGGCCGTCATGCGCACCGACACCGACATCAGGCGCTGGGAGCATCTGAAGGGGCGCAAGGTCTGCCTGTCCGAGGGCGGGCTGTATGTCGGCACGCTGGCGGCGAAGTACGGCGCCGTCGAGATCGTGCAACGCGCGCCGGCCGACTCGCTGCTGGCGGTGCGCACCGGCGCCTGCGACGCCGCCGTGCACGACAGCGCGATGCTGGAAGAACTCGTCAGGCTGCCGGAATGGAAGAAGTTTTCCGCCCGCCTGCCGGCCGGCCCCGGCGTGCCGCTGTCCTTCGTGGTGCCGTCGGCCGATGCCCGCACCATAAACATGCTCAGGCAGGCCGCGTCCGAGTGGAAATCATCCGGGTATCTGGAGCAGGCGATGAAGTCGGCGGTGCGGCATATCGCGTTCGAGGTGTATCTGGATCAGGATGTGCCGGATTGTCACTAGCCTCCGAGTGCGGCGGTAAGGGGGTCGCCGGTCAACTCATCAACGCGCTGGATATTCAGCCGGATATGCACACGCACGAGCGCGCACTGGTTCGGCACTACCGCGGTTGATCGGCTCACTGTGGTGGGTGATGACAAAGCGCTCCCCTTTCCTGACCTCCTGCATGACCTCGGACGAGTAAGTTCGCGCTTCATAAGTACCAATTCTCTTAGACATAGCTGCTCAGCATCTTCCACGTCACCCCCAGCCGCACATCCGTCCTCAGCGTCACCAGATGACGCGACAAATCCAGATTCGCCCGTTCGCGCCGCAGCCGCTCCCCGAGCGGGTTCATGAGGATGCCGGCGCCGGCCAGCACGCCGTCGAGATTGCCGTAGGTCTGCAGCAGCCTGGCCGCGGTCTTCATGCCGACCTTGGACACGCCCGGCACGCCGTCGGCCTTGTCGCCGACCAGCGCCAGCAGCTCGGGCAGCTGTTCCGGCGTGACGCCGAAGCGGTGCTCCACCCAGGCGCGGTCGTGCCACTCGCCCTTGAAGTGGTCCCACAATAATGCGCCGTGGGCGATCAGGCCATGCAGGTCGTGGTCGCTCGATGCGATCACCGCTTCGCCGCGGTTCTCCTGCAGCCAGCGCATGACGACGGTGGCGATCGCATCGTCGGCCTCGAAGCCGGGCACGCTGACCACCGCCAGCGGCAGGGCGCGCAGCTGTTCCTGGAAGTCCGGCAGACGCTGCGCCAGCTCCGGCGGCGGCGGCGCGTGGCCGGCGCGGTATTCGGGATGCAGGGCATGGCGCCAGGTCGGGCCGGGCCCGTCGAACACGGCCAGCGCGTGGCTGGGATGATGGGTGGCCAGCAGCTTGCGGAAGGATGAGAGCGCGTGGCGAAGCGCGGTCTCCGCCTTCAGGACGGGATCGGTTTCGTTGTTGGCCTCATAGACGCGGCGCAGGATGTTGAGGCCGTCGATGGCGAGCAGTCGGGACATGGCGGCAGCGGGCACGAGCGGACAGCCTGCATTGTATACCGCGCCCTCAGGCGACCACCGTGTCGGCCGCCGTCATCAGCCGGGCCACTTCCGATGCCGCCACCGGCCGGCCGAGCAGGAAGCCCTGGGCCACGTCGCAGCCGGCGGCCTTGAGAAACTCCGCCTGCTGCGCCGTCTCCACGCCCTCGGCCACCACCTTCAGGCCCATCTTGTGGGCGATGGCGATGATGGCTTCGGTGATGGCGACGTCGTCGGCGTCGTGCGGCACGCCCTTGACGAAGCCGCGGTCGATCTTGAGGCTGTCGAGCGGATACTGCTTGAGGCTGGCGAGCGAGGAATAGCCGGTGCCGAAATCGTCGATCGACAGGGCCACGCCCATGTCGCGTATGCGGTCGAGCAGCTCGATCGCCTCGCCCGGGTTGTGCATGATCGCGCTTTCGGTCAGTTCCAGCTCCAGCATCGAGGGCGGCAGGCCGCTGTTGTCGAGCGCCTCGCGGATGGTGTCGAGCAGGTCGTCGGCGGCGAACTGGCGCGCCGACAGGTTGACCGCGATATGGCCGAAGCGGCGGCCCTCGTCGAGCCAGGCCTTGCCCTGCCGGCAGGCTTCCTTCAGCACCCAGGCGCCGATCGGCACGATCAGGCCGTTCTGCTCGGCGAGGGCGATGAAGGTGCCGGGGAAGACCATGCCCAGCTCCGGGTGGCGCCAGCGGATCAGGGCCTCGACCCCGGCCAGCCTGCCGGTGGCGGTGGCGAACTGGGGCTGGTAGTGCAGCTCGAACTCGCCGCGTTCCAGCGCGCGTCGCAGGCTGTTCTCGAGCAGCATCTGCTCGAAGGCCTGGTGGTTCATGTCAGCGGTGAAGAACTGGAAGGTGTTGCGGCCGCGTTCCTTGGCGCGGTACATCGCGACATCGGCGTTCTTGAGCAGGGTGGGCGCATCCTTGCCGTCCGACGGATAGCAGGCGACGCCGACGCTGGCGGTGATGTACATCTCCTGGCCGTCGATCGAGAACGGCTGGGACAGCGTGCGGATGATGCGGTCGGCCAGCTTGGCGGCGCTGCCGCCGCCGGGCGTGTCGAGCGTGAGGATGGTGAATTCGTCGCCGCCGAGGCGGGCGATGATTTCATTGCCGGAGAGCTGCTGGCGCATGCGCTGGGTGGCGGCGACCAGCAGCTGGTCGCCGGCGGTATGGCCGAGGGTATCGTTGACGGTCTTGAAGCGGTCGAGGTCGATGAACAGCAGCGCCAGCTGCCGGCCCTCGTCCTGGGCATGCGCGATCTCCCGCGCGAAGCGGGCCATCATGCCGCTGCGGTTGAGGGTGCCGGTCAGGCTGTCGTGGCTGGCGAGGAAGCGCAGGCGGGTTTCGTCTTCCTTGCGCCGGGTGTTGTCGGTGAATACGCCGACATAGTTCGTCACGCGCTGCTCGGCGTCGCGCACCGTGGAAATCGACATCCAGGCGGGATACCAGTTGCCGTTCTTGCGGCGGTCGCGCACTTCGCCCTGCCAGAGGCCGTCGCGCCTGAGCTGGGCCAGGATTTCCTTGTTGGCTTCCGCGCCGCGTCCGGTGAGCATGCGCGACAGCTTGCCGGTGGCTTCCGCGGCGGAATAGCCGGTGATGCGGGTGAAGGCGGGGTTGACGGCCTCGATCCGGTGTTCGGCGTCGGTGATGATGATGCCTTCAGTGGCCGATTCGAACACCCGGTTCGCCAGCCGCGACTGGTGCTCGAAGGCGACCTGGCGGCTGACGTCGAGCGCCACGCCCATCACCGCCG
This sequence comes from Noviherbaspirillum aridicola, assembly GCF_019656455.1. GTDB lineage: Bacteria > Pseudomonadota > Gammaproteobacteria > Burkholderiales > Burkholderiaceae_D > Noviherbaspirillum > Noviherbaspirillum aridicola. The sequence goes on from NZ_BPMK01000014.1 coordinate 47,721, forward strand.
GCCGGCCCTCGTATTCGCAGGCGCTGCCGTGGACATCGGCCCACATGACGCTGCCGTCCCGGCGCAGCGCGCGGTAGGTATAGCGGATGCTGGTGACCTCGCCTTCCAGCCGCAGCCGGTGGTTTTCGGTCAGGAGGGAAATGTCGTCCGGATGGGTGAGGTCGGCCACGGGCAGGCCGATCAGCTGCTCCGGCTCGTCATAGCCGAGCAGCTCGGCCGACTTGCGGTTGGCGTAGGCGACCTTGCCATCCTGGACCACGTACAGGCCGACCAGCGACTGCTCGACGAAATTGCGGAACTTGCGCTCGGACTCGCGCAGCGCGAGGTCGCTCTGCAGGCCCGGCGCGGTGACCACGCGCCAGATCAGCACGCCGACGGCGGGCGCCAGCACCAGCACTGCCAGCGGCGGCAGCGCCAGTCCCGCCAGCACCATGGCCGAAGCCGCTACCGCGCCCAGCGCCGCGCCTGTCCAGTGGCGCGAACTCCTGAGCTTCCTGCGCAAGTGGTCCGACCACTGCATCATGCCGACGTCTCCAATGGCTGGAGGCGCGCCGCGGGCGGCGATCCCCCTGTTGCTTGATTTGTGGGCGTTGATATTAGCAGCGGGGATGCAAATCCGAAACCTTTGTCGCTCCGCTCAGGAAAATCGTGTGGCGGAAAACGGCGCGAAGCGGTCGCCGCCGGTATCTCCGGCGATGGCCGCCGCCAGCCATTTCCCGGTATTGGCGGAGGCGGTCAGCCCGAGGTGGCCGTGGCCGAACGCGCACCACAGGCCGGGCAGCGACGGCACCGGGCCGAGCACCGGCAGGGAGTCCGGCAGGCAGGGGCGGTGCCCCATCCAGGTCGCCGGACGCTCGCCGAGCTTCAGCTGCGGAAAGCCGGCCAGCGCGGCGGCGCCGAGCAGCTGCGCGCGGCGCGCCGTCGGCGGCATGTCCAGGCCGCCGAACTCCACCGTGCCGGATATGCGCACCCCGGTCTCCATCGGCGCCAGGAAAACCTTGCGGTCCGCCAGCACCACCGGCCGCCCGAGCGACACGCCCGGCTCGGCCACGTGCAGGTGGTAGCCGCGCTGGCTCTCCAGCGGCACGCGCAGTCCGAACGGACGCAGCAGCGGGGCCGACCAGGCGCCGGCGGCGATCACCACGTCCGCCGCCGCGTAGGCGCCCGCCTCGCCGCGCACGGTCCAGCCGTCCACCCCCCTCTCCAGCCCCCGCACGCGGTCGCGGATGAAGGCCGCGCCACGCGCGCGCAGCGCCTCGGCCAGCGCGCCCGCATACCGGAAGGGCTCTGTGACCGCGCCCTGCCCGGGCATGAACACCGCGACCCGGTAATCCGGGCTGACCGACGGCTCCAGCGCCCGGATCGCGGCGGCGTCGATGACCTCGGCGGCCACGCCCCGTTCGCGCCGCAACCGCCAGCTGCCCGCATCCTTGGCCAGCGCCTGTTCATCCCGGTAGAGATGCAGCTGCCCGTTCTGCACCACCCGCTGCGGGCAGCCGATCTCGGCCGCGAGCGCCCGGTGGTTGTCCAGCGCGCCGGCAAACAGTGTGCTCAGCGCATCCGCGATGCCTTCGATCCGCGCCGGGTCCGCCGCCCGCACGAAGCGCAGCAGCCAGGGCGCGGCGCGCAGCCAGTAACGCGCCGGCACATGCAGCGGGCTGTCGGCATCGAGCAGCATCGCCGCCGCGTTGCGCATCACGCCGGGCATGGCCAGCGGCGCGACCGATCCGGAGGAAATCGCGCCCGCGTTACCGTACGAGCATTGCGAGCCGGGCGCTTCCGGGTCGATCAGGCGCACCTCGCGCCCCGCCTTGCGCAGCTCCCAGGCCACGCACAATCCGACGATGCCGGCGCCGATCACGATCACCGGCGGGTTTGCTGTGTCTTGCATGCTTGCTCCGTGTCCAACGACCCGACATCGTAGCGCGTCGGCGCCCATGGCGCTCTCCGCAAAACCACGGCACACTGGCGCGATCATGGAAAAACCCGACCTCGACACCATCCGCCGCCGCCTCGAAACCTTCCGCGACGAACGCGACTGGCGCCAGTTCCACACGCTCAAGGACCTGATCATCTCGGTCAACCTGGAGGCGGCCGAACTGCTGGAGCTGACGCAATGGAAGCGCGACGACGAACTGTCCCGGCTGCGAAACGATCCCGCGTTCCAGGAGCGACTGCGCGAGGAATGCGCGGATGTCTTTCTCTATCTGCTGCTCGTGGCCGGGGAAGCGGGCTTCGACCTGCTGCAGGCGGCGGCCGACAAGATCGAGAAGAATGCGGTCAAGTATCCGGTTGAGCGGGCGCGGGGGTCGGCGCGGAAGTATAGTGAGTTGGGGGATGAGGATTGAGGGTGCGGTGCAGGCCGGGCGTCTCCGTCGGGGGCGTGGTGGCATGACCCGGCAGGTCTTACCCATGTGACTGAGGCTGTACAGCCTCTCGTTCCGGTTTTCTCTCCGGTGCTGCGGTTCGGCAGCCACTTCGTGGACACAAGCCGGGACTGGCCCCGGCAAGCATCCACGGAGTGACTACCGCTTTGAAGCACCGAAGAGAAACAAGAAACGAGAGGGCCGCCCCCTCACCCCGGTAACCTCACCGCATACTGCCCCGTCTTCTCATCCTTACTCATCACCAGCAACTGCCGCTGCTGCGCATCCTCGATCAAATCCTTGAACGACCGATACCCGAAAGCCGCCTCATTGAAGCCAGGCCTGCGCCGCTTCATGGTCTGCTTGACCATCGAGGCCCAGATCTTTTCATCGCTGCCGCGCTCGGTGATCAGCGCTTCCACCGTCTCCACCGCGAAGTCGAGCACTTCCTGCCGGCGGTCGTCCTCGGTCTTTTCTTCGGTCTTTTCTTCGGTCCTGGCCTCGGCCTTGTCTTCAGCCTTCGGTTGCGCCTTGCCGGCCGGCTTCTTCGGCTGCGTCTTCTTCTCGGCCGGCTTGCGCCGCGCCTTCTGCTCGCGCACGAGATCGTCGTAGAAGATGAATTCGTCGCAGTTAGCGGCGAGCAGATCCGAGGTCGAATCGCGCACGCCGATGCCGATCACGTACTTGTTGTTCTCGCGCAGCTTGGACACCAGCGGAGAGAAATCGGAATCGCCGGAGATGATCACGAAGGTGTCCACATGCGCCTTGGTGTAGCACAGGTCAAGCGCGTCGACGACCATGCGGATGTCGGCGGAGTTCTTGCCGGACTGGCGCACGTGCGGGATCTCGATCAGCTCGAACGAGGCTTCGTGCATTGCCCCCTTGAACTCCTTGTAGCGCTCCCAGTCGCAGTAAGCCTTCTTGACCACGATGCTGCCCTTGAGCAGCAGGCGCTCGAGTACGCGTCGGATGTCGAAGTTCGCATAGCGCGCGTCGCGCACGCCGAGCGCGATGTTCTCGAAGTCGCAGAACAGGGCCATGCTGGTGATTTCGAATTGTGAGGCCATGGGATGGTGATGATTTGCAAAACGGATAAAGCGCGATTGTGCCGGGGAATCGCCGCGGCGTCGACCTCGGCCATCCCGCGGGGGGCTTGAGCAAACACAAGGCCGGCTTGCGCGGCCTTTGATCTGATGTGATGGCCGTACAGCAGATACGGCCAACAACAATCGGAGACAAACATGACCATCCTGCGCAAGCCAAGCCGCCTGCTGGCGGTACTCGCACTGACCGCATCCGTCGCTTCCCTCACCGGCGTCGCCCACGCCCAGGCCCAGACCCAGGACTGCTTCCCCTCGAAGTTCGGTCCCAATGACCAGATCGGCAATCTCAACTACGTGACGCCGCAGAAGACGCTGGAGGCGTCCAAGCTGATCAAGACCGGCAAGAGCTACCGGCTGGGTATCGAGACCAACCGCAACACCCCGGCCTACGCGCCGCGCACCTTCGAGCTCACGGTGGTGCAGCCCGGCCAGGAGAACGGCCCGATCGGCCCCTCGCGCACCACCTACAACGACGACATCATCAACGGCTGGGTCGGCATCGGCTCGCAGCTCGACGGCCTCGGCCATCTCGGCATCAATGGCGTCTACTACAACTGCAACCGGGCCACCGATTTCGTGCGCAAGGAAGGCCTGCAGAAGCTGGGCATCGAGACCGTGCCGCCGATCGCCACCCGTGCCGTGCTGCTCGACATGACCGCCTACTTCAACGCCAATCCGGTCAAGGAGGGCACCGCCTTCAACCGCGCCGAGATCGAGGGCGCGATGAAGAAGCAGGGCATCAAGTCGATCGAAAAGGGTGACGTGGTGCTGTTCTACACCGGCTGGAGCAAGCTGGTCGGCCAGGACAATGCGCGCTACAACGCGGGCGAGCCCGGCCTCGGCGTGGAAGGCGCGCGCTATCTCGCCTCGCTCGGGGTGGCCATGATCGGGTCCGACAGCTGGGGCCTGGAAGTGCTGCCGGCCGAGCCGAACGCGGGCGTGTTCGAGGTGCACCAGATCCTGCTGGCGATCAACGGCATCTACATCCTCGAAAACATGAACACCGAGGAGATGGTGCGCGACCAGGCCTGGGAAAGCTTCTTCACGCTGGGGCCGTCCCGCATCACGGGCGCGGTGCAGGCGATCATCAATCCGATCGCCATCCGCTGACGGCCCTGCAGCGCTCCGCGTTATCGCGCATACTGGCCGCAAACGAACCCGGGGGGCCGCGCCTCCCGGAATAACCGGAGACGCCGATGATCGACCTCTACACCGCGGCCACGCCGAACGGCCACAAGATATCCATCGTCCTCGAAGAACTCGCGCTGCCCTACACGCTGCACGCGCTGGACCTGTCGAAGAACGAACAGAAGCAGGACTGGTTCCTCGCCATCAACCCCAACGGCCGCATTCCGGCCATCGTCGATCGCGACGCCGGCGATTTCGCGGTGTTCGAATCCGGCGCCATCCTGATCTACCTCGCGGAGAAGACGGGCCGGCTGATGCCCGCCGACGCGAAGGGCCGTTCGCGCGTGCTGCAATGGCTGATGTTCCAGATGGGCGGCGTCGGCCCGATGATGGGGCAGGCCAATGTCTTCTACCGCTACTTCCCGGAGAAGATCCAGCCCGCGATCGACCGCTACCAGGGGGAGAGCAGGCGATTGTTCCGCGTGCTCGACGGCCACTTGAAGAACAACGAATACCTGGCCGGCGATTACTCGATCGCCGACATCGCCAACTGGGCGTGGGTGCGCACCCATCGCTGGTCGGGTGTCGAGATCGACGACCTGCCGCATCTCGCGCGCTGGGTGCAGGCGATCCGCGCGCGGCCCGCGGTGCAGAAGGGCATCGAGGTGCCGCCGTCGACCATCAACCTCGGCAAGGCGGACGACAAGGAGGTCGAGCGGTTTTCCGCCGAGGCGCGCAAGATGGTCGAGACCGGCCAGTCGCGCCGGGAGGGCGTATGAGCATGAAGCTCTATACCGCGCCGCGCGCGCCCAACCCGCGCCGGGTCACCATGTTCATCGCCGAGAAAGGCATCCCGGACATCGAACTCGTGCCGGTGGACCTCAACGGCGGCGAACACCGCGGCACCGCCTTCCGCGCGCGCAATCCCGTCGCGCGCGTGCCGGTGCTGGAACTGCCCGACGGCCGCTGCCTCGCCGAGAGCCGCGCGATCTGCACCTATCTCGAGGGCCTGCATCCCGCGCCCAACCTGATGGGGGAAAGCGTCGAGGAGCGCGCCTTCATCGAAATGGCCGACCGCCAGGTCGAGCTGCATTTCTTTTTCCTGGTCGCAAACTGCATCCGCCACACCCATCCGGGGCTGGCGGTGCTGGAGCAGCCGCAGTTCGCCGATTTCGGCCGGGCGCAGGGAGACAGGGTGCTGGAGGCGGCACGCGTACTGGACGAGCAGCTGGCGCGCCATGCCTGGCTCGCCGGCGCGCGCTTCACCATCGCCGACATCACCGCCTACTGCGCGCTGGAGTTCGCGCGCGGCCTGATGAAGTTCCGTCCCGGCGATCACGGCCTGGCGCGGCTGCAAGCCTACCGCGACCGCATCGCCGAGCGGCCCTGCGCCGCCTGAAACCGCTTCAGAGGCGCCGGATCAGCGGCGCGTAGAACCGGTTGGCCACGCTCTCCAGCACGGCCACCGCGCGCCGCCGCGCCGGCGGCAGGTGACGGGTGAGCACCGCGCTGTATTCCAGCATCGGACGGCCGCCGCGCTCGCGCTTGTACGCGGTCTGGCCGGGGCCGAGACAGAGCGTGGCATTGCCGAGCATGGTTTCTTCCAGCAGGCGGGTCATCAGCAGGCGGTAGACCTGGGTGGCGCGCGGCAGGGCGGGATTGCAGCCGAGGATGGGGACGCTGATGCTGTCGCCGATGCGGAAGATGCCGGCCACCGCCTGCAGGCGCCCCTCGTCGTCGCGGAAGCCGCGGAATTCCATCAGGCCCGCCTGATGCCAGTACTGCATGAAATGCGCGGTGTAGTGCGGATGGGCCCAGCCGTGGGGCGCGGTGTCCATCGCCGCGTGCAGCGCGGCGATGCGCGGAAAATCCGCCGGGTAGATGTCGTTCCTGCCGACCGTCCACATCGAGGTGCGCTGCAGGCGCGCCAGGTCGCGTTCCAGGCCGGCGCCCATGCGCAGCTTGAGGCCGATGCCGTCGAATACCCAGACCTGCCGCGTCGGCAGCAGCGCGAAACCGGCGTCCCTGAGCGAGGCGATGAGTGCGGCATTGCGTTCGGCGTTGAGCGAACGGATCCAGAGCGCGTGCTGCGGCCAGCGCCCGACCGCGCGCTCGATCATCGTGTTGAGCGTGCGCCGCGACATGACGGGATGGAAGCAGGTGTCGATCAGCCAGTTGTTGACGAAGACCGCGCGGTCGATCGATGCGCGGTCGAGCATGCCGCCGAACAGGCCGAACAGGCCGGCGCTGCAGCGCGACAGCGCCGGCCCGAGCCGCTCCCGCAGCATGTGCGGCATGCCGTCGCCCCAGGTGGCGCGCGGCGAGCAGATCCAGGCATTGCCCGGTTCGCCGTAAGTGATGGTGGCGGGGAGAATGACATCGTCGACGCGCAGGATATCGATGTCGGCCGTGACATTGCGGATGAAGGGACGGGTGTCGCGCCGGGCGTGGATCATGCCGAACAGCTCGGCGCGCAGCGCATGCCCGCCGCGATTGACCAGCGCCGGCAGTTGATTCATGAATGGACCCAATGCTCGCCCTCCGTCCGCCGCCCTCGCCTGCTTCCCGCAGGCGGGGGCAATTGTTTTCCCGAGCTGCGATTAATAATCCTTTTGTTAATCAAACTGCAAGATGATTTGCAAGTTGCAACACGATCCCGGCGATTTGCCGGCGAAATGATGCAGGAAGGCGACACGAGACAAGGCCTGCACGGCTGCCCGACAAGCGGTCGACTGTGCACCGGCGATTGAGCTTCGCCCGCGCTTTGCGCAGAATGCCGGTATGTCCCGCCACGCCGTCACCGCCGGTGCGCTCCGGCCGCCCTCATGCTGAAGACACTCATTCACCGTCTCCTCCGCCGCCGCGCGGAACCGGCGGCGGCGGAAGAGCCGCTCGTCAGTCCGCTCACCGTGCTCGCCGTCGACCCGGCGCCCGCCGTCGAGCTGATCGACGTCGACCATCTCTGGCTGCCCTGGCTGCTCGGCGCGGGCGAGGCGGTGGCGCAAGACCTCGGCGAGGCGGAAAGCCGCACCCTGCGCGCCCTCAAGCGCGTGGCCGACGAGGCCGACCCGGCCACCGCCGAGCTGGTGCCGCGCCTTCCCGCCATCATTCCGGTCCTGCTGCGCAGCCTGCGAGACCGCAATGTCTCGCAGTCGCAGCTGGCGGCCCAGGTGGAGCAGGACGCGGTGCTGGTGGCGGCGATCCTGCGCCAGGTGAACAGCGCCTGGTTCCAGCGCGCGGCGCCGGTGCGCACCATCGAGGAGGCGCTGGCGATGATCGGCCAGAACGGCCTGCGCATGCTGGTCGCGAGCGTCGCGTTCAAGCCGCTGTTCTCCGCCGGCCTCGGGCCGTTCACCGGCACCGGCGCGCCGCGGGTGTGGGCGCTGTCGGCGCCCTATGGCTTTGCCTGCCGGCGGCTGGCCGCGCACTTCGGCGCCGACGCCTTCGAGACCTTTCTCGCCGGGCTGCTGCGCAAGGTCGGCGTCATCGTCGCCCTGCGCCTGCTCGATCAGGCCGGCACCGCGCACCCGGGCGAGCTGCGCTCGCTGGCCTTCCAGGCGAGCTTCGGCCACTACTGCCGGCGCCTGTCGCGGCTGGTCGGCAGCAGCTGGGAGTTTCCGCCGCAGGCGGTGGCCGCCGCCGCCGGCGACGCCTGGCAGAGCAACGAGGAGATGCTGCGCGCGCTGGGCGCCGCCGACCGGCTCGCCAAGCTGCATGTGCTGCTCGGCGCGGGCGCGCTGCGCGAAGAGCTCGCCGATGCATGCCTGGAGGGCGAGGAAGAAATCCGCTGCTGGCGCGAGATGGCGGCCCTCGACCGGGACAAGGCGGCGCAGGCGACGGAAAGCCGGAACTGATCGGCGGCGGGCGCCTCTGAACCTGAAAGCCCGGTGCCCGTCAGCAAACCGCCATGCCCGCCATCATCCGCAGCCTGCTCGAAACCGACCTCTACAAGTTCACGATGTGGCAGGCGCTGCTGCACAGCCATCCCGGGGCGCAGGCGGAGTATGAATTCTTCTGCCGCAACAGCCCCGCGTTCCCGCTGGCGGAGCTGAAGGCGGACGTGGAACGCGAACTCGACCACTTGTGCGGCATGTCCTTCTCGGGCGAGGAGCTCGACTACCTGCGCGGCCTGCGCTTCATCAGGAGCGATTTCGTCGACTTCCTCTCCGTGTTCCGCTTCCAGCGCCGGTTCATCTCGGTCGAGGCCGACGGCGCGGAGCTGCGCATCGTCGCGCGCGGTCCGCAGGTGCACGTGATGGGCTTCGAAATCTACGTGCTGTGCATCGTCAGCGAGCTATACGGCCGCCGCCTCGCCGGCGACGACGCGCTCGCCGAGGGCCGCAGGCGGCTGGCGGCCAAGCTCGCCCGGCTGCGGGCGTTCGCGGGGGAAGCACCGTGCCGGCATCCGTTCCAGTTCTTCGACTTCGGCACGCGGCGCCGCTTCTCCGCGGCATGGCAGGATGAAGTGGTGAGTGCGCTGGCGCGCGAGGCGCCGGCCCATTTCCGCGGCACGTCCAACGTCTGGCTGGCGATGCGCCACGGCCTGGTGCCGATCGGGACCATGGCGCATGAGTACCTGCAGGCCTACCAGGGCTTCGGCGTGCGGCTGCGCGACTTCCAGAAGGCGGCGCTGGAGGGCTGGGTGCAGGAATACCGGGGCGATCTCGGCACCGCGCTGACCGACGTGGTGGGCATGGATGCCTTCCTCGCCGATTTCGACCTGTACTTCGCCAAGCTGTTCGACGGCCTGCGGCACGACTCGGGCGACCCGGTCGCATGGGGCGAAAAGGCGCTCGCCCACTATGCGCGGCTGCGTCTCGATCCGCATACCAGGCGGCTGGTGTTCTCCGACGCGCTCGACTTCGACAAGGCCTTCGCGCTGTACCGCCATTTCGGCGATCGCATCATGACCGGCTTCGGCATCGGCACCCACCTCACCAACGATGTCGGCATCAGGCCGCTCAACATCGTCATGAAGCTCATGTCCTGCAACGGCCAGCCGGTGGCCAAGCTGTCGGATGCGCCCGGCAAGACGCTGTGCCGGGACGAGACTTTCCTGGCCTATCTTCGCCAGGTCTTTCAGCATCCCGGCTGATGCATGCGCTGGCGCAGAAGCGCCGCCGCGCGCCGTCCCTAGAATGAAGCCGTTCACGGAGCAGGCGACATGACGGATCCCGCAAGCGACATTCCCGCACGGCTCGACCGGCTCCCCTGGTCGGCCTGGCACTGGCGCGTGGTGCTGTCGCTCGGCGTGGCCTGGGTGCTCGACGGCCTGGAAGTCACGCTGATCGGCTCGCTCGGCAGCGTGCTCGAGCGCGAGGACACGCTCGGCCTGTCCGCCGCCGAAGTCGGCTGGACCGGCTCGCTCTACATCGGCGGCGCGGTGATCGGCGCGCTGATCTTCGGCCGTCTCACCGACCGCCTGGGGCGCAAGAAACTGTTCATGATCACGCTGGCGGTCTACATGCTGGCCACGCTCGCCACCGCCTTCGCCACCAGCTTCGCCTTCCTCTCGGTATGCCGCTTCATCACCGGACTGGGGATAGGCGGCGAGTACGCGGCCATCAATTCCGCCATCGACGAACTCATTCCGGCGCGCGTGCGCGGTCGCGTCAATCTCGCCATCAATGCCAGCTTCTGGATCGGCGCGGCGCTTGGCGCGGCGCTGAGCCTGGTGCTGCTCGATCCGCGGGTGCTGGGGCCGGCGCTCGGCTGGCGCGCCTGTTTCCTGCTCGGCGCGGTGCTGGCGATCGCGATCGTGCTGGTGCGGCGGCATGTGCCCGAGAGCCCGCGCTGGCTGCTCATGCACGGCAGGGCGGAGCAGGCGAACCGCATCATCGAGGATATCGAGGCCCAGGTGCGGCGCCAGCACGGCCCGCTGTCGCAGGTGGAACGGCGGCATGACTGCGGCCACGGCACGCCCGGCTGGCGCCAGGTGGCGGCGGTGCTGCTGCACCATTACCGGCGCCGCAGCACGGTGGTGATGGCGATGATGATCGCGCAGGCCTTCGTCTACAACGCGATCTTCTTCACCTACTCGCTGGTGCTCACCCGCTTCTACCAGGTGCCGGACAACCGGGTCGCGCTCTATATCTTTCCTTTTGCACTCGGCAATGTGCTCGGGCCCTTCCTGCTCGGTCCGCTGTTCGACAGCGTCGGCCGGCGCCGGATGATCGCCCTCACCTATGCGCTGTCCGGCCTCGGCCTGATCTTCACCGGCGTCGCCTTCATGTCGGGCTGGCTCAACGCCGGCACCCAGGCGCTGTGCTGGAGCGCCGTGTTCTTCGTCGCCTCCACCGCGGCGAGCTCGGCCTACCTCACGGTCAGCGAGGTCTTCCCGCTCGAAATGCGCGCGCTCGCCATCTCCATCTTCTATGCGATCGGCACCGGCACCGGCGGATTTCTGGCGCCGGTCCTGTTCGGCTGGCTGATCGACAGCGGAAGCCGGGACGCGGTCGCCGCCGGCTACGGACTCGGCGCCGCTCTCGCGCTCGGCGCGGGCTGGCTGGCGCAGCGGCACGCGGTGGACGCGGAGCGCAAGTCGCTGGAGGACGTGGCGAAGCTCGAGACCTGACCGGGCGGCGCGCGCACCTGCCGGCGCCCGGCTAGAATGCTCCCGTCTTCGTTTGCCGTTGCGGGGTCCGCACAATGAGCCAGTCTGCGATGAAGCCGGTCAGTTCCCTGCCGGGCCTCGGGCCGCGCAGCGTCGAGCAGCTCGCCCGTGTCGGCATCCACGGTGCCGATACCCTGCTGGCGAGCGATCCGTTCGAAGTCTATGCCCGCCTCAGGCAAGCCGTGCCGGGTACCGGGCTCAACGCCCTGTACGCGCTGATCGGCGCGATCGAGAACAGGCACTGGATCGATATCAAGCGTGAGCGGCGCGCCGAGATCCTGATCCGGCTCGACAGGATGGGCCTGGCGCCGAAGTAGGTGGTCCTCAGCGCACGGTCTCGTGCGGCGTCAATGCCTCGCGCACGGCTGCCCTGAGCCGCTCGTATGCCGCCTGCTCGCCGAAATCCCTGCGCAGCCGGGAGAGATCGGTGAAGGCCGTCGCGCCGAGCAGCCTGGCGGCGGAACGTATGCCGCGCAACACCGCCTCCGAATGTCCGCTGCCCTCGCCGAGCAGCAGGTAGAACGGCAGGCCGCGGGCATGCGGATGGGTTTTCGCGCTGCGCAGGAAATCGAACATCGCGCCGCGGTCGAAATGCACGCCGCAGGCGATCATGCCGATGTCGGGACCGAGCGCGGCCTCCGCCTCCCTCAGGGTGTGACAGACAACGGCGCAGAACTCCGGGCCGAGCGCCCCCGTGACCAGCGGCAGGTCTTCGGGGCGGACAGCGACAAGGATTTTTTTCGCACCCACGTATGTGTCGGCATAGTCGTTGATGGAATGATCATATACCGTTCCGGCATACGTGGAAACCCGTAGACCGGAGTCAGCGGAGTCATCGGACGTCCGGAGACCTCAGCGGACGGCACCGCCGGTCTGCGCCTGCAGCGGCCGATACGTCTCACCATGCCGCATCACGAAAAAATCCTGCTCCGCCACGCCCTGCGCCTCGCGCGCGAGGGCCAGGTCCCTGGGCGCCTGGTCGAGCCGCTCCTGCCCCATCGGAAAGGTCCCCCAGTGCATGCCGACGCTGCGCCGGATGCGCAGCTCCCGGTGGATTCTCACCGCCTCCTCGGGACTGACATGGGAATTGCGGTACCAGATCGGCTGGTAGGCGCCGATGCCGATCGCCGCCAGGTCGAAGCCGTCGAAGCGCGCTGCGATATCCTGCACATCCCTGGAATAGGCGAGGTCGCCCGAAAAAAAGAATGAAAAACCGGGCCGCCTGACCGCGTACGCCCCCCACAGGGTGGCATTGCGGTCCCACGGCGTGCGGGACGACCAGTGGAAGACCGGCAGCAGGTGAAGCTCGAGACCGCGCAGTTCCGCCTTGTCCCACCAGTCGAGCTTGACGATGCGCGAGCGGTCGCCGCCGGTGATGTGCTCCTCCAGCCACCGGTCCACGCCGAGCGGCGCGAACAGCACCGGCGGCCCGCCCTTCTGCCGGTACAGTGCGCGCAGGGAGTCGAGCGACAGGTGGTCGTAATGCGAGTGACTGATCAGCACCGCGTCGATATGCGGCAGTTCGGCCAGTGCCACGCCCGGCGGCTGGTGACGCCTCGGACCCGCGAAGGACAGCGGCGAAGCGCGGTCCTCGAACACCGGATCGGTCAGGATATTGAGGCCCGAGCCCGTCTGGAACAGGAAGGTCGCATGCCCGATCCAGGTCAGCGCCGGCTCGCTCCTGTTCGCGTGGATGAAATCGAGGTCAGGCTTGACCGTGGGGATGGGCGCGAGCGGCTCCCGCGATTCGCTGCCGGTGGTCCAGTTCCTCAGGCGCGATACCCAGGCCTCGACGAAGCCGGTCTCCGGTCGCTGGTAGGCGGGATTCGGGGGATAGTTGTTGACGAAGCCCTGCGGCGTGTGGTGGCGCTTGCCGGCGTCGTAGTAGGGATTGACGTTGGTGCAGGCTGCGCAGGCCAGGCTGAGCGCGAGCACCGGCAGAAGCGTGTGGAGGCGCATCGGGTCGGCGGAGTGTTGGTCGAACCCGAAAGTATAGGGACAAGGGCAGAAGCGCGCTTTTGCCGGGCCGGAGGCGCCTTGCAGCCCCATGCGCCGGTTGCCGAATCGTCAAAAAACTGTCCGCGATCAGTAAATTCCCGCTTGCACCGGGCAACACCTGCACGCAGCGCCGACGACGGCGAGCCACCTGCGCGCGGGCGCAGTAAAATACGAGGTTTTGCAGGTTTTCGAGGAACGGAAAAAAATGAGTGCCATGCACGAGGAACGCGTCCTGAGCGTCCATCACTGGACCGATCGTCTTTTCAGCTTCACCACCACGCGCGACCCGGCGCTGCGCTTTTCGAACGGCCATTTCACCATGATCGGCCTGCGCGTCGAGGGCAAGCCCATCCTGCGCGCCTACAGCATCGTCAGCGCCAACTACGAAGAACACCTGGAATTCCTGAGCATCAAGGTGCCGGACGGCCCGCTCACCTCGCGCCTGCAGCACATCAAGGTCGGCGACACCATCATCGTCGGCCGCAAGCCCACCGGCACGCTGCTGATCGACTACCTGCTCCCCGGCCGCCGCCTCTACCTGCTGTCGACCGGCACCGGCCTCGCGCCCTTCATGAGCGTCATCCGCGACCCCGAGACCTACGAGAAATTCGAACAGGTGGTACTGGTGCACGGCGTGCGCCAGGTGAACGAACTCGCGTACCACGACTACCTGACCCAGGAACTGCCCAGGCATGAATTCCTCGGCGAGATGGTGAGCGAGAAGCTGCTCTACTACCCGACCGTCACCCGCGAGCCCTTCAAGAACACCGGCCGCGTCACCGACCTCATCAGCAACGGCAAGCTCTTCACCGACCTCGGCACGCCGCCGCTCAATCCCCGGGAAGACCGCGTCATGATCTGCGGCAGCCCGGAAATGCTGCGCGACCTCAAGCGCATGCTGGAAGAGCGCGACTTCAAGGAAGGCAACACCACGCGCCCGGGCGATTTCGTGATCGAGCGCGCGTTCGCGGAGCAGTAATCGGTGGGTCGCGTCGCCCGGCGGATCACTGCCGGGGGCGACCGTGCCGGATCATCCGTCTGCCGGGAGTCGGATGACAGGCGGGCATGCTGAAAGCGGGCGCGTGACTGTCAAGAGCGCGAGGACAGGACAGCCTCGATGGAAGGGAAACTCGAAGAAGCGCCCGCCCCGAGCAGCAGCAGCCAGCGAATCTCGTTGTTGCCACGTGCCGTGGCCAGGTCGTAAAGAGAGCCGCCGCGCGCAGTGCCGGCTTTCGGATCTGCGCCCGCCCTCAGCAATTCCCTCACGCTGTCCACGCAGCCGCGCTCTACCGCCAGCTCGAGCGGCGTTTTGCCGCTGTATGCTTTGGCATTCGGATCCGCGCCGGCTGCCACCAGAAATGCAATCGAGGCGGGGCTGTTTTCAACAGCGTCCCGCACCAGCCTCCCGCCCGTCGGTCCGCGGATGGCGTCGGCGACGATGGGGTTGGCTGCCAGGGCAGCCACGCTTTCAGGCCGGTTGTTCAGCACCGCGATATCAAGTGGTGTATCCCCGGAGTCGTCGAAGGCGGTTGGATTCACGCCCGCCTCGATCAGCATTGCAATCGAAGCCGGGCTGGTGAAGACCGCATTACGCAGGAGTGCTTCGCCCGTGCGCCCGCGCATGTGCTCACGGACACTCCCGGCGGCGAGCATTGCGGCCACAATCTCGGGCCGGTCATGTTGTATTGCCAACTGCACGGGCATCGCTCCGGTCTCGTCGCTGGCGCCCGGATCGGCGCCGGCCGCGATCAGCGCCGGAATGGAGTCCGGACTGTTCATGATGGCCAGACGCAGCAGCGCGGCACCCGTACTGCCGCCGAGCCCCTCCTCGACCCCCGGTTGCGACAGCAGAATGGCCACGCTTTCGGAACGGTTCTGCAGCACGGCGTGTTCGAGCGGAGTCTGACCGAGTTCCGGCGCGCCCGGATTCACGCCGGCGGTGACAAGCAGCGGTATGGAGGCGGGGCTGTTCACAATCGCGCTGCGCAGGATGCGCCGCCCAGTACTGTCGGAGACACTGTTGCAGACTCGCGCGTCATCAAGCAGGGCCCTTGCCGCGGCCGGACGGTTTTTTTCGACCGCGGCCTCAAGGGGCGTCTTGTTCGCAACATCCTTGACCAGCGGGTCCGCGCCGTAACGCAGATAACGGGCGACCAGCGCCGGCAGGTTTTCATCCTCGCAGAGCGCCACGGCCCGATGCAGACTGGTCCTGCCTTCGTCGTCTCTGCCATTGATATCCACCCCTGACTCAAGCATCTGTTTCAGCATGCGCACGCTGGACTGCGCGGCAAGATCGACCGGCGTCATGCCCTGCTTGTCGGTGAGCGCGAGATTCGCCTTGCCGAGCAGCGCCTTCGCCCAGTCACGCTTGCCTGCGCGCACGGCAAGGTGCATGAGTGTGTCGCCATTGGCATCCCGCTGATTCGGATCGACCTTGTCGTGGCCGAGCAGGACGTCGACGACATCGAACCGTTTCTGCGTCAGCCAGTACTTGAGCTCATTCTCCGGGAAGGGATTCGGATCCACCCCGTCAGCGTCAAGCAACGCCCGGAACACATCGAACTGCCCGCGGTGAGCGGCGAGCTTCAGGGCCGACATGCCACCTTCGAGGATGTGATGCGGGCTCATGCCATTCTCCAGCAACTTCCGTACTGCCCCGACGTCACCGCTCTTGACGGCAAGCCGAAAGCGCGTGGGGTTGTCGACCGCCAGCGCGGCGCGCAGGCGGCGCCCCACATTCGACGAACCCGGATGATGAGGCACGTGTCCGTGCTGAGCGGACGCGACTGGAGCGCTTGATGTGGAAGCCTCAGGAGGTGGCTGTGATCCAGTCCTCGAATGGGAAAAAGCGCTGGCAACGTGTGACAGGATACGCATGGCAGACAAGGCAGCACCTAGGGTGCCCGGGCGTTGTTGAAAGCCCTTGTGTTTCAGGCGCGGGCAAACGGTTCCATTGGGCGTCTCTTCCCACCAGCGCGGATGTCACCGCCATCTCGGTGTCGGTGCTGTGTCTCCGGAAGAAAAAAAGGCTGACCTGTGCGGCCAGCCTTTCCTCTGTGGAGACTTCGAACAAACACTCAGACGTCGATATTCCCCGCCTGCAGCGCATTGCTCTCGATGAAGGCCCGGCGCGGCTCCACGTCATCGCCCATCAGCGTGGTGAAGATCTGGTCCGCGGCGATGGCGTCCTCGATCTGCACCCGCAGCAGGCGGCGCACGTTCGGATCCATCGTGGTTTCCCACAGCTGCTCGGGATTCATTTCGCCCAGACCCTTGTAGCGCTGCTTGGTGACGCCGCGCTCGGCTTCGGCGCGCAGCCAGTTCATCGCTTCCGGGAAGTCGCGGATGGTGACTTCCTTGGCCTTGTCGCCCTGGCCGCGGCGGGCCATGGCGCCCGGGCCGATCAGGCCCTTGAAGGTGGCGGCGGCGCTGGACAGGGTCTGGTAGTCGGGGCCGTGCAGGAATTCCGCATCGATCACGCTGACCTTGATGTTGCCGAAATGGCGGCGCTGGATGCGCAGGCTGTGCTTGGCCGAGAGCTCGTCGGAACGAACCACGACGTCGATGTCCGGGTCGTTGATCGCCTTGGTCAGCGCCTCTGCCGAGGCGGCGGCGCTGTCGCCGTCGTCGAGATTGAGCTGGCAGCCGTTGATGATGGCCGACAGCGCCGCGCGGTCGATCGCGCCGGACAGGCGCATGACGATCGCGTTGGCGGTGTTGTACTGGCGGACCAGCTCTGCCAGCGCGTCGCCGACGATGGGTTGCGCGCCTTCCTGCGGAATGATCGCCGCATCGTGCAGCGCGATCTGCATCATGTACTGCGCCTCTTCGATGTCATCCTTCAGATAGCGCTCGTCCTTGCCGTGCTTGACCTTGTACAGCGGCGGCTGCGCGATGTACACGTGGCCGCGCTCGACCAGCTGCGGCATCTGGCGATACAGCAGGGTGAGCAGCAGGGTGCGGATGTGGGCGCCGTCGACGTCGGCATCGGTCATGATGATGATGCGGTGGTAGCGCAGCTTCTCGACATTGAATTCATCGGGGCCGATGCTGGTGCCGAGCGTGGCGATCAGGGTGGTGATCTGCTCGGAGGACAGCATCTTTTCGAAGCGGGCCTTTTCGACGTTGAGCACCTTGCCGCGCAGCGGCAGGATGGCCTGGAACTTGCGGTCGCGGCCCTGCTTGGCGGAGCCGCCCGCGGAGTCGCCCTCGACGATGTAGAGCTCGCACAGCGCCGGGTCCTTTTCCTGGCAGTCGGCCAGCTTCGCCGACAGGCCGAGGCCGTCCATCACGCCCTTGCGGCGGGTGAGTTCGCGAGCCTTGCGCGCGGCTTCGCGGGCGCGCGCGGCCTCGACGATCTTGCCGCAGATGATCTTGGCGTCGTTGGGCTTTTCGAGCAGGAAGTCGGTCAGGGTCTTGGCGACGATTTCCTCCACCGGGCCGCGCACCTCGCTCGACACCAGCTTGTCCTTGGTCTGCGAGCTGAACTTCGGCTCGGGCACCTTCACCGACAGCACGCAGGTCAGGCCTTCGCGCATGTCGTCGCCGCTGACCTCGACCTTGGCCTTCTTGGCGAAGTCGTTTTCTTCGATGTACTTGTTGATGACGCGCGTCATCGCCGCGCGCAGGCCGGTCAGGTGGGTGCCGCCGTCGCGCTGCGGGATGTTGTTGGTGAAGCAGAGCACCTGCTCGTTGAAGGCGTCGTTCCACTGCATGGAGACGTCGACGCCGATCATCGTGCCCTGCTCCGAGACCTTCTCGCCGGTGGCCTGGAAGATGGTCGGATGCAGCACGTTCTTGTTCTTGTTGATGTATTCGACGAAGCCGCGGGTGCCGCCTTCGAACGCGAAGTCCTCTTCCTTGCCGGTGCGCTGGTCGGTCAGCTTGATGTGCACGCCGTTGTTGAGGAAGGACAGTTCGCGGATGCGCTTGGCCAGGATGTCGTAATGGAACTCGACATGCGTGAAGATTTCTTCATCGGCCCAGAAATGCACTTCGGTGCCGCGCTTGTCGGTGTCGCCGGTGACCTTGATCGGGGAGATGGCGACGCCGTCCTGGCTGGCGATCTCGCGGTTCTGCACCACGCCCTTGGCGAACTCCATCTGGTGGACCTTGCCGTCGCGGCGGATGGTCAGGCGCAGCAGCTTGGACAGCGCGTTCACGCAGGACACGCCGACGCCGTGCAGGCCGCCGGAGACCTTGTAGGAGTTCTGGTCGAACTTGCCGCCGGCGTGCAGCTCGGTCATCACGATCTCTGCCGCGCTTCGCTTCGGATCATGCTTGTCGTCCCACTTGATGCCGGTCGGGATGCCGCGGCCGTTGTCGGTGACGGAGATCGAGTTGTCGGCGTGGATGGTGACGTGGATTTCGGAGCAGTGGCCGGCGAGCGCCTCGTCGATCGAGTTGTCGAGCACTTCGAAAACCAGATGGTGCAGGCCTGTGCCGTCGGAGGTGTCGCCGATGTACATGCCCGGACGCTTGCGCACCGCTTCCAGGCCTTCGAGGATCTGGATCGAGGACGCGCTGTACTGGCTGCCGGATTGCGGCTCGGGAGTGGCTTCTTGAGGGAGTGCGGACATGGCTACCTTCTGTGTTTCGAATGACTACCAAAGAGCGGTCTGGACGATGTGCCCAGAATTTTCAAAATTCCTTAAAGCGGCAAAGGGGTGCGCTGTGATCGCGCCCCCCTTTCGCCTGCTTGCTTATGTGTTCCTTAGATCCATCAGATACGCATGGGCATCACGACATACTTGAAGTCGGCGTTGTCGGGCAGGGTGATCAGCGCCGAGGAGTTGGCATCGCCGAGGGCGATGTTGATGTTGTCGGTTTTCAGATTGTTGAGCACGTCGAGCAGATAGGTGACGTTGAAGCCGATGTCGATGCTGTCGCCGCCGTAATCGATCTCGAGCTCTTCCACCGCCTCTTCCTGGTCGGCGTTGGTGGAGCTGATCTTCAGGCTGCCCGGCGCGATGATGCAGCGCACGCCCTTGAACTTGTCGCTCGTCATGATGGCCGCGCGCTGCAGCGCGTGCAGCAGCGTCTGGCGGTCGATCGTGAAGTTGTTCTTGTAGCCCTTCGGGATCACGCGCGTGTAGTCGGGGAACTTGCCCTCGACGAGCTTGGAGATCAGCTCGATGTCGGCAAACGTCAGCTTGACCTGGTTGTTGGCGATTTCGAGCTCGACCGGATTGTCGAGGTCTTCCAGCAGGCGCTGCAGTTCGAGGATGGTCTTGCGCGGGATGATCACTTCCTGGCGCTGGAAGTCCTGGTCGGTCTCGACCTGGCAGAACGCGAGGCGGTGGCCGTCGGTGGCGACCGCGATCACGTTCTTGCCGTCGACGACCAGCAGCAGGCCGTTGAGGTAGTAGCGGATGTCCTGCTGCGCCATCGCGAAGTGGACCATGTTGAACAGGTGCTTGAGCGTCTTCTGCGGCAGCGTCACGCGCGCGTTGTAGTGCTCAGCCTGGGCGACGGTCGGGAATTCCTCGGCTGCCAGGGTCTGCAGCGCGAAGCGCGACTTGCCGGACTGGACCGTCATGCGCTTGTTGGCCAGCGACAGCGACACGTCGCCGGAGTCGGGCAGCGCGCGCAGGATGTCGAGCAGCTTGCGGGCGGCGACGGTGGTGGCGCCGACTTCGCCGCCGACGCCCACGTCGGCGTGCGTGGTGATCTGCACTTCAATGTCGGTGGACAGGAAGGAGACCTTTTCACCGTCCTTGCGAATGAGGATATTGGCCAGAATCGGCAGCGTGTGCCGACGCTCGACAATACCACTCACGATCTGCAGCGGCCGGAGCAGCGTGTCTCTTTGGGTTTTAACCAATTGCATGCTTTAGTCCTTGTATTGGTTGAATGAGGCGTTGCGATGGTTCGGGTGGCGGGACTCCGCAGGCCGGAATCCATATAAGGCGAAACCCCTCTATTTTGACAGAAAAGGGGGCAGCCAAAGAAATCTTCGTCACGTTTTTTTAACAGAGTGACAACATCCACCCATACCAGGCCGGCACGGGCGGCCGGCGGCGGCGGAATGACTTATCCACAAGCCGCCGGGCAGGCGGGGCGTCAGCCTTTGAGGGTCTGTTCGAGGACGTGGAGTTCGTGGTTGACTTCCGGGTTCTTGGCGCGGTCGGCGGCGATCTTGCGCACCGCGTGCAGCACGGTGGTATGGTCGCGCCCGCCGAACAGCTCGCCGATCTCCGGCAGGCTCTTCTGGGTCAGCTCCTTGGCCAGGTACATCGCGATCTGGCGCGGGCGGGCGATGTTGGCCGGCCGCTTCTTGGAGTACATGTCGGCGACCTTGATGTTGAAGAAGTCGGCCACGGTCTTCTGGATGTTCTCCACGGAGATCTGGCGGTTCTGCACCGACAGCAGGTCCTTCAATGCCTCCTTGACAACATCGATCGTGATGTCCTTGCCGTGGAAACGGGAGTAGGCCAGGATCTTGCGCAGCGCGCCTTCGAGTTCGCGCACGTTGGAGCGCAGGTGCTTGGCCACGAAAAAGGCGACGTCGTCGCTCAGGACGGCGCCTTCCTGTGCCGCTTTCTTCAGCAGGATCGCGACCCGCATTTCCAGCTCCGGCGGCTCGACCGCGACCGTCAGGCCGGAGTCGAAACGGGAGATCAGGCGGTCATCCATGCCGCTGATTTCCTTCGGATAGGTGTCGCTCGTGATGATGATCTGCTTCTTGGCGGCGATCAGCGCCTCGAACGCATAGAAGAATTCTTCCTGCGTGCGACTCTTGCCGGCGAAGAACTGAATATCGTCGATGAGCAGCATGTCCAGCGAGTGGTAGTAGCGCTTGAAATCGTCGAAGCCCTTGCGCTGGTAAGCGGTCACTACGTCGCGTACATACTGTTCCGCGTGGATGTAGCGGATGCGCACGTCGGGCTTCTCCGCCAGCAGCTGGTTGCCGATGGCGTGGATCAGGTGGGTCTTGCCGAGACCGACGCCGCCGTAGAGGAACAGCGGGTTGTAGGACACGCCCGGGTTGTTGGCGACCTGGATCGCGGCGGCGCGGGCGAGCTGGTTGGCCTTGCCGGTGACGAAGCTTTCAAAGGTCAGCGCGGGATTGATGCGGCTCTGGTCGCGCTTCTTGGTCTCTTCTATGTACAGGTCGGCACGCTCGATCGCATCCGGCATGTCGATCACCGCCGCGGCCTGGGCAGCGCCGCCGCCATTGACCGCCGCGGCCGCGGCCGGTGCCGGGGCCGGACGGCGCGCGCCGCCGGCACGCGGGTCGAGCACGAACTGCACGTCGATCGGGGCTTCCCAGTATTCCGAGGCGAGGGTGGTGATACGGCTGGCAAACTGCTGCTTGACCCAGTCCAGCTTGAAGCGGTTGGGCGCCGCGATGCGCAGGCGGCCGTCCTCGAAATCGAGCGGAACCAGGGGTTTGATCCATGCGCTGAATTGTTGCGGCGGGAGTTCCTGCTCCAGTTTCGCGGAGCAAGTCTGCCAGAAATTTTCCATGGATTGTTCTAGTAGTCTTGGTATGGTGGATACAGACTGCAGCGCCGCAGCCATCTTGCGCCTGCGGCGTCTGGCGCAGCTTCGGTCGGCCGCGCGGGAGGGCTATTCTATACCCGGGCAAGGATAGTTATCCACAGGGCGCGACATTTTTCCGACATAAAAAAGAGCTTGCCAAGAACCGGGTTTTTTGCGTGGCAGGACCGCCCCGGCAGCGCGCAGGCACCGGGCGGGGCAAGGCCCGGCACGGCCGCTAAGTGATTGACAGAGAAAGCGAAACTGGTGTTTAATCGCGGGTTCACTGCCTGTCGCGTTTTGTGTCCGCACAAAACAAGAATGGGCTGAGCTGAGAACCAACCCATTTCTGCCGAACTAGCGAGACCAACATGAAACGTACTTACCAACCGTCCGTCGTCCGCCGCAAGCGCACCCACGGCTTCCGTGCACGCATGGCCACCCGTAGCGGCCGCGCCGTCCTGAACGCTCGCCGCGCCAAGGGCCGCAAGCGCCTGGCCGTCTGAGGCCGGCTTCGGCTGCCGAAACTGCTGCTGGCGTGAGCGAAGACTATTCACGCGCCCGGCGCATCGTAAAAACGGATGAGTTCTCATCCGTTTTTCGTTTGCGGCCCGCTCAACGCAGCGCCCACTTCGTGCTGTACACCCGCAGCAATTCCCTCAGTCACGCCCGCCTGGGCGTTGTCGTGGCGAAGCGCTTCGCGCCGCGCGCGGTCACCCGCAACACGATCAAGCGTCTCACCCGCGAAACCTTCCGCCTGTCGTCGCTGCCCGCGCTCGACTGCATCGTCCGCCTGACCAAACCCGTGAATGCCCGCCGCGACCCCGCCACCGGCGCGCGGCTCAAGCAGACGCTGCGCGCCGAGCTGGCGCAGCTGCTGCGCTCGCAGGTCCGCAAGCCGGAGGAGATGCGCGGATGAAACCCGTTTTGCTGCTACTATTGCGCGCGTACCGGCTGGGCATCAGTCCTTTTCTCGGCCAGAAGTGCCGCTTCTACCCGAGCTGCTCCAGCTATGCGATGGAGGCGATCGAGTTGCACGGCGCGGCACGGGGCAGCCTGCTGGCCGCGCGCCGCTTGTGCAAATGCCATCCCTGGCACCCGGGCGGCGTCGATCCGGTGCCGCCGAAAGCCTGCGCCGGACATCGCCACTGAATTCCTGATTACTGAAGACCACACTCTTATATGGATATCCAACGTACCGTTCTGTGGGTTGTATTCTCGTTGTCGCTGCTGCTGCTGTGGGACAACTGGATGCGCTACAACGGCAAGCAGTCGCTGTTCTTCCCGAGCGCGACGCAGCAGCAGTCCGCCCAGCCCGCGGCCGGCGGCGAGCCCGCCCGCCGCAACGATGTGCCGCAGGTAAGCGCGCCGGCGGCGGCAACGCCGGCGGTGCCGGCCGGCGCCGACCGCAGCGGCGAGGTGATCACCATCACCACCGACCTGGTCAGGGCCGAGATCGACACCGTGGGCGGCGAGCTGCAGCGGCTGGAGCTGCTCAAGCACAAGGACACGGTGGACCAGAACAAGAACATGGTGCTGTTCGATTCCGGCAATGCCCATGTCTACCTGGCGCAGACCGGCCTGATCGGCGGCCCCTTCCCCAATCACAAGACCGCATTCTCCGTTCGGCCGGGTCCGCGCAGCCTCGACGGCAACGAGGAGCTGCAGCTGGTGCTGGAGTCCGAGCAGGGCGGCGTCAAGCTGGTGAAGACCTATACCTTCCGCCGCGGCGAGTACACCATCGGCATCAGGCATGAGGTGATCAACAACGGCGTGCAGCCGATCAGCCCCTCGCTGTATGTGCAGCTGGTACGCGACGGCAATGCGCCGGCGGGCGAGTCGGCGTTCTACAGCACCTTCACCGGGCCGGTCGTCTACACCGAGGCCGACAAGTTCCAGAAGATGAGCTTCGAGGACATCGAGGAAGGCAAGGCACGCCATGCGACCAAGTCCGACAACGGCTGGGTGGCGCTGGTGCAGCATTATTTCGTGTCGGCCTTCCTGCCGCCGCAGAACACCGCGCGCGAAATCTACACCAAGAAAATCGACAACAACCTGTACGCGGTCGGCTCCATCCTGCAGGTGGGCACCGTCGAGCCGGGCAAGTCGGCGACCGTGAACGTGCCGCTGTACTCCGGCCCGCAGGAATCGGACCGCCTCGAGAAGCTGGCGCCGGGACTGGAACTGGTCAAGGACTACGGCTGGCTGACCGTGATCGCCAAGCCGATCTTCTGGCTGATGGAACAGATCCACAAGGTGCTCGGCAACTGGGGCTGGACCATCATCGTGCTGACCGTGCTGATCAAGCTCGCCTTCTTCCCGTTGTCGGCGGCGAGCTATCGCAGCATGGCCAAGATGAAGACCGTGACGCCGAAGATGCAGGCCATCCGCGATCGCCACAAGAACGATCCGCAGAAGATGAACCAGGCGATGATGGAGCTGTACAAGACCGAGAAGATCAATCCGCTCGGCGGCTGCCTGCCGATCCTGGTGCAGATCCCGGTCTTCATCGCGCTGTACTGGGTACTGCTGGCCTCGGTCGAGATGCGCAACGCGCCGTGGCTCGGCTGGATCACCGACCTCGCCTCGCCCGACCCGTGGTTTATCCTGCCGGTCATCATGGCGGTGTCGATGTTCATCCAGACCAAGCTCAACCCGACCCCGCCGGACCCGGTGCAGGCCAAGGTGATGCTGTTCATGCCGATCGCTTTCTCGGTGATGTTCTTCTTCTTCCCGGCCGGCCTCGTGCTGTACTGGGTGGTCAACAACATCCTGTCGATCGCGCAGCAGTGGTTCATCACTCGCCGCATCGAAAGCGGCAAGCCGGCGTAAGCCAGGCCGCATCGCAAAGCCCGCCGCGTGCGGGCTTTGTTGTTTTCAGGGACCGCATTGCCGATCCATCACCACGCCCATAAAATCCGTTCCATGAATCACGACACGACTCCCATCGCAGCCATCGCCACGCCGCCCGGGCGCGGCGGTATCGGCGTGGTGCGCATCTCCGGCAAGAACCTGGCGCCGGTGATGGAAGCCGTCTGCGGCACCTCGGCGCTGCAGCCGCGCCATGCGACCTACCTGCCCTTCCGCCATGCCGACGGCAGCGCGATCGACCAGGGGCTGGCGATCTACTTCAAGGCACCCCATTCCTACACCGGCGAAGACGTGCTCGAGCTGCACGGCCACGGCGGCCCGGTGGTGATGCAGATGCTGCTGGCGCGCTGCCTCGAAGCGGGGCGCGACATCGATTTGCGGCTGGCCGAACCGGGCGAATTCACCCAGCGCGCCTTCCTCAACGACAAGCTGGACCTGGCGCAGGCGGAAGCCGTCGCCGACCTGATCGAAGCCTCGACCGAGGCGGCGGCGAAATCGGCGTCGGCGTCGCTGACCGGCGCCTTCTCGCGCGCCATCCACGGGCTGGTGGAGAAGGTGATCCACCTGCGCATGCTGGTCGAGGCCACGCTCGATTTTCCGGAAGAGGAGATCGACTTCCTCGAGAAGTCCGACGCCCGCGGCCAGCTCGAGCGCATCCGCGCGGACCTGGAGCAGGTGTTCGCCGAAGCCTCGCAGGGCGCGCTGCTGCGCGAGGGTCTGAACGTGGTGCTGGCCGGCCAGCCGAACGTCGGCAAGTCATCGCTGCTCAACGCGCTGGCCGGCGCGGAAATCGCGATCGTGACCCCGATCGCGGGTACCACCCGCGACAAGGTGAGCGAGACCATACAGATCGAAGGCATCCCGCTCAACATCGTCGACACCGCCGGCATCCGCGAGGCGGGCGACGAAGTCGAACGCATCGGCATCGAGCGCACCTGGGGCGAAGTCTTCAGGGCCGACGTCATCGTGCACCTGCTCGACGCCGGCCGCGGACCGACCCGCGCCGACGAAGACATCACGCAGCGCTTCCCGCCCAACGTGCCGGTGCTGCGCGTCTGGAACAAGATCGACCTGTCCGGCCACAAGCCGGCGGTGGACCGGGCGGCGGAAGCCACCCACATCTACCTGTCGGCGACCGAGCGCGCCGGCATCGACCTGCTGCGCGCCGAACTGTTGCGCGTCGCCGGCTGGCAGCAGACGGCCGAGTCGCGCTTCATCGCGCGCGAGCGGCACCTGGTCGCGCTGAAGGCGGCGCGCGAACACCTGGCATTCGCGGCCGAGCACGCGATGGCCGGCGGCCAGACGAGCGACCAGGCACTCGACCTGTTCGCGGAGGAATTGCGCATCGCGCAGGAACGGCTGTCGAGCATCACCGGCGAGTTCACGCCGGATGATTTGCTGGGGGTGATTTTCAGCCGGTTTTGTATCGGGAAGTAGCGCGAGGTCTGCTGGAGCAAACGGACGTTGATTACGCTGCGACAAAGCAGTCGTGCATGGCATCTGCTCGAACCAGATTTGAAAACAGAGTATCTGTATCAACGTGCTGAGAGGGAAAGTGTTGGCGTCGTATTGCCGAGGAAGGAAACAACAAAGCTATGCGGCAAAGCTCGTAAAGATGCCGCCCATCTCCCTTTCATCTACAAATGAGGAGCAAAGCGCAATCGCCCACCTCCTCTCCGAAATGTTCGCCGAACTTGCCGCTCTTGGAGCCAGGCCCGCAAAGGTACGACAAATCAAGCGAGGCATGATGCAGGAGCTGCTCACCGGGAGGAACCGCCTCGTATGACGCTTGCCCAGCTTCTCACCGCCCTGCAGCTTGGTGAAGACCAGGAAATCGAATTCAAGTCCGCGGCCGGCGGATTGCCGAAGTCCCTTTGGTCGACGTTGTCCGCATATGCGAATACCGACAGTGGCTGGATCGTGCTTGGCGTAGCCGAGAAGCATGGTGCATTCGAGCTTGAACCGTTGCGTAACCATCAGTCCCTGCTCAAGACATTCTGGGATGAGCACAACAATCCACAGAAGCTGAGCCAACCGGTCTGCCGCGACGAGGATGTAGCCGTCATAGAGATGGGGAGTTCGGCAGTAATTTGCATCCATGTGCCTCGTGCCTCACGCCAGCTACGTCCAGTCTTCATCAACGGCAACCCATTGACTGGCACGTATAAGCGCAACTACGAAGGCGATTACCGCTGCACCGAGGCGGAAGTAAAACGCATGCTGCGCGAAGCAGGCGATGAGCCGCTGGACGGGCAGATACTCGAAGGCTTCGATGCGGACGATCTTGACGCCGACACTCTCGCATCCTTTCGCAATCGCTTTGCGGCACGCGATCCAGATCATCCTTTCCTCGCCTTGAGCGATACTGCCTTCCTGGAAAGCCTGGGTGCCCGGCGGCGGGATCGCCTCCATAAAACCGAAGGGCTGACCCTTGCTGGCTTGCTCATGTTTGGCAAGGAGAGAAGTTTGCTCGATGCGCTCCCGAGCTATCAGCTGGATTATCAGGAAGTGCTGGCCGACGATCCAGACATTCGTTGGACCTATCGGTTGACGCTAGACGGCAAATGGGCTCCGAACCTGTTCAACTTCTATTACCGGGTCTTTCCCCGCCTGACTGCAGGCATCGCCACTCCGTTCAAGCTGGGGCAGCATGCGACCCGAACGGCGGAAACGCATGTTCATGAGGCGCTGCGCGAAGCCCTGGTGAATACTCTGGTCCATGCAGACCACCAGTTGCCGCAGGCGATCACAGTGATCAAGCGCCACGATGCTTTCGTCTTCCGCAATCCCGGTCTGCTGCGGGTGCCGCGCGAGCAGCTTTACCACGGGGGTGTGAGCGATCCGCGCAATCCCAACCTGATCAAGATGTTCCAGCTCCTGGGCCTGGGCGAACGCGCCGGTTCCGGGTTTCAGAAGATCCTTCGCGCTTGGCATGAGCAAAGCTGGCTGGTGCCGCTGGTCGCGGAAGACTCTCGGCTGGAAACCACCCGCGTCTCGCTGCCGGTCGTCAGCATGATTCCGGAGCATGTGGAAAAGGAGTTGCGATCACTGGTCGGCGGAGCTTACCCGCAACTCGACGAACTCAGCCGCATGATGCTTATCATGGCGCACCACTTCGGCGATATCAGCAACGAAGACGTGCAACAGCACCGGAAAGAGCATCCTCGCGATATCGGGATGCGACTGGCGCAACTGGTGACCTCGGGCTGGCTGAAGAAGGATGGCGTAGGCCGGGGAACGCGCTACCGCTGGCCTTCAACCCCGGTTCCCGACCTTCTGAGGCCGGTCGCCACGGAAGTCACCACGGAAGTCACCACGGAAGTCACCACGGAAGTCACCACGGAAGTCACACCGGAAATCCGGCTCATCCGTGTGCTGCGGGGAACCATGGGCCGGCGTGAGTTGATGGACGCGTTGCAACTCAGGAATGGCGAGCATTTCCGTCGCCATTATCTGCAGCCGGCCCTTGCCAGGGGCTGGCTTGAGATGACCCAGCCGGACAAGCCTAACAGCCGCTTTCAGAAGTACCGGCTGACCCAGCTTGGGATGAAAGCACTTCAAAAATAAGAATCAGCAACTATTAGGCGGCAATTCGTAGGCCCGCTTGGTTTCGTTCCGGCGAAATCTACCTCGCCACATCCGCCAGCAAGCGGTGCGCCAGCGCCACCGCCTGCTCCAGCGCCTGTTCCGGGCTGTCGGACGGGGCTTCGACTTCGTGACGGGTGTCTTCGCTGTCGGCGCCCAGTTCATGGCTCATCATGACCACGCCCTGGTAACGGCCGTCGGCCAGTTCCTGGATGTCGGCCTGGGCGATCCAATCCGCCTTCCTGTACTGCACTGCTGCCATGGCTACCTCCATGATTTCGTTCGACGTAGGACTGCCGGGGGAGGAGCTTGTTCTGGACTGCCGTGATTTTAATCAAAAGAAAAAAATCCCCTGGAATCAGGGGCTTGGGAAAACGACCCAGGGGTCGTCCACAGAATTATTCACAGGAAATGTGGAGTAATCCCCATCACTTCTAGCGGGTGGTGAACGTCCAGTTGCGGCTGACCTGGGTGCCGTCGACGGTACCGACGAACCGCACCTCGTAGGTGGTGTTCGCGGCAAGCGGCGCGAGCGGGACGATGGCCGCGGCGGAATTGGGCGTGTGGGTGTCGCCGGCGGCGCTGAGGCGCCGGACCTGGAGGTCGCTGCCGCCCTGCGGCCGGACCGCGAACTCCTGCACGGCGACGCTGGCGAGGATGTTGGCGTGGACGCTGATCGGGTAGCCGACTTCATTGCGGTCGGGGACCGGGTCGGGCGATTCATTGTCGCTCATGAAGTTGCGGTCGACGTCGCGCTGGCCGTTATACGGGTAGATGACCACGCCGCCGCTGGGCAGGCCGCCGTTGAGGCCGTTGACGGTGAAGTTGGTGGTGAAGTAGGTGTTGCCGCCGTTGACGGTGGCTGCACCGGCGCCGATTTCCTTGAACATCGGCTCGAAGATCACGAAACGATGGTAAATCGCGGCGATCAGGTCTTCCGCCGCCGACGCGCCGGAGGTGCTGGCGGTGGAGGAGATCACTTCGCCGTAGGCGTAACCCCCGGTCTGGGTGAAATTGTAGCCGGCAGCCCTGAGCCGCTGGTCCAGTTCGACGCCGGTGAAACCGGGACGGCCTTCGATCTGCTCGTGCGTGATCGTGTTGTTGAGGCCCTGGTAGTCGGAATGGCCTTGCGCCGCACGATCCACCACCGCGTTGCGGGACAGGCGCTGCAGGCCGATCTGCTCGCGGCGGACATTGAACTGCTCGATGCCTTCGGTGGCGGTATTGCTGGCCGTCGCGACGGAGGCCGAGGAGGCGGAACGGTTGGAGGAATCGCCGTCACCGCCGCCGCCGCCGCCGCAGGCGGCAAGGATGAGGGCGGCAAGCAGCGCGGGAAGGGTGGTGCGCGGGAATCTACCCATGTAATGACCTCAGGAGCAAGAATGCGTCCGGGAACGCAAAGGGAAGCGAAAGTGCCGGTTAGACGGAGCGCGGCAGGACTGGTTGCACCGTAACAAGAAAAAATTGCAGGCGATTTGACATTGCCGAAACGGCGGCCGGCTTGTCGTCCTGTGGCAACGTCGACGGAACCGGCGCCGTGCCGCGGTTCACTCACGTAAGTTAGTGACGGAATGGCGGGCGGGAGGCGCGCATGGGCGAGTATGTGATTCTGGCTTTGGCGGGGTTGGTGACGGTCGGCTTGCTTGCCAGGACCGTGAGACGGCGGGTCTCGGGGATGGGCGCGACCGCGGCCCGGCCGGTGCCGCAGGTCGAGCGCGGCGTGCGCTTTACCGCGCGGGGCAAGGTGCTGCGCACGACAGGCCGCCGCTCGCTGCGGTACTGGCGCCGCAGCTAGGCGAAGGTGCTCAGGAAAAGGACAGCTTGCCTGACCAGGTGGCGCCCCGGTCGTCGGGACGGCGCGCCGGAAACATGCCGGACGCGGCGACCTTCAGGCGGTCGAGCGAGAACTGGCGCAGGTGCTGGAACACGCTCTGGTTGATGCTGATCGCCGCCTGCATCACGAGCAGGTCGACTTCACGGCGGGCGCCGCTGTCCTGCGCCGCCTCCTCGCTCTCGGCGCGGGGTCGGGTACGGCCGCGCGCGGCCTGCTCGTTGACCACGAAACGGAAGGCATCCTCCAGCGTGACGGAGCTGGCGTCGCCGGCGAGGCGCCAGGCGTTGCCGCGTTCGCCGGCCAGCAGCTGCCCGCGGCACAGCGCGTTGCACAGGCGGACCAGCTCCTTTTCGGGCCGGCCGGTCTGCCGCGCGAGCTGTTCGATGCCGACCGCACGCGGCGCGCGCGAGACGAAGGCGCCGAGCACTTCGGTGACGAGGCACAGCCGCTCATACATGCTGCTGCTGCCGAAAATGATGGGATCGGTGTTGTTCATGCTGCTTTCTCCATGGGTATGGGGTCATACCGGTCGCCGGTCAGGCGCTTGACCTCGGTAAGGTTCAGAACGGTCGGCAGCGTCGGATCGCGCAGGCAGGCAAACAGCTGCGCGACGTCGAGCGCCTGGACCAGGGTGTGGCCGTGGTTGGCCTGGATGACCTGCTTGACCAGCAGGCCGTCCGCATTGCTTGCGAAGGGCGTGGGTGCGATCTGCTCGGGCTGGAATTCCGGCACCGCGTGCAGGTCGTCGACCAGCACGCCGATCTCGTGGCCGTCGTGCCGCATCACGATGACCTGGCTGCCGCCGTCGATACGCGCCGGGCTGCCGCGCATCATGTGATGCAGGTCGAAGACCCAGACGAAGTCGCGGCTGCCACTCTCGCGCTGCAGCCCGATGACGCCGATGCGTTCGCTGCGGCCGCCCATCGAAACCGTCGACACCTCGCTGGCGGGCAGGGCTTCGACCACGCTGGCGGCGGGGACGGCGAACAGCATGCCGTCGACGAAGAAGGTGGCGTATTCGATGCCGCCGGTGTTGACCCCGGACTGCAGCAGCGCATCTTCGCGCCGCGCGACGCCGTGCTCGCGCACTTCGCCGAACAGGTCGAACACGACCGCGATGACGTCGTCGCGATAGCCGTCGCTGACCTTGAATTCCCGGTAGCCGCTGGAGACGGTGCAGCCCATGATGGCGTAATGGCCGTCATGCAGGACGATGCGGGACTCGCTGCTGCCGTTGGGCAGGGCAAGCAGCGCGGGGTCGATGTCGAGGCGGCTGCCGGCCGGGCGGCCCGGATCTGTGCTGGCGATCACGCGGCCGCCGCGATCGATGAAGAATCCGATCATGCCCGGCTTGTCGGCGAGCGCGCCGCGCAGCATGGCGGCGAATTCCGGGCCGGAGTCGAACACGATGCCGATGCCTCCGACCACGCTGGCATCATCGCCCGGCGCTCGGATGGCCGCGTGGTAGATGTAGGTCGGCCGCCCGCCGTATAGCGGGCTCGCGCGGAACGGACTGACATGGTAGTCCTGCTCGCTGCGCAGCGCGCGCACCGCGGACAGCGTGTCGTCGTCGATGCGGGTGCCGGCGACCGGGATGCCGCCTTCCTGCCCATTCGTGCTGGCGACGATGCGGCCCTCGGCGTCGTAGACGAAGATGCGGGTGTAGACGGTGTACAGGCGGTTGATGTAGTCGAGGATGGCGGTCAGGCGGGAGGCGGCCTCGTCGCCGACTTCGCCGGCCGCCAGCGCGTGGCGCAGCTCCGGGGTGAGAGCCCACCAGCGGCAGTCGTCGGAGCGCTCGTACAGGTTGCGGTCGAGCAGATCGACCAGCAGGTGCGACACGAACTCCGAGTCGCGCAGGCTGGATGCGAGCACCGTCTCGTACAGGTCGCGGATCGACTGCGAGAACAGTTCGTCGCTGCGCATGCCGGTCTCGCTGATCTGGTCGAGGATGGTCTTGAGCTTCATCAGCTCGCCGCGCTGGCCGGCGGTCATCACCTGGCCGTTCCAGACCACGCGGCGGATGGTGTCGGCGGCGGTCATGATCTCGAACAGCGGCGGGCAGAAGGAGCGCGCGTGCGACAGCAGGCCGTCGGCGATGCCCGCGTCCAGCGTCGACAGCGCGCTCGTGGCGCTGCCATGGAAAGCGACGTCGACGGGGATCATCACCTGTCCCTGCCAGCCGGGCGGCCCCATGTAGCCCTGATAGCCGGCGGCGGGATAGGTGCGCACCAGGTATTCGCGGCCGCCGTAGACCATCAGCCGCGCCGACTGGTTGCGGTTGACGGGCACGGTGGCGCCGACCGGAATCCACAATTCGTCGGCGCTCGCGATCACCCGGTTGTCGCCGTCGAGCAGCAGCATGTTGGAGCGCTCTTCGGCGTCGCGGTGGGCGCGGAAGATGCCGGCCATCTCTTCCTCGAAGTGGAAGCACAGGCAGAGCACGCCGACGGGCGCGCCGGTATCGGGGTGCAGCATGCGGCGTGAATACACCAGTGCCTGCTTTTTCAGCGGCCGCAGGTCGGTCGCGCGGAAGGTTTCGACATAGCCATCGCTGGCGAGCGTCTCGGCGATCAGCGGATCGGTGCTGCCTTCGAGCGGGCTGGCCTCGTCGATCTGGACCAGCACGTTGCCGCGGGTGTCGAGCAGGATGATTTCATCGTAGACGGTGTACTTGCTGCGGTAGGCGCGCAGCCGCAGGCGGATGGCATCGGCGTCGTCCTGCAGGCCGGCGACGAAGGCGCAGAGTTCGCGGTCGGTGGCGAGGAAGCCGACGTCGGCCGTGCGTTCATACAGATTGCGCACCACGATGTCGATCACATACTGGGCCTTGGTGCCGATCTCGTCGAGCACGTTGCCCACCTTTTCGCGGACCAGGCTGGTCACCAGCTCCTGCT
Organism: Noviherbaspirillum aridicola; assembly: GCF_019656455.1. Lineage (GTDB taxonomy): Bacteria > Pseudomonadota > Gammaproteobacteria > Burkholderiales > Burkholderiaceae_D > Noviherbaspirillum > Noviherbaspirillum aridicola. Next base: position 80,597 of record NZ_BPMK01000014.1, read on the forward strand.
CGAGCCGGTTGAAGCCGGCGCGCGTGGCGGCCATGGTGGGCAGGATGGAGCGGGCCTCGACCGGACAGTTCATCTTGGCCGAGGCTTCGATCATGCGCCACATGGTGTTCAGTTCGCGCAGCGACTGCTCGCAGCGCACGACGTCTCTCATGTACGGAAGGAAGGTGTCTATCGGCAGCGGGTCGGCATCGTTCATCGCGGGTCCTCGGCAATGGGTGCGCACGGTTTTCGGGGTCGGGGAGCTTCGTGCGCCAATGCAATATTGCAATTTGCAGGCCAGGGAATTTCCGCGTGATTTGCCTCTCAAACACGCTTTTGCCGCGCCATGGCGGCCCGGGCGCAGATGCCCGGCGGGGCGCGCACTGCCAAGGTGCGCGACAGCCGGCACGCCGGTTTTTCCATGCATGATGTTGGTGCACCGCCCCGGTCGGACGGCGCCGGATTTTTTTGCGCGGCGCGCGCGCCGATTCCCTCACTCCCGTTACACTAGGCTCGATCACGCAGGCACACGTATGAAACCAGTTGCTCCAGGCACCGTCATCTTCCACCGTCACCGCGGCTATGGCGTCATCACCTCGGTCAATCTTCTGACCGGCTGGGTGTCCGCCCGCTTCGGCGACGAGGTGCGCACGCTCGATCTCAACCTCTCGCACGACGACCTCCAGCATGCGGACGGCGAACCGATCCGCTTCCGGCGCGAGGCGCCCGACCGCATGCCGCACGCGCGGCTCATGGCCATGGTGCGCGAACTGCATCGCGCGGGCTACGAGCGGCTCTACCTGTACTGCTGGCCAAAGCCGTCCGGCCTGCACTGGCGCTGGCACCTGTTCACCGGGCAGCGCAACTGGCTGGAGCGGCCGTGGCGCGAAGGCTGGTACGGCTCGGGCGCGGACTACAACTTCAACCCGGTGCTCGGCTGGGGCGACCAGCCGGGGGCCAGCACCGAAGACCTGGTGCATTGCTTCGCGCGCTTCGATCCGCAGGGCCTGGCGCAGGCGCTGCGGCGCGACGAGGACCACAGCGCATGGTTCGAGCAGGTGTGTGAAGCGCTGCTGCCGAATTACGCCTATACGCTGGGATGGGACTTGCGCGACGGGCCGGTGCCGGAGCACCTGCCGGTGATCCCGGTGCGGCGCGGGGTACCGGCCTATGCCGGTCCCGCCTTGCCCTGGCCGCCCGGCTGGAAGCGCATCGGCGGCCATCTGCATGTGCAGGGCAGGCGCAGCATGCTCACCGCGCTGCCGCCGCTGCCGATCGAGAGGGGCGTCAGCTAGAACAGCTCGTTCTGCCGTCCGCGCCAGCGGCGCTGATTGACCTGCGCGAGCGCGGTCTGGCGCGGCCCCGGCTCCAGCGTCAGGCTGTCGCCGGCGCACAGGCTGCCGGTCTCCAGCACCCGCAGATAGAAGCCGGTGTGGCCCGACTGCAGCATCAGCTTCACCGCGTGCGCGAAACCCATCTTCGCGGCGAACTTGAAGCAGGGCTGGCGCGGCTCGGTCACCTCCATCAGCACGGCACCGGCGCGCAGCCGGTCGCCGATCCAGACATCCTCCTCCAGCAGACCTTCCAGCGTCAGGTTCTCGCCCATGGCGCCGGGCGCGAGCGGCTCATCCCGCTTCAGCACCGACAGCCGGTGCTGGCGCCAGAACGCATAGTGCTCCGACGGATAGGCATAGACGGCCTTGGACAGGCCGCCGTGCACGGTGAGATCGGCCTGCTCGTCGCCGTCCAGGCCGAGCCGTCCGACCTGCACCGGTCCGTCGACGGACTGCTTGTGGATGCCGGTGATGATGCGGCGCGTGCGCTCGGACTGCTGTACGAAGAGTTCGCCGATGCCGGCGCGGTTGACGCTCTTGATTCTCATGTATGTCGTCGGTCGATGGGGCGGCGCCGCGCTTCAGCGCGGACTGATCGCCTCCGGATTGAGCAGGTTCTGCGGGCGTCCCTCGGCGTAGGCCAGCACGTTGCGGAAGGCGGCGTCGAAGTAGCGCTCGTAGCTGTCCTTTTCCACATAGCCGATGTGCGGCGTGGCCAGCACATTGCTGTAGCGGAGCAGCGGCGAGTCGGCCGGGAGCGGCTCGGTCTCGAATACATCGAGCGCGGCAAAGCCGGGGCGGCCTGCGCGCAGCGCGGCGTCGAGCGCGCCGGGGGCGATCAGTTCGGCGCGGGCGGTATTGACCAGCAGGGCCAAGGGCTTCATCCGCGCCAGCTCGTCGGCGCCGACGATGCCGCGGGTCGCGTCGCCGAGGCGCAGGTGCAGCGACAGCACGTCGGCCTCGGCGAACAGCTGCGCGCGCGATGCGGCGGCCTCGCAGCCGTCCTGCGCGGCGGCGGCGCGGCTGTTTTCGCTGCCCCACACCAGCACCCTCATGCCGAAGGCGCGGCCGTAGCCGGCGACCAGCCGGCCGATGCGGCCGTAGCCCCAGATGCCGAGCGTGCGCCCGCTCAGCGCGAAACCGGGTGTGTTCAGCTCGGGCAGGAGGGAGGCGGTCTGCCACTGGCCGCTCTTCAGATTGGCCATGTACTGCGGCAGGCGCCGCATCGCCGCCATGATCAGGGCCCACGTGAGCTCGGCCGGCGCGGTGGGATCGCCCGCGCCTTCGGCGATCGCAATGCCCCGGGCGGTCGCCGCGGCGACATCGACATGGCCGCTGACCTTGCCGGTCTGGGAAATCAGCTTCAGATTGGGAAGTTTTTGCAACAGCGCGCGGCTGAGCGCGGTGCGTTCGCGAATCAGCACCAGGGCCTCGAACGGCGCTAGACGAATCGCAAGCTGGACCAGTCCGCGCGCGCTATTGTTGAACACCTTCACCTCGTGCCCGTCGAGCAGGCGGAAGCAGTCGAGGTGGCGGACGCAGTCCTGGTAGTCGTCGAGGATAGCGATCTTCATGCGGCTGGCTTGTTGGTATTTCCGTAAAAAAGGTACGAGTATGCGAAAAACGGGGAATTGCCTACTACAACACTCAACTATTATTCCTACAATTTTGTTGCAAGTCATTGAGCGGCCATAGGCCGGCGTGTACAATCGGTTCATATTTCTCGCGAATTCAATCATTTCGCGACCCCACCTGCCCGAGCATTATTCCATTTTTCGGGTAGCGGCAGCCACTACATGGCCGCCTCCGACAAGACCGCCGTACCGCTAGCCCCCTAGCCAAGCCACAAGCTGACGACGATCCTGCCGTGCCGGGACAAGACCGAATTCTTTATTGGCATTGGAGGAAGTACTCATGAACCAACCCGTTATGGGAGGCATTGCAGCTTTGAATGCACCGACCTTCGTCAAACACCAGAAGCTGATCAGCTGGGTCGCCGAGATCGCCGCGCTGACCAAGCCCGACCGCATCTACTGGTGCGATGGCTCCCAGGCAGAATACGACCGCCTCTGCGCCGAGATGGTCGCCGCGGGCACGATGAAAAAGCTCAACGAGGCCAAGCGCCCCAACAGCTATCTCGCCTGTTCCGACCCGTCCGACGTGGCGCGCGTCGAAGACCGCACCTACATCTGCAGCGAGCGCCAGGAAGACGCCGGCCCCACCAACAACTGGATGGCGCCGCAGGAAATGCGCAACACCCTCAACAACCTGTTCGACGGCTGCATGCGCGGCCGCACCATGTACGTGGTGCCGTTCTCGATGGGCCCGCTCGGCTCGCCGATCGCGCATATCGGCGTCGAACTGTCCGACTCCCCGTACGTCGCCGTCAACATGCGCATCATGACCCGCATGGGCAAGGCCGTGTACGACGTCCTCGGCGACAACGGCGACTTCGTGCCTTGCGTGCACAGCGTCGGCAAGCCGCTGGCCGCCGGCGAGAAGGATGTGCCGTGGCCCTGCAACGACACCAAGTACATCGTCCACTATCCCGAGACCCGCGAGATCTGGTCCTTCGGCTCCGGCTACGGCGGCAACGCGCTGCTGGGCAAGAAGTGCTTCGCGCTGCGCATCGCGTCCACCATGGGCCGCGACCAGGGCTGGCTGGCCGAGCACATGCTGATCCTCGGCGTCGAGTCCCCGGAAGGCAAGAAGCACTACGTCGCGGCGGCTTTCCCGTCGGCCTGCGGCAAGACCAACTTCGCGATGCTGATCCCGCCCAAGGCCTTCAACGGCTGGAAGGTGACCACCATCGGCGACGACATCGCCTGGATCAAGCCGGGCGCCGACGGCCGCCTGTATGCGATCAACCCGGAAGCCGGCTACTTCGGCGTCGCCCCGGGCACCAACATGAGCTCGAATGCGAACTGCATGTCGTCGCTCAACGCCAACACCATCTTCACCAACGTCGCGCTGACCGATGACGGCGACGTCTGGTGGGAAGGCATGACCAAGGAAGCGCCGGCGCACCTGATCGACTGGCAGGGCAAGGACTGGACGCCGCAGATCGCCAGGGAAACCGGCCGCAAGGCCGCGCATCCGAACGCGCGCTTCACCGTCGCCGCCACCCAGAACCCGGTGATCGATCCGCAGTGGGACGATCCCGCCGGCGTGCCGATCTCGGCCTTCATCTTCGGCGGCCGCCGCTCGACCACCGTGCCGCTGGTGACCGAGGCCCGCAACTGGGTCGAGGGCGTCTACATGGCTGCGACCATGGGTTCCGAGACCACCGCCGCAGCCGCGGGCCAGCAGGGCGTGGTGCGCCGCGACCCGTTCGCGATGCTGCCGTTCATGGGCTACAACATGAGCGACTACTTCCAGCACTGGCTGAACATGGGCAAGAAGATCGCCGCCTCGCCGGCCGAGCTGCCGAAGATCTTCTGCGTCAACTGGTTCCGCACCGACGAGAACGGCAAGTTCGTCTGGCCGGGCTTCGGCGACAACATGCGCGTGCTGAAGTGGATGCTGGACCGCATCGAGGGCAAGGCAGGCGGCGTCGAGCACATCTTCGGCACCACCCCGCGCTATGAAGACCTGCAGTGGGAAGGCCTGGAGTTCACCCGCGAGCAGTTCGACCAGATCACCTCGATCGACAAGGCCGCGTGGGAAGCCGAACTGAAGCTGCATGCGGAGCTGTTCGAGAAGCTGGCCTATCACCTGCCGAGCGAACTGCAGACCACGCGCGCGCAGCTGGAAAAGCGGCTGGCGGCCTGATCGCACTGTTGCTCAGGGAAAGGCACCTTCGGGTGCCTTTTTTCTTTTGGATCGGCGGTCGGGGCTTTCGGTGGTCCGGTCAAGTGTCCCGATGGCGGACCCAGTCAGCGAATGACTCGTCCTCGAACTGGTATCTGCCGTGTTCCAGCCGAGTCACAAGATTCTTGTTCATAAGACGACTCAGGGCATTCTGCGGCGTGCTTCGCTTTACAGGCTCGTCAAGTCCCAGAATCGCCGCCATCCGGGTGCGTGCCTCACTACCGAACAAATCCTTCCCACCCATGGCGATCATCTCAAGCACGGCACGGTCCGCAGGCAGGAGTTCTTGCCATTGGCGCTCGAAATCCTGGTCGCCATAGACCTGCTGCTTCACAGTGTCCAGGGCCGATGCCGCGCCGGCGAGCGGGTTTGCCAGGTACTGGTTCAAAAACCTGCGGAAGAACTCCGGCGTGTTGCGCAATTCCTGAAAAGCATGCGTTGCATCTTCCATTGACAGCGGCTTTCGGGTTACCTCATTGACCTTGTGCACCATCGCTTGCACGAACTCGTATCCAAGAAGCTGAAACGGCTCAAGGCCCGCCCAGTTGTAGAAGGGTTCTGAGGGGCGTGCGAACATGCTTCGGAGCGTGGTTTCGGAGCTGCCGGCAAAAATAACCTTGATGAAGTCCTTTCTGATGTCCAGCGCGGCGCGCAAAGCGTGAGCAAAAACGCTGTTCTTCTTACCAGCAAGAACCTGAGCTTCATCGATGACGAGCAGCAGTTTTTTTCTCTTCTTGTCCAGCTGCTGCATTGCTTGCGTGAGCAGAGGAATTGGCGCGCCGGGCTCGGTCCCGAGATCAGCTTCCAGCGTTCCCTCGCCTAATCCCGGCAATCGTGCTCCCGCCTTCAGTTTGCGGACGGGCCGCCGGAGGTCGGCCAGCACCTTGCTGACGCCTTTCGGCGATGCGGCCTGCTGTAGTGCGGCGACCAGCGCGCTTCCGGGATCGTCCTGGTTATCCCACAGGTTGATATAGGCCGCCTGATAGCCGGCGCTTTCCGCAGCGGGGATCAGGTCCTTGCAGAGGAATTCTGTTTTGCCCATTCTTCGCCGCGCAAACAGCCCGCGGGCCGCGGATAGCCCACGTTCGAACGACGCAATGTACTCCTGAGCCAGGACGGGGCGGGGGAAGTGCCAATGGTCGACGCTCATCTGAGTATTAAAAAGTATTAGTGGATTTAGGAATTCCTAAATTATCTAGGAAAATCTAGGAAGTCAAGCCGCCACCGCCTTTCATGCGTCATCGGGCCGCCCGGCTGACATTTCAACAGCGGTTGAAATGCCATAACATTTCAATTATCATTGAAACGTTATGCAAACCCCTCAAGCCATCACCGCGCTTGCCGCCCTTGCCCAGGAAACCCGGCTTGCCCTCTTTCGCCTGCTGGTGCAGGCGGGTCCGGAAGGACTGCCGGCGAGCCGTATCGCCGGGCAGCTCGGAATAGCGCCGTCGCTGCTCTCCTTCCATGTGAGGGAACTGCTGCAGGCCGGGCTGGTGATCCAGAAACGGGCGGGACGATTCCTGCTGTACTCCGCCAATTTCGACGCGATGAACGGTTTGCTCGGCTACCTCACCGACAACTGCTGCGGCGGCAATCCCTGCTCGCCGGTCAGCGCCGCATGCGACGACCAGGCATGCCAACCGCCCTCCGGGAAATGACATGAGCGACGAGTCCTTCAACATCCTTTTTCTCTGCACCGGCAATTCCGCCCGCAGCATCATGGCCGAGGCGCTGGCCAGCACCATGGGGCGCGGGCGCTTCAGCGGTTTTTCCGCGGGCAGCAAGCCGGGCGGCAGGGTGAATCCCTTCGCCATCGAGCAGGTGCGCAAGACCGGCTATCCGGTGGAGAATCTGCGCAGCAAGAGCTGGGACGAGTTCGCCGGGCCGGATGCGCCGCAGATGGATTTCATCATCACGGTGTGCGACAACGCTGCCGGCGAAGCCTGCCCGGTATGGCCGGGACATCCGGCCACCGCGCACTGGGGATTCGAGGATCCCGCCGCGGTGGAAGGCAGCGATGAAGAGAAGCGGGCTGCGTTCGAGCGCATCTTCCGCCAGATCATGTTCCGCATGAACAGCTTCGTCAGCCTGCCGCTGGCCACGCTGGAGAAGCACGCGATCCAGCAGGCGATGCGCGAGATCGGCACGCAGCCGCCGCAGGAGGCATGAGGATGAGCCAGAGTCCCGCCACCGCGGTCGCCGGGGGCGCCACGCCCGCGATCGGCTTTTTCGAGCGCTATCTGAGCGTCTGGGTCGCGCTGTGCATCGTCGCCGGCATCCTGCTCGGACGCGCGTTTCCGGATCTCTTCCGCGCCATCGCGGCGATGGAAGTCGCGCAGGTCAACCTGCCGGTCGGCGTGCTGATCTGGGTGATGATCATTCCGATGCTGATCAAGATCGATTTCGGCGCGCTGGCGCAGGTGCGCGAACACTGGCGCGGCATCGGCGTGACGCTCTTCGTGAACTGGCTGGTGAAGCCGTTTTCGATGGCGCTGCTGGGCTGGATCTTCATCCGCCAGGTGTTCGCGCCGTGGCTGCCGGCCGAGCAGCTCGACAGCTATGTCGCCGGCCTGATCCTGCTGGCGGCGGCGCCGTGCACCGCGATGGTCTTCGTCTGGAGCCAGCTGTGCCGCGGCGACGCCTATTTCACGCTGTCGCAGGTGGCGCTCAATGACGCGATCATGATCGTGGCGTTCGCGCCGCTGGTGGCGCTGCTGCTCGGGCTGTCGTCGATCACCGTGCCCTGGGACACGCTGATCGTGTCGGTCGGGCTTTACATCGTGGTGCCGGTGATCCTGGCGCAACTCATCCGCAAGCGCCTGCTGGCGGCCGGCGCGCAGCGCCTGGAGCGCGCGGTGGGCGCGCTGGCGCCCTGGTCCATCTCCGCGCTGCTGCTGACCCTGGTGCTGCTGTTCGCCTTCCAGGGCGAGGCGATCACGGCGCAGCCGCTGGTGATCGCGATGCTGGCGGTGCCGATCCTGATCCAGGTGTTCTTCAATTCCGGGCTCGCCTACCTGCTCAACAAGCGGCTCGGCGTCGCCCACTGCGTGGCAGGGCCGTCCAGCCTGATCGGCGCGTCGAACTTCTTCGAACTCGCGGTGGCGACCGCGATCAGCCTGTTCGGCTTTCAGTCCGGCGCTGCGCTGGCGACGGTGGTCGGCGTGCTGATCGAAGTGCCGGTGATGCTGCTGGTGGTCGCCGTGGTCAACCGCAGCCGGCGCTGGTACGAGGCCTGAGCGCGGCGGCCGGTCACGGTTCTTGCATGGGACACGCGAAAACGATGCCCTGACCACGGCAGGACGGCCCGGCAACGGGGGAATTTTCACCGGCGGCGATGACGGCGCGATGCCAGGACTTGCCTTGTCGCAGCCCGGCTGTGGTTAAATCTGCCACTCGCGCTGATCATTTTTACAAGGAATCCCATGGCCGGAGCCAGCCTGCTTGCGTTGATCGACGATATCGCAACCATCCTCGACGACGTTTCCCTGATGACCAAGGTCGCAGCCAAGAAAACCGCGGGCGTGCTCGGCGACGACCTTGCCCTCAACGCGCAGCAGGTGACCGGCGTGCGGGCCGAGCGGGAGCTGCCGGTGGTGTGGGCGGTGGCCAAGGGCTCGCTGAAGAACAAGGTGATCCTGGTGCCGGCGGCGCTGGCGATCAGCGCCTTCCTGCCCTGGGCGGTGATTCCGCTGCTGATGATAGGCGGCGCCTTCCTTTGCTACGAGGGCGTGGAAAAGCTGGCGCACCGCATGTTGCACAGCAAGGCCGAGGACGAGGTCGAGCATGAGCAGCTGTCGCGCGCGCTGTCCGATCCCGGCGTCGACGTGCTGGCGCTGGAAAAGGAAAAGATACAGGGCGCGGTGCGCACCGACTTCATCCTGTCGGCCGAGATCATCACCATCGCGCTCGGCACCGTGGCCGACGCGCCGTTCTCGCAGCAGGTGGCGGTGCTGGTCGGCATCAGCCTGCTGATGACGGTGGGCGTGTACGGACTGGTGGGCGGCATCGTCAAGCTCGACGACGCCGGCATGTATCTGAGCCGCCGCGTCGGCGCGGTGCCGCGCGCGGTCGGCCGCGGCCTGCTGGCGCTGGCGCCGCGCCTGATGAAATCGCTGTCGGTGATCGGCACGATCGCGATGTTCATGGTCGGCGGCGGTATCCTGACCCACGGCGTGCCGGCGCTGCACCACGCGATCGAAAACGTCGCCCACGGTGCGGATGCGCTGCCCGGCGTGGGCGTCATCGTCGGCGCGCTGACGCCCACCCTGCTCAACATCGTCGCCGGCCTGATCGCCGGCACCATCGTGCTGCTGGCGGTGACCGCCGCCGGCAAGCTTTTCCGCAGGCCGCGCGGCAGTCACTGAGCCGGCGCGAGGTGCGGCGACACCTCGCGCAGCCGCCAGCGCCACGGCATGGCGGCCGGACGCCATATCCACTTCTCCGGCACGAAACGCAGCATGCGCCGGCCGTCCGCTTCCACCCGGGGGGCCGCGCGCCCGCTCAGGTGCAGCAGATCGCCGCTCTCGAAACCGATGAACAGCAGACCCGCCCGCGCATCGGCGAGCAGATTGCCGATGGTGTTGAAAAAGTTGTTGCCCTGAAAATCGGGCCAGCACAGGCTGCCATCATCTTCCATCTCCACGAATCCGGGCAGGCCGCCGCGATGCGAGACGTCGGCGCCGTGAGCGGCCGCGCTTGCTATGAAAAACGTATCGCTGCCGGCGATCAGCGCCTGGGCCGCCGGCGGCGGTGCACCGGCGCCGGACGAGACCGTGCCGGGTGTATCGTCGGAAGCCGCGAACATGTCGCGGGTCTGGATGTATTTCGGGCAGTTGCCGAAACTCTGGCGCACGGCGAGCGTGACGCCGCCGTCGTCGCAGCGGCTCACCACGCCATTGGCGCGATTGCGGCGTCTCGTCTCGAACTGCAGGCCGAGCGCGCCGATCTGCATGCCCTCGTGCAGGCGCAGCGGATCACCGACCGCTGTCCGCGCGGCCACCCGCAGCGTGACCGGGTCCGGCGACTGCACGAAGCCCGGCTCGCCCCACACCGTGGTCGCCCACACCTGGCCCGCGTCGTCGCGTCCGCCGAGCAGCAGCATCGGCAGCAGCGGAAAGAATTCCCGGTGCTGGTCGGGCATGTAGTCGCGAATGAAGGCGCCGCCGATGCGCTGCATCTTTTCGCGCACGCCGGCCATCTCCTGCGCCCGCAGCTCGCCTGCGTGAAACACCTCCGGCGCGTCCATGATCAGGCCGCCTTTGGCAATTCGATCATCGGCAGGAAGCCGGGCAGCGCTTCCACCCTCGCCAGCCAGGCGCGCAGCGCCGGATACGGTTCGAGCGAAATGCCGCCCTCGGGCGCGCGCACGATGTAGCTGTAGGCGGCGACGTCGGCGATGGTCGCATCCGCGCCGGCGAGGAAGGCGCGCTGCTGCAGTTCCTGCTCCATCACGCTGAACAGCCGCTCGGCCCGCGCCACCGCGCCGGGGAGGTCGACCGGCAGGCCGAAACCCTTGGCGAGGCGTGCCATCGCCGGACCGTGCGCGATCTCGCCGGCGGCCACCGACAGCCAGCGCTGCACCGCCGCCGCGCCGAGCGGATCGCGCGGCAGCCAGCGTGCATCGCCGTATTTCAGGGCGAGATAGACGAGGATGGCATTGGAGTCGGCGACCACCGTGCCGCCGTCGTCGATCACCGGCACCTGGCCGAAGGGATTGCGGGCGAGGAAGGCCGGCTGCTTCTGCTCGCCGGCGCGCAGGTCGACGTCGACCGGCGTGTAGGGCAGGCCCAGCAGGGACAGGAACAGCTCGGCGCGGTGGGCGTGGCCGGAGATGCGGCTGCGATAGAGGACGATCGGTGCGGACGGCTTCATGTGGGTACTCCCGTGGTTGTCGTGCTCGCATTCTGCGTTGCCCGGGCCCGCGGATAAATGGGAGTAAATGAAAGATATTGCTTCATAATCCGGAGTAATCGGATACGGAGCACGGCATGGACAAACTGCGCGGCATACAGACTTTCATCGCCATCGCCGACCGCGGCAGCCTGACCGCGGCGGCAACGGCGCTCGATACCTCGCTGCCGACGGTGGTGCGGCGGCTGGCGGAGCTGGAGGCCGGGCTCGGCGTGCGCCTGTTCAACCGCACCACGCGGCGCATCAGCCTGACCGACGAGGGGCACCGCTACCTGGCGATCTGCAAGACCGCGCTCGGCCAGCTGGAAGACGCGGAGGAAGCGCTGTTCGACAGCCGCGCCGAGCCGGCCGGCAAGCTGGTGCTGACCGCGCCGGTAATGTTCGGGCGGCTGCACGTGGCGCCGCTGGTGACGGAATTCCTGCGCCGGCATCCGGCGCTGTCGGTCGAGCTGCTGCTGCTCGACCGCAGCATCGACCTGATCGAGGAAGGCGTGGACCTGGCGGTGCGCATCGGACCGCTGGCGGATTCCTCGCTGCATGCGGTACCCGCCGGCCAGCTGGCCAGGGTGATGTGCGCCAGCCCGGATTATCTGAAGCGGCACGGCACGCCGCGCCATCCGGACCAGCTCGCCGGTCATCCCGGCATCCGCTTCACCGGTCGCGGCGTGCTCGCCGAATGGCATTTCCGCGACGGCGGGCGGCGGCTGACGATGCGCTTTCAGCCGCGCGTGCTGACCAACTCGGTAGATGCGGCGGTCGCCGCCTGCCGCGACGGCCTCGGCATCGGCGCCTTTCTGTCCTACCAGGTGCAGGCGGTGGTGCGGGCGGGTGAGCTGAAACCCATCCTGCGCAAGTACGAGACCGAGCCGCTTCCGGTGACCATGCTGTATCCGCATTCGCGGCTGGTGTCGGCTCGGGTGCGCGCCTTCATCGACTTCGCCGCGCCGCGGCTGCGCGAGCAGGATTTCATGGCGCTCAAATGAAAACGCCGCCGGCATGGGTTGCCGGCGGCGCGTGGAGGACGGCTTACTTGTACAGGACTTCCGGCAGCCAGAGGCCGATGGCCGGGAACACGTACAGCAGGATCAGCGCGATGACCTGTATCCCCATGAACGGCAGCATGCCCATGAAGATCTGGTTGAGCGTCACATGCGGCGGCGACACGCCCTTCAGGTAGAACGCCGACATCGCCACCGGCGGCGACAGGAAGGCGGTCTGCAGGTTGAGCGCGACCAGCAGGCCGAAGAACAGCGGGTCGATGTTGAAGTGCTGCAGCAGCGGAATGAAGATCGGCATGAAGATCACGATGATCTCGGTCCACTCCAGCGGCCAGCCGAGCAGGAAGATGATCACCTGCGACAGGATCATGAACTGCAGCGGCGTCAGGTCCATGCCCAGCACCCAGTTGTTGATGATCTCCTGCCCGCCGAGCAGCGCGAAGGCGGCGGAAAAGATGCTGGAGCCGACGAACAGCCAGCACACCATGGCGCTGGTCTTGGCCGTCAGGTACACCGATTCCCTCAGCACCGCGTAGTTCAGCCGGCGATAGGCCGCCGCCAGCACCAGGCCGCCGAGCGAACCCATCGCCGCGGCTTCGGTCGGCGTGGCCAGGCCGAAGACGATGGCGCCGAGCACCGCCAGGATCAGGATCGCCAATGGGAAGAACGATCCGAGCAGCATCTTGAAGATCTCGAAGCGTGCGTAGGTCAGCACGGCGTAGAACAGGATCAGCGCGGCGAGCAGGATGCCGAAGGCGATCCAGTAACCGTTGGGCGCCGACCGGCGTTCCTGCGCCTGCTCCTGCGCCGGCTTCTCTGCCGCGGCTTCCCTGGTCGCCGGATCCTTGGCTGCCGGCTGCGGCGTCACGACCGCTTCCGGCTGCGGCGGCTCGTTCAGCGCTCCGGGGACCTCCTCCTGCGCGGGCGGTTCGGCCAGCCCGCCCTGCTCCAGCGGCTGCGGCTCTTCCAGTCCGCCTTCGGTGGAGTAGCTCGAACTCCCGCCGTCGATGCCCATCTCGATCAGCTGCTCTTCCTGCGCGGCGACCGGCGCGGTCACCTTCTGATAGGTGAAGCCCATCACCAGCGCGAACGCGATCGCCGGCAGCAGGGCCAGGAAGGATTGCAGCAACAGGGTGCTTGCCGGCACGCCGGCATTGCGCTTGCCCTTGAGCGCGGACACGAAGCCGCCGAGCGCATTGCGGCTGCCGCTGCCCGCGAGGATCTGCGAATAGGCCGGCAGCGGCACCGTCCGGTCCTCGGGGGACAGCGGCGGCGCCCAGGACGGCTTGAGCTTGGCGATGATGATCACGTAGAGCACATACAGCAGCGCCAGCATGAGGCCGGGAAAGAAGGCGCCGGCATAGAGCTTGACCACCGACACGCCGGCCGTCGCGCCATAGACGATCAGCAGCACCGAGGGCGGGATCAGGATGCCGAGGCAGCCGCCGGCGGTGATCGAACCGGCCGCGAGCTTGGTGTTGTAGCCCGCCTTGAGCATGGCCGGCATCGCCAGCAGGCCCATCAGCGTGACCACTGCGCCGACGATGCCGGTGGCGGTGGCGAAGATCGCGCAGGTGATGATGGTGGCCACCGCAAGTGATCCGGGCAGGCGTGCCAGCGACAGGTGCAGGCTCTTGAACAGCCGGTCGATGAGGTTGGCGCGCTCGACGAGATAGCCCATGAACACGAACAGCGGCACCGAGATCAGCACGTCGTTGGCCATCACCGCATAGGCGCGCTGCACCATCAGGTCCAGCGTCTGCGACACCGCTATGTCCGGATTGACGCTGCGGTAGGCGAACCAGGTGAACATCACCCCCATGCCCATCAGGGTGAAGGCGGTGGGGAAGCCGAGCATGATCGCGATCACGATCAGCGCCAGCATCAGCAGGCCGAGATGGCCGTTGGTCATGTCGGATGGAGCCGGCATCAGCGTGAAGACGCCGATGACGACCATGGCCATGATGGTCAGGCCGAACCAGACTTCCTTTCTCATTGCTGCCCCCCGTTGCGTACGACATAGGCATCGGCGGCGGCGATGTCCTCGTCCTTCACATTGACCATTTCCTTGAGCTTGTCGACATCGACTTCTTCCACGTCTTCCTCGCGTTTCGGCCATGCGCCATCGCGCAGGCACATCGCGCAGCGGATGATTTCGACCACGCCCTGCAGCAGCAGGAAAAAGCCGGCGATCGGTATCGCCATCTTGAACGGATACAGCGGCGGCCCGTTGGCGGTGATGTTGGAGGTTTCGCGTATCGCCCAGGATTCCTCGGCGAAGGTGTAGCCTGCCCAGACCAGCGCGACCACGCCGGGAATGAAGAACAGGATGTACAGCGCCAGATCCAGCCCGGCCTGCAGGCGCGGCGGGAAAAAGCCGTACAGCACATCGCCGCGCACGTGGCCGTTCTTGGCCAGGGTGTAGGCGCCGGCCATCATGAAGACGATCCCGTACATGAAGATCATCAGATCGAAGGCCCAGGGATTGGGCGTGTTGAGCACATAGCGGGAAAACACTTCCCAGGAAACCTGCAGGGTGAGTGCCAGGATCAGCCAGGAAAACAGGTGGCCGATCCGGGTGCTCATCCTGTCCACGGCGAACAAGAGCTTCTGCATTTCAAATACTCCAGGTGTTGCGGAAAAGGCGATTCCCGGGTCGGCGGGAATGCGCAAAAAAACACCATCCGGGGTGCCGGATGGTGTTTTTCAGGTGCGATGTCGCTCCGGCTTAGCTCTTGGTGCCGGCCGGCTTGCGGCCGAAGTAGTGGTTGAAGGCCATGCGGCGCGGGTTGTTGGTATCCATGTCCCACTTCACCGCGCGCGCGGCGAAGGCCTGCATCGACTTCTCCACTTCCTGGAACAGCGGGTTGCCTTCGCGCTTCTTGGCGACCACCTCGTCCCACACCTTGAGCTGCTCCTGCAGGAAGGCGTCGGGCGTCTTGTAGAACTTGACGCCGTCCTTGGTCTGCAGCTCGATGTAGTCCTTGGAATAGCGGTCGACCGCCTTCCACGACATGTCGGCCGAGGAGGCCTCGACGGCGTTGTCGATGATGGCGCGCAGCTTGGCCGGCAGCGCGTTGTACTTGGTCTTGTTGAAGGTGATCTCGAACTGCTCCGAGCTCTGGTGGAAGCTCTGCAGCATGCACACCTTGGAGACGTCGGGGAAGCCGAGGATGCGGTCGGAAGTCGCGTTGTTGAACTCGGCGCCGTCGAGCAGGCCGCGGTCCAGCGCCGGCACGATTTCACCGCCGGGCAGCGCGTTGACCGCCGCGCCCATGCTTGTGAACAGGTCGATCGCCAGGCCGTTGGTGCGGTACTTCAGTCCCTTGAAGTCCTCGCGCTTGGTGACGGGCTTCTTGAACCAGCCCAGCGGCTGGGTCGGCATCGGGCCGGTCAGGAAGGACACGACGTTGGCGCCGATGGAGTCGTACAGCTTGGCCAGCAGCTCCTTGCCGCCGCCGTACTTGTGCCAGGCCAGGACCATGTTGGCGTCCATGCCGTAGGCCGGGCCCGAGGTCCACAGGGCGATGGCCGCCTGCTTGCCGTAGTTGTAGCCCATCACGCCGTGGCCGCCGTCGAGCGTGCCCTTGGAGACCGCGTCGAGCAGGCCGAAGGCGGGCACCACCGCGCCGGCGGGCAGCACTTCGATCTTGAGTTCGCCGCCGGTCATGTCGTTGACCTTCCTGGCGAAGTCGTTGGCGTACTCGTGGAAGATGTCCTTGGCCGGCCAGGTGCTCTGGAAACGGAAGGAGGTCTGGGTCTGCGCGGTGGCGATGGCCGGGAAAGCCATCGCGGTCGCGGTCGCGGTGCCGGCGGCGGCCTTGCCGAGGAAGCGGCGACGCGAGGGGGCGGCTTGCTTGGTGCTCTTCTTCATGGTGTCTCTCTCCGTAATATGTTTTCGAATACCACGCTGAAAATTGTCGTCCGGAATCTTTTGCTGATGTTGAGATCGAACAAAGGCGGCGAACCGTCGTACGATTGCCCCTGGCGATTATTCCGTCAAGCCGCAGTGCAGCATTTTGCGGTTTTGCCGCATGCCTCCTTCTGAAGGCGCGCGCCCAGACGTAAGGAAGGCGTAAGTTTCACCCCGGGGCGCGCCCGATATGTTCCCCGCGACACTGTTTTTGCTGCACTGCGGAGCGGTTTATGTTGCAGTGCAAGCATGAAAAAGATTCACGTCGCCGGGGGCGCAGGCGCTACCATCCTTACCTTTGATTTCCCGCAACGTTACGCATCCTTTACAATTAAAAACTTGCCGCACGGCAATACTATGTAAAAATGAGGTATTACCGCTGCGCGGGCCTCCCATTCTTGCCGCAACATGAACGCCCTATTCCTCGACGCCTCAGACGCCCGACGAGAAGCGCTCGGCGAGCTGGTCGATGTCGCCACTCAGGCGGCCAATCCCCAGATCGACGCGCTGACGAACCGCATTGCCGACGCCCTGCAGCGGGCCGCGACCGGCGGCGCGCCGTCCGAGGCGCCGATTTGCCAGCGCGCGGCCGACCTGCTCAGGAAGAACCGCTATCCGTTCTACTACGTCGTCGCCGCCCGCCTCGCCGCGCTGCTCGAGCGCGAAGCCGGCCTCGGTGACGGCGGGCTCGAGCCGCCGGCGCCGCTGGCGGCCGACCTGGAAGTCGACAAGAAACTCTGCCTGATCAAGGCTAGCCAGGCGCTCGAGCATGAACACGCGGAACGCCTGGGCAGCCTGAACCTGCGGCTGGCGGCGCTGCTCGGCCGCGACACGCTCGGTACCGCCGACAATCCATTCCGCCCGCAGGTCTTTCTCGAGGCGCTGCACGAGGCCTGGTGCGAGTTCCAGCCCGACGCCGGCGCGCATCACCTGCTGTATCCGCTGCTGGGAAGCACCCTGGGCTTCGACATGGGTCCCATCCTGCACGCGCTCAACAATGCGCTCGCCCGCCGCGGCGTGTCGCTGAACGTCGCCGCGCCGGCGGCGGCGGCGAAGACCGGGGTCGCCGCGCCGGCGGACAACGATCCCCTGCTGCAAAAGCTGCGCCGGCTTTTCCCGACGCAAGAGCCGCAGACGAGCGGTCGCGCGCCGACGGGCGCCTTTCCCTCGCTGTTCCAGGACGAGGTGCTGCAGACGACACGTTCGCGCCATGAGCTGCTCAACCTGCTGACCCGCATGCAGGGCCGCCTGGCGTCACTGCTGCCGGCCGATATCCGCCGCGAGGCGCCCGATGCGGAGCTGTCGCGGGCCGACGATGCGGCGCTCGCGCTGGTGGCCCGCATCTTCGCCATCATCCGCAGCAATCCGCACCTGGCCGAGCCGATGAAGGCAGCCATCCTGTCGCTGCATCTGCCGGTGCTCAAGGCGGTGCTCGGCGACCACGATTTCTTCTTCCGGGACAGCCATCCGGTGCGCCGCACGATCGAACTGCTGGTGCGGCTGGCGCTCGGCTGGGACCGCCGCATGGGCGAGACCGATCCGGTGTATCCGGTGTTCAGGCGCAGCGTGGCGCGCATCGTGGCCGATGCCGATACCCACATCGGCGTGTTCGCCGAAGTCGCGACCGAACTCGAAGCCTTCGCCAAGCGCGACCAGACCGCGACCGAGCAGGCGCTGGCGCAGCCGATCGCCGGCGCGCTGAAGAAGGAAAAGCGGCTGCAGGCCCAGCGCGCGGCGCGCCACGAAGTGGCGCTGCGCATCGGCACCGGCGAGGTGGCCGCCTTCGTCGAGACCTTCCTCGAGGACAAGTGGGTATCGGTGCTGACGCTGGCCTATGTGGCGCGCGATGAGAAACCCCATGCGGTCGAGAGCGCGCTGCGCACGATGGACGAGCTGGTGTGGAGCGTCAAGCCGAAGATCACCGCTGAGGAGCGCAAGGAACTGCTGTCGCGCCTGCCGCCGATGATCGCGATGCTCAACAAGTGGCTCGATGCGATCAAGTGGACCGACGAGAGCCGGGTGCGCTTCTTCACCGAGCTGGCGAAGTGCCACGCCTCGCTGGTGCGCGCGCCGCTGGAAGTGTCGCCGCAGCGGCAGGTGGAGCTGGCGGTCGAAGCGGCGCAGAAGGCGGCCGAACGGCGCGAACTGCGCCGCATGCAGCAGCAGCCCGAGCCGGCGCCCGACGCCTTCGACGACATGGTCTCGCGGCTGCAGAGCGGCGCCTGGCTCGCCTTCCGCCAGGAGGGCGAGGGCGTGGTCAAGCTCAAGCTGGCGTGGATCAGTCCGATGCGCAACCTGTACCTGTTCGCCACCCGCGACCGCAAGGAAGCGATGACGCTGGAAGCGCCGCAACTGGCGCAGACGCTGCGCGAGCAGAAGGCGCAGGTGGTGCCGGCGGCCGGGCTGGTCGGCCATGCGCTGGCGGAGGCGCTCAACGAAGACGGCGGCGCGCTCGCGGCCGCCTGAGCAGGCGGGCGGCGCGGCGCGGCAGGCTCGCCGCGCGCGCCGACTTGTGGTGTAATCCGCGCATTGCGGCGGCATGCCGCGCCCCGGAAAGGCTCGCACCATGGCAATCCTGATCCTCGGCCTGCTGCTGTTCCTCGGCATCCATCTCGTCCCCACGCTGACCGGGCTGCGCACGCGGCTCTACGGCGCGCTCGGGGAAAAACGCTACAAGGGACTGTTCTCCCTGGCCTCGGCGCTGGGCCTGGTGCTGATCGTCATCGGCTACGCCCGGGCGCCGGCCGAACCCCGGCTGTTCGCGCCGTTCATCGGCGCGATCCATGCCGCGCCGCTGGCGGTCGCGGTGTCCTTCGTACTGCTGGCATCGGCCAACATGCGTACCCACATCCGGCGCAAGCTGCGCCATCCGATGCTGATCGGCGTGCTGATCTGGTCGCTCGTGCACCTGCTGGCCAACGGCGAGCTGCGGGCGACGGTGCTGTTCGGCGCCTTCCTGGCCTGGGCGGCGATCGACCTGGCGTCGGCCACGGCGCGCGGCGCGGTGAAATCCTTCCAGCCCAGCGTGGGCCAGGATATCGGCGCGGTGGTCGGGGGCATCGGGCTGGCGGCGCTGGTGATGACGTATCACCGCCAGCTGTTCGGCGTCGTCGCCGTACCCTGGGGCGGGTAGCACCCGGCTCTGCTCAGCGTCGCAGGCAGGTCGCGGCGAAGGCATCGGCCGGCATCGGGCGGCCGAAGTGGAAGCCCTGCACGTCGTCGCATCCGTTCTCGTGCAGGAAGCGCCGCTGGTCTTCGTTCTCCACGCCCTCGGCCACCACTTTCAGGTTCAGGATATGGCCGAGCGAGATGATGGCCTTGGCGATCGCCGCGTCGTCCTGGTCGACCGCGATGTCGTTGACGAAGGAACGGTCGATCTTCAGGGTGTCGACCGGGAAGCGCTTGAGATAGTTGAGGCTGGAGTAGCCGGTGCCGAAATCGTCGATGGCGATGCACACGCCGAGCTCCTTGAGCTGCCGCAGCGTTTCCAGCGACTTGTCGACGTCGCGCATGACCACGGTTTCGGTGATTTCCAGCTCGAGGCAGTGCGGCGGCAGGCCGCTCGCGGCGAGCGCCTTGCGCACCACCTCGACCACGTCCCCGCGCGCGAGCTGGCGCGGCGACAGGTTGACCGAGATCGGGATCGGAGCCAGGCCGGCGCGCTGCCAGGCGACGTTCTGGGCGCAGGCGGTCCGCAGCACCCATTCGCCGATCTCGATGATCATGCCGCTCTCCTCGGCCAGGCCGATGAAGTGGGCCGGGGGCACCATGCCGCGCTGCGGGTGGCGCCAGCGCAGCAGGGCCTCGGCGCCGACCACGCCGCCGCTGGCCATGCGCACCTTCGGCTGGTAGTGCAGCACGAATTCATCGTTGGCCAGCGCATGGCGCAGGCTGTTGAGGGTCTCCAGGCGCTCGGTGGCATGCGCGTTCATCTCGGCCGAGAAGTACTCGAAGCTGTTGCGGCCGAGCTCCTTGGCCTTGTACATCGCCGAGTCGGCGTTGCGCAGCAGCGCGTCGGCGTCCTGTCCGTCGTCCGGATACATGCTGATGCCGACGCTGCAGGTGACCTGCAGCTGTATGCCGTTGACCGCCCAGGGCTCGGCGACGACGGCGATGATGCGGCGCACCGTGTCGGCCACCGCTTCGCAGCCCGCCTGGTGCGGCAGCACGAGCACGAATTCGTCGCCGCCCTGGCGGGCGACGGTGTCGGCGGCGCGCACGCATGACTTCAGTCGTTCCGCGACGACCTTGAGCAGCTCGTCGCCCACCTGGTGGCCGAGACTGTCGTTGATGAACTTGAACTGGTCGAGGTCGATGAAGGCGACGGCGGCGATCTCGCCGTTGCGGCGCGCGTTCTCGATCGCCTGCTGCAGGCGGTCGTAAAGCAGGTTGCGGTTGGGCAGGCCGGTCAGCGCATCGTGGGTGGCCTGGTGGCGGATGCGCGCCTCGTATACCTTGCGCTCGCTGATGTCGACGACGGTGCCTTCGTAGCACTGGACCGTGCCGGCGGCGTCGCGCACCACGCGTGCGTTCTCGGATATCCAGATGACGCTGCCGTCGTGCCGGCGCACCTGGGATTCGAAATTGACGACTTTTCCATACTCGCTCATCTGGCGCAGGAATTCGGCGCGGCGGCCGGTCTCGACATAGAGCTGCTGGTCGATGTCGCGCAGGGTGGCGACCATTTCCTCGGGCGACGCGTAGCCGTACATGCGGGCCAGGGCCGGATTGACGGCGAGATAGCCCTTGTCGGGCGTCGACTGGAAGATGCCTTCGACCGCGTTCTCGAAGATGCTGCGGTAGCGGCGCTCGGCCTCGTGCAGGGCCTGCTCCGCCTCCTTGCGCTGCGTGACATCCTGCACGAAGCCTTCCAGCGCCACGTAGCCGCCCTGCCGGTCGCGCACGCCGACGCCGTGCTCCTCCACCCAGCGCACCGCGCCGTCTTCGCGCACGATCCGGTACTCCACGCGGAAGCGGCGGCCCGCCTCGAGGGCGGCGAAGATCTCGTCGCGTACCCGCACGCGGTCGTCCGCGTGGGTGAGCCGTTCATAATTCACCCGCTCGCGCAGGAAGGCTTCGGCGTCATGCCCGGTCAGCGCCAGGCAGCCGCCGCTCAGAAACTCCATGGTCCAGTTCTCGTCGATCCGCATGCGGTAGGCCATGCCTTCGAATCTGTCGAGCAAGGCCCCGGGCAACCCGGCCTCGGACGACGGACAGGAACGGGACGCTGGCAATGCGCAGACTGGCTTACCCATGGCGGATCCTTCAGGTGCCGCGGCAACAGCATCGCGGCGGTTCTTGGGAATTTCTCAACAGCAATTTCAGTGCCAGGAGAAATGCACCATGCTTGTGCAGCCGCTCGTACTTCTGCAGAGAAGTGTAAGCCGGTAGAATCGCCTCGTCCGCCCGCCCATTCCGCCGCAACTTCGCCTGCGCCGTGCACTCAGTCCTTGTCCGGGGTCATGAATCCGCCCCGGTCGCCGCACTGCTTCGGGGCGCGGGCGCGAACAATCCGTCGGCGACGCCGATTAACCGAGCACACTGAGCAGCCCCCGGCGCGCACCGTCGCGCCGCCACCGGAACACGAAATGCAGCCTTCCAACGACATGCGCGACGCGTCAGACAGCCGCCTCGAGCGCATCGCCCGCACCGCCCGCCGCCTGTTCGGCGCGGCGGCCGCCGCGGTATGGCTGGAGCGGAACGGCGAACGCCGCCTGCTGGCCTTGCAGGGCGACAGCGGCGGGCGGGAATGGCTGCAGGCGGAATGCGCGCGCGTCGTCGCCGAGGGCGTGCCGCTGCTTTCCGGCGCGCCGGGCGACTTCGCGGGATGGCCGCTGCGCGCGGTCGATGGCGCCCGGGTCGGCGCGCTCGCGGTGGTGGGCAGCCGCCCGCTCACCGGGGAAGACCATGAATCGGCGCGCGACCTGGTCTGCTGGGCGGAATCGGAACTGGCGCGCGCCGCGCTGCAGCAATCCCTGGTCGCCGCGCGCGAGGGCGAGTCGCGCCTGCACGCGGTGATCGACAACATCGCCGACGGCATCATCACGCTTGACCAGTACGGCAAGATCGTGAGCATCAACCGCGCGGCGGTGCGCATCTTCGGCTATCAGCCGGAGGAAGTCAGGGGCCAGAACGTCAAGGTGCTGATGCCGGTGGTCTACCACGAGGCGCACGACGGGTATCTGAAGAATTTCCGCGATACCGGCACCACCCGGGTCATCGGCGTCGACCGCGAAGTCACCGGACGCCGCAAGGACAGCTCGCTGTTCTCGATGGAGCTGACCGTCAACGAAATGTGGCTCGACGGCAAGCGCGGCTTCGCGGGCATCATCCGCGACATCACCCAGCGCCGCGAAAACGAGCGCCGCCTGCGCGAGACGAATGCGCTGCTGCAGGCGATGATGAGCAGCACGGCCTCCTTCGTCTATGTGCGCGACCTGGACGGACGCTTCCTGTACGTCAACCGGGAATACGAGCAGCTGTTCGGCATCGAGGGCGAGAGCGTGGTCGGGCGCCCGGTGGAGCAGGTGCTGGCGCCGGAGCTGGCCCGCCACAACCGCGAGCGCGACCTGGCGCTGGTGCACGGCAGGGCGCTCGGGCCGCAGGAGGATGAAGTGACGCTGCCCGGCACCCGTCGCACCTACCTGGTGGTGCGCTCGCCGCTGTACAACGAGCATGGCGAGATTTATGCCACCTGCGGCGTCGGCACCGACATCACCGAACGCAAGCGGACGGAGGAAATGAAGAATGAATTCATCTCCACCGTCTCGCACGAGCTGCGCACGCCGCTGACCTCGATCCGCGGCTCGCTCGGCCTGCTCACCGGCGGCGTCGCCGGCGAGCTGCCGGAACGGGCGCGCAATCTGCTGGCCATCGCCAACAACAACTGCGAGCGGCTGGTGCGGCTGATCAACGACATCCTCGACATCGAAAAGATCGAGTCGGGCAACATGCGCTTCGAACTGGTGCCGCAGCGCCTGCTGCCGCTGGTCGAGCAGGCGCTGGCGTCGATCCAGGGCTTCGCAGCCCAGTACCAGGTGCGATTCGCGCTGCACGCGCAAGCCGCGGACGCCCATGTGGCGGCGGATGCCGACCGCATCGTGCAGGTGATCGTCAACCTGCTGTCGAACGCGGCCAAGTTCTCGCCGCCGGACAGCACGGTGGACGTGACGCTCAGCCGGTGCGATGCGCGGATCCGGCTGTCGGTGCGCGACCGCGGCCAGGGCGTGGGGCCGGAGTTCCGCGAGCGCATCTTCCAGAAATTCGCGCAGGCCGACGCCTCCGACACCCGCGCCAAGGGCGGCACCGGCCTCGGCCTGTCGATTTCGCGCGCGATCGTCGAGCGCCATCACGGCAGCATCGATTTCCGCAACCTGCCCGACGGCGGCAGCGACTTCTTCTTCGAACTGCCGCTGGCCGAGGTGCCCACGCTGCGCGCAAGCCGCGCCGGCCGCGTGCTGATCGTCGAGGACGACCACGACATCGCCCGCCTGCTGGCGATGATGCTGGAGCAGGCGGGCCTGAGCAGCGACATCGCGCACGACGCCGACGAGGCGCGCCGGCTGCTGGTGGAGCGCAGCTACGAAGCGATGACGCTGGACCTGTCGCTGCCGCGCGAGGACGGCATGTCGCTCCTGCGCTGGATACGCGGCCAGGAGCGCACCCGCGGCCTGCCGGTGGTGGTGGTCTCGGCGCGCGCCGCCGAGGGCCGGCGCAAGCTGACCGGCGGCGCGGTCGGCATCGTTGACTGGATTCCCAAGCCGATCGACGAAGCGCGGCTGGTGGCCTCGCTGCAGCAGGCGCTGGGCGCCGGCGCGGTCGACTCGCCGCGACTGCTGTACGTGGAAGACGACGCCGACCTGGTGAAAGTGGTCGGCGAGATGGTGGCGCCGGCATTCGCCGTGCATCATGCCGCCTCGCTGGCCGAGGCGCGGCGCATGCTGGCGGCCGAGACCTACAACCTGATCCTGCTCGACCTGCAGCTGCCGGACGGGCATGGCTCGGAACTGCTGGGCGAGCTGCCGGCGCCCAACGCGGCCACGCCGGTGGTGGTGTTTTCGGTGGACGAGGCCAGCGGCGCCACCGCCGAAAGCGTGCATGCCGCGCTGGTCAAGGCGCGCACTTCGAATGAACAACTGCTGGATGTCCTGCATGCGCTGCTGGGACAGCCGGCGAGGGAGAAAGACAAGACATGAGTCGCGGGACGCTCAACAACATCCTCTACGTGGAGGACGATGCCGACATCCGCATGGTGGCGCAGCTGGCGCTGGAAGCGGTGGGCGGCTTCAATGTGCGCCTGTGCGGCTCCGGACAGGAGGCGCTGGCGGCGATCGGCGACGGCTACCGCCCCGACCTGCTGCTGCTGGACGTGATGATGCCGGGCATGGACGGCCCGAGCACGCTCGCCGAGTTGCGCCGGCTGCCGGCCACCGCCGCCACCCCCGCCGCCTTCATGACGGCCAAGGTGCAGGCCGGCGAAATCGCGCATTACCGCTCGCTCGGCGCGCTCGGCGTCATCGCCAAGCCCTTCGATCCGATGCAGCTGGCGCAGCAGGTGCGCGCGCTGTGGGCGCAGGAGGATCCGGGCGGACGGGAGACATCCGATGCCTGAGCAGGACATGGACGACATCGAGCGCACGCTGCGCGAGATCCGCGAGGGCTGGGCCGCGAAGCTGCCGCAACGGCTCGACGAGATCCGCCTGGCGCTCGAGGCGTGCGAGACGGCAGCGGAGCGCAGCGCCTGCGAGCCGCTGCGCGCCCTGCTGCACACCCTGTCCGGGTCGGCCGGCAGCTTCGGCTTCGCCGAACTCGGCATGAAAGCGACCGGGCTGGAGCTTATGCTCAATGCCTACCTGGCCGGCGAGACCGCCGGCTTCCAGCCGATCGCGGACGGCACGCGGCAGATGCTCGACTTCGCCATGCGGCAGCTGGCGCCGCAGCAGATGCCGTCACCGGCGCCGCCACAGGTGTCGTCACCGGCACCACAACAGGCACCGCCGCAGGCGGACACCTCGCCCGCCGATCCGTCGCCGCCGGCGAGCCGGCTGGTCTACCTGGTGCAGGACCATGCGGACAACGAGGTGGCGACCCAGCTGCTGCACTTCGGCTATGACGTGCGCGCCGTCGACGACCTCTCCCGGCTGCAGGGCTGCATACGCGCGCAGCCGCCGGCGGCGGTGATCATCGACCTTGCCTTCCCCGAAGGCATCATGCGCGGCGCGGACGAACTCGTGCGCATCCGCCGCGAAGACGGCGCCCGCTGCGCCTCGGTCTTCATCTCCACCCGCAGCAACTTCAGCGCGCGGCTGGCGACGGTGCGCGCCGGCGCCGACAGCTATTTCGCCAAGCCGCTCGACATGGTGGCGCTGGTGGACCGGCTCGACGCGATGATCCAGCGCGACGCCAGCCCCGCCTACCGGGTGCTGGTGGTGGACGACGACGCCGACATCGCCGATTTCCACGCCGCGGTGCTGCGCGCCGCCGGCATGGAGGTGCGGGTGCTTTACCGGGCCGCCGACGTGCTCGACATGCTCGGCGACTACCGCCCGGAGCTGATCCTGATGGATGTCTACATGCCGGACTGCGACGGCACCGAGCTGGCGCGGCTGATCCGCCAGGACGACCGCCATCTCGACGTGCCCATCGTGTTCCTGTCGAGCGAGAGCGACTACGGCAGGCAGCTGGAGGCGATCGAATCCGGCGCCGACGATTTCCTGTGCAAGCCGATCAAGCCGGCCCACCTGGTGTCGGCGCTGAGCTCGCGCGCGCGCCGCTACCGCGCGCTGCGCAGCCTGATCATGCGCGACAGCCTGACCGGCCTGCTCAACCACTCGGCGCTGAAGGAACAGCTGGCGCGGGAATGCGCGCGCGCCGCCCGCAGCGGCACGCCGGCGGCGCTGGTCATGCTCGACATCGACCGCTTCAAGCAGATCAACGATGCCTACGGCCACCCGGTCGGCGACCAGGTGATCCGGGCGCTGGCGCGGCTGCTGCAGCAGCGGCTGCGGCGGGGCGACATCATCGGGCGCTACGGCGGCGAGGAATTCGGCGTGATCATGCCGGGCACCGGCACGGCCGCCGCGCAGAAAGTGATCGACGGCATCCGGGAATCCTTCGGCAAGCTGCGCCACCACGCGGAGCACGAGGATTTCGGCGCCAGCTTTTCCGCCGGCGTGAGCCAGACCGACGCGGGCAACGCGGACCCGGAGGCGCTGCTGCGGCGCGCGGACGCGGCCCTGTACGAGGCCAAGCGCCAGGGCCGGGACCGGGTGATCCTCGGCTGAACTTCCGCGAGGACGGAGCGACCCCTGCACTCGCCGCGCACGGGCACACGCGAAACGCAAATCTGCTCTAGTATTGCGTAATTCCGCACGAACGTGCTTTTTTCACGGTGATGCCAGCATGCCTGTCCAGTTCGATGACGTTTTTGAGCAGCCTTTCGAAACCCTGCCGCGGCTGATCCGCCTGCATGCCCAGGCCACGCCGGCCCGCGCGGCGCTGGTGCAGGACGGCAGGCAGCTGAGCTATGCCGAGCTGGACGCGCTGATGGACCGCATCGCCGCCGCCCTGCAGCGCGACGGCGTGCGGCCGCGCGAGGCCATCGCCATCTGCGCCGGCACCTCGATCGCCTACGCGGCGCTGTTCCTCGGCAGCCTGCGCGCCGGCGTGGCGGTGGCGCCGCTGGCGCCTTCCTCCTCGCCCGAAAGCCTGGCCGGGATGGCGGCCGACGCGGAGGCGCGCCTGCTGTTTCTCGACAGCGCGGTGCACGAGGCGATGGCGCCGGTGCGCGCCGGCCTGGCGCAGCCGCTGATCGCGCTCGACGACGGCGGCTTCGGCACCGGCTTCGAGGCCTGGCTGGCGCCGCAAGGCAGCACGCCCGAGCCGGTGGAGATACAGCCGCACTGGCCGTTCAACATCATCTATTCCTCCGGCACCACCGGCGCGCCCAAGGGCATCGTGCAGCCGCATTCGATGCGCTGGACCCACGTGAACCGCGGCCGCATCAATGGCTACGACTCGCAGTCGGTATCGCTGATCTCCACCCCGCTGTATTCCAACACCACGCTGGTCTGCTTCTTCCCCACCATCGGCCTCGGCGGCACCGTGGTGATGATGGCGAAGTTCGACGCCGGCAAATACCTGGCGCTGGCGCAAGAGCACCGCGTCACCCACACCATGCTGGTGCCGGTGCAGTACCAGCGCATCATGGCGCGCGAGGACTTCGGCGATTACGACCTGTCCTCGTTCAAGATGAAGTTCTGCACCAGCGCGCCGTTCCCGGCCGCGCTCAAGGCCGACATCCTGCGCCGCTGGCCGGGCGGCCTGATCGAGTACTACGGCATGACCGAGGGCGGCGGCACCTGCATGCTGATCGCGCACGAGCATCCCGACAAGCTGCACACCGTCGGCCAGCCGGCGCCGGGCCACGACATCCGCCTGATCGACGACAATGGCCGCGAGGTGGCCCCGGGCGAAATGGGCGAAGTGGTCGGGCATTCGCCGGCGATGATGGCCGGCTACCACAAGCAGCCGCAGAAAACCGCCGAGGCGGAATGGTACGACCCGAGCGGCAAGCGCTTCATCCGCACCGGCGACGTCGGCCGCTTCGACGAGGACGGCTTCCTGACCCTGTTCGACCGCAAGAAGGACATGATCATCTCGGGCGGCTTCAACATTTATCCGAGCGACCTCGAGGCGGTGCTGCAGCAGCATCCGGACGTGGCCGAGGCGGCGGTGGTCGGCGTGGCCTCGCAGCGCTGGGGCGAGACGCCGGTCGCCTATGTGGTGCCGAGGAACCCCGGGCTCGACGCGCAGTCGCTGCTGGAATGGACCAACGAGCGCCTGGGCAAGACCCAGCGCCTGGCCGCCATCGAATTCACCGAGGTGCTGCCGCGCAGCGCCATCGGCAAGGTGCTCAAGCGCGAACTGCGCGAACAGTTTCCCACCGCAGGAAAAAACCTCTAACCATCCGCAACGTCCATGATCGACCCGACGCTCCACAACACCGAAGAAATCCTCAGGCTGCTGCAACTCGAGCAGCTCGATACCGACCGCTACCGCGGCCAGAGCCACTTCATGGGCAGCCCGAACGTGTTCGGCGGCCAGGTGCTCGGCCAGTCGCTGCACGCGGCCGGCGTCACCGTGCCGGGACGACGCGTGCATTCGCTGCACTCGCTGTTCATCCTGCCCGGCAATCTCAAGCTGCCGATCGAGTATGAAGTCGAGCGCGTGCGCGACGGCGGCAGCTTCAGCACCCGGCGCGTGGTGGCGACGCAGGAAGGCAAGCGCATCTTCGTGATGTCCGCCTCCTTCCAGCAGGAAGAGGAAGGCCTGTCGCACCAGAAGCCGATGCCGCCGACGCGCGACCCGGACACGCTGGAGTCGAGCATCGTCAAATGGAAGCAGAGCGCCAGCAGCGGCCGGCGTCCGTTCCAGCCGGTGCCGGTCGACTTCCGCGCCGACCATGCGGGCGACATCTACGACGGCCATGACGGCAAGCCGAGCAAGCAGGTGTGGACGAAATCGCCGCTGGCGCTGCCGGACGACGCGCTCACGCATGAGACCCTGTTCGCCTATGTCTCCGACTACGGCTTCCTGTGGACCTCGCTGCAGCCGCACGGCATCCGCATGGGCGACCCGCGCCTGCAGATCGCCTCGCTTGACCATACAATCTGGTTTCACCGGCCGTTCCGCATGGATGAATGGCTGCTGTTCGCGATGGACAGCCCGAACGCCTCCGGCGGGCGCGGCCTGTGCCTCGCGCACGTGTACAACCGGAAGGGCGAACTGGTGGCGACGATGGCGCAGGAAGGCCTGATCCGCCTGCGCGAAAAGCGCGCCTGACCTCCGTCTCTGACTCGATAACAGGAAAAACAATGGATGTGCTGCTGTCGCCCGAAGTGCTGGCGATGCTGTTTGCCGCTGCCACGATCGCGGGCTTCGTCGATGCGATCGCCGGCGGCGGGGGCCTGATCACGATCCCGGTGCTGCTGCTGGCGCAGGTGCCGCCGCTGCATGCGCTGGCCACCAACAAGCTGCAGGGCAGTTTCGGCTCGCTCACCGCCTCGGTGATGGCGCTGCGGCGCGGCCTGGTGAAATGGTCGGACATGCGCGCGCTGTTCGTCGCCTCGCTGATCGGGGCCGGTCTCGGCGCCTGGGCGGTGCAGTTCGTGCAGGCGCAGACGCTGGACGTGGTGATTCCCTTCGTGCTGGTGTCGATCGCGCTCTACTTCCTGCTGGCGCCGGGCGCCGGCGCCATCGACAGCGCGCCGCGCATGCAGCCCGGCGCCTACCGCGGGGTGGTGGTGCCGGGCATCGGCTTCTATGACGGCATGTTCGGGCCAGGTACCGGTTCCTTCTTTTCGCTCGCCGGCGTGGCGCTGCGCGGCTACAACCTGGTAACCGCCACCGCCCAGGCCAAGGTGCTCAACTTCGCCAGCAACATCGCCTCGCTCGCGGTCTTCATCGCCGGCGGCAAGGTGTTGTGGGTCGCCGGCGCCGCCATGATCTGCGGACAGGTGCTGGGTTCCTGGGCGGGATCCCACGCGATGGTGCGCGGCGGCACCAGGCTGATCCGGCCGATGATCGTCACCGTATGCTTCGTGATGCTCGGCCGTTATCTCTGGCAGAAGGGCTTGCTGCCTTTCTGACGGAATCCGCGTCCCGGCGCGCTGTCCAACCGCGAACACGGTGCTTCCATGAAACAGCTCAAAGACATCCCGCTTTCCATCCTCGACCTGTCGCCCATCCGCCAGGGCGGCAGCGCGGCCGACGCCTTCGCGCGCACCCGCGACCTGGCGCAGCATGCCGAGCGCTGGGGCTATCACCGCTACTGGCTGGCGGAACACCACGGCATGCCCGGCATCGCCTCCGCCGCCACGGCGGTGGTGATCGGCCATGTCGCCGGCGCCACCTCCACCATCCGCGTCGGCTCCGGCGGCATCATGCTGTCCAACCACGCGCCGCTGGTGATCGCCGAACAGTTCGGCACCCTGGAGTCGCTCTATCCGGGCCGCATCGATCTCGGCCTCGGGCGCGCGCCCGGCTCCAGCCAGGCGACGATGCGGGCCTTGCGCCGCACGCTGCAGGGCGACGACGAATTTCCGCAACAGCTCGACGAGCTGCGCAATTTCCTGCAGCCGCGGGTGGCCGAGCCGCGCGTGCGGGCGGTGCCGGGCGAAGGCCTGGACATTCCGATCTGGCTGCTCGGCTCGAGCGACTTCTCGGCCCAGCTCGCCGCCCATCTCGGCCTGCCGTTCGCCTTTGCCGGCCAGTTTTCGCCGGCCTACATGCAGGCCGCGCTCACGCTCTATCGGCGGGGCTTCCGGCCGTCGCCGACCCTGGCCAAGCCGTATGCGATGGTCGGCCTCAACGTCTATGCCGCCGACACGACGGAAGAGGCGCACTATCTGTCGACCTCGCACCAGCAGATGCATGTCAACCTGATCCGCGGCGTGCCCGGGCAGATGGCGCCGCCGGTACGCAGCATGGAAGGTCTGTGGACGCCGCACGAACAGGCCTCGGTGGAAGCCACGCTGCGCGCATCGATCATCGGCGACCCCGCCACGGTGCGCACGCAGCTGCAGGCCTTCCTCCACGAGACCCAGGCCGACGAGCTGATCGTCAACTCGATGATCTACGACCACGGCGCCCGCCTGCGCTCCTACGAAATCCTCGCCGAAGCAAGAAGCGCGTGAGCCGTCCTCTGTAGCCTGCAACCTGTAGCCTGTAACCTGTAACCTGTGACACACTTGCGGTTCCCGCCGCCTCGGCGGGAGTCTCTCAAGGATAGTGTTCGTGGAAGCCCATCAGGCCTTGCCTTATTTGCGGGAAACGCTGGTTTTTCTCGCCCTCACCGGGATCCTGATCCCATTGCTGCAACGCCTGCGCGTCAACCAGGTGCTCGGCTTTCTCGCCGCCGGCACCCTGGTCGGCCCCTTCGGTCTCGGCCTGTGGGCCGGCGATCATCCGTGGCTGGCCATGTTCACCTTCACCGAGCGCGAAGGCGTGGCCATGCTCGGCGAGATCGGCGTGCTGTTCCTGATGTTCATGATCGGCCTGGAGCTGTCGGCCGAGCGGCTGTGGGCGCTGCGGCGGCTGGTGTTCGGCGCCGGCACCGTGCAGGTGTTCGTCAGCGCCGCCATCATCGGTGTCATCGCATGGAGCTTCGGCAACAGCATCGAGTCCGCCTTCATCCTCGGCTCGGTGCTGTCGCTGTCGTCCACCGCGGTGGTGATGCAGCTGATGACCGAGCGCCGCACGCTCGGCACGCCGCTCGGACAGGCCGGCTTTTCCATCCTCATGCTGCAGGACCTGGCGGTGGTGCCGCTGCTGATCCTGCTCGGCGTGCTCGCCAAGGGCACCAGCGAAGGCATGGTCACGCTGGTCGTGCTCACCCTGGCCAAGTCGGTGGCGGCGATCGCGCTGATCTACCTGCTCGGCCGGCGCGTGATCCGGCCGCTGTTCCATTCCTTCACGCAGCAGCGCCAGCCCGACGTATTCATGGCCCTGACCCTGCTGAGCACGCTCGGCATCGCCGCCCTGACCGAGATGGCCGGGCTGTCGATGGCGCTCGGCGCCTTCCTCGCCGGCCTGCTGCTGGCGGAAACCGAATTCAAGCACGAGGTCGAAGTCACGATCGAGCCTTTCAAGGGCCTGCTGATGGCGCTGTTCTTCATGTCGGTCGGCATGGCGATCGATGTGCGCGAGGTCGCCAGATCGCCGCTCTGGCTGCCGCTGTCGGTGATCGGCCTGTTCATCATCAAGACGCTGGTGATCGCGGTCATCCTGCGCATCGGCGGCTTCAACTGGGGCCGGGCGGTGGAGGGCGGCAGCCTGCTCGGGCAGGGCGGCGAATTCGCCTTCATCGTGGTCGGCTTCACGATGGCGAGCAAGCTCATGCCCGCCGATACGGGACAGTTCATCATGCTGGTGGTCAGCCTGTCGCTGTTCGCCACGCCCGCCGTCGCGCGCGCCGGCCGCGCCTTCGGCGACTGGTGGGAGCGGCGCCATCCGGACCATCCCGGCCAGCTCGATGCAGCCGTCGCAGAGCCGGTCGCGGGACGGGTCATCATCGCCGGCTTCGGCCGCGTCGGGCAGCTGGTGGGCCAGATGATTTCCGCCCAGGGCGTGCCCTGGGTCGCCTTCGAAACCAATCCGCGCGTGGTCGGCAAACTGCATGCATCCGGGCTGCCGGTCTATTTCGGCGACGCCGCCCGGCTCGAGCTGCTCAACAAGGCGCACGCGGAAGAGGCGGCCGCCATCGTGCTGACCATGGATCACCCGGCCTCGGCCCTGCATGCGGTCAAGGCGATCCGGCGCGCGTATCCGAAGGTGCCGCTGTTCGCCCGCTCGCGCGACGAGCGCCACGCGCTGGCGCTCAAGCAGGCGGGGGCCTCCTACGTGATCCCGGAAACACTGGAAACCGGACTGCAGCTGTCGGCCTTCGTGCTGCAGTCGCTGGGCGTCGGCGAGGGCAAGGCGGCGCACGTGGTGCAGGTCGAGCGCGACCGCCGCATCGCGGAGCTGCATGGATAACAAGACAGACCTGAAAGGAGAACCTCAATGAAGATCGTCAACGATGTCACGCAACTGATCGGCAACACGCCGCTGGTGAGGGTGCGCAAGCTGGTGCCCGAGGGCGGCGCGAACGTGGTCGCCAAGCTGGAGTTCTACAACCCGGCGCACAGCGTCAAGGACCGCATCGGCGTCGCCATGATCGACGCCGCGGAAAAGGCGGGCAAGATCGGTCCCGACACCATCATCGTCGAACCCACCAGCGGCAACACCGGCATCGCGCTGGCGATGGTCTGCGCGGCGCGCGGCTACCGCTGCGTGCTGACGATGCCGGAAACCATGAGCAAGGAGCGCCGCATGCTGCTGCGCGCCTACGGCGCCGAGCTGATCCTGACGCCCGGCCCAGAAGGCATGGGCGGCGCGATCAAGAAGGCGGAGGAAATGGCGGCCTCCGACCCGCGCTATTTCATGCCGCAGCAGTTCAAGAACCCGGCGAATCCGGAAGTGCACCGCAACACCACTGCCGAGGAAATCTGGCGCGACACCGACGGCCAGGTGGACATCCTGGTGGCGGGCATCGGCACCGGCGGCACCATCACCGGCGTGGGCGAAGTGATCAAGGCGCGCAAACCCTCGTTCCAGTGCATCGCGGTCGAGCCCGATGCCTCGCCGGTGCTGTCCGGCGGCGCCAAGGGACCGCACCCGATCCAGGGCATCGGCGCGGGCTTCGTGCCCGACATCCTCAACACGAAGATCTACGATGAAGTGGTCCGGGTGAAGAACGACGACGCCTTCGAATTCGCCCGCCGCGCCGCGCGCGAGGAAGGCCTGCTGGTCGGGATTTCCTCCGGCGCCGCGCTGTGGGCGGCGGCCCAGGTGGCGGCGCGCCCGGAGAACAAGGGCAAGCTCATCGTCACCATCATTCCCTCGTTCGGCGAGCGCTATCTGAGCACCCCGCTGTTCGCCAACCTGACGGACTGAGCGCAGTCCACGCTTCAAGTCGAACGGCCCGCGAGTGCGGGCCGTTTTTTCTTCACTGCCGCCGGCTCAGGCCGGCCGCATCAGCAACGACTGCGCGGTGCGCCGCGCGCTCGGCAGAAAGCGCGCGATCGTCGTCAGCAGATCGCGCTCGGCGACCGGCTTGGCGAGATAGGCGTCGCAGCCGGCCCAGCTGCCGCGGAAACGGTCGAAGGCGGATGACTTGCTGCTCAACATGATGACCGCCGTGTCGCGCGTGGCGCTGCTGGACTTGATGCGCTTGCAGACCTGGTAGCCGTCCATGCCGGGCATCAGCACGTCGAGA
Organism: Noviherbaspirillum aridicola; assembly: GCF_019656455.1. GTDB lineage: Bacteria > Pseudomonadota > Gammaproteobacteria > Burkholderiales > Burkholderiaceae_D > Noviherbaspirillum > Noviherbaspirillum aridicola. The sequence goes on from NZ_BPMK01000014.1 coordinate 114,359, forward strand.
AAAATGCACTGGTAGGTCCTGGCCTGCGCCATGTCGATCGCCATCTCGCCGCTCTCGGCGAAGTCGAGGTGAAAGCGGAACGGCGCCAGGCGCGCGCGCATGAAGGCGCGCACGGTCGCGCTGTCGTCGACCACGAGCACCGCTTCCTGCCCGGGGGCCGTGGCGGCGCCGGCTGCGGGCATCGTCCATTGCGGCGCCGCGGCCGAGGCTGCGGAAGCGACCGGCGCGGCGCCGTGGTCACAGGACCGGCGCGCGCTGCCATCCCAGCCGCCGCCTGCTGCCGCATTGCGCCGCACCCGCTCGAGCAGCGCCACCCGCATCTGCTGATCGAGCGTGTCGAAGAGCCGCATCCAGTGTATGGGTTTCTGCACCAGCGGCCAGTCCAGCGTGACGGTGTTGCGGCCGATCAGGACCGCGGGCGCGTGCACATTGGGCGTGCGCTCGCGCAGCACGCGCAGCGCCTCGGCATTGTCGGCATTGGCGAGATAGACGTCCGGACGCTCGTGTCCGTTGGCTTCGGTGTAGTGGAATGGCCGGCGGTTGCTGAGCCGGAAGGTCGAGGAGAGGAGGTTTTTTTCCGCTTCGGTAAAACCGAGCAGTTCAAGAACGAAACGACGGCTTTCAGCTTGCTGATTCTCATTGAAGACAGACATGTTCATGGCTGGATCGCTTCAGGTCGAGAGGGGAAGGCTGGCGTACTTCGATAAATTAAATAAATGATAACAGAAGCAGCCCGCCCGCCGGCAGCATGGTGGATTTGTTACGAAGCTTACGGCCGGCAGCCGCGGCGCAAAAGATTGATAATGCGTCGTTACGTCCATGAGGAAAATATGAGCGATTTTCGAAGCGATACCGTGACCCGGCCGACACCCGCGATGAAGCAGGCCATGCTCGACGCCGACCTCGGCGACGACGTGTTCGGCGACGACCCGACCGTCAACCGCCTGCAGCAGACGGCGGCGGAGATGCTCGGCTTTGAAGCGGCGCTGTTCGCGCCGAGCGGCACCCAGACCAACCTGATCGCGATGATGAGCCACTGCCAGCGCGGCGACGAAGCCATCGTCGGCCAGCAGTGGCATACCTATCGCTGGGAAGCCGGCGGCATGGCGGTGCTCGGCTCGATACAGCCGCAGCCGCTGGAGCATCAGCCGGACGGAAGCATCGCGCTGGCCGACATCGAAGCGGCGATCAAGCCCGACGATCCCCATTTCGCCCGCACCCGCCTGGTGGTGATCGAGAACACGACGGGCGGCAAGCCGCTGCCGCTGTCCTACATGCGCGAGGTGCGCGCGCTGGCGCAACGCCACAAGCTACAGACGCATATCGACGGCGCGCGGCTGTTCAACGCCGCCGTCGCGCAGTCGCCGCAGGACCCGGTGGCGCAGGCCAGGCTGTTGTGCGAGTCCTACGATTCGCTGTCGCTCTGCCTGTCCAAGGGCCTCGGCGCGCCGGTCGGCTCGCTGCTGCTCGGCCCGAAGGAATTCATCGGCCGCGCGCGCCGCGTGCGCAAGATGCTCGGCGGCGGCATGCGCCAGGCCGGCGTGCTCGCGGCCGCCGGTCTGCACGCGCTGCAGCATCACGTGCTGCGCCTGGCCGAGGACCATGCGAACGCGCAGGCGCTGGCCGAGGGCCTGTCCCGCATCTGCGCCGATCATCCTCGCCTGCGCGGCATGACGACCGTGCATCCGGTGCAGACCAATATCCTGTTCTTCGACATCGACGCGGGCCTCGCGGACGACTTCCTGCGGCATCTGGAGCAGCGGGGGATACGGGTGACCAGCGGCTATTACCGCCATGCCGGGCGGACGATGAAGCGCATCCGCTGGGTCACCCATCTCGATGTCAGCGCGGCGGATGTGCGACACGCGCTGGAAGCCGTCGGGGCTTTCTGAACAGCCTGTAAAGCTTTCTTTCCGACGTGAATTGGCAGGCTTGCACGCCTGCCGCCACGGGTTCTTTCGCGACTGAAAAACGATGGAACCCGACCTTTTCCTCACAGTCATACGCGCCTGTACGCCGGGCAAGCTTTCACGCATGAAAGCCCGCCCGACAAGAATCACGCACGACAGGATGACGAACTAGTGAAGAAAAGCCTTGCCGCCCTCGCAATACTTGCAGCCGCCTCCGCCGCCCACGCCCAGCAGCCCGATCTCCATGGAGATGTAGGCACCACCGGCGCGGGCTTCCATGCCACCGTGCCGCTCGGCGACCAGCTGAATGCGCGTCTCGGACTCGGCTACCTCGGCTACTCGTACAACGGCAGCACGCGCGAGATGGACTATCGCCTCAAGCTCAAGGCCAATACCTACGACGCGCTGCTGGACTGGTATCCGGCGAAGGACAGCGGCTTCCGCGTCACCGCCGGCCTCGCATTCAACGGCAACAAGATCGAGGCGCGCGGAGAACCCGATGCCAGCGGCAATTTCACCATAGGCGGCAATACCTACAGCGCCGCCACCGCGGGCACGGTCAAGGGCAAGGTCTCGTTCAACAAGATCGCGCCTTACCTCGGCCTTGGCTATGGCAGCGGCGGCGACAGGGAAAAGGGCTGGTCGTTCTCGACCGACGTCGGGGTGCTGTTCCAGGGCAGCGCGCGCACCACGCTCTCCAGCAGCGGCTGCAGCGCGGGCGCCGCGGCCTGCAGCCAGCTCAGTGCGGACCTGGCGCGCGAAAACCGCGAGCTGCGCAAGGAGGCCGACCGCTTCAGGCTGTATCCGGTGGTGCGCATCGGCGTGAGCTACAAGTTCTGACCCGGAATCGCCGCGCCCCGCCGGCGGGGCTTTGATTGAACGCATTCCGGCGCCCGGCGGTCTCTTCTACGATCGGAAGTCCTATTTTTTCGGAGAGAAGAATGCCTGGCTACAGCATCAACATTGAAGAAAAAACCCTCGCCAACGACAATTTCCGGGAAGTGCTCTTCACCGGCCCGCACAGCCAGCTGGTGGTGATGACGCTGCAGGCCGGCGAGGAGATCGGCCTCGAGCGGCACGAGACGCATGACCAGTTCATCCGCGTCGAGGAGGGCGAGGGCTATGCGGTGCTCGACGGTGAACGCCACGCGCTGGAAGACGGCGTCGCGGTGGTGATCCCCTCCGGCACCGAGCACAACGTGGTCAATTCCGGCTCGGGCCCGATGCGCCTGTACACGCTCTACGCGCCGGCCGAGCATCCCGACGGCACCCTCCACAAAACCAAGGCCGAGGCCGACGAATACGAGCGCCAGCACCACGGTCACTGAAGTCATGTCCCCCGGCGCCGGGGATGGCGCCGCTCCTGTTTCCCGGATAACATCCCGCTACCCGATTTTGAGAACGGGCAACTTATCCGACAGGAGCGCACATGACCTTTACCGAATCGATCAAGGCCTGCCTTTCCAACTACGCGAATTTCAACGGGCGGGCCAGCCGGTCCGAGTACTGGTGGTTTGCGCTTTTCATCGTCGCCGGCAACGTGGTGCTGAGCATGGTGAGCGACATGCTCAGCCTGCTGTTCTGCCTCGCGCTGCTGGTGCCGTCGATCGCGGCGGCGGCGCGCCGCCTGCATGACACCGACCGCAGCGGATGGATGCAGCTGATCGGTCTGATTCCCTTCGTCGGCTGGCTGGTGGTGATCTACTTCCTCGCGCAGCCCGGCACCGAGGGCAGCAACCGCTTCGGCGACAAGCCCGTGACCGAAACCCCCGCGATCACCCTGGGCTGATCGCACGACGGCCGCCGATGCGGCCGTTTTTCTTTTCCGGGCCGCGCGGCCCGCTAGTTGCCCGATTCATGGAACGGGAAACCGGCGCCGCCCGATGCCCCGCTGCCGGATGCGCCGCCGCCGCTGCTGCGCGCCGCGCCTGCGTCGCGCTCCGGGCCGATGCCGGTCAGGAAGCGGCCGAGCTCATCCGGCGTCTCCCGCGCCGATGGCGCGATCACCACCTGGCTGCCGTCCGGCCGCGTGACCACGCCATAGCCGGGCGGCACCTGCACCGGCTGTCCCGTCCACTCCTGCGGCGCCTGCACGATCAGCGGCGGCGGCTTGCGCTTGGGCTGCGGGAAGCGCGCCTTGGTGTCGATCAGCTTGGCCTTGAGCGTGGAGCGGAAGAAGTCGCCGACCAGCAGGATGGCGTTGTGGCCGCCCTGGCCCCAGTGGTCGCTGCGCATGGTGACGCGCGAGTCGTTGAAGCCGACCCAGGCGCCGGCGACCAGGTTGGGATGCATGAGGATGAACCAGCCGTCGGTGTTGTTCTGCGTGGTGCCGGTCTTGCCGGCGATGTCGGCGGCGATGTTGAAGCGGCTGCGCACCTCGGTGCCGGTGCCCTCGCGCACCACGCCGCGCAGCATGTCGATCAGCTCCACCGCGGTGTTTTCCGACATCGCGCGCTCTGGCTCGCTTTCGAATTCCGCGATGACCTGTCCGTTGCGGTCGGCGATGCGGCTGACCGTGACCGGCTTGCGATGCTCGCCGACGCGGGCGATGGTGGAGTAGGCGGACACCATTTCCAGCAGCGTGACCGGACTGGTGCCGAGCGACAGCGAGGGCACCGCCACCAGCCGGCTGTTCTGGATGCCGGACGCGCGCGCCAGCGTGATCACCTGCTGCAGGCCGACATCCTGCATCACCTGCGCGGTGATGGTGTTCTTGGAAAAGATGAGGCCCTCGCGCATGCTCATCATGCGATGGGAAAAGCCGCTCATGTCGGTAGGCCGCCAGACCGAACCGTCGTCGGCGCGGATCTCGACCTGGCCGTCGGGATAGGCGCGCTCCGGCTGGAAACCGAGCTCGAGCGCGGCGCCGTAGACCAGCGGCTTGAAGGTCGATCCTGGCTGACGCTCCGCCTGGGCCACGTGGTCGAACTGGTCGCGCTCGAAATCGCGGCTGCCGACCCAGGCCTTGACCGCGCCGGTGCGCGGATCGATGGCGACGAAGCCCGCCTCGAGCCGGGTCTTGACGTCGCGCAGCCGCTCCATGAAGCGCTCGTCGGCCTTCAGGCGCGCGAGTATCTGCTGCTCCGGCTGTCCGGCGGCCTGGGCCTTGCGGAATTCCGGCGTCTCCCGCACGAAGGTATCCAGCAGGCCCGGATGCTCGTTCCAGAAGTGGCGGAAGGGCTCGACCTTCTTGCGCAGGCTGGCGTAGGTCGAGGGCGTGTGCGACGCCACCCGGTCGCTGCGCTGCCCCCATTCGACATCGGCGATGTTCTGCAGGACTTCCGCCTGACGCTCGACCGCCTCCGTCGCCGCTTCCTGCAGCCTGTCGTCGAGCGTGCTGGTGATCACCAGGCCGTCGGTGTAGAGGTTGTAGCCGTTCTCCTCGGCCCACTGCAGCAGCTGGCGGCGCACATGCGACGCGAAATGCGGCGCGAGATCGCCGAGCGGATCCGGCTGGCGGGTGAGCGACACCTGCAGCGGCTGCTCGCGCAACGCATCCATGCGCGAGGACTCGAGCATGCCGTGCTTGACCATCTGCGCCAGCACGACATTGCGGCGCTTTTGCGCACGCTCGGGATTGAGCACCGGGTTGTAATAGCTGGTGCCCTTGAGCATGCCGACCAGGGTCGCGCTTTCGAGCAGGTCGAGCTCGGCCGCGGACTTGTCGAAATAGGTGCGGGCCGCCATCTCGATGCCGACCACCTGGTACAGGAAGGGCACCGAGTTGAGATAGGTTTCCAGGATCTCCGGCTTGGTGAAGGACTTCTCGATCTTCAAGGCGGTGACGATCTCGCGCAGCTTGCGGTCAAGCGTGCGCGAGCGTCCGACTTCCTCGGGGAACAGGTTGCGCACCAGCTGCTGGGTGATGGTTGAGCCGCCCTGGGTGTCGCCGCGCAGCGTGTGCCAGGCGGCCGAGAGCGTGCGCCGGATGTCGATGCCGGGATGGTCGTAGAAGCGGTGGTCTTCGGTCGCGATCAGCGCATCGAGCACATGCGGGGAAATGCGGTCCAGCGTCACCTGCTCCTGCAGCCCCCGGGAAAACGTCGCCAACCGCGTGCCGTCGGCCGACAGCAGGATGCTCGGACGCGCGTCGCGCACCGCCCGCAGATCTTCCACGTCGGGCGTGGTGGGAATGACCGCCGATACATGCCGCCATGCCGCCGCCAGCGCGATGCCGAAGGCCAGGATGAACAGACACATCAGCGTGAGCAGGAGGGTCTTCCAGGGAAAGCGGGCTCTTGCGCGGGCGGATGGGGTGGCGTCTCCGGGAGGTTGGTCGGGGTCTTGCTGCGTCGGCTCCTTGTTGTCCAAGATGCGTGCCCTTTCTTGTCGATGGGATTTTTGACAAGAAGGGCAGGCTTTGGTTTTACCGGCACGTTGGAAGCAAAGCAAAGCAAAGCGACAAGCTTGGTTTGAGCAAACGCAAACGCCGGCCGCTTCACGCGGACACCCGCGTTGCGGAACTGTAACATTCCGTTTCCATAAAGCATCAGCACGCCCCATCATGCCGACCGGGACGCCCATTCCGGACGATGTCCGACGTTTCATACTGACCAGCATTCCCTCGGTGCCCTACCTTGAGGCACTGTTGCTGCTGCGCGCGGAGCCGGCCCAGCCCTGGGATGCCGCCACGCTCGCCCGCCGCCTCTACCTCGGCGAGAAGCAGGCCGCCGGACTGCTGCAGCAGTTGCACGAAGCCCAATTGCTTGAACCCGCGGAAGAAGGCGGCTATCGCTACCGCCCGGTCTCGGACGATCTCGACGCCATGGTCGGGCGCGTCGCGCTCGCGTATTCTTCCCGCCTGGTCGAAATCACCAACCTGATCCACTCGGCAACCGGCAAGAAAGCACAGCACTTCGCCGATGCCTTCCTCTGGCGAAAGGATTCGTAATGGCAGCTGTCATCTATTCGCTGTGCGCCCTCACATCCATGCTCTGCACCTGGCTGCTGCTGCGCAGCTATTCCGTCAACCGCTACCGCCTGCTGCTGTGGAGCGGGCTGTGCTTCGCCGGGCTGTCGGTCAACAACCTGCTGCTGGTGATCGACCGGTTGCTGCTGCCGACCACGGTGGACCTGTCCACCGTGCGGCTCGTCGTCGGCCTGATCGCGCTGCTGCCGCTGCTGTACGGGCTGATCTGGGAAGAGGAGTGAGCCAAGGATGAATGAAATGCTGATCGGCGCCATCGCCACCGCCTCTTCCGTCGCCGCGTTGTTTTTCCTGCGCTTCTGGCGCAGCAGCGGGGACCGCTTCTTCCTGTTCTTCGCCCTGTCGTTCTTCATCGACGCCGTCAACCGGGTCGCCCTCGCCGGACGGGCCGTCAACAACGACGGACAGCCGGAGTACTACCTGATCCGCCTGCTCAGCTATGGCCTGATCGTCTACGCGATCCTCGACAAGAATCGCCGCCGCAAGTGACGCGATGGCGTTTATGATGAATGCGTTGCGCAAGGGAGTGCATGCATGCCATCGACGCTGAGTTGCTACTATCTGGATGAACCGCTGGCGGAGGAGGAGTTCGCCTTTGCCGAGCGCACCCTGATCGGCCCCTGGGCGCGCTTCCGCACCCGTGCTGCGGGACTGGTGCAGAAACGGGTGCCGGCGGTGCTGCCGCTACCCGACGAGAGCGGGCGCTACCAGCACACGCGCGAGCAGCGCGCCGCGCGAATGCGCGCCAACCTGCGGCATGCCGGCATCCGCGAAGACCGCGGGCGGCAAGTGGTGTGGGTGATGCCGCACGATTCCGAGTGGGATGCGATCTTCCAGTACGCGATCCGGGAAGAGACCGGCTTCGGTCCCTGGGTGGCGCAGCGCTGGTATGACGAGGGCGGGGTGCTGGTACGGCGCGAACTGCGGCTGGTGGATACGCAGATGCTGCTCAGCCGCCTGTAGAAAATGAAAAGGCCCGCGGTCGCGGGCCTTCATCCTGGACAATCTTGTTTTCAGCCGCGGGCGGGTTGCAAGCTACGCAGCACCGTCATGCCGTGGCGCCGGGTGACGCGGCGGGACGCGGTTTCGATGCTGCCGACGCCGAGGCCGTGGGACCTTAGCGCAGCGGTGCGGGCGCGGGCGCGTGCCCGGCGGGGGAAGGCGAGCCAGGCGACCGGAAAGGCGATCGGCCAGGCGATCAGCCAGCTCTCCAGCCAGGCGGCGGTGAATCCGGCGGCGGGCGCGTCGAGGGTCAGCAGGGTGACGCCGCTGATGACCAGCGCCAGCAGGCCGCTGATGAACAGCGGCGGCAGCAGGCTCGCCAGGCTGCGGGAACCGCGCAGGAACCAGGCACACTCAGTCAGGATGGCCGGCAGCGGCCGGGGATAATGCGAAGGGGCGGGTGCGAACATGTTCGGCTCCTTATCCGCGCGCGGCGATCGAGCGCAGTTCGGCGGCGAGGGCGGGCTGGCTGTTGTCCAGTTCGCACGCCATGCGATGGATCATCAGGATGCTTTGCAGGGTGCGGCGTTCGCTGCGCTGCTCGAGCGTCTTGCGCGGCTTGACGACCAGCAGCGCGGCGCGCAGCAGGCCGATGAGCAGGGGCTTGAAAACAACCAGCACCGCGGCCAGCAGGCCGATGCCGATCATCGGGCGGATCGCACCGACGGCCGTGCCCGCGAATGCCTGCAGCGCGGGTAGCGCGGCTTCGGCGGGAAAGGCAATGGACAGAATGGACATGATTTGCTCCGGACGGACAGACTTAACCAACGTGGCATTTCTTTTTATGCTGCGATGCAGTATAAGTAGGCGCATGGGGCTGAACCAATTCTGTTTCCGCATACCAGCTATACTTGCCGTGAATAACTAACGTGTTATTCACTCCACCATTCCGGGGTTCGAAATGAGCTTCCTCACCCTTGACCTGAACCTGCTGCGCGTCTTCGATGCCGTCATGACCGAGCAGAACCTGACGCGCGCGGCCAGCCGGCTGGCGATGACGCAGCCGGCCGTGTCCAATGCACTGCGCCGCCTGCGCGACTCGCTCGGCGACGAACTGCTGATCCGCACCGCGCACGGGGTGAAGCCGACGCCGCGCGCGGAAACGCTGTGGCCCTCGGTGCGGCGCGCGTTGTCGGAACTGGAAGAGGCGATCGCGCCCGAGCAAAACTTCAACATCTCCACCGCCCAGAGCACCTTCCGCATGGCGATGGCCGACGCCACCGCCGCGCTGTGGCTGCCGGCGCTGGTGCGCTCGATCGAGCGCGAGGCGCCCAAACTCACCATCCGCATGATGCCACTGACCACGCGCGAGCCGCGGCCGATGCTGATCCGGGGCGACATCGACCTCGCGGTCGGCTTTTTCCCGGGCGTGGTGGCGCAGCTGGCGGCGGGGCAGGGCGTGTCGGTATCGCCGATCCGTCATGAACAGCTTTATTCCGGCCGCTACGTGTGCGTGATGCGCAAGGGCCATCCGCTGGCCAAGGAAGAACTCACCCTGGATGCGTATTGCAACGCCAACCATCTGCTGGTGAGCTTTTCGGGCCGCGCGCACGGCCTGGTGGACGAGGCGCTTGCGCAGATCGGCCGCGAGCGCCGCATCCTGCTGACGGTGAACCAGTTCTTCACCGCGGGCCGGGTGGTGGCGACATCGGACCTCATCACCGTGCTGCCGCATCACCTGGTGGCGTCGACCGGCATCACCGGCGCGCTGGTCACCAAGGAGCTGCCGTTCGCGCTGCCGGCGGTGCATATCGACATGCTCTGGCATGAGCGCGACACCCGCAACCCCGCCCACAAGTGGCTGCGCGGCCATCTCAGCGGCACCACCCACGGCGCCTTCTCCCGTCCGGCGAACCAGCCGGCGGCCAACGGCACCACCGGCTGACTCCCGTCCTCACGGTCCGCTAGGCGGTCAGCATGCGCGGCGCCGGCGGCCGCCTGCTGGTCGCCACCCATACCCTCAGCAGCGACAGCAACTTGGCGACATCGACCGGCTTGGTGATGTAGTCGGAGGCGCCGGCGGCGATGCACTTGTCGCGGTCCCCCTTCATCGCCTTGGCGGTCAGCGTGATGATCGGCAGCGCCTGGAATTCCGGCAGGCTGCGGATCGCGCGCATGGTGTCGTAGCCGTCCATCTCCGGCATCATGATGTCCATCAGGACCACTTCCACATCCGGATTGGACTGCAGCACCTCGATGCCGTCACGGCCGTTTTCCGCATACAGCACTTCCATCTGCTGGCGCTCCAGCACCGAGCTGAGCGCGAAGATGTTGCGCAGATCGTCATCGACCACCAGCACCTTGCGTCCGGCCAGATCGACATCGCCGTCGTGCGCTTCCTCGAGCATGCGCTGGCCGGGTTCCGGCAGCGCGGCCTGCGGCCGGTGCAGCAGCAGCGATGTCTCGGCCAGCAGGTGGCGGGGCGAGCGCGCGTCCTTGAGGACGATGGTCCGGGCCACGCGTTCGACCCGTTCGCGCAGCTCGCCCTGCAGCTCGTGGGCGGTATGGATGACCACGGGCAGGTTGCGCAGCCGGTCGTCGGCGCCGATCGACTCGAGCAGCGTGATGCCGTCCAGGTCGGGCAGTCCGAGGTCGAGCACCATGCAGTCGAAGGTGAGCCGCTGCAGCAGGTCGAGCGCTTCGCGGGCATCGCCGGCGGCTTCGATCTGCACGTCGTCGGCGGCGATCAGTTCGACGATCGCCTGCCGCTGCACCGGATCGTCTTCCAGCACCAGCAGCTTGCGCTTGCCATTGGTGACGAATTCCTGGATGCGGGCGAACTCTTCCTGCAGTTGCGCGGTGGAGAACGGCTTGCCGATGCAGGAAGCCGCGCCGCGGCGCAGCGCCTGGGCGCGGTCGAGATGCTCGGACAGCACGTGCACCGGAATATGGCGGGTGGCCGGATCGAGCTTGAGACGATCGAGCACCGCCAGGCCGTCGCCGTCGGCGCGGTCGACATCGAGCAGGATGGCGCTGGGCAGATAGTCGCGCGTCAGCGGCAGCGCCGCGTCGGGCTGCGCCACGATGCCCTTGAAGTTGTTCTCGCGCGCATGGTCGAGCAGCGACTTGGCGGTGCGCTGGTCGTCTTCGACGATCAGCACCGAGGGGTCGCCCGGCGCCACCAGGGCGCGGTCGTCGAAGGCCATTTCTTCCGGCGGCTGGACGCTCTCCGCGCCGGCGCTCGCGGGCGCGGGCAGGGTGTAGACGACATTGGCGGTGACCGCCGGCGCCTGCGGCGCCAGCTTGCGCGGCCGCTCGCAGTTGATGAAACCTTCGCGCTTCCACGGCAGGTAGAGCGTGAAGCTGCTGCCGGCGCCGACCTCGCTTTCGACGCGGATTTCGCCGCTGAGCAGGCGCGCCAGCTCGCGGCTGATCGACAGGCCGAGGCCGGTGCCGCCGTACTTGCGCGCGGTGCTGCCGTCGGCCTGCTGGAAGGCCTCGAAGATCAGCTGCAGCTTGTCGGCGGGGATGCCGACGCCGGTATCGGTGACGGTGAACGCCAGCACGGCCTCGGCCTGCGCCAGGTTGGGATTGTCGGGCGACCAGCCGTGCGCGGCCATGCCGATGCGCAGCGACACGCCGCCGCGCGAGGTGAACTTGAACGCGTTCGACAGCAGGTTCTTGAGGATCTGCTGCAGGCGCGTGGTATCGGTCATCATCGACTGCGGCAGATCGTCGGCCAGCTCGACCGAGAAGCCGAGCTGCTTGGCTTCGGCCATGTGGCGGAAGGTGCGTTCCACATAGGCGCGCAGCGTGGCGAAGCGGTACTCGCCGACTTCGAGCGTGACGGTGCCCGACTCGATCTTGGAGAGGTCGAGAATGTCGTTGATCAGGGTCAGCAGGTCGCTGCCGGAGCCGAAGATGGTGCGCGCATACTCGACCTGGGTTTCGCTCAGATTGCCATTGGGGTTGTCGGCGAGTTGCTGGGCCAGGATCAGCAGGCTGTTGAGCGGCGTGCGCAATTCATGCGACATGTTGGCCAGGAACTCGGACTTGTACTTGGACGACAGCGCCAGCTGCGACGCCTTTTCCTCCAGCGCCAGCTTGGCCTGCTCCACCTCGCGGTTCTTGCGTTCCACCTCGATGTTCTGTTCCGACAGCAGGCGCGCCTTTTCCGCCAGCTCCAGGTTGGTCTGCTGCAGTTCCTGGGCGAGGGACTGCGACTGGGTCAGCAGCGACTCGGTACGGCTGTTGGCCTCGATGGTGTTGAGCACCACGCCGATGGATTCCATCAGCTGGTCGAGGAAGGACAGGTGGGTCTCGGTGAAGCGGTCGAGCGAGGCAAGCTCGATCACCGCCTTGACCTGCTGTTCGAACAGGATCGGCAGCACCACGATATTGGTGGGCGGCGCGGCGCCGAGTCCGGACGAGACCTGGATGTAGTCGCGCGGGACATTGGTCAGCCAGATGCGCTGCTTCTCCACCACGCACTGTCCGACCAGGCCCTCGCCGGGGCCGAAGGAGGCGGGCACGCTGTTGCCCGGCCGGTAGCCGTAGCTGGCCACCCGCTGCAGGCGCGCGTCGTCCGAGGGCGCGTCCATCAGGTAGAACACGCCATGATGCGCGGTGACCAGCGGCGCCAGCTCGGACAGGATCAGCGAAGAGACCGCGCCCAGGTCGCGCTGGCCCTGCAGCAGGCGGGTGAAGCGCGCGAGGTTGGTCTTGAGCCAGTCCTGCTGCGCGTTCTTCTGCGTGGTTTCCTTCAGGTTGCGGATCATCTCGTTGATATTGTCCTTCAGGTCGGCCACCTCGCCGCGCGCATCGACCTGGATCGAACGCGAAAGATCGCCGCGCGTCACCGCGGTGGCGACGTCGGCGATCGCGCGCACCTGGTTGGTCAGGTTGGCCGCGAGCTGGTTGACGTTCTCGGTCAGGTCCTTCCAGGTACCCGCCGCGCCCGGCACCGAGGCCTGGCCGCCGAGCTTGCCTTCCACGCCCACTTCGCGCGCGACGGTGGTGGCCTGGTCGGCGAAGACTTCCAGGGTGTCGGTCATCTCGTTGATGGTATTGGCGAGTTCCGCCATCTCGCCGCGCGCGGCCACGGTCAGCTTCTTCTTGAGGTCGCCGTTCGCGACCGCGGTCACCACGCCGGCGATGCCGCGCACCTGCGCGGTCAGGTTGGCCGCCATGAAGTTGACGTTGTCGGTCAGGTCTTTCCAGGTACCGGCCGCGCCCGGGACTTCCGCCTGGCCGCCGAGCTTGCCTTCGGTGCCCACCTCGCGCGCCACCCGCGTCACTTCCGACGCGAACGATGACAGCTGGTCCACCATCACGTTGATGGTTTCCTTGAGTTCGAGGATCTCGCCCTTCACGTCCACGGTGATCTTCTTGGAGAGATCCCCGCGTGCGACCGCCGTGGTGACGGCCGCGATGTTGCGGACCTGGCCGGTGAGGTTGGACGCCATGAAGTTGACGTTGTCGGTGAGGTCCTTCCAGGTGCCCGAGGCACCGGGCACGTTGGCCTGGCCGCCGAGACGGCCCTCGGTACCCACCTCGCGCGCCACACGCGTCACCTCCGACGCGAAGGAACGCAGCTGGTCCACCATGACGTTGATGGTGTTCTTCAGTTCGAGGATCTCGCCCTTCACATCGACCGTGATCTTCTTCGACAGGTCGCCGTTCGCCACCGCCGTCGTCACATCCGCGATGTTGCGGACCTGGCCGGTCAGGTTGCCCGCCATGGAGTTCACCGAATCCGTCAGGTCCTTCCAGGTACCCGCCACGCCCGGCACATGCGCCTGGCCGCCGAGCTTGCCCTCGGTGCCCACCTCTCGCGCCACCCGCGTCACTTCGGACGCGAACGACGACAGCTGGTCCACCATGGTATTGATGGTGTCCTTCAGTTCCCGGATCTCGCCCTTGACGTCGACGGTGATCTTCTTCGACAGGTCGCCGCGCGCCACGGCGGTAGTCACTTCCGCGATGTTGCGCACCTGGCCGGTGAGGTTGGACGCCATGAAGTTGACGTTGTCGGTCAGGTCCTTCCAGGTGCCGCCCACGCCATTCACATAGGCCTGGCCGCCGAGCTTGCCCTCGGTACCCACCTCGCGCGCCACCCGCGTCACTTCCGAGGCGAAGGAGTTGAGCTGATCCACCATCACGTTGATGGTGTTCTTCAGCTCGAGAATCTCGCCCTTCACATCCACCGTGATCTTCTTCGACAGGTCGCCGTTGGCCACCGCGGTCGTCACTTCCGCGATGTTTCGCACCTGGCCGGTCAGGTTGCCGGCCATGGAGTTGACCGAGTCGGTCAGGTCCTTCCAGGTACCCGCGACGCCGGGCACGTTGGCCTGGCCGCCGAGCTTGCCCTCGGTACCCACCTCGCGCGCCACGCGCGTCACTTCAGACGCGAACGACGACAGCTGGTCCACCATCACGTTGATGGTGTTCTTCAGCTCGAGGATCTCGCCCTTGACGTCCACGGTGATTTTTTTCGACAGGTCGCCGCGCGCCACCGCGGTGGTGACGTCGGCGATGTTGCGGACCTGGCCGGTGAGGTTGGATGCCATGAAGTTGACGTTGTCGGTCAGGTCCTTCCAGGTGCCGCCGACGCCGGGCACATGCGCCTGGCCGCCGAGCTTGCCCTCGGTACCCACCTCGCGCGCCACCCGCGTGACCTCGGATGCGAACGACGACAGCTGGTCCACCATCACGTTGATGGTGTCTTTCAGTTCGAGAATCTCGCCCTTGACGTCGACCGTGATCTTCTTCGACAGATCGCCGCGCGCCACCGCGGTGGTCACTTCCGCGATGTTTCGCACCTGACCGGTGAGGTTGGACGCCATGAAGTTGACGTTGTCGGTCAGGTCCTTCCAGGTGCCGCCGACGCCGGGCACATTGGCCTGGCCGCCGAGGCGTCCTTCGGTGCCCACCTCGCGCGCGACCCGCGTCACTTCCGATGCGAAGGAGCGCAGCTGGTCGACCATGGTATTGATGGTGTCCTTGAGCTCGAGGATTTCCCCGCGCACGTCCACCGTGATCTTCTTCGACAGGTCGCCGTTCGCGACCGCGGTCGTCACCTCCGCGATGTTGCGCACCTGCGAGGTGAGGTTGCCCGCCATCGAGTTGACCGAATCGGTGAGGTCCTTCCAGGTGCCGGCCACGCCCCTGACTTCCGCCTGGCCGCCGAGCTTGCCGTCGGTGCCGACCTCGCGCGCCACGCGGGTGACCTCGGAGGCAAACGAGGACAGCTGCTCGACCATGGTGTTGACGGTGGAGGCGGCGCGCAGGAACTGGCCTTTCAGCGGCCGTCCGTCGACTTCGAGGGACATGCTCTGCGACAGGTCGCCCTTGGCCACCGCGCTGATCACGCGCGCCATTTCGGTGGTCGGATGCACCAGGTCGTCGATCAGGCTGTTGACCGAGCGTACCATCGCGGCCCAGCCGCCGGCCACGCCGGGCGCCGAAGCGCGCTGGCCGAGCCGGCCTTCGCGGCCGACGACGCGGCTGACCGTGGTGATGCTTTCAGCCATCTCCTGGTTGGCGTCGATGATGTCGTTGAGCGTGTCGGCCACCTTGCCCGCCACGCCGGTCCAGTCGGACGGCATGCGCACCGAGAAGTCGCCGCGCTTGAGCGCCTTGAGCGTGGTGAGCAACTGGCGGATGTCGAGGTCCTGGATCGCCTCTTCGTTCATGTCCATGGTGTGTTCTTTCATTTGCTTGTCCTGAAACGACGGCGGCGCGGCCAGTGCAGGCCGCGCCGCGGGCGGTTCGCGCAGGGGTTCAGGCGTGGGTGGCGCGCATGTAGTGGCCGGCCAGCATGTCGGCCGGCAGCGGCTTGCTGTAGTAGTAGCCCTGGTGTTCGTCGCAGCCGAGATCGCGCAGGATATGCAGCTGTTCGGAGGTCTCGACGCCTTCGGCCACGACGCGCAGCGCGAGCGCGCGCGCCATGTTGACGATCGCTTCCACGATCGCGCTGTCGCCGAGGTTCTTGCCGAGGTCGCGCACGAAGGACTGGTCGATCTTCAGGATGTCGATCGGCAGGGCCTTGAGCACCGACAGCGAGGAATAGCCGGTGCCGAAATCGTCGATGGCGATGGTGATGCCGCGCTCGCTGATTTCCTTGAGCACCGAGGTGGCCTTGGCGAGGTCTTCGATCAGCAGCGATTCGGTGATCTCGAGCTGCAGGCTGGACGGCGGCACCTGGTGCTTCCTGAGCGCGCGCTCGATCACCTCCGGCAGTCCGGCGTAGATCTGCGGGATCGCGATGTTGACGGCGATCGGCAGGTTGGGGAAATTGCTGTCGCGTTCCTGCCAGCGGCGCGCCTGCGCGCAGGCGGCGCCGATCACCCATTCGCCGATCGGCACCACCTGGCCGGTGTCGTTGGCGGCATCCATGAACTGCCCCCCGGACAGCAGGCCGAGACGCGGATGATGCCAGCGCAGCAGTGCCTCCACGCCGGCGATGCGGCCAGTGGCGGCTTCCACCTTGGGCTGATAGTAGAGCTCGAATTCATTGTTTTCGAGCGCATGCTGCAGTTCATGCTCGATCTGGCAGCGCTCGACCATGCGCGCGTTCAGGTCCTCGCGGAAGAAGACCGGCGATCCCTTGCGTTCCTTCTTGGCGTGATACATGGCCAGGTCGGCGCAGCGCATCAGCTCGTTCACGCTGGGACCGTCCTGGGGGAACATGCTGATGCCGACGCTGACCGATGTGCGGATGCTCTGCGAGGCTATGGAGAACGGTTCGTCATGCGCGCGCATGATCTTGCGGCCGACCTCGAGCGCCGCCTTGTAGTCGGGCAGGCCTTCCATCAGCACGACGAACTCGTCGCCGCCGAGCCGCGCCACGATGTCGGCGCTGCGCACCGCCTTGCTGATGCGGCGCGAGACCTGCACCAAAAGTTCGTCCCCCGCGTCGTGGCCGAGGGTGTCGTTGATGCTCTTGAACTTGTCCATGTCGAGGAAGAGCAGGGCGAGCTGTTCGCCGCTGCGCGAGGCGCGCGCCACCGCATGCTCGAGATGCTCGGTCAGCGAGCGCCGGTTGAGCAGGTTGGTCAGCGGGTCCTTGGTGGCGAGCGCGTTGGCTCTTTCCTCGGCCTGGCGGCGCTCGATGATCTCGCTCTCGAGCGCGGCGTTGATGCGGCGCAGGTCTTCCATCTGCTGCACCTGCATGTCGCGATTGAGCGCGGCCAGTTCTTCCTTCTGCGCCTGCAGCTGCATGTTCTTCTTTTCGAGTTCGATGAAGACGGCGAGCTTGCTGTAGAGGATCTGCGGGATCACCGGGCTGATCAGGTAGTCGGCCGCGCCGCGTTGATAGCCCTTGAGGCGATTCATCTCGTCGGCATAGAAGGCGGTGACGAAGATGATCGGCGTGGCGGCCGAGCGAGGATGCGAGTGGATGATCTCGGCGGTCTCGAAACCGTCCATGCCGGGCATGCTCACGTCGAGCAGGATCACGGCGAAGTGATGGGTGAGCACTTCCCGCAGCGCGGTCGGGCCCGAATCGGCGGTGACCACCTCGTAGGAGTCGGCTTGCGGTCCGGACGTCAGCAGCGTCTTGAGCGCGAGCAGGCTCGCCGGATGATCGTTGACGAGCAGAATTTTTGGCTTTAGCACTTGAATGGTTTCCCCTGCAATGCACCATGGTGCGCTAAATAACAAACGGCAGCCTTGGCCGCCGGCCTTGTTGTGATGGTGATGGCCGGCTCCGGGCTCGGCGCAAGACGGGGTCTTGGGATGTGGTGGTTGCGGAGCACGGGCTTATTCCCGTGCAAGATTCCTCTGCCCCAACTTTCTTATCCGTCACAGCTTTCTTGGATGGGGAGGGGGGGTCATCGTTCCCGCTGAATAACGAAAAGACGCACGGAAATGCATTTTCCCGTGGCATTTTCACAAGTAAATTTCTGAAGAGAATTAGCTACGGGAAAAAAAATTCTTCGCAGGAAGAGAGTGAGCGCACGCGCTTTTCCCAGGGGGCAAGGAAGTGCGCGCTTGGCGCCCCGCGCGCCGCGGGTTTTTTATGCGTCCCTCATCGCGTCGCGGCGTCGGTTTGCTTTCCTCCAGTCACTGCCGGTGCAGGGGATAGGGTCTGCCTTCGCGATGCACCACGTACTGGCTGCGCACGCGCACGATGCGCACCTCGCAGTCACCCTTGACGTGCACCCATGCCTCGCCGGTGGTCCTCAGAATGTTCGCCAGCCGCAGGTGGCCGTGCAGCAGCCGGTAGCCGTCTCCTTCCCTGACGATCACGATATCCATGCTCATGCCGCTCCTCATCGCGCCTCGCGCTCCAGGAGCGGCATGGTAGAAAGCGTTTGTGACCGGCGGATGTAAGCCGGGTGACAGTTCCGTGACGGCTCAGTGCAGGCTCGCCGCCGGCGCGTAGCTGTCCCGGTACCAGTGCTCGAAGGCCTCGGCCGACAGCGGCTTGCTGAAGAAATAGCCCTGTGCCTGGTCGCAGCCCTGGTCGCGCAGGTAGTCGAAGACTTCTTCGGACTCGATGCCTTCGCCGACCACCTGCAGGTGCAGCGAGCGGCCGAGCGCCAGTACGGTGTCGGTGATCGCCTGGCTCTTGGCGTCCTGGCCGATGCGGTTGACGAAGGACTGGTCGATCTTGAGCTTGTCGATCGGCAGCGTGCTCAGCAGGCCAATGCTCGAGTAACCGACGCCGAAGTCGTCCAGCGCCACGCTGATGCCGAGCGCGCGCAGCTCCTGCAGCGCCGCGATGGTGTCGGGAACGTCTTCCAGCACGGTGCTTTCCTTGAGCTCGACCTGCAGACAGGAGGGATCCATGCCGCAGTTGCGCACGCTGTCGGCGAGCTGGCTGACGAAGCTGCGCTGGCGGAACTGCTGCGGGGCGACGTTGATCGCCACGCTCATGCTCGGCAGGCCGGCGGCGATCCAGGCCTGGTGCTGGCGGCAGGCTTCGCGCGCGACCCATTCGCCGAGGCGGCCGACGAGGCCGGCGCTTTCGGCCGCCGGCATGAACTGGTGCGGCAGCAGCGGCTCGCGCCCGGGCACCGGCAGGCGCAGCAGCGCCTCGACGCCTGTCGGCCGGCCGCTTTCCAGGTCCACCACCGGCTGGTAGTGCAGCACCAGTTCATTGTTGTCGAGCGCTTCGCGCAGCCTGCGTTCGATCGCCAGCTGCTGGTCGCTGCCGTCGTCCAGCGTCGGGCTGTAGAAGCGGTAGCGGCCGGGGCCGGATTTCTTCGCTTCGTACATGGCGGCGTCGGCGCACTTGATCAGCGCGTCGAGCGACTCGCCGTGCGCCGGATAAAGGCTGATGCCGATCGACGGCGACAGCTGCAGCTGCAGGTTGCCGACGTAGTAGGGCTGGCTGATGCGTTCGATCAGGTTGCGCGCCACCGTGGCCGGTCCCCAGGTATCGTCGGAGTGCGGCAGGGCGACGACGAATTCATCGCCGCCGAGCCGCCCGACGATGTCTTCCTGCCGCGTGCAGTCGAGCAGGCGCTTGGCGACCTGGCGCAGCACCTGGTCGCCGACGTCATGGCCATGGGTGTCGTTGATCGGCTTGAAGCGGTCGAGGTCGATGAACAGCAGCGCGCCGTTGCTGCGGGTGCGGCGCGCGATCGCCAGCAGGTGGCCGCAGTATTCGAACAGCAGCGCGCGGTTGGGCAGGCCGGTCAGCGTGTCGCGCTGCGAGGCGTCGCGTATGCGCTGTTCGGCCAGCTTGATGTCGGTGATGTCCATCGCCACGCCGATGAAGCGCACCGGCTTGCCCGAGGCGTCGACGATGCTCTTGCCATAGACCCGGAACCAGCGCAGGCCGTGTACCTCCGCCGCCGCCCTGAACTGCAGGTCGAGCCGCGCGCCCGCTTCGGCATGCATGGCTTCCTGCATCATGGCCTGCACCCGCTGCCGGTCATCCGGGTCCACCAGCGCGAGAAAGCCTTCCAGTGTGGCGCTGGCGTCGGCGGGCAGGCCGAAGAGCCGCTTGCCGGACTCGTTCCAGACCAGCTTGTCGGTCTGCGGGTAGTAGTCCCACAAGCCGAGGTTGGCCGCCTCGGTGGCCAGGCGCAGCGTCTCGCGGCTCTTGCGCACCACTTCGCCGGCGCGGCGGATGTCGTCGATATCGGTGGAGACGCCGTACCAGGCGGTGATCAGTCCCGACTCGTCGCGGAAGGGCACCGCATGGCTGAGGAACCAGCGGTAGACGCCGTCGCGGCGGCGGATGCGATGTTCGATCCGGTACTCGGTGCCGGCGCCGAGCGCCTCGCGCCAGGCCTGCTGGCTGCGCGCGATGTCTTCCGGGTGTATCGTCTCGGCGAAGTCATCGCCGATCTCGCCGAAATACTCCCGCGAGCGCTCATTGATGAACGTCACCGAGCCATCGGGCGCAAGCTCCCACACCATCTGCGGCATGGCATCGGTGAGGACGCGAAAGCGTGCCTCGTCGGCGAACCTGGCCTGCTCGAGCTGTGCCCGGCGCGAAATGTCGCGCACATACAGCACATGCCCACGGGTTTCGCCGGACGAGAACACCGGCGTCAGCGAGCAGGACACGATGACGAAGCGTCCGTCCTTGCGGATAAATTGCTGCACCAGGTCCTCGACCGCTTCTCCCCGCGCGTAGGCATGCGAAAGCGGACAGTCCTCGGCCGCGAAGGGGCGGCCATCAGCGTGGCTGTGATGCAGCAGCGCATGGACGCCGCTGCCGACGAACTCTTCGTTGCCGTAGCCGAATACCTTCTCGGCCGCCCGGTTCGCGAAGCGGATCGTTCCCTCGGTATCGGTGAGAAATATCGGATCGAGGGCATTCTCCGCGATGATCTTGTAAGTCGTGATGTTGTTCTGCACCAGGGCTCCTTCGCGCACATGCACAGGGGCCGGCCAGGCTTGCGAAGACGCAAGCGCGATCATGCACACGGCGTGTGTCTGCAATGATTTTTTCGACTGTGCGGCGGAAGGGAGGTTCTTGTTGGAAGGAGATGATGCCGGGAGAGTCAAGCCGATTCTTCCCGTCGGGCATTGATTCGCGTTGTTCTTCCGGCCGACCGGAGGCTGCAGCGGTGACTGGAAGGGCCGCCCGGCAAGGCGGGCTCGGTCGGCTAAGTGGGAAAAGCGAAGTTGGCGTTTCAGCGTTTCAGCGTATCGGCAGCCTGGTCGTATTCTTGACCTCTTCCATCACCGCATAAGTGTGCGTCTCGCGCACCCCCTTCAGCTGCAGCAGCGACTTGCCGAGAAATTCGCGGTAGGCATTCATGTCCTTGACGCGCGCCTTGACCAGATAGTCGAAGCCGCCGGCCACCATGTGGCACTCGAGCACTTCGGGAATGACCTGCACGCTGCGCTTGAAGGCTTCGAACACTTCCGGCGTGGTGCGGTCGAGCACGACTTCGATGAAGACCAGCAGCGAGACATCGAGCAGCTGGGGATTGAGCTGGGCGCTGTAGCCGAGGATGTAGCCGGCTTCCTGCAGCTTGCGCACCCGCTCCAGGCAGGCGGCGGGCGAGAGGTTGACGCGCGAGGCCAGCTCGACATTGCTGATGCGACCGTCGGTCTGCAGTTCGGAGAGGATTTTCTTGCTGATCTTGTCGAGCATGGCCGGGACCGCCAAAAGATTGTTCGGCCCAATTCTCCCACAAAATATGAAATTCCGATCAGCGGCCTCATTTCCAGAATTAATCCTTGGCGATCCTTCATACAATCCATCCATTATTTTTCCAAGAATTGTTCCCGGATCAACATGCTGACTGCAACCCGCCCCCCCGTCTCCGCCGCCCCCTTCGGCGCCTTCCACGCGGAACTCTCGCCGGCGCCGGCACCGCTGCGCCAGGCCATCACCGATGCCTACCGCCGCGACGAGCGCGAGGCGGTGCAATGGCTGCTCGGCCAGAACCAGGCCTCGCCCGCCGCGCAATCGAAGATCCAGGACATGGCCCGGCGCCTGGTGTCGGCGGTGCGCGAAAAGCGTACCCGCGCCTCCGGCGTGGATGCGCTGATGCATGAATTCTCGCTGTCGTCGGAAGAGGGCGTGGCGCTGATGTGCCTGGCCGAGGCGCTGCTGCGCATTCCCGACCATCAGACGGCCGACCGCCTGATCGCCGACAAGATCAGCAAGGGCGACTGGCGCAAGCATCTCGGCGAATCGCCGTCGCTGTTCGTCAATGCGGCGACATGGGGCCTGCTCATCACCGGCAAGCTGGTGTCGACCAACAGCGAGCAGGGCCTGGGCAGCGCGCTGACCCGGCTCATCGCCCGCGGCGGCGAGCCGCTGATCCGCAAGGGCGTGGACCTGGCCATGCGCATGCTCGGCAACCAGTTCGTGACCGGCCAGACCATCGACGAAGCGCTGGCCAACAGCCGCGCCAATGAAGCGCGCGGCTATCGCTATTCCTATGACATGCTCGGCGAGGCCGCGCTGACCGAGGAAGACGCGGCGAAATACTATGCCGCCTATGAAGAGGCGATCCACGCGATCGGCAAGGCATCGGCTGGCCGCGGCATCAGGAACGGCCCCGGCATTTCGGTCAAGCTGTCGGCGCTGCATCCGCGCTATTCCCGCGCCCAGCACGCGCGCATGATGGAAGAGCTGCTGCCGCGCCTGAAGTCGCTGCTGCTGCTGGCCAAGCGCTACGACATCGGCCTCAATATCGACGCCGAGGAAGCCGACCGCCTGGAGATCTCGCTCGACCTGATGGAAGCGCTGGCGCATGACGGCGACCTGGCCGGCTTCGACGGCATCGGCTTCGTGGTGCAAGCCTATCAGAAGCGCTGCCCGTTCGTGCTCGACTTCCTGGCCGACCTTGCCCGCCGCAGCGGTCGCAAGTTCATGGTGAGGCTGGTCAAGGGCGCATACTGGGACGCGGAGATCAAGCGCGCCCAGGTCGACGGCATGCCCGGCTATCCGGTCTACACCCGCAAGGTGTACACCGACGTTTCCTATCTCACCTGCGCGCGCAAGCTGCTCGGCATGACGGATGTGATCTATCCGCAGTTCGCCACGCACAATGCCTACTCGCTGTCGGCGATCCATGCCTGGGCGAGCGAGCGCGGCATCGACGACTATGAATTCCAGTGCCTGCACGGCATGGGCGAAACCCTGTACGACCAGGTGGTGGGGGCCGACAAGCTCGGCAAGCCCTGCCGCATCTATGCGCCGGTCGGCTCCCATGAAACCCTGCTCGCCTACCTGGTGCGCCGCCTGCTGGAGAACGGCGCCAACTCGTCCTTCGTGAACCAGATCGTCGACGAAAGCGTGCCGATCGACAGCCTGATCGCCGATCCCTTCGCGGCGGCGACGGCGCTGGGCGGCAGCCCGCATCCGATGATCCCGCTGCCGGCCGAACTGTACGGCGCCGAGCGCAGGAATTCCGCCGGCCTCGACCTGAGCAATGAAAACCTGCTGCGCCAGCTCGGCCAGGCATTCGACGCGCTCGGCTCGCGCCAGTGGCAGGCGCGCCCGCTGCTCGCCCAGGGCATCGCGGCACCGACGCAACCGCAGCCGGTCGTCAATCCGGCCGATCGCCGCGACATCGTCGGCAGCGTATCCGAAGCAGGCGCGGCGGAAGTGGAAAGCGCGCTGCTGTCGGCGCAGGCCGCCGCCGGCGCATGGCAGGCGGTCGAGCCCGCGGCGCGCGCCGCCATGCTCGAGCGCGGCGCCGAACTGCTGGAACAGCACATGGCGGAGTTTCTCGCCCTGGCGGTGCGCGAGGCCGGCAAGTCGCTGCCGAATGCGATCGCCGAAGTGCGTGAAGCGGTCGACTTCCTGCGCTACTACGCCGCCGACGTGCGGCAGTCGCCGCCCGCCGGGGCGCTCGGTCCGGTGGTCTGCATCAGCCCGTGGAACTTCCCGCTCGCCATCTTCATCGGCGAGGTCAGCGCCGCGCTCGCGGCCGGCAACGTGGTGCTGGCCAAGCCGGCCGAACAGACGCCGCTGATCGCCTGCCGCGCGGTCGAGCTGCTGCATGAGGCCGGCGTGCCGCCGGCGGCGCTGCAATTCCTGCCCGGCCGCGGCGAAACCGTCGGCGCCGCGCTGACCGGCGACCCGCGCGTGGCGGGCGTGATCTTCACCGGCTCCACCGAAGTCGCGCAGCTGATCAACCGCACGCTGGCGCGCCGCGCCGCCGACGAAGGGCGCGAGGTGGCGCTGATCGCCGAGACCGGCGGCCAGAACGCGATGATCGTCGACTCCAGCGCGCTGCCGGAACAGGTGGTGCAGGATGTGCTCACTTCCGCCTTCGACAGCGCCGGCCAGCGCTGCTCCGCGCTGCGCGTGCTGTGCCTGCAGGAGGACATCGCCGATCGCACGATGAAGATGCTCAAGGGGGCGATGCAGGAACTGCGCATCGGCAACCCGGACCGGCTGTCCACCGATGTCGGCCCGGTGATCGACGCCGAGGCGCAGCAAAACCTGCTGCGCCACATCGCGCGCATGAAGGGCGAGGGCCGCAAGGTCTACCAGCTCGAACTGCCGCCGGCCTGCGGCGAAGGCACCTTCGTGCCGCCGACGGTGATCGAGATCGACAGCCTGGCCAGCCTGCAGCGCGAAGTGTTCGGCCCGGTGCTGCATGTGCTGCGCTACCGCCGCGACGACCTGCCGCAGCTGATCGACGCCATCAATGCCACCGGCTATGGCCTGACGCTCGGCGTGCATTCCCGCATCGACGAGACGATCGACTTCATCACCGGCCGGGCGCACGTGGGCAACATCTACGTCAACCGCAACATCGTCGGCGCGGTGGTCGGCGTGCAGCCCTTCGGCGGCGAAGGCAAGTCGGGCACCGGTCCCAAGGCCGGCGGCCCGCTCTACCTGAAGCGGCTGCAGCGCAATGCCGAGGTCAAGCAGGCGGCGCACACGATTCACCGCAAGGGAGAAAGCGCCCGCCATGCGGCGCTGGAAAGCCTGGTGGGCTGGGCGAGGACGCACGGCCATGCGCAGATCGCCGAACTCGGCGACGCCTATCTGCATGCCAGCCTGCTCGATACCGCGATGGTGCTGCCCGGCCCGACCGGCGAACGCAACAGCCTGGCATTCGCGCCGCGCGGACAGGTGCTGTGCAGCGCCGGCACGCTCGCCGCGCTGCTCAACCAGCTGGCTGCCTGCTTTGCCACCGGCAACCGCGCGGTGATCGATACCGACACCGCCGCGCTGCTGCCGGCAGGCCTGCCCGCGCAGGCGCGCGATGCCGTCGTCGTACTCAAGCGCGCACAACTGGCGGAGGCATCGTTGCAGCTCGCCCTGCTGGAAAAGGCGCAGCTGCCGGCACTGCTGCCGCTGCTCGCCGCGCGCGACGGCGCGCTGGTGGTGGCGGTCGAGACCGATGGCGACAAGCCGGTGCCGCTGTGGCGCCTGGTCGCGGAACGCGCGGTGTGCGTCAACACGACCGCCGCCGGCGGCAATGCGAGCCTGATGACGCTGGGCGCCTGACGCGATTTCGTATCCGCTTTGCGGTCCCGAAGAGCCGGCCTTGCGCCGGCTCTTTTGTTTTGCGCGTCCTGCCCCGGGTTGCGGCAACGCAGCTCGGCGAACTCCGGTGCCTGCGGCGGCATCTCAAGCACATGTCACGCGCGCTTCGCATCGCCATCGCCGGCGGGCTCGTCTTGCTCGCCCTGGCAGCGCTCGCGCTGTCGCTGGCCGCCGGCTATGACTGGAACCGCGCCAGACCCTGGCTGCAACAGAAAGTGGAGCAGGCCAGCGGCCGTACCCTCGAGATCCGCGGAGAGCTGGCGCTCAGCTGGCATGCATCGCAGGGGGAGAAGGGGTGGCGCGCCTGGCTGCCCTGGCCCCGCATCGTCGCCCGCGACATCGTCTTCGGCAACGCTTCCTGGTCGTCCCAGCCGGTGATGCTGACGGCAAGCGGCATTAGCCTGACCGTCAATCCTCTCGCCGCCCTCGAAAAGCGGGTGCTCATTCCCGTGCTGGAACTCGACGCGCCTGCGCTCCTGCTCGAACGCAATGCCGAGGGCCAGGCCAACTGGGATTTCCCCGACGGCGGCGGCGGCTGGGAATTCGGGCTGCGCCGGCTTGCGGTCAACGGCGGCAGGGTCGAGATCCGCGACGCGGTACGCCAGCTGTCGCTCGACGCCGAAGCCGAGGCCCCGGACGACGAAACGCTTGCATGGCGTTTCAGCGGCAGCATGCAGAATGAGCCGCTGGAAGGCGAGGGCAGCAGCGCCCGCGTCCTCGCGCTCGAGAATGAGCACGTGAATTTTCCGCTCTCGCTGCGGCTGCGTTCCGGCAGCACCCGCATCGACGCGAAAGGCGCCCTGTCCGCGCCGCGCTCCCGTCCCGGCCTCGACCTCCGCCTGCAGGTCGAAGGCGTGAGCATGGCAAGGCTGTATCCGCTGACCGGCCTGTTGCTGCCGGAGACGCCGCCGTTTTCCACCGCCGGGCGCTTGCTGCTGTCGCGTGAGCAGGAAGGCCTGCACTGGCGCTATGAAGACTTCAGCGGCAAGATGGGCGCCACCGACCTCCACGGCACCCTGATCTACCATCCGCGCGAGCCGCGGCCCCTGCTGGAAGGCAGGGTGACGTCGAAGCTGCTGCGGGTGGCCGACCTCGCGCCGCTGCTCGGCGTCGACTCGAGGGACAGCCGCAAGCGGCGCGGCGACCGCACGGTGCAGCCGCAGGGCAAGCTGTTCCCGGTGGCGCCGTTCCGCAGCGAACGCTGGCAGGGCATCGACACCGATGTGGAACTGCGCGCGGCGAAAGCGATGCGGCGCAAGGCATGGCCGGTGGAAGACCTGCATGCGCATGTCCGGCTGCAGGGCGGTCTGCTGCGCATCGCGCCGCTGCGCTTTGCGGCGGCCGGCGGCGAAGTGAACGCGGAGATCAGTCTCGACGGCCGGCGCAAGCCGGTGCAGGCGGAAATGACGCTCAGCGCGCGCCGGCTGAAGCTCGCGCGCCTGCTGCCCGAGGCACCCGGCAGCCCGGGCGGGAGCGGCGAACTCAGCGCCGATGCGCGCCTGCAGGGCCGCGGCCATTCCTTCGCCGCGGTGCTCGGCGCCGCCGGCGGCGAAGTGCGCACCGCGATCGACCGCGGCTCGCTGAGCAAGCGCCTGCTCGACAGCATGGGCATGAATTTCGGCAGCCTGCTGCTGACGAACCTGTTCGGCGACCGCCAGGTCGACATCCGCTGCGCCGCCGGCGACTTCACGGTGGAGAAGGGGGTGCTGCGGCCGCGCGCCTTCGTCGTCGATACCGATCAGGCCGAGCTGGCGCTCGACGGCAGGATACTGCTCGGCGAGGAAAAGCTGGATCTCACCATCCATCCCCATCCCAAGGGCGTGCAGCTGCTGTCGCTGCGCACGCCGCTGCACGTGCGCGGCAGTATCGCCAAGCCCGAGCTGGAGGCCGACCGCGGCGTGCTCGCCCTGCGCGCCGGCAGCGCGCTGGCGCTTGGCCTGCTGGCGCCGCTGGGCGCGGCCCTGTTGCCGCTGATCGAAGTCGGCCCGGGCGAGACCAATGCCTGCGCGGGCCTGATCGCCTCAGCCTCGCCCTGAGGCGCAATAGCGTTCCACGATTCCGTAGGCATAGCGCGCGGCCACGCGTTCGATGAATTGCATGAAATCCAGCGGCGCGCCTTCATCGGCGCCGTCGGAAATGGTGCGGATCACGGCGAACGGCAGGCCGAATTCAAAACAGACCTGAGCCACCGCCGCGCCCTCCATCTCGACCGCGAGCAGGTCGGGAAAAGCCTGCCTGAGCGCGGCATGGCGCTCGCCCCGGTGAATGAACTCGTCGCCGCTGGCGATCAGGCCCCGGTGCACCGACGGCCGGTCGAGGCCGAAGGCCGCGCGGTCCGACTCCCCGATGCCGCCGAGGCCGGCGGCCAGGAATTCGCCGGCCGCCAGGGCCACGCTGTCGGTCAGGTGCAGGTCGGAGGCAAAACGTTCCTGTCCGAGCAGCGGGATTTCGAAACGCGGAAACAGCGGCCGCGCATCCATGTCGTGCTGCACCAGCGCGTCCGCCACCACGATATCCCCGACTTTCACCCGCTTGTCCACACTGCCGGCGACGCCGGTGAACAGGACATGGGTGACGCCGAAGCGCTCGATGAGGGTGGAGACCGTCGCTGCCGCCGCGACTTTTCCGATGCGCGACAGCACGCAGACGCAGTCCATGCCCCACAGGCGGCCGCTGGTGTAGTCGCGCATGCCGCGCGTGACGGTCTGGCGGTCCTGCATCTGTTCGATCAGGCCGGCTTGTTCCTGGTGAAGCGCGCTGATCAGGCCAAGCCTGGGTCTGGGAAGCATGGGCGAGTATTGCAAGGCGGTAAAGCAGCTAGCTTAGGGGCTGACGGGGTGTTCGCGCAAGCGCGCGACGGCTGCCGGGAAAAGAGGGGTTTTCCAGATGATTGTGAAGTATACGAATAGTGGTAATGGTTAACGTCGGCCCGTTTCTGTGGATAAGTCTGTTAACATCTTTTCGATCAAGCACTTCGCCGCTGTACAAGCGGCGGGACAAGCGCTGTATGCCGCAAGGACAGATTCGGGACAAAAAACGGTCCGGGGAAGATTTCCGCGCTTGTCCCGTTTACATCCAGCCAATATCCAGAGACTTTTCCACAGTCAGCGCCGCCACAAACCTTCGAGCAGCGCAAACGCGGCGGCGATGGCCGGTTCGTTGCGGCGGCGCGCCAGGCTGATGAAGGTGAGGTCGGTGTGCAGGTTCACCGCGTCGGCGATGACCAGGCCGTGCGCATGCGCCTCGCGCAGCGCGATCGACTCCCGCACCAGCGACAGGCCGACACCGGATTTCACCAGGTCGAGCATCGACGGCTCCTGGTCGACCATGGCCACCTTGTTCGGCACCACCCGATGGCTGGAAAACACGCCGGTCAGCAGGCGGTGATGCGCCGATTCCGGCGGCGTCCAGATCCACGGCAGCCTGGCGAGCGCCGGCCAGTCCTTGCCCGCGACCCGGCTGGTCCAGCCCTGCGGCGCGACCACGTTATAGGTGAAGCTGGTCAGCACCTGGGCGTGGAATTCCTTGCCCGGCGTGCCGAGGAAATACCCGACGTCGAGCTGGCCGCTCTTGATCTGCTGCTGGACCCAGCCCGACATGCCGTGCTGCAGGCGGGTGGAAATCTGGGGATAGCTTTCCACCAGCCGCCGCAGAAAGGCGCCGAGCCGGATGAATTCCGGATCGAGGATGGTGCCGATGGCAAGGCTGCCGGACAGGGTGGAGTGCAGCGAGGCCGCGCCCTGGCGGAATTCATTCAGGCTTTCCATCACCCGTTCCGCGAACGGCAGCAGCTTGGCGCCGTCATCGGTCAGCACCATGCCGCTGGCGGTGCGGGTGAAGAGTTGCAGTTGCAGGCTGGCCTGAAGCGACTTGATCTGCAGGCTGACCGCAGGCTGGGTCAGGTGCAGGCGCTGGGCGGCCCGGGTGAGATTGCCTTCTTCCGCGACGGTGACGAAGGCGCGCAGTTGGTTGAAGTCCATGCCTGATTATAAGATCGTTTTATATTGTTCTTGACAAGAACTCATTGGATTCGCGGCAGGCAGGGGAATAAGCTGTGAAAAACTCTTCTCCAGCCAAAGGAATTCTTATGACGACGAAGCTCATCCAGCACTACATCGGCGGCAAGGTGGTGGAATCGATAAGCGGCCGCCTGCAGGATGTGTATAACCCGGCCACCGGCGAAGTCAGCGCCCGTGTCGCGCTGGCCAGCGTGGAAGAAGTCCATGCCGCGGTCGACGCCGCCCGCGCCGCCGCGCCGGCCTGGGGCGAGACCGCGCCGCTCAAGCGCGCCCGCATCCTGTCCAGGTTCAAGGAACTGATCGAGAAGCACCACGACGACCTCGCCGCCGCCATCACCCGCGAGCACGGCAAGGTGTTTTCCGATGCGCGCGGCGAAGTCACCCGCGGCCTGGAAGTGGTGGAATTCGCAACCGCCGCGCCGCAGCTGCTCAAGACCCAGTTCACCGACAACATCGGCGGCGGCATCGACAACTGGCAGCTGCGCCAGCCGGTGGGCGTCACCGCCGGCATCACGCCCTTCAACTTCCCGTTCATGGTGCCGATGTGGATGGCGCCGATGGCGATTGCCACCGGCAATGCCTTCATCCTCAAGCCGTCCGAGCGCGATCCCACGCCCTCGCTGATGATCGCCGACCTGTTCAGGCAGGCGGGCCTGCCCGACGGCGTGTTCAACGTGGTGCAGGGCGACAAGGTCGCGGTCGACGCGCTGCTGCAGCATCCGGACGTGAACGCGCTGTCCTTCGTCGGCTCGACCCCGATCGCCGAATACATCTACACCGAGGGCGCGAAGCGCAAGGGACCGTATCCGATGCGGGTGCAGGCGCTCGGCGGCGCCAAGAATCACCTGGTGGTCATGCCCGATGCGAATCTCGACCAGGCAGTGGATGCGCTGATCGGCGCGGCCTACGGCTCGGCCGGCGAACGCTGCATGGCGATTTCGGTTGCCGTCGCGGTCGGCAGCGTCGCCGACAAACTGGTCGAGGCGCTGATCCCGCGGGTCAAGTCGCTGAAAGTCATGAACGGCATGGAAGCCGAAGCCGAAATGGGACCGGTCGTGACCGCCCAGCACAAGGCCAAGATCGAAGCCTATATCGAAGACGGGGTGCAGGCTGGCGCCAGACTGCTGGTTGACGGCCGCGGGCTGAAGGTGGCGGGCCATGAAAACGGCTTTTTCCTCGGCGGCTCGCTGTTCGACCATGTCACCCCGGACATGAAGATCTACAAGGAAGAAATCTTCGGGCCGGTGCTGTGCATCGTGCGCGTGCCGGACTTCGCCTCCGCCCTGAAGCTGATCAACGCCCATGAGTTCGGCAATGGCGTGTCGCTGTTCACCTCCGACGGCAACACCGCCCGCGAATTCTCGCGCCGGGTGGAAGTCGGCATGGTCGGCGTCAACGTGCCGATCCCGGTGCCGATGGCCTGGCATTCCTTTGGCGGATGGAAGCGCTCGCTGTTCGGCGACGCCCATGCCTACGGCGAAGAAGGCATCCGTTTCTACACCCGCTACAAGTCGGTGATGCAGCGCTGGCCGGATTCCATCGCCAAGGGCGCGGAATTCACCATGCCCGTTGCCAAGTGAACAAGGCCTGTGGATAAACTGGTGGGCAAGCGCTGGATGTAAACGGGACAAGCGGTGAAGATCGGGGAAGGGTTTTTTTTATCCCGAATCCATCCTCCCGCAGTACAGCACTTGTCCAGCCGTTTCCGCAGGCCTCAAGTCCTTGAGAAGAAAGCGGTAAACCGACTTATCCACAGGGACGCGGGGTTGTTAACAACTACTACTACTCGTATACATCAAAAACAAAATAAAAAACCCCCTGCTCTGTCAGGCGGGCGCGAGGCAGAGTCAACAGGAGCAAAAGCGTGGAATCAGCAGGCAAATACGACTACATCATCATCGGTGCCGGCTCCGCCGGCTGTGTACTCGCCAATCGTCTCGCCCAGGACGCCGGCATTTCGGTCCTGCTGCTGGAAGCCGGCCGCAAGGACGACTACATGTGGATCCATATCCCGGTCGGCTACCTGTATTGCATCGACAATCCCCGCACCGACTGGCTGTTCCGCACCGAGGCCGATCCCGGACTGAACGGTCGCAGCCTGATCTACCCGCGCGGCAAGGTGCTCGGCGGTTGTTCTTCCATCAACGGCATGATCTACATGCGCGGCCAGGCGCGCGACTACGACACCTGGGCCGACCTGACCGGCGACGACAGCTGGCGCTGGCAGAACGTGCTGCCGGTGTTCAGGAAGAGCGAGGACTATCACGGCGGCGCCAATGATTACCACGGCACCGGCGGCGAATGGCGGGTCGAGCGTCAGCGCTTGTCCTGGGAAATCCTTGACGCCTTTCGCGACGCCGCCGCCCAGCTCGGCATTCCCAAGGTCGACGATTTCAACACCGGCGACAACGAAGGCTGTGGATATTTCGAGGTCAACCAGAAGAAAGGCTTCCGCTGGAACACCGCGCGCGCCTTCCTCAGGCCGACCGCCGGCCGCAAGGGCAAGCTCGACATCATGACCGGCTGCCATGTGAAGCGGCTGCGGCTGCGGCAGACGGAGCAGGGACTGGTCTGCAGCGGCGTGGAATTCACCGGCGGCGGCACCGAATGGTTTGCCGAGTCGGCGCAGGAAACCCTCTGCACCGCGGGCGCCGTCGGTTCGCCGCAGATCCTGCAGATGTCGGGCATCGGTCCCGGCGAACTGCTGCATCAACACGGCATTCCTGTCGCGGTCGATGCCCCGGGCGTCGGCGAAAACCTGCAAGACCATCTGCAGCTGCGCATGGCATTCAAGGTGCAGGGCGTCAAAACCCTCAACACGCTGGCCAACAACTGGTTCGGCAAGATGCGCATCGGCATGGAGTACGCCTTCACCCGCAGCGGGCCGATGTCGATGGCGCCGTCCCAGCTCGGCGCCTTCACCCGCTCCGATCCGTCGCAGGTCACGCCCAATCTCGAATACCATGTGCAGCCGCTGTCGCTCGAGCGTTTCGGCGAACCGCTGCATCCGTTCCCGGCCTTCACCGCCAGCGTCTGCAATCTGCGGCCGACCGCGCGCGGCCATGTGCGCATCGCCTCGGGCGATCCGTTCGCGCCGCCGAAGATCACCGCCAATTACCTGAGCACGCCGGAAGACCGCAAGGTCGCCGCCGACGCGCTGGCGCTGACCCGCCGCATCGTGTCGCAGCCGGCATTGCACCGCTATTCGCCGGAGGAATTCAAGCCCGGCGCCCATCTGCGCACCGATGAAGAACTGGCCAAGGCCGCCGGCGACATCGGCACCACGATTTTCCACCCGGTCGGCACCTGCAAGATGGGCCGCGACGACGATCCGCTTGCGGTGGTCGACAGCCGGATGCGGGTGAGGGGCGTTCGCGGGCTGCGCGTGGTCGATGCCTCGGTCATGCCGGTGATCACCTCGGGCAATACCAATTCGCCGACCATCATGGTGGCGGAAAAGGCCGCGGAGTGGATCAAGGCCGATCGTGCGAAGCCTGCTGGCGCGGCGCCGGCTGCACGCGCTGAGCGACAGGCCGAACCCGCCACACCACCGGTCGAGATCTGAGTGAATTCTTTTTGACAAGGAGTTGTTGGAGCGGCAAAAACCCCTGTGCTAACATTGCCTCGCGTTGCCTGTCATCAATACATGTAAGGAATTGATACAGGCCAAACAACAGGCAGAAGATTTACGAGGCGTATTGCCTCCCCCCGAGGCCTGCTGTGTACTTTGCAATTCGCCGGGCAAGACCTGCCCTGCGGTTGCCAGGCGAGGGAAAGGCGGCGCACGATGCCCGCCTGATGCCAAATAACAGCCAACAGGGAGAACCCATGGCGGACGTAGTTTTGGAGACAAGGCAGTTGACCAAGGCCTTCAAGGGCTTTACCGCGGTCGACAATGTCAGCTTGCAGGTGCAGCGCGGTCATATCCATGCGCTGATCGGCCCCAATGGCGCGGGCAAGACCACCTGTTTCAACCTGCTCACCAAATTCCTGGTCCCGACGTCGGGACAGATTCTTTTCAACGGCCGCGACATCACGATGGCCAAGCCCTCGCAGATCGCACGCCAGGGCGTGATCCGCTCCTTCCAGATATCGGCGGTCTTCCCGCACCTCACCGTGCTGGAGAACGTGCGCATCGGGCTGCAGCGGCCGCTCGGCAATTCCTTCCATTTCTGGAAGAGCGAAAAGACGCTGAACCAGCTCAACGACCGCGCGATGGCGCTGCTGGCCGAGGTCGACCTGGAAAAATTCGCCGACACGATGACGGTCGATCTGCCCTACGGCCGCAAGCGCGCGCTCGAGATCGCCACCACGCTCGGCATGGAGCCGGAGCTGATGCTGCTCGACGAGCCGACCCAGGGCATGGGCCATGAAGACGTGCACCGCGTGACCGAACTGATCAAGAAGGTGTCGGCCGGCCGCACCATCCTGATGGTGGAGCACAACATGAGCGTCATCGCCGGCATCAGCGACCGCATCTCGGTCCTGCAGCGCGGCGCGGTGCTGGCCGAAGGCACCTATGAAGAAGTCTCGAAGAATCCGCAGGTGATGGAAGCCTACATGGGCACCACCTCGGGGCAATTGCAAGGAGCGCATTGATGGCGGCACCCGCACTACAGATCACCAACCTGCATGCGTGGTACGGCGAGTCGCACATCCTGCATGACGTCAACCTCACCGTGAACCACGGCGAAGTGGTGACCCTGCTCGGCCGCAACGGCGCCGGCCGCACCACCACGCTGCGCGCGATCATGGGCCTGACCGGCGCGCGCAAGGGATCGATCAGGATCAACGGGGTGGAGGCGATCCAGCTTCCGACCTATAAAGTGGCGCATCTCGGCGTCGGTTACTGCCCCGAGGAACGGGGCATTTTTTCGTCGCTGTCGGCGGAAGAGAACCTGATGCTGCCGCCCTTCGTCTCCAAGACGGACAAGGGCATGTCGGTGGAAGAAATCTACGACATGTTCCCCAACCTGAAGGAGCGCCGCTCCAGCCAGGGCACCCGGCTGTCGGGCGGCGAGCAGCAGATGCTGGCGGTGGCGCGCATCCTGCGCACCGGCGCCCGCCTGCTGCTGCTCGATGAAATCTCCGAAGGCCTGGCGCCGGTGATCGTGCAGGCGCTCGCGCGCATGATCACCACGCTCAAGGCCAAGGGCTACACCATCGTGATGGTGGAACAGAATTTCCGCTTCGCCGCGCCGCTGGCCGACCGCTTCTATGTGATGGAGCATGGCCAGATCGTCGAATCGTTTGCCTCGTCCGAACTGAATGACAAGATGCCCGTGCTGAATTCCCTGCTCGGAGTATGAAGAAGGAGCCTGGTCGTTCCACAAGCTCGAAGAAGCACATGCGTTCGCGCATGATGATCAATAAAAGAAGGAGATGGAAATGAAGTTGAAAGCAATGGCAGTAGCCGTTTCGGCCGCAGCATCCCTGGGCGCCGCAGCAAGCGCCAATGCCCAGATTTCGGGCGACGTGATCAAGATCGGCCTGATCACCGACATGTCCGGCCTGTACGCGGACATCGACGGCGCCGGCGGCGTCGAGGCGATCAAGATGGCGATTGCCGACCTGGGTGGCCAGATCAACGGCAAGAAGATCGAGTTCATCTACGCCGACCACCAGAACAAGGCCGACATCGCCGCCTCCAAGGCGCGCGAATGGTTCGACCAGGCCGGCCTGGACATGCTGCTCGGCGGTACCAACTCCGGTGCCAACCTGTCGATGGCGAAAGTCGCCACCGAGAAGAAGAAGCCCTTCATTTCCATCGGCGCCGCCTCGGCCCGCCTGACCAACGAGGAGTGCTCGCCCTATATCGTCCACTATGCGTATGACACGGTGGCGCTGGCCAAGGGCACCGGCGGCGCGATCGTCAAGCAGGGCGGCAAGAGCTGGTACTTCCTGACCGCCGACTATGCGTTCGGCGCCTCGCTCGAGAAGGACACCTCCGACGTGGTCAAGGCCGCAGGCGGCCAGATCGTCGGCAGCGTCAAGCATCCGCTGTCGGCTTCCGACTTCTCGTCCTTCCTGCTGCAGGCGCAGTCGTCCAAGGCGCAGATCCTCGGCCTGGCCAACGCCGGCGGCGATACCGTCAACTCGATCAAGGCAGCCAACGAATTCGGCATCAACAAGTCGATGAAGCTGGCCGGCCTGCTCATGTTCATCAACGACGTGCATGCGCTCGGCCTCGACCTGACGCAGGGCATGTACCTGACCGACGGCTGGTACTGGGACCTCAATGAGGACACCCGCAAGTGGTCCAAGCGCTACTTCGAGAAGATGAAGAAGATGCCGTCCATGCTGCAGGCCGCCGACTACTCGGCCACCGTCCACTACCTGAACGCGGTCAAGGCCGCCGGCACCGACGATGCCGACAAGGTGATGGCGCAGATGAAGAAGACCAGGATCAGCGACTTCTTCGCCAAGAACGGCGAGATCCGTCCCGATGGCCGCATGGTGCACGACATGTACCTGATGGAAGTGAAGAAGAAGTCCGAGTCCAAGTATCCGTGGGATTACTACAAGGTGGTGCAGACCATCCCCGCGGACCAGGCATGGACCACCAAGGCCGACTCCAAGTGCTCGCTCTGGAAGTAAGCTGATCTGACGTTGCAGTCACGCCTCTCCCGCCGCCGGGGGAGGCGAGGGAGCAGGGCGGGCGGCACGACGTCCGCCTCCGCTCCCGTCTTCTTCCAGTGCCGGAAGAAGCGCAGTTCCGAACACGCGCCGCACGCGCGTCATCCCGCAGTCCCTTGTGAATAAAAGATTATGGAAATATTCGGCATCCCCCTGCAGGCGCTGCTGAGCCAGCTGCTGCTCGGCCTGGTCAACGGCTCGTTCTACGCGATGCTGTCGCTCGGCCTGGCCGTCATCTTCGGCCTGCTCAACGTGATCAACTTTGCGCACGGCGCGCTGTACATGATGGGGGC